>CAMLPV010000001.1 GCA_946482005.1 uncultured Gilliamella sp.
ACTCTTAAAAAAGGTTGTCCATATGATCTATTTTCTTTTTAATTATTAAGGTGTGGGTTGCGATTTAACCGGAGAATAGTTTAAAAAAAACAGAGTGTTACCGGTTTGGCTATAAAGTGTTGAATCTAATTACAAATTCCAAATGGTAATGGTTATGTTATATACCCGCAAGTGAACATCTAAAATATATCTAGAACTTGCAAGCTGATAAGCATATTAAGGGATACTTTTTTGTCATAAAAATCCTCAGTACTATCATTTTACCAAGGAGAGGTGACCATAATGGGTAAATTTGAACGAGCTATAAACAATAATGAAATTATTGCCTTTTTTAAAGGTGAAGGTGACTATTTCTCGCCAAATGAATTTTGTTGGGGAAATCATAGTTATATGACTAATTGGATGGGAATGATGGCTAATCTTGAAAAGGGAGAAAATTCCTATCAACTTCTGGTCAAATATTTTAAATTATATTTAAGTTCATTAAAGGAAGATGTTCTAGATGCTTGGGGTTTATTTAATAATCTTAAATGCTTTTATATTCTTCAAAAAGATAACAGCTATTTTTTAACTCAACATGACGATTTAATTAGTGAATTAACTGCGGAAGAGAAAAAGAAAATCGGGGTATTATGCCGTTATTTAAAAGATAACTTTGATAAAGTTCCTGATTCAGCCAATATGAGACCATTTGATGAGCAGATAAAAATAGTAAAAGCAAATGGTTTTCCATATGATCTTTTTTCTTTATGACTTTTGACTTTTTAATGGTTAAGTTGTGAGTTGCGATTTAACCGGAGAATAGTTTAAAAAATAGAGCTTTACCGGTTTTGCTATAATGTATTGAATCTAATTACAAATTCCAAACGGTAATGCTTACGTTTTATACGCGCAAACCAACATAAGTTATCAGTAAACTTATAAAATTAAACTGCAATATTCACCATACATCTAAAGTTTGCAAGGTGATGCGGGGTAAAAACTCGCTAAATAGGTTATGCTAATTCGTACAGCTTAAAGTATAAGCTATTCTAAAAAAAGGCAAAACCCAACTCTACTGGTACCAAAACGACCAACTCGGCACGCCGATAGGGTTAACGGATGGATTTGGTGAAACATTATATGAATGCCAGTATAATGGCTATGGGCAAATTATTGATGAAACCTACCATGAAGTTGGCAATCGTGCTATCCCTGATAACCCGCTGCGCTTTCAGGGACAATACTACGATGAAGAGACAGGTCTACACTACAACCTAAATCGTTACTACGACCCCTTTGTCGGGCGGTATATAACCCAAGACCCGATAAAGTTGGCGGGGGGATGGAACTTCTATCAGTATGTGTGTGGTAACCCTGTAAAATGGTCTGACCCATTAGGATTAATTAAAGGTTTATCTGATGGTGTTATCATATCTACTCCAAATCAAAACTATCGAGCAATTGCGATGGGAGTGGAAAGTTTAAGCCCTACTCAAGCAACAGTTTTAGCTGAGCTCCCTAGCTATGGTTCAAGCACTATTGTTAAAAAAAGCCTTTTTGGACAAAATGATTTAGTTGCACTTAGTGCCGCAACAGGGGAAGAGTTTGCAATGTTTACCACTGGTGGGCGTAGATTAATTGTTCGAGGAAATGCTACCAGTATTCCGATAGATATAAATAAAGCGAAAGTGCTTGGTGAACAAGGTTGGCGTTGGTCTAGCCATGTACATCCTGATGGTACATTGATGTCATCGGAAGGAGATCGATTAATTATCAGATTTTTTAGAAATACAAGAAGTGAAATATTTGATCTAAAAGGCACAAGAATACTCTTTAATTCTAAAGGTGATATGATAACCCCAGACAGGAAACCGTTACCGAGTAGGATACGAGAATGATTGATACAAAAAAACATATTGAAAATGAATTACAAGAAAAAGCAAGATTACTAACAGTTGAAACATTAAGTGAATATATTATTCCCGCAGAAATTAATGAGAAAATGACACTGGGTATTGAATATCATAACAATGGGGATCGATTCTTTTTTCTATATCTTCCTGGTGAGCCAGCAAAAATGGGTATTGAGATTATCCGTACTTACGGCAATATCCATACTGGCGAATGTAAAGTGACGTTTGTTGGTCTCGATAAAAAAATTGATGCTTCACTCAATGAATTAACTAAACAAGATATTTTAGGCTCAGCAATTGCTATCCCTCTCAATGAGTGCTATTTCATTTCCGCTCAAGTATTGTATGTGTCTTATTTTGATGAGACTATTCTTCTTGGTATTTATGGTGATAAAGTCAAAAAAACTAAAGAGATAAGTGCTCCTCCTACATATCCAAATCGATTCTCTCATTTAATTTATTCAAATGCTCAGCATATAAAAAGTGGTGGTTGGTCAATTATCTATTTTAGTGAAATAGACAAAAGTTACAAAAATTTAGCTCGTAGAATAGTTGATAATGAATTATGGTTAAATGACACTCGAATTAGAACAGCCACGGAGAGCGATAAAAAACTATTTGATAGGATGGAAGTAAAATCAAAAGAAGAAGTTGAATGTATGCTGGCAGGATATTTTAATTAAATCAAATAAATAAAAAACCAATTATATTTATTATAATATAAAACATAATAAGCTCCTTGAAAGATAAAATATTGTATATGTAATCTGGTTATCTATTAGAACGTTAGATTTGAAAACTTATACTTAAACATGTTTGTTTCCTGAAACATCTTTACATGTACTAGCAATACTTATGCTGACTAACAATAGTCAAAAATAGCTAATCGTTATTGGGGCTGTTTTATAACTCATTAGGCCATAAGTGTGAACAAATAGATTGCTTAACCGCCGTAGCCGTAAAACGGTTAATGATAAAACAACCGAATTCCAATACTCGTCTCATCCATGAGACTCGCTTCTGCCGAGCCAACGTTAAAACGTTGTTCAAATTTTTTCCCGAAAAATGTGTGATAAGGCAATCAACTGATTGCCGAAACCGACAATGACAAGCACTGGCAAAGTTACCTCTATGAGCTGGACTCCTTCCAGCCTCTGGCGTTAGTGCAAGGCAATGCTCAACAAGGCAAAACCCAACTCTACTGGTACCAAAACGACCAACTCGGCACCCCGATAGGGTTAACCGATGGATTTGGTGAAACCACTACAACCTAAACCGTTACTACGACCCCTTTGTCGGGCGGTATATAACCCAAGATCCGATAAAGCTGATTGGTGGTCTCAATCTTTACCAATATAGCCCAAATCCAGTTAACTGGATTGATCTGCTTGGGTTGTCTTGAGTAGTGACATCTGGAACTGAGTTTGCAATTGATTTTTATGTCGTTCCAAATGAACCAAGTGCGACTCTACCAACTACTGGGTATCGTTATATGCGATATTTGAATGATGATAGTACTGTAAATAATTTGGCATCACTGACTTTAGATACGATGACAAATAAAGTAAATTACTTTGGTTTTAGAAGATTTAGTAATGGCTCAGCTGCAAGAGAAGCTTATCAAATTAGTAGGTCATGGTCTGACGCGAGGCTCTTAGGCGAATTCGATACATTACAACTTTTTGAAAATGGTATCGTTAAAGCAAGAATTCCAAACTGGGCTGGTGATACTATGAAGGGTAAACTTGAACCTTTTGCTATGGCTTATCCTGAATATGGTTTAGGAGGAAGCGCAGCAACTACATGCAAATTACATGTTGATTAAATCAAAAAAAAATCACTATACTTACATTACAGAGTGAGTTTTGCATCAAGGATATTAGAATGAGAGCGTTATATTATATTTTAGTTGATATTGATCTACATCCATATTTAGCTAATGCTCCAGATGGAGTGTTAAAAATAGCTATTACAGCAGACAATCGTAGAAAAAACGCGCCAATTATTTACATAGAAGGAAAAGGAAAAGCAGGTAATGCGTGTACTCTTTCTTTAGAAGATGTATATAAGTATTCATTTTTAAAATATTTTGAGGAGCAAAAAATCACTTGGATTTTAGACTTTATACGAGATACTCCAAATTTTACGGAAAAAGAATTAACGCAAGAAATAGTATCTCATGGATTAGCCTTAGTTACAGAAGAATATTAACTTTATTGTATAACAATATCTTTATGATTTTATGTTAAATTTTTAGACCCCTTTGTCGGGCGGTATATAACCCAAGACCCGATAAAGCTGATTGGTGGTCTCAATTTTTATCAATATTGCCAGAATCCGGTCAATTGGATTGACCCGCTTGGGTTGTCTTCAGTAGTGACATCTGGAACTGAGTTTGCAATTGATTTTTATGTCGTTCCAAATGGACCAAGTGCGACTCTACCAACTACTGGGTATCGTTATATGCGATATTTGAATGATGATAGTACTGTAAATAATTTGGTATCAAAGACTTTAGATACGATGACAAATAAAGTAAGTTACTTTGGTTTTAGAAAATTTAGTAATGGCTCAGCTGCAAGAGAAGCTTATCAAATTAGTAGGTTATGGTCTGAAGCGAGGCTCTTAGGCGAATTTGATACATTACAACTTTTTGAAAATGGTATCGTTCAAGCAAGAATTCCAAACTGGGCTGGTGATACTATGAAAGGTAAACTTGAACCTTTTGCTATGGCTTATCCTGAATATGGTTTAGGGGGAAGCGCAGCAACTACATGCAAATTATATGTTGATTAAATCAAAAAAAAATCACTATACTTATATTACAGAGTGAGTTTTGCATCAAGGATATTAGAATGAGAGCGTTATATTATATTTTAGTTGATATTGATCTACATCCATATTTAGCTAATGCTCCAGATGGAGTGTTAAAAATAGCTATTACAGCAGACAATCGTAGAAAAAACGCGCCAATTATTTACATAGAAGGAAAAGGAAAAGCAGGTAATGCGTGTACTCTTTCTTTAGAAGATGTATATAAGTATTCATTTTTAAAATATTTTGAGGAGCAAAAAATCACTTGGATTTTAGACTTTATACGAGATACTCCAAATTTTACGGAAAAAGAATTAACGCAAGAAATAGTATCTCATGGATTAGCCTTAGTTACAGAAGAATATTAACTTTATTGTATAACAATATCTTTATGATTTTATGTTAAATTTTTAGACCCCTTTGTCGGGCGGTATATAACCCAAGACCCGATAAAGCTGATTGGTGGTCTCAATTTTTATCAATATTGCCAGAATCCGGTCAATTGGATTGACCCGCTTGGGTTGTCTTCAGTAGTGACATCTGGAACTGAGTTTGCAATTGATTTTTATGTCGTTCCAAATGGACCAAGTGCGACTCTACCAACTACTGGGTATCGTTATATGCGATATTTGAATGATGATAGTACTGTAAATAATTTGGTATCAAAGACTTTAGATACGATGACAAATAAAGTAAGTTACTTTGGTTTTAGAAAATTTAGTAATGGCTCAGCTGCAAGAGAAGCTTATCAAATTAGTAGGTTATGGTCTGAAGCGAGGCTCTTAGGCGAATTTGATACATTACAACTTTTTGAAAATGGTATCGTTCAAGCAAGAATTCCAAACTGGGCTGGTGATACTATGAAAGGTAAACTTGAACCTTTTGCTATGGCTTATCCTGAATATGGTTTAGGGGGAAGCGCAGCAACTACATGCAAATTATATGTTGATTAAATCAAAAAAAAATCACTATACTTATATTACAGAGTGAGTTTTGCATCAAGGATATTAGAATGAGAGCGTTATATTATATTTTAGTTGATATTGATCTACATCCATATTTAGCTAATGCTCCAGATGGAGTGTTAAAAATAGCTATTACAGCAGACAATCGTAGAAAAAACGCGCCAATTATTTACATAGAAGGAAAAGGAAAAGCAGGTAATGCGTGTACTCTTTCTTTAGAAGATGTATATAAGTATTCATTTTTAAAATATTTTGAGGAGCAAAAAATCACTTGGATTTTAGACTTTATACGAGATACTCCAAATTTTACGGAAAAAGAATTAACGCAAGAAATAGTATCTCATGGATTAGCCTTAGTTACAGAAGAATATTAACTTTATTGTATAACAATATCTTTATGATTTTATGTTAAATTTTTATAAAGCCATGGATTGTTTATTATAATAAAACATATATATTTTAAGTTTATTACATCTTAGTATAACTGTAATTTTAGGTTTTTATATTGAAGTAGCGAGATTTCCTGAACCATCTTTACAAAAACTGATCAGCTTCATGTTCTTTAAATATCATTTTTAGGTGATATTAATAATACTTATGTTGACTAATTAAAGTCAGAAACAATCAATCGTTAATGGCAAAATAACCGAATTCAAATGCTCGTCTCATCCATGAGACTCGCTCCTTCGGAGCGAACGCTAAAGCGTTGTTCAAATTTTTTCCCGAAAAATGCGTGGCAAGGCAATAATTTGATTGCCGAAACCGACAAGCACTGGCAAAGTTACCTCTATGAGTAGGAGTATAAAACCAAGGAGGAGTTCCCATGAAAGGTGATTTTGAACAAGCAGTAAATAATAATGAAATTATTGCCTATTTGAAAGGTGAAGGTGACTATTTTACACCAGAGGAATTTAATATGGGGTACCATAGTTTTATTATGAATTTCACAGGAATGATGTCCTATCTTAAAAATAAAGAACATCCCTATCAAGAGTTGGTCAAATATTTTAAATTTTACTTAAGTTCACTTAAGGAAGAAACTTTAGATGCATGGAGTTTATTTAGAAATATTGCTTGTTTTTATATTCTTCGAAGTAATAATCCCTTTTTTTTGACTCAAAATGATTACTTAATCGACCAATTATCTACGGAAGAGAAAAAGAAAATTGGGGTACTATATCGTTATTTAAGAGATAACTTTGATAAAGTCCCGGGTGCAGCACAAATGTACCCTATAGATAAACAATTTCAATTTACTCTTGAAAAAGGTTGTCCATATGATCTATTTTCTTGTTAATTATTTGGTATACAAATTCCGATTTAATCGGAGTATAGTTTAAAAAAATAGAGCGTTACTGGTTTTGATATAACATTCTGATTCTACTAATAAATTCAAACGGTAACGCCTATGTTTTATTCCCGCAAACCAGTATAAAACTATCAAACTCCCCGATAGGCAGTGGTTGCAATATCATTACCGTAACGGTCAGCTAAGTGGAATGACGCTGGATGGGCAATCCTTAATTGTCATTTTTATGACTCAGTAATATATGGAAAATAAACAAAGTTTTTCTAAAACTACAAATAGCGTTAGATAAAACCATATTATTGTCTCATAATCCTTATATGGCCGAAGGTTATTACTTAGAAGAAGTAAGATATTTATTAAAGTTTAATCATGATGTTGTAAAAGAAGGGCATATTGGCGAGCAATTAAAAACATGGGAAATTAATTTTATGGAAGATAATACTTATGATCAAGCTAAAGAATTATTTATAAAATATCAAGGAAATGTTTTCCATATGGAGCGTGATAATTTATATAAAACATTCCAAAAATATAATATCCCTAATAATTTATTATCACTGTGGTATAAAGAGTTATTATTAAGAAATAAAGAAGAATTATTAGCACCATCAAATAACAAGGAAATAACTAACAATTTTTTTAAATATTTAGAATTAATTAGATGTAATATCCAATATTTTTCAATGAATGACATAAAATTTGCATTCGATTTTTTTTATAAACAAAAAGAATTGGATGATTTTTCTAAATTAGTGATGATAGAGATAATAATTAATTTCATAAAAAATAAAGGAATAACAGATGAATCAATAAAAAAATACTGCAAAGAGGTATTAGTAAGAATAGATACTTCTTTGTTTACAGTTGATGATAGTTATAAATATAATGGTGAGCTTCCTCCATATGTATTAAAAGAAAAAATAACGCAACGCATTCTTGACGATACTAAAGCGTTAGAAAGTTTATAATATAAATTCTTATATTTGCTTAATGATATTCCTTGGATCATAAGTTATTAACAGCCGAAAATATTCGAATGTAAATATAAAAACTTAAGATATTCCTGAAGTATTTTTACATGCGAGCCCCATTTTGACTAATAAAAGCCAGCTAATCGTTAAAGGGCTGTTTTATAGGTCATGTTGATGTGAGTAAATAGGTTGCTTAACCGCCGTACCAGTAAAACGATTAATGGCAAAACCACGGATTTATCTGGCAAGGTCATAAACTGATTGCCGAAACTAACAATGCCCAGCAAGGTACTCCCCCAATTTTACTGATAGCCAAACGACCAACTCGGCACGCAATAGGGTTAACGGATGGATTTAGTTAAACATTATATGAATGCCAGTATAATGCCTATGGGCGAATTATTGATGAAATCTACCATGAAGTTGGTAATCATGCTATCCCTGATAACCCACTGCGTTTTTAGGGACAATACTACCAGGAAGAGACCGGTCTACACTACAACCGAAATTGTTACTCCGCCCCATTTATTGGGCGGTATAGGGATCAAGATCTATTGATGAATTTAAAACCTATCAGTAATAGTTGTTATTAATATATCTAGAAGTTAGATTATAAAAACGGTAGAAACATCATGGAAATATTTAAGGTGAAAAATATGTATTTTAAAGATCATACACACTATAGTTACACTTGGAACAAACCGTTAAAAATGATTGTCAATATTGGTTGGCTTTCTTCTGAACATTCTTATGAAATGGGCGATACCGAACCAGAATTCATTGAAAAACTCACAGAAATTATAAGCAACGATGATATTTATGATTATACATTTAATAGGATAAGATGTAATACTCCTTGTAATTTATGTAAAGAATCTATTTTACAACCTTATATCAATAAGAAGAGAAATTTGCCTGCGAGAATACCTTTAGGATATTGCGAATTATTAATTCCATCACAAGTGACTAATCAATATTATGCGTCACCAGATCTTATCCTCCATTATATAAGGGACCATTATTATAAACCACCACAAGAATATATAGATTCTGTGATGGCATTAGATTTAACGCGTCCATTTAACGCTCAAGATTGTTTCGAATACCAATACTTTAAGGACAATAGAATATTATCTCAATTATTAAATACATTATTAGATGATTTTATTAAACTTCGAAATATTTTAATTGCTGAACAGGATAACACTTGGTTATCTGCAATTAATCGTACAATTGCAGATATATCATCAGCAATTGAAGATACAAGTTCAGCTGATTATTTTATTGAATCTGCAAGAGATAATTATTACTCAATCCAAAGGAGATATTATGGCTTTGCCGAGTTTCATATTTGGCGGGAGAACTTTGAAGAGAGAAAACCCCTCAACGAAGCACTTGATCAATTAAAGCAAAAAATAGATGATGATTTTAATGCTATTTCAGATTTTTTTAAAAAATGATATATCTCTAGGCGAATAGATAGCGTTATTAGGTGCCATGAAAACAGTAATTAACCAATATTGTTAAAACAATTTGGAAACTAGATAAAACTAAAATAATGGGTAAATTTGAACGTGCATTGAAGAACAATGAAATTAGTGCCTTTTTTAAAGGTGAAGGTGAATATTTTTCGCCAGAAGAATTTAATATGGGATATCATTATGAGGTTATTAATTGGCAGGGAATGATGGCCAATCTTAGAGAGAAAGAAAATCGGGGTATTATATCGTTATTTAAAGGAAAAATTTGATAAAGTTCCGAATACTACTAATATGAGACCTGTTAATGAACAGATGAACCTTGTTAATGAAGATGGTTGTCCATATAACTTTTTATCTTTTTAATTATTAGCTTATTTAATGGCGATGACATTAAATAAACAGTAATCGTTAATTTTGTCGTATGATTAGTATAGATATTCCAAATTATCAAAGTTGATAAAAAGAGGATATTTTAGGCTGTTTAAAACAGTTATCTCTATAATCTATTAGGTAATAGATTAATATTCTAAACTTCGACTAGAACTCGATATTCTTTTATTGTCCTCATTTACACAGTAAGATTGAGTCCAATCGCCATGTTGGTTATGATTTGAATAAAAACAAGCTTCTTTAAGTCTTTCAAGTGGGCTGTTATCATCGGTTTTTTCATTACTATACCGCAGAGAGTATTTAGCTATAGATTTGATTAACTGATTTTGGTCGTTATAAAAAAAATAGCTTTTGAATAAATCTTCTTGGGGATGTTCCTCAGAAATGTAGATAAATTTGTTTGAAAAAAATGCTAGTTTATTATTATCAAAATAGCTTAACTCTTTAGTATGGGTCAAGTTTAATTCATCATCACCATCATCACCATCACCTTCAACGTCAAATATATTTGTCACTCTGCCTCTGTCATCGAATTTTGCGTAACTCGCTTGTTCATTTCGATCATTAAACGTCTCAATAATATTGTTATTTTCATCTAATTTTAATTGATAAATTTGAGCCTGATCTTCATCATCGTAAGATTTGAAAATAGCATTGATATAATCAACTTCTAAGAGTTTATATTCGTCACCATATACTGATGTAATAAATCCATCTGAATTAGCTTCGATGGTTAAAGTTGATTCGTTATTACTTCCTTCATTATTACGGATTATTTTTTGTTTCTTAATTGCGATACTGTTAGGGGCATACTCTGACCTCCATATTAAGTTATAGTTGTTCGAAAGTACTATTAACTTTTTTTCTTGTCCTTCGCTTTTTTGAATATTACACGAAAATAAAGTTAAACAAGTTACGGCAAAAATTAATATTTTTTTCATTATTTTATTACCTTAAAAATATCATAAAGGATCTTTTATTTTTGTCTGATTTATTGAACGTTCTGACAATTAGCCTTTTTATTAGCTAGGCAACTATCTAATCCTTTGTTTATGCAAGTTAACTATTTTTTGAAACAATATCATCAATTAAATAACATAATGTTAAAAATATAATAATGTAGATTTCAGATTAATCAAGTTTAAAGGCATACTAGGTGATTATTTCGCTAATTTTATAAAGCCTTTAAAGTGTTTAAAGCCTAGGTAATAAACATTACTCAATGGTACATTATATATCGATCATCTATATTGTCGATAAGTTGAAAAGTCGCCCAATTAGCTGACGAACGCCTATATTCCCATTAATTTTAAGGGTATAATTACGACACTTAATTTAATGGTTAATCTGCGTTTATGACTTCTTCATTCATTCGAAAATCTGGCGTTGTTTTTGGTGCTTTTTTAGTGACGACGTTTATTATTGGAGTAGCGGGTGCCTTACAATCGCCTACCTTAAGTCGCTTCTTATCGTTTGAAGTTGGGGCTGATCCTCGTTTAGTCGGCGCGTTTTATTCGGTTAATGCGCTAGCCAGTATTATTGGTAGTTATTTGTTAGCCAAGTATTCGGATAACAGGGGTGACCGCCGTAAAATTGTAATTTTTTGTTGTTTTATGGGGCTGGCAAATAGTCTGATTTTTGCTTATTCACGTAACTATTATGTGTTAATTACCTTAGGTGTATTTTTTGCCGCATTAGCGTCTGCGGCAATGCCGCAGGTATTTGCGATGGCGCGTGAGTATGCCGAAAAGAGCGGTCGTAATGCAGTTGCCTTTAATTCCCTGATTCGTGCGCAATTATCATTAGCATGGGTGATAGGTCCACCATTATCTTTTGCGTTGGCAATCAATTACGGTTTTACTGCGATGTATTTGTGTGCCATGTCGATGTTTATTATCTCGATGATTGTCGTCACTATCTTCTTGCCGCCAGTTGAAAAAAGAGCAATCAGTTCGTTTACGGCAACTGAGTTAGCTACGGCGAACCAATCGATTTTCACCAATCGCAATGTGATGTGTTTGTTAATCTCCACTATTTTTATGTGGACTGCAAATATGATGTATATCATCGATATGCCGATTTATGTGGAAGCGGTATTACACCTGTCTAATTCATTACCGGGTAGTTTGATGGGATTAGCGGCAGGAATTGAAATTCCTATTATGATTATTGCTGGTTATTTGGTACCAGTATTAGGCAAACGCAATCTATTTTTTATTGCTATCATTTGCGGAATTTTGTTTTATGTCGGGATGATTTTATTTAAAGATGCAACCATGTTGTATATATTACAAATCTTTAATGGATTGTTTATTGGGATTGTTGCCAATATTGGTATTATCTATTTCCAAGACTTATTACCAACCCGCATGGGTATTGCCTCAACTTTATTTAATAACGGCATTATTTGTAGCGTGATTTTGGCTGGTATTATTCAAGGTTTTGCCTCTCAAGCTTACGGTCATGAAGTGGTTTATTGGATTGGCTTAGTAATGGTGACGATTTCTTTACTATTTTGTGCATTAGTAAAAAAATAGTTGTCAATTCATCTCATTTTATCTTATGCAAATTAACGTCTTCCTTATTTGATTTAACAAGTAGGAAGACGGTTGCCATCAAACAAAAATTTAAACGTTAAATGTGGCTTTTATCTGTTGATAAAACGCATAATCGGTACGTTCATAATTTAACGGGGTGATAGCAATATATCCATCATTGGCAGCATCGAGTTCTTTTTCGACATCAATCACACCTTGGTTGCGTTTGGCTCTAAACCAAAAATAGTCATGACCTTCCGGATCTTGAGTTTCAGCAATTACAAATTGGCTAACATCCGGACTGCCTTGTTTGGTGATTTTAACGCCTTTTATTTGCTCAGCTTGGCAATTAGGGAAGTTGATATTAAAACAGATATTATCTGGGGTCGATAGCGCATAAAGTTGTCTAATTATGGATTCAGCAAGATGAGTTGAACAGTGCCAATCGGTTGGTATGTTATCTTCACTACTAACTTGACTTAAAGCCATTGCCGGTACACCTAGCGTCATCGCCATCATTGCTGCCCCTACCGTACCCGATAATACTGTTTCAAATCCTAAATTGGAACCATTATTAATTCCTGATAGCACCAAATCAGGTAATTGGTTGGCCATGACAGATTTTATAGCAAATAGCGAACAGTCGGCAGGTGTGCCATAGACCGCATATTCCGTTTGGCTACGCTTTTGTACCCGAAATGGCGATTTTAGACTCACCGAACAAGAAACACCGCTCTGATCGACCACCGGCGCAACCACCCAAACTTCGTTAGCGATATTTTCCGCGATACTCTTCAAAATTCGGATCCCGGTGGCATCAATGCCATCATCATTGACTAATAGAACTCGGTTTACTAATTTTTTTGACATATTGGTTCCTTAACTTAAATTTCCTTATTGAATAAATGTATTGCACTGATTTATCGACCCACTATCAAAGCCACGTTTAAACCATGTATAACGTTGTTTTGAAGTGCCATGAGTAAAACTATCAGGAACAACATAACCATTATTTTGTTGTTGTATACGATCATCGCCAATCGCTTGCACGGTATTGAGGGCTTGTTCGATATCGCCCACTTCTAAAATATGTTGTTTTTGCATAGCATTGCCCCATAAACCGGCATAACAATCGGCTTGCAATTCAAGTTTAATCGATAGCTGATTTGTTTGATTTTGCCCTAATTGCTGGATTTTATCAAAAGTGCCAAGTAAATTTTGTACGTGATGTCCAACTTCGTGGGCAATCACATAGCCTTGAGCAAAGTCACCGCCACCACCAAGGCGTCTTTTCATTTCTTGATAAAATGATAAATCAAGGTAAACGGTTTTATCTAAATTACAATAAAATGGACCCATCATAGCTTGGCCAGTACCACATAGCGTCCGGGTTGCACCGCTATACAGCACCAGTTTAGGAGGAATATACGTTTTGCCTAATTGTTGGAATTGTTCTTGCCAAAAATCTTCGGTGCTAGCTAAAATCACTGAAGTAAATTTAGCAGCGTCACTGTCGTTAAGTGGAGCGTCATCAACTTGGCTCGTTGATGTGTTATCGCCTAAATTAATCACACTGCTGTCTAGTAAGCCCGTCAAGTCAACGCCGTAGTAACCGGCTACTAACACGATAAGAAATAAAATAATTTTACCTTTACCACCAATTGGGATACGTGTCCCAATATCACTTGCTGATTGTGAGCGGCGATCTTCAATGTTATCACTCTCTCTTTGGTCTCTCCATCGCATAGGGAATACCTCATCAGTTTGGGTAATCTCATTCTAAAGGATAATAGATAAGGTTACTAGCAATAGTCACCATCAACAAGATGAAAATGAAGATAATAGCATGGTGTGATAAATGAGTTATTTTTGCTAAATTTAGGTATATAATTCTTTCCTATCTGACATCAATCATTAAGCAAAATTGGTGTGTTTAGATTTTTACCTCGAATTTATCTAATCTTATCGTTTATCTTTGGCATGGCAGCCGGTTGAAATTAATTATTTGGATTTAAATCTTGATATTAATAAATTTAAAAGGCGGTATTTCATGGCAAAATCGAATCATAAACCTCTAGACATTAATGACATTCCCATTATTAATGATAACCAATTAAAAAAAGCCACTTGGGCATCGGCTTTCAGTAATGCTATTGAGTGGTATGACTTTGGTGTATATAGCTTTTTGGCGTATATTATTGGTCAGGTGTTTTTTCCTCATGTATCGCCTAGTGTGCAGATTATTGCAGCGTTATCGACCTTTTCTATTCCCTTTTTTATTCGTCCATTAGGAGGGATAATTTTTGGTTTAATTGGTGATAATATCGGTCGGCAAAAAGTACTATCTATCACGTTAGTAATCATGTCATTAAGTACATTTTGTATTGGACTGATACCAACTTATGAAACAATTGGCATTACCTCACCGGTATTACTGTTAATGGTTAAATTAGCACAAGGGTTTTCAATTGGTGGTGAATACTCAGGTTCCGCAACGGTGGTGGCGGAATATTCACCCGATCGTAAACGCGGTTTTATTGGTGGTTGGCTTGATTTTGGTTCAATGGTCGGGTTTATTATTGGCGCAGGGTTAGTGGTGTTCTTATCCATGCTACTTAGTCAATCGGCGCTATATAGTTGGGGGTGGCGTATCCCATTTTTAATTGCCTTACCCTTAGGTATAATTAGTTTTATCTTACATCATATTTCCGAAGAGACTCCAACTTTCCAACAACACCTCGAAGCTAGAGAATCAGAAGAAATAGCTGAAACCAAATCAGCGCTAAAAAATATTATCAGCAAATATTGGCGACATATATTAGTTTGCGCAGGATTAGTTATTGTGACAAACGTATCGTTCTATTTGTTATTAACTTATATGCCAAGCTATTTAGCGCATAACTTAAATTATGACACTGAGCATGGTTTACTCATAATTATCGCGATAATGGTCGGAATGTTAATTATTCAACCTATAATTGGGCTATTAAGTGACAAAGTAGGACGTAAACCATTTATATTAATTGGTAGTATCGGTCTATTGCTATTATCTTATCCGGCGTTTATGTTAATTAACAGTCAGCATATTCCCTTGGTTTTTTTAGGGGTATTTATCTTAGCACTGTTTATTAACTGTTTTACTGGGATTATTACCTCAATATTGCCCGCTATGTTTCCTACCAATATCCGCTATAGCGCCATTGCCAGCATTTTCAATCTTGCGATTATTGTTGCTGGGGTAACGCCAACTTTAGTAGCATGGCTTGTTGAATCAACCGGTAACTTATATATGCCAGCCTATTATTTGATGTTGGTGGGATTTATTGGTGTTGTTACCGGTTTTGCCATGCACGAAACCGCTAAAAAACCGTTACATGGTACCGCGCCAACTGCCGCCAATCGCAACGAAGCTGAATCACTCCTATCTGAACATTTTGATTCAATTGAAGATGAAGTGGAAGATATCGATGAGCAGATCGAAGAACTACAAACTAAACGACAGGAACTTGTTGATCAACATCCCAAGTTGGATTAGGTTTTTACTTTGGTAAACATCACTATTACTAGTGATAATAAAAATAGTTTAGATAAATAATACAATCATTATTTATCTATAAAATTAGTTATTTAAAAAAATTGATTCGTCTTTTTATTCAACTTTATTAGGAATATAGAGAAAATGATTTGCTGTGTTAAATATACGTTTTTATAGTAAATACAATCATAGTTATTTTTTCTAATTTCAAAAAAATAATCGCCCCTAAATTTAATGAACAAATATAGTTTGTGTACCAAGTTAACTAAAAAGAGTATTGTTTTGGATTAAAGCATGGAATAATAATTTATAAACAAATTAATCCCTAGAAATATTAACTAAAAAGATTAACCAATATGAAATATCAAGCGATTAAAACTGAAGCGGTTGGAATTATAAGCGGAAGAAATGCGATCTATTTAGATGAATTCAAGCAGATATTTGATTCAGAATATAATTGTATTTTTAAAGGTGAATTCAGTTCCACATTAACCGAAATAACTTCGGGGAAAGATTTTATCCCATATACATTTTCTTTTTCGAATGTCATATATTATCAATGTTGTGAATTAGATCTTTATGTAAATGAAAATAAGATGGATTCATCTTTTGATTTTGTTGACAATTCTTGTTTAATTCAAGAATTAACCAACCGATGGACAACTTCTAAGATAAAAAAAGATCATAAACATTATGTATTACAAACATATGATTATGTTTTTGATATTGTCGCCAAAGATTATAAACTCGAGATTGAAGCTGAATAACCGAAAATTAGCAAAATAACCAAATAAATTATAATGGGGTTTACTAAACTTTTGAAATATTTATGGTTATTGCTTAATGTGGTGGAGGTTTGATAAAAGGTTTTAATCTTATTCATGATAATCAAATGGATCAATGGCTAATAATATTGTGTAAACTCTACGTTTATTAATAATTCATTAAATAAAACTTTTTTTCGATGTTTGGTATAATACCGGAATTGGGTAAATTATAGTTTTTTTATCCATGAATTTAATAATAGATTTTATATTATCTCTCACTCTTATTTATAAAGAACAAGTAACAATGTAATGGCAAAGGAATGTTAAAATTAAAGTTTTTTTTTATTATTCACTCTTTTTTTTGTTAAATATCACCGATGCTTATGCTGCCATCAGTGCTAGAACCTCGTCAATACCTACAAGAATTTATCTTCTCAGAGGACCCAGTGATCGAATCTTTAACGCAGCAATTTGTGAATTTTTAGTCGTATTGTTTGTTATTATGATTGGTATTGTTGAAGTTATTGAAAAGCGAATACAAAATAAAATAGAGAGAAAACCAAAGAAGCCGAAAAAAATATTCAAAACCGAAGTACCATTAATAAAATCCGTCCAAGAATTTAAAAAACTCAGAAAAAATAGTTATAAATACCGTTTACTTGATTTTTTTGGGAAATATTTATATCGATTAAAAGAATTTTTTAGAAAAAAAAGTTGAGGAACGAGATTTTCAAAAAAATTAATACTATGCATATACGACTGTGTTTTCGACAAAACCTGAATCCTTAGTTTTAACATTTCTAACCTACTAACAATTATCTTTTATTTTGATTCTTTTTAGCTTTTTGTGTCAGTTTTGATGTTTTGCGCTGTAAAGTGTGATGTGCTCTTTTCAATAGATTGCATTGGTTATAGTATAGACAAAAATTGAGTGAATTTTGGCGTGATCATAACCCAAATAAGGAAACATAAAATGGCTGTAAATAATACATCAGATCTTGTAGCGAAGTTAAAAAATATTGTTGGTGATAAATATACCTTAACTGATCCAAGTCGTACTTTACCTTATCGTCAAGGAGCACGTTTTGGGGTAGGGGATGCATTAGCCGTTGTGATTCCCGGCACGCTGTTAGAACAGTGGCAAGTTTTAAAAGCTTGTGTTGAGGCAGATGTGATTGTGATTACACAATCGGCTAATACAGGATTAACTGGTGGCTCAACACCTGATGGTAATGATTATGATCGGCCGATAGTGATTGTTAGTACTCGTCGATTAGATGGTATTCAAGTGATTGAAAATGGTGATCAGGTGGTCTGTTTGCCGGGGAGCACACTATTCCATTTGGAAAAAGAGTTAAAAAAATATCATCGTGGCCCACATTCTGTGATTGGTTCTTCTTGTATTGGCGCTTCGGTTTTAGGCGGAGTTTGTAATAATTCCGGTGGTGCATTAATTCAGCGTGGTCCTGCTTATACACAAATGGCAGTGTTTGCCCAATTGGATGAGCAAGGTGAGCTACATTTGGTTAACCATTTAGGAATTGAATTAGGTGATACCCCGGAAGCCATTTTAGAGAACCTACAAAAACGCAGTTATACTGATAAAGATGTTAATCCTAACGCTGGTTTGGGGCATGATTATCACTATTGTGACCATGTGCGACAAATCGATGCCGATACGCCAGCGCGATATAATGCCGATCCTGCTCGTCATTATGAGGCATCGGGAAGTGCGGGTCGGTTGATGGTGTTTGCGGTACGGTTAGATACCTTTCCATTAGAGGAAAACACCGCAGTATTTTATATTGGAACCAATGATACAAGTGAGCTTGATGATATTCGTCGTCATATTTTAGGTAATTTTAAAAATCTACCAATCTCTGGCGAGTATATTCATCGTGATGCGTTTGATATTGCAGCGGTGTATGGTAAACATCTGTTTTTAGCGATTCAAAAACTGGGTACTGATACCATACCAAAGATGTACGCATTAAAGAATTTTGTCGATCGAATAATGAGTAAAATTCCTTTCTTTTCAGGAAGTTTTTCCGATAAATTTGCGGTGACGGTATGTAAATTGTGGCCAAACCATTTGCCAAAATCGCTACGAGATTATCGTGATCGTTATGCACATCATTTGATTTTAAAAATGTCTGATGACGGCATAGCCGAAGCTGAGGCGTTTTTAAAAGAGTATTTTGCTAATAGTTCAACAGATAAGCGTAACGGTAGCTATTTCCGTTGTAATGATAAAGAAGCTGAAGCAGCAATGTTACACCGTTTTGCCGTAGCTGGTGCTGCGACTGTTTATCGTAATGTTCATACTAAGACTGTCGAGGATTTAGTGGCGCTGGATATTGCTTTGCGTCGTAATGATAAGCAGTGGTTTGAAACGTTACCTGAAAATATTAGTCAGCATTTTATTCATAAGTTGTATTATGGCCACTTTTTCTGTTCGGTGTTTCATCAAGACTATTTGGCTAAAAAGGGTACTGACTGTGCGAAAGTTGAAGAAGAAATGTTGGTGATACTCGATCAGCGTGGCGCTCAATACCCAGCTGAACATAATGTTGGTCACTTGTATCATGCCAATTCCGATTTGCAAAAATTCTATCATGAGTTAGATCCAACCAATAGTTTCAATCCGGGTATCGGTAAAACTTCTAAGAAGAAATTTTGGAAATAAGTTAGAGGCTAAATTCAATATCCAAACCGCCATTATTAAATTAATGGCGGTTTTTATTTTATTTAAAGTAATTTTTTTAATTGATAGATGGCCTCTAACGCCTGTTTTGGTGTTAGAGCATCAGGATCAATCTGCTGTAGGGCGAGTTCGACTTCTGATGGTTCACTATCAGTGATTAAAGTAAGCTGTGAGCTTTCAACATGGCTGTTAGCCGATTGTTTAGAGATGACTTCTAGCTCTTTTAGCTTTTGTTTGGCGCGTTTTAAGATAGTTTTCGGTACACCGGCTAGCCCTGCAACAGCAATACCAAAACTTTTGCTGGCGGCACCTTCGGAGACTTCATGAATGAAGGCGACACTGTTGTCGTGTTCAATAGCGTCAAAATGGATATTATAGACACCTTGCATCTGTTCAGGTAATTGTGTTAACTCAAAATAGTGGGTGGCAAATAGCGTCATCGCTTTGATTTGGTTAGCTAAATTTTCTGCACATGCCCATGCTAATGAAAGTCCATCATAGGTTGAGGTACCACGGCCAATTTCATCCATTAACACTAAGCTATTTGGCGTAGCGTTATGCATAATGTTAGCGGTTTCAGTCATTTCAACCATAAAGGTAGAACGGCCTGAAGCTAAGTCATCGGATGCCCCAATTCGAGTAAAGATACGATCAACAGGACCAATTGTCGCTTTAGATGCCGGAACAAAACTACCTATGTAAGCCAATAAGACAATTAGCGCCGCTTGACGCATGTAGGTACTTTTTCCGCCCATATTGGGGCCGGTGATAATCAGCATCCGTCTATCTGACGAGAGACACAGTGAGTTGGCGATAAATGGTTTTTGTAGCACTTGTTCGATCACAACATGTCGACCGTCTTTGATTTCAATACCAGTTTGATTAGTTAATGTTGGACAATGGTAGTTGAGCGTGAAAGCTCGTTCAGCAAGATTAGTTAGAACATCAAGTTCGGCAATCGCATCGGCACTGGTTTGCATATCCGCTAATTCAGGCATAAGTAGATCGAACAGTTGATCATAAAGCTGCTTTTCAAGCGCTAATGCACGACCTTTTGAAGTTAAAACTTTGTCTTCATACTCTTTAAGTTCAGGAATGATATAACGTTCGACATTTTTCAGTGTTTGTCTACGCGTGTAGTGTATTGGTGCAAGGTGGCTTTGACCTCGGCTAATTTGGATGTAGTAACCATGTACCGCATTAAAGCCTACTTTTAGAGTATCAATTCCTAAGGTTTCGCGTTCGCGAATTTCAAGTTGTTCTAGGTAGTTGGTTGCACCATCAGCTAGGTTACGCAATTCATCTAATTCAGGATGATAATTAGTGGCAATTACACCTCCATCTCGAATAATAACCGGTGGCGCTTCGACAATTGCCCGATTTAAGAGATCGGCAATTTGATCGAATTGATTTATTTTGGCGCGTAATGCAATGAGTGATGGTGCGTTAAATTGCGCTAACTGTTGTTGGAGTTGTGGTAATAGGTTATAGGCATCACGTAACCGAGCAAAATCGCGTGGCCGAGCACTTCGTAGTGCTAATCTTGCCAAAATTCGTTCAAGATCACCAATTTGCTTTAATAGCGGTTGTAGGTCGGTAACATCATTTTGTAACTCTTTAATGGCCTGTTGTCGATTTTCTAAAATGGCCAAATTACGAATTGGCGAGTGTAACCAACGTTTAAGCATTCGACTGCCCATGGCCGTTTGGGTATTATCTAAAATGTCGGCAACGGTATGTTCAGTTCCACCAGATAGGTTTTCGGTGATCTCTAAGTTTCTGCGAGTGGCGGCATCTAATACCACAAAATCAACTGAAGATTCTTTAACTATTGAGCGAATATGTGGCATGGCTGTGCGTTGGGTATCTTTGACATATTGCAATAAACAGCCAGCTGCACATAAGGCATAATGGCAATCTTCCACCCCATATCCAACTAAATCATTGGTACCAAATTGTAAATTAAGTTGCTGTTTGGCGGTTTCTAGATCAAAGTCCCAAATTGGGCGTCGTCTTAATCCGTGACGATTTTCGATTAAATACATTGATGGAAAGTCTTCAGGGTAGAGTAACTCAACTGGGCTAGTTCGCTGTAATTCAGCTTGCATTGCTTCCGGATTATCACATTCAAATACAAAAAAGCGACCTGAACTCATGTCTAAAGTGGCATAGCCAAAGTGCTGTTTTTGTTGCCATATGCAGGCAAGTAAGTTGTCTTTACGATCTTCTAATAATAATTCATCACTTACCGTGCCGGGAGTGATAATACGGACAATCTTACGCTCCACAGGCCCTTTGCTGGTTGCAGGATCGCCTATTTGTTCACAGATTGCCACTGATTCGCCTAACGAGATAAGTTTGGCTAAATAACTTTCAACCGCGTGATAAGGTACCCCAGCCATCGGAATTGGCTGACCATTTGATGAACCGCGTTTAGTAAGCGAAATATCTAAGAGTTGTGATGCACGTTTAGCATCTTCATAAAACATCTCATAAAAATCACCCATACGATAAAACAATAAAATATCAGGGTTTTCAGCTTTTAACTTGAGATACTGTCGCATCATTGGTGTGTGGTCAGTCAAATCTTGGTTATCTGTCATAGCGTTGTTTCTTTAGTTTAAAAAATAGTATTTAGACTTTAATCGTAAAATTTCATATTTAAGTGGTTATCTGTATTTATAACCGTTTACAACTATCTTAAATACGAATGGTTATAGTTTGCATAGAATAATAATATATATTCATTTTTGGATCGATACGTTCTTAGCTACTTTATTGACAAGGTATTGAGCTAATAGCTCATTATTATACCCAATTATTTTTACTTAATGCAGAAGTTATTTTTTTGTTGCAGCATTAAATTAATTTTATAATTTAATACTTTGATTATAATTATTATTTTCTCTGGTTTATTTGTTTACCTAAAACTATTTCATTAATTCGTGCCTAATTACGTGTAATGATCTTGAATAAACCCCCAAAATTTGGTAGTTTACTGCAAGTTATTTTTATCATATACAACAAAAAAGAAGGTAATTGTTATGACAATCAAAGTAGGTATTAATGGTTTTGGCCGTATTGGTCGTATTGTTTTCCGTGCTGCACAAAAACGTTCTGACATTGAAATCGTTGCGATCAATGATCTATTAGACGTTGATTATATGGCTTATATGCTTAAATATGATTCAACTCACGGTCGTTTTGACGGTACTGTTGAAGTTAAAGACGGTAAATTAGTCGTTAACGGTAAAACAATCCGCGTTACTGCTGAAAGAGATCCTGCAAACTTAAAATGGAATGAAGTAGGTGTTGATGTTGTAGCTGAAGCAACTGGTTTATTCTTAACTGATGAAACTGCGCGTAAACATATCCAAGCTGGCGCTAAAAAAGTTGTATTAACTGGCCCATCTAAAGATAGCACTCCTATGTTTGTTATGGGTGTTAATGATAAAGACTATGCAGGTCAAGATATCGTTTCTAATGCATCTTGTACTACTAACTGTTTAGCACCTTTAGCTAAAGTAGTTAATGATAACTTCGGAATTGTTGAAGCTTTAATGACTACTGTTCACGCAACAACTGCAACTCAAAAAACAGTTGATGGTCCTTCTCACAAAGATTGGCGTGGTGGTCGTGGTGCTGCTCAAAACATCATCCCTTCATCAACTGGTGCGGCTAAAGCGGTAGGTAAAGTTATTCCTGAATTAAATGGTAAATTAACAGGTATGGCTTTCCGTGTTCCAACTCCAGACGTTTCTGTTGTTGACTTAACTGCTCGTTTAGCAAAACCAGCTAAATACGAAGATATCTGTAAAGCAATCAAAGCTGCTGCAGAAGGCCCAATGAAAGGCGTTCTTGGTTATACTGAAGATGACGTTGTGTCTACAGATTTCTTAGGCGAAGTTTGTACTTCTGTATTTGATGCTAAAGCGGGTATCCAATTAAGCGATAACTTTGTTAAATTAGTATCTTGGTACGATAACGAAGTTGGTTATTCAAATAAAGTATTAGACTTAATCGCAGTTGTTTCTAAAAAATAAGAATCAATTGTAATTAAAAAAAAGCGACCTTGGTGTCGCTTTTTTAATTTCTGCTTGAAATTATTGTTTGTACGCATAAAAAAACGCCTATTTCGAGAAATAGGCGTTTTGCTTATATTATTTAATTAAATTTAATTAGATAACAACAACTTCAGCCGCTGCTGGTCCACGAGGGCTATCCTGGATAGCAAATTCGACTTGTTGTCCTTCAGCTAAGGTTTTAAATCCGTCACCTGAGATAGCAGAGAAGTGTACAAATACGTCTTTGCTTCCGTCGGCAGGGGTAATAAAACCAAAACCTTTACTTTCGTTGAACCATTTTACTTGGCCTGTTTTTTTATTCATTTACTAGACATCCTAACAATAATTAATAATTTGCCTTATCGGCTGTTTAGGCATCAATAAACATTATTACTTCAACTCAAAAACAAATTTAACTAGTTAAACGCTAAATTAAAAAGTTAATCGTTTCCATAAAAATGCTTATGTTGTTTGCCCATTACTATTACCTCATAATTTAAAATCGAAAGCAAGAGTTTCATTACAATTTTTTCATCTTATGATAAAGTTTTTTCTATGATTTTTTGGTAATTGATCGTTTTTTGATCTATAGCAAATTGCTTATATTATAACTACTTGAGGATATTTCGAAAGTCAAAAAAAGTGGAAAAACACGAGCCATAAAATTTTTTTTCTATGACTCGATGAAACGATTACTTTTTTGTTAAGAAATGTTATTTTTGTTTTGCACGTTCAAAAGATTCGATAATTTCTTTGCGTGCGGCTTCGGCATTATCCCAACCTTCAACTTTTACCCATTTGCCTTTTTCAAGTGCTTTATACTGTTCAAAGAAGTGTTTGATTTGAGATTTTAATAACTCAGGTAAGTCATTAACGTCTTTAATGTGATCATATTCTTTTGACAGTTTAGTATGTGGAACTGCTACTAATTTTGCATCAGAGCCAGCTTCGTCGGTCATTTTTAATACGCCAACTGGACGGCAACGAATAACTGAACCTGGTTGTAATGGGTACGGAGTTGGAACTAATACGTCAACAGGATCACCATCGAGTGATAATGTGTGATTAATATAACCATAGTTACATGGGTAAAACATCGCTGTTGCCATAAAACGATCGACAAAGACAGCACCAGTATCTTTATCTACTTCATATTTGATTGGATCAGCATTCGCTGGAATTTCGATTACAACATAGATGTCGTCTGGTAATTCTTTACCTGCTGGTACGTTTAATAGTCCCATTTTTGTATCCTCTATCTTTTATTTGTTAATAGTGTTTAATGATAAATATAATGCAAACATTATAAAAACTTACTCAGTTTCGCTCAAATCTTTTAAATATTGAAAGATTTGTCTAGCAGTTTTTGGTGGTTTGTTTGCCGTGAGTTCTTTTTTCGCTAAACGCGCTAATGTACGCAATTGCTGTCTATCTGCGGAAGGAAATAGCTCCATAATTGATTCTGCATCACCAGTTTCGATAAGTTCATCGCGTAATTTTTCTAATCGATGAAATAGCGCGACCTGCTGATTATGGCGGTTTTTAAGTTTATCTAAAGCTAATGTAATCGGTTCGATATCACGACTTCGAAGTAACTTGCCAATGTATTGGATCTGTCTTCGATAACCCTCTTTTTTTATTTTTTGCGCTAATTCAATCGCATAAAGTAAATCTTCATCAAGGGGAATTTTGGCAATTTCATTTTTGCTTAAGTTGACAAGTTCGACACCTAACTTTTTAAGTGCTTCAGCATCTCGTTTGATTTCACTTTTACTAACGTAAATAATCTCTTCATCTTCAAGGTCTATATTGAAGTCAGGTTCTAAATTTGGCTCTTGATTGCTATTCATGCTATTTCTTTTGTTAACTAAAATTGAATTCTGGCATATTATAACGTATCACTAGCAGAATTGTAGAAAATAATAGAATGAGTGTAGAACAAATTAAAAAAGACGCGATGAGCCAAAAGCAGCATTTGTCAGCGATTGTCGCTGATGCGATTAAACAGGCGCAAGCTCGAGTTGATGCTGTTGAGGTGTCGATCAATCAATCGACTGGTATTAGTGTCAGTACCCGAGAAGGTGACACAGAAAATGTTGAGTTTAATAGTGATGGTGCATTAGGCATTACAGTGTATCAAAATCAGCGTAAAGGTAGTGCATCAACCAGTGATTTGTCGCCACAGGCGATTAGTCAAACGGTGGATATGGCAATTAACATTATGCAGTATACCTCAGCGGATCCTTATTCTGGCTTGGGTGATCCTGATTTGATGGCTTTTGATGCACCAGATTTAGATCTGTTTTATCCAAGTGATTTGAATGTTGATAATGCTATTGAGCAAGCAAAACAGGCTGAACATAATGCACTTACTCACTCTTCTTTGATAAGCTGTGATGGTGGTTATTATAGCAGTCGTTATGGTGTTTATGTTTATGGTAATAGCTTAGGGATGTTACAAGGTTATTGCGCAAGTTCGCATTCACTTTCTTGTTCAGTTATTGCTCAGCAAGATGGACAAATGGAGCGTAATTATGAATATACGTCATCTCGCGATGTCAACCAACTAAAATCATCTGCTTGGGTTGGTAAGCATGCTGCTGAAAAGGCGGTAGCCCATTTAGGTGCGAGGCAAATTCCGACAATGCAAGTTCCGGTTCTTTTTTGTGCTGATGTTGCTGTGGGGTTGATGCGGCACTTAGTTGGTGCAATCAGTGGTGGTGCTATCTATCGAAAATCCTCTTTTTTATTAGACAGTGTCGGTAAAGCGATTTTTCCCGCTTGGCTGACGATTTTAGAAGATCCCCACATTTTAACAGGGATAGGTTCGTCACCATTTGATAGTGAAGGCACCCAAACATTTAAGCGCAATATTATTGATCAAGGTATTTTACAAACTTATTTGTTAAGTAATTATTCAGCAAGAAAATTGGGTTTGAAATCAACTGGACATGCAGGTGGCATTCATAATTGGTTAGTTTCACCAAGTCAATCTGATGCTGATTTTGCTGCAATGCTCAAAAAATTAGATAAAGGTGTTGTCATTACCTCGTTAATGGGACAAGGTGTTAATAATGTAACCGGTGATTATTCGCGTGGTGCTACAGGTTTTTGGGTAGAAAATGGTAAAATCCAATATCCAATCAATGAAATTACTGTTGCGGGTAATCTTAAAGATATGTATCAAAATATTGTAGCAATAGGTAATGATATTGAGACCAGAAGTAGTATTCAAACTGGCTCAATATTAATTGAAAATATGAGTATAGCAGGGAAATAGGCAAACATGGGAAAGTTTACCAATAGCGCGTTATTCCAAAAAGTGATTCTTTGGATGCCGGGGTTAATGAGTTTATTACGCTATAAGCGTGAATATCTTAGTTTTGATATTAAAGCGGGATTATCAGTGGCAGCAGTCTCTTTGCCAGTATCTATCGCCTATGCGGAGCTTACTGGTGTCGGGGCGATTGCTGGATTATATTCAACAATTTTACCACTTATTGTTTATGCGCTTTTTGGTTCTTCTAAACAACTCATTGTCGGCCCAGACACGGCAACGTGTGCGGTGGTTGCGGCTGTGGTGTTTCCTTTGGCAGCAAATGATCCTATTTTGCGTTGGCAATTAGTGATACTGTTAACTATTATGATAGGTATTTGGTGCCTTATCGCTGGTAAACTTCATTTAGGTGCCTTGGCTGATCTCTTAAGTCAACCAATTTTGATTGGTCTGCTTAATGGGATTTCTATTACCATTATGGTTGATCAGTTAGCCAAAACCTTTGGCTTTAGCTATGACTATTCTTATTTAATTGAGCGTATCGTTTATTTACCGTTTAAAATAACGGAAATCCACTTATTAACTACCTTAGTGTCTTTTTTTACATTAGTGATTTTGGTGGTTTTAAAAAAATTCAAACCGCGTTATCCTGCACCACTTTTTGCTGTAATTATTATGACTTTTCTCTCTTGGCTATTCAATTTTGAACATTACAATGTTCGGATTATTGGTAGTGTAAGCAGTAATTTTATTCCTGCTGAGTCATGGATAGATTTTGATAAAGGTTTGATGCGAAATTTAGTGGTGCCTTCACTTAATATAGCCGTGATCTGCTTTGTTAGTATGATGATAACGGTACGTAGTTTTGCTTCTAAAAATAATTATGAAACTAATGCTGATGTCGAATTTAAAGCGTTAGGTATGGCCAATATCGTAGCTGGCTTATCACAAGGTTTTGTAGTAAGTGGTACTTCTTCGCGTACTGCGGTGAATGATGCCAATGGAGGCAAAACACAATTGGTGTCAATTATCGCCGCGATTTTGATTGGCTTTGTGGTAATGTTCTTTTTGTCACCGCTACAGTATATTCCAACTTGCGTATTAGGTGTCATTTTAATTTATTCTTCTCTATCCCTTATTAATTTACAAACTATTGTTCGATTTTTTAAATTTGATCGTGATGCATTTTATCTAAGCTTAACGACGCTTATTTCTGTTTTAGTCATTGGTATCATACCGGGTATGGCGTTGGCGGTGCTATTAGGTCTATTTTTGTTTTTACGACGAGTGTTTAGACCAAATGATCAGTTATTAGGTGTTGATGAAAGTGGACGAATTCATTCTATTGGGCCTGATGTTTATCCGTTAAGTAATACGATTATTTATCGTTTCAATTCACCATTAACTTATTTCAATATTGCCTATTTTAAACGTAGAATTATCGGTTATATTGATGAATCTTCTGAACCAATTAATTATGTGATTGTTGATGCCATACCTTGCTTTACCTATAAAGATGTCAGTGTATTAACCGGTATTGATGAGTTGGTTAAATCATTAAAAGTTAGAAATGTGGTGCTAATTTTATCAGGTCGACGCAAAACTTTGAAAAATTGGTTTAAACAGATGAATCTAAAATTAGATAGTGATTATATTGAGTTCGCTTACGATCTTTATTTTGCGGTGCGATTAGTACAAAGTAAAGAGCATATGGACAGCAAAACCGACGAAGATGTTGATAATTAAAACGTTAATCATCATATTAAATTAGCTAAGGATAATTATGAATCAGATAAAAAAGCACATCAAAATTGAAATGCTTAGTACTGGTGATGAAGTTTTATACGGTCAAATTGTCGATACTAATGCCGCTTGGTTATCAGATTTTTTATTTGAAGAAGGGATCACTATTACTTCGCGCCATACGGTAGGCGATGATTTGTTGACCTTGGTTGAAACTTTGCAAGAGCGTAGCTTACACAATGATATTTTAATTGTGAATGGCGGATTAGGACCAACCAGTGATGATCTTAGTGCCCAAGCCGCAGCTCAGGCGAATAATGAATCGTTGATTTTACACGAAGAGTGGCTTAAGACGCTTGAACGCTACTTCCTTAATCGTGGTAGAGTGATGCCAGCAACCAATATTAAACAAGCTATGTTACCTCAGAGTGCAACGTTAATTGATAATCCTATTGGCACCGCTTGCGGTTTTAAAATGCAGTTAAATCATTGTCTTTTATTTTTTACCCCAGGTGTGCCGTCTGAATTTAAAGCTATGGTTAGAAATTCGATCCTACCGGAAATTAAAGCTAACTATCCAATCACCGAAAGTAAACTTTGTTATCGTTTAACCACCATGGGGCGAACTGAAAGTGATTTAGGGCAGGCAATCGAGACAACCGTTAAGCTTCCTGATTCTATCACTGTTGGCTATCGTGCAGCTATGCCCATTATTGAGTTGAAATTAACCGGGCCAGAAAGTAAAAAGAGTGAAATGGATAACATCTGGCAGAAGATAAAAGCCATTGTTGCTGATAATTTACTTTATGAAGGGGTCGTGATTAATCAAGGTGAATCGGGCTTAGCTCTGGTGGTATCAAAGTTATTAAATAAAAGCAAGCAATCTATTGTCGTTATTGAACAGCAATCCGCAGGTATGGTGAGTTACCAATTGCTCGAAGCTAATGCGCCTGTCGTAAAGTCAGAAGTAGTCCCTTTTGTGATGGAAGAGCCGATTGATTACTTCTCACAAATATTGCAAAATCAGAGAGCTGATATTGCACTCGGCATAGTAAATTTTCAGGAGAAGAATACTGAATTTACTTTGATTATTGCCACCATCAAGCAAGTTTTACACTTTAAGTTAAAATATATTGGACGATCGCAAAGTAGTAAAATTCAACAACAAATTTTGACAGCGATTGCCTTGGATGGTTTGCGTCGTTATTTATTAAATCTGCCTATTGTTGGCCCTAATGTTTGGTTGGAACAGGTTGCATAGATTTATCAACTATCTTTTACTTTGCAAATAATTTAAATTAGGTTTTTCACTAATTAGTAATATTACTATGGACAATTCCCTACAAAATTAAGTAGAATAATTGATCTTTCAATTGAAGCATTTAAGTTAAAAAATTAGAGGTAAAAATGGCTCGTGTAACTGTCCAAGATGCAGTAGAAAAAATTGGTAATCGCTTTGATCTCGTTTTAGTTGCAGCAAGACGCGCTCGTCAACTACAAGTTGAAAACAAAACACCACTAATTCCAGAAGAACACGATAAAGAAACTGTTGTGGCTTTACGCGAAATTGAGAATGGGCTTGTAAATAAACAAATCCTTGATACAGCTGAGTTCCAAGCTCGTCAAGATGAAGAATCTGAAGTGCGTAACGCTCTTCATGAAACGGTACTTTTAGAAAACACTCCTTCATACGAATAAACATTGCTGAGAATTGTCCATGCAATATTTTGAAAGCTTAAAAGAGGTTGTTGCATCTTATCTTCCAGCGAAACAAGTTGAATTTATTCAAGATGCCTATTTCTTTGCCAAGCAAGCACATGATGGACAATTCCGTTCCAGCGGTGAACCTTATATTACTCATCCGGTTGCGGTAGCAACCATTTTAGCCGAAATGCGGTTAGATTATGAAACCGTTATCGCGGCACTGTTACATGACACCATCGAAGATACTCCAGTCACCTTTCAAGACATCACCCAAAAATTTGGTAAACATGTCGCTGTTTTAGTTGAAGGTGTCTCAAAACTTGATAAGTTAAAATTTAGAAATCGACAAGAAGCCCAAGCTGAAAATTTTCGTAAAATGGTTTTAGCCATGACCGAAGATGTGCGCGTAATTTTAATTAAGTTAGCTGATAGAACGCATAATATGCGTACTCTTGGTGCATTGCGGCCGGATAAACGTCGTCGGATAGCCAAAGAAACCTTAGAAATTTATGCGCCTTTGGCTCATCGGTTGGGTATTCATCATATTAAAACTGAGCTTGAAATACTTGCTTTTACTGCTATGCACCCTAATCGAGCTAAAGTTCTTGAAAAAGTGGTAAAAATTGCTCAAGGAACTAGAAAAGAGCTGGTTCAGCAAATTTTATCAGAAATTAGAGGGCGTTTAAGCGAAGCGAATATTCATGCGCAAGTTGAAGCACTTGAAAAGAATATCTATGCAATCTACCAAAAGATGCAACTTCGTGAGCAACATTTCCACTCAATTATGGATATTTACGTTTTCCGCATTGTTGTTGATGATGTCGATGCTTGCTATCGTACGCTTGGTTTAGTCCATAATCTATATAAACCAAGACTTAATCGCTTCAAAGATTATATTGCTATTCCCAAAGCCAATGGTTACCAATCATTACATTCGTCATTAATTGGCCCACATGGTACACCGGTCGAAGTGCAAATAAGAACTGAAGATATGGAACAAATGGCGGAAATGGGGGTTGCGGCACATTGGATTTATAATGAGAATGATGAATTAAATAACACTACCGCGCAAATTAAAGCTCAACGTTGGATGCAAAGTTTATTAGAACTTCAGCAAAGTGTCGGTAATTCATTTGAATTTATTGAAAATGTTAAGTCGGATCTATTTCCTAAAGAGATATATGTCTTTACACCAAAAGGTCGAATTGTCCAATTACCGGAAGGGTCAACCGCAGTTGATTTAGCATATGCCGTCCACTCTGATATTGGTTTCCAATGTATTGGTGCGGTAGTTGATCGTAAACCTTATCCGCTTTCTCAACCGTTGAGCAATGGGCAAACGGTTGAAATTATTACCTCCCCTGAAAGTCGTCCTAATGCAAGTTGGTTAAATTTTGTGGTGAGTGCCAAAGCCAGATCGCGTATTCGCCAAGCATTAAAAACCTTGAAACGAGAAGATGCTATATTGTTAGGGCGTAAATTGCTTAATTTGGCTTTAATAAAAACCAGTGGAATTGATTCGCTAACTGATAATCAAAAAGAGCGTATCGTTGAGTTGACTCAACTAAGCTCGTTTGATGATGTTTTAGCCGAAATAGGACTTGGCAATATTATGAGCTATTTTATTGTCAAAGGTCTTGAACATAAAACACTTTTATCAAACGAATCTGAGGCCAATAAAACATTAGTTATAACCGGAAGTGAAGGGGTATTGGTAACTTTTTCAAGATGTTGCCATCCTATTCCTAATGATCCGATTATCGGTCATGTCAGTCCGGAAAAAGGTTTGACGGTCCACCATGAGTCTTGTCGTAACATCAGTGGTTATCAAAATAATCCCGAAAAATACATTCCACTTAAATGGGCCCCTGATATTGAGCAGTTTTTTGTGGCGGAAATCTGGGTAGATATTGTTAATAATCAAGGTTCTTTGGGGCATGTTCTTTCTATCATTAATGATGAGAAAGCCCATATCCAGTGGTTGAATACCGAAGAAAAAGATAGACAAATATACACTATTATTTTGCAGATTGAAGTTAAAAATACTCAACAACTTAATGATTTAATCCGAAAATTGTCACTCCAACAAGATGTAGTGAGTGTGACACGCAATATTAATTAGTTATTATGGCTGATCGTTTGCTAAACCACATACCGCTTGCAAAATTAGCGGGCATTGGGCCTAGTTTAGAAAATAAATTCTCTCAACTGGGTATTAAATCTGTTCAAGATCTGTTATTACATTTTCCGCTTCGTTATGAAGACCGTTCTACATCTTCCGCTATTGGTGAGGTGGCAATTGGCGAAACAACCACTATTCAAGGTTGTATCATTAAAAGTGAAATTATCATTACCAAACGTAAAATGTTGTTGTGTCATATTCAGGATGATTCAGGTATCGCAATTTTACGTTTTCTTCATTTCAATATGGGGATGAAGGCTTCCCTAGCCCCTGGTAAATGGGTGAGTGCTTACGGTGAGATAAAAAGCGGCAGTCATTATCCGGAAATTATTCATCCACAATTTAAAATTCAAAGCCAAAAAGAAGCGCATAGCGCTTTTGCTGATGCCAATGAAGAGCGATTTACGCCAATTTATTCTACTACCCATGGATTAACTCAAAATGTCATTCGTAAGGCAATACAATCGGCATTAATATTGTTAAAACGCAATCCACCCGATGAAATTTTACCGGCTACATTGAGTTCTAGATATTTGCCTGTCATTGAATCATTAGACATTGTTCATAATCCTTCATTGACCACCGATGTCGAGCAGTTAATTGCTGGCGAGCATCTGGCAATAAAACGTTTTATTTTAGAAGAGTTGCTTGCTTATCATTTAAGTATGTTGCTGATTAAATTTGATAATCAAAGACAACATTCTTACCCAATGCATATTACTCAACATTATATTCGGCCTTTTCTTGCGGCACTACCATTTGAACCGACCAAAGCGCAAAAAAGAGTGGTGCAGGATATTTATCAAGATATGGCAAAATCAGTGCCAATGATGCGATTAGTCCAAGGTGATGTAGGGTCGGGTAAAACCTTAGTTGCCGCGTTAGCGGCTTTAAATGCTATTGAAAATAAGCAACAAGTCGTCTTAATGGCGCCAACTGAAATATTAGCCGAACAACATTTTCATAATTTTTGCCAATGGTTTGAGCCACTAGGGATTAAGGTTGAGCTACTCACTGGTCGTTTAACCGCTAAAAATAAACAACTACGCTATAATGATATCGAATTGGGTGAAATTTCAATGTTAATCGGTACTCATGCGGTGTTTGTTGATAAAGTTAAGTTTAACCATTTAGGCTTAGTCATTATTGATGAACAGCATCGGTTCGGGGTAAATCAACGATTAAGTCTTTGGGAAAAAGGTGCTAAAGATGAATGTCATCCGCATCAATTAATCATGACGGCAACGCCAATTCCAAGAACCTTAGCAATGACGGTTTATGCTGATTTAGATGTATCAATTATTGATGAATTACCTCCCGGACGAACCCCAGTAACAACTATCGTTATACCTAATTCACGTCGCGATGAGATTATTGAAAAAGTGAATAATGCTTGTCTTAATAATCGTCAGGTTTATTGGGTTTGTACATTAGTTGAAGAGTCCGAAACGTTTGATGCCCAAGCTGCTGAAATGTTGGTTGAAGAGTTGCGACTGTTATTGCCTCATCTAAAGATCGCTTTAGTTCATGGCAAAATGAAATCGGACGAAAAACAAGCCGTCATGAAAGCGTTCAAATCAGGTGAAACACAACTTTTAGTTGCAACGACCGTTATTGAAGTAGGGGTTGATGTGCCAAACGCAAGTTTGATGATTATTGAAAATGCTGAACGATTAGGGCTTTCGCAATTACATCAATTACGAGGACGAGTTGGTCGGGGGAGTGCAATTTCATATTGCGTCTTAATGTATCAAGCGCCACTGAGTAAAGTTGCACAACAAAGGATGAAAGTGATGCGCGAGAGTAGTGATGGTTTTGTTATCGCGCAAAAAGACCTTGAAATTAGAGGAAGTGGCGAAATTCTAGGTACCAGACAAATGGGGGTCGCCAATTTTAAAGTGGTTGATTTAATCCGTGATCAACATTTAATTAGCGATGTTCAACAAGCCTCATATTATATTCAACAAGATTATCCAGAGTCTGCGCAACAACTTATTGAATGTTGGTTGCCAGAAAGACAGAAATATATAAATGCCTAGCTGTATAACGAATTAATTGCTTAGTTTGGCTTAAGATCAAATAGCGGATTGTATTACAAGCAAAAAACGGACTTTGGATTATTCAAAGCCCGTTTGTTTTATCGTTTTACTTTATAAGAATGAACGGTATGGCAGTTCAGGTTCATCGGTAAAGATATCTCTAAATCCACGATAGTGTTGATAGTGCATTTTGTTTTTATCGGTTGGATAAGTATATTTGCCACCAACTTGCCAGAAGAATGGCGTAAATTGATATTCCAGACGATCCTTTTTCATTTGCCAAAGGACTTCTATTTCTCGGGGATCACTTTGGAAATTGGCCCATATATCGTGGTGGAATGGAATCACTACTTTGGTATTTAACGATTCTGCCGCACGCAAAATATCTGATGAAGTCATTTTATCGGTTACGCCGCGCGGGTTCTCGCCATAAGATAACAAAGCAACATCGATTTTATGATCATTACCATGTTTGGCATAATAATTAGAGTAGTGAGAATCGCCAGAATGATAGAGTGATCCGCCAGAGGTTTCGAATAAATAGTTAACCGCACGATCATCCATTCCATCTAATATGGATTTATCGGTGGATGAAACACCTTTCGGTAAAGTAACTAATGAAGTTCTATCAAAAGAGTCTAAAACGCGAATGGTAATATCACCAACTTGGATAGTTTCGCCTACTTTAGCAACAATACAGCGATCTTCAGGAACGCCCCAGCTTTTCCATAATTCAACACAAGCTTTAGGGCCAATAAATTTGACTTTTGGGGAGCAGTTTTGAATGACTGCCGCCGCAACATTGACATCAATATGATCAGCATGATCATGGGTTGCCATTACAGCATCAATCTCTTTGATTGCAAAAGGATCTAGAACAAATGGACTGGTTCTAAGATTTGGTTGTAGTTCACGAACACCACCCATTCGCATCATTTGATGTTGTTTGTTCATTAATGGATTGGCGTGAGTTTTTTTACCTGTACCACACCAGAAATCGACAGAGATATTAGTATTACCTGCTGATTTTAACCAAATCCCGGTACAAGCAAGCCACCACATGGTAAACGTATTAGGTTTGACCTCTGTTGTTTCTATTTCTTCATTAAGCCACGTTCCCCATTCAGGAAAGGTATTCAATATCCAAGATTCTCTGGTAATTTCGTTTACTTTACTCATACTTTGTTCCTTTTACAATTTAATTATTAAACTAAAATCACTTCTGTGCCTTGTTCCTTTATGCTTTCAATTACTTCCTTATTTGCCTGTTTGCCTGTTATTAAAATATCAATTTTAGTAATCGGGCAAAAAAGCATGCCAGAATTTGCTTTGGTATTTATCTTTGAACTATCAACAACAACGACTAATTTCTCTATTTTTTCAAGTATTTGTTGTTCTGCTACCGCACCTAATATTTCATTTTTATACAGTCCATTAGGCGTTAAAGTTTTACCACTGGTAAACATCCATTTACCTGCATAAGAATCAGTTATGTTAGCTATTGGGTTGAGAATAATATTTTGTGTTTTGTTATATAACCCTCCCATAATGATGACGTTTTCATGATCATGTTCAATCAAGTAGCACGCTAATGGAAAATAGTTGGTAATGATTGAAACATTCTTACCACACAGTTCACGACCTAACAAAAATGCTGTAGAACCACAATTAATTACGATATTTTCATCACTTCCACATAATTTGGCTGCTCTAATCGCGATACGTGCTTTTTCATGATAATGATCGGTATTGTTATTGCCTATCGGCGCCCAAATGGGTTTTGCAACTTCAATCCGCATAATTCCATTGCGAACTTTTTTTACTCTTCCATCCTGATCGAGCTTGGTAATATCTCGACGAGCCGTGGCTGGTGATATTGAAAAATAGGAGACTAATTCGGTGACTCTTACCATTCCTCGATCATTAACCATCGCTACAATTTCATTATGCCGTGATATTTCGTTCATTATTGCCTCTTATTAAGTAAACATGATTTTTTATGATTGAAAATGATATTAATTTTCGTTTGGTTATTTGTCAATCGTTTAAATCAATAATCTTAACTTGTCACTACAATATATTGATAATAATAGTTATATTTTTAAGTTTTACTTGCGGTTTTTTATCAAAATGTGACAGAAATCACATTTGTTTAGATAATAGTGTAAGAAAAGTGATCTTGATCAAAATAATCACAAACAATCATTGAGTGATTATTTATGATTGTGGAATATAGCATTAGTTATTCATTTCTCCGATTTGGATAACGCTAAATGAGCAAAAGTTCCATCAATTCGTTTTGCGAGATGAGTAATTATACAAATGACATTAAGTGGGGTTGATGTCTCCATGCTTATAGCATTAATGCTATCTAAAGTTGTCAACAATCAATGAGAGGGACATATGGAAGTAATTTATAACATATTTTATATCTTTTATAGTCAAGTTATGACGAAGGCACCATTATTACTGGGCCTAGTTACCTTGCTAGGTTATTGTCTTTTAAAAAAAGATATCACCACGATTTTAAAAGGCACGATTAAAACCATTGTTGGTTTTATGCTATTACAAGTTGGTTCAGGTGTTTTAGTTTCAACATTTAAACCCGTTATTGCTAAACTTTCCGAATATCATGGTATAACCGGATCGATTATCGATACTTATGCCTCAATGGTGGCTGTCGAAAAGGGGATGGGTGAACAATATTCATGGGTTGGTTATGCAGTATTGCTTGCATTAGCGATTAATATTTTACTGGTCATCTTTAGACGTTTCACCGGAATTAGAACCATCATGTTGACCGGTCATATCATGTTCCAACAAGTTGGTTTAATTACTCTTTTCTACTTCCTATTTGGTTATGGCATGTGGGAAACCATCACCTACTCAGCAATAATTACGGCATTATATTGGGGAATTTTTTCAAATATGATGTTTAAACCGACTGAAGCGGTAACTGGCGGCGCAGGTTTTTCAATTGGTCACCAACAGCAGTTAGGTTCATGGATTGCAGTGAAATTAGCGCCAAAATTGGGCGATAAAGATGATTCAGTAGATAATTTAAAATTACCAAAATGGTTACATATTTTCCACGATAGTATTGCCGCCACAACGATTGTGATGACGTTCTTTTTTGGTATCATCCTTCTTTCATTTGGTTTGGATAATTTACAAACAATGGCGGGGTCGACCCACTGGACTATCTACATTTTCGAAACCGGGCTTAAATTTGCCGTAGCTATCCAAGTTATTGTTGGTGGTGTAAGAATGTTTGTGGCCGAGTTATCTGAAGCATTTAAGGGAATTTCTGAAAAATTAATACCAAATGCGGTGTTGGCTATCGATTGTGCGGCTATTTATGCTTTTTCACCTAACGCGATGGTATTTGGTTTTATTTGGGGGGCATTAGGTCAATTTTTAGCAATAGCCTTATTACTGGTATTTAAATCGCCAATCATGATTATTCCTGGTTTTATTCCTATGTTTTTCTCTAATGCCACCATTGGCGTATTTGCTAATCATTATGGTGGATGGAAAGCGGTAATGAAACTCTGTTTCGTTATGGGAATGGTTGAGGTTCTTGGCTCTGCTTGGGTAATTAATATCTTCGCCCAAAATGGTACGCCAATTGATTCCTGGATGGGAATGGCTGATTGGGCAATTTTATTCCCACCGATTTTACAAGGTTTATCTTTCTCTCATCTATTTATTTATGTCTTGATTGCGTTATCTCTGGTCTATATGTTCTTTGCAGCTAAATCACTACGAGCCGAAGAAGCCTTACAAAAACAACAACCGACCAATGATATTCATGATGATGTTAATGAAGCAGTAGTTGAAAAAATGGAGGAAGTGGCAATTAGTGAAGGTCAACCGATTCGTATTCTTGCTGTTTGTGGTAGTGGTCAGGGATCATCAATGATGATGAAGATGAAAATTGCCAATTATTTAGATAAAAAAGGTATCGCAAATGTCATGGATTCATGCGCAGTCACGGATTACAAATCAAAACTACCTAATGTCGACATTATCGTTGCTTCTAAACATTTGATTCATGAAATCGAGGTTAATGAAGGACAACATGCGTTAGGTGTTCAAAACATGTTAAATCCTCAAACTTTCGGCGATGAACTTATTGAGCTTATCAATAAAGTGAATGGTAAATAGGCAGAATATTTAAAGGAGTCCAACAATGGCTTTCAAAGAATCATTAATTGAAAATAACTCTATTTTACTTAAAGCAGAAGCTGCAAGTTGGCAAGACGCGGTTAAGTTAGGAACAGATATGCTAGTTGCGTCTAAAGCGATTGAGCCTCGTTATTATGATGCCATCATTCAATGCGTTAAAACCATGGGGCCTTATATCATTATTGCCCCAAATCTGGCCATGCCACATGCGCGACCAGAAGATGGCGTTAATCGTACGGCTTTTGCATTAGTAACTTTAAAAAAACCTGTTTATTTTGAGGGAGAGACTGATCCTGTAGATGTACTAGTTACCCTTGCCGGTAGTACTTCTGATCAGCATATGGAAGGATTAATGGAAGTGACTCAAATTTTAGATGATGAAAATAGTGAGACAGGGGTTGATCTAGATAAATTAAGACGCTGTAACAGCAAAGAAGATGTTTATGCGGTTATCGATCGCGCGCTAAATGGAGGCTAAACGATGTTTCAAGCATTAAAAGAACGCGTACTACAGGCTAATTTATTGCTACCACAATATAATTTAGTCACCTTTACATGGGGAAATGTATCAGAAGTGGATCGTGCAAAGGGAGTCATTGCCATCAAACCATCTGGGGTTGAGTACAGTGATATGACCATAGATGATATTGTTGTGGTTTCATTAACCGGCGAAATTGTCGAAGGCAAACTAAATCCCTCTAGTGATACTGCAACTCATCTCGAACTCTATAAAGCCTTTGCAAATATTGGCGGAATTGTGCATACCCATTCTCGCTATGCAACCGTTTGGGCACAGGCAGAATTGGATATTCCTGCATTAGGTACCACTCATGCTGACTATTTTTATGGCGATGTACCTTGTACTCGCCGACTAACTGATAGTGAAATTGCCACAGATTACGAAAAAAATACCGGATTAGTTATTATCGAGGAATTTAAACAGCGCGGTATTGATCCTATGGCAATGCCTGGGGTTATTGTCTCTGGTCATGCGCCATTTTGTTGGGGTAAAAATGCCTTAAATGCGGTACACAATGCTGTGGTACTTGAAGAAGTCGCAATGATGGCAATTTCAACTCGACAACTTAATCAAACCATCAAAATTCAACAAACATTATCCGATAAGCACTATTTTCGCAAACATGGTGCTAATGCTTATTATGGCCAAAAATCAAATTAGATAAGGAAACCAACATGACAACACCAAAATTACAAATTGCTTTAGATCAAACAGAACTAACCTCAGCATTGGAGGTGGCAAAAAATGTTTCAGGATTTGTTGATATTATCGAAGTTGGCACTATTCTCGCCTTTGGTGCTGGAATAGAAAGCGTTAAAAATCTAAGAAAATTATATCCTAATCATATATTAGTCTGTGATTTAAAAACCACTGATGGTGGAGCGATATTAGCAAAAATGGCTTTTTCAGCTGGGGCTAACTGGTTAACGGTTTCAGCTGCCGCACATATAGCTACCATTGAAGCGTGTAAAAAAGTGGCAGACGAATTTAATGGCGAGATTCAGATCGAATTATATGGTCATTGGACACTCGAAGATGCCAAAGCATGGCGAAAATTAGGGATTAAACAGGCTATTTATCATCGTTCTCGTGATGCTGAGCTAGCTGGCGTAGGTTGGGGAGAAGCAGATCTTGTTAAAATGCGTCAACTTTCGGATTTAGGCCTTGAGCTATCTATTACCGGTGGGATTGTACCTGAAGATATCCATTTGTTTGCAGGTATTAAAACTAAGGCTTTCATTGCTGGTCGCGCATTAGCCAATGAAAATGGTAATAAAACGGCGCAAGCATTAAGAGAGCAGATCGCTAAATATTGGTAATTTAACTGATGCAGTCGGGAATACGACTGCATTTTTTTATGTTTAAACAACTGTTATTAGGTTTTAAATATGTCGAAATTTGCAATCGATCCAACCAAATTGACTAATCATATTGGTATTTATGAAAAAGCCTTACCTAATGATCTTACTTGGCAAGAAAAACTAGACCAAGCAAAATCACTCGGATTTAATTTTATCGAGATTTCAATTGATGAATCAGATGAACGCCGGGCAAGACTTGATTGGTCCGATGACGAAATTTATCAATTAAAACGTTTATGTGAACAATCTGGCCTACCATTACATTCAATGTGTTTGAGTGCTCATCGTAAATATCCTTTTGGTTCTGCTGATGAAACCATTCGTCAACAAGCAAAAATCATTATGAACAAAGCGCTCATTTTTGCCTATAAATTAGGTATCAGAGTTATTCAATTGGCTGGCTATGATGTTTATTATGAACCAGCCAATTTACAAACTCACCAGCGCTTTATTTCGGGTATGCAATGGTCGGCAAAACAAGCGGAAAAATTAGGGATAATGCTTGCTGTCGAAATTATGGATACTAATTATTTAAATTCGCTTAGTAAGTTTGAAATTCTCAAAAAAGAGGTGAGTTCACCTTACTTTATGGCTTATCCCGATGTGGGTAATATTTCCGGTTGGAATTATGATGTTTGTACTGAGCTTATGTTAAGTCGTGAACATATAGTGCAAATACATTTAAAAGATACTTATAAAGTTAGCGGCAATTATGCAGGTCAATTTAGAGATTTAACGATTGGTGAAGGTGAAGTGGACTTTCTTTCCATCTTTAAAACCCTAAAAAGGATGGATTATACCGCACCATTAGTTATCGAAATGTGGGCTAAAGATGATAAATGGCAAGAAAATATTATCACTGCCAAAAAACGCCTACAAGCAATCGCCAAACAGGCAGATTTTCCTCTATTTTGAATACCTCATTTGCAATGGTAATTTAAAACAGTGCTCCATAAAATTTTAACGTGGGGCATTGATTAGGTTAGGCTGTGGCGGTTATCAGACTTAACTAGATGGTGAAGACGCGGTATAGACGCCGCAATTTTTTAACAAAAATTTTATTAAACCAAGTAATCATTACCAATAAAGCCTATGAATGATTGAAATATACGGTTAAAAGTTAAGAGGATCCGCATCTGGTAACTTCGGTTTAAAAAGGAGGTATGCTCTTTAATAGTTTAGCCCGGTTATATGTATGGTTAATTTTAGGTGAATAGGTGTAAGACGGTATAGATACCTCGATATTTTTTCAAAAATTTAAATTAAACTAGGTAATAATTATTTAAAAAGCCTATTAATAATTGGAATGAGCGTTAAAAATTTCAGTTAATACATCCGCTAACACTAATCAAAAAATAGTTATGTTCTTTAATAGGTTAGCACAGTTTTATATCTGATTTAATTTTAGGTAAATAGATGCGAGGAGGCATAGATGCTTGATATTTTTCAAAAATTTATATTAAACCAAGGGATTATTATCTAAAAAAATAATCAACCTATTGAAATATCTTGGTTCAAGGAGTGATGATATTTATCGGTTAACATGGTTTTAAAGAAAGATAGTGTAGGGTATCTATCTTTAACTTGAATTATTTCGATAATTAAAACATCATACCAGTTGATGATCAAACCACTATCACTATTATGATTAAATTATTGGTTGTAATTTTCTCGGATTTACTGTAGAAAACTTAATGATTTGCTCTTTGCACGAATATGGCTATCGTGTAATATAGAGCGCATTATAAATTTGATTAAATTGTGAATATTGTATGAAATTCTTTTTAAAACTTATTGCTACTTTTTTAGTTGTTTTCACTTTAGTCGGCTGTGGTTTAAAGGGACCCCTCTATTATCCTGCTGATGAGTCAGCTGCCGCTATTTCATCTAACGATATAAGTAAAATCGCTTAAAGGAATCATTTAATGGAATTGTTACACTATCACAATGGCCAGTTATTGGCTGATAACGTCGCTATTTCTGAACTAGCTAACCAATATGGTACGCCGTTATACGTCTATTCTGCAAACCATATCACTCAGCAATTTCGTGCTTATCAAGATTCGCTTAAAGATAAGCAACATCTAATTTGTTATGCCGTTAAGACCAACAGTAATTTATCGGTTCTCAACTTATTAGCCAAACTTGGTGCAGGTTTTGATATTGTTTCGCAAGGTGAGTTAGAAAGAGTATTAAAAGCCGGTGGTGATCCTAAAAAAATTGTTTTTTCAGGTGTGGCAAAATCCATTGTCGAAATCAAAAGAGCGCTTGAGGTTGGCATTAAATGTTTTAACGTTGAATCCGAATCAGAATTATATCGCATTAACCAAATTGCTCAACAGTTGGGTAAAATCGCTGCAATTTCATTACGAATTAATCCTGATGTGGATGCAAAAACCCATCCCTATATTTCAACTGGACTGCGGGAAAATAAATTTGGTATAAGTTATCAATTAGCTTTAGACGTTTATCGTAAAGCCGCTTGTTTAAGTCATATTAAAATAGCTGGAATTGATTGTCATATTGGCTCTCAGTTAACAGAACTATCACCATTTCTTGACGCTACCGATAGAATTTTAGCTTTAGTTGATAAGCTTAAAGCAGAAAATATTCATCTTGAACATATTGATTTAGGTGGCGGATTGGGTGTTTGTTATGATAAAGAAACACCACCTTCCGCATCATTACTTACTGCAGAATTAATGGCAAAATTAACCAATTATGCTGATCTTGAAATTATTTTTGAACCGGGTAGGTCAATTATCGCCAATGCAGGTATATTAATTACTAAAGTTGAATACACCAAACATCAAGATGGTAACCATTTTGCTATTGTAGATGCCGGAATGAATGATTTAATTCGACCCGCACTCTATAAAGCTTGGATGCGAGTTTTACCGGTTAAAGAACCAACCAGTTCGGATAAAAAAGAATGCTATAATGTTGTTGGGCCTATTTGCGAATCGAGTGACGTATTAGCCTATCAACGCGAATTGTCGGTTGCACAAGATGATCTATTAGTAATTTGTAGTGCCGGTGCTTATGGCTTTAGTATGGCATCAAATTATAATAGCCATCCACGCCCAGCTGAAATCATGATCGAGGGAGGCAATAGACATAAGCTAATTCGAAAACGTGAGACGTTTGATGATTTATGGCGCGGTGAATTAGTACTATAATTTGCTTGCGAGGGCACTAACGATGTGCTGATGCATAGGGCAAATAAAGCCCTTTTTGAATCAAATTTTAAACAATAATCAATAATAATGTTTCACACTAAAGGGTAATTAAAGATGAACTTTTCTAAAATGCATGGATTAGGTAATGATTTTATGGTTATTGATGCAGTAACGCAAAATGTTCATCTTTCAAGTGAAATGATTAAACGGATGGCAGATCGATATACTGGAATAGGATTCGATCAGTTACTGGTTGTTGAACCACCATATTCGCCAGAAAGTGATTTTCATTATCGAATATTTAATGCTGATGGTACTGAAGTTGGACAATGTGGCAATGGTGCCCGTTGTTTTGCTCGTTTTGTTCGTTTAAAAGGGTTGACGAAAAAACGGGTGTTAAAGGTGAGCACCATGAAGGGTAATATTGTGTTAACTGTTAATGATGATGAAACCGTGCGGGTTAATATGGGTAGTCCCATTTTTGAGCCGAATAAAATTCCTTTCAAAGCCATTAAAGAAGAAAAAACCTATATTATTCGCGCGCAAGAACAGACGGTTCTGTGTGGTGTGGCCTCAATGGGTAATCCGCATTGTGTTTTGCAAGTAGATGATATATTGACAGCTCAAGTTGCCACATTAGGTCCTTTGTTGGAACAACATGAACGTTTTCCTGAAAAAGCCAATATTGGTTTTATGCATATTATTGATAGAAATAATATTAATTTACGAGTATTTGAACGCGGCGTTGGTGAAACACAAGCTTGTGGTACCGGTGCCTGTGCAGCTGTTGCTGTTGGAATAAAGCAAGGACTGTTAAATCAGCGAGTCAATGTTAATTTGCCAGGTGGCAAATTAGTTATCGAGTGGCAAGGCAATCAGCAACCACTTTATATGACTGGACCTGCCACACACGTATATGATGGTTATATATCAATTTAATAACTAATCAAGCAATGAGGTTTGCTACAACTAACCTCATTGAGCTCAATAAAAATAAATTATGGTCAAAAAAAAAGCAGAAACAGCCAAAAATAAGCTAAGTCATAAACAAAAAACAGTCGTTAAATTGAATGATGAAATGGTGAGTCAATATATCATTGATAATCCTGATTTCTTTATTCGCAATGCGGCGCAAATTGAGCGTATGCGTGTGCCACACCCTGTTCGTGGGATTATTTCATTACCAGAATGGCATATGGCTAGACAACGTAATAAAATTAATCAGTTAGAATCTGAAATCACCATGCTGATGGAACATGCTATTGCTAATGAACTGCTGTTTAATCAGCTAATGAAATTACAATATGAATTAATTAAAGCAAAAGATATTGATGAACTAATGACTTCTTTAAAAAATTGGGCTAAAGAGTTAGGTCTCAATGGTGCTTATTTATATCTTTTCGATGATAAATGGTTAATTAACGCTCCATCTAACTATCATCATTTGGCTTTAAGTTCTGCACAATTTGATTTTATTCGTGTCCGTCATTTACAGTATAGTCAATTCTATTTAGGTCAGTTAAACACCAGTGAATTAGACCTTCTATTACCACACCGTGGTTATGTAGGTTCGGTTGCTTTATCCTTATTTGGTCAATTTGGTGACCTTGGGGTGTTAGTTTTTACCAGTTCAGATTCTATGCATTATCAGGCTGGACAAGGTACTTTGTTATTAGAAAAGGTAAGTGAAATACTACCTATTTTAATTGAAAAATGGATTATGCGAAAAAAGTAGGGAATTATGATGGTTGAAAATAATCTCAGTCACTCCTCTTTATTAGCTAAACCGATTGAACAGTTCTTGAATTATTTAAAATCGGAAAAACAACTTAGTCTTAATACACAAATTAATTATCGTCGCCAACTCTATGCTATTATCGATTTAAGCACAGATTTGGATATCACTAATTGGCAAGATCTCGATTCATCAGCGGTACGGCTGTTAATTAGTCGTAGTCGGCAAACCGGCTTACAAGCAAGAAGTCTCTCTTTACGCTTGTCAGCACTGCGTAGTTTTTTTGATTGGATGGTGAAAAATGAATTGATTGCCGCTAATCCGGCTCGCGGTGTAGTCAATCCGAAATTAGGTCAGCATCTTCCTAAAAATATTGATATTGACGAAGTTAACCAACTACTGAATATTGAATATAATGACCCATTATCGGTACGCGATAGAGCCATGCTCGAAGTGATGTATGGTTCGGGATTACGACTGTCCGAATTAGTGAATATCAATTGCCGAGAGCTAAATTTGCGAGAAGGTGAAGTCCGGGTAATGGGGAAAGGCAATAAGGAGCGAAAATTACCTTTAGGCCGCGAGTCCATTAAATGGATTGAACATTGGCTAAGCATGCGTAATCAATTTAAACCTCATGATGATGCTCTATTTATTTCTAAATTAGGTAAACGAATTTCGCCGCGTAATGTGGAAAAGCGTTTTGCTCAATGGGGCGTCAAACAAGGTTTAAGTTCGCATGTTCATCCACATAAATTACGTCACTCGTTTGCTACGCATATGCTTGAATCGAGTGGTGATTTGCGAGCAGTACAAGAATTACTAGGTCATGCTGATTTATCCACAACTCAAGTTTATACACATTTGGATTTTTCACATTTATCGGAAGTTTATGATTCTGCTCATCCACGAGCTAAAAGAGGGAAAAAATAATGCATTTTTATCGTTCAATTGACTGCATTAAAGCGATCACTTTCGATCTTGATGATACTTTATATGACAATAGTATGATTGTCGATAAAGCTGAAGAGGAGATGTTAAAAACTTTACAAAAACATCAGCAACTAGCAAATTTAACTTTAGACTTATATTACCAAGAGAAAAATTTGATCCTTTCTTTAAATCCGGAAATCTATCATGATGTGATAGCTTGGCGGATTGAGACTATCAAATCTCTATTGAGTAAAACCAATATCTCCGTATTACAACATACTAATATTATTGATGATGCTTTAGGCTGTTTTAATATTTGGCGGCATAAGATGGTTATTCCTGAATCAACGCATATCTTATTAGCCAAACTCGCCAAAAAATATCCACTAGCCGTAATTACTAATGGCAATGTTGATGTTAATAAAATAGGTTTAGGTGACTATTTTCAATTTTCTTTACGTGGTGGGCCGGATGGTCGCTCAAAACCATTTCCTGAAATTTTTGACTTAGCCGCAAAAAAATTAGCGGTAGCCAAAAACTACATTTTACATGTTGGTGATAATTTAGAGACCGATGTAAATGGTGCCATTAATAATGGCTATTTGTCATGTTGGATAAATATTTTTGGTCAAGATATCTACCATCTTACTGATGCAAGGTGTTTACCTCATGTTGAAATAACTCGATTGCCAGAATTAGATAATCTGTTATAATTGTTCAATATGTGTATAAAAAGACAGTGAAGTTAGATGTAATTACGCTTGCATTTACTCCTGTCTTTATTTTTTTAACGGATCCTCTAAAAAATATTATAAAGAAAATGAAAATATTAAAAAGAGTTGCAACATTTAGAACTATGAGTGATTTATGTTATCGTGATGGGTTAATGCATAATGGACATTAAACAATCATTATTAAGCGATCTTAATACCGAACAACAAACAGCAGTAACCACTGATAATCAATATACTATTGTACTTGCCGGTGCCGGAAGCGGTAAAACTCGTGTTTTAGTTCATCGAATAGCCTGGCTTTGTATTGAAAAAAATTATTCATCTGGTTCAATTTTTGCCGTTACATTTACCAACAAAGCAGCTGCTGAAATGCAAGAGCGAATAAAAGCGCTAGTTGGTGAGAGCTATTTAACCGGTATGTGGGTAGGAACTTTCCACGGCTTAACCCATCGTTTACTAAGGATGTTTGCCCAGCAAGCTAATCTTCCCGATAATTTCCAACTTATTGATACAGAAGATCAGATTCGACTTATCAAGCGAATTTTTCGCGAACTACAAGTAGATGAGAAAGAGTGGTCAGCTAAAGAGTGTGCCAATTATATCTCAGCTCAAAAAGAGAAAGGGCTGCGGGCAAAAGATTTAGTGCCAGAAGATCCAAAACAAGTTATGTGGCAAACGATCTATCGCGATTATCAAGCAATTTGCGATAAAGTAGGATATGTCGATTTTTCTGAACTAATTTTGCGAGCTTATGAATTACTCTGCAAAGATGAAAATGTTTTAAGTTATTGCCGTCATCGTTTCTCAAATGTGTTAATTGATGAATTTCAAGATACCAATAAAATTCAATATCGATTTGTGCAAAAGCTCGCGGGTAACACGGCTAATGTAATGATCGTTGGCGATGATGACCAATCTATATATAGTTGGCGTGGGGCTAATGCCGATAATCTTCAATTATTTATCAATGATTATCCTGATACTGAGATTATTCGCTTAGAGCAAAATTACCGATCTACCGGGATTATTTTAGATACGGCAAATAAATTAATTGCAAATAACAAGAATCGTTTAGGTAAAAATCTATGGACGGATAGTGGTGAGGGCGAGAAGATCACCGTATATAGGAGCTTCAATGATGCAGATGAAGCTAGATTTGTTGTTGGCCAAATCAAAAAATATCATGATGAAGGTCAGAAATATGCAAGTTGCGCTATTTTGTATCGTAATAATATTCAATCGCGAATATTTGAAGATACCTTGATGCAAAATGCTATACCTTTTCAAATTTATGGTTCGATTAGATTCTATGAAAGGCAAGAGGTTAAATTAGCCCTCGCTTATTTACGTTTATTGCATGATCATAACAATGATATGGCATTCGATGCTACCATAAATACCCCGACTCGTGGTATCGGACAAGTAACATTAGATAAAATTAGAAATTGTGCTAACCATAATGCTATGTCCTTGTGGGACGCCTGCTTAATGTTGATTGAACAAAATGCGCTGACTGATCGACAACGTAATGATGTTAATCGTTTTTTGCATTTAATGGAATCTATCTACGCCGAAGTTAAAGATCTACCTTTCTATACACAGCTTGAGAGGATCATTAAATTATCCGGTGTAATGCGAATGTATGAACAAGAGCCGGGTATTAAGGGACAAACAAGAATAGAAAATCTTGAAGAACTGGTTTCAGCGGCTGAACAATTTTATCTTTTAAATCAAAATACGGTGATTGAAGATAATGTCACTGGTAAGCCATTAACTGTTCTTGAATCATTTTTATCGGTTACTTCACTTGAAAGCCGGGATGCGGTTAGTGAGCAAGATTCTGTACAATTGATGACGCTTCACTCGGCTAAGGGTTTAGAGTTTGATAATGTCTTTATTGTGGGCTTGGAAGAGGGGATTTTCCCTGCGCAACGATCAATCCAAGAAATCGATAAAATGGAAGAGGAAAGACGATTAGCTTATGTGGGAATTACTCGTGCGCGAAAATGTTTAACCCTTTCACTGTCAGAACAAAGACGACTTTATGGCCGTGAAGAACGTAATTTACCATCCCGTTTTTTAGATGAATTACCGATTGAAAATTTAAATGAAACTTTCTACCATGGTAGTTTTTCATCATTTAGTCATCGTGGTAAATATCAGGACAAAGATGATCAATTCTATCAAGAACGTAAAAAATCCTATTCTAAGAAGATGAAAGAAGATGATGGCTATACGTTAGGTAGAAAAGTGAAACACGCCCGTTTTGGTGAAGGCTCCATTATAAATCTTGATGGCGAAGGTGAGCATAAACGAGTGCAAATTGCTTTTGTTGATGTTGGTATCAAATGGCTTGTGATAAAACTAGCCAACCTGACATTACTGTAAATAACATATACCTTAAAAAAGGCGCTAAATTGTTATCTAGCGCCTTTTCTTTAGATAGTTATTGTTCGGCTTGTTCTTGTACCGCTTGGGCAAAGATATCGCTGAATGATTGATCAGTACGATTACAGATCCATTTGTCATTGATAAAGTCAAAATGATACCCTTGTTTTCTGGTGGCTAACCAAACTTGGAATAGCGGTTCTTGGGTATTAACAATAATTTTACTGTGATTAGGAAAACTCACCGTAATGACATTACCATTCGTTTCATAATCTAAATCGATATCATGTTCATCAGCATAATCATCAAGGTATAATTCGATTTGATTAAAAAGTTGATCTGTTAAGGTATGGAATTGGGCGATATTCATATTGATCTGACTATAATTGGGCGATTAAAGTAGGGATATTAGCATAAATAAAAAGACTCTGCCACAGCAAGGTGGCAAGAGTGTTAATAGGTGAATAAAGTGTTTATTTATTAAGTGGTAAAGAACAAGCAATTACGAGTAATTGATGCTTATCGTCCCCTTTCAGGGCTCGGTTCCAACGACTTGGAATGTTAATATGATTAATTGTTTTACCTTCAGCAAAGAAGTTTTCAACAAGATCTAGTTGCCCTTTAGCGATCTCTTTTTTTGCACAGTTAGCATAATAGTTGATCACAATTGCATGATATGGCGTTTTTACATTATCGATATTTTGTACTAATTCTGGTACATAATTGATAACTTCCCTAAAAACACGAATTCGTTGATTATATGGGTGTAATTTTATTGAATCCTTATCAAGGTAAGCATAACCAAGCTTGTTATCTTCATTACTTTTCGAAATTGGAACGAATTGTTTGCCAATTTTCGGATTACTCAGCATCAATTCAATTTGTTTAGCTTGCGCTGCTTTCTCTGCCTCTGTATAGGATGGTTTCTCTTTGTTTTCTGCGGCATGGATTGTTGCTGCAAAAGAAAAGAGCATTAAGAATAGACATAATTTTTTCATTTAAGTTTAATCTCCTTCCTTCGAGCTACTGTTTTTTAGTTGGTTGTGGTTGGTTTTCGGACACTGCTTTTTTTTCTTGTTGTTCTTGTTGTTTCTTCAATTTATAGGCTTTGTTCTTTTCTTGCCGAATTTTTTCAAACTCTTCGTCAAGTGGTTTTATATCCGGACGATCTTTATAGAGAAGCTCTTTATTTAAATCGCCTTGAATAGAACAAAGCAAACTATTTTGTTTATTATCAATACTTTCTAAATAAATGGCTTTTTCAACAGTGCCAAGTCTTGGTACTACACCATCAATTGAGTAGGGATTGTTTTTCCATACTGGTGATTTGGCGTTGCGATCATAGATTTTTGAATTAGCAATATAGACTTTTTCATTGTATCTGGACCAATTTAACTTATCTAAGGTTTTAATAATTTCTTCTTGACTATTATCAAAAATAAAGCCCCAATAATAATATTGACCAGACAGATTGGTTGGTATGAAAATATTTTGATAGCCAGTTATCGTCAAGCCGTGATATTTAAGTGGTTTTTTGAAATTAACGCTATTTTTATTCTGTTGATAAATCGATTCAACTGGGATAAAAGTGACATTATCTTTAGTGGTTAAATCAACATATTCACTTACTGTTTGCTTATTTTCCGCTAAATGCTGAAAAAATTGATTATCACAATTAAGAAAAGTATCAACTAAATTATCAGTAACACTTGGTTTATTATCTTGAGCAAAAACTGTGTAAGAAACAAATGAAAAACAAATAAAAAGTGTAAATTTTTTTAAAAGCATGCTGTTGTTCCTTTAAAAAAGTACTCTTATAAAATGTAATGCTATTGTAAAGTAATGTAAGTTGAAGTCAATTCAAACTGTACTTATCTTCAATGAATACCAATAAGTTACCATTTTTAAAGGAAATTTTCACTGTGTCATCAATCGCTTTGTTACGTAAACTGGTAAACCCCCCCAAAGATAAAGTTTGATTATCTATTGGATATTTAAAGCCGCTGATAGTCAAATGCGTTACTGTTGATAATGGCATTAGTGAAATAATATGGTGCTTAACATGATGAATAATTTGATGATGAGTAGCGAAAAAAAAGTGACAATAATCATCGTAAAACACCATTTTGAACTGTTGATGATATTGCATAGCAACCGATAAATTACCTAAAAAATGGTCACTGGCACGTCCTGTTGCACCATATATGCTAAATGATGTAACTCCTTTACTATTTAAAAATAACAGCGCCTTTTCAAAATCAGGTTTAGATTGATCGGGTGTGTGAATGATTTGCGTTTTATCCGGCACGGTCATTTTCGGGTTAATACTGTCTAAATCACCAATAATAAAATCCGGCACAATTGCGGATTCAGATAGATAACTGTGATATGCGCCATCCGTGCAGGCTATATATTGATAGTTTGCTAAATCTAAATGTGTAGGAAGTTTTTTAGGTGGCTCACCATTTACAAATAATAGTGCTCTGGACATAATTACTCCCGTCAAAATAATTTATAGTGCTAAAGTATAAGCCATAATAATTGCATCTTCCCGATGACCATCGGCAGATGGATAATAGTTTTTTCTTATGGTTATTTGATTAAATCCAATTGACTCGTACAAGACAATTGCAGGAGTATTTGATCTTCTAACTTCTAACCATAGGGTTGAAATCTTATAGGGCGAGCTTATTGCCATTAACTCATCAATTAAATGATTTAATAATGCTTTAGCTAATCCTTGCTTTCGGTATTTGGGGTGGATGGCAATATTAAATAAAGTTGCTTCATCAACCACTTGTTGGCAAATACAAAAGCCTACAATTTTATTAGCAACTGTTATTTTAAAATTTAAATAGCGTTCACCTTGGTTTGAAAAAAAAGTCTCTTTAGACCAAGGAATTGGATGACATAGCCGCTCTAATTGATAAGCTTCGGCTAAATCATTTTCGTTCAGGATGGAAATGGTTTTCATAGTTACATAATTGTTGCCAAAGTTTGCGCTTTTGTTGCGGATCTTTGGCGAGCGAATCTAAATCGCTAGTGTTAATAGTTAAGTTATTTTGCCAAGGTTCATCAGTATTTACGTCAATAAACCAAGTCACGATTTTTACTTCATTTGCCGGTATTATTAATTGTGAAGGAGTAAGAAATAACACTTGTTCTTCGGTTAATTCAATAGCTTTTAAAATATCATAATATATTTTTTGTGTTGGTTGCTGTTTTGCGACCACAATTAAACGAATTTTATCATCCATATGTGTAGCAAGTTCACCTTGAAAAACGGCAGAATTGCGTAAAACATATTGGGTAATATCACATTGCTTAAGATACCAATCAATTTGTGTCATTGTCGGATTACGGTTTTTATTAGGGATTAAAGAGAGTTAATTGTATAATCTTCGCTTCAATTTATAAAGGTTTTTCATTGAGGCATTATGGCAACATCGATATTTACTCCTGCTAGCCAAGTACTTGAACGTCACCAATCCTTTTTTGAGGATAAAAATATTTTAATTGCAGGCGATATCCAAGATAATTATCCAGCGGTTATTGCGGCTAATTTGGTTAAGATCCACTGCTCGCAGTATCACACATTTTTAAATTTTAAACACAGCAAACGATCAGATAGTACAAATTTTTCACTCTATCCTGACGAATCTTTTTATACCGATATTAATACACTCATTTACTATTGGCCCAAAACCAAGAGCGAAGCGCAATTTCAATTATCGTTTTTATTAAACAATATGCCCAAAGAGAGTGATATTTTTATCATAGGTGAAAATCGTACTGGGGTAAAAAGTGTTGAAGGGTTATTAGCGGATTTTGGCACCATCCAAAAAATAGATAGTGCCAGACGGTGTGGTTTATATCATTTCCGTGCAGATAGCCGTTTGGCTTTTGATTTAAAAGAGTGGTGGTTAAGTTATCATTTAACTATTGAAAACCAAACTATCGAAATTAAGAGCTTGCCAGGTGTCTTTAGCCAAAAAGGTTTGGATGCAGGAAGTGAATTATTATTGAATGCATTGATGGAGCAAAGTGATATTATTAAAGGCAACGTTCTCGATGTAGGCTGTGGCTCAGGTATTTTATCGACAGTTTTAGGTAAGTTATATCAAGATCTAAACTTAACATTAACCGATGTTAATAGCGCCGCGTTAGAATCCAGTAAAGCTACTTTAGCTGGCAATCACATTGCAGGAAAAGTTATTGCTAGTGATGTTTTTTCAGATATCAATGACAAGTATCACTTAATTATCTCTAATCCTCCTTTTCATGATGGTAAGGAGACCAGTTACACGGCAGTAAACAAACTGATTAAAGAAGCTAAAAAGTACTTAAAATTAAATGGCTATCTTTGTATTGTGGCAAATTCATTTTTGCCTTATCAATCGATTTTGGATGAGACCTTTAAACAGGTTGACGTTATTGCGCAAACAACCAAATTTAAAGTCTATCTAGCCAGTCATTAATCATTAAAGATAATCAAATATTCATGCGTGAGTTAAACCAATTAAATCACGCGTGAAAACTGATGTTGTCGGACTAAGCGACGCATATAGATATCAAAGCACATACAAATATTGCGTATTAGCAAATGACCTTTAGGTTGAACAACGATGCTATCTTGATTAATTATTACTAGTCCATCTTGGGCTAGTGGTGCAAGTAGTTTTAAATCTTCAGCAAAATAGTCATCAAATTGGATATGGTAATGTTGTTCAATCGGTTTTTTATCAAGATGGAAATGACAAATTAGCTGCTTAATCACATCTCTGCGTATTTTATCATCTTGGTTTAAGGTAAAGCCTTTCCATAGACCATGACCTTTTTGTTCAACCAAAGTTTGATATGATTTTAGATCTTTCTGATTTTGCGCATAACTATCACCCAGCATGCTAATTGCCGATACTCCAAGCCCCACTAAATCCGCATCGCCTTTAGTTGTGTAACCTTGAAAGTTACGATGCAGTTTATTCTGCTGTTGAGCGATAGCTAACTCATCGGTTGGTTTGGCAAAGTGATCCATGCCGATAAATTGATAACCAGCTTGGGTTAATTTTTCGATACTGGTTTGTAAGATCTTTAGTTTTTGGTTAGCATTCGGTAGATCATGGTCTTTAATTTTACGTTGAGCAGCAAAACGGCTAGGTAAGTGTGCATAATTAAACACACTTAATCTATCAGGAGAAATATCAATAACTTTATTTAATGTCTCGGTAAAACTTTCAACGGTCTGCTTAGGTAATCCATAAATTAAATCAAGACTAATCGATCGAAAATGATTTTTTCGTGCTTGGGCAATTAATGAGCGGATCAAATTCTCATCTTGCTCACGATTAATAAGGTTTTGAATTTCATGATTGAAATCTTGAATCCCCATACTTAACCGATTAAAGCCAAGTTTGGCAAGATGATCGATAGTTTGTGGGCTGATTTCTCTGGGATCAATTTCAATGGATAGCTCGGCATCTTGAGCAAAGTTAAAGTGTTGCTTTATAGAGGTAATTAATCGGCTTATTTCATCGTCAGTCAAAAAAGTAGGTGTACCGCCCCCCCAATGCATTTGAGTGACAATTCGATCTTTGAACAATTCAGCTCGTTTGGTTATTTCAATATCTAATATATCAAGATATCGGGTAACTTTATGAGTTTGCCGGGTTACCAGTTTATTACATCCGCAGAAATAACAGAGTTTGTGACAAAACGGAATATGAATATAAAGCGATAATGGCCGCTGAGGATAATAAGAAGCGGCTGAAATAAAGTCTTGCTCAGTAAACTGCTCATTAAATTCAAGTGCAGTTGGGTATGAGGTATACCTTGGGCCGGAATAGTTATACTTTTCAATTAACGCTTGATCCCAGAGTTGCGATTGAAGCATATTATTATTTTTTAATTCTACGTTTGACATTGCCACTTCCATAACGTTTTGCGGTATTAGGCTGTTTGGTCTTTAATTGCGTTTTAATTTTAAGCCGATTGATTTTTTTCAAATATAATAATGTGCAAATAAATAATCCCAAGTACAAACCTAGCATAATAAATATTGGCATGATAGATGGCTCTTTATGGTGACTTGTATAAAATTATTAATTTGGCATTGATATTGAATCAAATTAACTTACTTACGCTTAAGTAGGCCGACGATATCTTCTTTAGGCTCGTCTAACTCCTCATCGTCTTCAAAATCATCATCTTCAATACCTAACTGTTTCATCAGTTGATCAATGCGATCTAGTTTATTATCGAGATAAGATTGTTGATCATCAGTTAATGTTTTGCCTTGCTCAACCAAATCAAGTAAATGATCTAGTTTAGTATCATTTTCAAGTTGTTCTAACTCTTGTTGCGGTGTTAATTTAGTTTTTTGTGGTTGATTAATTTTGTTTTTTATTGATGAATCATTGGTTTGTAGCAATGAAATTGGTTTTTTGCTGCCAATGCGTGGATCTTTAATTGTATTGGTAGATTTTTTATTTTGATTGTTATCTGGTCCATTAAAACGAGAACCACTAGGTAAACCTTTATGTTTACGTTTGCGCTTGAGTTCGCGTGACTCTTCATTAATCTCTTGACGGGTTTTTTTAGGTTTTAGTTTCGATTTATTTTTTAACATACAATCTCAATTTGATATCTGGTTATTAATGCATTAAATCTATTTTACCAGTAAGTGGTTAATATAGCTATGAGCAGAAGGTAATGCGAATTTATGATTGTAAAAAAATAGATTTAGTATAATCTGAGCCAAATAATTTTTAATTACTGAGCAATAGAGAATAAAACATGAAAAATCATTTGAGCCCTTATATGCAATTTACCCGACAAGAGTGGGCAGGCTTGCGTAATGCGGTACCGATGACTTTAACAGCCGAGGAGCTAACTTCACTACAAGGAATTAATGAAGACTTATCAATGGATGAAGTAAGTGAAATTTACTTGCCTTTATCTCGATTACTCAATTATTATATTAATAACTGTTTTAGCCGTCAGGCAGTCTTATCAAAATTTCTAGGTAAAAGCCAAAAAATACCTTATGTTATCGGTATTGCTGGTAGTGTTGCTGTAGGAAAAAGCACTACAGCCCGTGTCTTACAAGCATTATTAACTCGTTGGCCAGAACATCGCAAAGTTGCGTTAGTGACGACCGACGGTTTTTTATATCCCAATCGTTATCTTGAAGAACGTGGTATCATGAATAAGAAAGGATTTCCTCAATCTTATGATATCAAAAAATTGATTAATTTTGTTGCTGATGTAAAATCAGGGCAGTCGGAAGTTAAAGCACCGGTTTATTCACATTTAGTTTACGATATCGTTGAAGACGAACAAATCACTATCGATAGTCCAGATATTTTAATCCTTGAGGGATTAAATGTTTTACAAGGCTCCATAAATTATGCTCAAGCTAACAATCGGGTATTTGTTTCGGATTATGTCGATTTTTCTATCTATGTCGATGCGCAATTACCACTACTACATGACTGGTATGTGAATCGATTTTTAAAATTTAGAGCTGGGGCATTTAGTGATCCTAACTCTTACTTTAACCACTATTCTAAGCTTCCTGAACAAGAAGCCGTGAATATTGCTAACCGCCTTTGGCGAGAAATTAATGAATTAAATTTAATCGAAAACATCCTGCCAACACGGGAACGAGCAAGTTTAATTCTAACCAAAGGTAAAGACCATAAAGTAGATTGTGTTCAATTAAGAAAATAAACTTAGGGGAATCAATATGAAATCAGCAATAAGGTTATTAAGTAAGTTAAGCATTATCACTTTAGTTACTGCGTTTTCTGTCAACAGTTATGCAACAAGCAATGATGAATACCAAGGGTTAACTTGCGACGCTAAAAAGCAAGCAATCCAAACCAAGATTAATCAAGCTAAAACTGCCAATAATACCAATGAAGTAACCGGTCTTGAAAAAGCTCTTCAAGAAGTTAATACCAACTGTAAAGATGAAACATTAGAAGAAAAATACAAAAGAATAGTGGTTGAAAAAACTCAAAATGTCACTGACAAAACTAAAGAATTAGTTGAAAAAACCAAAGAGTATGCAAAAGATAAACTCAATGCCAATCAAGATAAAATTGATGCTTTAAAATCGAAACTTAATGATGCAGAAAAAGAGTTAACTGAAGCCAAAAATAATTTAGCTGATTATTATAACAAACTTAAAGCTAAATAATTGAGATTTTTGTTCTTATCTTATTAGATAGTTATCGATTATTAACCATAATAAGATTAAATTTTTCAAATTAATGATGGTCTCATGTAGATAAATTTCAAATCTGCATGAGACCTTTTTTATAGATTTTTTATAGATTGTAAAATATTTCTCTTTATAAAAGAGTTACAATTCTTTAAGATAATTGATTACTAAAATAATAAGTCTATAATTTATATATAAATATAAAGAAATATAAAGAAATATAAAGAAATATAAAGAAATATAATGGAAAACATCACTAAAATTCGCGAATGTATTAAAGTTGCTACCCAAGGTTTTATTGGTCGTCAGCAACTTGCTGAACTTATCATACTCGCAGCTATCGCCAAAGAACATTTATTAGTTATCGGGCCATCAGGTACAGCTAAAAGTGCTGTAGTTAGGCGTATGGCTAGAATCATGGATGGTAATTATTTTGAATATCTTTTAGGTCGTTTTACCGAACCATCAGAATTGTTTGGAACTGTGAACCTTAAAAAACTTCGAGAAGGGAGCGTTGAGACCGATACCCAAGGGATGTTACCGGAAGCTGAAATCGCATTTTTAGATGAAGTTTTTTTAGGTTCAACTGCAATTTTAAATACCTTGCTAGGTATATTAAATGAACGAAAATTTAGACGTGGACATACGCAAATAGACTGTCCATTGAAAATTTGTATTGGAGCATCAAATTCGCTTCCAGAAGACGAAGGTTTAGCGGCTTTCGCCGATCGTTTTTTAATCCGTCTTTTTATTGAACCAATTGCTGATAGTTTTATTGAAGACCTGTTAGTCGGTGGTTGGCAAGCTGAGTTTACCCATGTTGATTCAGTTCTTTCATTAAATGAACTTTCAGAAATGAGCGAACATTTAAAAAATGTTAAATTAGATCACATTATTCCTTTTTTTGCTGATGCAATCCGTTTACTCAGACAAAGTGGCATTGTTTTAACTGATAGACGAGTGGTAAAAACATTAAAACTTATTGCAGCAGCCGCTTTAGTAAATGGTCGCCTTGAAGCTCAAAAACAAGACATATGGCCTTTATTTTACGTTTTACCTACCAAAGATATGCAACAGCGTGGTCAAGAGATCTTAAAGGAATTTTTTACACTATCAAATAATTCTCAACTGTTTTACGCTACTGAATTGGCGTCGCAACAACCTAACGGCCGTTTGCAAAGGTTGGTTGAACTGGCTAGGCGTTGCCTAAATCAAGGCGATATTCAGGTAGAAAGCGTGTTACGTGAAATTGATGCCAATTACACCACTGAAACTATACCTGATGAATTAAACCAGTTAAGAACACAATTAATTAAATTGATAGCGTAATATGAACAACAAAAGTTTGATCAACTGGCATTGGCAACTCAATACTGAGGCAGTAATCCCTGTTGCTGTAGTTGCATGGTATGAAACAGTGCCACGTTTACTAATCTATCTTTTGAAAAATCAAGATAAATACGATTTACAAAAATTTAAATTTGTGAAAGGTGAAGATTTTATAATCATCATTGGTCCTGAATCTCAATTACCGTGGGTAGATGGAGTACAATATGCAATGGTTGACAGTCAAGTTCCCCAACTTTGGTTACCATGTCATGCTAAACCATCAATTTCCACCTTGCTTTTAGCTAATGCTATCGCGAATAAATTTACCCATAAACATGTACTATTATGGGATCATCCTAAAATGGTTATTCCTTTAGGTGTTAGTTGGCCATTAACCAAAGAGTTTCTTGAATATGCCATATAATCAATTAACCAAACCGATTAAAACTTGGCAGTCTTGGTTATCATGGTTTGATGAAGACTTACAACCCGTTATTGCTGATTTACTTTGGCAATTAAGCAATTTTCTTGGTTCTGTCAAGGAAAGTAAATGGTGTGACCAGATGTTATCATCAGGTTTAGGTGACATTCGCAATCGAGGAGATTACCAACACTTATTGACGACAGAATGGTTAATAGGGGAAGAAGAGCCAGATGAGTTTATCCGTCGTGCAGTTAGTAATGAGCATCTTTTCGTAACGCCAATATATGAAAAATCAAAAGCGAATGGTGTGATTATCGCTTTGTTTGATTGTGGATTATTACAATTAGGTGTTCCGCGTCTTGCCCATCTGATTTTGATGATATTATTCGATATCCGAGCTCAGCAACACAAGAGTCAATTTTATTGGGGTATCATACAATCAAGATCAAAATTAAAATTGTTTTCAGGTATCGAGGATCTAAAGCTGTTATTGAATAGCCGTACAATTACATGTATTGATGATAACCAATTAGATTATTGGCATAATTATTTACAAGAATCTGAATTTTTTTATGATGAGTGTTGGTTAATTGGTAATAACATTTCACAAAGTGATTTTGCAACTCATAAAGTATCAATTAGCAGATTGATTAATCACTTTAGTAAAATAGCAGTTAATATAGTGAGTAATAAAGTAGCAAAGCGTTTTGAACTCACATTACCTAACCAAGTTATTTGCGCAAAATTATTGTCGGGACAATTCGAGTCAGGTAGTAATTACGGTGTAATTAATCAACAATTCATTGAACCTATAAATATTAACTTCAAGCCTAAAATTTCAAAAAATGGAGATTATGTTTTAATGTTTAACAATGAAAACAATAATATTCATTTTATTGGAATTAGTGATGCCTTATCTCAGAGACAGAAATGCCGTATCAAATTTTATCAATTGAAGTTAAAGTCTAAGGTATTGGCAATTGATATTCAAGGTAAATACATATTCGCTTTATATCAAGAAGATCAAAAAATTTTTTTATGGGGAACTAAAGGTCCACGAAAAGCGCTATCTGAAGCTATTCAAATCAATGCAAACCACACTTTGTCTCATTTTTTATCGATATCTAGACAATCGATGTATGGATATGATGTAACGAATATTTTATATATTGACGATCAAAAAGTACTTTATTCAATATTTTGCGTACCAAAAAATAGCGAGGAAATTAAACAAGTTGAGAAAATTGCTCAAAACGTTATTGCATTGTTTAAATTAAGTGATAGACATGCATGTTATATTTATCATAATCAAGATCAGTTTTGGATAGAAAGTGATCATTTGTATCATTTACCATATTGTTTAAAGATAAAATCAATTCATGATAATCTACAGTATTTCATTTCCGCCGAAAACTTATGGTTGACAGGTTTTGGTCGACTAGCCATTGGATTCGAGCAACAATGGCAAGTATTTGATAATGAAAATAGTTATGTTGAAGTAAAAACGCCTTTAAACTGGCAGGTTTTTGGGCTTTTTCATGATTATCATGAAGATAAAATTAATTTTCTAATAATCAATCATGATAAAAAACAAGTGGCAACATTTGATTATCTCAATAATAACATTGATATCTGTTTGAGTTCATCAAATAAAATTGTCAATTATAGTTATAACTCATTAGCTCAATGCTTCACAATTATCACTGATATCGGTGAATTAATTTTGTATTCCTTTTTGACGCGATCAATAAGATTAAAATTATATCAAGATGATTTACACAATGAACAATAACACCTATTTTATTGGCTATCCAACGCTGAAAGGCGTACAAAAGGTATTTGGAATATGGTTTCCTAAGCAATGGTTTGATCGTGAGCAGCGTCGAGGTTTGTTGATAAAATCGTGGTTTATAGGATGTTCAATTTATCGATTTGAACAAGGTGACTTACTCAAGTTTGCAACCCCAAAAACGCTCAATTGTAATAATTTAGATGGTTGGCCATTAGTTTTAGAAAATGGAATCCTCACCTCAACACAATTTGTAAAAAAACCAGATGCCGAAATCATGAATTATGATTTGGTCATTGTAATGGGGAACGATATCAATTGTTATCGTTATGAAGATGCGGTCCATATCGATCCTGCCGATTGGATTGATCTAACAGAATATCAATTAAGCGAGACGGACAGTTATAATATTAATATTGTTTATGATGAGTTATCTGAAGATATTGAAGAGAGTAAATCCATCGAACAAATATTGGCAGGAAAAATACCTCGCCCTAGTCGGCGAATGTTGGCGTTCGTTAATAGCCAACATAATGGTATTCAACAGGAAAAAGATAAACAATATAATACATACGATCAAGAACCATCAATAACAAAAAGGAATTTGATCTTACCCATTTTTATTCTATTAATCTTGCTGATGGCAATATTGATTTATTTTAATTTTAAATTATTTTCACTTGAAACGCGACTTAGTCAAAATTTATCTAAAATTTCCTCTTTTATCCTTTTGACCTCATTTTATGTCGTGACTATTTTGCTAGGTATAAAAATTATAAAATTTCTATACAATCTCCCATCTAAGGTTAAACAAGCTAATTTTCCTCCCAACATTGTAGCAAAAAATTTTTCTTATAATATTAAAGCGGATGATTTACAACCAAAAACTAACCTTAATTACTCAACGCTACCATCGCGTGCTAATCGAAAAAAATCGGTATTAAGTCAGTGGCGTCATTACGCAACATTATTTGCCTTAGTTTCGAATTTGAGCCATTTAGTTGCTTTTCGACAAGGTAAATATATTGACACAATGATTAAAAAACTTGAGAAAGGTGATTTGATGGATGCTTTGCGTTATGCTATTCCGATCAATGGTGATCAACCTCCAATAGGACAATCATTTGGTGTACCCAAGCCGCGTGAAAAATTGTCATTAAATGAATCGGTTTATGGAAATTCGCTCGCTATTAATCTTGACCAACAATTGAAAAACTATTTGCAACAGTTATATCGACAAAGTGCTACTAAGTTAATCCAACAAAAAAAAATTGAAGCAGCGGTTTATGTTTTAGTTGAATTACTCAATAATTTAAAAGAAGGGATAGAATGTCTAGAACAGCATAAAATGTACAAACAGGCTATGGAGCTCGCTATTGCTAGGAATGCAAATACTGCGTGGATAGTTAAACTATGCTGTTTAGCTAATGATTGGCATACAGCAATAATGATAGCAAGACGAGATCATGCATTTGCTAGTGCGATTATAATGCTTGAAAAAGAACAACGTGAAATTGCAAATAAGTTAAGAGTAGAGTGGGCCAACACCTTAGCGGAAAAAGCAGAGTGGTTAGCGGCGATTGATGTTATTTGGCCACTAACAGAATATCGCTATCTAGCTGAACAGTGGCTTTGTAACGTTGATAATTTTAATGCCAAAGCGATCGTAAAACGCTTTATTCTAATGCCAGATTCCATTAATAAACTTGAAGAATGCTTAATGGAAATCAAAACTAATGCTAGTTATTATCAAACAAGGTTGGAAATAGCTTATGAAATTCTAGAACAACAAAAATATATTGATAAATTGCGCGGTTTGTTGCGGATAATGATCAATCATATTCTTGTTGATGCCATCACTTATCCTAATAGATTTACTAAATCTGATATAGCAGCATTAATTAAACTAACTCAAGATAAAGCGTTGCAGGTGGATCTGCCGTTATCAAGTTTAAACCGTGTTAAACAAAAATCGTTATTAGAGACGAGTAATGTTATACGATATCATTGTCCCGATAAGGGGCAGAAAGCAATTTTTGCTATGATACCGTTAACCAATAATAACTTTTTATTAGCATTAGGTGAACTAGGCATTATTCAAGTTAATAAGCAAGGTAAGCAACTAGCCCATTTTATGATAGTTGCTGATAGCTTTGTAGTATCTGAAAACCGATTACAGGTTTTAGCATTGATTAAACGAGATAATTATTATCGTATTCATAAACTCGATTTGAGTACCGGTAGCATCGTCGATCTTGGGGTGATCAAATTTGATTTATGTTGCTGGGAGTTTGATGGCATCAATTGGACTATTATTAAAGATAATTGTTTAGAAATTATTGATATAAGTGATAAGTTATCTGTGGTTTGGCGTGTGGATTTTTCCCCGAATAGTGTCAAACAAATAGCCATGAATATTAATTACAAAACTATTTTGACGCTCAGTAATGAAAATAAATATGAAGCTTTTTGTTATAGTTTGCCGGAACATTGTTTAATAAAACGAATTGATATAAATGAAGAAAATAATAAAATATTTATTTCTCATGATTCTGACATAATGAAAATGGAATATAATCGATTCAATCAGCAGTTGCGATTTAGATTTAGTGACATTCGTTATTGCTCCGAATTTCCATTAAAAATAGTCCAAAAACAATTCGATAACCTACTTATCTACTCAACCGGTCAACTTATGGAATTTATGGCACTTATCATTCAAAGAATAGATGAATCGGGTTATGATATTCATCTCTTTTATCCTTTTAATAAGAAAATATGCATGACAATTGAGTGGAATGCATCGACCAAGGTGTCGTGTTCGTATATTGGTGATGAATATTGTTTTTTTGATGATCAGGGTAGAGCATTACATGTCAATGTTACGGAAAATAAGGTAACGTCATTTTCGGTATAGAATTAAATTAAACATGTCATTTTTAGTTAAAATGCCCGATTTTTTAATAAATTAATTTTAGCATTGCGCTACCAATAAACACTTAAACTAGCGCGTTTTTAATCAATATTCTAGACTTTTAGCCCTAAAAAGAGTAAGGTGTGCGCCTTATTACGTGGTTCGTGAACCTCCCACGCTAAAAAACTAAGGAAAATTATGAGTAACCTAACACTACTTGGCGATCAATCCGTTCGCTATCCAACTGACTATTGTCCAGAAATTTTAGAAACATTCGATAATAAACATCCAGGCAATGATTATTTTGTTAAATTCAACTGTCCGGAATTTACCAGTCTTTGTCCAATTACTGGCCAACCCGATTTTGCTACTATTTATATTTCGTATGTGCCAAATATAAAAATGGTAGAAAGTAAATCACTTAAGCTATATCTATTCAGTTTCCGTAATCATGGTGATTATCATGAAGATTGCATCAACATCATTATGAAAGATCTAATTAAGTTAATGGATCCTAAATATATTGAAGTTTGGGGTAAATTCACGCCACGCGGTGGGATCTCAATCGATCCATATGCCAATTATGGTAAAGCTGGCACCAATTGGCAGCAAATAGCGATGAATCGTTTAGCTAATCACGATCTTTATCCTGAAAAAATTGATAATCGTTAATCTTTTCAACGCAACAGTATTACGAAATAGTTAAATCGGAATAAAGAAACATGCAAAATCGTAAAGCACTAGTGATATTTTCTGGTGGGCAAGACTCTACCACCTGTTTACTGCAAGCCATTGCTGATTATGGACGCGAAAATGTGGAAACCATTAGCTTTCAATATGGGCAACGGCATGTTATTGAACTTGAAAAAGCTAAATGGATTGCTGAAGATCTTGGCGTTAAACAAACGGTGATCGATACATCGGTGATTAAACAGACCACTAATAATGCTTTGATTGATGACTCGCAAGAAATCAAAGCAGCCAAAGATGGGGATTACCCGAATACTTTTGTTGACGGTCGTAATATGCTGTTCTTACTTCTAGCAGGTTGTTATGCCAAGCGACAAGGTATACCTAATATTATTATTGGTGTCTGTGAAACCGATTTTAGTGGCTATCCTGATTGTCGAGATATCTTTATCAAATCAATGAATGTATCGATGAATCTGGCTATGGATTACAACTTTAATCTAATCACGCCACTGATGTATCTAACCAAAGCTCAAACATGGGAAATGGCTGATAAACTTGGCTATTTGGCTTATGTCCGAAAGCATACGCATACTTGTTATTATGGTGTAGATGGTGGATGTGGCCAATGTCCTAGCTGTATTCTTCGCGAAAAAGGTTTAAACGAATACCTTAATCATTCAAATTAATTGTAACACTGGGTTCACTTACCCCATTAAAAAAGGAAAAATTTATGTATCTGAACACTAATTCAGAACAAACTAGCCAATTTACTCACGCACAACAAATGAAAGCCCTTGGTTGGCTTTCGTTTTTTCATATTTTGGTTATTGCTTCAAGCAATTATCTGGTACAAATCCCTTTTGATATTTTTGGTTTCCATACCACGTGGGGAGCGTTTACCTTTCCATTTATCTTTTTGACTACTGATTTAACTATTCGGGTCTTTGGCGCGAGTTTAGCGAGAAAGATTATTTTTGTGGTGATGATTCCCGCTTTACTATTTTCTTATTCTATCTCAGTACTGTTTTTTGAAAGCCACTGGATGGGATTTTCCGCGTTAGCCGTGTTTAATAGCTTTGTTTTTCGCATTGCTTTAGCGAGTTTTGCCGCTTACTTAGTAGGTCAATTGATGGATATTACCGTGTTTAATTATTTACGTAAAAATAGAGCATGGTGGGTAGCGCCTTCAGCATCGGCAATATTAGGTAATGGTATTGATACCATCGTCTTTTTTGCGATCGCCTTTTATAAAACAAATGATGAGTTTATGGCTACGCATTGGGTCGAAATCGCCACTATCGATTATAGTTTTAAAATTATCATCTGTGGTCTATTCTTTTTACCATTATATGGCATTATTCTGAATTTTATCTTAAAAAAATTAATTATAAAATCACAGTAAATTAATCGGTTAGCAATTAATAATTGCTGCAAGAATCATCATTTAGTGCTTATCTGATTCCTGATAAGTGCTAAATGTCAGTATTCCCCCCTTTAATATCTTGTTCCTCAATTTTTTCACTCGTATCAAAAGATTTGTCTATCGCAGAATAAATTATCAATTTCATTGAAGATTTTTGCTAAAGTTTGTGTGATAATGCATATTATTAAAAATAATAACAAATAGATTCATTAGAATTAGAAATTGCAAGGATTGGGTGAAAGAATGAAATTCATAAAACCTTTATGTATGTTAAGTTTGTTTTTGACGTTATGCGCTTGTGATGATCAAAAAAAGAAAACTACTGATTCGGAAAATATCAATAAAAGTGAAGTAACTACCACCAAAAGCGAAGTAACTACGGCTAAAAGCGAGGTAACTACGACTAACACCGAAGATACGACTACGCAAGACACGGTGACAACCTTACCAATTAATAATGCTTTTAATCCTACTCCTGAATTAATTGAAAAATATAAAGGTAAAGATCTAAAGGTAATTGATAGTTCAGAAGTTATTCTGGATGGTTCAAGTACTTTAGTCGTGACTTTTTCAGTGCCTATCAATCCTAAATTGAATTTTTCAAATTTATTGAAATTGGTTGATAAAGAAACTGGTGTGGTTGATGGTGCGTGGGAATTGTCAGAAAATGGAACAGAATTAAGACTACGTTATCTCCAACCAAACCGTAAATTGACATTAACGATAGATAAAATGGTATCAGCCATCAACGATAGCCATTTACCAACGGTTTATCAAACCGAAATAACCACTCAAGATCGCCAACCAACAGTTGGTTTTGCAAGCACTGGATTTTTATTGCCAAGTAAGTCGATGAGTGGATTACCTATCACCACTTTAAATGTTAATAAAGTTGATATCAATTTTTTCAAAATTAAACCGGAACAATTATCTAGTTTTATTGATAATTATGGTTTTATTAACATGTTATCAACTTGGCGCTCACAAGAGATGAGAAAATATGCCGATTTAGTTTACTCATCAAAATTTGATCTTAATCCTAAACCTAATGCTCAAGAAACCATTATAGTTAATCTTGCTAATATTTCTGAACTTAACCAAGAAGGCGTTTATATCGCGGTAATCAATGAAGTTGGCGCTTATAATGAAACCAATCCAGCGACACTATTTTCCATTAGTAATATTGGCGTTTCGTTACATGGTTATAAAAATGGTAAATTGGTGGTAATGGCACATGCCTTAGATGATGGTAAACCACTTGATAATATCAATTTATCACTACTCTGTCAGATCAATGATAGTAACAAAAAATGTAGCAATGTTTCAGCAACCACCGATCAAGATGGTTATGCTGAATTTGACAAACCTAAAGGCTTTACATATAACATATTAACAGCTACCGATGGCAAACAAACGTCTTTTGTCACTATTGATCGAAATGCGCTTAATTTAACGGATTTCAATTTATCTGGTAAACCTTTCTATCAAAAACAATTATTTGTTTTCGGTCCACGTGATCTCTATCGTCCAAAAGAAACTGTCTATTTTAATGCTCTTTTACGTGATGCCGATGGTCAACCATTACCGGATCAACCTATTTTAGCTGATGTGATTTCTAATAGTGGTCGAGTTGTTAAATCTTACCAATTAAAAAGCAGCGCTAATACCAATGGTTTATATCAACAAGAGTTTGTTATTCCTAGTGATGCACCGACCGGTATGTGGTCAATTCGTTTTAATTTAGGCGATGATAACTATCGCTATTGGCAATTCAAAGTTGAAGAATTTTTACCAGAACGCATGGCGATGGAAATTAACAGTTCATCGGATCTCCCTGTTCAAAATGATGAGGATGTTTCCTTTGAGATTAAAGGTTGGTATTTGTATGGCGCACCAGCATCAGGTAATAGCTTAGATGCCAACATTTATTTAAAGAAAGTGGATACTGTATCTGGACTAGATGAGTTTAAAATTGGTGCAGTTACGGATAATAATCCATATCGTGAACTTGATTCTTTAAATTTGAAGTTGGACAACGATGGTTTAACTCACATTAATGTTGATAAAGATTACTGGTCAGGAACACGTTCCCCTATGAAAGTAGTTTTACAAGCTAGTTTGCTAGATTCAGGTGGAAGACCAGTTACCCGTTACGCAACCCAAACTATTTGGCCAGCAGAAAAAATGCCAGCAATCCGTGCATTATTTGGCGATTCACCATACTATGATTGGAATAGTGATAACTATTATCAACGTCCTACTGTAGATATAAATAGTAATGCAGAGTTCGAAATTGCTTATGTCAATACTAATGGTGAAAAACTAGCGACTAATTCACTAAAAGCTAGAATAATTCGTGAGCGTAATAATTACTATTGGGTATGGTCAGACGAAGATGGCTGGCGTGAAAATTACACCACTAAGGAATTTTTGATTTCTGAAGAACAGTTATCTATTGAAAGGGGAAGTACCACAAAAATAACTTATCAACCAATGGATTATGGTTCTTACCGTGTGGAAATTGTTGATCCTAAAAACAATGTTGTGAGCAGTTTTCGCTTCTGGTCTGGTTATGATTGGGAAGATAATACTCGTGGCACCAAATCCGTACGCCCAGATCAAGTTAAGTTGAGTATTGATAAACCATCTTATAATCCTGGTGATGTCGCTAAAGTTAATGTTCAAGCACCTGTTGCTGGGTCTGGTTATATTTCACTTGAAACCAATGATGGTACTATCTGGAAAAAAGCAATAACGATTGGCGAAGAAGGTTTAGATGTCGAAGTTCCGATTGAAAATTGGGGGCGACATGATATCTACATCAACGCCATGATTGTTCGCCCATCGACCGATGCTTCAGTGCAAACCGTGAAACGAGCAATTGGTTTACTTCATTTACCGATTGATACGACTAACCGTCAATTAAAAGTGTCAATTGATACACCTGTACAAGTAGAACCTGAAAGTGTGGTACCAATTAAAATTAAAATGGATAAGCAATCTATCCAACAAAATAAAAAAGTTACTGTATTGATTTCAGCTGTTGATTCAGGTGTGTTAAATATCACCGATTATGTTACGCCAGATCCTTATGCCGAATTCTTAGGGCGTAAACGTTATGATGTCGATATCTATGATGTTTATGGCAAATTAATTGAAGGGATCGGTCGTAATGTTAACATGAGCTTCGGTGGTGATGCGATGGGTACCGGCGGTAAAAAACCGTCAAATGAAGTTAAGATTGTGGCACAACAACTAAAAACTATCGAATTAAATGATCAAGGTGAAGGAGTAATTAATTTATCCTTACCTGATTTCAATGGTGAACTACGTATAATGGCACAAGCCTGGGATGATAATCGTTTTGGTAAAGCTGAGAAAAAAATGAAAGTTGCAGCCCCGGTTGTAGCTGAATTAATAACTCCACGATTCTTGTCAGGTGGTGATAGCGCAGTATTAGCGTTAGAACTGCAAAATTTGACTGATAATACGCAAAATATGCAAATTGCTGTATCTACTAGTGGTTTGTTAACTCAAAATCAGATAAAAACGCTATCTGTCAAACTTGATAGTAAACAAAAAGATATTGTTCAAATTCCAGTGGTAGCTGATTATGGCTTTGGTACTGGTACAATAGCAATTGATGTCAAAGGAATTTTGCTTGATGAAAACACAAATGTTAACTTGCAACGTTCATGGTCAATTGGCGTAAGACCTGCATATGCTGGAACAACAAAATCTTATGTAGTAGCATTGAATCCAAATAAAAATTGGCAATTACCAGACCAAGCATTGGTCGGATTAATTGAAAACACTATTGAAGGCCAATTGGTTATCTCTAATCAACCACCATTAAATATAGCTCAGTATATCAAACAGTTATATGCATATCCTTATGGTTGTCTCGAACAAACAACGAGTGGTTTATTCCCATCGTTATATGCTAATAGTGAGCAACTTGCAAAGTTAGGTATTAAAACTGATTCGGATGATGAGCGTCGTAAAAAAGTTCAAAAAGGTATTTCACGTATCTTAACCATGCAACGTAGTAACGGTAGCTTTGGTTTATGGAATAGCGATAGTGAAGAGGAACATTGGTTAACGGTTTATGCAACAGACTTTTTATTGCAAGCTAAGGAACGGGGTTACCAAGTTAGTGATAAAGCGCTTGATTCAGCAATGACGCGTTTAGGTCAGTATATTTATGATAACTCTGCATTTAATAATCTTAATTACTACGGTGATTCAAATGTCCTTGAGTTTAATAAATTGTCAACTAAAGCTTATGCTTTAATGGTGCTGAGTAAACAAAATAAAATTACTTCAGCAATGCGTAATGAGATATATTATTTGACAGATAAGATTACTCAGAATAAATCATCTCTCTATTCACCGTTACCTATTGCCCAATTAGCGGTAACCGCGAAACTGATTGGTTATCAAACTACTTATGAAAAATTATTGCCAATGGTATTTAACACTTCATATAAGTACAAAGATGACTGGCTCGGTAACTATGGTAGTGTTATACGTGATGAAGCATTAATTCTCTCTTTATTGATAGAGAATAATATGGCTCAGAATACTCAAGCAAACTATTTAGTTAGATTATCAAATTTATTAAATGATAAAAACTATCTCTCAACGCAAGAGCTAAATTCCTTGTTTATTGCTGGTTGGTCAATAGAACAGCACAAGGGTGATAATAAATTTGACGTGTCAATAAATGGTGAAATTACTGAAGTTGATTCAGTGTTATCACGTTCTTATGATTATGCTGGATTAGCGCAAGGATTATCGTTGCATAACTCTGAATCAAAAGCCCCGCTTTATATTAAGTTTACTGTTAATGGTTATTCTAAAACACCACCGGCACCAACCTCTACTGATGGTTTCTTTAATATTAGTCGAACTTATTATGATTTGCAGGGTAATAGCATATCACCAGAAACTTTAGAAGTTGGTTCAATGATGGTCGTAGTGTTAGATGTATCAGCTCAACAGTCTGTTCGTGATGCGTTGATAGTTGATTTTTTACCTGCAGGTTTAGAACTTGAAAATCAAAACCTCTCTAACAGCAGTGTGAATTTATCATCAATTCCTGGCATTGCTCATTTAATGAAAGGCCAAGATATCAGTGATATTATATATCAGGAATATAGAGACGATAGATATGTTGCAGCGGTTAACCTTAAAAATTATATGGGACGTAATAAATATTATACCCGTATTGTTTATTTAGTTAGAGCGGTCACTACTGGTAATTATATGATTCCTTATCCTTATGTTGAATCTATGTACCGTCCAGAACGTTTTGCTATAGGAAATGCTCCTGATTTGATGACAATTTCAAATCCTAAAAAGGAAGAAAATTAAGCAACTATCGATAAAATCAAGCTTGACTGATCATTCCGCCAATCTATTTGGCGGAATTTTTATTTCTAAATACATTTAGCTGAGTAATTTAACAACGATAATGAAAAAATGCTTTTATAAACTACTCAAATTTTTATTGATATTATTAGTTTTAATGGTGGGCAGCTTTTTTATTGCAGACTATTTTTTTCCATTATCTATTTCACAAAATAAAACGACTCAAACGGTTGTCGCCGAAGATGAAACGCCATTATGGCGATTTGCTGATGAAAATGGAGTTTGGCGATATTCAGTCAGTCTCGATGAAGTTCCTGACTATTATCTCGAAGTTTTATTGAATTATGAAGATCGCTATTTTTATGATCATCTCGGTATTAATCCGCTTTCTCTATTTCGTGCCGCTTGGCAAAATATAACCAATGATAGAATTGTCTCTGGTGGTAGTACTATCTCCATGCAAGTGGCGAGGCTTTTATATCCACACGATCGAACCCTGACCGGCAAGTTAAAACAGATTTTCCGAACCTTTCAACTTGAATTACATTATAGTAAAAAAGAGATCCTAACTTTATATATCAATCATGCGCCTTATGGCGGTACCATCGAAGGTATTGGCGCGGCAAGTTGGTCCTATTTTGGTAAACAACCCAAAGAATTGACCAGAAGTGAGGCTGTATTATTAGCCGTGTTGCCTCAAGCACCGAGCCGATTAAGACCCGATCGATTTCCTGAAAGAGCTAAGCAAGCCCGAGACAAAGTACTAGATAGATTGGCTGAATATGAAGTGTGGTCAAAAGACTTAATAGAAACAGTTCGCCGTGATGAAGTTTGGGTCTATCCAAGAAAAGCACCACAATTAGCTCCGTTACTGGCTTACCGTTTAAAACGTAAATACCCTGATGAGGATATTATTCACTCGACGATCGATGTTGGCATTCAATATAATTTAGAAGATTTAGCCATTAATCGGGCAAAACAGTTACCACCTAAAACCTCATTGGCTATTTTGGTGGTGGATCACACGGATATGACCGTTAAAGGTTATGTCGGTTCGGCTGATTTTAATGATAACGAACGCTTTGGCCAAATCGATATGATTAGTGCACTACGCTCCCCCGGCTCGACATTAAAACCTTTTATTTATGCTTTTGCTATTGATGAAGGTATGATTCATTCTGAATCGTTATTACAAGATGTCCCACGTATTACAACCGACTATCGCCCAACAAATTTTGATGAAGGTTTTAATGGTCCGGTTAGCGCATCTGATGCATTAAGCAAATCATTAAATTTACCTGCGGTGCAATTAATTGAGTTATATGGACCAAGACGATTTACCGGCAAACTGGCTGCTGTTGGTTTACCTTTATCCTCAATAGCAAATGAACCTAATATCGCTTACATCTTAGGTGGTGCTTCATTAAGGTTGGATAATCTTGTTAGTGCGTATAGTGCATTTGCAAGACATGGTGAAGTGAGCCCTTTACGGTTTACCGCAAAAGAGCCATTAATTAATAAACCACTAATTTCCGATGGAAGTGCTTGGATAACCAAACAAATGCTGGCTAATAGTAATTTATTAGCATATAAAACCGGAACCAGTTATGGGTATCGTGATGCTTGGGCTGTAGGTATAAATCCAAGATATTTAATTGGTGTTTGGGTAGGGCGCCCGGATGGAACTCCCGTTGTGGGACAATATGGCTCAATGTCTGCCATGCCACTTTTACAACATATTAATTCAATGTTATTAAACCGGGAAAATCGTCTAAATCGCCCATTTGTTAATTATGAAAAACCAGAATCAGTATCTTCTATGAAAATTTGTTGGCCTTTAGGGCAACCACTTGCCGAATCGGATATAAATTGTCATCGACAAAAAACGGCATGGGTTTTAAATAATATGGTACCACCAACACTCAGCACCTATAGTGAATTAAAAAATAATATTTATCGTTCTGGTTCGATAACTATTTGGGTTAATGAACGAGGCGAACGTGTTGCTGCTGATTGCCCGGGCGCACAAAAAAAACAACTCGCACTGTGGCCAGTTTCGTTAGAAAATTGGTTATTAACCAAAGAGAAAAGACATAATATTTTACCGCCAATTGATAAAAGTTGTCCGGTAATGGGGCAAGATGTTTTTGCCTCACTTAATATTGTTGGCTTGCGCGATAGACAACTAGTTAGAGCATTACCGGGAGCTAAACAAGTCACTATAGGTTTAACTCCTGAAGGTGGCTATGGCGAAAAATGGTGGTTTTTGGATGGTGATTTAGTCGCTAATTCCCAAGATAATGAAAAAATTGCTTTAACTATCACCAAAAAAGGCGTTCATCGTTTACTATTAGTGGATGAAAGCGGGCAAATTTTTCGATTAACGTTTATGTCCGATTGATCAAGATATTGCCGTAAACCTGATTCCATGCAGTTTAATTTCCTGAAAGTCTGTATATTATTGCTAATATTTATTGATTGAAAATTAGATAATTTATAATTAACCCACCCCCAAAATTATATTGTATATCATCATTGAGTAAGCTATTGGTCTTTTATACAATCTTGGTTAAATACCTTGGATATAGATAAAATGGTAGAGTAAAAAGTATAATTGGTTTTCCGAATAACAATTGAACTAGACAAAAAGTGCTAGGAACACGTCACGAAATTACTTTTGGTGATTAATAAATTTCTATTAATTTTCTTGTTTATTGGTTGTTTAGTTAGCAATTCTCAAATAAAAGTTTCCAAAATCATTACTTAATTTTATAGATGCTGAACCTGATGAGACAGCAATTAGTATTAGCCTTTAAATTATTTTAAAAAGGTTATTTCACTTAGAAATTCAACTTTGCAAATCAGAATTCAAATTATCTTTAATTACATTTGTAAACGACAGCAATCATGCGTTGAATTTTTTTGTATTAATTAGATCTCTTTATGAAGTTGGAACAATTGTTATCAATGTTAAAAGTGCTACTTACGTTTCAGTGACTCAAGCAGAGGAGTTTGATAAAACTAACCATATTGAGGTTGAAGCATAATATACTGAAACAGCTGGTTAATTGGTTAATAACCTTGATATTACCGATAAATAGATTTTTTAGTTTATTTGTGGCATAGATTAACTGGCAATATGCAATTTAAATATCTGATTTTGAAGAACTTGTAATGTTTCTGTGTCCAAATGATTATCGGTAATAATGTCGGTAAAACGGTTTAGTGGAATAGAGGTAAATAAAGAGTAAGAGTTATATTTACTACTATCAGCAACCAGAACGACTTTATCAGCCTTCTCAGCAAAACCAGCTTTGATTAACGCTTTATCTTCAGTTGGTGCGGTTACTCCCTTACTTAAACTCCAAGAGTTACAACTAATAAATGAAATATCAGGATTAATTTGCAATAACAGGGAGCGGCCATGTTCACCGATACAGGATTGGCTACTGTCATCAATTTTTCCACCAATAATGGTGACTTCAATTTGTTTGAACTCGGATAAAAATAGCGCAATATGTAAGTCAGAAGTAATCACCCTAACAGGCATCTGAGTAATTCTTTTGGCTATTTCTAAAGTTGTCGTTCCTGCGTCAAGTGCGATTGAGTCACCAGGTTTAATTAGCTTGGCTGCTACATCAGCAATTAATTGTTTTTCATTAAAATTTTTATGAATTTTTTCAGAAGTCGTTGGCTGATTAGGAATAAAGCGGTTTAGTGTTACGCCACCATGGGTTCGACTAATAACGCCATGTTGATCTAATTTGATTAAATCTCGGCGAATTGTAGCAGGAGAGGCTTCAGTAGCGATGACTAACTCTTCGACTGTTACTAAATTATGAAGCTTTAAATAGTCCATGATTTGATCTAGTCGATTATATTTTCCCACTGAAAGTTCCCCCTTTGTATTTTTACTTAGATAACAGTTCCGCTAATCGAATCGATTCTATCATACTATCGGCTTTTGCAATACCTTGCCATGCAATATCGAATGCAGTTCCATGGTCAGCAGATGTTCTTATAAATGGCAGACCAGCAGCAATATTTACACCATCATAAAAACCTAATAGTTTAAGCGGTATATGACCTTGGTCATGGTACATCGCAACAACAATATCAAATTTACCTTGATGAGCCTGTAAAAAAACGGTATCAGGTGCACACGGTCCAATAGCATCAATACCACAACTCTGCATTTTTTCAATAGCTGGGGTAACGAATTTGATTTCCTCATCACCAAATAATCCATGTTCTCCGGCATGTGGATTAACGCCTGCTACTGCAATTTTAGGGGCAGATATTCCAACTTTTTTAAGAAAATCATCAGCTATTTTAATTACTTTTTCAATTCTATCACTACTTAATTTATCTAAAAAGTTTCGTAGTGAAACGTGAGTAGTAACATGAATCACTTTTAGTGAATCAGTATAAAGTACCATAGCAACATCTTTGCTATTAGTCAATTTAGCTAATAGTTCAGTGTGTCCAGGATACATATGTCCAGCAGAATGTAACGCTTCTTTGTTAAGAGGCGCTGTTGCTATTGCAGTTACTTCCCCAGCAAGTGCTAATTCGGTAGCTTTTTTGACACAACGATAGGCCAGATCACCCGCTTGAGGTTGAATTTTGCCAGGTTGCAATGCATCAATATCGGCTAATTTTACATCTATAATATTGATGACATTTTTTGAAAAATCAGCATCACTCACGTTGTTAATTATATTGAAACTAACATTATTAAATAGTCCCATTGTTAACTGTTTTTTTAATAAATCTGCCGAACCAATTACTACAGATTTTATGTTTTTTAAAATATCTGATTGTAATGCTTTGACAATAATTTCTGGTCCAATTCCAGCTGGATCCCCCATAGTTATCGCTACGATTTTTGACACAATTTATCTCCTTAAATAAATCTTAATGATTTTAAAAAAATATCCTTTTTTCCAAACCCGCCAGCCTTGGTAAATACTCGATAATTTAAATTTTGGGTGCTTAATAATTTACCGTAAGGGACACCATCGCAAACTTGCCCTTCAATTCTAAAACCTATTGCACCTAACGATTTAGCAACTGAAATTGCCACATCACCACCGGTTAAAAATAAATTATCGAACTTCAAATGCTTAACCAATCTTGCTAATTCATTACAAATTTTTTCACCTAGTTCGGTTCTTGATAATTGATATTGTTGACAATATGAATCGATTTTTTCTCGTTCTTGTTTATCTGTACTGGTTCTAATAATACAATGTTGATTATCATCAAGTATTTCTTGAATTTTATTCCTATATCTTTCCAATGTATTTGCTGATAGTTCTGGTAATAGATCTTGGATTTTTAGATCAATGACCTTCCATTTATTATCATGTTGAATGGTATAATTTATCTGTTGTTGGGTAATTTCGCTCATTGATCCAGCAATAACTAACATCGGTTGTGAACTGGTATGTTCAGTTTTTGCTGCGTTATCGGTCATTGTTGGTGAAAGGAAATCAACCAATCCAGCCGAGCCAACTAACAAAATGTTATCTTCAAATGCCTGAATTTGTTCAATTATGGTTTTTAAATCATGATTTGTTTCAGCATCGATGATGATGATTTTTGTTCCTCGAGTTACAAAGTCTTCAATACGTTCTTCTACTTGATGCGTTCTTACTTCATTTAAATTGATCTCTTCACATGGATAATCAGTTTGTTGTTCTATAATCGTTTTAATATTCGATGAACAGATAGGTGTTTTAGGGTCAGTTGCAAATTCAGTATGAATTAACTCTTTACCGTCAACATAACATTTCCCATGTTTAGTTATGCGGTTCATGTTGGGAAAAGCGGGTATAACTAAGGCAAATTTAACCTGAGTAGTGGCTAATAGTGTTTCTATTTCACAACCGATATTCCCCCTCATCGTGGAATCTATTTTTTTATAAATAGGCGATAAATGTACATTATTTAAGATGACCTGTTTTATTCTATCTTGTGCCTCGTGCCGCGAAATTGCTCTGCTTTCCGTATTAATAACAACAACTTTATCATCACCATCATTTGTATTTAATAATTGATTAGACTTCCAATCAAAAACTACATCTACAGTAAATCCTTTGTTAACAAGTTGCACTCCAGCATCGTTAGAACCAGTGAAGTCATCAGCAATTATTAATTTTATCATTGATTATCTTTGCTCAAAAAAAACTATTTTTGCGATTATACAGATTATTTTCCGAAAAAAACAATCCAAAGTGATTAAATTAAATCATTTTAATCATAATGTGATCTAGATCATAGTTTTGCAATCTAGAAATTGATCGTTTTGCCAACATAAAATAACATTAAATGATTAAATTAAGTCAATATGATTTTTAATACTCATTTTATTGCAAATTATTGGAGCAAATTATGCACATTAACAGTACTGTTTTAAGTGGACAAGGTGTACTAAATGATCTTAATTTTTTATTTACTCAAAGAAATCATGTAGTTTTTCTTACCGATAAGAATATTATTAATTTGCCGATTGTCAGCAAATTAATAAAGACCCTTGAAGATACCGTTGCGCATTTAACACTTATTGATGATATCCCGCCAGAACCTAGTCATCATGATGTTACCAATTTATTAAACCGAATGAAAATAACTGACGTCGATTTAGTTGTTGGAGTTGGCGGTGGTAGCGTTCTTGATGTTGCTAAATTAATTTCAGTATTGTGTGCCAAGGACAATCAACTCACCCTTGAAAAATTATTAGCGGGTGAAAAACCATCTAAAAGATGTACATCGATTCTTATTCCTACTACAGCGGGAACCGGTTCTGAAGCTACGCCAAATGCGATTTTAGCTATTCCGGAAAAATCCACCAAACAAGGCATTATTTCACCGGTTATGCTGCCTGATTATGTCTGTTTGATTCCTGAATTAACTATTTCTATGCCGAAGCATATCGCTGCATCAACCGGAGTTGACGCCCTATGCCACTTAATCGAATGTTTTACTGCCAATATCGCTAATCCTGTAGGCGATAATTACGCTTTGATTGGTATGGATAAATTATTTCATTCCTTAGAAAAGTCAGTCAATGACCAAACAGATATTGAAGCAAAATTGAATATGCTTTGGGCTTCATACTATGGTGGCGCTGCAATTGCTCATGCTGGAACACATTTAGTTCATGCAATGTCATATCCACTTGGTGGTAAATATCACATACCTCATGGTGTAGCGAATGCCATTTTACTTGTTCCATGTATGGAATTTGTTCGTGATGCGGTTGTTGACAAATTTGCTCAAGCTTATGACTTATTGCCTGATGCCAATTTAAGTTTAACAGACGAAGAAAAATCTCACGCACTAGTCAATTATTTTAGAGAGTTAGTGAAACGTTTAGCGCTACCTTCTAAGTTACAGGAACTGAATATCTCACCAGAACATTTACCTTATCTTGTTGATTCTGCTTTAGACGTAAAACGCCTCATGAATAACGTTCCTAAACAAGTGACCAAAGATGATGTTCTAACTATTTATCAATCACTTTTATAAACAATCCTACTTCTGGAGTAAAAATTATGAGCAAAAAAGTAGAGGGAATCTTAACCGCCATTGTTACAACTTTTGATGATAATGGTGATTTTTGCCCTAAACGAATGCGCAAACAAGTTCAACGGCAATTATCTAATGGCAATAGTGTTTTTTGTAATGGTACTAATGGTGAATTTTTTGTATTAACTCAGCAAGAAAAGATACAAGTTACAGAAGTTTGTGTCGATGAGGTTGCAGGACGCTCGCCGGTAATGGCTCACATTGGTGAAATCTCAACACGAGAAACAATAAAACTAGGCAAAGAAATAGCAAAATTAGGTGTCGATGCAGTATCAGTAATTGCACCATATTTCATCCCATTAAAACAGGAAGAGCTAATCTACCACTATTCTACCATTGCCGATGCTCTCACTGTCCCTGTGTATCTTTATAACATTCCAGCCAGAACAGGTAACACTATTTTACCTGAAACCGCCGCAAAACTTGCTGAGCATCCTAATATCGCAGGAATAAAAGATAGTGCAGGAAGTGCTGAAAGTTTGCAAGCCTTTCTTGACGTAGCAAAAAAACTAGATGGATTTGATGTATTAACTGGACCTGACTCATTGATATATCAAGGTTTTGTAGGTGGAGCAGTTGGATCAATTTCAGGGTTGGCTAATGTTGCACCGGGATATATCAATGCAATTTGGAAAAATTTTAAAGCGGGTGATCTGGAAAAATCTAAAGCAGCTCAAGACGCTGTGGGTGATTTAAGGAAAAATTTATACGCAACAGTGTTCTCACCTGCGGCTGTTAAAAAAGCATTAACTCTGATGGGGGAAGAGGTTGGGGTAAGTCGTTATCCAATAACGTTTACTGATGAACACATAACCACCATCAAGGCTATTGTTAAGCAATTATAACAACTATTTAACATGTAATTATAAGAGAAATAAAGGTGATATATGCATTACTTTGGAACAATGGACACAATAATAATAGTTAGTATTGTCGTCCTTTACATATTAGCTACATCGTGGATGACTTATTTTTTAAGAAGTAAAAATAATAGCGATTTCATGGAAGGCTCAAGAACTGTACCTGCAATAGTCGTTGGAATATTATTAATGACTGAGTACATTGGCGCAAAATCAACAATTGGTACCGCACAATCTGCATTTGATAATGGGATTGCCGCATCATGGTCAGTCATTGGCGCGGCTATTGGTTTCCCACTGTTTGGATTATTGTTAGTAAAGAAAATCTACAATACTGGTGAAATTACCATTTCAGCTGCTATTGCCCAAAAATATGGCAATTCGACTAAAAATTTAATATCGATCATTATGATCTATGCCTTAATTCTTGTTAATGTCGGTAACTATATTAGTGGTGCTGCTGCAATTTCAACAGTTTTACAGATTTCATTACCAGTTGCAGCTTTTATTACCGCAGTAGTTAGTACTTTCTACTTCGCATTTGGTGGCCTAAAGGGTGTTGCTTATGTCACCATAATACATAGTGGTGTTAAATATTTTGGTGTGTTATTTATACTGGGTACGGCGCTATATCTTACTGGCGGTTTCGGACCAATGATTGAACAAATGCCACCACATTATTGGACATGGGATGGAACAATTGGCGCAAGCACTATTTTTGCTTGGTTGATTGGAACAATTGGTTCAATATTTTGTACACAGTTTGTTATTCAAGCGATCTCTTCAACTAAAGATGCTAAATCGGCTAAACGCGCATGTTGGTATGCATTCTTTTTCTGTCTTCCTATTGCGATCGCTATTGCGGTAATTGGTGTATGTGCAAAATTTTTGCATCCTGAAATCAAAAGTTTATATGCATTGCCAGTATTCATTCAAGATATGAATCCTTTCATGGCAGGTATTATTACCACATCATTAGTTGCTTCTATATTTATTAGTGTAAGTACAGTTGCTTTAGCAATTGCATCATTGATTGTGAAAGATTTTTATGTTCCATACTTTAAACCAACACAAGATAAAGAATTTAAAGCAACCAAAATCATTTCAGTCATTGTTGGATTTGCCCCATTACTGTTAGTACTAGCGTTTCCAGAGGTTTTAAAACTATCGTTCTTTACTCGGGCTATTCGTTTATCAATTACTATCGTTGCAATGATCGCGTTTTATCTACCATTTTTAAATAGTACTAGAGCAGCTAATATGGCTTTAATTGGTGCAGCGGTTATCACTTCAACGTGGTTCTATTGTGGAGATCCGTTAGGTATTAATAATATGTATGTAGCATTACTTTCGCCAGCAATCATCATGTTATTAGATAAAATATTAATCAGTCCTTTTGTAAAATCTAACCAAAAAACTGATGCTTAATAGGGAGATAAATGAATGACGAAAATTACATTGGATTGTAACGGAAAATTGACCACAAATAGTTCTGATCCATTACGCATTGATGCTTATTTACCAACTGAATGTGTACAAAATCATGCTGCAAATTTATTACCATTGCCAAATGGTGATCTACTTTGTACGTGGTTTGGTGGTACACAAGAAGGAATTGCCGATATTTCGGCTTATTATTCAAGGTTGAAGAAAGGTTCAGATACCTGGAGCAAAGCAATAAAACTATCTGATGATTCCACTCGTTCTGAACAAAATCCATTATTCTTTTTGGATCCAGACAATGTGTTATGGCTTTTATATACAGCTCAAGTTGCAGGTAATCAAGATACGGCAATCGTTCGTTATCGTAAATCAAATGATTTCGGTGAAACTTGGGGACCAATAAATACGCTTCTTGAAGACCCAGATAAAGGCATTTTTATAAGGCAACCTATAACAGTTATGCCAAATGGTGATTGGTTATTACCCGTATTTTATTGTATTGCTAAACCTGGTGAAAAATGGGTTGGTAGCTATGATACGAGTGGTGTAATGATATCAAAGGATAAAGGTAACACTTGGACTAATGTTGATATTCCAGACAGTCTTGGTTGTGTTCATATGAATATTATGATGTTACAGGATAATAGTTTATATGCTCTTTTCCGTAGTCGTTGGGCTGATCATATTTATGAAAGTCGATCTAATGATGGCGGATATACCTGGACAAAGCCAACTCCTACAAAATTACCTAATAACAATTCGTCTATTCAAGCAACCGTATTGAATAATGGTCATATCGCGCTAGTTTTCAATAATTCAAGTGCGAAGGATGCAAAAGAGAGACGAGTATCGTTATATGATGAAATTGAAGACAGTAGCAGCGCCAATAAAAAAGAAGCCGCTATCATTCAAGGACAAAAAAATGCTTTTTGGGGAGCACCAAGAGCACCGATGTCTTTAGCTATTTCAACCGATAATGGGAACACATGGTCTTTTATTCGTAATTTAGATGAAGGCGATGGTTACTGTATGTCGAATAATTCTAAAGATAAATTGAATAGAGAGTTTTCTTATCCTAGTATTAAACAAGGTTTAGATGGCAAACTCCATATCGCTTATACCTATTTCCGCATGGCGATTAAATATGTCGTTGTTGATGAAAATTGGGTAAAAACAGGTAAATAATTTAATCAAGCCCATCAATTTTGATGGGCAATATTGGATTAAATATTATTTTAAACAATGTAATGGAGCGTAATGATGATTGCAGGGAATATGAATTTTTTGAAATTAGCAACACTACCAAAGTCGTTATATGATATTTTGTCTCAGCCAGAAACAAGCCTAAATTATTTAAAAAGTTTAGCAGATGGTCGTTATCAGTTAGAGGGTGAAAAATGGTTTTATAATATAGGTGATTCAATTACTTCACCAATTCAAGATAGACATACTGAATTTCACAAAAAATATTTAGATATTCAATTAATTTTAGACGGTGAAGAAATTATCCGTTATGGATTAAATGATTGTAGTTCTGATTCATATTTTGAGAAAAAACCAGATCTTTTTATTCTAGAACAACCTTTGTTGACTAATTCTATTCATCTAAAAGAGGGGGATTTTGCTACTTTTTATCCAGGAGAACCACATCAAGCATTATGTATGGTTGATACACCTAAAAAAGTTCGAAAAGCAGTATTCAAAGTTCCTGTAGAAATTATCTAATTGTAATTTCATAAAGATTAAGTTAATTCCTATTTAAGTTTATTGTAAACGCATTATTTGACTTTACAGTAGACTTATATGGCTATTTTTATAACACTTTTGTAAAGTCTCGGTTAAATTATCTCGCTATCTATCCTCTTAACTCAATTAATTTTCAGGCTGATAACCACTTATAACCAATAGTTATATGGATGTAAATTTTTGTTATTTAGCACTAAGAGTGTTTATTGGTAGACTTTTTATGTAAACACCAAATTACCTTATTGAGGATGTGTCATGAAATTTCTAACTAAATCGTTAACAGCTGTTGCTTTAATCGGTACACTATTGAATGTTAATTCTGCTTATGCAGATCGTTTGGATGATATTGAAAAACGGGGGGAGATTAAGATTGCTGTTTTTGATAGTAATCCTCCGTTTGGCTTTATTGATGAAAAAACCAATAAAATTGCCGGTCTTGATGTTGATTATGCCACTGAAATTGCCAAAGCACTAAAGGTAAAAGTCGAACTGGTTCCTACTAATCCAGCTAATCGCATTCCTTTACTGACTTCACAAAAAGCGGATTTAATTGTGGCAAACTTTACAGTTACTGACGAACGAGCTAAAACAGTTGATTTTAGTTTACCTTATTTTGCTACCGGTCAGAAGTTTGTAGCTAAAAAAGGGTTATTAAAAACAGCTGATGATCTTAAGAATCTTCGTATCGGGGCGGATAAAGGAACAGTAATGGAAATTACGTTACGTGAAAAGTTCCCAACCGCTAAAGTGATCTCTTATGATGACACGCCTTTTGCTTTTGCCGCACTACGCAATGGTGTGGTACAAGCTATTACTCAAGATGATGCAAAGTTAATTGGTTTGCTCGCTAATCTTCCTGAAGAACAACGAGCAGCTTTTGAAATTTCACCATTTAGTATCACTCAAGAATATCAAGCTGTTGGTATTCCAAAAGGGGAAACTCGTTTGCAAGAGAAAGTTAACCAAATATTATTAAAACTAGAAAATGATGGTGAAGCCTTAACTATTTATAACCGTTGGTTTGGACCAGATACTAATTCAGCTATGCCTCGTGGTGATTTCAAAATCGGTAAAGGTCAATAAAGCATGTTTGAGCAATTACTAGCGCCACGTTATTGGTGGTGGTTGTGGGATGGTTTTTTAGTTACCCTTGCAATTTCAGTTTTAACCATCATTTTATCTACAATATTGGGATTTTTGCTGGTTATTGCTCAACAAAGTCATATCAAAATTATCAAAGGTGTTGTCATTGGTTATAACGCCATATTTCGTTATTCTCCATTATTACCGCAACTTTTCTTTTGGTATTTCGGTGTCGGCAATTTATTACCGGTGGAATTTAAAATATGGTTATTTGATGAACCACAAATCCAACTGCTGTTTTTTACACTAAAAATGCCTTCTTTTGAGTTTATTATTGGATTAATTGGCTTAACGTTTTACTCGAGTGCTTTTATAGCTGAAGAATTTCGTGCAGGAATTTTGGGCGTAAGTAACGGACAAGAACAAGCATCATTAGCTTTAGGACTTACTCGTTGGCAAAGTATGCGATTGATTATTTTACCGCAAAGCATTCGTATCGCATTCCCCCCGCTAATTGGTCAATATATGAATATTATCAAAAATTCCTCCCTAACAATGGCAATTGGCGTATTGGAGCTATCTTATGTTTCACGCCAAGTTGAAACCGAGTCGTTAAAAACATTTCAGGATTTTGCGATAGCAACATTTTTATATATTTTAGCTATTGTTATGGTGGGTACCTTTGGCAATATTTATCAAGCAAAGCGATTAAACAAGGTCTAATGCATTATGGATTTTAAAGGTTTTGAAGTTATTTGGAATAATTTAGATTACCTATTGTGGGGCAACTTCCCTGGCGGCATTATTTTGACATTGTTGATGAGCTTTGCGGCCATTATCTTTTCGACTATTTTAGGAATTTTCGCGGGTATCGGTTTGACTGTTTGGCGAGGTTTTTTACATCAACTTTTAGTTGTGGTATTGGGCTTTTTAAGAGCTATCCCTGTCATTATGCTGATATTTTGGACTTATTTTTTATTGCCCGTGCTATTAAATGTTGATGTGCCGGCCATTGCCACAGTTATTTTTGCTTTATCTTTGATTGGCGGGGCCTATATTGGACACTCTGTGCATGCGGGAATGGTTGCTATTGCCAAAGAACAGTGGCAAGCAGCTTTTTCATTAGGTTTAAATAAAAAACAGGTCATCTTTTTTATTATTTTGCCACAAGCGTTAAAAATGATGCTACCATCATTTGTTAATCAATGGGTATCATTAATTAAAGATACCTCTTTAGCCTATATAGTTGGTGTTGCCGAGTTTACTTTTATTGCTACTCAAATTAATAATCGAAGTATGGTTTACCCAACTGAAATATTTCTGTTTGTTATTATTGTCTATTTTATTATTTGTGCTGCACTTGATTTTAGTGTATCGGTGTTACCGAGGCTTCATTTATTGACTCGAAGAAAGTAAACAAATACCTTAATATGGTTTCATGAATAAATATCAGCTATATAAAGCTTAAAGTTATTATTAAGGTTCTTTTAAGCTTTATTAGTTAAATTACAACTAAATATTGTTATATAGGTCGTTGTATGTTGCTTGATATGAACACTCATCTTTTTTTATTAATTAATGCTCAGGAAAAAGCTTCTAAATTATTTATTCTTTTTGCTATTTTTTGTGCTAATTATTTAATCTTAGCGCTTATCGGTATATTGGTAATTTGTTTTTTATTTAAACCTACATATAGACAGTTAATTATAAAGATGATTTTAGGATTAGCATTAGCGTGTCTCATAACCTTCATCATTCGACATCTATTTTATTCACCACGACCATTTGTACAAAATATTGGTACTAATTATTTAGCTCACGATAAAACCAGCTCTCTTCCTAGTCAGCATGCGGTTTTTGTTTGGACTATCTGTTTCACAATTTATCTAAATTATAAAAAGCAGTTTAAGGCGTTAGCTTATTTATGTACGCTCGTGGCATTGCTAGTTTGTTGGAGTCGTATCTATCTAGGCGTTCATTGGCCACTGGATATGCTAGTGGGTCTGTTGTTAAGTTTTATATCAGTTTATTTAGTCAAAAAAATAGGGATTATACGTTCAAATAGTTTTAAATAGTTATTGCTGCATCATAAATATTTAAATGATTTCAATTTCTTTAATAAACTCGGGGAATAAATTGTAAAGCGTATAATAGTTCTTAATGTTAATTTTAACATTTTTCAATTCTACATTAGGTAACATTATAATGAAAATTCTTATCGTAGAAGATGATAGTTTATTACAAAAAGGTCTATATGATGCGATAACCTCTAATGGCTATGTTTGTGAAGTTGCATCGAATGGTAAGCAAGCTGAAGAGCTTGTTGGGTTTGCCCAGTTTAGTTTAATTGTGCTGGATTTAGGACTGCCAGATTGTGATGGTTTAACGTTACTCAGCCGATGGCGTAAAAAAAATATCGATATTCCTGTTCTTATCTTAACTGCTCGCGACACAATTGAAGATAGAGTGGAAGGTTTAGACCTTGGGGCTGATGATTATTTAATTAAACCGTTTGCTTTAACCGAATTGTTAGCCAGAATAAGGGCGTTGATTCGTCGAAATCAAGGAACAGCTGATAATGTGGTTAATTATGGTCCTATTTCAATGGATATAAAACAGCAAAAAGTCACTTTAAATAATCAAGAGGTGGTTTTAACGCCTAAAGAGTTTATTTTATTATCTCGACTAATGTTAAAAGCCGGTGAAAAAGTGCACCGAAGCTTATTGCAAAATGACCTCTATGATTGGCAAAGTGATCCCAATTCAAATGTGCTTGAAGTTTATATTCATGCGCTGCGAAATAAAATTGGTAAAAATTTAATTAAAACCGTACGTGGATATGGTTATCAACTCAATATCAATAGTTAGTTCTTTTTTAACTTAATGAATGGCAAGTTTATGATTGAAAAGTCTTTGAATAACATCCGTCATAGTATTCGTTGGAATCTATTTTTTACATTGGGTGCAATTATGTTAATTTGCCAAATCATTACGGTTTTTTGGTTATGGCATGAAAGTAAAGAGCAAATTGACGTTTTAGTTAATTTAACCTTGAGTAAAAATAAAATTGCAGAAGTGGTTGAGCATGAAGAGTTAGAAGCAATTTTCGCATTATTTTGTTCTGCATTTTCCATGATGGTTGTGACCCTATTTTTAGCTTATAAGGCAATTAAATGGATTACTAAACCACTCGAAATACTTGAAAAAGATCTTAATCAAAGAACCGAAGATAATCTCAAACCGATAAAACCAATTAGTAATATGCGAGAAATTAAGTCTATTACTGCGGTATTAAATAATTTGTTTGAAAGGCTTAATAATACGCTTTCCCAAGAACGTTTGTTTACAGCTGATGTTGCCCATGAGATGCGAACTCCATTAGCCGGGATTCGTCTACATTTAGAGTTGTTAGAAGCTAAAGAAAACATAGATTGTCATGAATTAATTGAACGTATAGATCGCTTAGTTAGTACCGTGGAACAACTGTTAATGTTAGCTCGTGCAAGCCAAAAATTTACCTTAGGTCATTATCAAAAAATTAATTTTTATGATGATATTCAACTCCCTCTTTATGATGAATTAACTGAGCTAACCGAACAAAAACAACAATCTATTGATTGGCAAATTGCGAGTAATAATATTACTTTTAATGGTGATGCGACCTTGATTCGTCTGTTAATTCGTAATTTAGTAGAAAACAGTAATCGATATAGTCCGAATAAAAGTAAAATTATTATCAGTTTTTATAAAGATTCAGAAGAAATTATATTAGCGGTCAAAGATGAAGGACATGGGATTGATGAATCAAAAGCCGAAAAATTAACTCAAGCTTTTTTCAGAATGGATCGTAAACATGATGGAATAGGGTTAGGATTAAGTATTGTTAACCGTATAACTAAATTACATCATGGGCAATTTACGTTAAGAAATCGGCAAGACCATAAAATGGGTACTATTGCCGAAGTCAGACTCAATGATTCACTTCATCAATTAACTTAGTAATTAGTGTGTTATGCTGATTTTCTCGAATAAGTGATGATAAAAATCGTTGCCATGTGCGTTCAATTTTGGCTTTGGCAAAAAATCCCACATAATTAGCGATAGGAATAAAGGTTGAATTACCAATGTTATCAATAATAATTAAGCGATTTTCTTCAGCTGATAGGTGCTGAAATAGAATATTTTTACTTTTGATTGTCATCGTAATAATGCGATCTTTTAGTAATGCTGTTTTTAATGCTTTAAGTGATACAACTAACGCTGCATAATATTGTTTGGTTAGCTTTTCATCGCAAAGGTATTTTTCTAATGGGGTAGAAATTTTTCCATCATAATCTCGAATAAGCTCAAAAACATGGCCTTGGCCAAAATTAGTGGTTACCGGGCCATAATATTGGGCTAATACATCCCATGAGATGTTGCGTTTTATAAGATGTTTATAATAAGCAATTTCACGGTTGGTCTCTTCTTCTGCGCCATCATTATAATTAACCTTGATACATTTATTAGGATCATTGGGATGATGATAGCATTTGCGGTGTAACCCTTTACTTATATAATCTTTCTCAGTAAGTTGAATTAAGTTTTCCATCAATCTTTATCGTATTAGTGAATGTTAGGTAAAAGTGTAGCAGTTACTGTTTTTTATCGCTATGCTTTTTTTATTATAAATCCTAGCGCTTTTGTATTATTTCTGTATAATATTGCCACCCACGTTACAACAGTGTTCTTCCCAACACTGTTTTCGATTGTCAACATTTAGTATAACAACTCGAAGGGGTTAGTTAATTAAATAGTAGCGATCAAAAAGTGTAAATAAATCAAGTGATTTATTAACGTGAGATTAATTAAAATTTGGATAAATACAAATGAGTACTTTTTCAGCTAAACCAGAAACAGTTAAACGCGACTGGTATGTTGTCGATGCAGCAGGTAAAACGTTAGGTCGTTTAGCTACTGAAATCGCAAGCCGTTTGCGTGGTAAACACAAAGCAGAATATACACCACATGTTGATACAGGTGACTATATCATCGTTATCAATGCAGAAAAAGTTGCTGTAACAGGCAAAAAACGCACTGATAAGATCTATTATCGTCATACTGGTTACATCGGTGGACTTAAAGAAGCGACTTTTAAAGAAATGATTGAACGTCATCCTGAACAAGTCATCGAAATTGCTGTAAAAGGCATGTTACCGAAAGGTCCTCTTGGTCGTGCAATGTACCGCAAACTTAAAGTTTATGCTGGTAGTGAGCACAATCATGCGGCACAACAACCGCAAGTATTAGATATTTAAGGGGATAGAAGATGGCTGATAATCAATATTACGGTACAGGTCGCCGCAAAAGTTCTGCTGCTCGCGTGTTTATTAAACCAGGTAGTGGAAATATCGTTATTAACAAACGTTCATTAGAGCAATACTTTGGTCGTGATACTGCTCGTATGGTTGTAATGCAACCTTTAGAGTTAGTTGAAATGACTGACAAACTTGATCTTTACATTACTGTTAAAGGTGGTGGTATTTCAGGTCAAGCTGGTGCGATTCGTCACGGTATTACTCGTGCATTAATGGAATATGATGAAACTTTACGCTCTTCATTACGTCAAGCGGGCTTTGTTACTCGTGATGCACGTCAAGTTGAACGTAAAAAAGTGGGTCTACGCAAAGCTCGTCGTCGTCCACAATTCAGCAAACGTTAATTGTTACGTTACAAATTTGTTTCAAAACCCAGCCTATGCTGGGTTTTTTTGATTATTTAATATTGCTCTATAAACTACCGTGATAATAATTTTACTTTTTTATTAATTGTAAATTATTCAATTAGATAATTATTTTATTTTATCTATTTTCCTTCTTTTAAACGCCGTTAACAAAAGTTTAAAAAGACTATTCTTAGAAAAAACAAAAAGAAAATACATTTTTTTTAACAAATTTGTTATCCAATTTGCTAGAATAGTAATCATATAATAACTTATTTTAAATTTGCATATTTGGAGTGAACATGGTTGTTGCTGTTAATAAACGTTCTGTAATGACATTATTTTGTGATACAACTGATATTTACGGCCATCAGATTCGTTTCGTGTTGGCAGAAAAAGGGGTAACCGCAGAGGTTGAATTTGTTACAGCAAATAATTTACCTCAAGAATTATTGGATCTTAATCCATATGGTTCAATTCCAACATTAATCGATCGTGACCTAACTCTATATGAACCACATATTGCCCTAGAGTATTTAGATGAACGTTTTCCTCATCCACCATTAATGCCGGTATACCCAATTGTTAGAGCAAATTCTCGCTTAACAATGTACCGTATTAAAAAAGAGTGGTACAGTGCTTACGAAACCATCTTAGCCGATCCTGATAGTAACGAAGCCAAAGAAGCGCGTAAAAATTTGCTTGATGATTTAGTTTCTATTTCGGTTATGTTTAAAGAAAAAGATTATTTTATGAGTGATGATTTTACTTTGTGTGATTGCTATTTTGCACCATTACTCTGGCGTTTACCAATGATCGGTATTGAATTACCAAAAATTGCTGAGAAAAATTATCTATCATATATGGCACGTATTTTTGAACGTCCTGCTTTTATAAGCTCGTTAACTGAAGATGAAAGAAAAATAAGAGCATAATATTTTATTTTAAATAATTACAGCTTAGCAACTCAACAAGGTAGCCGTTTTATGGAACTTGATAACATGACTCCTCGTCGTCCTTATATGTTTAGGGCGTTTTATGATTGGATTTTAGATAACGAATTAACTCCCTATATTGTGGTTAATACTTTAATTGATGGCGTATTGGTTCCACAAGAGTTTGTCAAAGATAATCAGATAGTACTTAATATTGCTCCTCATTCGGTTGGTCAATATTTGGCAAATAACGAGCAAATTGAATTTAATGCTAGATTTTCCGGCGTTCCGCAACATATTGTGGTGCCAATGGCCGCCATTGAAGCTATCTATGCTCGTGAAAATGGAGTGGGGATGGGATTTGAAGATGAACCACATTACAAAGCATTAAGAGACGGCATCAATAAACCATCAGAAAAAGGCAAACCGGATAATCCTTTCCGAGTAGTTAAATAATTATTCTTAACTATTCTTAATTATTTTTAACTACTAACCTAATTTTATTATCCTATTTTGAATTTTGCTAAAAATAGGATACTTTCCTTTCTAAGATAATATCTATCCTAATAATAGTGAAGATAAATCATACAATGTATGAAAGTCATTGTTATTTGATAATTTATAATTGATAATGATTATTATTTCAGTTATAAAGTGCTTATTCAATGAAAACAAGTAACCCCAGTTATCGGCTTTGGCAACTCACATTTAGATATAAGATAATAATTATCTTTTCTTGTTTATTTTCAATCCTGAGTGTGGCGGCAGCTTTTATTCCCTTTATTTCAGTTTATTATATAGTTTACGAAATAATAACGGCGCTGGTTAATCATCAACTATTAAATAGTGAACTTATCATTAATTATGGTTGGTTGGCTTTTATAGGTGCTGCTTGTTCAATCTTTTTTAATTTTCTTGCACTCTGTTTTTCACATATTGCAGCTTTTAAAACTCTCTATCATTTAAAATATAATTTTGTTCGTTATTTATCATGTTTACCACTTGGATTTTATACTGCACATTCGAGTGGAGAATTACGAAAAATTGTAGATGATGATATTGAAAAAATTGAGATTTTTATTGCCCATCAATTACCAGATATCATCGGATCATTTACAACACCTGTGATTATATTGATTATTTTAGCCTTTTTCGATTGGCGTTTAGGTTTAGCAACGTTAGTACCAATAATTTTAGCCTATATTGTGTTAATCAGCGGTTACCGTCGAAAAGGTATCAAAAACAATATGCAAGAGTTTCAAAAGCGACTTGTTGATATGAGCAATGCATCGGTGGAATATATTCGCGGAATAACGGTTGTCAAAGCTTTTAACCAAACGTTTTTCTCATTCAAACGTTTTTATGAATCTATTAAAGCCTATGAACAATATTGCCTTAGGTTTATTAATTGCTTCAAATACCATATGGCATTTTTCATTCTTATCTTAAATAATATTTATCTTTTTATTGTTCCAGTAATAATTTGGTTATTAGGTGTGACTGATAATTATGCGAATTTTATTTTGGCCTCTATTTTCTATTTGATCTTCTCATTGGCATTACCGGCACCATTTTTTAAACTTTTATATGTCTCGCAAGGTTTACAACGAGCAGTGAAAAGTGTTGAAAATATGGATAACATTTTAAATACCAAGCCATTGGTTGAGCCAGAATCGGGCCTTGAAGTCGATAATTATGATATTTGTTTTAATGAGGTTACTTTCGCTTATGATACAAATGAGGCAAGTGATGCCCTAGAAAATAATGCTTTGAATCATATCTCTTTTGATGCCAAACAAGGAACCACTACCGCGCTAGTTGGACTGTCGGGAAGTGGTAAAAGCACAGTATCTTTACTTATTCCTCGCTTTTTTGATCCAAATAAAGGTTCAATCACGATTGGTGGTGTGGATATTAGGCAAATGAAGAGTGACTATTTATTATCGCTAGTAAGTTTCGTGTTTCAAGATGTTTTTCTTTTTAAACAAACTATTCTCGATAATATTAAAATCGGTAAACCCGATGCTAGTTTAGATGAAGTTATTGCCGCAGCTAAAGCTGCACAATGTCATGAATTTATTGAAAGACTGCCTGATGGCTATCAATCTGTAATTGGCGCCAAAGGAATGCATCTTTCAGGAGGGGAAATGCAACGTTTAGCGATAGCCAGAGCGCTATTAAAAAATTCGCCTATCTTGATTTTAGATGAAGCGACTTCTTTTGCCGACCCAGAAAACGAATATAAAATTCAACTTGCCTTGAAAGTTTTGATGGAAGGTAAAACCGTTATTATGATTGCTCACCGTTTATCGACAATAAAAGATGCAGATCAGATTGTAGTTTTAGATAAAGGTAACCTTGTTGAGAAGGGAACCCATGACGAACTCATTGATCGTCAGCAAACCTATTACAAAATGTGGCAATACTATAAACAAACGTTAGATTGGCAGATGGATGGTTCTAGTCACAATGATGAGGTGGCACATGTTTAAAAAAATCTTAATGTTGTCTGATATCGAAAGTAGAAATCTTAATCAAGCTATAATAGCTTGTAGCATTTCCAATTTGTCATTAATGTTACCTTTTGTAATTTTGTTACAAATAATCATACTGTTAATTGAACCATTAACTAATCAAATACCGGTAAATATTTATTATCTCTGGATGATGGCTGGCTTAGGAGGGCTATCAGCAATCTTGTTCTTACTATGTTATAAAAGAGAATATAAAAAAACTTATACTAATGCTTTTAGTCAAGCAGCTAATACCCGAATTGAAGTTGCTGAAAAGATGCGAAAATTACCGCTTAGCTTTTTCAATCGAAAAGATCTTTCAGAGCTCACTGCTAATATTATGGGAGACTGTGCGGTTATAGAAAACATGCTTAGCCATGTAATACCGCAATTGATTGGTTATTCATTAAGTAGCTTTATAACATGTTGTCTCTTAGCATTTTATGATTGGCGTATGGCTGGCGCTATTTTCTGTACTTTGCCAATTGCTACTATTATTGTTGTTGTCGGTAAAAGGTTAGAGCAAAAATTAGGGGAAAAACATGTTCAATCCAAATTAGCTGTATCAGGCGAAGTTCAAGAATATCTTGAAGGTATAAAGATTATAAAAGGATTTGGCTTAAGTGGTAAAAAATTCCAGCGGTTAGATCAAGCCCTTAAAAATATGATGTGGGCATCAATTAAGTTTGAAGGAATAGGCGGCATTATTGTCACCTTGTCTACCATGGTCTTGCAAGTCGGTTTAGGCATTGTTGTACTCCTAGGCGTTAATTTGATGGTTACCGGTAGTTTGGATCCAATTACTTTCATTGCTTTTATCATTATTAGTTCTCGGATTTATAGCCCTTTGATATCGGTTTTAACATTATTACCTGAACTGTTTTATATGCTTGTCTCTATCGACAGAATGAAGAGTCTGCAAACTGAATCAATCATGGAAGGTAAAGATGATGTAACTTTTGATAATTTTACTATTAATCTTGATCATATTAACTTTTCCTATAACCAAACCAGTGTTATCAATGATTTAAGTTGTACTATTCCGGAAAATAAAATGACGGCATTAGTTGGACCATCAGGTAGCGGTAAAAGTACCTTATTGCAATTGATTGCTCGTTTCTGGGATGTCAATTCCGGTAAAATTACCATCGGTAATCAGGATATAAAACAGATTGATCCTGAAACCTTGATGCACTCCATGGCCTTTGTTTTTCAACAGGTAGTATTATTTGATGATACCATCATGAATAATATTCGAATTGGTAAGCATAATGCTAGTGATGAGGAAGTTAAACTAGCAGCTAAAATAGCCCGATGTGACGAACTTATAGCTCGATTACCAGATGGTTGGAATACATTAATCGGTGAAAACGGTAGTAAGCTTTCAGGTGGTGAAAGACAACGAATCTCAATAGCCAGAGCATTATTAAAAAATGCGCCAATCATTTTACTTGATGAAGCTACAGCTTCATTAGATCCAGAAAATGAGGTTTATATTCAAGAAGCAATCGCTAATTTAGTCAAAGATCGAACCGTGATTGTTATTGCTCATCGCCTAAAAACCATCATTGGTGCGGATAATATTATTGTCTTAGATAAAGGTTTAATTGTTGAACAAGGTAATTATCATGAATTAATGGCAAGAAATGGTTTATTTACCAAGCTTTATAGTTTACAAAAACAGACATTTTCGATTACTTCATGACAGGCTATATTTATCAACTTAATCAGTATATCATATAGCAAAATAATTGATAAAAAACAGACAAATGAGTAACGAAATTGAATTAAAGTTTCAAATCAATCAAAGTGATATAGAGCAGTTACAAAATTACTTAAATCAATGGGTTTGTTGTGATGAAGCCGAGTTTTCATCGCAACAACATTTGGTTAGTCAATTAAATCTGACTAACACTTATTACGATACTGAAGATCATTTTTTACGACTTAATGGTTGTGGTCTTCGAATTCGAACTACAGAAACTGAGCAAAGTAAGTGTTTTGAAATTACCTTAAAATCAAAAGGTAATTCTGTAGGTGGATTACATGAACGCATTGAAATTAACCAACCTTTACCTAATGATAAGCTCGATTTAAGTGTCCTACCGGAAGAGGCATTACCTAATGGGTTAACGCAGTTAAGGCCTCTTTTTACCACCAATTTTAAACGGCAAACTTGGCTGATTTCATTTGCCAATAGCGAAATTGAAGTTGCTTTAGATTTGGGGCAAATTACCTCAAATGGTCAATCTATGCCAATACAAGAGGTAGAGTTAGAAATCAAACAAGGCAATAAACAAGATTTGCTCAACTTTGCGATCGAATTAAGTCGCTTTAATTTACATCTATTTTCTCAAAGTAAAGCTTCTCGGGGCTATCGTTTATTAGATAACTTAACCTTAACTCCTACTATTCTTTCCTCACAAATTGAGCAAGATTTAGCCGGTCTACTAAACTTTTGGCAACAAAATGAAGAATATGCTTTAGCAAATAATGATTTAATTTTTTATAAACAGCTACTTAATCAAATAAACGAGATACTTATTAACCAAAATCTGCAAATTGAGCCTGAATTTAAACAGTGGCAAATGGCGATACCATTTATTGACTCGATTAAACAGTTTGCTTATTGCGAGGTGAATAACAAGTTCAAGTTGTTGTTAATGGCTGAAATAAATAAAAAATAGGTATACGAATTAAAATGAAAACAACTCTCTTCAAATTACCACTATTATTAGTGGTATTTTATTGGTTATTATATAGTGTTTTTACCGTTATTTATCTTACCAAATTTGATAACGATTTTATATCGTTATATGTTGGGACTGATCAAATTGCCTTGAAAATTGTTAAGCAAGTTTTAATCAATTTTTTACTTCAAATACCTAATTCAGTAGTTCTTTTTACTATTTCCACAATAGCATTTAATCAGTATTCCATTTCCATAATTAATCGGAAAAACATTATTAATACCTTCTTAGTTGCCATATTTATTGTATTAAGCTACATGGTTTTTCGCTGGAGTTACTACTCTTATAGTTATGATTGGATTGTGTCTAAACTAAGATTTTTAAATATCAAAGATGGAGATAATTTTTCGGCATATATATTTCATCTCGCAGAGCATCTCATTTTCTATTTTTTTATAACACTTTGTACTTATCTTAGTATTAAATTATTCAAAAAAAATTATATCTGTAACGAAATCATATTAACCGAAACAGAAAGTCAGAAGTTACATATGGTGTTATTCATCTGTTTTTATAACTGTTTCTTTATAACCATGTCATATTTGTTGCTTTTCGATGGTATGTATTACAGTTTAAGTAACCTGATTTTCTCTATCGTCTTATTGGCGACATTTTTATCAATAGTAAATTTAATTGGTTATTTCTTGCTAAGAAAATGCTTTACAGCGGTAACAGAAATTTTGGCTTTAAAAAAGGTAATTTTTAGTTCGCTTATTACTTTTATATTAAACTGTCTTTTATTAGTACTTATTCTATACATTTACAACTATATCTATAATTTCCTACCATTCGATATTATCTCTAGTACTTTTAAATTGTTCTACTTATGGATGTTTTTAATTACTTTGTTGATTTCAAGTTGTCTATTGGTAAGAAAGATGACAAAGCTGTTTTTTGATAAACATTAACTCACTATTCCAATCAAAGAATATAACATTGTTATTGACCGTTACGTTATAACCAATAACAATGATAAGGTAAACAAGTAATATAAGACCTAACGATAGTCAGCAGCTATAGTTTTATCGGTAAACAGATTGCAAAAAAGTATCAATACTGTTTTTCGCGATTTGTTTAATAAAAAGATAGGTGAACTTAAAAAGTCATTTATAATAGTTAATTAGGTGATTTCATCAACATGTAACTATTTTAAGTGAGTGCTTATTATGTCTCAGCCTATATCGCTAGCTTCACCATTAATTGATCAGCAAAAACAGAAAATTATCTCCCAATTATCACAATGTGATGCAAAAGAGGTGCTCGATAACCTTGATATTTTGCTGCAAAGTGACTTTATTGTTGATGCTGTTTATCGCTATCCAGAGTGGCTGACAGATATTGTTAACAATCCTCCGCAAGCTGATGAAAGAAATTACTATCAACCGTGGTTAACTGAAAAATTAGCATCAATATTTGATGAATTAGCATTAATGAAAGCGCTAAGATTATTTAGGCGCTATATTTTGCTAAGACTCGAATGGTCACAATTAACCCGCACAAGTAGTGATGAGCAAATTTTATTGCAACTTACTCACTTAGCTGAGGTGATTATTGTCACTGCACGAGATTGGCTTTATGAACTAAGTTGTAAAGAATGGGGAACTCCCTATAATTCACAGGGACAAGCTCAGCCATTACTCATCCTAGGTATGGGGAAATTAGGTGGTGGAGAACTTAATTTTTCCTCCGATATTGATCTTATTTTTACCTATCCTGAGCATGGTCAAACACAAGGTGGCCGGCGAGAATTAGACAATGCTGTCTTTTTTACCCGCTTGGGACAACGTCTAATAAAAGCTTTAGACCAAATTACCGAAGATGGTTTTGTTTACCGCGTTGATATGCGTTTACGTCCGCTTGGCGATGGCGGCCCGCTCGTCTTGAGTTTTTCCGCGATGGAAGACTATTATCAAGAACAGGGCAGAGACTGGGAACGTTACGCTATGGTAAAGGCGAAAATACTGGGCGATCAGCAAGATCCTTACATCAAAGAACTCTACCAAATGCTAAAACCTTTTGTTTACCGCCGTTATATTGATTTCAGTGTATTACAATCATTACGCAATATGAAAAGCATGATTGAACGCGAAGTTCGTCGTCGAGGTTTAACCAATAATATCAAACTTGGGGCAGGTGGTATTCGTGAAATAGAGTTTATCGTACAAGTTTTTCAACTTATTCGCGGTGGCCGAGTTGTTGGTTTACAAACTCGTTCCCTATTATCGGCGCTACAGGTGATTGAACAAGAATCCCTACTTAATGTTAACGAAGTAAATACGCTACGAGAAAACTACTTCTTCTTACGTCGCTGTGAAAATCTATTACAAGCGATACATGATGAGCAAACACAAACTCTACCAGAAGATGAATTAGACCAAATACGTTTAGCAATCGGTATGAATTTTAGTAACTGGAACGAATTTGTAACGGAACTCACTAGAAGAATGCAATTTACTCGACAAATTTTCAATCAGCTTATCGGTGATGAATCAACAGAAACAGCACATAACATAAACAACGACCAATATGCTGATCTTTGGGTACCGGATTTACAATTAAGTGATGTTACTTCGGTATTAACCAACTATGCACATGATGATGCAGAAAAGCTCTATCAAATGCTTTGCCAATTTCGTGATGATATCGGTAAAAGGACGATTGGTGTTCGCGGCCGAGAAATCCTTGATCAGCTAATGCCAAGATTATTGGAGTCGGTTTGTAATGATAAGCATGCGCTAATCGTATTGTCGCGGATTTTACCGCTATTAGTGAATATTGTTAGTCGAACAACGTATTTAGAATTACTGCTTGAATACCCAACCGCATTGAAGCAACTAATTCGATTATGTAGTGCTTCGCCAATGATTAGTGAACAGCTTGCACATTATCCAATTCTATTAGATGAGCTAATAGATATTAACTCACTTTATCAAACTGTTGCACCTAATGAATACAAAAGTGAACTTTATCAATATTTACTGAGAATTCAGGTTGATGATGAAGAACAACAACTTGAGGCATTAAGGCAGTTCAAACAGATGCAACTACTGCACATAGCGGCGGCTGATGTTGAACAGGTATTAAATACCATGAAAGTTAGTGATCATTTAACCTATGTCGCTGAATCACTGCTTGATTTTGTCGTTCAAATGGCGTGGAATCAAATGGTGGCTCGTTATGGAATACCCGCATATTTAACCGATAATCAAAAAGGCTTAGTTATTATTGCTTATGGTAAATTGGGTGGCTTAGAATTAGGATATGGTTCTGATTTAGATCTGGTATTTCTTCACGACTGTCCTGTTGATAGCATGACCAATGGGGATAAACAGATTGATAGTCGCCAATTTTACTTGCGATTGGTGCAGCGAATCATTCACCTATTTAATGTCCGCACCAGCTTTGGTATTCTTTATGAAGTTGATGTTCGTTTACGTCCTCAAGGGGATGCAGGACTATTAGCCTGTAGCTTGAGTGCATTTTATGATTACCAAATGCATGAAGCTTGGACCTGGGAGCATCAAGCACTGGTTCGAGCAAGAGCTGTTTATGGTGAAGTAGATCTTATTAAACGCTTTAATCAAATCAGACATGATGTTCTATGTAAAAAACGTGAGGAAAATGTATTAAAAACCGAAGTCCGAGAGATGCGTGAAAAGATGCGAGCCCATTTAGGTACTACTGAATCTCATCGGTTTAATTTAAAAATTGATGAAGGCGGTATTGGTGATATTGAATTCTTATCTCAATATCTGGTACTAAACTATGCACATCAATACCCTAAAATGACCACATGGAGTGATAACGTACGAATTCTAGAGTTAGCGGCAAATTATCAAATTATGGATAGTCAAGAAGCAGAGCAACTAACTAAAGCTTATATTGATATGCGTAATGAAATACATCAATTATCATTACAACTTTTACCTAGCACCGTTGATGATTCCTGTTTTAAATCAGAAAAACAGATTGTTAACCAAAGCTGGTTAAAATGGCTTAAATAATAGTTAGTCCAAATCTATTCTTGATTAATGTTGTTGATTTGATTAATAAGAAAAACTTATGGAGTTTAATATTTAGTGGCGACGATCAAAGATATTGCGAAACTTGCTGGGGTATCTCATGGTACTGTTTCAAATGTACTTAACGACCGTGGTAATGTTAGTGTAAAAAAAATTAAATTGGTTGAACAAGCGATTCAACAACTTGGTTATCAAATCAATTTATCAGCCAAAACTTTGAGAGAAGGTTCAACCAAATCTATTTCGGTAATACTGCCAAATATTACCTCAGAACAGTATAGCAATTTATATGATGGTCTATTTAGTCAAGCTAACCGACTGGGTTATGAACTTTCCCTTTATCTAACTTATGATTCTAAAGAACTTGAATTACAATTAATACAAAAAATAGCGGCCAAACGTGATCATGCCATTATAGTGGTTAGCTCATTATCCGATGCTACTGACTATTACCAAAAAGTTAAATTACCTAAAGAAAAAATCATCTTTGTATATCGAAAACCTTTATCCGCACAGCAGTTTGTGTCCCTTGATTATGAAAAAGCCGGGCAAGATATTGCTAAAGAGTTAATGAAAAAATCCTATCGTCGCATTGGCCTATTTAGTAATTCAGAACATTATACTCATATCCAAACCTTCAAAAAAGGTTTACAAAATACCTTCAAAGAACAGCATTACGATATAACCCTGAATAACATTACCTCAAAACCTTCTAACGGTACCTATAACTTAGCCTTTAGTTTTTTTGCAGACGAGCCGGTTAATTATGATGCTATTATCACCATGGATATGGATCGAGCTCATTTTGTGCGCAATGCAAATTATTTTGGTAGTCTACAATCTTGTCCTGCAATTTATACATTAACTAATAATAGTTTTTTTTATGAAGATAATATTTACCAATACCATATGAATTATGGCATATTAAGTGAGCAAATTATTAAGTTGATTGAAGGAAAAACGGTTAACCAGATTGAGAATAAAGGATTTTCATTATTACCTGATTCAGGCTCTGATAACATCACTAAACATTCACAAACCATTAACTTTTTGATATTACCCAGTCCATCAACCCAAGCAGTTAAAAAACTATTGCCGCATTTTAAAAAGATGAGTGGCATTGATGTTAACTTAATAATAAAACCTTTCGATGAAATATATCCAGTTCTTAATCAACTTGAGCAGCATCAGCAAATCGATGTAATTCGAATTGATATGGCCGGATTACCATGGTTCGCACCGTCGGTATTTAAACCCTTAACCAACTTAGATATTAACTTAAATCAGCTATTAGCAAAATATCCTCCAGAAATTGTTGAGCGCTTTAGTTATGTGAATGGCACCGCTTATGCTATTCCTTTTGATCCTAGTGTTCAGATGCTCTTTTATCGCAAAGATTTATTTAATGATCCGTTAATTAAACGGGCTTATTATGAAACATATCGGCAACATCTGGATATTCCTAAAAACTTTAAAGAGTTTGACCAAATTGCAACTTTTTTTAATCGACAACAAAACCCCGAATCCCATGTAGAGTTTGGCAGTTGTATTACTCTCGGTAATTATGAACTTATCGCATCTGAGTTTTTAGTTCGTTACTATTCTCAAGGTGGAAAGTTAATCAATGCTAATCAGTTTGGTTTAAATCCAGCTATTGCGCTAAGCACCTTGAATCAGATGCGATCATTTATAAGCGTGGCTAAAAATATACAATCAACTTGGTGGCAAGAGTCGGTAAATTTATTTGAACAAGGTAAACTTGCCATGTTAATTGTTTATATGAATTTATTTAGCTATATCAATCATCGTAATATTTTACCTTTAGTTGGGTATGCCAAAGTACCTGGCAAAAAGTCACTATTTGGTGGTGGTTCCCTAGGGATATCAAAATATAGCTCTAAAGACGAACAAGTAAAAACTTTTTTCAATTGGCTTTATTCCACCGAAATTAGCGAACAAATAGCGCTACTTGGCGGGGCAACTGCACAAAATACTATTTTTCAAAATCATCGAATTATTAAAAGTTATCCATGGTTACCAGTGGTACAACAACAATATGCCAATGGAATTCGGGAAAATAGCATGACAGGGAACGCGGTTAATTTAAGATTGATGGAAAACATTATTGGTAAACATCTCACACAATGGATCACCAATCAATATAGCTCAAAGCAAGTCATTGAGTTGATCAATTCGGAAATTGAAAAAAATATGGCTAATAAATAATTATTAGCCATGATAAATCTTTTAAATTAAAACAATTATTTTACTTTAATATCTACTTCTGCTTGTTAGGTGTCATGATGACATCTTTATCTCTAAAGAAATACCAGAAACCAACAGCAACGATTGCGGCAACTACAGCAGGGTAGATCCAAAACTCTTGCCATTGTGGTCCAGCACTTGGTAGTGTTTTTTCGGTAACAACGCGATTATTGATAAATCCACATACTGATGCCGCCATAAATACCCCAAAGCCGTTAGAAACAATAAAACGTAAGCCTTGAGCTTGAGCTTTAATTTCTGGACCGGCTTTCTTATCAACATAGATATCACCCGCAGTAAAGAAGAAGTCCCAACAAATACCTTGTAATAACAAAGTACCAATAATATAGAAGAACATATTACCGTCAGATGTTGCCGCCAACGATAACATCATGCTACGAATTACCCAACAAATTGCGCCGAATAAAATGATTTTTTTGAAGCCAAAACGACTTAATAAGAATGATAAAAGGAACATAAATAGTACTTCGGTTGCGATGGCAATTTGCATCATTGAAGCAGGCTCTAGACCTAATACAGGTAGATACACTGGTAAATAAGCACTATATGCAGTTTTAGTTATCATTAAGACGAAAGTCGAAAGCATGAAAATAGTGAAATATTTATCTTTGAAAAGTGATAATGCATCTAAACACATTGCATCACGGATTGAGAATTTTTTATTTCGACTGGTTGGCGGTGTATTTGGTAGGGTGAAACAATAGATCCCATAAACCACTGAGGCACCAGAAGCAAGCAAAAATGAGTTAATTGAACTTGAGAATCCGGTGTAACCAAGAATCAATCCGACAATCATAAAACCGATAGTACCAAATACCCGAATAATTGGGAACCAACGCACACCATCTATATGTCTAAAGCTAACGCTATTCGCTAAAGCAGTTGTTGGATAGAATAATAACCCAACAATAAAAATCATAATTAAAAAGCCAGCTATATTACCACTTTCGACAAAATTAGGAATGATAAATAAAACACCAGCATTAAGAATATGTAATATCCCCATTACTTTTTGCGAGGCAATAAATCTATCAGCAATCATTCCAATAAAAAGCGGAGAGATAATGGTTGCGATCCCTAAAACAGAATAAGTCGAACCAACAATTTCTTTTAATCCATAAGCAGCAAGCACTGCCCCAATAACCATATTCCATGCACCTTGCACAAAATATTGTAAAAACATCATTACCAGTAAGCGTGGTATTTTAAACATATAAAACTCCATTTTAAATCGTCTTCGTCAAGCCATCATAGGCAACTTGAATATTGTAAGGTTTAAATATTTCAACCAATTCATCATGCATAAAACCACTGCTATGCGAGTGATGAGAAGTGATAAGTTGAGTGTTTGAATCGAAAATACCCTCATCTAACATACGCTTTTGCGTTGCAATAACGGTTTCAATACTCATGTGGTTATTGGTCTTATCATTCTGTTTGTAGCCGTAAGTACACTCAAAAATAGCCATATTAATTTTTTTACCGCTATCTTTTAACCACTGCCAAGTTAGCTCAGGAAAATAGCCTGAATCATGGCCATGCAGTAACGTTTTTCCATCTTTTTCGATTAAGTAAATAAAGCAGAATTCCCATTTAGCATGATTAGCCAGCAGAGCCGTAACGGTATAGCCAGCAGAAGTCAAAACTGTTTGGAAAGGCACTAACAAATTAAATACAAAACGCTCAGGACTATATCCTGGTAGGACATTTAAACAGCCATTAATAGCAATATCATTGCCATAGACATGTAGAGGATGGTCAATATTAAAACCATAATCCACCATACGACTAAATAGATCGCCGACATTAAAATGGTCAGGATGAGTGTGAGTAAACAGTAAGTCCTTTATTTTGGTGACATCAATGTTTTCTCTCATAACTTGATAGCTATATTCTGGGGCAAAATCAATTTGCACAATATCATCAATAAGAATTGAACTGCGGGTTCTAATATTTTTTCCTTTTTCAATGCGTGTTTTTTCACAAATCTGACATTTACAAAAAGGATTTGGGATACCTTCCGATGCAGCCGTACCCAAAAACTGTAATTTCACATTGTTCTCCTAATTAAACTTTATACATGGTTATTTTATAAAAATTGGAACGTTTCAATTTTATTTTAATGTTATTATAACCACAATAAAATTAATATTTTTTTTTGCTAATTCGTGAGCTGGATCAAATTTTATATATTAACGGTTACTGTTTTGATGCTGAGAGAGATTATCGACGATATTGATCATCGCCGATAATAGAGGAATTGAGCGGGAAGAGATAATCTTTAGTTGGCTTCTTTCCAAAGAATTAGATCTTGATCATCAAGTTCTGAGGCATCAAATCCCATCATTGGTGGTAAATCTTCACGGTCAAAAGCTAAATCGCCACCATTAACATCGATATCACCCTTCTTAATCCCTTTAAAATCATACAGGCTGGTATCACATAAATGCGAAAGGGTGATATTTTGCGTGGCACGAAACATGGTTTCGATACGACCAGGAAACTTTTTATCCCAATCATTTAGCATCTCTTTGATCACTTGCCGTTGTAAGTTAGGTTGTGAACCACAAAGATTACATGGAATGATTGGAAATTGCTTAATTTCGGCATATTTGGCAATATCTTTCTCTTTGCAGTAAGCAAGAGGTCGAATAATAATATGCTCACCTGAATCATTCATCAATTTAGGTGGCATAGCCTTAAGTTTGCCGCCATAGAACATATTTAAAAACAAGGTTTCCAAAATGTCATCACGATGATGTCCAAGCGCTATTTTGGTTGCACCAAGTTCAGTTGCAGTGCGATATAAAATACCACGTCGAAGCCGAGAACAGAGTGAACAGGTAGTTTTGCCTTCAGGGATTTTTTCTTTAACAATACCATAAGTATTTTCTTGAACAATTTTATATTCAATACCTAAGGATTCTAGGTATTGAGGTAAAACATGTTCAGGGAATCCTGGCTGCTTCTGATCTAAATTAACGGCAACTAATTCAAATTGCACTGGGGCACTGATTTTTAAATTAATAAGAATGTCTAGCAATGTATAACTATCTTTACCGCCTGATAAACAGACCATTATACGATCGCCTTCTTCAATCATATTAAAATCAGCGATTGCTTCGCCAGTAAGACGACGTAAGCGTTTATGTAATTTATTTTGATTGTATGTATTCATCACGATTTAATTGATTATTCCGCTCGGCTCATATATCGGCGTTCAGCAATATGAATTTTAACTTTTTCGTGGTTATCAATATATTCAGGTACTTGAATAACAAGACCAGTAGAGAGTGTAGCCGGTTTAGTGCGTGCACTTGCCGACGCACCTTTAATACTTGGCGACGTTTCAATGATTTCAAGTTCAACTGTTTGTGGTAATTCTAAAGCCACCACTTCACTTTCAGCCATTAAAACTTGAATGCCATCCATACCACCTTCAGGGATAAATAGCAGTTCTTCTTCAATTTGATCCTTCTTAAAAATAAACGGCGTATAGTCTTCATTATCCATAAACACATATTCATCACCGTCAATATAAGAAAAGCTAACAGGGCGTCGAAATAATTCGATAGTATCTAAAATATCATCACCTTTAAAACGCTCTTCAACTTTGCCACCAGATTTAACATCGGTAAAACGCATTTTATAGAGTGTACTTGCACCACGAGCACTAGGGCTTTGTACATCAATTTCTTTTACCAGCAACAACTTGCCGTTATAGGTGACCGCATCACCACGTTTTATTTCATTTGCTTTAGCCATAATACATTCTTCATATTTAAAAGAGTTAAAAATTAGCTCGCTATTTTACTCTTAACTTGCTATTGTCACCAATAAAATTTATAAAACAATCTCAAATTCATCCAATTCTCATGACTGATTCATGCCAATGCCGTAAAAATTGTGGTGCTTGTTGTATCGCACCGTCGATCTCATCAGCTATGCCAGGTATGCCAAACGGCAAACCGGCGGGAGTCCCTTGTTATAATTTGGATGAAAATTTTCAATGCAAATTATTTGGTCAAGCAACCCGCCCTAAAGTTTGTAGTCACTTAAAGCCATGTTTTGAAATGTGTGGCACTAATCGTAACCAAGCATTCAATTATTTAACTCAATTAGAACAGTTAACTAGCAACTAAGTATTGCGAATATTTAACATATCCGCTGTATTATTAGAATTATTTATCTCGCAAATAAATTTTTTTGATACACTTCACGCACTTTATTAGCTAATGATAAATATCAAATAAATTAGCTTAAATCAGTTACTCATCTATAACACATTAGGTAGTAGCTAGGATATTTAGTAAATTTAATCTGTTTAATAAGAAGAAGATTGATATGACAAAAAAATTAAAGCGTGATTTGAAAGCTCGCCATTTAGCAATGATCGCTATTGGTGGCTCAATCGGTACCGGGCTATTTGTTGCCTCTGGAGCTACGGTTGCACAAGCGGGACCAGGTGGCGCCTTACTCTCTTATGCGATTATTGGCATAATGGTTTATTTTTTAATGACTAGCCTTGGTGAGCTTGCTGCTTATCTTCCTGTTTCAGGAACTTTTGCAACTTACGGCGCTCGCTATGTTGATGAGGCCTTTGGTTTTGCCATTGGTTGGAACTATTGGTACAACTGGGCGATTACCGTTGCGGTTGACTTAGTTGCGGCACAATTAGTGATCTCCTATTGGTTTGATGCAGGTGCTTATAGTTGGTTATGGAGTTTATTGTTCCTAAGTATCATCTTCTGCTTGAACTATATTTCTGTAAAAGGCTTTGGTGAAGCTGAATTTTGGTTTTCATTAATCAAAGTGGTTACTGTCTTATTATTTATTGTGATTGGCTTATTGATGATAATTGGCATCTTAAAAGGTGCTGAAAATGCTGGTTGGCAAAACTGGGAAATAGGTGATGCACCATTTGTTGGTGGATTTTCCTCAATGATCGGTGTTGCGATGGTTGTAGGCTTCTCATTCCAAGGTACCGAACTGATTGGAATTGCCGCGGGAGAATCAAAAGATCCAGAAAAAAATATTCCCAAAGCCATGAAACAAGTCTTTTGGCGTATACTACTATTCTATATCTTTGCGATTTTAGTGATTAGTTTAATTATTCCCTACACTGACCCTAATTTACTGCGTAATGACGAAACGGATATTAGTGTTAGCCCATTTACTTTAGTATTCCAACATGCAGGGTTATTATCAGCAGCAGCTATCATGAATGCAGTAATTTTAACCTCAGTCCTTTCCGCGGGTAACTCGGGTTTATATGCGTCAACACGTATGCTATATGCCTTAGCTAAAGAGGGAAAGGCTCCTAAAATCTTTAGTCGATTATCTTCATCAGGTGTACCGGATATGGCGCTGTTTGCCACAACATTAGTGGCTATGCTGTGCTTTTTAACTTCACTATACAAAGACCAACAAGTTTATTTATGGCTACTTAATATGTCTGGAATGACCGGGTTTATTGCATGGCTTGGTATAGCTATTAGCCACTATCGTTTTAGAAAAGGTTATGTGTCACAAGGGCGGGATCTGAATAAATTACCGTATCGCTCAAGTTGTTTCCCATTTGGTCCTATTTTTGCCTTCGTACTCTGTTTGACTATTACGCTAGGTCAAAATTATGAAGCATTTTTACAAGATACCATTGATTGGAATGGTGTTATTGCCACTTACATCGGTATTCCATTATTTCTTGCAATTTACTTTGGTTATAAGATTGTTAAAAAGACAAAATGGATAAAATACGATCAGATGGATTTTTCTCAAATGGATTAATCTAATTACATCTAAATTAGCATTGCGCTTCCGTCGACATCTGTCGACGGAATTGTATTAAAAAAGAGAAAATAACCTATAAAGTGGTTAACGATATACAAACAACAAGTGTGATAACGGTATTAGCGACTACGGAATATGATACGCGCTTTTGAAAGATCATAAGGTGTCATTTCAACCGTTACTTTATCGCCAGTCAGAATACGAATATAGTTCTTTCTCATCTTTCCAGAGATATGTGCGGTAACAACATGACCGTTTTCAAGTTCAACACGAAACATCGTATTCGGAAGAGTATCAAGAATAGTACCTTGCATTTCAATGTTATCTTCTTTTGCCATTGGGGCCTCTTAATATTAAATACAAATTAAATACACTCAAATTAATTAATATTACTTCGATTTTCTTTATGCTTAAATTAGAAAAGCGAATTTATCAACTTAATCACCAATTTTTGGTGTTTGTAAATTCATTGATTTGAGTATAAACACAGAACTGCTATAAATAGAATATCTAAATATAGCGGCGAAATAATGCCGAAAAAACTCTCAGATGTAAAGTCATTTCTAACATTTCTTTGAATTATAAAGTCCATACTCATGAATATACTGCCAAACTTTGGGCGGTAATAACTTTTTACACCTTTGTGGGTCATTAATATTTTGCCTTATTTCTGTCGCAGAAATCGCTTCAAGTGGTGTATTAGCAAAATAGATATAACCGTTAGGGCTGTGGTGTAATGTTTGGATATCATTGGTTTGATGTTGATTGATCCAGGTTTGTAAATTGCTTTCGAAAGTGGGTTGAGCATAACCAGGTCTTTTGCATATAAGCAAATGGCAATAATCGACAAGTTTTTGCCACTCTTTCCACGTTGGTAAACTAAGTAAAGAGTCTTGCCCCATAATAAAAGCCAAGGCTGATTGAGCACCATTTTGCTCACGCCATGCTTTAAGGGTATCTATGGTAAAAGAGGGTTGATCCATCAGTTGCGGTTGTAATTCACGAGTATCAATTGTAAAAAGCGGATAATCAGCAATTGCCAATTTCAACATAGCTAAACGTTGCTCAGTTGTGGTCCCTGGTTGAGGTTTATGCGGCGGTATCCGATTAGGCAACAAACTGATATTACTCAATCCTATCTCTTCGGCTAAAGCTAAAGCAGGGCGCAAATGACCATAATGAATGGGATCAAAAGTACCACCAAATAACGCAGTTAACACTTTTCTAACCCCATAAACTGCATAGTTAAACTTAACAGCGCATCCCAAATAGATAAATCATTATTCTGCTTTAAGCTAATCTCGATGTCAGTTAAAGTCGCCAGTAAGGCAAATAGACTTTTAATATCAAAGCGATTTAAATAAGCACTATACATCGATCTTCTATTTTGCCAGACTCGATATTCATCAAAAACCTGTCGAGGGGATTTGTCTGCTAAAGCCAATTTTAAATTGATTAATAAAATCAATTCACGTTGAACAATACGCATCAATATCAATGGCTCAAAATCATTCATCTTAAGCTGTTGTAACACATGCATTGCACGCTTAGCTTTATTGGCGATCATTGCATCAATCCAATGAAAAGGCGTAAATATTGCCGAATCGTTGATATTAGATTCAACCTGATCATAAGTAATAGTCTGGTTTGGATAAAGTAACTTTAATTGCTCGATAATTTGTGTTAAAGCCAGTAAATTACCTTCATAATAGTAACTAAGCAATTCAATAGCAGGTTGTTCAATAGTCATTTGCATTTGTTGCAAATAGGCTCTTATCCATTGAGGTAATTGTGCTGCATCTGGTGTTACGCAATTCACCACTACTAATTTATCCGATAAAACCTTATACCATGGTGCATTTTCCTGAGTTTTGGTTATCTTAACTAAACTGATTATCAAGCCAATATCAGGAGTTAACATTTCACATAATGTATTTAACTTTGTGGCAACTGAAACATTAAGTACACCTTCACCAATATCTAAACAGAGCAGGGTTTTACTTGAAAACAGATTCATTGCCTGACAACAATCATACATTGCAGTCCAATCAGTTTGGGCATTGATAGTAAAAGAGAGTTGCTCGTCATAGTGAGCTCGTTTAAATGCACTACGTAATTCAGTTAGTACATAGTGTTTCAAGTAAGGATCGCTATCTAAAATTAAATAATAGGGCGATCCTAAATGCTGGGTTACTTTTTCCGCACTAATTTTAATCATAGTATCTGGTTAATTAGCGGTATCAACCGATTTTAATTTACCGATGATCTGTTTTGCAGCTTGTTTATACATTTCATCTTCAATTAAATTTTGTTCTACCGTTTTCGCTAGTGCTTCGGCTGGATTATCAAAGAATGTGCGGAAAACACGAACGTTAATTGGGTGAATTTGTTCACCTGCAATTACCACTTGAGCTTGAACCGCTAGTACCAGTTGATATTCTGCCGCTTTACCATCTTGATAGATTGATATAGTACTTTTATCCAAAGAATCACCAACTATTCTTAGTGATGGATATTTTGCCACATCATTAACATCAGCCAAAATTACGCCATTGTCACGCAGTAACTCTTTAATATCTCTAGACAAACGACCATAAGGGTCGCCGCTAATATAAGAGAGTGTTTTAAATCGAGCTGGAACCTCTGTTTCATGCTGCAAATGAAAGCCACAACCAGTTAGTGATATTGTCAATAACATCAGTAAAGCTAAATATTTTTTCATTGGTTTTACCGCCTATATCTCAATTATCCAACAATATTAACTTACCACTAGATTCAATAACTTACCTGGTACATAAATGACTTTGCGAATTGTGGTATCAGTTAAGTATTTTTGAATATTGGGCTCTTGTTTTGCTTGCTCGACAACAAAATCTTGCTGAGCATCTGCGCTTACCGTAAATTTACCGCGCACTTTACCATTAATTTGCACTACAATTAATTTTTCGTCTTCAACCATTGCTGATTCATCAGCAACCGGCCATGAAGCATTATCAATCGTTTCACTATGACCTAATGCTTGCCACATAATAAAACAAGCGTGAGGCATCATAGGGTAAAGTAATCGAACCACCGCATTTAAAGATTCATTCATTAATGCTCGATCTTGATCTGTCTCTTGCGGGGCTTTTTGTAAGCGATTCATCAATTCCATTACTGCGGCAATAGCAGTATTGAAGGTTTGACGACGACCAATATCATCACTCACTTTCGCAATCGTTTTATGTAATTCACGACGTAACGCTTTTTGATCAGCATTTAATTTAGCAATATCAAGCGTGCCTGCTTGACCACCTTGAGCATGTTCATATACCAAACGCCATACACGTTTAATAAAGCGGTTAGCCCCTTCAACCCCTGACTCTTGCCATTCAAGGGTCATGTCAGCAGGTGAAGCAAACATCATAAACAGACGCACAGTATCCGCACCATATTTATCCACCATCTCTTGTGGATCAATACCATTGTTCTTCGATTTAGACATCTTAGTCATACCGGCATGAACCAGCTCATTGCCTTTACTATCTGTTGCTTTAGCAATACGACCTTTATCATCACGCTCAATAGTCACTTCAGTAGGTGACACCCAGATACGTTCATTAGTTGGACTGGTATAGTAAAATGCATCGGCCAACACCATACCTTGGCAAAGCAGACGTTTTGCTGGCTCATCAGATTTAACTAAACCGAAATCTCGCATCAATTTATGGAAAAATCTGAAATAAAGTAAATGCATAATCGCATGTTCGATACCGCCAACATATTGATCAACTGGCAACCAATAATTGGCTGCGTTTTCATCTAACATACCTTTGTCATAATGAGGACAAGTATAGCGAGCGTAATACCATGATGACTCCATAAAGGTATCAAAGGTATCCGTTTCTCGTAGCGCAGGTTGACCATTAACAGTGGTTTTTGCCCAATTAGGATCGGCTTTAATAGGACTGGTGATACCATTCATCTCAACATTTTCAGGTAAAATCACCGGAAGCTGATCTTCAGGGGTTGGGATAGTTGTACCATCTTCAAGGGTCACCATTGGGATTGGCGCGCCCCAATAACGTTGACGAGAAACCCCCCAATCACGTAATCGATAATTTACCTTACGATTACCAATACCTAAAGCAATAAGTTTATCGGCAATGGCATTAAATGCTTGCGCAAAATCAAGGCCATCAAACTCGCCAGAATTAAATAGTTTACCGTGTTCAGTATAAGCTTGCTCAGAAAGATCGGGAGCTTGTCCATCTTGATTTAAGATAACTGGTTTAATTGGTAGATTATATTTCGAGGCAAATTCATAATCACGTTCATCGTGACCAGGAACCGCCATTACTGCACCAGTACCATATTCAATTAAAACAAAGTTTGCAATCCAAACTGGAACTTTATCACCGGTTAATGGATGGATGGCAAAAAATCCAGTCGCCATGCCTTTCTTTTCCATAGTTGCCATATCGGCTTCAGCAGTTTTGGTGGTCTTACATTCAGCAATGAACTCAGCAATTTTAGGATTATTTTGCGCAGCTAATTGTGCAAGCGGGTGTTCCGCCGCTACCGATACAAAACTGACACCCATTAAGGTATCAGGGCGAGTAGTATAAACACGTAACTTATCATTATAGTTTTCAACTGCAAAATCAAATTCGACACCTTCAGAACGACCGATCCAATTGCGTTGCATGGTTTTAACTTGTTCTGGCCAACTTTCAAGCGTATCTAAATCATTCAATAATTCATCGGCATATGCAGTGATTTTAATAAACCATTGTGGAATCTCTTTACGTTCAACCGGAGTATTACAACGCCAACAACAACCTTCAACTACTTGCTCATTCGCAAGAACGGTTTGATCGTTAGGGCACCAGTTAACCGCCGAAGTCTTTTTATAAACTAAACCTTTTTCAAATAGTTTAGTAAAGAACCATTGTTCCCATTTGTAATACTCAGGACGGCAAGTTGTCACTTCACGATCCCAATCATAACCAAAACCAAGTAATTGCAATTGCTTTTTCATATAAGCAATATTTTCATAAGTCCATTTAGCCGGCGCTGTATTATTTTTAACGGCCGCACCTTCTGCTGGCAAACCAAATGCATCCCAACCGATAGGTTGCAAAACATTTTTACCATTTAAACGTTGATAGCGTGAAATCGTATCCCCGATTGTATAGTTTCGCACATGACCAAGATGCAGACGACCGGAAGGATAAGGAAGCATCGACAAACAGTAATACTTCTCTTTAGATGGATCTTCAGTAACGTGGAAAGTTTTCTCTTCTTGCCAATGTTTTTGTACTTTGGCTTCAATTTCATCTGGGCGATATTGTTCTTGCATGACGAATTAATGTCCTATCTATTATTGCTAATAAAAATAATTTGCTAATTGTATTGGTTATTGACTTGTTTTACAAACGTTATATGCTTTATCAAGTGTGAATTATTAGTAGATGAATTACTGATTTCGACCACTTAATTACTAAATAAGTAATAGAATAGGAAAGGATATTCTATAAGTTATATAAATGAAGCTAAGTAAAAAATGTAACAATTTCAATTTCACTGTCTAACCAAACGTTCTACTATATTATTGTTGCATGTGGTGTAATTTGCTTTTTATTTATACAGTATTTATATTTATTCATTCACTCTGGATTTATGATTGTCTTTTCGGATGCCACTATGGCGATTTGCATTTTATTTGTCTGCCTATTTTGGCTTGCTGATAGTTAAAGCATTACGTAAAAATATGAAGATTGAGTTCACGCCCTATGGCATAAATATAAGTGATCATGTTAACTCAAAGCAGTTTTCCAATAGTCAACATTGAAGCAGATTATTGTTTTTAAGGCATATTTACCTCGTGGATATTACCAAAACATTATATTGCAATTTGAAAAAACACCAATCGAAATGTTAATGGTAGATACAATAATTCCACTATTATCGAAAAAAGATAATCAACAATATATTGGATTTATAGAATATTTATCTAAATATGTTATAGAGTCAGAATTTACTTTACTATCTGCTAAAAAACTGTCTCAACGATAATAGCCGAATGTTCGACAAATATTAATGTTCAAGAATACCGTTTAGTCTTTGAAAGAAAATAGTTTAAATCAATAATAACTCAGAATAAGAGTAAAAAAAATGGCTATTTACAATTAAATAGCCATTGATTTATAAATCATAAATAAGGGATTTATCTACCTTGATTTAACAATTACCCACCATTGAATACACTTAAAAAGCGAGAAAAGTAGGATTTTTTCTCTTCAATTGGCATATTATCAAGGTTAGCTTGAATAAGCTTCTCGACTTTTTGGCTCTCCTCAGTCAAGCCCAATTCATTATACGCATTATGTATTAACAGTAACCCTTTCTTTGTTGCATCAGTATCTGGGAACAATGATAGCATTTGTGTTACGCGATTAATCACCGCAACATAGGCGCCACGTTTCGTATAATATTGAGCAACTTTTAGCTCATATTGCGCGATACGATTTTTCAGATAGATCAAACGTTTTTTCGCATCGGCAGCATAAGAACTATTTGGAAAACTAGAAACTAAATAGGTAAAATCTTTAAATGCTGCCATTGCAAATTCAGGATCACGATCTGAGCGATCAACATTAAACCAACCCTGAATAGTATTATCACTTTGAGCCATATTACTAATACCGCGCATATAAATCACCCAATCAATATTAGGATGGATTGGATTTAATTTTAAAAAACGGTCAATTGATGCAATGGCTAAAGGATAATCAGCTGTTTTATAATAAGCATAAATTAAGTCAAGTTGAACTTGTTGAGAAAAAGGTCCAAAAGGGTAATTTTTATCGATAGTCTCTAAAACAGTAATACTGGATTTTATATTGCCACCTTCAAGCTCATTTTTAGCTTTATTGTATAGCTCAATTTCTGGCACACTTTCAACATCAGGCTTTGAGCTTGTACAGCCAATTAGTACGCTACTTAAAGCGATGACTAATAAAGTATGTAAACGCAGTTTCATTCGATTTCAATCCAAAATATAATTAAACATTAAAGGCAATGATTAGTATATAATACTCTAAAACATAACAGCTTAAAATAGATAAATTACACATGTATAAGTTAAAACTTTCATCTGATATCGAACCAACACAACTTGGAATGCGTTTGGATCAGGCTTTATCAGAGCTTTTTCCTGATTATTCAAGGTCAAGAATTAAAGAATGGATTATTAACAACAAAGTATTGGTTAACAATAATATTATAAATAAACCCAAAGAAAAAGTATTGGGCGGTGAAAAAATAACCATTGAAGTTGAAGTTGAAGAAGAAACTTTTCATCAACCTGAAAATATCCCATTAAATATTGTCTATGAAGACGATCATATTTTGGTTATCAATAAATCCCGTGATCTCGTTGTTCATCCAGGAGCGGGTAACCCAAATGGCACGGTATTAAATGCGTTACTTTATCACTACCCTGACATCGCTCGAGTGCCGAGAGCGGGTATTGTTCATCGCTTAGATAAAGATACAACAGGACTTATGGTGGTAGCTAAAACCATAGAAGCACAAACACACTTAGTTGAAGCGCTACAGTTGCGTGAAATTACCCGTGAATATGAAGCAGTGGCAATGGGTATAATTACCGCAGGTGGAACAATCGACCAACCGATAACACGTCATCCAACCAAACGAACCCATATGGCGGTGTTTCCTACAGGTAAACCTGCCGTCACTCATTATCGAGTCATGGAAAAATATCGACTTCATACTCGATTACGGTTAAGACTTGAAACTGGTCGTACTCACCAAATTAGGGTGCACATGGCACATATAGCCCATCCTCTTGTCGGCGATCCACTTTATGGTGGACGACCAAGGCCACCAAAAGGTGCGAGTGACTCTTTTATCCAAACGTTACGTGATTTTGATCGTCAAGCTTTACATGCAACCATGTTACGTTTATATCATCCGATCACTGGCGAACTAATGGAGTGGCATGCGCCAATACCTGATGATATGTTAAAATTAATCCATGCGTTACAAGAAGATACCGAACTTCATAAAGATGAACTTGATTGGTAATTATTATGATTAAATCTATCTATCCTTATTGGCCTGCACCTAGTAATATTCGCGCTTTCACCTCCACTCGAAGTGGAGGGGTAAGCCTTGCTCCTTTTGATAGTCTTAACTTAGGCAGTCGAACAGGAGATGAGCTAAACAATATTGTCGAAAATCGCAGTCGTTTAATAAAATCTGAAAAAATTCCAAGCGAACCTTATTGGTTAAATCAAACCCATAGTACAACAGTACTGGATATCTCAGAAATACAATTAAAACCAGCAACAGGGATGATAGGTAGCACGGAACGATTTGAAGCTGATGGCTCGTATACTAGTCAAGTTAATCAGGTTAGCGTGGTATTAACTGCCGATTGCATGCCAGTACTTTTTTGTTCACTCCAAGGCGATCAAGTTGCGGCAGCACATGCTGGCTGGCGAGGATTATGTCATGGCATTTTGGAAGAAACCGCGAAAAAATTTCAATGTGCGACCAATGAAATTCTTGTCTGGCTAGGACCCGCAATTAGTGCACAAAAATTTGAAGTAGGGGTTGAAGTTAAAAAACAGTTTGAAGAACAGGATGCCAATGCGCATTATGCATTCAAATTAATTGACGGCAAACAACAAAAATATCTTGCCGACTTGTATATGATAGCTAAACAGCGATTAAATGCTATCGGCATAACGCAAATTTATGGCGGTAATTATTGCACCTATACCGAGCGAGATCTGTTCTACTCATATCGTCGAGAAAACAAAACGGGAAGAATGGCAACTATGATCTGGTTTGAAAAACATTAAACCAACGGTGATAATCATTACCAGCTTTGATATTGTAACTTGAACCAAGATATCTATTCATTATCTTCTTCGTGATGACTAATAAAGAGTGGTAAAATCCATTTACCGCCAGCTAGCGAATAATCGCCACTAACAGTGTTTTTTTCGCGTAAAACAAAGTCAGCACCATCCCATTGCAAAACAGCAGTAGGAATGTATCCATCTCCGTCGAAACCTAAATCTAGGCATGGTTCCTCATTTATTAAACCATTATTATAGTTCATACCATGGCGAGTAATGAGTTTAAGTTCTTGGTTTGAAGAATCACCGTTGGACTTGTTAACCAACCAATACGCATTCGATTGATTTCTGGTTGTACTTGCTGAACAGAGTACTTCAAGCAATTGATAATTATCATCTAAATTAAAAAGTTTAGGCAAATAATCGTTATCAACAAAAAAGTTGTTAGTTTTATTTCCGGTTAACTCATCAAGCGCATCACACTCCTCTACCTCTCCAGCGCCTTTATTCATATAAACTTCAGGAAAATGAGGAAATTGCTCTAACAGTTGGGTATAAGTTATTGGTATAGCTTCGTAGGAATTGGAGATCGCAGCTCTATTTATCACGGGTATAGCAGCAGCCGGATAAACCTCTGACTCATCTTTAGCACCTTTTTTAATAATAGCCCCAACAGTCCCAACCCGACCTTGCACATCATCCATTTTTAACATAGTGGCATTAAAACCTCTTGCGGACAAATTAATCTTTTGATCTTCAATAACCAACATCACAACATCATCTACACTTTTTAATGAATTAATAATTACATTAACTTGATTTTCATTAAGTTTATATTGATAGTTGTCAAATGTTAATGGCCCATATTGATGATCATTAATCAATAAATCCACCTGCGTACCGCTAGGGTAATCAACATTTATCTTGATTACCCCATCGATAGACTGTTTTTCACCGGCGTGACGAATGAGGAGCAAATTTGCTTTGCTGACAAAGGCATCATCACTATCATTGTTAATGGCATAACCCACCGCATAACAAGTTAACGTATTGTCACAAGTTATATGCCAATCAGCATGATGAAACTCAACCGATGCATTGGCATGCACTGAATAAACACATAAGAATAATAAGCCGACTAAAACACGATAAAACATCACTATTACTATTACTAATAAAAAAATATTGGCAAATAATAACGCTATCTTATTAAATTTTAAAGCCTAACTTATGGATAAGATTGCTTTTTTATATTTAGTCGTTAATCGTAAAAGATTATTCAATATTAGCAAACTTGTGCGTTTGCAAACTTAACAGCCACTTATTATCAACACGATTATGGTTAATCAGACCTAACAACTCTATGGTATCAAACATATTCATCTCGCCATTGATTTCGCAAGGCGACAAATAATAACGCTTAGCTTGAATATGTTGCTCAATATAGTAACAAAAATCGATAAATCCAGTCTGTTTCTCTGCGACAATTCGCACTTCATTTGCCGTCGGTTGCACAATTTTATGATAACGACTTTGATAACAAAATTTCGGGCTCAATGCGATATAATCAATCAAAGGGTCGACTTTACCTAGCCCATTACTCTCAATAGCAATAAAGTAACCAGCCTGCTTCAACCGAGACAACAGTAAGGGTAAATCTCTAACCATAGTAGGCTCGCCACCAGTGATAATAATATTAGAACTGTTAAATTGCCCAACTATAGCCATTAATTGATCTAAAGTAAGGCGTTTAAATTGACGAAAATTAGTATCGCACCAACTACAATTTAAATTACAACCCGCAAAACGAATAAAAATAGCAGGCATACCGGTGTTATAACCTTCGCCCTGTAAAGACTCGAAGATTTCAACAATGCGATACTCAATCATTTTTCGCTCCGCTGATACTCGCAATAAGAGGTTGGTGTTTCCCAAAGCTTAATCATCGATACTGGCAAAAAATGTGACAAACGATCGAAAATAAACTTACTCATCCCCTCGGCAGTGGTACGGCAAGGAAAAGCAAAAACTTTACGTTGCATCTGCTGTAAAAGTGTAGCGATTTGACATTCATTAGCACTATCTTGATGATAAAGGAAGGCATGATCTAACTGATCGACAATCTGTTGATTTACAATCAACTTTAGATCAGCATAATCCATTACCATATCGGCACTTGAACCATGGGTAATAAGTTCATCGCTGATCTCGACTAATAAACGGTAGGTATGCCCATGAAGGTTATGACATTTTCCATTATGCCCGTCTAACATATGACAGGCATCAAATTGAAATTCTTTAGCAATTTTAAACATACATATTCCTAGTTTTTTTACGTGGGATGGATCACGAACCACGGTTAGTTAACTTAAAAACGCGGCCAATATAAAGGATAAAAACCATTGTGTCATCTAAATTTTGTCAACATAACTGATTAATTGATGATTTTTCAAATCACTTTATCTTTTGCCAAGGTGCGAGTAAAATAACAGCGTTTTTCTTTTAAAAAATCATCAAAAATATTGTTAATCAGCTCTTGAAATTTATTCTTCCACACTTATTTAGTGATTATGCAAATGGATTGAATGTTTTACACATTTAAACCAAATCTATTGCTTAGGAGATGAATAATATGAGGTTAGATAAACTCACACACAAGTTTCAACAAGCTTTAGCTGATGCACAATCAATCGCATTAGGTAAAGACAATCAATATATAGAGCCTGTACATGTGCTATCAGCCATGTTAAACCAAGATGGTAACAGCATAATTCCCTTACTAGCTGCGTCAGGCACTAATGTTCAGGTATTACAACAAGAACTAAATCAAGCAATTGAACGTTTACCACAAGTTAAAGGTATTGGTGGCGAAGTTATCCCATCACAAGAATTTATTAGAACCTTAAATCTTTGTGACAAATTATCGCAAAAAAATGGCGATAGCTATATTTCGTCTGAACTATTTATATTAGCGGCACTAGACGAAAAAGGTAGTCTAACGGATATCCTGAAAAAAGCGGGTGTTACCAAAGAAAAATTTAGTCAAGCTGTCAATCAAGTAAGAGGGAATGATAACGTGAATGATCCTAATGCTGAAGAGCAACGTGGTGCACTTAAAAAATACACCATAGATTTAACAGAACGCGCCGAACAAGGCAAGCTTGATCCGGTTATTGGTCGTGATGAAGAGATTCGCCGTACAATACAAGTTTTACAACGCCGAACCAAAAACAATCCAGTGCTAATTGGTGAACCAGGGGTTGGTAAGACGGCTATCGTTGAAGGATTAGCACAACGAATTGTTAACGGTGAAGTACCAGAAGGCTTACGTAACAAACGCGTATTATCCCTAGATATGGGTGCACTAATTGCCGGTGCAAAATACCGTGGTGAATTTGAAGAACGTTTAAAGGCCGTACTAAAAGATATCGCCAAAGCTGAAGGTAGTATCATCTTATTTATTGATGAAATACACACTATGGTTGGTGCTGGTAAAAGTGACGGCGCCATGGACGCTGGTAACATGTTAAAACCAGCTTTAGCACGTGGTGAGCTTCACTGCGTTGGGGCAACCACACTTGATGAATATCGTCAATATATTGAAAAAGATCCGGCATTAGAACGCCGATTCCAAAAAGTCTATGTGGCAGAACCGACCGTTGAAGATACGATTGCAATCTTACGTGGTTTAAAAGAGCGCTATGAACTGCATCACCATGTACAAATTACCGATCCGGCAATTGTTTCTGCGGCAACCTTATCGCATCGTTATATATCTGATCGTATGTTACCAGATAAAGCCATTGACTTAATTGACGAAGCTGCATCAAGCATCCGTATGCAAATGGACTCAAAACCAGAGTCATTGGATCGACTTGAAAGGCGTATTATCCAACTCAAACTTGAACAACAAGCGCTCAAGAAAGAGTCTGATGATGCAAGTAAAAAACGACTAGAGATGTTAAATGATGAACTTGCTGAAAAAGAAAAGGATTATGCATCACTTGAAGAAGAGTGGAAGTCAGAGAAGGCTGCACTTTCGGGCACTCAAAATATCAAGGCCGAGCTGGAAAAAGCGCGTACCGAGATAGAACAAGCTCGCCGAATCGGTGATTTAAACAAAATGTCCGAATTACAATACGGTAAAATTCCAGAGTTAGAAAAGAAACTGGCTTCTGCAACGCAGTTAGAAGGCAAAACCATGAAGTTATTGCGTAACAAAGTCACCGATAACGAAATTGCCGAAGTGCTATCTAAAGCAACGGGTATTCCTGTATCAAGAATGCTTGAAAGTGAAAAAGATAAATTACTTCACATGGAAGATGCTTTACATAAACGTGTAATTGGTCAAGACGAAGCCGTTGTTGCCGTAGCTAATGCGATTCGTCGTAGTCGGGCAGGGCTATCTGATCCGAACAAACCGATTGGATCTTTCCTATTCTTAGGACCAACCGGAGTTGGTAAAACTGAACTTTCTAAGGCATTGGCTAACTTCATGTTTGACAGCGATGATGCCATGGTTCGAATCGATATGTCCGAATTTATGGAAAAACATTCTGTGGCTCGCTTAATCGGTGCGCCTCCTGGATATGTAGGTTATGAAGAAGGTGGTTACTTAACTGAAGCGGTTAGACGTCGACCATACTCTGTCATCCTCCTTGATGAGGTCGAAAAAGCTCATCCGGATGTATTTAATATCTTATTACAAGTATTGGATGATGGACGACTAACCGACGGGCAAGGTCGAACTGTCGATTTCCGCAACACGGTAATCATCATGACATCTAACTTAGGTTCAGACCTCATTCAAGGTCAAATTGAACTTAGTTATGATGAAATGAAAGCTTTAGTCATGACAGTGGTAACCAAACACTTCAGACCGGAATTTATCAACCGAATTGATGAAACAGTGGTATTCCACCCACTAGGCCAAGAAAACATTAAAGCAATTGCCAAAATACAATTAGCACATGTTGAAAAACGCCTAGATGAACGTGGATATGAAATGGATATCTCTGACGCTGCACTTGAACAACTTGCTAAAGTTGGCTTCGACCCAATTTATGGTGCAAGACCGTTAAAACGTGCAATTCAACAAGAGATTGAAAACCCACTCGCGCAACAGATTCTATCTGGCAAATTGGTTCCAGGTAAAAAGATTCATCTCGACCTAGATAATGGTAATATTGTAGCAAAACAATAACTTTATATAGTTGATGATGTGTGGTCGAATACCCCAATATATTAATAAACTCAAAAGCCTGAAAAGTCATTTCAGGCTTTTTTCTATAGCCTTTATATTTATTACATTTAAAAGATGAAATCAATCGCATCTATTTGAATAACGAATTGCAGAATAAGGTTTTTGAAGGTTTATTAAAATTGACTTATAGGTAGGTTAAGAAAGACTAACTGATATAAGATTCAGAATATAAAAAGCCTGACTCCGGTTAAATATCGAAATCAGGCCTTATAAGCTATTTAATAAAAGTGTCTAACTTTATGGGGGCACTTCATTACTTTTCATGATTATTTTAAATAATTAAAAAAAGCTTATATTACAACGGATTTACATCAGAAAATCTAAAAATATACTTAGGTTCTGTTAAATTAACATCCAAACTTAGACTTGAATCAAAAATACAGGTCTCGTTATCTTTAAAGAATTTACCAGAAAACTTAACTTGTTGACCTTTTTTCATATTAGCAACTTTATCAAATAGAGGCGTATCAGGTTTAAGTAATGTTTTATGGAACTTATCTGATAATGCATTATTCAAAGTTTTAACATATATATTTCTGGCAATTTCAATTTCTAATACAGCGTAACCATCAGAATGCAAATCAATCTTCTCAATAGTTCCTATCCAATCCTTAACTGACAAATTAGTGATACCGTCACAAATCGCCTCGCTTCTCTCTCTTAGGGCACTGTCTTTTTGCATATCATTATTAGCTTTTATAGCTTTATCCATAGCAGTTTTACTTGCTTCAATCAACGTAGTTTGATCTTGAGGATATTGGATTTCAGGAGTTGCTTTTTTCTCAGTATCATCCTTGTTACAATACCCCAAAATAGCCACAAAAACTATAAAAATTATAGCAGCGATTAAAATCATCTTAATTTTAAAACTCTTCTTATTTTGGGTGGTTACATTTGTCATAAATCATCCTTTTAATTATGCTGAGAAGGACATTCTAATAAAAAAATGTTAAATTTCAAATAAATATTTATTTTAATCTCAACCAGATATTACCAATACACTATATTGCATGTCTAAAAATAATCGGGCAGAATAAACATAAACTCGATTAACAACCCCAAAGGAAGCAAGCATGATTAAGTTGATTATTACTGATTTAGATGGAACATTCTTAAACAATCAAGGCGACTATGACCGAGCTTTATTTACCCAAGTATATGAACAAATGGCGAAACAAAATGTGCAATTTGTTGCTTGCACAGGCAAACAGTGCGAGCGCGTTGAAGAACTTTTTGGTCATTATAGCGATAAAATTTGGATAGTCGGTGATAGTGCTACGGCTATCAAACATAAGGGTGAATTTATCTATCGCTCTTTCATCCAAAACCAACTTGGTCAACGTATAATCAAAACACTTGAGGACGTAAGCCAAGAGCATGTTGTAATTGCCTGTACTGCAAAAGGTGCGGTCATTAAATCCGATCTACCTGCACATCTAAAACAAAAAGTTCGAGGCTCATATGCCACCATTATTGAGGTCAGTGATTTTAAAAGCGTTACTGATGATTTTATCAAGATCACAGTGTATGATGAAAAAGGTCAATGTCCAAAAACGCGTATTCACTTAACGCCTTATGATAACGACGTTTACATTGTAGTTTCCGAAGCCGCTTGGATAGATATTACCGAATACAACGTCCACAAAGGTAATACCATCAAAAAATTACAACAAATTTTAAATGTCACCTATCATGAAACCATGGCTTTTGGTGATGGTATCAATGACATCGAACTTCTCGAACAAGCCGACTTCAGCTTTGCGATGCGCAATGCCTTCGATGAAACCAAAGCCGTAGCTAAATTTATTACCGGTCTAAATGATGAAAGCGCAGTAATGAAAACTATTCAGCTTATGTTAGGCTTACAAAGCAAAACTAATTAAAAGCAACACATGCATGATATGGAGTTTTTTAAAGCTTTAGCATCCACCAATTTTTTAAATAGATGCAAATAATCTTTGATTTTCTCCATTAACTTCCTATTTTTCACTTATTTTAGAAGTTTTTTGCACTTTATTCGCAATTAAGAGCTAAAAATGCGAATGATTATCTTTTAAAATGTCGCATTTATTGAAATACAACCGTATTTGATAGGAAGTATGATGTCTGTATTTACGCTTGATCACCTTTCATCAGGACGAAAGGCTATTATTAAACGCTTGTTACCTGAATCGTTACCTTTTCGTCGTAAACTTTTAGCTATGGGCATGACCCCCGGATGTCAGTTGACTGTTATGCGAATTGCGCCATTAGGTGATCCAATTGAAATAAATCTTCGTGGTTTTCTGCTTTGTTTGCGTCGTCATGAGGCTGCTGCCATTGAAGTCGAGGTAGCTGCATGAAAATTGCCTTAATTGGTAACCCCAACTGTGGTAAAACCACCTTATTTAATTTGTTAACGGGTTCAAAACAGCGTGTTGGTAATTGGCCAGGGGTGACGGTAGAGCACAAGTCTGGTACGTTTGATTATCAAAATCAACATTATGATATTGTGGATTTGCCGGGGACTTATTCGATCGAGCCAGATCCCACAGGTGTCGCGCAAGATGAATTTATTACTCGTCAGTTTTTGTTAACTGATAAGAATAGCCTGATAGTTAATGTTATTGATGCCACTAATTTGCAACGTAGTTTGTATTTAACTTTTCAGTTAATTGATATGCAAGTACCGATGATAATTGTGCTTAATATGGTTGACGCATTGCAAGCTATGGGTGAGAAGTTAAATATTACTAGATTAGCCAAAGTATTAGGTTGTCCGGTTGTGGCGATTTCATCGACACAAAAGATGGGATTAACTCAGTTTTATCAGCAAATCGGAATTAGCACTCAGGATTTAAAAGCCGCTACACCAACAATAGATACCTTAAGTTGGGATTCACAAGCCATTTTTAATCGTTACTTAACTGAGTTACCTGCGACAAGTGCGATTCATCAATTCAATCGTTGGCAATTGATAGAAGCATTGCTTAATGGTGCTGATTCTTCATTAGATTTAGTCGAAAACGAAAAGCTAGATACTTGTCGTCGTTTGTTATCGATCAATTTCGATAATCAAATAGATGTCGCTCTTGCTAGTGCGCGTTACGATACGATTGACATTGTTTGTAAGATGGTGATCGATAAACCGCGAGAGGCGAGTATTAATATCACTGAGAAATTAGATAAATTGGCTCTAGGACGAATAACCGGTATTCCATTATTTTTGTTGGCAATGTATGCCATGTTTTTAGTTGCGATTAATTTTGGTACGGTTTTTGTTGATTTTTTTGATGGCATATTTAGCACCATTTTTGTTGATGGTTTTGCTTATCTTTTAAATATGTTACATGCACCGACATGGTTGACGGTCATTTTAGCAGACGGACTAGGGAATGGTATCACGACAGTGTCGACATTTATTCCTGTGATTGCGGCGATGTTTTTTGTTTTGTCGTTTTTAGAAGATTCAGGTTATTTAGCTCGTGCTGCGATGATTGTCGATCGTTTTATGCGATGTATTGGATTACCTGGTAAAGCTTTTGTGCCGATGCTAATGGGATTTGGTTGTGGCGTGCCAGCAATTATGGGAACGAGAACATTAGATAGCCCACGTGATCGTATTTTATCTATTTGTTTAATTCCTTTTATGTCATGCAGTGCACGCTTACCGATTTATGCTTTGTTTGCTGTCGTTTTTTTCCCTAATTATGCCTCAACTGTGGTTTTTATGTTGTATCTGTTAGGGATTTTTGTGGCGATGCTCACGGGATTCGTCTTAAAAAATACCTTACTTCAAGGTGAATTAACGCCATTTATTATGGAAATGCCTGTTTATCGAATCCCGACTCTACGTAGTATGTTGCGAATAACTTGTCAACGTTTGAAAAGCTTTGTTTTGCGGGCGGGAAAAGCGATCGTGGTGATGGTGACAATACTAAGTGTCTTAAACTCATGGGGTGTTGATGGCTCTTTTGGGCATGAAAACTCCAATGATTCAGTGTTATCAGCCATTGGTCGGAAAGTCACCCCAGCATTTATTCCAATGGGAATCGATAAACAAAATTGGCCAGCAACCGTTGGTATCTTTACTGGGATTTTTGCTAAAGAATCGGTGGTTGCTACGTTAAATTCCCTTTATTCAATGGATCATCATGAACAAGAAGATTTTTCGTTTTATGCTGGGATTAAGTCAGCGTTTGCCACCATTCCTGACCATCTTATTGATTTAGCAAGTTCAATAGGTGATCCGCTTGGCTTGTCTAGCGTCAATCAAGATGTGAAAAGCGTACAAAATCAATTGTCCGTCGATTCAAGTACGATATCTAAAATAAGCAGTTCATTTGTTACTTCGACATCTGCCATTGCTTATCTTATTTTTGTTTTACTTTATACCCCGTGTGCAGCAGCGTTGGGCACTATTTATCGTGAGGCTGGGCTAAAATGGATGATGTTTGTCGCGGTTTGGACATTTGTCGTCGGTTGGCTATGCGCAACGGTATATTACCAATTTAGCTTATTAGGCCAATCGCCATCAGCGCTTTATTGGTTAACTGGTATCGGTTTATTGGTTATTTTGGTATTCATCATTATGCGTAAACTTGGGCGTTTGCCATGCTTCAATCAACACCAGCTACCTACAGCAAAATCACATAAACAATCAGCCTGTTGTGAATAGCGTTAAGTATCTATTAATATGTTAATAACTTCTATCCGCGATTATGTACAATTAAAAGGACGAGTCAATTTGCAAGATGTGGCTCGTCACTTTCGTTTATCGGCAAGCGCCACCGAACCTATGCTTAATTTTTGGGTGAAAAAAGGAGTGATTAAATTAGTTAATAATGATTTATTTACATGTGCAGGCAAGCAGTGTTCGGCATGCATTAGTTGTCATTTGACCCTTTATCCTAATTATGTGTGGATTGAGTAAGTTAACCTTTAAAGTGATCACCATTAATTCTATTGATAAGTTTGAATTATTGTTGATGTATCAAATGTGTTAATCATTAACCTTTGATTAAATTTTATTACTTTTTTTATTTCACTCCTTAATTTTTACCTAATTTTCACTTTTTTGTTGCGTAAAAAAGCCCAATAATTTTTTTCTTTGAATATCTTTTTTGAGACCTATGTCACAAAAATAAATTTATTTATACCTCAAAATAACAAATGATATTAATATGAACTTATGTTCATTTTAGCGCGTGAAGGAGAATATATGAAGCCTATAGCAATTGGTGCGGATGATGCTGCATTCGAATTCAGGGATAGTATTGTACTATATTTAAAACAACTAGGATTTGAAACGGTCGATTATAGTAGTGATAAACAAGCAACTAATTCATTGTATCCCGATGTGGCAAATGCAGTTGCTTATGCGATTAAAGATAAAAAACATGATAGAGGTATTTTAGTTTGTGGAACGGGAATTGGGATGGCAATCACTGCAAATAAAGTTCCCGGCATTCGTGCCGCACAATGCCATGATGTATTTTCAGCCGAACGAGCAAGAAAGAGTAATAATGCTCACATTATGACCATGGGCGCAAGAGTGATTGGTATCGAATTAGCCAAAAAACTGGTTCATGCGTGGTTAGAATCTGAGTTTGAAGGCGGACGATCAAGCGAAAAAGTACAACGTATTGATTATTATGATAAGTTATATAGTAAGTGATTATCTTACTATTTTATAAGATGTTTTACTTTTGAAATAAATTTAGCTAGTTTAAAATTGCTGATATTTAATTTTAATTGTACCTTGTTTTTATACTATTTTTGATAAAAATAGTCTTAACTGAAACGACTATGTCCTGTCGTTTTATTATTTAATAGATGTTATTATAACAATGTTTAAAAAACATGTAGTAGAGGAATTAGAAGTATGAGTCAATTAGATGAATTTAAAAAGTTAACCGTAGTGGTTGCCGATACCGGTGATATCGATTCGATTAAACAGTTTTCTCCAGAAGATGCAACCACCAATCCCTCTCTTGTTTTAAAAGCTGCTCAACTTCCTCAATATCGTTATTTAATTGATTCTGCTGTTGAAACTGCAAAAAAACTTGGTGGCAGTAAAGAACAACAATTAGTTAATGCCTGTGATCAAGTGGCAGTAAATATCGGTGCTGAAATATTAAAAACCGTACCGGGTCGAATTTCAACCGAAGTCGATGCGCGATTATCGTTTGATAAACAAGGTTGTATAGAAAAAGCGCGTAGAATTATTGAATTATACCAACAAAAAGGGATTGATAAATCAAGGATTTTAATCAAAATTGCTTCCACTTGGGAAGGAATTAAAGCGGCAGAAGTGTTAGAAAAAGAGGGAATTAACTGTAATTTAACCTTACTGTTTTCATTTGCTCAAGCGCGCGCTTGTGCTGAAGTAAATGCATTTCTTATTTCACCATTTGTTGGTCGTATTTATGATTGGTATCAAGCTAAAAAACCAATCGACCCTTATGTTGCTGATCAAGATCCTGGAGTGGTATCGGTTCGTAATATTTATAACTATTATAAGCAACATGGTTATAAAACGATCGTGATGGGCGCAAGCTTCCGTAAAGTCGATCAGATATTAGCGTTGGCGGGTTGTGACCGTTTAACAATTTCCCCTAATTTATTGGCAGAAATGCAACAATCCAATGCACCAGTTGAGCGGAAATTAAATCCAAACCAAACTGTGGTTGAACGTCCAGCATTAATGACAGAAGCTGAATTTAGATGGCAACACAACAGTGATGCAATGGCAGTGGAAAAACTAGCTGAAGGAATTCGTGCCTTTGCTGTCGATCAGGGTAAACTTGAAGATATGATCGGCGCATTGCTTTAATTAGCAATAAAAGAGGGGAGATAGTTCCCCTTTTTAATTTAACTATAACCTGTTTTATTCGTCTGTTGGCAACAGGCAATCAATGAATTATTAATTTATTTTGGAGATTATTATCATGAATGCAACCACACTATCCCACCGCGAACTAGCAAATGCGATAAGAGCATTAAGTATGGATGGCGTGCAAAAAGCAAAATCAGGCCACCCAGGTGCACCTATGGGGATGGCTGATATGGCCGAAGTACTTTGGCGTGGATTTTTAAAACATAATCCAACCAATCCTAATTGGGCTGATCGGGATAGATTTGTATTATCAAATGGTCATGCATCAATGTTAATTTATAGCTTATTACATTTGACTGGTTATAACGTAACGCTTGATGACATAAAAAACTTTCGTCAATTAAATGCTAAAACCGCAGGTCACCCTGAATATGGCCATCTTCCGGGCATTGAAACAACCACAGGCCCATTAGGTCAAGGTATTGCTAATGCTGTTGGTATGGCAATCGCTGAAAGAACATTAGCTGCACAATTTAATAAATCAGGTCATACTATTGTTGATCACCATACTTACGTATTTATGGGTGATGGTTGTATGATGGAAGGCATTTCTCATGAAGTTTGTTCATTAGCCGGAACCCTTAAACTAGGCAAACTGATTGCTTTTTATGATGATAATGGTATTTCAATTGATGGTGAAGTCGAAGGTTGGTTTACCGATGATACTGCTAAACGTTTTGAAGCATATGGTTGGCATGTGATTCGTGGTATTGATGGACACGATGCGAAAGCATTAGCTCAAGCGGTTGAACAAGCACAAGCAGTGACTGATAAACCATCATTATTAATGTGTAAAACAGTTATCGGCTTTGGTTCTCCAAACAAAGCAGGAAGTCATGATTGCCATGGTGCGCCACTTGGTGATGCTGAAATTGAAGCAACTCGCAAAGCATTAGGTTGGTCTTATCCTGCATTTGACATTCCAAAAGAGTATTATGACGCATGGGATGCGAAAGCAAAAGGTAAACAACGTGAAGACGAATGGAATGCTCGTTTTGATGCGTATGCTAAAGCTTATCCAGATTTAGCCAAAGAATTTAAACGCCGTATGAATGGTGATCTACCAAGCAATTGGCAACAAACAGCTAAAGATTTTATTAATAAATTACAAGCAAATCCGGCAACTATTGCTACTCGTAAAGCCTCACAAAACGCGATTGAAGCTTTTGCGCCAGTGTTAACTGAATTCTTAGGTGGTTCTGCTGACTTAGCACCAAGTAATTTAACTATGTGGTCAGGCTCTAAAGAAATTTTAGCTAATCCAGCTGGTAACTATATCCACTATGGTGTACGTGAGTTTGGTATGTCAGCTATTATGAATGGTATTTCTCTACATGGTGGCTTTATTCCTTATGGCGCCACTTTCTTGATGTTTATGGAATATGCGCGTAACGCAGTCCGTATGGCAGCGTTAATGAAAATTCGCTCTTTATTTGTCTATACCCATGACTCAATTGGTTTAGGTGAAGATGGCCCAACGCATCAACCAGTAGAACAAATGGCAAGCTTACGTGTAACACCAAATGTAAGTACGTGGCGTCCTTGTGACCAAGTTGAATCAGCTATTGCTTGGCAATACGCGGTTGAACGTAAAGATGGTCCTACTGCACTTATCTTCTCAAGACAAAATCTTAAACAACAAGAACGTACTGAAGAGCAATTAGCTAATGTTTATCGTGGTGGTTATATCTTAAATGATTGTAGCGGTACCCCTGAACTTATCCTTATTGCTACCGGTTCAGAAGTTGAACTTGCCGTTGCTGCATATCATGAACTAACTGCAGCGGGTAGAAAAGTGAGAGTGGTTTCAATGCCATCAACCGATGCATTTGATAAACAAGATCAAGCCTATAAAGAATCAGTATTACCTTCATCTGTAACGGCTCGCTTAGCTATTGAAGCAGGTATTAGTGACTTCTGGTATAAATATGTTGGCCTAAACGGAAAAATTATCGGTATGACAAGCTTCGGTGAATCAGGCCCAGCAGATCAACTGTTTGCTAAGTTTGGCTTTACTGTTGAGAATGTTGTAGAACAAGCGAAAAGTTTGTTGAAATAAATTATAGTTTGCTTAATAGTATAAAACTTCGCTAATAACTTTAGCGGAGTTTTTTATATGCTTATTTTATGTTTTTTGAGGAATTTAATTTTAGTTTTAAAACGTATTTATCGATTATTTTAGTCACTTATATATCCAACTTCCAGTAATGAAAGTTATTTTATAACTTATTGTTTATTATTTTATTTTAAATTTTTCTCCCACCTTGGCACAATCAAAAAATCGATGCTTTTGATAAGCAGATCAAACCTATAAAAAACACTATTACCATCATCAGTAACGGTTCGTTTAGCTATTGAAACTGGTATTATTGACTTCTGGTATAAATATGTTGGCCTAAACGGTAAAATCATCGGTATGACAAGCTTCGGTGAATCAAACCCAGCAGAACAACTGTTTGCTAAGTTTGGTTTTACTGTTGATAATGTTGCGGAACAGGTGAAAGAATTGATTAAATAATGATAAAAACTCCTTTGACATGAAAGTTTTTAGGAGTTTTTTACTAAAAATAATAATCAATTTATCTACTATTCTATTCAAAAAAAGTGACAATGACTTTTGATGAGATATTTTTATCTGTTGCAGTGATTAGCGCTTGTTCTACATCTTGATATCGATACTCACTAGAGATTAACGGACGAGGATCAATAAGCCCTTGTTCGAGCCACTTAACGGCAATGCCGAATTCATCAATAAAACGAAATGATCCTTTCCACGTTAGTTCTTTAGCTAACATTTGCGCAACCGGATATTGGACAGGACTTGCTCCCATTCCAACTTGTACGACAATACCATTAGCCCGAGTGACCGCAACTGTTGATTCAATTGCAGCGGCGGCGCCACAAGCCTCAAATGTAACATCAAAATAACCTTTATCCTTGCTAAATTCATTAAATATTTCTTTATCTAATGGGCTAATGGCTTTATGGGCTCCCATTTCCAGCGCTATTTTTTGACATCGCTCACTAATATCTGATGCGATAATTTCTACTGCTCCCGATGCTTTTGCTGCGGCGATGATCAATCCACCAATAGGACCGGCTCCCATAACCAGAACTTTTTTTCCGACTAAGCTACCCGCGACATTAATCGCATGAATAGCTACAGTGGTAGGTTCAGAAAAAGCCATAATTTGTGGTGAAATACTACTATCATAAGGAAAACATTGTTCCTCTGATACAACAACATATTCAGAAAACCCACCATGAACATGAGGATTAAATTGAGCACTTCCCATAAATCGCATGTTGGGGCACTCATTTTGTTTGCCTGCTAAACAAAAATCACATTTATTGCAAGGTTGTGATGGATTAATAGCAACTTTTTGACCTACTTTTAATTTAGAATCTATCGGTGCTTTGTAAATTTTACCCACAAATTCGTGACCAATAACCATGGGATGTTTTAGAACAGATAACCCAGCATGACCTTCTTGATAATAATGAATATCTGATCCACAAATACCACCAGCTTCAACTTTAACAACGATATCGTTAGAGGTATAAACAAGCTCGCGTTCTTCAATACGGATATCTTTTTTGCTATGAGCAAAACAAGCGTTACATTTTAGTTTTTCAGCCATTTGCATACTCCTCCTTGATCATAAAACAGCTAACCAGCCACCATCTACATAAATCACTTGGCCATTAATATAATCGGAGGAAGGGGCGGCAAGAAAAATAGCTGTTCCAATAAGCTCTTCTGTTTTACCCCAACGTTTTGTAGGATTACTATTTTTAACCCAATTATCAAAAGCTTCATCTTTAATTAAAGCTTCATTCATATCAGTTAGAATGTAGCCAGGACCAATCGCATTGGCTTGAATATTAAATTGCCCCCATTCAGCTGCCATTGATTTAGTTAACATTTTTATACCACCTTTTGCGGCAGTATATGGAGCAACCGTCGGACGAGCCTGTTCACTAGTTAACGAACAGATATTAATGAATTTACCGCCTGATTTACGGGCGATCATTCTTTTAGCCGCTTCACGTGAAACTAAAAAAGTGCCGGTTAAATGAATATCTACTACACGTTGCCAATCTTTTAATTCGAGCTCAACCATTGGTTGCCGATGTTGAATTCCTGCATTATTAATGACAATATCAACATGAATACCTTCCTTATCCATAAGGTTAAACGCATTAATAATTTGTTCTTCTTTAGCAACATCAATAACATAACCAGTTACTTTATAACCTTTAGCTTTTAATTTACTTACCGCTTCATTAAGAGGCTCCTGATGAAGATCACTTAGTATAATATTAGCACCAGCAGAGGCTAAACCCTCCGCGTAAGAAAAACCTAATCCTCGTGCAGAACCGGTGATCAAAGCAGTTTTTCCTGATAAATCAAATAATTTATGCATTATATTTGTCCTTTAAAAATTTGTTGTATGTTTAATAATATTGGCGAGATACATTGTCATACATTTGCTTGTATTATGACATACAAGTTATTGTTAGAATGCATTTAGTTTTTATTTTGATCAAGAAGAGAGTATTAATTTTGTGATCAAGTCTACAAAATTAATCGAGAATTTTGATAACTAATTGATTAAAAGCATTGATAAAATAGAAGCAATCAGCTGTAATATCACTAATAACAATTAAAAGATGATAAAAGTAATGATTCAATCAATTCCAAGAAATAATATAGTTGATTCAGTCTATGAACAGATGTTAAGTAAAATACTAGATGGAAGCTGGCCTGAAGAGAGTAAATTACCATCTGAATTTGAATTAACCGATCTTTTTAGTGTCAGTCGTACCAGTATTCGTAGTGCTGTGCAAAAGTTACGTGATTTGGGGATTATCTATACAAAACATGGTATGGGTTCTTTTGTCTCTAAAAATTTGAATAAGAATAAAATATTAAATATTAATCAACCCATTATGCATTTAAGTCAAGAAGAATTTACTGACATGATGGTTTTTAGACAAACGGTTGAATTTAAATGTATTGAACTTGCTGCTATCAATGCTAATGAGCAAGATATTTTAGCAATCGAAGAAGCGCTAAACCGTATGTTAATAAATAAGAATGATTACAAAAAATATTCACAAGCTGATTTAGACTTTCATATCGCGATTATAGAGGCATCACATAACAAAATATTTATTAATATTATTCATACTATTAAGGATGTGTATTATTATTATTTAGAAGAACTGAATCGAGTGTTAGGTATAACACTCGAAAGTATTGAAGCTCATATTAAAGTCTTTATGGCTATCAAAGAGCATGATGTTATTACCGCAAAACTCTCACTTGATAATGCAATGAAAACCAATGTTGTTGCAATTAATAAACTAAAAGAAGAAGTTTGATCAATGCTAATTTAAAAAACTTGCATACTATCTGAGATAGTGTTATTTTTAATTTGCGAGATACGATGTCATACAAGTTAGTTAGAAAACAAGTATACATCGGAGATTTTATGTTAAAAATAACAAATGTGAAAACTATCTTAACAGCACCGGGTGGAATAGATTTGGTTGTTGTTAAGATTGAAACTAACCAAGACGGTCTATATGGTCTAGGCTGCGCAACATTTACCCAACGAATTTTTGCAGTTGAAGCTGCAATAAACGACTACATAAAACCATTTCTTATAGGTAAAGATCCCCGTCGAATCGAAGATTTATGGCAATCAGCCGTGGTTAGTGGCTATTGGCGTAATGGTCCAGTAATCAATAATGCTGTATCTGCTATGGACATGGCACTTTGGGACATTAAAGGTAAAATGGCAAACATGCCTGTCTACGAGCTGTTAGGCGGAAAATGTCGTGATGGTATTCCTCTTTATCGTCATTGTGATGGTGGGGATGCTATTGCTGCCGAAGACAATATTCGCGCCGCCATGGAAGAGGGGTATCAATATGTTCGTTGCCAGATGGGGATGTATGGTGGTGCTGGCACTGAAGATCTCAAATTGATCAATACTCAATATGATAAAGCCAAAAATATTCACCCTAAACGTTCACCTCATAACAAAACCTCTGGTATTTATTTCGATCCTGATGCGTATGCGCGCAGTATTCCTCAATTTTTTGACCATCTACGCAATAAAATTGGTTTTGATGTCGAATTTATTCATGATGTTCATGAGCGAATTCAACCGATTGCAGCACTGCAAATGGCAAAAAGTTTAGAGGATTATCGTTTATTTTATTTAGAAGATCCTGTTGCTCCTGAAAATGTAGATTTTTTAAATGTTATGCGCCAACAAACTTCAACACCAATTGCTATGGGGGAACTTTTTGTCCATATTGCAGAATATAAACATCTCATTACCCAACATTTAATTGATTTTATCCGTTGTCATATCAGTATGATTGGCGGAATAACACCCGCTAAAAAATTAGCGACACTTTGTGAATTACATGGGGTCCGTACCGCATGGCATGGTCCTGGTGATATTTCACCTGTAGGTGTTGCTGCCAATATGCATATTGATTTAAGTATTACTAACCTAGGTATTCAAGAATACACCCCAATGAACGATGACCTGAGAGAAGTGTTCCCAGGTTGTCCTGAAATTGATCAGGGCTATGCTTATCTAAGTGATAGACCAGGATTAGGCGTCGATATTGATGAACAAAAAGCGAAAAAATTTCCAGTGATTGGTGGATTACCGTCATGGACAAACGCCCGTACCCCCGATGGAACAGCGGCACGGCCATAATCATTAATTGAGTTAGCTAATTCCAAGTAATTATTTGCGGATCGATATTCAAAATCTTAAAAAAATATAAACAACTGAGTTAGCTAATTTTGCAATCATTTGATTAATTTATATCTAAAGGTTACAAAGTATGAATACGTTAAAAAAGGTAGACAAGGAAAGAAATACTGCCGATTTAGTCAGAGCAGCGATGTCAGGTTGGTTGGGAACGGCATTAGAGTTTATGGATTTTCAGTTATATTCACTGGGAGCAGCATTAGTTTTCCATCAAATATTTTTTCCTGAACAATCTGCCGCTATGGCCTTAATTCTGGCAATGGGGACTTATGGTGCAGGTTATATTGCTCGGATTGCTGGTGCATTTATTTTTGGCAGAATGGGAGATAAAATTGGACGAAAAAAGATTCTTTTCATCACTATTACCATGATGGGGCTTTGTACAACATTAATTGGAGTACTACCTACCTATGCTCAAGTCGGTATTTTAGCACCGTTATTACTTGTTTTATTGAGAATAATTCAAGGATTAGGGGCTGGCGCTGAAATTTCAGGCGCCAGAACCATGCTAGCAGAATATGCACCCAAAGGTCGAAAAGGTATTATTGCTTCATTAGTTGCAATGGGAACCAACTGTGGCACCTTGTCAGCAACAGCTATTTGGGCAATTATGTTTTATTTATTTGATAGTGAACAACTATTAGCTTGGGGATGGAGAATTCCATTTTTAGCAAGTGCTGTGGTAATGTTATTTGCTATTTGGTTACGTTTAAACCTTAAAGAAAGTCCTGTTTTTGAAGAGGTAAATGACGGTAAACAGGCTATAAAAAATAAATCATATATTGAAATATTCAAAGGAAAATCCTTTTGGCTTGCAACTGGATTACGATTCGGTCAAGCAGGAAATTCAGGGTTGATACAAACATTCTTAGCGGGTTATATGGTGCAAACGTTACTATTTAGTAAGTCAATACCCACCGACGCAATGTTAATTAGTTCATTTGTTGGATTTTTAGTAATACTATTATCCGGATGGCTATCAGATAAATTTGGTCGAAAACCTATCTATATTTTATTAACTATTGGTTCAATAATACTTGCTTATCCAATGATTTCAATTATTTTGGATAAAAGCTATCAGCCAAGTATTATTATGTTATGTCTAATTATTATTCACAATATTGCCGTATTAGGACAAGCGGCAATTGAAGCAATCACGATGGCTGAAATGTTTGGTTCGCGCAGCCGATTTGCATCAATGGCTGTTGCTAACGAAATTGGCGGTTTATTGGCAGTTGGCTTAGGACCACTATTTGCTGGGATATTTTGTAATATAACAGGATCATGGTGGCCGATTGTCGCCATGATTGTTTTTTATTCAGGCGTAGGGTTGATATCGGCGATTATTATGCCAGAAGTTGCAGATAGGAACCTTGAAGATCCTAAAGATGCTGCTGAGAAGTAATTAAAATTAATTATTCGCGTTATAAACCCTCTGATGTAAAGAGAGGGTTTTTTTATCAAACCCAGCAGAACAACTGTTTGCTAAGTTTGGTTTTACTGTTGAGAATGTTGTTGAACAAGCGAAAAGTTTGTTGAAATAAATTATAGTTTGCTTAACAGTATAAAACTTCGCTAATAACTTTAGCGGAGTTTTTTTATATGTTTATTTTATGTTTTTTGAGGAATTTAATTTTAGTTTTAAAACACATTTATCGATTAAAACGATCGTGATGGGCGCAAGCTTCCGTAAAGTCGATCAGATATTAGCGTTGGCGGGTTGTGACCGTTTAACAATTTCCCCTAATTTATTGGCAGAAATGCAACAATCCAATGCACCAGTTGAGCGGAAATTAAATCCAAACCAAACTGTGGTTGAACGTCCAGCATTAATGACAGAAGCTGAATTTAGATGGCAACACAACAGTGATGCAATGGCAGTGGAAAAACTAACTGAAGGAATTCGAGCCTTTGCTGTCGATCAGGGTAAACTTGAAGATATGATCGGCGCCTTGCTTTAATTAGCAATAAAAGAGGGGAGATAGTTCCCCTTTATTTCTCCGCTTTATATAACCAATTTTGTCAAAATTAAAGTTTACGACTGCTAATAATCCCTTAGCTATACTCGAAATAGTTTAATTGTTATCTGATGTTAGTGGAGCAAAAGACGTCCAACTAAATTAATTCATTCTGTTAAGTAGATATGATGAATATTTCACATAGCTATATTATATAAAAATTATATAAAAATTAAATTTAGTCATTTATCTCGACATATGAAAATATCGCCAAAAACGGAATCATTTTAGCAAATACTCTTTTCATCAGTTAATCAATCACAAAATGTGATAACTGTAATAAGTTATTTATTTTTAATTGGTTTAAATATTTTTATTGAAATTTATAACCATGTTTTACTAATATTAGTGATTAACCGCTAAGCTAATATTTGATTTTTTTCGATTTATGTTACTATGGGTTAAACATTTGTTATATTGATTAACTATTGTTAATTACAAAAAATCGGCAGGAGTGATTTATGAGATGGGAAGAAAAGCGAGATTTAGTCAAAATTGCGACTTGGTATTACCAGTATGGTTGGACTCAAGCTCAAATAGCTCAAAAGATAGGTATTTCACGATCAATAATTTCTAAAAAATTACAGGATGCTAAAGATTTAGGTATTGTTGAAATTTTTATTAAAGATGAAACTGCATATACCGTTGAATTAGAACAAAAACTTGAATCTAAATTTAAACTCGAAGAAGCGATTGTTGTTGCAACCCATGATCTGTCTTATGAAGAATCCTCTAATTGGTTAGCCAAAAAGGCAGCTTATGCATTGAATAAACGAATTTTGAAAGTTAATAAATTAGGTATTTCATGGGGAAAAACAATTAGAAAATTTGTTAATGAATTTCCTTATATTACTCATAAAGAGCTAGTTATTGTCCCTTTAATTGGTGGTATGGGGACAGAAGAAGTTGACTTGCACTCTAATCAAATTTGTTATGATCTTAAGAAAAAAATGCAGTGCACCTGTAAATATCTTTATGCACCTGCGTTAGTTGAAGATCAAACCATGAAATTAGATTTATCTAAAAATAAATATATAAATGAAGTTCTTAATGAAGGTAAAACTGTTGATATGGCCATCGTCGGTATTGCTAATCCTTATCATAACAGTACTATGCAAGAGATTGGCTATATTAATAACAAAGATCTTGAAGAGTTTCGTTATTACGATGTCGTTGGCGATTGTAATTCACGTTTTTATACTTCTGACGGCGAAGAAGCTAACAGCCCGATAAATCAGAGAATTATAGGTTTAAGTTTAGCTGATTTACGTGAAATTCCAACCGTGGTTGCCATTGTATCTGGTGAAAATAAAGAAAAAGCGGTGGTGGCGGCTTTAAATTCTAACATTATAGATATTGTCGTGATGACTGACAAAATGGCTGAATATATTTTAAATACCACTCTTTAACGAATTTAATATTTAAATTTTAGTTAGCAAGCCTCTTTATTTTTATAAAGAGGCTTTTTTATAGCCAAAATTTAAACATAATAGACAAATGTCATTTAGTGTGACAAATGTCACATAATGGTGTTTTATTAATTGTGGTTATAATTTGTTATGTTATCTTTATGATAAATAGATATTAAATCTATTTAATATTAATTTTTATAAGGAGAAAACAAAAATGACCATCTATAAACAATTGTTGCAAAGAGAAGAAAATGACAACCCAATTAGAGTGGGAGTTATTGGTGCTGGTCAAATGGGAACAGGAATGATAGCGCAAATCGCCACCATTCCGGGAATGTGTGTAACAGGAATTAGTGATATCAATTTAACAGCTGCACAGCAAGCCGCAAAAGACTATAAAGCGAGTGCAAATAAAAAAAATGATATTTTGGTTTCTAAAAACTTTAAAGAAGTTATTCAAGCAAAAGAGGTTGAAATTATCGTCGATGCTACAGGAGTACCGGAAGTAGGGGCAAAAATTGCCTTAGAAACATTATTAGCCAAAAAGCATCTAGTTCTGCTTAATGTTGAAATTGATATCACAATAGGTCCTTTGATGCACAAACTATTTAGTGCTGCCGATCTAATCTATAGTGGTTCCGATGGTGATGAACCCGCAGCAACACTTGAGATGTATGAATTTGCTAAATCAATGGGCATGGAAGTTTTAGTCGTTGGTAAAGGTAAAAATAATAAGTTAAAAATCGAAGCAAACCCTGATACAGCTCAAGCTGAAGCTGATTCAAAGCATATGTCATCTCATATGTTAGCCGCATTCCAAGATGGTACCAAGACAATGGCAGAAATGAATTTACTTTCTAATGCCATGGGATTTATCCCAGATGTCGTGGGCATGCATGGTGTTAAAGGTGACTTGGATTCGGTCCTTCAAGATTTAAACTTAAAAGAAAATGGCGGCGTTCTTAATAAATTTGGCGTGGTTGAATATGTTGATGGTTTAGCGCCGGGTATTTTTGTCATTGTTAAAGGACAAAATCCTAATGTTAGTAATGAATTAAATTACTTAATGAAAAAAGGTGACAGAGATCATCATATTTTATATCGCCCTTTCCACCTAGCCAGTCTTGAAACTCCGCTGACTATTGCTAAGGCCATTTTAAATCACGATACCGCTATTGTTCCTTGTGGCGCTCCTGTCTCTGAAACGGTTGCTGTTGCTAAAAAAAATATTAAGTGTGGTGAAAAACTCGATGGCATCGGTGGTTTTTGTGTTCGAGGGGTAATTGAAACTCATGCGGATATGCGGAAAAACCAAAATATCCCAATTGGGCTTATCAGCGGTAATGTCGTTGCTAAACGAGATATACCAAATGGTAAGTTTTTAACTGAAGATGATGTTGTTTTAGATGAAACAACCACAGTTTGGCAATTACGCAAACTTCAAGATGAAGTCTTTGGTTAAAAATATAACCACTGCTGAATGATAAGACTCAGCAGTGGTTAGCGCAATAAGTTAAGTTGTTGTTATCGGAGGTAAAAACATGAATATTGTCATTATCGCCAGTGTTATTTTGGCCTCGCAGTCTATATTGAGTTTAATGCAAATTAACTATTATCAAAGATATATGTACAACATCACACAACAATATTTGCATTTTAAACATCATCGGCTTTATTCATCTATTGAACGTAAATGGTTAGGCGCAACTGCGATTGTAGTTATGGTGATCGATGAAAACCAAATGGTTAAAGAATGCCAACTTTTAAAAGGAAAATCAGTCTTTGCCAAATTTAAACCGCTACCAAGATTCTATGGACATCATCTGTCACAAATTTTGATTAACTTAACGGAAGAAAGTCAAACGAGAAAACTCTCGCTAGAAGAAAGAGCAATGATAAAAATGGCAAACCAAATTTCTGGGTGATTTAACTTATCAACACATTAAAAACTAATTCAAAGGAGATAATAATGGACTATATTGAGTGGTTTGGAACCCATTTTATTGGGTTATTTCAGGCTGGCGGACAAGTTTTTGTCGGATTTATGACTGGCATCGTGCCGCTATTGATTGTGTTATTAACATTTACTTATTCTTTAATCGCTTTTATTGGTGAACAACGAGTCACCAAAGCTATCCAATTTTCTGCTAAAAACAGGTTATTGCGTTACAGTTTAATGCCAATACTATCTGTTTTAATGTTGACTAACCCAATGGCTTATACTTTTGGTCGTTTTGTTAAAGAAGAACAAAAACCGGCTTTTTATGATTCGGTAGTCTCTTTTTTGCACCCTGTAACCGGTTTGTTCCCATATGCCAATGCCGGTGAGTTATTTGTATTTTTAGGCATTGCCAATGGTGTGATGGATGCTGGTTATAACATTTCAAGTCTTTCAGTACGCTACTTTTTGGCGGGCATTATCATTATTTTAATGCGTGGTGTTATCACTGAAATGATCACCAAATTCTTGATGCGTAAAGAAAAACTGTAGGAGAGTGACGTTATGTATAAAACAATTTTTATCGAGAAAGGCCAAGGTGGCTGGGGGGCAGGTTTTTCTTTAACTCCAACGGCAGAAAAACATAAGATACTCTCTGTGACTGGCGGTGGTATTCATCCAGTTGCACAAAAAATTGCTGAACTCTCCGGCGGTGAAGCGGTAGATGGTTTTAAAAATGCCATTCCCGAAAATGAAATTTTGTGTGCAATTATAGATTGTGGTGGTACCGCGCGAATTGGTGTTTATCCAATGAAAAAAATTCCTACCATTGATGTTATTCCATCAGCACCGACAGGTCCTTTAGCAAAACATATTACTGAAGATATTTTTGTTTCAGGAGTGAAACCGCAAAACATACTATTATCAGAAGGTAATAATGAACAATCAACGATATCTGCGCAGGATGAACAGTTGCAAACACAAACGGGGAAAGATCCACTTTTGGATCGTGAAAAATTCAAAGAAAAATATGCCCAAATAAAGCAAGAACATCATCAAAATCAAAAAGAAGGTTTATTGATAAAATTATCTCGAGGAATAGGTAAAGCAATGGGAATCTTTTATCAAGCCGGTCGTGATTCGACGGATATGTTAATTAGAAATATTATTCCTTTTATGGCATTTATCAGCATGCTTATAGGTATTATTAATTACACTGGTATCGGTCATATCATAGCTACCACCCTGTCACCTTTAGCTGGTTCAATATGGGGGATGATGGTAATTGCGTTCATTTGTAGCTTACCATTTCTATCCCCAATCCTTGGGCCAGGAGCGGTTATTGCTCAAGTTATTGGGGTTTTGATTGGTTCACAAATTGCAATTGGTGCAATACCTGTTGCTTATGCACTACCTGCGTTATTTGCGATTAATGCGCAGGCTGGATGTGATTTTATTCCGGTTGGCTTGTCTTTAGGAGAAGCCGAACCTAAAACCGTTCAATTTGGCGTACCAGCAGTACTCTATAGTCGTATGCTAACCGGAATATTAGCTGTGGTTGTTGCATGGGTAATGAGTTTTGGAATGTATTAAACATTAAAAGGATTAATTATGGCAAAAAGTATTATTACTGAAATTGGTTCTATCGTTCCAGAATTCAAAGAAGAAAAAGTTATTATTTTATTTGGTCCAATGGCAACACCTGATTTACGTGAAATTTGTGTGATACATGAGTTTCATAAAAAGCCTAATCAAACATTAGTTGCGGGTAAAGAATTTAGGTTAGGTAGACATAAATATACCATTAAAAAGGTTGGTAGTGAGGCTAATAGAAACTTTGAAGAATTAGGACATATTTCTATCTATTTTAAATTAAGTGATGATGGCACCTTGCCAGGTGCCATAGAAGTTGAACCAGCTGTTTTCCCTGAATTAAATATTGGCGATGATATTTGTTTTGAATAATAGATGGTAATTAATGGATTTATATATAAGGGTTTGCTTATTTTTAGTAATACTCAATTTAAAAAACCATCACTATTAATTTAGTGATGGTATAGTGATTTTTAACTAAAAAATTGATTATTTAAAATGGATTAGGATCTTTTTTCAAATTATTAAATGGATATAGTTTATTCTTCCAATCTTTGATTTGAATATTCTTTTGTTCAGGTATATCAGTCAAATCATATTGCATATAATCATGTTGGACATTCAATTGAATCCCCATCCAATGACTTAATAAATAAACGAATTGATAACCTGAAATTTGTTTATTAATTTTAACCTGATTGGTTTTATCTGAATCAAAAAATATCAATGGCACTTGAAAACTATTTTGATATTCCCAATTGTGTCTTAAGTCTTGATATTGTTCAGTGTGCGAAAGCCCATGATCTGCAAAGTAAACTACAGAGTAATCTTCATTATGTTTTTTTAATATCTCTACTGTTGATTTTATCAAGTCATCCGTTTCTTTAATACTACTGACATAACAGGAAACATTTTTATTGTTAAGATCAAATTGCACATCAAACTGCAATCTTTTACAAAAATGAGGATGGGAACCGATTAAATGCATAACAATAAGTTTCGGTTTATCGTGCTGTTGCGTTAATAATGAATCTAATTCAGGTAAAAGTAATGTATCGTATTTTCCACGGGCTGATTTACCGTTGTATTCGCCTTTTTTGGTATAGAAGATATTTTTACTATAAGCTGTAATTCTCGGTACCGTTATTTCCATTCTACCTAATTTTCCTTGATTAGATAGCCAATAGGTTTCAAACCCGGCATCATTAGCAATTGCAATAATATTATTATTTAATTGGGCATTGACTTCACGATTATCTAAATAACTTGATTGACTAATCAAATGCGGAATTGATGATTGGGTATTTGATGCCGGGGCGATTAATCCATCCCAAATTAATGAGGCATTATTATCGGTAAAAGGGGTATTGCTATATTTAAAGCCATAAGCGCTCATATAATCTTTACGAACACTTTCACCAATGATAACAACATAAGTTTTATGTTGAGGATTGACAGAAACAATAGGTATTGTATTAGTTTGTTGGAGTTGCTTAAGCTGTTCTTGTTTTTCCGTTAGATATATTTTTACACTTGAATATAAATCCAGAAAAAATTCAAAAAAAGGATATTTAACATTATCTAATACGGTTGTTGTAATTCTAGTCAATGTAGTTGGTTGATATTTTATGACTCCTTTGACTGGTCTATAAATACAGATGAGTAATGCTATAGCAATAACGTAATAATTTCCTATTTTAGGAAATTGAAATTTTTTAAAAAAAAGAATAAAACTTATGACTAATATTAATGGTATAAAATAAAAATAAAGGGGTAATTGCGAACAAAATTCTTGTATTTCATCAATATCAGTTTCTGCTACTGCACTTACCACTGCAACATTTGGACTTCCATAATAAAATCCTATCGGAAAATAAAGTGCAGCAATAACAAATAATAATCCTAATAAAAAACGGAAAAATGTGAATCTAGCTAAAAAAATTAGAGAAAAATAAGTAAGCAGTATTCTATCAAATCTTTGTGGGTAACCTAATAAATAAACTAATAAAACAGAAAGACCGATACAAACAATATGTGAAAATAATTCTTTTTTGGTAAATATCACGAAAACAGATCCATGTTAAAACAATTAGTTGATAAAGCTGAAAATTATATAAGTAATCAAATTTTAAGCAATATAAATTTAGGTTAATTTTTTTATTGAGATAACTAATAAGTTATAATTCATATATTAATATTAAGATTTTTAGTTAAAAATAATCGCCAAACTTTCAATATTTTTTAATAAATTTGGCGAGGAATTTTGTTTTATTATCTTGAGGCTCTTTTTAATATCACATCTTGCGGTAGTTTTTGAATGTAGAGCATTCTAGCAATAAGTAAAAATGCTGCTACAGCTAGACCTAATATAATTCCTATCCAAAAACCTGCCGCGCCAATTGGCTGCATAATAAGATCGGTTAATCCTAAGATATATCCAACCGGTAATCCCACTCCCCAATAAGAGATTAGGGTAATAAAAAAGATGCTTTTAGTATCTTTATAACCACGTAATACATTACTTGCTACGACTTGCAAATAATCTGATGCTTGATAGATGGCAAGTAAAATAATCAATTGTAGACAGATGGTTATTACATCGATCTCATGAGTAAATATGGTTATTATCGGTGATCTAAAAATGACCAGAATTAATGCCACGATTACCGCCATCATAAAGGATATAGCTAAACTTATATAAGCAGTTTGCTTGGCTAGAATTGGTTTATTTTTACCCAATAAGTAACCAACACGAATACTGGTTGCTACTCCCAAAGATAATGGTATAGCAAACGTTAAGCTACTGATAGTGAAGATTATTTGGTGTGCAGCCACGGTTATTTGACCAAGTGGCGCAATAAGTAGTGCAACCACCGCAAACAGACTCATTTCAAAAAAATAGGCTAAAGCTAGTGGTGTGCCGAGGATAACTATTTTTTTGATGATAGCAAAATCAATGAGTTTGGTTAGTGGTGTTTTGCGAATATCACGTTGGCTAGCTGCGGTTAATGTATACAAACGAATTAAAGCAAACATCAACCAAAAAATGATAGCGGCAGTAATTCCGCAACCAACACCACCAAAAGCAGGCAATCCAAACTTGCCATAAATTAATACATAATTAATCGGAATATTGGCAAGTAGTGCTATAAATATAATCACCATAGCGGGTTTGGTGTTAGATAAGCCTTCGCATTGATTACGATAAACCAAAAATAATAAGAAGGCAGGTACTCCCCACATAATTGCGCGTAAGAATGAAACGGCTACATCAACCATCTCTGGATCGATAGGATGATCAGCTGAGCTTCTTAGACTAATTATTTTGTCGGAATTGTACAAAACTAGCATCATGATGATGGATAAAATTAACGCAATCACCACCCCTTGACGAGTCTGATCGGCTACTTGCTCACGTTTGGCAGCACCATTTAAGTTAGAGATTATAGGGGTTAAAACCGTTAATAATCCTTGGCCAAACAAAACAGTAGGCAACCAAATTGATACAGCAATGGCTACCCCCGAAAGAGCAGTTTTGCTGTAATTACCCGCCATAATGGTGTCGACAAACGTGATTGCTGTTTGTGATATTTGGGCAATCATCACCGGTATAGCTAACGTGATTAGGTTTTTTATTTCGTGTCGATAATGTAGCTTCATTGGAAATATTTACTGTATTACAGTACCCCATAAATCGTATTCATCTGAATGTTCAATGTTGACTTGAACAATATCGCCGACTTTAACAGTTTTCTCTTCATTCAAATAGACAACACCATCAATTTCTGGCGCATCCGCCATACTTCGTCCGATGGCACCTTCTTCATCAACCTCATCAATTAAAACCGATAAAGTTTTGCCAATTTTGTTTTGTAGTTTTTGGGTCGAAATCATTTGTTGTAATTGCATAAAACGATGGAAACGTTCTTGTTTTATCGCTTCTGGTATCTGATCTGCTAATTGATTTGCCGCTGCACCTTCAACAGGACTATAAGGAAAGCAACCCACACGATCTAATTGCGCTTTTTCTAAAAAGTCGAGTAATAACTCAAAATCTTGTTCAGTTTCGCCCGGATAACCAACAATAAAAGTTGAACGCAAAGTAATTTCCGGACAAATTTCACGCCAATGATGAATTCGCTCTAATGTTCTTTCGATCGTCCCCGGGCGTTTCATTGATTTTAAAACCGTTGGGCTGGCATGCTGTAACGGCACATCTAAATAAGGTAAGATTTTTCCTTCAGCCATTAATGGAATTAAATTATCGACACTAGGATACGGGTACATATAATGTAGACGTACCCAAATTCCAAGGGTTGATAGTTGTTCACAAAGGGTATAAATATCGGTTTTTAACGGCATACCATTCCAAAAGTTGGTGCGGTTTTTGATATCAATACCATAAGCTGAAGTATCTTGAGCGATGACTAAAAGTTCTTTTACTCCGCTATCAACTAATCGTTTTGCTTCATCAAGTACATTACCGATAGGACGACTGACCATCTCACCACGTAAAGAAGGAATGATGCAAAATGTACAGCTATGATTACAACCTTCTGAAATCTTTAAGTATGCATAATGTTTAGGTGTTAATTTCACTCCTTGTTGTGGCACAAGGCTAGTAAATGGATTATAACTCGGTTTAGGTGCATATTTGTTTACATGTTGCAGTACGGCTTCGTAACTGTGTGGTCCTGATATTTCTAGCACTTTAGGATGCACATTACGGATCTGATCTTCTTTGGCGCCAAGACAACCAGTGACAATAACCTTACCATTTTCGTTTAGCGCTTCGCCAATAGCTTCTAATGATTCTTGTACCGCACTATCAATAAAGCCGCAAGTATTAACAATAACTAAATCAGCATTATCGTAGCTCGGCACAACTTGATAACCTTGAGTACGTAACTCGGTTAAAATTCGCTCAGAGTCAACTAAATTTTTAGGACAACCAAGGCTCACAAATCCTATAGTAGGGGATGACATATTCATAGTAATTATAGTAATTTTAAATTAATTGCGGTAATTTTCGACAATCTAAAAACGATTGAATTTAGATTAAGATAACAGATGAACATTCTAACATAATTAAACAGGGCGAAATAAAAATTTTTAATTTGATATAAAGAACGATGGATATGGATAAAATCTAAAAAAAGCTCTTATAACAATAAGAGCTTTTACAATTATAGGAAGTTAATTCGGGAGAAAAAGCTTATTTTAATGCATCTATTACTTCATCAATTTGTAGATCTAAACTTTCAGCACCGCCACCAGATAAGTACCAAAGATCTGGAGTTAAGTAGACAACTTTGGTTTGGCTTTTCGCTAACACTTTTGAGTCGAAAAAGTCACCTGACATTGCTGATTGACCAATAGCTTTACTTCGGTCGACAACATAAATAATGTCTGGTTTAACTTTACTAATATAACTGTTATCAATAAAGATTGGTTTTGGTTTACCAACACTATTGGTTGGTTGCAATGCAAATGGCGCGGCGCGTTTTACTTTTAATACATCGTGAATTAACGCTGCGCTTGAACTTGCATTGATTAGAATCATTTTCCCGTCATTATGGATAGCTACAATTGCTTTTTTATCGCTCGCTTCAGCTATCGCACGTCCACTGGTAATTTTGGCCTCAAGTGATTGAATTAAATTACTCGCTTTTTCTTCAGTGCCGGTAATATTGCCTAAAATATTGATGTGGTGTTTAGTTGATTCAAGATAATCTTTGGCATCAACGCTTAAATTAATTACTGGCGCTATTTTATTTAATACTTCGGTTCGACTAGCTTGACGACCATCAATGATGATAAGTTGTGGTTTAGCTTTTTCGATTGCCTCAATATTAGGCTCTTTCATATTACCAGTGTCGGTAATATCTGCACTTTTATATTGTTCTAGATAAGAAGGAAGAACGGAAAGTGGTGTTCCTGTAACAATTGAACCTTTACCTAATGCATCTAACGTGTCTAAGGCGCCATAGTTCATCACAACAACTTTACTTGGCGATTTAGGTACCACTACCGATTGCTTATTATCTGGGCTTACTGTGATTGATGATTGACAACCAGTTAATCCTAAAATCAGAGCAGTTAGCGTACTTAATAGTACCTTTTTTTTGGTATTCATGGTAATTCCTTTTGCTACTTTGAAAATGATAACTATTATTATTTAAACATTATTAATTGTCTAGTGATAAATAAATTTTGGTAAAGATATTGATAATTATTCTCATATAATATATCGTTACGCACAAATTGCATTGAAAATATCAATATAAATAATAGGGTTAAACAAATGAATACTAGGTTTAAGTTGGCAACACATGTCATAAATACAAGTATTTTATTATCACTATCAGGTTTAGCGATGGCAGCCGATGATAAAAATACCGATACTATGGTGGTAACAGCATCAGGATTTTCACAACAGATTAAGGAAGCACCGGCAACGATTTCGGTAATCACACCGGAAGAGATTAGCAAAAAACCTTATCGTGACGTTACCGATGCTCTTAAGGATATTCCAGGTATCACCGTAACAGGCGGTGGTGATTCAACCGATATTAGTATTCGAGGAATGGATGGCAAATATACTTTAATGTTAATTGATGGTAAAAAAGTGAACACTCGTGAAACTAGACCAAATAGTGATAATTCCGGTTTTGAACAAGGCTGGTTACCACCATTAACAGCCATTGAACGTATTGAAGTCGTTCGAGGACCAATGTCTTCCTTGTATGGTTCTGATGCTATGGGTGGGGTAATCAATATTATTACTAAAAAGGTATCAAATATCTGGCATAGTGGATTACGAGTTGAATCAATTATGCCTTATCGTTCTGATGAAAAAAATACCTATATAGGTAGTTTTTCAACGACTGGACCAATTATTGACGATATTCTCGGTATTCAATTATATGGGCAATATACAAATCGTCATGAAGATGAGTTTTTAAATGGTCATTCTGGACAGAAATTACGCAGCTTGAATGGTAAATTATCACTTAATGCTACTGATAACCAAAAATTTGATCTCGATTTTGGTCGTTCGTTACAAAATAGTACTTCAATCAGAGGTAAAACAAGAGAAAAATCAAGAGATAAAGATTATAAGCGTGATAACGCTAGAAATTCTTTTGCGCTAACTCATAATGGTTTATTTGATGATCTATCGACGACTTCTTTTATTGCTTATGAAGAAAACAATAATCCAGAAAGAAAAATGAAAATTCGTAATACCGATCTAGATTCTCGAGTGACGATTCCTTTTAGTATTAATATGCTAACGGTAGGGGGTAAATATAATTACCAAGAGCTTCATGATAAAGGTAATGAACTTACTAGTGATATTACTAAAATTGATCGCTGGAATTATGCATTGTTTGCCGAAGATGAAATAAGTATTTTCGATAACTGGAGTATCACGGCTGGTTTACGTTATAACAAAGATGAAAACTATGGTAGCAACTGGAATCCAAGAGTCTATAGTGTCTGGAATATTGATGATAATTTTACCCTGAAAGGCGGTTACTCAACCGGTTATGCAACGCCAAAATTGCGTCAAGTTGTTTCTGACTGGGGACAAGCAACAGGTGGGGGATATTGGGATGGTGTAGTTGTTGGTAATCCTGATTTAAAACCTGAAAAATCAAATAATTTTGAAATTGGTCTAGGATATACCAATGATTACGGTATTGATGCTTCTGCAACAGCTTTTTATACTAAATACAAAGATAAGATTCAATCTTACTATATTTGTGATAATAAAAATATCGAAGAGAAAACATGTTCTTATAAAAACTTTAGTAAAAAATTTCATTTTATCCAAGGTTTAGAAAATGTAGATAAAGCAGATCTTAAAGGTATAGAGCTCTCATTCAAAACCCCATTATTTACCGATTTCTTATTAAGTACTAATTATTCTTGGACTAAAACAGAACAAAAAACAGGTAATAATAAGGGTAAACCTTTAAACCGTACACCTAAACAAAAATTCAATACTCAGCTTGATTGGAATTTAACCCAACAATTGGATTTATGGACTAAAGTTGCCTATTACGGTGTGGAATCTACTACAGATCGTAAAGGCAAAAAAATTGAGTATCCTGGTTATACTTTCTGGGATGTGGGGACGTCTTTCCAAATAAACCAAAATGCTAAGATTTATGGTGGTGTTTATAACTTATTTGATAAGGATGTTTCAAACGATGATTTTGGTAAAACTTTAGAAGGTCGTCGTTACTTTGTTGGTACTGAAATTAATTTCTAATTAGTATTCATCAAAAAATGTAATTATAAATATTGAGTGGCTGTTAATACAGCCACTTTTTTATTTAATAAATAAACTCTATATGAACATTTTAATTCATTAGTTATGATTGAGGATTACTTGACAAAGGGATTTTAAATTAATCATGTGCAAATAAGGATGTTTCAAACGATGAGTTTGGTAAAACTTTAGAAGGTCGTCATTACTTTGTTGCTACAGAAATTAATTTCTAATATTTAAAATTTATCAGCTAGCTAGTTTTTTAACTGCTGGTTGAGAATTATTTATTTAGCTCAAAATAGCAATTTATTAAAGTTCAATTAATACTTTTTTTAAGATTATTGCCATCGGTCAAAAATAACTTTTCTACTATGAAAAATTACCCCTCCTAATACGAATTTCTTACTAAGCTTGTTTTCTTTGAAGCAAAAGTAAATCAATTAAAAATCACTGCTAGAAATCCTACAACCCAAATACGACTATAGCGAAAAACGTAAGTGAAAGTTGACGACTAATAGCATGATGCAAACACTTAATAACGATTTAAATGAGATAACTAATAATTTTCGATTAGGCGAAATATAAAATGTCAGCTGTTGATCTCTTCTATAATGTCGAATAAACGACAATTGTATTTTTAACCCTATTGGATGTGTGTCAAGCAGTTAGGTAATAACTAATTAGAGGTTAATTTAAACAGATTGAAAATGCAGAGGATAATAATTGCCTGATTATAGGTTTATTGAATGGTTTTTATTTGGTTTATTAAGTAAAAAGTTAAAAAATGTGTTTTAAATAACTAACATTTGCCAAATCTTATTTCAATAAAGACCTGCATGATACAATCGCTTAATCTTTTGTTTTGAGTGCGATCTTATGAACGACATGTTATCTGATTAAATGATATTACTTTTTAATATTTCTCACCAATATTTACCATAAATTCATCTCTTTTTACATTGACAACATTTCAGCTATTTCCATTTGATTAGGCGGAAATCGCGGTTAGCTAGTTAATATTTAGATCTTAGTCACAAAATTGCTATAAAACCATTTGCGGAGAAAATTTATTGGTTATAATTGAACAAAAGATTAATAAGTAAACATTTGTTCGGAGGTTTTATGGTCAGTATCATTTTAGTATCTCATAGCAGGAAGATCACTGATGGGCTAAAAGAAATGATTGAGGAAATGGTTGATTCAACAGGGGATGTGAGAATTTTTTCGGCAGGGGGGACAGAAGATGGCCGTTTAGGAACTGATTCTGTTGCCATTTATAACATTATTAAACAATCAAGCCAGCATAGTAACATTCTGATTTTTGCAGATATAGGTAGTGCAATTTTAAGTACCGAAACCGCAATTGATCTAATTGAAGATGAAGAGCTAAAAAGTAAAGTCATATTAGTTGATGCGCCATTAGTCGAAGGTGCTTTTTATGCATCAATTCAAGCTATGGTTGATAAGGATGTGGAAGGTATTTTAGCTGAGTTACAAAATATTTAGAGAGAGAATGGCTATGAAATTTTTTCGAAGTTTTGTTGGTTATTGTATCGCGGGCATGATAGTGATGGCTGTTTGGTCACAATTAGGCACTTATGGCATTTTTGGTGGTTATCTTGCGGCGATAATCATTATTGGGCCAATGTGGTATATGAATCATTACATTAATTTAACCGGTAACGAAGATGATGCGGCTTTTGTTGATATGGGGTTAGCTATCGCTGTATGTGGCATTATGAGAGATACCTTTATTCAGGGAGGCGATGCTTTTTCAACCTCTTTACCGACAATTTTATTAGTTGGTTGTGGGGCCGCCCTAGGGGGAATTACTGCGGCATTTATTGAAAAAGACATGGCTAAGAAAAAAGAGTTTGTTAATGAAAATCCAAGAGAACCAGGACTTAGACGTTCTGATTTTGAAAAATTAAAAGAGGCCAAAGAGAAAATCTTACGCGCTAAAAGAATTAAAATTTTTCAAAAAAAGAGTTCAATCTAGGATTAAGGAGTGAATGATTATGACAATACAATTAGCTATTGCAACGTTAATCGGTGGTTTCATTTTCCCTTTTGTCATTCGAATGGCCTGGGGAAGAATGGTTGATAATTGGGGGCCAATCGGTGGGTGGATGGCAGCGGCATTTATTGTAGGTACCGTATGGTGTATCAATCATGGTATAGCCACACCGATGATTACTCAAAGTGGTACCGTTTGGGTAGATCAGGGGTTAGCTGCTGGTGTTGGCGTTTGGGTTGCTTCAGCATTAACCGGTGGCAGCAAGCGTAAATCAGTTAAAAATATCGTTGCTGCGGTTAGCGCAGGTATTGTAGGTGGATATGTTTTGTCACTTTTTCTTGTTTCTTAAGTAAAAGACAAAAGGTTGAAGGATAGAAAGGAGTAACACAATGAAAAGATTAATTAATGATGGTTATGATGTGGTTGAAGAGCTGTTAGAAGGTTACTGTTTAGCGCACAGTGATTACGTGGAACTCAAGCAAGATTGTAATAGAGTAATTGTAAGTAAAAAAATGAGCTCAGAACCAAGAGTAAGAATTATCGTTGGTGGTGGCTCTGGTCATGAACCTGCTTTTTTAGGCTATGTTGGTAAAGATTTTGCTGATGCGGCAGCGGTGGGTAATGTAAATACCTCGCCATCTCCTGAATATTGTTATGCAGCGGTAAAAGCTGTCGATGCCGGCAAGGGATGCCTTTTTGTTTATGGAAATTATGCCGGCGATGTAATGAACTTTGATATGGCTGCCGAACTTGCTGCCGAAGAGGGTATTCGCGTCGAAACGGTAACCACAACTGATGATATTTATTCATCAGAAAATGTTCAAGATCGTCGTGGTGTGGCTGGTAATGTATTTGTGTTTAAAGTTGCTGGAAGTGCCGCTGCTAAAGGTTATGATTTAGATAAAGTGAAGGCACTTACCCAAAAAGCCAATGCAAATACTTATTCTATTGGTGTGGCATTATCTTCATCAACACTACCGGTTACCGGCGAGCCGATTTTTGAAATGCAAGATGGTGATATGGAAGTAGGAATGGGGATCCATGGTGAACCAGGCATCGAAAGAACTAAACTAGAAAAGGCTGATGTTGTGGTTAGTCAATTAATCGATCATATCTTAGCTGATTCTAAACTAAAATCCGGTGATGAAATTGAGTTACTCATCAATGGACTAGGCGGTCTGGCATTGATGGATCAATATATTTGTTATCGAAAAGCTCATCTTTTATTAGCAGAAAAAGGCATCAAGATTTATAAATCATTAGTTGGTAATTATGTTACGTCAATGGATATGGTTGGTATGTCTATTTCAGTTATAAAGCTTGATGAAGAACTTAAACAACTGTTGGATCATCCTTGTGATGCCCCTTATTTTAAAGTTGCTTATTAACCACAAGGAGAATCGAGATGTGTGCTCTGATGCTAAATAAATCATATTTTATTGAGACTTTTAAAAAATTGGCTGCAATGGCTGAAGAAAATCGTGACCACTTAAGTAAATTGGACTCAGATATTGGCGATGGTGATCATGGAATCAATTTGACCATCGGTTTTCGTGAAGTTGAAAAACAGTTACCTCAACTCTCTGAATCAGTAACTGATATAGCCGAATTAATGAAAAAAGTAGGTATGATTCTCTTAAGTAAAGTTGGAGGAGCATCAGGGCCACTATATGGCAGTTTTTTCATGAAAATGGCGACGCATATAATTGGAAAACAAGAAGTGACATTTAAAGAATTTTGTCAAATGTACCAAGATGGTGTTGAAGCTGTTCAAATGAGAGGAAAAGCTGAATTAAATGATAAAACGATGCTCGATGCTTTAATTCCTGGTCTTGCAGTATTAAAAGATTATCAAGAAGGTGATGATCCTATAAATACTTTAGAAAATTGTGTAAATGAAATGAAGTTAGGTTCAGATAAAACTATTCCGCTAATGGCCAAAAAAGGTCGAGCGTTACGCTTAGGTGAACGTGCAGTTGGTCATCGAGATCCCGGCTCTGAATCGGCTTGGATGATTATGAATGTATTTTTACAACAACTCAAAACGATATCCTAATCAATGGTTTAGCTATTGATTGCAATTAACGAGTTTTAAATAATATTTAGTAGATACTGGAAGGTTGAATATGAAAAAAATCTATATTGGTACAAGTTGGAAGATGAATAAAACTTTAGCTGAGGCGTTACTTTTTTGTGAACAACTTAAAACCTTTTATCCGGAAAATCTGAAAAGTCATATTCAACCATTTGTTATTCCTCCATTTACTTGTGTTCGGGATGTCACCGATTATATCAATAATCACCAGATTAACTGTTTAACTGGCGTGCAAAATATGCATTTTGCCCAATCGGGGCCTTTCACTGGTGAAATTTCAGCCAATATGGTTGCTGATACTGGTGCCACCATAGTTGAAATGGGGCATTCCGAACGACGAGAATATTTTGCCGAGACAGATAGCTTTGTGAATAAAAAAGTTCATGCTGCATTAAACTACAATTTAACCCCATTAATTTGCATAGGTGATAGTGCCCAAGAAAAATCTTGGGGTGTATCAGTCGAAACGGTGGTTAAACAAATGAAGATTGCTTTATTTGGCATTGATAAAAATCAGGTGACTAAGGTAATTATTGCTTATGAACCAATATGGGCAATAGGTGAACAAGGAGTACCTGCGACCCCGGATGAAGCAGAATATATCCATACTAAATTACGTTCTGCACTGATTGAACTTTATGATATCGATACCGCTAATCAAGTAATTTTACTCTATGGTGGTAGTGTAAATCTCGAAAATTCTCCATTATTTATTAGCCAACCGAACATTGATGGATTATTTATTGGACGTAGTGCATGGCAAGCTAAAGATTTTTGTACTATATTATCTGCTATTAATCAGCAAAGTTAAGATAATAAAGGCAAGCCTAATGGATATATTTGAAGATAAACAAGAGTCAGAGCTACTTACGGAAATTGCCGTTGCTTACTATGAATATGAACAAACTCAAGAAGAGATTGCTCAGCGATTTGGTATCTCCCGTATTAAAGTAGGTCGCTTGCTGAAAAAAGCGCGAGCGGAAGGCATTGTTGAAATTAATGTCAAATATCATCCGGTATTTAGTTCGCGTATTGAACAGCAATTTGTTAATAATTTTGGGATTAAAAGGGCGCTGATAGCTTTAGATCACCAAGATGAAGATGAGCAACGACGACAAGTTGCGGCACTTGTTTCTAACTATCTATCCAGTACCTTAAAGAATGGCATGACGATTGCTGTTGGCCAAGGGCGTAATGTTGCCGCTATTGCTAGCCATGTAGGCGTTTTTCCTGAAAAACAGTGTAAATTTATTTGTGGTATTGGTGGTACCCAGCGAGTTGGCGAGATTATTGACGCCGATCATATTAGCCGTAGTTTAGCAAGAAAATTCAGTGCCAGTAGTGAAACTTTATATGCGCCAGCTTATGTTGAAAATCGTGAACTCAAACGTGCGTTTATGCAGAATCGAGTAATTAAAGATACCATAGAACGTGCAAGTAAAGCTGACATCGCCTTAGTGGGTATTGGTGATATGAATGAAAACTGTTACATGGTGCAATTAGGATGGTTTACGCCACAAGAAGTGACTTATGCAACATTAAATCAAGGTGTTGTCGGTGATATTGCCGGTTATGGCTTCTTTGATATTAATGGCAATCCCGTTGATACCAACATGAACGATCGGGTAATTGGTTTAAGTATTGATGAGTTACGTAATATCCCTTGTGTGATTGCTATAGCATCAGAAAACACTAAAGCGACGGCAATTTTAGGTGCACTTCGTTCAGGGGTGATTGATATCATTGCAACCAGTGCTTCAAATGCTAGAACGGTACTAAGTTTACAACAAAGTAAAATGCCTACAACAAAGTAAAATTCAATTTGGATTAAACGCTATTTGTCACCAAGCGACAAATAGCGTTTTAATTAATTTGAGATTATAGTAAGCGTTTAATAATTCGATCTACTCGAATTCGGCTTAAACGTTTAATTAATTTATGTACATGTTTTGGATAGAATTGGCTAGCTTGAATTTGTTGGAAATGGGTGACTAAGGTCGTTTTTTCACGGATTGTGGCAAGTTCTTGCTTAATCTGTTTTTGCAATTCATGTTTTGGATCGTGGATTAATAGTGCATTTTCCAGATCTAAACGCCAAGCTCGAGGATTAAGGTTATTACCAGTAATCATCATCCATTCATCATCGACCCAAATCCCTTTTAAGTGATAGGTTTGATCCCCATCTTTCCATAATCGAATGATTAACTGTTCTTTATCTATATAACTTTGTAGCCGTTCCACAAAACGTCTTAAGTTTATTTCATACAAATAAGGTAATCCACCCGAGATATTAAAAGGTTGATCTTCTGGAATATAAAAGTCGTTGGCAACTTTATCACCAATGATGATTTCCACTTGTTTGCCTTTTCTTAGAAGGCGAATAATATCGCGGACTAATATGTTTGGTAAGTTAAAATAGGGGGTACAAAAAGTGATTTTTTGTTCAGTAATATTGATTAGATGATGAATAATCTTATTGAGTTGATTATTGCGACCAAGGCCAACTAGTGGTGAGATGGATAGGGTATCATTATTAGTATCGCCTACATATTGGTACTTGGCATCGGTAAGATGTTGGCGTAATGCTTTAATTGCCGCTTTGATTTGTTTCCGGGTTTTATGTTCATTAACATCTAAGTGTTGCACACCCTCAAGTGGTAGGAAGTTGTCATTTACATAATTAACCATAGTGTCAGATAAGGCTTTATTGGTGATAAAGTGATATCTGTCATAACGATATTTATCAAATTTATGTAAATAGACGTTGTTTATACTGGCACCACTATAAATTACGGTATCATCAATAATTAAGCCTTTTAAATGTAGTACCCCGAGTACTTCTCGGCGATTAATCGGTACACCATAAGTTGGGATATCGATATTTGGATATTGTTGTTTTAAATCATAGTAGTAACGAGCATTGGTTTGAGTTTTATCTTCACCAATTCTTCCCCGTTGGGCTCGATGCCAATCAACAAAAATCTTGATATCTAAATTAGGGCGTTCAGCTTTGGCTTGGTAAAGAGCGTCAAGAACTTCGCGACCGGCTTCATCTTTTTCTAAATAAAGTGCAACAATATAGATACGCTGTTGGGCTTTTTTGATATGTTCAAGCAAAGCAATTCTATAGGAATTTGGATCGTAGATAATTTGATATTGTTCAGCTTTTTGCTGAATTTTAGCTAACTCATCAAGATGTTTTTGATGATTATATTTTATAAAAGGTATTCGCATGATCTAAATATCATTAAATCTGACACAAAGTGTAGAATATCACAAATTATGTCAGAAAATAACACTCCTGTTTTTCATAGTTTAACCTATGGTTAAATTAATTTTTTGTTCAAATTGTTTTTTAATGCAAATTAATATTATTAACGTTAAATTTAAGCTTGTTCATTAACCCAAGTTTGAATGATTTTGTAACTTAATGCTAATACCACAGGACCGATAAATAATCCCATAATACCAAAAGCCAGAATGCCACCAATTACGCCAAATAGAATAAGCAGAAAAGGAAGATCGGCACCTTTTTTAATTAAATAGGCTCGCATTACGCTATCTAATGTTGTTAATATAATGGCAACTACAATTAATACAATACCTGATACCACGTGACCATCCCAAAATTGCCAAAAAATACAGCCAAGCATAACAATAACTGGCCCAATTTGTGCAACGCAGCAGATAAATAAAACTAATGTTAATATGCCAGGAAATGGCATTTTAGTAATTAAAAAACTTAAACCACCAATTAAAGCTAAGGTAATAGCCGTGACAACAACGCCTAATGCGACTGCACGTATCGATTGGCCAGCTAAGGTAACGGTAGTTGTTCCATATTGTTTGGATAAACGATTAGCAAAAACATAAACATATTTGGTAATGCTCTCTCCTCTAAGGAACAGTAATAAACTAAATATAATCATCACGCCAGCATGAAATATAAAAACGCCAATATTAGTCACTTGTTCTAAAAGCCAACCAATCATTATGCCAATATAGGGTTGAATATCGGACATCAATTGCGTGCCATCCGTTTTGATAAGTTCAAGCCATTTTTGGTGAAGTTCTTCGCCAAACATCGGTATACTCATTAACCAGTCGAAAGTAGGTAATTCCCGATGAGAAAGCGTTCTAACCCATTCAATTAAATAATGTCCATTCTGAGCAACACTGCTAATGATGAGAATAAAAGGAATAACACAGACAAATGCCAATAGTAAAGCCATGACTAAAAGAGATAACCAACGTTTATTAAAAAGTTTTTGTTGGATTTTTATCATCAATGGCCAAGTTGCAATAACCACCATTACCGCCCAAAAAAAGCCAAATAAGAATACTTCGATCACCCGATAAGTTACAACAATAAGTAAACCTATTAATAATAAGTTTAAAATAAGTTTCAGCAAGTCATCAGTTTTTTTTTCCGCTGGCATTTTTACCTCATATTCTTTAATCTAGATAGTGTTATTATACGCATTATGTTTTAAAAAGAATATGATGTTGTATAAAATAGACAATTTATTGGAGGTATAAAATGAAAAAATTAATGTTATTAGTTTTAATGGGTATGGTACTATCGGCTTGTACAAGTGGGCAAAAGGTTCAACAAACTGAGCAAAAGTTAAATGAAATAGCACCTTATCCCGATGCTAAAGCAGACGCTACTCGTTATGTAATTCATCTACCAAGCTTAAAAGATGAAGCTAACGCTAAAGTAGAAATACTAATTGGTAAAGAGATGAATGTGGATTGTAATACCCGTAGTTTAGGTGGAACTGTTAAAGAACAAGAGCTTAAAGGTTGGGGTTACTCATACTATGTTGTTGAAGAAGCTAAAGGTAGCATCTCTACTATGATGGCTTGCCCTGAAGGTACTAATGAGAATAAATTTGTTACAATCAATCATAATTTAGGTTTATTAAATTACAACAGCCGTTTGCCATTAGTATTCTATGTTCCAAAAGATGTGACGGTTAAATATCGTATATGGCAACCGGAAGCAAAAATTTTGCAAGCTAACGCCGAATAAAAAAAGTAAATTAATTGTTAATAGCTCGCTAATAAAGGGTTGATTGATTAAAATCTAGTCACTCAATCCTTAATCTTAGAATATTTGATTTTTTAAGTAGACATCTGGAAAAAAAAAGGTATTTTATCCCACGTAATGCAAGGTTAGCTCTACTTGTTCATTAATTATATTAATGACTTGTGATTGCCTGATTACCTCGATTTCGCCATATTATTAAATTCAATAATAATGGTAAAATTTGGGGGTCCGTTGTATTTAACAATGGGCTTGTGTCTAACATGTAATATCCCTAACTAGAGGAGAAGTGGTGAGCATGTTTACTCAACGTAAAACAATTCTTTCAATCATCGCTGGTGTATCACTAGCACTATCTCAATCTGCTATAGCAAAAGACCGTGTCGTGCATTTTTATAATTGGGCAGGTCAAATTGGTAATAGTACAATCTCTGATTTTGAAAAATCAACTGGTATTAAACTGGTTTATGATGTGTATGATTCCAATGAAGCGCTTGAAGGTAAACTAATGGCCGGTCATTCAGGTTTCGATGTGGTTTCGCCTTCAGACAGTTTTTTAGCTAGACAGATCAAAGCTGATATCTATCTACCATTAGATAAAAGTAAATTACCTAATTGGAACAACCTCGATCCTAATTTAATGAAGTTAATGGCTAACCATGACCCTGATAATAAGTATGCAATTCCATATGTATGGATGACTACAGGTATTGGTTATAACATTGATAAAGTTAAAGAACGTCTTGGTGAAAATGCCCCAGTTGATAGTTGGGATTTAGTTTTTAAACCTGAAAATATGGAAAAACTCAAAGATTGTGGTGTGGCATTCTTAGATGCGCCAACTGAAATCTTTGCTAGTGCGCTTAAATATTTAGGTAAAGATCCAAACAGCACTGATGCTAAAGATTATACAGAAGCTGCTTATGGAGTGTTGGCAAACGTCAGACCAAATATTCGTTATTTCCATTCATCTCAATATATTACTGACTTAGCAAATGGTGATATTTGTGTGATTTTAGGTTGGGCAGGCGATATTTTACAAGCTCGCGACAGAGCTAACGAAGCGAATAACGGTGTTCATATTAATTACAACATCCCGAAAGAAGGTGCACTGGTTTTCTTTGATACCCTTGCAATTCCAAAAGATGCAGCTAATCCTGATGAAGCACATGAGTTTTTAAACTTTATTTTGAAACCAGAAATTGCAGCTCAGGTGACTAATGATGTTAACTTTGCTAGCCCAAATAAAGTTGCAAACGATAAGTTTGTAAAACCTGAAGTGAGAAATGATCCAGCGGTTTATCCAAAACCAGAAGTGATGGAAAATTTATTCACTTTAACGGTAAAAGAACCTAAACTTGAACGTGTGATTACTCGCACATGGACAAAACTGAAAACGGGTAAATAACCGTTTGAAAACGTCAACTAATTGACTTATATATTCTAGACGGGGAGATTTAAAATCTTTCCGTCTTGTTTTTTTTGGCTTGTTGTTATGAGGAAAAAAGCGTGAACGATAAAACAACAATTCAGGTACAGCCTAAAAAAAAGATGATAACTCCATTATTGGAGATCAAAAATTTAACTAAAGTTTTTAATGATGATTATTATGCCGTTGATGATGTCAATTTAACCATTTATACCGGAGAGATTTTTGCCTTATTAGGCGCTTCTGGTAGTGGTAAATCAACATTATTGCGGATGCTTGCCGGTTTTGAACAGCCGACTTCCGGACAAATTATTTTAGATGGGAAAGATTTATCACAAGTACCACCTTATAATCGTCCGATTAACATGATGTTTCAATCGTATGCTCTTTTTCCTCACATGACGGTTGAGCAAAATATTGCCTTTGGTTTAAAACAAGATAAAATAGATAAAAGTGAAATTAAACATCGAGTTGAAGAGATGTTGGCACTTGTTCATATGGAACAGTTTGGCAAACGTAAACCTCATCAACTTTCAGGTGGTCAAAGACAACGTGTTGCTTTAGCCAGAAGCTTAGCGAAAAGACCAAAATTACTACTGTTAGATGAACCAATGGGGGCATTGGACAAACAACTTCGTGATCGTATGCAACTTGAAGTGGTCAGCATCTTAGAACAAGTAGGCGCAACCTGCGTAATGGTTACCCATGATCAAGAAGAAGCTATGACTATGGCAGGCCGTATTGCGATTATGAATAAAGGCCAGTTTGTGCAGATAGGTGAGCCTGAAGAGATCTATGAACATCCAAATAGCCGTTATAGTGCCGAGTTTATTGGTTCTGTAAATGTTTTTGACGGTATTTTACAAGAGACCTTAGAAGATGGATTAATTATCAGTTGTCCGATGATTAAACACCCATTAAAAGTCGATTACGATTCACCGGCGGTTGAAGGTGTACCTATTCAAGTCGCATTACGACCGGAAAAAATTAAACTTTGTGATGAAATTCCAGCCGATGGTTACAACGTTGCCACGGGTGAAGTAGTTGAAATTGCTTATTTAGGTGATCTGTCGATTTACCATGTAAAATTACAAAGTGGACAGATTATTATTGCTCAACTACAAAACGAACACCGTTATCGTAAAGGGATGCCAACTTGGGGTGATATTGTCAACTTAAGTTGGGAAATTGATAGCTGTGTTGTGCTGACCGAATAAACACAAGAGGATAAATTGATGCGATCCATTTTATGGGGTTTGTTGTTAAATGCCTTAGTGTTACTTGGTGTTTATTTACGTTTTGTAACCATCAATGCATTTGACAATCTGTTTTTAGATGCGTTATTTACGTCAATGGTATTGAGTTTATTAGTATCATGTGTTGGCGCATATTTGGCACATTATAAACCATCTAAATTTGCTTATCGGTTGATTATAGCCGGCAGTATTTTATATATACCTGCTGGATTAGGTTTAGTGGCGATCTATTATGCTTATCACAAGATGCGACTACAACGTGATGATTCTGATTTGATGACACTCTACGGTCGTCTATTAGTAATAGCTATTCCATATTGTTGGATGTTGTTGCTATTTTTATTACCGTTTTTGATTGTATTTCGAATCAGTTTTTCCGAAGTGGCGATAGCCGTACCACCTTATACTGAACTACTAAGTTATGAAGATGGCCTAGTCAATATTGTATTAAACTTTGGTAATTATTTTAATTTACTCGAAGATACTATTTATCTAGACTCTTATTTACAATCATTAAAAGTTGCAGCAATTTCCACATTGCTATGTATTTTGATCGGTTACCCTTTGGCTTGGGCTATTTCGCAATGTAAACCGTCAACCAGAAATATTTTATTGCTATTAATTATTTTGCCATCATGGACTTCGTTTCTAATTCGGGTTTATGCTTGGATTGGGATTTTAAATCCTAATGGGCTATTAAATAATTTCTTAATGTGGTTAGGGGTTATAGATCAGCCATTAATCATAATGAAAACCTATCTGGCGGTTTATATCGGTATAGTCTATTCTTATTTACCATTTGTGGTATTACCAATTTATACCTCATTAAGTAAAGTAGACACAACACTGATTGAAGCTGCGTTAGATCTTGGTTGTAAACCAATTAAAACCTTCTTCAAGATTATTGTACCGTTAACCAAAAATGGCGTTATTGCTGGAGGTATGTTGGTATTCATTCCTGCGGTAGGTGAATATGTTATCCCAGAATTATTAGGTCCATCCGATGGTCTAATGATTGGTACACAGCTATGGACTGAATTCTTCAATAATCACGATTGGCCAGCCGCGTCAGCAGTGGCAACAGTGATGTTATTGATATTAATTGTACCTATTTACTACTTTAATAAGTTCCAGAACCGACAAATGGGAGGTAAATAAATGAATAATTTACCATTAGTCATGCGATCAGCATTGATTGTTTTTATTGCTGCATTATTCGGTTCAATAGTGCTATCGGTTTTGATCTCTGCATCAGGATTTGCACTATTAGCTAGTGCTAGCTTGTATGTCGGTTGCTTGCTATTTAGCCTTATCTTAACAACTATTGTAACAATCGCGTTATTAGTGAGATGTTTAAAAGGATTAATTCTCTTAGTAGTATTTTCTTTTTTATATATCCCTATGATTATTCTGATTGTTTATTCATTTAATAGTTCAAGGCTGGTAACGGTATGGGCAGAATTTTCCACCAAATGGTATGTTGAGTTAATACATAATGACACTTTACTCAAAGCAGTAGGATTGAGTTTGACTATCGCGGCAGGTGCAGCCTCATTAGCGATTGTACTGGGTACTTTAGCTGCTTTTACTATCATTCGGTTTAGACGATTCCGTGGCTCCAACCTGTTTTCATTTATGACTACTGCACCGTTAGTTATGCCGGATGTCATTACTGGTTTAGCCTTATTACTGCTATTTGTCGGAATGGGACAAGCGCTTGGTTGGCCAAAAGAACGCGGTGCATTGACTATTTGGATGGCGCATGCAACATTCTGTACCGCCTATGTGACAGTTGTTATCAGTGCTAGATTGCGAGAGTTAGACAAGTCAATCGAAGAAGCGGCTTTAGATCTCGGTGCTAATCCATTAAAGGTATTTTTCATAATTACTTTACCAATGATTGCACCAGCACTGGTTTCTGGTTGGTTATTGGCATTTACTTTATCACTTGATGATGTGGTTATTGCTAATTTTGTTACCGGACCGGGGGCAATGACATTACCAAAACTAGTATTTTCTAAAGTTCGTTTAGGTGTCGATCCACAAGTTAATGCCTTAGCGACCATTATTTTACTAATTGTTGGTATTATCGGCTTTATTTCATGGCTTTGGATGCGTAACGCCGAAAAACGGCATTTAAGAGAGATTCGCATGCGATAATCTATCTATTAATTATTGCCGCTTTTGCGGCAATTTTTTTATCCTTATAAAATATACGTGTTTTTTTAGCCATTTTATATTATAGTGTGCGCAGTCAGGTTACTGACAAAATTCTCAGGGCGGGGCGCAATTCCCCACCGGTGGTATAGCCCACGAGCGCTTAGTAAAATTCTATTTTATTAAGGACAGCAGATTTGGTGAGATTCCAAAGCCGACAGTTAAAGTCTGGATGAAAGAGAGTGGCTTATCTTTTCTATATTTGCTTTATAGCAAAATCACTATGGTCAAGCACTTGCCCTGATTCTGGTATTTAATATATTTAATGCTTAATAAATTTAGTTTAGTTAATTAAGAATAAATATATTTAGTTTAATAAAACAGGATAGGTATCTACCATGAATCAGTTTAATTTAAATGAATTCGGAACCCCAATTGAGCGCGTAAAAAGAGCAATCGCGTCAATCAAAGCTGGATCTGGCGTATTAGTTTTAGATGATGAAGATCGTGAAAACGAAGGGGATATTATTTGGGCAGCCGAAACAATCACAACCGAGCAAATGGCACTAACTATTCGATATGGTAGTGGTATCGTCTGTCTATGTATGCCGCAATCCTATTGTGATAAATTGGAACTACCAATGATGGTTGCCAATAACACGAGTAAAAATCATACCGCTTTTACCATTACTATTGAAGCGGCAAAAGGTGTTACTACCGGTGTGTCAGCGGCGGATAGGGTCACTACAGTAAAAGCTGCGGTCGCCGACGACGCTAAACCAAGTGATTTGAATCATCCAGGACATGTCTTTCCATTAGTTGCCAAAGAGGGTGGGGTATTAAACCGTCGGGGACACACCGAAGCCTCTGTGGATTTAGTGGCATTAGCGGGTTATAAACCAGCAGCAGTGATTTGTGAATTAACGAATGATGATGGTTCAATGGCTAGAGCGCCACAAGTTGTTGCGTTTGCTAAACAGCATCAGCTACCGGTAGTCACCATTGAAGATATAGTGGCCTATCGCCAATCAAATTAACTATAACCACGATTAACTGTCGAATTGATTATTCGACAGTAATTTCAGCTTTATTTAGTTTAACATTGGTAAACTCAACATATTTAGCCTATCTTATAGTTAATTGATAATTGATATTCTGGTGTAATTTATGTCACGATTAAGTTTTTTTTATATCCTAATGGTGTTTGTCATCACTGGTTGCCAGTCAAAATCTCATCTGTCGAAAGTTGTGACTATCCCGAATACTCATATTGAACTATTTCATTCAAAAACCAATGGCGATTATAAAGTAACGATTTATACTCCTAATAAACCGACTCCCGACGGTGGTTGGCCAATTATTTATCTACTTGATGGTGACAGTTACTTTTTAGCAACTAAGCAAATAATTACAAATCAAACGTGTGAACGTTGCATTATTCAAGAAGGCATCATTGTTGCCATAGATTATTTTAATCAAACACGGCGTGATGTTGATTTTTTACCTAAACCAGAGAATTATGTTTTTGAAGTTTTGCCCAATAAGCAAATAAATTTGGCCAGTAGGTACGGCGGAGCAGATGCTTTTTACGATTTTTTAACCCAAGAGCTTAAACCGGAAATAGAAAAGCGCTATGTTATTAATCCTAACCAGCAAGCCATTTTTGGCCATTCCTATGGTGGATTATTTAATTTATACATTTTTTTAACTAAACCAGTGGTTTTTAATACTTATGTGATATCCAGCCCATCTCTGTGGTTTAGTGATGGTTATATGTTTAGTGTGTTATCAAAATATCTACTAAGTCATCAACATTCTTTAAATCAACCCGTTAATTTGTTGATCTCTGTGGGCGGTGCCGAACAATCTTTACTGCCTGTTGAGCAGGCATTACCCGAACAGCAGCGAAAACTGCTATTAAAACACCGCCAGAATCGAAAAATGGTCGATTATGCAAAACAGCTATTTACTCGATTAAAACAAGCTAAACTTAATCAGCTCGCCATAAGTTATAAAGTCTATCCTGAACAATCGCACAAAACAGCGGCTATTATTGCGCTACAAGATAGCATTCAATTAAATTTCAAAGTTAAATAAAAATTTATTTAATCCAAATATCCCTAATTAGCTTGAATATAAATGAATTTCATTTATATTACTTCGGCTTAATTAATAATGATAATCATTATTAATAAAATATCAGGGATAATATATGAATACAAAATATAAATCGACTTACTTATTAGCAACACTCATCAGTTTTATTTGTCACAATGCCTATGCAGATAATGGTGATTCATCAGCACATAATGATAACGATTCCGATGAGGTTATGGTCGTCACCGCCGCAGAGCAGAGCAAACAAGCGTTAGGTGTTTCAGTGATTACCCAAAAAGAATTAAGTAAAATGCCACCTAGAAATGATATTTCAGAAATCATTCGCACCATGCCTGGTGTTAGTTTGACCGGTAACTCTACTAGTGGTCAACGCGGTAATAATCGACAAATCGATATTCGCGGAATGGGACCAGAAAATACCTTAATTTTAGTTGATGGACGACCAGTAAAAAGCCGTATGTCAGTTCGCTATGGCTGGCGGGGTGAAAGAGATACTCGCGGTGATACCAATTGGGTACCTGCTGAAATTATCGAAAGGATTGATGTTTTGCGTGGTCCAGCCGCCGCGCGTTATGGTGATGGTGCTGCTGGTGGTGTCGTGAATATTATCACAAAACAGCCGACTAAAGAGTGGCATATTTCGTGGAATAGCTATTTAAATCTACCTTCACATAGAGAAGAAGGGGCAACCAAAAGGACCAATTTTTTATTAACTGGTGGCTTAACGGATAATTTAAGTATGCGTTTATATGGTAATCTCAACAAAACTGAGGCTGACGATTGGGATATCAACAAAAAACATCAAATTAATCCATCTTCGGTTAGTGCCGGGCGTGAAGGGGTGCGTAATAAAGATATCAATGGCATACTTCGTTGGGATATCACTGATAAACAGTCACTAGAATTTGAAACAAGTGTTAGTCGACAAGGTAATATTTACGCTGGGGATACCCAAAATAATAATCCTGATAAATTGGTTAGTCGATTTTATAATGACGAAACTAATAGAATGAATCGTCAAAATTACTCAGTTACTCATCGTGGTTATTGGGACAATGGCGTGAATACCATGTCTTATATCCAACTTGAAAAAACACATAATAGTCGTTTGAATGAAGGTTTAGCTGGCGGTACTGAAGGCCGCTTTAAAGATGATAATTTTTCAACGATTACATACAATAATTTTACTTTACATAATGAAACTAGTTTTCCGTTAACCATTGTGGTTCCACAAACCATGACTATTGGTGGTGAATATAATCATCAAAAGATGAAAGATCCCACTTCCAATACACAAACTATTACAGAAGGTGGCAGTATACCATGGATTAAAAATAAAGATCGCAGTGAAAACGCTTCAGCTAATCTTTGGGGCGTGTTTGTTGAGGATAACATCGAACTCACCCAAACTACCATGTTGACGCCAACGATACGCTATAATCATCAAAGCGAGTCAGGTAGTAACTGGAGTCCAGGGTTAAATTTATTTCAGGAAATAGGTGACTATTTTAGTTTAAAACTGGGTATTGCTAGAGCCTATAAAGCACCTAATTTATATCAAACTAACCCTAATTATCTGCTTTATAGTCGTGGACAGGGCTGTTATGGCGCGGGTGGTAGTTGTTACTTAATAGGTAACAAAAAATTAAAAGCGGAAACAAGTGTAAATAAAGAAATCGGTTTAGAGTTTCATAATAATGCAGGCTTAATTGCAGGCTTAACTTATTTCCGTAATGATTATCATAATAAAATCGATTCGGGTACTAGCCCTATTGGTCAAGCAGAAGGTGGCCAAAATAAGTTTAAAAATTCGAATATTTTTCAGTGGCAAAATGTACCTAAATCGGTAATTGAAGGATTGGAAGGTAGTATAACTATTCCTGTTACATCAACCGTTAATTTTCGTAATAACTTAACTTGGATGTTGCAGTCAAAAAATAAAAAAAGCGGTGATTATTTGTCAATCATCCCGAAATATACCTTAAACTCCTCAATAGATTGGCAAGCAACGGACAAATTTTCATTATTAACTGCTGTTACTTGGTATGGCAAACAACGACCGAGAAAATATGACTATTTGGGTGAAAAACTTACAGATAGTTCAACTAATCAACTCAGTCCTTATGCGCTTTTAAATTTAAGTGGACAATATCAATTTAACAAGAATTTTACGTTCACAGTTGGTGTTGATAATTTATTTGATAAACGTCTGTTTAGAAAGGGGAATTCTTCTTCTTTAAAAAATCCTCAAAACGGTGTAATCAGTGTTCGAGGTGCTGGTGCTGCAACATATAACGAACCAGGGAGAACCTTATTTATTAATACTAATGTCTCATTTTAAACAATTACGCTCAATGAACCGCCGAAATAATCGGCGGATTTATTGCTTAACCTAAAACTTTCAAAGCACAAGTTTTAGTAATTTTTACTCCATTTTCTAATGCAGATGTATCAAAAGTCATATCAGGATGATGAAGACCGGGTGTCAAATCAACACCTAAGCCCCAAAAACCAGATTTTACATCTCTTTCACGCGGATAATTAAAGAAGTCTTCGCCACCTGGTGTGAAAATTGGTTCTTTCAATCCCTCTTTGCCAAGTACATCGATAATAGATTCAGCAATAATTTGCGTAACTTCATCATCAATTTCCGCAGCAGGGATTTCCTTCGATACTTTGATATCAGCTTTAGCACCGATAGATGCTACACTTAATTCAATCGCTTTAAGCGTTTTGGCTTTTAATTCATCCATAGCCGGGTTGGTTGGTGCGCGTAAATCCCAACAAACATAAGCCTCGGACGGAATAGCATTGGTTACACCGGCATCACAAATACAACGAGTTGCTTTGACGCTATAGGTTAAACTTGGTGCTAGATGAATGGTATTCACGGCTTGAATTGCCATAGTTGCCGCATCTAAAGCGTTGACGCCTAAATGTGGTCTTGCCCCATGTGCGGGAATACCATGAATATTGACTTCAACTGTGGTTGAAGCCGAATAGAACATAGCAGCAGATGCAAAGCCTTTAGGGCATTCTTCTTTAGGACGAACATGTAAACCGATGATCATATCAACATCGTCAATTGCACCGCCCTCAATCATAGCTAATGCACCAGAACCTAACTCTTCAGCAGGTTGGAAGATCAACTTTAGTTTGCCTTTTTTGATATTCCCTTCTTTAATAAGCTCTTGGGCGGCGGTCAATAACATTGATGAATGGCCATCGTGACCACAGGTGTGTCTGGCACAATGTTGACCATCAATAATATGTCCTAAAGCGTCCATATCAGCGCGTAATGCCAGTACGGGGCCTGATTTACCACTATCATATTCAGCCACAATTCCGGTGGTATTATTAATATTACGCGTGACTTTATAACCGGCTTCTTCCAGTTTAGTGGCTATATAGTTGGATGTTTTAACTTCTTCAAACCCAAGTTCAGGAATTTGATGCAAATAGTGGTAGTGTTCGAGTACGTTCGACATAGATATCTCCTTTATCACACAATAAATCGCATAATGATCATAGCTATTAACGCATTAACAATACTATTAACCATTAATAGTGGCCAATATTTTTTAGGCACATCAGCAACCCCTAATAGGCGTCCCATATATTGTAATTGTGAACCCATTAAGAAAATAGCTGGTGCTAAAATTGTGATATCCATACCACTAAGAGTGCCAGTACTAATTAAATTTACTGCAACCCCTGTTCCTGCCGAGGCTGATAACCAAGCAGTCAATAAAACGGTAATTGCTTCACCCGGTAAACCAAATAGTCCCATGACCGGGGCAAATACTTCACCAATTAATTGCATTAAGCCAAGTCTTTTTAATATTTCGGTAATAACAAATGCCATAATGATGTTAGGCATTAAATTGTTAATCGCAATATTAAAGCCTTTACGCGCACCAATGACAAAAATGTCTAATGGATTGTTAGTCTGTTTTTGATTGCTTGAATTACTCATTGATAAAATCCTTTTTATAAACTGAATTTAAAACAAGGCGGACTAAAATTGCACCGACAAATTTCAATACAATCATAATGACGAGTGGCGTAAATATTGCGACAGACATTGAAGCAAATAGTGCTGAACCAATCGAAAAATAGTTATTTATCAACCCGGCTCCAGAATATTGCCATGCGCTAATGATGATCAGATCTTTTTTCGTGATCTGCTTCTCATCATATAATTCCTTGGTTAATACCGCGCCAGCATCAGTACTTTGTAAATCCGTAATTAACGCTAAACCCGTTTTTCCCGGAACGCCTAAGATAGGTTTAAGTAGTGGAGTTAATAATTTATGAGCAGCACGGATGGTACCATAATGGGTAAAGATTTCTAACACGCCTAATGCAAGCATAACGGTTGGGATTAATGACAGAGCGAAAATAAAGCCTGCTCTGGCGCTAAGTCCACCCTCACCAACGAAGGTATTTTTCTCGGGATGAAGCATTGTGCCAAACTTACCACTTAAACTGGTAAAATCAAATGCCCCCAACCAAGCCTTTCCATCTACATTATAAAATAGTCCGGAAAAAAACAGTATGGCCACAATAAGTGATACATAAGCTTTTATGCCGACTTTAAATTCATCGTCCGATTTTTTTGACATTATCTATTCCTTTTGATTTATCTGACTTATTCTTTAATAAAAGTATTAAATAAGTTGTGTTTAAAGTACTTGAATTATTTTGCTTTCGAAAAGAACTAAAGCACTAAGCAAAGTATTCTATATTGATTTAATTGAAAAAAAACCCCTTTCCGCAAATTTTTTACAATTCAAATTGTCTATATTCATTAATTCATATTAATAATAAAGCTGAATAAAGCTAAACTATCGTTGGTATTAAAGGCAGAATCAACCCATTAAAAGCTGATCATGTTGGGTAAGAAATATGGGTTAAAAGCACTATTTTTCTTTCTACTTTTAATGATTTTTGAGAAAGTTATTTAAAAGCATGTAATTAACAATTACTCTAGGCTTGCCATTTTGCAACCGTCATTATAGAATTATAAATATATGGCAAGAAATAGTAATAAAGTATCAATAACCTGTTTCCGAATTATCGATATTTTATATAAAGTTGAATTGTTTCTCTGCATAAACATCATAATCTTTAGGTGGCAAACCTTCTAGTTTGCGAACCGTCTTTTGTTTTCATTAAGCACATTAATGAAAAGACAAAATTAAGCAATATAAATTAAAAATAAAAAAATAATGAGGTCATTATGTACAGCAGGAATAAAGAGTGGGCATTTGTTGTTCTCACCTGCTTTTTTGAATTGTGTTGGGTATTTGGTTTTACTACTGCAAATCAGTGGTGGCATTGGGTTATTGTTATACTCATAATCGTTATTGATTTTACGTTTTTAACTAATGCATGTAAAACCATTCCTACTGGCACCGTATATGCAATCTTTTCCGGCGTCGGGGCCATTGGTTCATTAGTTATTGACATGGTTGTATTTGGTAAAGAAATCAAACTTATTGAAATATTTTTTGTTGCATTAATTATTATCGGTGTTGTGCAACTTAAACGAGCAGATAGCTAATTAACTCAAATTTGGATTAAGATATGGGATGGTTATTTATTTTAACAGCTGCAATTTTTGAAGTTGTTGGCGCTATTGGTCTTAAACTTTATTCTCAGCAAAAAAGCTTGTTTCGCTTAATGCTGTATTGGGGTGGTTTTTTCGTTTCGTTCACCCTGTTTTATTTTTCACTTCAATATCTAGATTTAAGTATCGTTTACCCTGTCTGGGTAGGACTTGGTACTTCGGGTGCCGTATTAGCCAATATGTTTATATTTAATGAGCCCAAAAATTGCACGCGAATATTTGGGCTAAGTGTTATTGTTATTGGTATTGTCGGTTTGCATGTTACTATGTAGCAAGAAAAGCGTGTTGAATTTAGTTATTATATTAATTTCAAACTAGAAAATGTTGCATTACTCTATAAAGTTATATAAAATAATGCCACTTTCCAGTGGGTTGTTAGCTCAGTCGGTAGAGCAGTTGACTCTTAATCAATTGGTCGCGGGTTCGATCCCCTCACAACCCACCATTCTATAATTTATTATCTCTCAAATATGTTCACAAAAATCCTTGCAAATAAAGAACGCTAAAGTAATCTTATTTCAAGTAATTTCAACAATTTTTCTCAAAATTCAGACTGTTATGTTAGGCGTTATATTATAGGCTCACATATAACTTAGCGTTTATAACATCGCAAAGATTATCAAGCCCTGAAATGAGTCTCAAACGGTTAGGCAATGGTAAATAATTGACGTTGATATATGGAGCATCACACAATTACAAAAATATCGGCTTGGTTGTCGAGCCATTCCCACAGGCGTATATACTATTTTAGGGGATAGTTACATATGCACGCTAAAACTCAACTTCAAAAACAGCCAAGGTATTTATCAGCAGTAATCTGATTAAACACAATGGCGCTCCTGTTCTGGCTTAGGTTATTGCTAATGCGGTTATGGAGACAGATACCAACATTAAACCAAATAAAAAGAAAGTAACGACAGGATAGATCCTGCAGTTGCTTTTCCCATGTTATTCGGTATTGAATATGGCGAGATAGATATCAACCTATCAGACGAACAAAAACAAGCGTTAGACGAATTTAAAGGGATTGAGCTATAATTAATAACCTAATATTTGCAGGAGATAATAATTATGCCTTTTTCTAGAGTTTGTCCATTTTGTAATGTTTTATCTACCATAACTGAAAATGACATTCAACATACTAATGCTTTTTGCTATACCGATTATTCAAAGGGTAAATTTTATCATCTTAAAACTTATGTAGTTACTTGCCCATCTCAACAATGCAAAAAAGCCGAAATTTATACTCAGAAGTTAAGTGATAAAATAAATGGCGTAGGATACCATGTTCCTGATTATGAGTGCATAATTAAATCGTGGAATCTCGAGCCAGAAGCTAGTATCAAAATTTTTCCTGATTATATTCCCGAACAAATATTACAGGATTATAAAGAGGCAAAATTAATTGTCAATATTTCTCCAAAAGCTTCAGCAACAATATCTAGACGTTGTTTGCAAACTATGATAAGAGATTTTTGGGCTATAAAAGGTAAAAAATCTTTACATCATGAAATTGAGGCAATTAAAGATAAAATAGATACCAATATGTATGACGCTATTATGGCACTTAAATCTATTGGTAATATAGGTGCTCATCCAGAGAAAGATATTAATATAATTGTCGATGTTGAACCCGGTGAAGCAGAAGAATTAGTGTGGTTAATTGAAACATTAATTGAAGATTGGTACATGGTGAGACATGACCGCGAAAATAGGATAAATAAAATAAAATCAATTAATACTGAAAAACAATTAGAAAGAAAAATAGATCCCTATTCAACTAATTAACAACATACAACACTATAATAACACGTGATTAATTTACTGATTATTAATAATTAATTTTGTTAGTGTTGTTAGTGTCATAAAATCACAAAAAAGAAGTTTTCTTTTAACTTTTTACTTTATTGTTAATAGATGATATATTATATATCGGTGATAAGTTGAGTGGGTCATCAATATTTAATGTTATACATTATGTTATATGTTTAGCATATTGTTTTTATAATATCATTACATATCAATATGTTATCATTATAATTCGATTTCCTCACAACCCACCTTTCTATAATTTATTATCTCTCAAATATGTTCACAAAAATCCTTGCAAATAAAGAACGCTAAAGTAATCTTATTTCAAGTAATTTCAACAATCTTTATCAAAATTCAGACTTTTTTATAAGGTAAATGATTTCGATTGCTATGACGGTTAGAGTCATTTTTGAAATGTTGTGGTTAAATTTAATAATTTTCATAATTGTACCACTTAAGTAATCATGTAATTCTGTCAGAACAGTCGAGTTGTCTTTTTACACTATGATTAATAATATGCGTCATTAATCAACAATTATTTTTTCTTTTTTTATTTTTCTTTTAGTAGTTCACATTCTACAAAAATATTTTTTTCGAGTTCCGCAAATAACGGTTGATTTTTGAGCAGTTCGCTTTCCTGAGCTGTTAAGTATGTGCCGATAATCAAGAACGATCGGAATTGCCGGCACGGTAAGTTAGTTGTTTTTTTCGTTGTCTTTATCTATTCATAATTTAACTCGCTATCAACAGAAAGATAACCATCATCACCAAGCTTTGATTGATAACGATAAACGTTTATTTTCTTGCTATTGCAAGTCATCAATAAGAGATGCTTATTATCATACTGCATATTATATAATTGCCAAAATGCAGTTTTTGCCACTTCAAAGCTAACCGTGTTTGTTTTCGTTTCTAAAAGTATTTCACTTCCACCTTTTCTTTGTTTTAGTACATAAATGCGATAAGTTTTTAAATCTTGAGGTGCAACCATTTTCGTTCCTTAAATCGTTGTAAAGTTCCATTGTTTTATTGTTCTGGTACTTTAATGGTAATTATTTATAAATCAATAGGTTGATAGTCATCCTATTACAACCCACTATTAAAAATTTTTCTTTTTGAGGACATTCAAAAGATTAACAAGCCAATTTAAATTAACGTATTTTGTTTTAAATTTAAGATTATTAATTAAGTCGTTTTTTTAACATTCTCAACTCGACCAACTTTAATCTAGAAATTTTTTTATTTAATTCTAATATTATGCTTATATTCAATAGGATAATAAAACTTAAATCATACTCATCTAGCTCATCAGGTGTTTAGTACATTTTTAATTAATGATATGTTGCGTTACACCTCAACACCATCTTAATAGATGTAATATAAACAATAACTGCATGCTTAATAATCTGTTGCAGTGGCACTTGATAGTAAGTAATAGATTTTATCGTAGTGGAAATATTCTGATTATAATCCAATGATTCTGGGCAGATGATAGCCAGCGTATGTTGGCTAAAACTTGCCGAAATATCATCAATCGCTATGTTTTTATCTAGGATAATAATATAGTGTATCTATTAAATTAATTGTGTCTTTGTCAGTGGTATTTTAATGAAAACATTATCGAGCTATATTAAATCATCAGATACTATTAGCATTTATCTGCTTGCTGAAGCGTTAGGTTGTGATAGATCTACTCTAGATAGCTGGATAAAAGATGAAACTCTTTCATTTCCTAAACCTACTCAACTAGGTAAAGACGAAATACATTTGATCAGTCAAGAGATTCAGGGAGGATTAAGTAAAAGACCGACATTCAACGGTTCTTATAATGGAAATGCAGATAATTTTATCATTAACCATAATCAAATTGTTGCAGCAAATTCTAAGATAGATACCTTGATTAATAAACAAGCCTTGAATGAAATACGTACCAAAATTAAACCAGGCAAAGAAAATATGTTTTTAATTAATACTAATATGGTTATGCCATGTATTTCAATTGATGGTGTTGATTTGTTTTTTTCTGATAAATTTTCACAATATTTATCTCGTTGTGAAAAAAATTTTTGAATAATTTTAATGATAAAGAATCAAAAAAAGAAAAAAAGTATATAAATTCCAACTCGCCGAAGCTAAAGCGCATAACAACATTATAACTGTTCCAGTGAATTTTAAACTGAACTTACTACATCATTTTTAGCTACCGCAAAAAAACAATGGCTATAAAATTAACCTGATCACTAAAAGTTACTATTTTAATTGATGAGACTTATCTGTCATTATAGTTATTGTTGATAAATCACTTGTTGATTTTTTCATTGTTCTATTTTTACTATATCCAATTATTAAAAACGTAACGTTAATAATAAATGATCGAGTTACAATATCATCGGTGTTATAAATAACTACATCACCCTTGATAGACTTAACCTTTGAGGAATGTTTATCTAATCAATGAAATATTAAGATTTTTAAGAAATGTTATAAATTATAGCCATAACTACACTAGCACTATATGAAAGATTTTATTACTTTTTTAGCAATTTATATTGTTTGATATTAAAATAGATGCATATTAAAATAAATAGCGTATTCAAGTTTAGCAAAATTGCTGTCAAAAAATCAGCTAATTTGCTGACGTTAATCACCCAATATTAATAAAAGAGACTGCAAGTTCCTTATTTTTAAGTATAATAAACAGCAATAGCCGATGTTGGTTATATTTTATATATGGGCATTTAAGCTAATCATTTATTAGTAGGTACCTTAACCACTATTAACCGTTGTAATATTCCATAAATCATAATCTATTTAACGCATTTTAATATCGCAATACTCTATAAAAATGTACCACAACGAGTCTATATCCTATTGATTAAAATTTTAACTTATTAAAGAGTAATCATATGAACGCATATCTACTACTTTTTGGGGCAATTATCTGTGAGGTCATTGCAACATCTTCATTAAAACTATCTAATGGTTTTACCAACTTGGTTTTTTCGATTATCACCATAATCGGTTATAGTGCCTCTTTCTATATTCTATCGCTAGCCTTGAAAACTATACCTGTGGGCATAGCTTATGCAATTTGGTCTGGAATAGGGATTATTATCATCAGTTTAATCGCCTGGATCTTCTTAAAGCAGTCATTAGATCTGGCGGCATTAATTGGTATGGGGTTTATTATATTTGGCGTGGTAATTATCAATCTATTCTCCAATGTTTCTGGACATTAATAAACAATTAATGATTAAACTGTTATTTAGATAAATTATTTTAACGTTTAAAGAAACAAAAAAAACCGGAGGTAAACTCCGGTTGAAATCAGAAGGAAAGTAAGAAAATTATTAATTATTTAATGTCAGAAAATGTTTAGATTTCGTTAGCGTGTTGTTTTAAGTAGCTAGCAACACCATTTGGGTTGGCTTGCATACCTTGTTTGCCTTTAGTCCATTGTGCCGGACACACTTCACCATGTTCCTCATGGAATTGGAAAGCGTCAACAATACGTAGCATTTCATCAATGTTGCGACCAATTGGTAAATCATTAATGGTTTCGTGACGCACCACACCTGATTTATCGATAAAGAATGAAGCACGAAGTGCAACGCCAGCTTCAGGATGTTCAACACCGTAGTCTTGCATAATGCTATGTTTAATGTCAGCTACGATTGGGAATTTTACTTCACCAATACCGCCTTTATCTTGTGGCGTGTTTCGCCATGCATTATGAACATATTCAGAATCCATAGAGACACCAATTACTTCAACACCACGTTTTTTGAATTCTTCTAAACGATGATCAAATGCAATAATTTCAGATGGACATACAAAAGTAAAATCCATAGGCCAGAAAAATACTACAGCATATTTACCTTTAATATGCTCAGCTAAATTAAAATTATTAACAATCTCACCAGAACCCAGCACCGCTGCTGAAGTAAAATCTGGTGCTTTACGAGTTACTAATGTCATACAATGTCTCCTTGTGTAACGAATATTTATATTTTATATGCAGTGCATTATAGCAATCTGTGACGAGACGCCAAGTTGTTATCAGCGATTGATTTCATAAGTTTAACCTATGATAAGTAATTTATTATTCGGTTTTAATTATCATTTTATTAGGTTTTCCCTTATTTTTAGTATCTCGGTGACGTTGTTTTACTTTTTTCTTTTTCGTCTCTTCCTGTTTTTTAGCCGCATTTTTTTGCTTAGCTTTTTGCGAAGGTTTCTTTTTAGTCACCGGTTTTGGGGCTTTGGTTTTTGGACGAAGTTCATCAATGGTTCTTAATTTGATTGGTTCACGAATATAACGTTCAATTTTCTGTAACAACTCATTATCGTGAGCTTCAACGAGCATAATGGCGGTGCCTTTTTTTCCTGCTCTAGCGGTGCGCCCAATTCGGTGTAAATATACATCGGCGGTTTTAGGCGCATCAAAATTAATGACATGGGTAATATCATCAATATCAATTCCTCTCGCAGCAACATCAGTGGCGACCAGTACGTTAACGCTGTTATTATTCATTCGTTTGATGGCTTCATTACGCTTGGCTTGCACCATTTCACCTTCTAAATAACAACTATGAATGCCTGCTTGGTGCAGTAAGGATACTAACTCATGCACTCGTTCACGTTTACGCACAAAGACAATGGTTTTTTTTACGTCCTCTTGTTTTAACAGGTGAATTAATAGTGCCACTTTGTGAGTCAAATCATCGGCACGATAATAGAATTGTAAAATCTTTTTTCGTTCTTTTCGCGAAGGATCGGCATTAATTTCAACCGGTTCGTTAAGAATACGATTAGCAAAACTGTGTAAACCTTCACCCTCTAATGTTGCTGAAAACAGTAGGGTTTGTTTTCGCCAGCGAGTTTCAGCCGAAATAGTTTCCACATCTTGAGCAAATCCCATATCTAACATACGATCTGCTTCATCTAAGATTAACATTTCAACAGCACGGCAATCGAAATTTTCTTCTTTAATGTATTGTAACAAACGGCCAGTTGTCGCAATAACAATATCCTGATTTTTGCTGAAAACTTCGGCGTGATTCATATAAGCAACACCACCGGTAATCGTAGCTATACTTAGGTGAGTTGACTCGGTAAGTAACTTAGCTTGCTCAGCTATTTGCATGGTTAATTCACGAGTAGGGGCTAAAATTAAAACTCTTGGTGGCCCAGGTTTTCGACGTGGAAAATCAAGTAAATGCTGAACGGCTGGAATGAGAAAGGCTAACGTTTTACCGGTACCTGTCGGCGCCGATCCTAAAACATCTTTACCGTCTAAAGCTACTGGAATGGTTTGTGCTTGAATTGCGGTGGGTTCGTGAATGTTTTGCGCTTGTAGGTTGTCAATTAAAATATCATCTAACTGTAAATCAGTGAAAGTTTGCGTTGTCATAGTGCTCTTCTAATCTATCATTTTGCTCCACATTATAACGGCAATCGCTATAACTACAATCTTTATCGACACGCAACTGATTTAGCTTTAAACAAGCATAAAACTGGTTTTGCCGACAAATGCGGTAGATAATTAAGTTCCTACTCGCCTACAACCTTATCATAGGTTTGGGATTATGATAGAATTAAACACTTTATAAGATAGCGAATACTATTCACACTTTATCTAAATTGATGATCGAATTAAAAATATGACAGAATCTTTTTCTAACGATAAATATAACCAACAACTAAGCAAAAAAATAACCAATTTAAAAACTATACTATCAGATTTTTCCTTGCCTGAATTAGTGACTTACTCTTCACCAATCAGTCATTATCGAATGCGAGCTGAATTTAGAATTTGGCATAATGGTGATGAGCTTTATCATATTATGTATGATAAAAAAACTAAGCGAAGAGTAAGAATTGATAGTTTTCCTATTGCCGCAAAATTAATTAATAGTGCAATGCAGACCATCTTACCGTTAATTCAATATAACGATATTTTACGTCATCAACTTTTTCAAATCGATTATTTCTCAACGCTTAGTGGACAGTTATTGATCACACTTTTGTATCATAAAAAATTAGATGCGCAGTGGATAAGTGCCGCGGAGAAATTGAAACAACAATTAGCTGAGCGAGGTATTAAAGCCAATCTGGTCGGTCGAGCAAGCAATCAAAAAATTGCGGTCAATGTTGATTATGTTGATGAGACTTTACCAATATTCGACAAAACTTTTAGTTATCGACAAGTAGAAAATAGTTTTACTCAGCCTAATGCGGCTATCAATATAAAAATGCTGGAATGGGCTATTTCGGTGACTAAAGGGTCAGAAGGGGATCTACTCGAATTTTATTGTGGCAATGGTAATTTCTCGATTGCCTTGGCACAAAATTTTCGTAAGGTGTTAGCGACCGAAATAGCCAAAGCTTCGGTCTATTCAGCGCAACATAATATCAAAATCAATAATATTGATAACCTGATTATTGTGCGATTATCTGCTGAAGAGTTTACTAGTGCGATTAAAAAAGAGCGAGAATTTAATCGATTAAAAGAGATTAATTTGGATGATTATCATTGTCAAACGGTGTTAGTTGATCCTCCTCGAGCAGGGTTAGACGATAAAACGATTAATATTATTCAAAGTTATCAGCGAATTGTCTACATCTCATGTAATCCTCACACCCTAAAAGATAATTTGCAACAACTGACTAAAACGCACTATATCGAACATTTTGCGATGTTTGACCAGTTTCCTTATACAGATCATGTTGAAACAGGTATTGTTCTTCGTAAAAAATAACATCAACAATATCCAACTAAGGTTAATTTTGCTACAATAACACTAGCTTTACGCTTAATTAACCGTTTTATTCTAATTATTGCATATCAAGTAGTTTAAAAAAGCAAAAAAAAACCCTAGATAAACTAGGGCTGCATTAAATTGCAAGGAATGGATGAAAGGAAATAAAACAATGAAACAATACTGTCTAGCCTCATGAATCATTGTGGCGTTACTATAGCAAACCCAAACAGACTAATTAATGACTAGCGAATTACAAAATGGTCATTGATCTGTCATGATGTCATTTGACTTCCTAAGATATCCTATTAGTACATTATGCAATTTCGATAACCTGATAAAACATTAAGGAATATTCAATATGAAATTGTTAGTTGTTGAAGATGAACAAAAAACAGGTGAATATCTTCGCCAAGGTTTAGTTGAATCAGGATTTATTGTAGATCTTACCGATAATGGTCTCGATGGTTATCATCGAGCGATGACGGAAGATTATGATTTAATTATTCTTGATGTCATGCTACCCGATATTGTGGGTTGGAAGATTATTCAGTCGTTACGTGAGGCTGGCAAAGATACTCAGATTATTCTGCTAACTGCAATGGGTAGTGTCGAAGATAAAGTGAAAGGGCTCAATTTGGGCGCTGATGATTATTTAGTTAAACCTTTTTCTTTTGCTGAATTATTAGCAAGAATTAAATCGTTATTAAGACGCAATGTCCCGCAAGTTAATAATTATCAATTAAGCATTGCTGACTTAGTTATGGATCTGCCAAAACGAACCGTAACCCGAGGTGATAAAAGAATTGATTTAACCAATAAAGAATTTTTATTACTCGAATATTTTTTACGTTATCCCGGTGAAGTGTTACCAAGATCACTCATTGCTTCACAAGTATGGGATATGAATTTTGACAGTGATACCAATGTCATCGATGTGGCAATTAGGCGATTGAGGAACAAAATTGATGCCGATTTTGAACCGAAATTAATTCATACTGTGCGTGGAATGGGATATAAATTAGATGTATTGGATGAAGCAGAGTAGCATCATATCGTTTCGTTTACCTCTTATCGTATGCCTGCTAACTTGCGGGCTACTTTACTGTTTTAGCTATCTTATTGAACATACCTTTGAAAAAATCTCAATTCAACAAAATGTTACGGAATTGAATTCGGTCATTACCTCAGTTGAACGTGAACTCACCTATTATTCACCTGATGAAAATCGCGATGAATTCTTTCAAAATCTTCTCCTGATATTAACGGGTCATCATCATCTATTTGTTTATATTATTGATGATGCAGGAAAAATAGTGTATCGCACCCGTGGCCCTAATTTATCTATTGCTTTACCGCAACAAGATTTTGAACGATTAATTAGCCAAAACAGTACGGCAATTTGGAATATAGATAAATCATCTTACCGTATCGGTGCATCTAGAGTGATGTTGGATGGCGGGCGACAATATACGACGATTGTTGCTGTTGGACGCGATTTACAACTTGATTTTATCAACAGGTTGCGAAATGGATTAGGTTTACTTATTGCTATTTCTTGTGTGTTAGCCTTGATTGGCTCACTAATTTCCATCTATTACACACAAAAACCGATCAATCGTTTAATTAAAAAAATTGAACGAATTAATATGAAAAGCTTAAATTACCGTATTTCAACGGCTTCTGTGCCGGTGAAATATGAGAGCTTAGTTAAAGCTTTTAATAATATGCTTCATCGTATGGAAGATGTTTTTGAGCGACAACGTAATTTTACTGCCGATATTGCTCATGAAATGCGAACGCCGATCACCAATCTAACCACTCAAACCCAAATCGTGTTAAATAATGCTCGTTCGACAGAAGAGTATCGAGAAATCCTCTACTCTAATCTAGAAGAGTATGAAAAAATGTCGCAGATGATATCCGATATGCTTTTTTTAGCTCAGGCAGATAATCATCAATTGGTGCCAAATTTTATCGATATTGATTTGCACTCAATGATTAGTTTGATGTGTGAATATTTCGAACCTTTGACTGATGAGAAAAATATTACCTTTGAGCTTGAAGGTAATTGTTCCCATATTCAGGGGGATAAAATGATGTTAGGACGGGCAATAAGCAATATAATCTCCAATGCGATTCGCTACACATCGGAAAATCAGACAATTAAAATTAAATTGAGTCAGCTAAGCCCGAAAAAAGTTCAGATTGTTATCGCCAATCCCGGTAAAAAGATTGAAAGTCGTCATTTACCTCATCTTTTTGACCGTTTTTATCGAGTTGATCAATCTCGTCACCGAAATAACAAAGATAGTTCAGGAACGGGAATTGGTTTGGCGATTGTAAAATCGATTATCGACACCCACAAAGGTCATATTTATGTTGAATCGGATGATATCTCAACTCGATTTATTATTAAACTGCCGACGGTTATTTCACGTCATAATCACTGATTAACAGATTAGCTGCCGCATAGGCAGCTTTTTCGCGTAAATCTTGTGGAACTTGTTGATTTTCAACTATTTCATTTAGAACTGTCATTACCGCGCCCAACGCATCATCAATATAACCTAAATCATTACTACCAATTTGCGCATATCGTTCACGTATGAGCTCATTATATTTGTTCATTTTTCTATCCTATTTATTAAAACTTCGATGCTATTTTAAATAAAATCAGTTAATTGTTGGTAAACTTCATTGGCAGAGATTGATTGCATCGTTTTATCTGTTGAAATGATGCTATGCTGGTTTTTACCATAGCCACCAATTAGTTTTGGATCAGTTTTTCCAAATAAAGTTATATTTGGTCGATCTAACGCGGCAGTTAAATGGCTCAATCCGGTATCTACAGAGACGACAGCCTTAGAACCAGCAATAATTGTGGCGATCTCGTTAAGAGAGAGTTTAGGTAATACTTCAACATGATTGAATCCTTGCGCTAAACGCAAAGCGCGCGCTTGTTCATGAGGTGCACCCCAAGGAAGTTTAACCTTGAGTCCTGTTGGTTCGATTAATTCAATTAACTCTCGCCATGCCGCTTCTGTCCAATGCTTTTCTTCTCGAGTGGTAGCATGAAGAAAAACTAAATATTGTTGATTATCAGCTGGTAATGCCGATAAAAAGTGACGAGCAATAGCATAATCACCGATTGAATCTGGTTGGGTGTAGTTAAGGCTTTTGGCAAATAACAGACGAACGCGTTCAATGGCATGCATCTGTTTAGGTACATGGTGTTTGACATCATAAAACCAACTAGCAATTGGCTCTTTAATACTTTGCCGATCTAATCCATGTTTAATGCCTCGAGCTTTACGAGTAATTAAAAATGCACTTTTAATTAAACCTTGGGCATCAATAATACAATCATACTGTTGCCGTCTTAAATGGGTAATAAATTGCTGACGTTCTTGGCGAATCGCTTTAGCAAACCAATTTTTTCGCCAACGCCTTATGGCAACAGGAATAACCTCATCTACTGCAAAGTGCCAAGAGGGGATCTGTGAGAAGTTTTCCTCAACCACCCAATCAAAAGTAATATCAGGTATGCAGTTAGCCGCATCGGTTAAGGCTGGTAACGTGTGTAATACATCACCCATTGATGAAGTTTTAACAACTAATACACGCATAATTAATTACTCTTTTCACAGCGAACGATGAGTTTCATCAATGTTTCAAAAACCTGATCTGGTTTGATATCAATCAAACTCTGATGATAACCTTGTTCAGCATCACCTTTACGAACGCGGTGATAACCGGTAATTAGACGAATAACTTCCGCTTTATTGGATAATGGCGGGGTAAAATCAGGACTACTCGGACCATAAAGTGCCACTAAAGGTTTATCAAGCGCTGCTGCAACATGCATTAACCCAGAATCATTTGTGACTATGGCTTTACATGCTGAAATCACATTGATTGCTTGGTCTAATTTTGTTTGACCGGCCAGATTGATACATTGATCACCATGTACCATTTTGCCAATAATTTGTTCGCCAACCGGCTTATCTTTTTCTGAACCAAAGATAATAATTTTAGCATGCTGTTTTACGATTAAATCAGCTAACGCGGCATAGTGATAATCAGGCCAACGTTTGGCAGGACCAAATTCAGCACCAGGACAGAAGCCGATTAAAGGCACGTCACTAGGAATATTAAACGTTGCTAATGCTTGATCTACTTCATCTTTTTCAACACTAAGTTTTGGCCACAAAATTGGTTGAGGTAGATCTTTAGCCGAATGAATATCTTGTTTAGGGTAGGCGAGAGCGACATAGCGTTCTACCATTAATGGAAAAGCTTGTTTATCAAGCTGCCGTAAATCATTTAATAAACCATAACGCATTTCACCTTTCCAACCAGTGCGTTTAGGAATTTTAGCAAAGAAGGGAATAAGCGCAGATTTAAATGAGTTGGGTAAAATGATTGCTTGATCGTATTGATTGTTACGTAACTCTTTGCCGAGCTGATAACGTTTAGCTAATGCAAACTCTCCATGACTAATTGGCATAGCGATTGATTGATTAACTTCAGGCATTTTACTTAATAAAGCACGGCACCAAGCAGGTGCCATTACATCAATTTCCATGGTTGGTTGTAAATGTTTTAAGGTGCGATATAAGCTTTGTGACATCATCATGTCACCCACCCAAGATGGACCAATAATCAGCGTTTTCATTGAAGCTCCTCTTATTGCTCGTTAAGCCATTTCATATATTCAGTTGTACCTTGGGCAACGGTTTTAAATTCAATTGGACATCCTGTTTTTCTAAAGTTAGTTAAATCTGCTTGAGTAAAGCTTTGATAACGTCCTTTAAGATTATCTGGGAACGGAATATAATCAATCTCGCCTTTTCGGTGATAATTCAAAACAGCATCGGCTACAGATTGGAAAGATTCAGCTTGACCTGTGCCACAGTTGAAAATACCGGAAATTTTATTTTTCCAGAACCATAAATTTACCTCAACAACGTCATCTACATAAATAAAATCACGTTTGAAGTTATCACTACCTACAAATAGTTTCGGTTTTTCACCTTGGTTAATTTGTTCATTTAAATGAAATGCCACGCTAGCCATGCTACCTTTATGTGATTCACGAGGTCCATAGACGTTAAAATAACGGAATCCACAGACTTGTGATTTTGCTGTAGGTAAAACTTGTCTAACATATTGGTCAAACAGAAATTTAGAATAACCATACACATTTAATGGTTTTTCATAAGCGCGATCTTCAATGAAATTATCACTGCGCCCGCCATAAGTAGCAGCCGAAGATGCATACAAAAATGGAATACCAAGATCTAAACAGCAATTTAACAAGTCTTTTGAATATTGATAATTGTTTTCCATCATAAATTTGCCATCCCATTCGGTGGTAGATGAGCAAGCTCCTTGATGAAAAATAACATCAATATCCATATCTTCACCGGCTATAACTAATGAGATAAATTCGTCTTTATCCATATAGTCAGCGATCTCTAAATCAACTAAATTACTAAATTTAGTGCCGTCAGTTAAATCATCCACCACTACAATATCTTTATATCCTAGTTTATTTAAACCTTTGACGATATTACTTCCAATAAAACCAGCACCACCAGTAACAACGATCATAATCACAACCTTTAACTAATAAAATTAATGACACTATAATAGCGATTTATTGATAAATTTTCGAGTATTGATTTTGCCATGTAGTTTGGTTTTTGGTTATGGATGATTATACGATAAGCTTTGAGAGGATTTAATGATATATATCAGTAATATGAATCATACCAATAAATTTGTTATTATCATCAATCACAGGTAACACTGTTATTGGTCTTGGTTGGTGTTGTTGCATTATATTTAAAGCATCGGCAACGAATTTATGTGTTTCAATGGTTATTGGGCTGGATACCATTAATTGCGACACCTTGATATTTAACAAATTTGGATAATGATTTAATTGCCTTCGAATATCACCATCTGTAATAATTCCAAGTAATGTGTTTCCCTTATCGACTATTGCAACCACTCCTATCCCAGCATTCGTCATCACAAAAATAGTCTCGGCAATAGATTTTTCGGCAGTAATTGCTATCTGTCTCTCATAGTTTCTAACCAGTTGTTTAACGGTCATAAGACGTATTTGTCCTAGGCTTCCTCCCGGATGGTAAAAAGCAAAATCATCTTTGCTAAATTTTTTAGCCTGCATCACTGAGATGGCTAAAGCATCACCTAATGCTAATTGTACCGTTGTACTGGTAGTTGGCGCTAAATTTAGAGGCATGCTTCTTGGGTGATATGGGCATTTAAATTGTAGGTTGCGAAGCGAGCTAAGGTTGATAAGGGATTACCACAAATGGAGATTAACGCAATATTAATTTGTTTTATGGTCGGTAAAATATTAATAATTTCGGTTGTTTCGCCACTGTATGACCGGGCAATAATAGTGTCATCTTTGGTAATGCAACTTAAATCACCATGTATAGCTTCGGCTGGATGTAAATAAAAAGCCGGTGTGCCGGTACTCATCAATGTCGCTGAAAGTTTACGAGCTATATAGCCGGGTTTACCCATTCCAGTCACGATAACGCTTCCCTTGGTTTGTAAAATTAACTCCACAGCATTAAAAAAATTATCGTTAATTGTGCTAACAATAGCCATTATTGCCGAAGCTTCTTGCCTTAAAACTTGTTTGGCTAATTTTAACGTTTCACTTTGCACCGGTCGAAGATCTGCTGATTTTGTGGTCATAGCTAAATTTTCCTTATTTATAAATTCGTTTCATTCGAATAACAACTCAATAAAGGTATTTAGAAATTGTAGTGATAAAACCAAAAGTAATGTTGACGATTCACAAAATAGTCATGAGGAAAAAGGGAAAGTTTGATTGGGATCACATTAGTTAAACACGGTTGTGAAACTGTTAAAAGATTAACATTTTATCAATTATTTTATTACTACAATGCCGACAAATTAATCGAGAAATTAGCTATGAAACAAGAACTACCGAGATATAAAAGAATTTTAGAGTACTTAGATGAATATGATGTAGCCAACATCAATTCGTTATCTACTCTTTTTTCCGTTTCTCATATGAGTATTAGACGAGATTTAAAGCTTTTGCAAGAGAAAGGCTTAATAAAAGTCTCTTATGGCGGTGAAATAAAACGAGGTTTCTTAACTGGAACGCCGCTCTATAACATCAAACAAAATCGATGTTCCGAAGGTAAAAAGCAGGTAGGAAAAATTGCGGTTGGTTTATTGCAACCAGGAATGGTGATTTTTATCGATGCTGGGACAACGATGCGAGAGTTTGCTTTGAATATCAACCTGCCAGTTACCGTGATTACCCCAGATTTACATGTCGCGCTGGAATTATCTTCTCGTCCAGAAGTGAATACCATTATTTGTCCCGGAGAGATACAAACATCCAGTGCTGCCGTTTATAACTCGCAAGCAATGAAATATCTATCAGAGCAAGTTATTGATTTAGCCTTTATTGGTGCAGATGGTTTTAATCTTGAAGATGGCGCGTTAACGACATCGCAAATTAAAGCTGATTGTAAATGGATGGCATTATCCAGATCGATTCAATCTTTTTTGCTAGTTGACAGCAGTAAATTAGGTCTTAAATGTCGCTTTAAAATCTGTGATTTAAATCGATTTAATTACCTGATAACTGAAAAGCAATTTCCGAGTAATTTCGAAAAACAACTAAGCAAACAGGATATTAAATATATTTATTAAGCGATTTTATAAAAAGCAATTTAACGAATAGTAAAGTAACAAATAGCAAAGTAACAAATAGCAAAGTAACAAAATCGTTGTAAGCAAAATCGGTGTCACAAAAAACGATGAAATAAAAAACATGAAAAAAACAATCATGAAACCAATGACCAATAGGAAGATGTAAAAAAGTTAATTAATTGAACTTAATTTTTAAGAGGAAGCAAGATTATGAAAGTAGCCGTTGTAGCTGATGATTTAACCGGTGCTAATGCCACATGTGCTTTATTAAGCAAGAAAGGGTTTAATGCAATAACTTGTTTAGAAAAATTAAATGAAGATCTTAGCAAATTTGATGTTATTTCCTTTGCCACAGATTCTCGATCAATACCTTATAAAGAGGCTTATTCACGGGTTGTTGATTGTCTAAATCAATTTAGCAAGTATCAACCGTTAATTAGTAAACGTATTGATTCTACATTACGCGGAAATCTCGGTGCCGAGGTTGATGCAGTTATTGATAATGATCCTAACTTAATGGCGTTAGTTGTTCCCGTTTATCCATCAAGTGATCGCATCTGTGTAGGTGGTTCTTTGTTAGTTAATGGAGTGCCATTACAAAATACAGCTATGCGTAATGATCCTAAAAATCCGATGACTGAATCGTCCATTCTTGAATTGTTTCGTTGTCAATCTCGTTATCCTATTTCTCATATCGCACTCAAGGATGTTTTGGAGGGTAAGGATCGGATTGAACAGCGATTAAAACACATCTATCAACAAGGCGGACGAATTGTCATATTTGATGCCACAACCGATGCTGATATTAGCGTGATAGCCCAAGCTGCGAACAATGTTAATTTGCCAGTGTTTTGTGTTGATCCGGGACCATTCACTGCGCAATTTGCTGATCTGCGTTATTCATCAGAACGAAAGATGGCCAACAAAGTTTTTGTTGCAATAGGCAGTGTTTCGGATCTTACTCAAAGACAAATTAAAAAATTGAGATATGACCGAAAAGTTTGGTTAGAAACTGTATTAATAGATCAACTAATCGAGATTGCAACAGACACTAAAAAAGCGAAACCCATCGTCAACAAATTGCTAGAAAAAGTAGAACAATTTGATGTTATTGGTATTGATACCGTTGAAATGCCAGAACATGTTGGTGACTTAAGCAAATTAGCCGCTAACAATAATATGAGTATAAGTGAAATTAGTAACAGGTTAAATCAAGCGATAGCAGAAATAACGGCGCAAGTACTATTCCATCCTGAATCCATTATACGAGGCATTTATATCAGTGGCGGAGATGTTACGGTAAATGTGGTTAATCGATTAGGAAGCAGTGGATTTTTACTAAAAGATGAAGTGGAACCATTAACCGTTTATGGCCACCTAGTCGGCGGGAAATGTGATGGCTATTCGATTGTAACCAAAGGTGGATTTGTCGGTAATGATAATACGTTAGTTCATTGTATCGACTATTTGAGTACCAAGATTTCATCACATGAAAGCTTGAAGCATTAATACTTTGTAACTAGTTCAACTTAGATAAAACAACCTAAGTTGAGAAAATTTTGAATAATTTTAAAGGAGTAATAAATGAAACGTCGTTGTTTAATCGGAGTACCTATGGGCGATCCAGCGGGAATAGGCCCTGAAATTGTTGTGAAAAGTATTGCAGCAGCAGAAACCTATGAATATGGATGTGTAGTGGTAACTGGTGACAAAAAGATTTTAGCCGACGCCTGTCAATTCGCTAACATAAATTTGCACATTAATGAAATTACCGATCTAACTCAAATACAAGATAAACCTAATGTTTTGAATCTTATTCAGTGTGGCGAGTTAAATTATGATACCTTTAAAATTGGCCAGATTGAAGGACAATGTGGTCAAGCGGCATTCCACTATATTAAAGTTATCACAGAGCTTGCTATGCAAAAAAAACTGGATGCTATAGCAACCACACCGATTAACAAAGAATCCCTTAAAGCTGGTAAGGTTAACTATATAGGTCATACCGAGATATTAGCCGACCTTACCGGTAGTCAAGACCCGCTCACTATGTTCCAAGTTCGAGATTTACGGGTGTTTTTCTTAACTCGTCATTTAGCACTGGTCAAAGCCATTGCTTCATTAACGCCAGAAAGAGTTTGTGATTATGCCATTCGTTGTAATGAAGCATTGATTAAATTGGGTATTAATAAACCGAAAATGACGGTTGCCGGTATCAATCCTCATTGTGGTGAACATGGTCTTTTTGGTCATGAAGACGATGATGTACTATTACCTGGTATTGAAATGGCTCAAAAACAAGGAATTGATATCAACGGTCCTAAACCTGCTGATAGTGTCTTCCATTTTGCGATGGGAGGAAGTTATGATGCCGTGTTATCGCCGTATCATGACCAAGGTCATATTGCAACGAAAATGGTTGATTTTCACCGTACTATTTCAATTACCAATGGCATGCCAATTCTGCGTACCTCAGTAGATCACGGTACAGCAAACGATATTGCCGGTAAGGGAATAGCAAATCCTGTAAGTTTGATTGAAGCAATTCGTTTAGCGGCGTTATACGCACCAAATTTCAAGCGTTAACAAGTCGTTATTCATTTTTATAATTATCTTTTTTTTCGTTAGTGCCAAATTCACTATCGAAGGAGGTATCCTTATGTCTAAAAAAGAAAATAAAAAATCACTTTATCCTTATGTTTTATTCAATGGTGTGATTTTAGTGGTTGTTGGATTGATTGTTTTTTATCTTGGCAGTCTACATAGCATAGAAAAAAGTAGCTGGCGAATGGTCGCCGGCTTACTTGTAGCAATTACCTTGTTACTCTTTATGATCTTAAAAACTCGAATTCAAGCATTTCCAGCGTTAATTATATCCGCTTTAATCACTGGTTCATTAGGCAGCATGCCCGGTGAATTCATGATCGCCACAATTAGTAAAGGTTTTGGTAATACACTGGGTAACATAGGAATTGTTATTGGGTTCGGCGTGATGATGGGGTCGGTTTTACAGCTCAGTGGAGCGGCACAAAAAATGGCTCAAGTCTTTATTAAACTACTGGGAAAAGGGCGGGAAGCCTTAGCGCTGGTCATCATCGGTTTATTAGTTAGCTTGGCAGTATTTTGTGACTCTGCATTTATAGTTTTATTACCGCTGGTTAAAGCTATATCCCGTAGTACTGGTAAATCAGTTGTCGGACTAGGATCGACATTAGCAATGGGGCTAGTGATTAGCCATAGTATGATTCCTCCAGCAGTTGGACCATTTGGTGTTGTATCGCAATTTGGTATTGGACTTGGTGAATATATGTTATGGGCAATGTTACTTGCTATTCCTATCACTTTTGCTGGTTTTATTTATACTCGCTATGTTGGGCGTAGTATTTATCAAATTCCAACAGAAGATGGTGAGAATTTTACCCGTGAACCTTTAACTGTGACTTCGAATAATATTGATGAAGATCAACACTTACCCAGTGCATTAGCATCATTTGCGCCGATCGTCACCCCGATCATACTGATATTAACTGCAACATTAGTTAATGAAATGAAATGGGATAATACCATTGCTATTATGTTAAAAACCATGGGGCATCCGATTGTTGCTGTTGGTATTGGATTATTAATTTCCATAATGGCATTAACCAATTCATTTCCTCGAAAAGAAGTTGTACATCACATGGAAAACTCAATCCGATCTGCTGGTATCATATTGCTAGTTATTGGCGGTGGTGGCGCTTTAGGAATGGTGCTGCGTGACTCGGGAACCGGTCAAATTATTGCCGAATATATTGTTAAAATTGGTGTACCCGGTATTTTATTACCCTTAACTATCTCGACGTTGATTCGTTTAATCCAAGGTTCAGGTGTAGTAGCTATGATTACCGCAGCCAGTATTACTGCCCCAATGATTGGCACCTTAGGTGTAAATCCAATCATGGCAGGGTTAGGCTGCTCAATTGGTTCTTTTATGTTTTCTCACTTCAATGATGCTTATTTTTGGGTAGTTAATCGTTCATTAGGGGTAACGGAAGTTAAAGAACAAATTAAAGTTTGGAGTATTACTTCAACGGTATTATGGGCGGCAGGAACTGTGTCATTATTAATTGTTAATGCAATTTTCTTCTAATATTTCTTCTAATATTAAATAGGGATAGTGTTAAGCAATATACTATCCCTAATGTCTCCCTAATGTCTCCCTAATCTCTTTTATCAATTTGCATTTGATAATTTAGCTGTGACCAAAATATATCTTGCTAAGTTAATGTAGGGTTCGGTTTGGCAATACTGTTTTTCGATTGCTAATAACTCTGCGAAATGTGTTTCTGCTTTTGACTTATTGGTTAAATAGTCGTGAAAAACCCGAATCCCAGTTTTATCGATGATCTCAAAATTTTGTTGGTTTAACCATTGATACACGTGATTTGGATCGCGGGGATAATCAGGTGATAAGGTTTTCTTTTTGCGTTTGGCCAGTCCCGATTGAGTGTAACCAAAATTGCCTAATGTCACGGTTTTGAATAATAGCCCGTGGTAGTTATAAAACATTAAAGATAAATAGCCATCTTGTTTAAGATGTTTCTTTAAAGATTGGATTATTTGGATTGGCTCAGCTACCCATTCTAAAACTGCATGACAGATCACAATATCAAATTGCGTTTTAATAAATTGTTCGAGATCTTGAATAGGGCAGTGAATAAAATTTAACTGTAGATTTTCTTGTTCAGCTTGCTTTTTTGCTAATTCCAGCATTTGTTCGGAAATATCACAAACAGTAATCTCATGCCCTAATTTTGCTAGTCGACAAGCAATCTGACCTTGTCCACCGCCTGCATCTAAAATCGTTAATGGTTTATCCGCTCGATAGTTAGCTAAGATGTTTTCTAGCTCTTGCCAAACGATAGCTTCGCGAATCTTGCCTTTGTTTGTGCCATAAATATTTTTAGCAAATTTATGGCTGATATCATCAAAATTACGATCGGTTTTAGTCATAATGATTACTGATTATTTAATTTAGTTACTTCCAAATTAATTTGCGCAATTTTTTCTGACATTTGTTGATAGCACTGTTCCATTAAAGTTCTTGCATCTTCTTTGCTTAAATCTTTGGTCTCAATCGGCGGCAGCATCTCGACAATCATCTGACCATTATTAAGGCGATTTAACTTGATATTATTCGTATCTGATACACAGATAGGCACAATAGGTACCCCCGCGGCAATAGCGGCCTTAAATGCCCCGGTTTTAAATGGCAATAAACCTCTCCCGCGACTACGAGTACCTTCCGGGAACATCCAAATTGATATGCCACGTTTTTTTATCTCTTTAACGACGAAATTAATCGTATCTCGGGCTTTTGATTTATTGTTACGGTCAATTAAAATATTGCCGGTAAGATAATAAAGTTGCCCAAAGAAAGGGATCAGTGCCAGACTTTTTTTGCCGACAGTGACGGTTTTCGGTTGTACAATATCGGCAGCCACAACCATATCATAATTATTTTGGTGATTGGCGATAAATACACAGCTACCTAACTTTTCAATTCCAGGATATTTACGAGTATCAACCTTTACCCCTAATAATGGTTTAAAGAAAAAACTAAAAAGATGGGCAAATCTAGCCACATTTTTTGGATTGCGAGGATTGAATAAGCAAAATATAACCCCTAGCACACAAGTTATAATGCCAATAAACAACACAAAGATTAAACGAAAAAGAAAAACCATAATTTACCTCACAAGTTAACTTGGCGTATTATATACGTAATCTATATGAATATACAGTTTGTTAAATATCGCGTTAAAGGATGTTTATGCACGAATCAACTATCATTTGGGATGACGATCAAATCCCAATTTCTCGCTTTTTTAATGATGTTTATTTTAATACCAATGGTGCAATAGATGAAACTCGTTATGTTTTTATCGAAGGAAATCGTTTATTTGCGCGTTTTTTACAACATCAACAAGAGAGTTTTACTATAGGAGAAACTGGTTTTGGTTCCGGGTTAAGTTTTTTAATTGCTTGGCAGACCTTCAAACAATTTAGGCAGCAAAATCCCAATAGTGTGCTCAAACGATTAAATTTTTTTAGTGTCGAACGATACCCCTTATCAGAACTAGAAATGATAAAAATTCATAACAAGGTGATCAGCAGTCATGATTCTTTAAGTTCTCTCGCGCCAAAATTACGCGATTATTTACAAGGATCAGCTAATGAGACTTTAGATGATATTAATCTAGTTATTTGCTTTGACGATATCACTCATTTTCCTGATTTTTTACAACGACAAAATAGTTTAATTGATGTTTGGTTTTTTGACGGTTTTTCACCAGCAAAAAATCCAGATATGTGGTCAGCATCCCTATTTAAACAGTGCTATAACTTAACCAATAAAGATGGAACTTTTGCCACGTTTACCGCGGCAGGTTTTGTTCGCCGTAATTTAATTAGTGCGGGTTTTAAGGTGGAAAAACGTAAAGGATTTGGGATCAAGCGAGAGATGCTCATAGGCAGTAAATCTTAATTTAGTCCGCCAATTTTGGCGAACTAAATTAAGAGCAAAAATTAGTTGAACTCAAATTGATAAATAAAATCTAATGTTTGGGCTAAACCGGAGGCTGCTTCCACATAGAAATTGGGTAATAATCTATATCGCAGGGTAAAAGTTGCTAATGAGTCGAAAATGCCCACCCCATATTTTAATTGCAGATGAGGTAAGATATAACCACTGACGACTACTTTTGAACTATTGCCGGCACCTTGGGTATCTAAAGTTAGGTTTTTAACGCCAAAAGCATTACCGATATCACCAATGTATTTTCCGGTTTTTGCTGTTCCGACACCGACTAAAAAGGCGGTCATCATATCATTATCACTCTGATCAGAATTATCCAACCCTTGTCCACGGATCAAATAAGAGAGTGCTTCTTGCTGTGACATGGCTGGATCAGAGAAAATTTCAATTTTAGGATCTTGTGTTGATCCTTTGACGCGAATGCCGGCGGTAATATTATTATTATCCATTGAATCAGGATTTCTTATTGCTTCTATATCTAAGATGGCTTGGTCAGTCGGCCCAGAAAAAGTGACTACGCCTTTTTTAATGACTAAGTCCTGGCCATAGGCATGGAACCGTCCGTTCGGAATTAGAACTTCACCATGTAAATCTAAACCTTTATTGGTTTGGGTGGCGATTAATTTCCCTTTTAATGACGCGGTTAAACCAAATGCATCAACTGTGACCTTATCGCCAATATTGATCTCAATATGGCTATTAATTTTCATACCAAATTTTTGTGGTTGAATTTGTTTATAATTCTTATCCAACATTACTTCATCAGACGACACGTCCACACTTGAAGCCGGCAGTGAATCCACAGTAATTTTTCCTTTTGGAATCGATACTTTACCCAGTAGTGTTAATTCATCTTGGGTTGCTTCAATCTTAATATCAGGAATGACAGACATGCTAATCATAGGCGGAACAGTAACTTCCATCGCCGCCCCATTTACATAGATATTAGCTTGCCATTTTTCAAAGTTATTCCAACTCGCTTGGCCATTAATATTGATATTTCCTGATTTAGTCGCTAATACGCCTTTTAAGGTTGATGATTTACCATTAAATTTAATATCGACCATAGCAGATTTAATATCAATTGGCAGTTGATAAGTTTTAATATCACTATGCCTTAAATTAATACCGCCATTTAAGATCGGATCCATTAATGAACCTGAAAAATTGACACTGCCATTAATGGCGCCCTTGGCATATTCATCTTTACTGAGTAATGGATTAACAATGGCTAATGCTAAGTTATCAATGTTTAATTGACCGCTTAATACTTTGGTCGCGGTTGGATCTTTAACTAATAAATTACCAGTTATTTTCCCTAACTTATTTAAACTAAAATGCCAATCTAATTTAGCTTGTTGCTCATTAAATTCTGCATTGATATTAAACAAATTAAAAGGAATTGGTAAAGCTTGATTGGTGATCATCTGTTTAACAAAAACTTTATTGCTGGTTATATTAGCTTTAATGTTAGGAATTTTGCTGCCGTCATTAAATTTAATATCAGCTTTGCCATTGATAAAACCATCAATTTTAGTTTCACCATCATTAGGAATCGGTAGCTTAGCTAGATCAATATCTTTTAAACTAATTGAAGTCTCGTTATTTGGCGCAACAGCGAATGTTTTATCTAAACAGATACTGGAATTATTACTACGCCAACAATGGGCACCAATAGTCGGTATCTGATTAACGATATTATAAGTGAGACTTATCGGTTTTGCTAACTGCCAATGGCTAGCATCACCTAGCGTTAATAAGGCATGTGGTATACTTGCTGTCCATTTAGTATGTTGTTTATCAAGTTCTCCGCTTAACGAGGTTGTCATGGAAAGCGGGCTACCATTAAAATTGACGGCTAAAGTGTGGTGCGCTTCATTACCAGAAAGTTCGATATTGGCGTTTTTAACACTTTGAGTTGCAATATCAATATTTTGAGCAACTAACTTTAATTGGCCACTGAGTTGATTGTTGTATTGAACTTTACCCGAAAAGTTAGCCTTGGCTACGGTAATATCTTCATAACTTAAGCCATTAATATTTAAATTGGTATCAATCACCGGTGCAGCACTATTGCCAGTCATTTTTATATTACCAACAACATCACCATTAAGGTTATCAAGCAATAATGATAGCGCGCTCAAATTTAGTTGAGCATTTAAATTGCCTTTATCGCTAGAACCATTGATATTGATCTGGTTTTTACCCCAAACCATTGCCAGATTATTGGCTGATAGTTTATGGTTAGAATCGACAAATAGGTTGCCATTTGCTGAAAAGCTTGCCTGTTTAATATTGCCGTTTAATTGCATGTCAGGAATATTCAATTGCCATGCTTCACCATCGATTGACCCAGTGGTTTTTAATTGCCCGGTTAAACGGATAGGATAGCTAGGTAATTCTTTGGTGAGATCAACATTATTGAGTTTAACACTGGTATCCCATTTGAGTGCTTTTTGCCAATCCAACTGGCCAGAAATATTAATATCACCTTGAGGGAATTTGATATTAGCATACTCAAAAGATGCAGATTGATTAGTTCCATTGCCAACCATATCCAGACTGGTCTCTGGCAAATCTTTACCTTTAATAGTCCCTTTGGCTAACATATTGTATTTTTCAACATTGCCATCTAAAGTGAAATCAAAATTGTCTAATTGATATTGTGGTTTTCCTTCAATTGGCCATTGAATGTGTTTTCCATCCACTTTTGCCATCAATGGTAGATATTTTTCAATAAAATTAATTTGCCCTTCAACCGTAATCTGATTTAATCCGCTAACATTGGTATAAGTGAATAATTGGCCTAATAATTTTCCCGAAAATTGTCCGTTAAGATGATTATTGTCGTTATCCGCTTTGATTAAGGCAAAAATAGGCCAATCATCTCCTAACGTAATCTGTCCAGATACAGAAGCGTGGGCATTGCCATATGGCGTTATGGCATCAGTTTCGACTCGTTTTACAGTAATATAATTATTAATCATATTCGTTTTAATATTAACTCGATTAAAACGATAATCTTGGCCACCAATATGCAATAGCCAATTGTTGCCGGTCAAACTGCTAACATCAATATCTAATGGAATATTCACCTGTGGAAGTGATTTAATTAAGGGTTGATTAAATAATTGGTTAATCTTTTGATTTACCGGTAGGTCATCATCAGAAGTATTAGGTTTATTGGTATTGGCGTCAGTATCGGCAAAGATTGCTTGTAGATCCATGGCAACTGCAGGGTAGACATAAATCTTTTCATTTACCCATCTGGCTTTTCCGCTAAAATCAGACATAGCAAACTGCATATCATTCACTTTTACTGTGACATTAGTAATATGGGTTTGCTGAAGGTCGATCGGCAGAGGGGTCTTAATCGTAGTTCGTTGTTCTGAAATCGGTTCATCAGGTGAAGGTTGAAGTTGATCGGTATTAACAACCACGCTCACGCCATCGGCGTCAAATTTATCAACACAAATTTTGGTTTGGATCAAACATGAACCAGCCAATTCCAATTTAGCATCTTTTACTTGTAGGTTGACACCGGGTAATTCAAGCGAAAGTCCTGTAACGTGTAGGTTATGAAAGGTACCGGTTACTTGTTCTATTTTTAATTCCGGTAAAAATTTATTAAGAACATACATTGTTAGCTTGACACCTAAACTGGTGTAGATCATTAAAATAATAAAAGTGATAACCAAAACAAAAATAGATAACACAGCAATGCTACGTTTCTTCCATTTTCGTATTCGCTTAATTTTTTTAGCTTTTTTTACATTATTTGGATTTTTTGCCATATTATAATTCGCTTCCCAAACCAATATATAGATGTATAGAGCCTTTATCTTTTCGGTCAAGAGGTGTTGCTAGATCGAATTTAATTGGACCAACAGGTGAAGCCCAACGAATACCTAAACCGGTACCCGTATAAAATTTAGTCTTATCGACTTTATCTATCGCTTCACCGGTATCAATAAATGCTGCTCCCCACCAAGAACCGGTGACATTATATTGATATTCAGCCGAACCAGTTATCAGCTTTGAAGCCCCTTTTAATTTGCCTTTTTTATCTTTTGGCGATATTGATTGGTAGCTATATCCTCGAATACTGCGATCACCACCAGCAAAAAATCTAAAAGAGGGCGGAACCCGTTCAAAATTACTTGCTTGAATAATGCCGAAAGTACCGCGAGCTATAAAACGATGTGAATGGCTAATTGAACGAATCCAAGTTTGTTGAGTTTGAAAACGCACTAAATTAATATCTGATCCTAAAGCACGAGCCGCCCCTTCAACCGAATAACGTTGAGAATCACCCCACATAGGTAATAAGTTACCGTCATTACGGATACGGGTGATACTAAGTGAAGGATAATATAAGAAAGTTTTGAAACTGTCGTCACCTTGCGTAAAGTCATCGCGTAATACATTAAAACCTAGCGCGGTTTGCCAACCGTCAAAGTTATCCCAATTACGAAGTACACCTAAAGTATAGGACCGTGAATCAGTATCGTTGTTATCAATTTTTTTATAACCGCTTTGGATGGTGTAATACTGTTCAATAGGGGCTTTTTTTAATGGTATTTTATAACTCATGGTAATAATTTGTTCCGGCGATGAGAGAGAAAGGCTACTTTGAAAACTCTGACCGCGACTATTAATCCAAGGTTTGCTCCAGCCAATTTTACCATGCACCCCATTATCGGTAGAAAACCCCAAACCTAAGTCCATTGCATTTTTTTTGCGAGGGGTGGTCACCACTTCGATGGGTAATGCTTTGTCTTCAGTTAGATTAGGAAAGTCTGGGGTAACCACAACGGAATTAAACCAGTTAGTTGAGCTCAGGCGACGATTTAACAGTGATAAATCATCAGCCGAATATTCATCTCCTTCTTTAAACGGTACAATATTTTGCAGATAATCCTTACGGATTTTTACATTTGGAAATTTAACTATACTAAATTTATAACGCTTGCCGGTATTGAAGTCTATATTCCAAAAGGCTTGATGCACAAATTGCGCAACGGCTAATTGATGTACTGGCATATCAGCATCAAAATATCCTTTTTTTAGTGATATATTTTCTAAGTCCTTTTTAAAGTTCTCATAAATGCCATGATTTAAAATATCGCCAATTTTAGGTAACTGTGTGGTTAGCAATTCTTGAAAATCTTTATCTTCTTTACCTTCGCCATTGAGATTAATATTTAATTCTTTAATTCTAATGGGTTCACCAGGTAACACGGTCACCACTAACACTTTTGGATCTGTTTCATCATATTCAAAAGTAGGGGAATAATAGCCTAACGCACGAAGTGCTTTTCCGGTTTCACTTTCAAAATAGCGTTTGAAATTTGGCGTAGTATTAACCTTATCAGGGGTAATCAATGAAAGACGAGCGTCAACATTTTCAGCAAGTTTGCCTGACAATCCTTTAATGGATAACTTCATTTCGGCATAAGTTGATGCCGTCGTTACCATTAGAAGTAAGCATAATGAACGCGAAAATCGTGACACATATACCTCGATAATTTTTTAGAAATTGTTATGGGAGCGATTATAGGTTTGTTATTGTTTGTCAATCTAACATATCTGCTCTTTTACCGTCTATGATACGATCTGTAAAATAACGTTAATTCTCATCGAATATTATTTTCGAGGAGGATACTTTTCGATCCATTGTTTTAGATTTTCTAGTATCGCTATAAAGTTAGATTCAGCTAACTGAAAAACGATTGTTCCATCATTGTGTAATTCATAGGGATCATCAAAACAAAAATCCGGTTTAAGTTCACAACTAAGTTTAATAGAGATTGTGACTTTTTGGTTTTTGCTAGCAATGAAAGCAAGTGAAAAGCAAGGTTCAGTAAACCATAACTCAGCATGACTAGGTAATCGACTTTTCGATAGATCATCAAACCAATTATACAGAGTGTGTAAATCAGCGATCTCTAAAGCCGGATCGGTTTTTTCAAACCGATTATTATTTTGTTGTACGATAACTTTTAGTAAACACCAATTATCTTTACTATCAGGGAACTGATAACCGACGATAGCAAATTGAAAATTTATTGTATTGGTAATATCTGTTAACTCGATCATTTATTCGTCCTTACTTGCCATATGTTTTAAATTTTTTCAATGAAGCTTTAATTAAGATTCAAGTAATGTTACATGACCAATATAAGGTAAGTGACGATAGTGCTGGGCATAGTCAATACCATAGCCCACCACAAACTCATCAGGAATTGAAAATCCAATATATTTTACCGGTACAGCTACTTCACGACGCGATGGCTTATCTAATAAGGTACAAATTTCAATACTACGTGGATGACGCAGTTTTAATATCGCCATCACTTTACTTAGTGTATTGCCGGTATCAATAATATCTTCGACAATTAATACATCTTTATCCCGGATATCTTCATCTAAATCTTTTAATATTTTGACATCTCGATTGCTTACCACTGCATTGCCATAACTTGAAGCTGTCATAAAATCGACTTCGTGACCGACGGTAATAGAACGGCTTAGATCAGCCATAAAGATAAAAGAACCTCTTAACAAACCAACTAATATAAGTTCATTTTGACTATTTGCATAATCTTGACTAATTTGTTGACCTAATGCCTTAATTCGGGTTTGGATCTCCTCCGCCGATATCATAGTTTCTAATGTGTGCTTTTTCATTAATAATGCTCAATGTACTTTTTAAAAAACAAAGTGAGATTTTAGCAATTTTCATAATTAAAAAAAATAACTAAACTAAAACTTTATCAAATAATTAAGAAATGATTTAAAGAATTTGTGCTTAAATATGAAATTAATCTTCAATAGCGTTAAGGATTGATTGTTTATGCTGTTTTTTTTGCTGCCGACGCTTTTGAAAAAAATTGCTCAACATTGAACTACACTCATCAGACAAAATACCGCCGGTGATTTGCGCAAAATGGTTAATCCCTGTTCTGGACAGAATATCAATATAGGAACCTGCGGCACCAGTTTTATAATCACTGGCACCATAGACAACACGTTGGATACGACTATGAATGATCGCCCCAGCACACATAATACAAGGTTCTAGGGTAACATATAAAGTTGTATTTACTAATCGGTAGTTGCGTATACATTGGCCGGCTTGTTCGATAGCCATAATTTCCGCATGAGCTGTTGGGTTATGTTGCATAATTGATTGATTATAACCTTCACCAATGATTTGGTTATTTGCATCAACAATCACTGCACCTACTGGGATCTCACCTAGTGACTCCGCGTGTTTGGCCAACTTTAATGCATGACGCATCCAAACTTCATCTGACATGCTTTAATATTATAGATTGTTTAAATTAAGCACATCGCGCATATCATAAAGTCCAATTGGTTGTTTGGCAAGCCATAATGCAGCGCGAACAGCACCATTGGCAAAAGTCATTCGACTTGAGGCTTTATGGCTAATTTCGACTCTTTCACCAATGTCAGCAAAAATAGCAGTATGTTCACCAACGATATCACCGGCACGAATAGTTGCAAACCCAATAGCACCTTTAGGGCGTTCACCGGTATGTCCTTCACGACAATAAACAGCGCGATCGTTTAAATCACAACCCAACGCATCGGCAATCGCTTCGCCCATAGCAAGCGCAGTCCCCGAAGGAGCATCAACTTTATGACGATGATGGGCTTCGATAATTTCGATATCGGTATAATCACCCATAATCTTGGTGGCTTTTTCAAGTAACTTAAGGACTAAATTCACGCCAACACTAAAATTTGCAGCAAACACGATAGCAATTTGTTTCGCGGCAGTTGTAATAGCTTGTTTACCGGCCTCATCAAATCCGGTGGTACCAATAATCATCATTTTTTTATTTTCAATGCAAAAAGCTAAATGGCAAAGTGTGCCTTCAGGACGGGTAAAATCGATTAAGACATCAAACTGATCTTTCGCCTGTTGTAAGTCAGCAGTAACTTTTATTCCACAGTGACCAATACCAGCAAGTTCACCAGCATCACTACCAATCAATGATGATCCCTCTCGTTCAAATGCAGCACCTAAGGTAACCCCTTCAATTTGCGAGACAGATTGAATCAGTTGTCGTCCCATTTTTCCACCTGCGCCAGCAATAGCGATACGAATCATATTTGTAGACATATAACTTTCCTTAACTTTTCATTGAATATTTATTAATAATTATTATAGCGGAAAACTTTTAAGTTATATACCTAAACAAGATGATATACTTTTCAAGTTGTTAATATTAAGACTAATAGGAAATTGAAGTGCATAGTCGATGGTATTTTGGCTGGAATATTGTTATAGCAGCCGCATTTTTAACCTTACTTTCTAGTGGATTACGGATGAGTATGGGGGTCTTTTTTCTGCCTATAGCTAACGATCTCCATTTCAGCCGAAGTGCCTTGTCGAGTATTATTGCTATAGGAATGCTATTTTCCGGTATCGCCATGCCGATAGCAGGATACTTAGTCAACAAATATAGCACTCGATTTGTATTACTGTTAGGTTCAATTATCATTATTATCTCAACTATTTGGGCCGCTAATGTAAACGGTTATTGGAACTTTTTCTTATCTTTTGGGGTAGCTTTATCCTTTGGTACCTCATTTGTCGGCTCTGTCAGTTTTACCCCTATTGTGGTTCGTTGGTTTAGCAAACATAGAGGCTTGGCACTATTTATTCTGTCGAGTGGCAGTATGGCGGGGATTGCAGTTATGCTACCGGTATTTGCTTATTTTATTCCGCTGTATGGATGGCAAACCACGTTAGTCGGATTTTCTCTGCTTTTTATGCTACTAGCTCTGCCTATCGCTATTTTTATTATGAAAGATAATCATATTGAGACAGCGACAACAGAAGTTCAGGAAAATCTAAAAAATGTTATAACTTTAAAACAGGTGTTAAAAACACGGCCTTTCTGGTTGCTTAGTTTTGGCTTATTTACTTGTGGGTTTAGCATGAATTTACTTGGTACACATGGTGTTCCTATGTTAATCGATCACGGTTTCGACGCAATTACTAGTTCTTCTGGAATAGGTTTAATCGGATTAGTGGCTATTTTTAGTACCTTGGTACTCGGTATTATCTCCGATATAGTGCAACGAAAATTAGTATTAGCAATGATCTTCTTAGTTCGAGGGCTTGGTTTTATCGCATTAGTCATTGCTTCAACTAAATGGCAACTCTATGGCATTGCATTAGTTGGGGGATTAGTTTGGGCAGGTGCTTTATCTTTATCTAGTGCTATTAGTGCTGATATTTATGGCGTGAAAATTGTAGGCCTACTCTCAGGATTAACTTACCTTGGACATCAAATTGGCGCAATGGTTGGTTCATGGTTAGGAGGATGGGCATATGACAATTGGCATACTCACTATATTGCTTTTGGCGCTGCTAGTGTTTTACTCCTAATGGCTGCCTTTGGCTCATGTTTTTTACCGAAAATAATTAATGAGTAAATACCAAATAATGGACGCGAATGCGTCCATATATAATACTTATAGGACTTTTAATAATTCGACATCGAAAATCAGTGCACTATAAGGTGGAATAGAAGCGCCGGCGCCTTGTGAACCATAAGCGAGTTCTTGAGGAATGTATAGACGCCATTTTGAACCTTCCGACATTAATTGTAATGCTTCAACCCAACCACGGATGACACCATTAACCGGGAATTCAGCTGGTTGCCCACGTTCAACTGAACTATCAAATACCGTACCATCGATTAATTGTCCGGTATAATGAACTCGAACACGATCGGTTGCTTTAGGAAATGCGCCATCACCTTGTTTAATGATTTCATATTGCAGACCAGATTCCGTCGATTTTATGCCCTCTTTTTTTAGATTTTCAGCTAAAAAGTCTTGACCTGCTTGGGCAATTTTTTCAGCTTGTTTGGCTTTTTGTTTCGCTGCTTCTTCGTGAACATGACGAAGGGCATCGTGTAACTCTTGTAAAGGTAATGCGGGTTGATTACCGCTCAAAACATCTTCCATCGCTAATTTTAATGCATTAAGCTCTAAATTATTTAAGCCAGATTCTTTTAATTGTTGGCCAATTTGCAGCCCAATCGCATAACTTGCTTTTTGTTCAATCGTTTCTAATTTCATTTTTTACCTGTCATTGCTTGATAATAGTTTTTCATTATAGAGTATTAAGATTAGATTTAAGAAGTAATTTATTAAAATTTGCTGATAATTGTCAGTATAACAATGCTTTTTATAACACAATTCCTAAAGATTTTATTATTTTATCTAGCGCTTAGTGAAAATATCAGCGATAATATGCGCTATTATTATTTTAAATGGATAAATTTAGATGCAGTATCGTAAACTTATTCCGCTTATAATTGTGTCAGCTATGATGTTAACTGGTTGTTCATTTACAGACCGCCTAGTTTATAGGCCAGATATCAATCAAGGTAACTATATTACCCAAGAGGCAATTGAATTATTAAAAGTCGGTCAAACCAAAGAACAGGTGGCTTTCATCATGGGTTCACCAATGTTAACTTCCTCTTTTGGTGGTAACGTTTGGTATTATGTCTTTCGTCAACAACCACAACATGGCAAAGTAAGCCAAATTAATTATGCGATTTATTTTGATAACAGAGGCGTGGTGACTGATATCAAAACATCAACTTTAGAGGGTTCTTTATCATTGGAAGAGATGAACCAACAACGTATCTCAGATCCAATTAATACGGATTCTGATGATGATCAAGATAATAACCCATAAACCCCTAAAGCAAAACAATCGAATATAATCTTTAAAAAAACTCGAATATGAAGTGATCCCCAATAGTTGGACAACCAATTACTGGGGTTTTTATATTTCTCATAGCGAATATTTAATTAAGCTCATTACTACTTTATATTGATTTTCAACCTTTCTAGCTTATTACTTCATCTACTAATTTTAGATGTTTCTATCTGATTATTTGGAAAAATTTATTCAATAGGCAATTTATGGATTAGTATATTTAAATATTTTGCTACATAACTTTGCGTTTTTATAAATATCATATTTACCCTAAATGTTATAAGATAAATCATTATCAATGAGATATTTTAAAAATTTAGTAATAAGATACCCAACTGTAGTATAAATGATGCATAAAATTGATTGAATAGTGGATAGAATTATTTTAAATGACAATAATTAAACATTATTGTGATACTAAAAAGGTTTTGAGACAATGAAAATATTTTTAAAAAGAGTATTTCACCCAGTTGGCCAAGGCGCTTTTTATTCAGAGCAAATTTATTCAGGCAACAATGTTTTCGAAATGGTCTTTGACTGTGGTAATGATCGAGGACATAACAAAAAAAAACTTAAAGAATATAGCCCTAAATTATTTGATTATTTTGAACATCGAATAATCAACAATAAAGATAAAGTTTGGAAAATAGATTTGCTATTTATATCTCATTTCCATGCAGATCATATTAGTTTTTTGATAACCTATAAAGGGCAATATCAAGTTAAAAATTTGATTATTCCTGTGCTGAGCGAGGAACAAAAAAGTTTATTATTGATAGATGTATTACTAAAAAAAATTGATATCGATTTTCAGGCTTATTATCAACTCTTGACAGATACCCCAAAATTTTTTGGTGAGGATTGTCATATTATTAAAATAAATACCGATGAATCAAATACCGATGAAGATAAAAATAAAAACAGAGATTTAGTTATAGTTACAAATGAGGGTAAAGTTGAAAGTAGAGGAGAACTGTTAAAAACATTTAATCCCATTTTTAAATTACAATATTATGATAACAAATTGATTATTTATCATCCTGATCCTCAATCTCATTATTATTTTCCTATATGGTTATATCTACCTTATGACTTTATAAAATATTTTTGTTGTTCGGATTATAAGAGAAAAATTTCTACTTTCTTTATAAAAACGAAGTTAACGTCCGAGCTATTAATGGATGTTAAAGATATAACAGAAATACTTAAACATATAGAAAAAAAACTTAAAAATATAGAAAAAAAACTTAAAAATAAAAATAAAAATATCGATATCAAGCCATTAAATTATTTGAAAGCTCAATATATGAAAATTAATAGAGATTTAAATAAAATTTGTTTAGGTGTTTTTTCTGGTCCAGTTCCCTTTCATTTATATTCTTATTTGCGAAATTTAGACTTAAAAAAATATAATAAAATTTTTAAGAAACAGAGTTGCCTATATACAGGGGATATTCCTTTTAAAGCTACTAAAGAGATAAATTGCGTAGAAGAAGTTAGGAAACTTATTATCAAATCTTATGCATCATTGAGCAAACTTTATTTTGAATCTAAGGATTACGATTTTGAAAATAACTTTGATTGGCATATAGGAACCTTGCAAATACCTCATCATGGAAGTGGTGACAATTATTCTGACGATTTTTTTAAACTAAAATTTATTAATGCGGTTATCTGTTTTGGTTCAAACAATAAATATTCCCATCCTAATGGCGAATTATTGTTAAAACTCTTAGAAAAAAATAAAATTATCAGAGATGTTAGTAATAATTATACTAAAAAGTATGCGAGGAGATTTAAGATTTACTAATGAGTGGATAGCGTTATCTATCTATTGAGCGGCGATATTTTGACATAAAAAGCCCCCCAGTAATTGGTTGTCCAGCTATTGGGGGCACTTCAATAACGAGTTTTTTTCTTTATGTCAATCTAAGTAAAATAGGCAGGTTGCTAACGATGAGCTGCACCAAAAATTATTACAGCTACAAATAAAATATAAAGTAGCAGAAAGAGTATTAAAACTATGTAACTAATTAATGTAAATTTCCAATACCCATGTAAGTTATTAATAGCTTTGATATAGTCCTCTTCTCTATTAAGCGCTGAAGCCATACTAAATGCCCCTCCTGATTTGAAAAGCTTAACTCCAGCAATGATTAATGGAATACCTATAAATGCAGTAAGGATACCTAGGCAGTAAAATGTACCGCCAATAATATTTAATACCCCAAAGATCTGTTGCATAATCGCAATAAATTTCATTTTTTCTTTTAATAGTTCATTTGATTGTTCATTTGATTTAGTTGAAATAATAGTTGTTTGATTGTTAAACATCCTCATTCCTTATGTTATAAATAGTTGTACTATAAAAAAATCAAAGCTAGAATATCACTTTATCAAGGTATGTCGAGGTAAATTTGTATAAAAAATCCACATTAAACCGCTTTTCTATTGCCCCCATGCTCGATTGGACTGACAGACATTGTCGTTATTTTCATCGTATATTGACCAAACAAACCTTACTCTATACCGAAATGGTTACTACCGGCGCAATTTTGTATGGTAAAGGGGATTATCTTGCTTTTAATAGTCAGGAACAGCCGGTGAGTTTACAATTAGGTGGCAGTGATCCCATTGCATTGGCTAAATGTGCAAATTTAGCTGAGCAACGAGGATATGCTGAGATTAATCTTAATGTGGGGTGTCCATCGGATCGTGTTCAAAATGGTATGTTTGGTGCTTGTTTAATGGCTAAAGCTGATTTAGTGGCAAATTGTGTTGCAGCTATGCAACAAGAGGTCAATATACCTGTGACGGTAAAAACTCGCATTGGTATTGATAACCAAGATAGTTATGCATTTTTATGTGAATTTATTGAAAAAGTCATGCCATATACCGCAACATTTATTGTGCATGCTCGCAAAGCATGGCTTTCAGGACTCAGTCCCAAAGAGAATCGAGAAGTGCCACCTATTGATTATGAACGAGTCTATCAGCTAAAACGTGATTATCCGCAGTTAACTATTGCCATAAATGGTGGCATTAAAACCATTGAAGAGATCAAACAGCATTTAAATTATGTTGATGGTGTGATGGTAGGACGAGAAGCTTACCAAAATCCGATGCTCTTAACCCAGATTGATCAGCAAATTTTTGGCGATGATACGCCAATTATTGATCCGATTGCGGCAATACAAGCACTTTATCCTTATATCGAAACGCAACTTAGTCAAGGCGGACAGCTTAATCATATTATGCGACATACCCTAGGTATCTTTAATGGTAGAAAAGGGGCAAAACAGTGGCGACGTTACCTTAGTGAAAATGCACATAAACCAGGAGCAGGAATTGAAGTTGTTGAACAAGCGTTGACTTTCATTCAATAGAGCTCGAGTTTTTATTTTTAATGCTACTACCTCTGATTGAACATGATGGATAAATCAGTATATACTAGCGAACAATTTTACTTAGGGTTCATTTTCTGTGCGTTTAAATTCAAGCCAACAACAAGCAGTGGAGTATGTCTCGGGGCCTTGCCTGGTATTGGCTGGTGCGGGTTCGGGCAAAACTCGGGTAATCATTAATAAAATCGCTTATCTCATTCGAGTTAAGGAGTATTTGCCTCGTCATATTGTTGCCGTGACTTTTACTAATAAAGCTGCGCGAGAAATGAAAGAACGTATTGCCCATTCGTTAAGCAAACAAGAGGCCAGAGGGCTGAAAATTTCCACTTTTCATACGTTAGGTTTAGATATTGTTCGCCGCGAATATAAACATCTGGGAATAAAATCTAATTTTTCACTATTTGATGATCATGACCAATTTGCTCTGCTTAAGGAGCTCACTCAACAATGGTTTGAAGGTGACAAAGACCTTATTAACCAATTACGCGCTACCATCTCAAATTGGAAGAATGATATTATCGATTCAACTATAGCGATGGCTCGAGCACAAACCAATAAAGAAAAATTATTTGCCCACTGCTATCAACTTTACGAAAAACAACTTAAAGCTTGTAGTATTTTAGATTTTGATGATCTGATTTTATTACCCACCTTATTACTGAAAACCAATGAAGAAGTTAGAGAAAAATGGCAAAACCGTATTCGCTATCTACTCGTGGATGAATATCAAGATACCAATACCAGTCAGTATGAATTTATTAAATTATTGGTAGGAAGCCGAGCTAAATTTACGGTGGTTGGTGATGATGATCAGTCAATTTATTCCTGGCGGGGTGCCCGTCCCAAAAATTTAATCTTACTAAAACAGGACTTTCCGAAGCTAGAAGTGATTAAGTTAGAACAAAATTATCGTTCATCAGGAAGAATACTAAAAGTTGCCAATATTTTAATTGAAAACAACCCGCATATCTTTGAAAAAAAATTGTTTTCAGAGTTGGGTTATGGTGAACATTTAAAAGTGATCTCTGCCGATAACGAAGAGCACGAAGCTGAAAAGGTGGTTAACGATCTAATCGGCCATCGCTTTGCCAATAATAGCCAATATGGTCAATATGCTATTTTATATCGGGGAAATCACCAATCTCGCTTAATTGAAAAAATGCTTATGCAATATCGAATTCCTTATCGAATTTCTGGAGGAACATCATTCTTTGCGCGCATTGAAATTAAAGATCTAATGGCTTATCTCCGTTTATTAACCAATCCAGATGATGATAACGCGTTCATCCGCATTATCAATACGCCAAAACGCGAAATAGGGCCGGCAACTATCCAAAAATTAGGTGAATGGGCCAATCAGCGTGGAGTGAGCCTATATCATGCAAGCCATGATATGGGATTAACGGAATTACTCTCCGGTAAACGTTTAGAAACATTGCATACTTTTATTCACTGGTTCGATTCTCTTATTGAAAAATCACACACTGAGCCAATGGAAACTATACATGAGCTACTACATGGCATGCACTATGAAAGTTGGATCTATGAAACGTCAACATCACCCACCGCGGGACAGATGCGAATGCGAAACGTTGAACAATTAGTGACCTGGTTACAAGAAATGTTACAGGGTGACGAAATCGATGAAGCATTGACGCTAGAGCAGGCTGTAGCCAGATTTACGTTACGCGATATGTTAGAACGTAATAAAACAGAAGAAGAGCTCGATCAGGTGCAATTAATGACCTTGCATGCCTCAAAAGGCCTTGAATTTCCGTATGTTTATCTGGTTGGCATGTCGGAGGGGTTATTGCCGCATCAAACAAGTATCGATGAAGATAACATTGAAGAGGAGCGACGACTTGCTTATGTCGGTATCACTCGGGCTCAACAAGAGTTAACCTTTTCATTTAGCCGCCAAAGAAAACAATTTGGTGAAACCGTTTATGTTGAACCAAGCCGCTTTTTACTCGAACTGCCACAAGATGATTTAGCTTGGCAAGATCAACGTAATGAATTATCACCCGAGAAAAAAATGCAACAAGGCCAAAGCCGCTTAGCTATGCTAAAAGCGCAAATCGCTAACGCCAAATAACTTATCAGCATATTAAATATTATCAAGCGGGGATTCACTTACCCGACTAGGCCATAATTCACAACAATCGAGGACCGAGGTTGTTGCGATGAGGAACGCGGTTTTTGATATTATAAAAAAAACTAAATTTATCTTAAAAAAACTATGAAAAGTGATAAATCGAATTCATTCTAATTTGTCTTACTCCATCTAAATCCAATTAAATTTAGATAAATAGAAAAAATTGACGAATGAGGTTTTTGCGGTTATGAAAAGCAGCAAATTTATCCTAAAAAAGATTATAAAAGTAATAAATCGTAAAATCGGATTTATCTCAATTTGTCTTATTGCTACTAAAAGTTATTTAATCCAAATTGCAAAAAAGTGGAGCAATAGGGGGGATGAGGTAAAAATAAATAATTTCCCATTATTAATTAGTATGGCATTTATGGTTATGAACTTTAATCTCAACTTGATTATCTCGTTAAATTGACGATATTTTGTCTATATAGATGAATAAACCATTAAAAAGCATTGACGGATCAAAATAGCTTTATATAATACTCAACGATTATTTAATAAATCCAATCTTTGTCTCCTTAGCTCAGCTGGATAGAGCAACGGCCTTCTAAGCCGTAGGTCACAGGTTCGAATCCTGTAGGGGACGCCATAAAATTCTATTATTATCATTTAGTTACTATCAATAAGTCTAATTACTAATTATATTTTTTTCATCTTGTGACCAATTGTAAACTAGTTGAAAATAGGCTTAACTGTAGGCATTCAAATGGGTTATTTTTCCATAATTTCTAAGGGTATTGTGTTGTTTGCCACTTAATTCTTTTAAGGTTAATAAAGCCTTTCTTCTCTCAACATATAAAGTTTTTTATCTGTGCCCAAGTCAAAAAGCATAGAGTCATTAATGATGCCTTATTCAGTAGATTATTTAAATATTTAACAGCCGAGATGTTTAAGTGAATTGCTTTTTAAATTAACAAAATATAGGTTTTACTAATTAACCTGTTGTTTTCAATAATGCAACCATCTTATCGTTTAATGGTAATAATCTTATATGGTTATTTTTGTTATATTATCATTAGCAATTGCTATTTTTTAATCAGTCATTCTCTATATCTTAAATAAAATTTGGTTTAGCTAGCTTACTGTTGGCTTTGTGAAGAAAGTACTAGCATCTATTTATTTAAATGATAATTTTACGCGATCACGGTTAAGCAAGTTTTTTATGAGTTACCTAACTTTAAACTTTTTTAGGTGAGCGACTTATAGGAAAGTACTCATCTAATTATGTTTATTAACCAAACGGTCTAAATGATCGTTAGTTTTGTTTTTTACTTCTGATAATAGCGATACACATTGAATAGACAACGTTACAAAGTAATTTAAATTAATCGGACAAGACAATTAAATTAATAGCATTATTTTTTATATGCTATAGTTACTACTCATAGTCGTGAATTGAGAATTCTTATGAAGTTTGAAAAAATCAGATATTGGTTAGCGGTTATTATTTTTTCGGTAGCCGTTTTCTTTTTTGTAGATCAATTTGATCTGTTTAATAAAAGAGGCATTGAAAATGGATTGCTTTCTCTTTCAAAAGAGATAAATAAAAAGACTCCATATCCGTTAGATCAGTTCACTATTTTAAATACAACTATTGCGCATAAAAATAAGTTAGTTTACAAAATGACAATTGTTAATCTTGATATCGAAGATAAAGAATTAGATTTTGATAAGAAAAGGCTTTTTATAAATATAAGAAATCAACTTTGTACTAAAGAAGACACCAAAAAAGTAATATCTCAAGGTGCAATTTTTGAATACATGTATAGTGAAGAAAATGGTAAATATTTATTTTCTATTACTATCGACAATAACGAATGTTTAGGGATGTTAAAAAATGATTTAAAATAAGAATTCTTTAGTAACTCTAAAATATCATCATAAAATTCTTTGATGATTCAGTTATTCTAGATTGTGATTGTTGTTCTATTTGTCTATTTTGTTTAAATTTCTTCGCTAACTGAATTTACTCAACTATGATTGAAGGCTATAATCGTTTATCGATATCACTTTCCCTTCTTCCTTGATGTTGTCAGCGCTAACAGTTATTTGGTCACCTTTCTTAATGTATTGAAAGAATCCTTTCGCCTTATTTCCAATCATTCGATAATTTAAACAAGAAGTTTTAGCCTATTCCTATATCTTTGTATAACAGTCGTACTTAAGCTTACTATATTTTTGCTATTCTAAATCACAGTTAATTTTTTTATTTCTTTTCATTATTACCCATCAATGTAATTGGATTAATTGCTCTAAGTTACTCTCTTTTTATGTTGCAACTACACAAAAGTAGCATCTAAAATCATTGCATTATGCTGGCCAATTTCAGTTTCGGCTTTCTTATTGAAAATAACCGATTGTTGTATTTCTATTGCTACCACAACCGGTTGATATTTAAATTGCTTTCTGTTAACTTTTTCTAGTCATTTCTTTTCGCTGAGTTTTGCGTAGATTATTATCTCAAGTCTTAGTTTGCTTGTGCATTGATTCAATGTGATTCAATGTTATCATTCTAAATAGGAGACCTTTATTTTAAATCGTCCAACCGCATAAACCAAAAATAGTTAAGGATAACTCATCGGCTTTTGGTTGGAGTTTTACATCTTGAGTTAAGCCATATTGATAATGAAAATTGCCACTTGCTGATCATTCTAACTGATATACTATTTAATCGAATTAATTGCCTGGCTAAGTTAATCATCTCTCGATAACTAATAATCAATTGAACGTTTGATTTACCTTCTTTAAATATATCACGACCAAAGGATAATAAACTTGTTTAGCGTTACATTGGATTCTAAATCTAATAGCAAGTATTGCACTATAGTAGCTAAAACCTCTGTATATTCGCCTTGCTAGTGCTGATGTCAGATTAATTATCACTATGGAATTTTTGCCAAGCGCTCCGAACTTATGTGTATAGGGTACATTATGAGCGTTGATTGTTAATCTTGACTAAGTTAATTAGTTTCACTAATGTGATGATTTTCTATAAATTTGTTTTGTAATGCTAGGTGATTGACTACTTCAGTGTATTTTTCTTTGGCCATTTTAATTAATCTATTTATTGATCGGCTAACTGAAAAGTCCTCTGGCAATTCATCCGGTTGTGATAATCAGCAAGCAACATCCAAGCTGAAGTTTTATATTGTTATCTTATTGGTATAAACAGGGTAATTTACTTACAGCTAGAGTCAGGACATCCTTCTATACAACCTAGTTGTGATTTGCTGAGGTTTTTACCGTAGTGATAATTTTTATGAGATATGGCGTAATAAATGCCAGGGCTCATTTGTACTTGGTCTCGAATTGATACTTAGCCTGTGAATAGCAGATATCAACAATAAATTGGTTATAGATATCATTATCAATAGTTTTACTTTCTAGCTTGATTTTTAGTAGTTCAACAATTTGCCAATCATTGTCATTACCGAAATTTCTGATTAGCTCTTCTGCCCGATCTTCAATCCAACTATCACGAGCATCTTGCATTTCAGCATCATTCATCATTTTGCAATATGCTCTTTGGTAATGATTTTCTACCGCTCTTTGTAACGACATAAATCACCTCGTTGCTACCGATAAAGTCATATAAAATAGGCCCAATATGACACTCAATAAAACCATCGCGGTACAAAATAGGGCAAACTTAACTTCACTATCAGTTAGTCGATAGTCATTGTGAAACCTATCTTTAGTTTTTATTTTGACAAAATCCTTATTAGCCATAATTACCTCGAATAAAGCCCGATTACTGCGACAAATGGATGTAGAAACTGTTGTCTCACCTGTTGTTATTAATCCACTCAACAAAAGTCCACTTTTATACTAGTTTTTGATTTGAATACTTATTAGCAATCTGTTTCCTAAACGATTTGTATTTAACAAGCTTCTCGAAAGGCCGAGAGTGATTACCTCGTACATCCGATTTGCTATCAAAACTGTAGTATATTCATATATTTCTACTACAAATCATATCACCGGATTGAAAACTTCTAGTCATGCCAGTTTTTGATGAGTTGATTTGTTTTGATGAAATGATTATACAGATGAAACTGTTTAAAGTAAACAGTTAAAACTGTATTTTATTGGGTGAGGTGTTTTTTCACTACCTAGATTAATGTTTAAATTTAATAAGTGGAAATTTAAGAAATAAAAAAGCCCTGAGTAGGGCTTTATTTTTTTATTTTACTAAGCTGCTTTGGCTATAGATAATGCAAATTCATATCCTTCATTATATGCTGCAAAAGCATCTTTATGACGAACATGACCGGCTTGACTATATGGAATATTAGCTAATACAGAATCATTTGTTGCTTTAGGTATTCCATTAATTGCATGGAAATAACCTAATTCATACGCACAACCAGCACATTTGTGTCGGCTGAATGTTCCTTGATACTCTGGTAATGATTCAAATAAAATATCGTATCGATGAGGTTTTTTACAGATTGGTAAATAAGCCATATACATGTTCCTTATTATAGCAAGCATTAAATAGGGCTTTACTTAAAAAGAAAACGAATATAGAATTACCTTCGAGATCTCGCAATAAAGCCCAAAATGCTTTATTTTTTACATTAGCCCGATATTGGCGTATCGGGCTTCCCCATATCTAGTAGTATCCTAAATATTCCACCACTAAATATAGATCAAAGTTTATACGATAAAAGAAAAATTTTCAATAAAAGATCAACTTAAAACCGCATAAAATTAAAAATAAGGCAATTTTTTTGATTTGGAGTATTTTGTATGATTATACTTTGAAAGTTCGCTTAGATTGCTATTGACGAATAAATAGGCGCATGTAAAAAAATACAGTAGATATATAATAGAAGCCACCGAAGAGGGTTCTTATAGGTGTATTTATCAATTATTCGTCTAAATTTTCTATATCATCATTGAGTTTTTGTATAGCGATAAAATTAGTAATATAATAAAACATCGAAACAATAATTGTGATTAAAGAAAGAAATGATAAATTCAATGAGATATTTACAAAGTTAGTGTTAATTGACAAGTAAAAATCTTTATTTTCTGAGCATAAAATAAATATAGTAGTAGAAATAGCAAAATAAAAGAAAAAAGAGTTTCTAACTGTTAATACGCTTTTTTTATCTCTCTTCTGTAAATTGGATGTTTAACATTTCCTAATTTAAACGTAACCACTAAACCTATTCCTACGGAAAATAAAATACCACTAACTGTATAAAGTATCTCTATTAAATTCAATGACAAGCTATCACCATAAAAAAAGATGATAATAGCAAGCTTAAACCTAATATTAATAATATATTAATGATTTTGTTCATTTTCTAGTTCGATTAAAAAAGTGACCATTTCTTGATACAGATCTTGTTCTATGATATCATTTCGATCCGTTTTTTCAATAAAAACAGCTTTTTCTCTAAGAAGTTTATCTCCGCTTAGTTTTTTATTGTTTGGACCTCTAATTTCCACATCGGATGCGTCATCTACATATTTTAAAGTTAACTCTGCCATTCTTTTCATATGTTCTTCATTAGAGATATTTTTGGGTTTTTGAAAACCCAAGATCAGCTGAACTGAAACCATATCAGCAAGTTCTTTATCTGTAAAAAATCTGATTTGTTTGTTGTAACTGATTCTATCTTTAATAAAGTTAATTACTTCTTTAGGATTTAACAATATACTTTTACTAAATTTTTTTACATCATTATTTTCAGTTTCCTTTTCATTTTCATTTTGAATGTTTAACGGGCAATTATTCAAAGCAATCTTTTTTATATTTTCGAAGCTAATGGATTTTTTCTCTTCTAAAACAGGAGTTAGGTTGCAACAAGTTGAATTAGTCAGATAATTAATATACGTTTGTATTCTTTTGGAGGAAGTTTTTAAGTTAGTAACTAAAAAGTTTTTACTTATAGCGATATAATAATGCTCTTTATATACAATGCCAGTTTCAACTATTGAGTTTTTTAAATCATTAATTGCAAATTTTGTTTTTCAAAAAATGACTCATCAATTGTTGGTTGTGTATCTTCTTCAGAGGATCTTAATAATGTACCGACTATATGCTCATCATTATTCATGAAATTATAATCAGATAAAGAATCGTTTTCTTTCTTGGGATCATCTTTATTTAAATACATTTTTCTAGTTGAAACTGGAAAGTTTTCTTTTAAAACTGTTTTTATTTTACCAAATACTTCGCTGCTAGATTTTTTTACATCTTGATTTTCAAATTTAAACGCTTTTAGAGTTATTTTTTGTGGCTTAGGAGCTTGTTCTTTATCCATTGTTTTTTTCCTTAGTTTTATATAAATACGATTTAATATGTTATTATTTGAAAATCTCAACAGTACTTATTTAAAGATATCTTTTCTATCCTTATTTCCTCAAAATCATCGTTTTATTAAACACTTGAAATTTGACTTGCTAAAATTAACGATTTGGGTTTATTTAAAACCACCGATGCGACTTAATTATAATATAACTATCTTTTTCTCCTAAATATCCGATGCTCAACCATAGTACCAATTACTCTAATCTGTTGTTTTAACGAACTCATCGTTGTGTAGTCAGGATTAAGCGGGATAAGCTCGAATTGCATTCTTTCGTGTTCATCATGTCCTAATTCCCGATATTTTTTAAACGTAGCGTCCTCTTCACCATTTACCGCTACAACAAATTCACCTGGCATTGGTTTAATAGCAGGATCAATAATAACCACATCACCTTCTTTAAACTCAGGTTCCATTGAATCGCCTTTAATCTTTAATGCAAATGCTTCATCTGATAATTCTAATGATGTCATAATATACTCAAATCCAGTTGAATCTCTAAGTTCACATGACTCTGTCCATAATCCTGCCTGTACATAGCTTATTAATGGAACTTGATAAGTTTTAAAGTCTATAACTTCTACATTTTTTACATCTTTATCTTTACCGCTTAATAGCCACGCCATATCACATTGTAAAGCGACTGAAATTTCGTATAAATGGCGAGGTTTTTTAACACTACCACTTTCTATAGCTTGATAGGATTGTTGTTTAATTCCTACTTGTTGCGCAACTTGTTCTTGAGTTAATCCCAATTCTTCGCGTCTGGCTCTAATTCTTTGACCGAGATTGTTCATTTTAAAAATCCTCTTTGATGATTATTAAAATAATACAGATAAATCTGTAATTGACAAACAGAATAAACTGTTATTTAATACAGTTATAACTGTAAAACATATTGAGGTCCAAATGACAATAGGGGAACGAGTTAAAAATAAACGCATCGAACTTAATATTAGCCAAGCGTCATTGGCTGAATTAGTCGGAATGAAACAACAGTCAATTAGTGATTTAGAAGCTGGACATATTGAAAAGCCAAGAAATATTGTAGAGATAGCTAAAGCGCTGAATTGCTCGGTTGAGTGGTTGTATTACGGAACTACTGAGCATTAGGCAAGCAAAAATACGTTAAAAACCTAATATACAAAATCAGTACAAACGGCTGTTAACTCATTTGTAGCGCAGAATTATTAATCCAATCAGGTATTGAATTTCTGCGTTTGCTGAGGATAAGGCGTTCGTTTTTACGACCTTAAAAAACTGGATTTAACTTAATAGCCGTTTGATTGGCGAAAACGGTGTTCAATACGCTAAGTATTCGATGAGAGGTGTAAATTGAAAGCAACAGAATATCTTCTAACCATGGGCAAACCCATTGCCTATTATCCCAAGTTAGCTAAACCTTTAGGCGGTGTTAGTTCTGCCATTCTATTTTCACAATTATTTTATTGGCAGGATAAAGCAACTTCTGAGTTAGGCGTATATAAAACGCGTGATGAATTAGAAGATGAAACCGGTCTAAGCCATAACGAACAGCGAACGGCAATAAAAAAACTTAGTGATAGAGGTGTGTTAATTGTCACTGAAAAGCGCTTGGTCCATAAAACGTATTACAAAATTGATAATGAAACAGTGAATAAAGTTTTAAGTGATTTCGCCAAATCTATGATTGAGTTATCACGGGATATAAAAAGTATGCAACCCGAACTCAACATTGTAGATGCCGTGATGGCGACAAAATCAAGTTCGTTAGATCAAGAGATTACTACAGAAATTACTACAAGTAATAACAGGTCATCTTGCGATGACAAGCGTAATCCTAAAAAGAACCATATTATTGATTTTGATCTAATTATTGATGCATATAACGACGCAGTGGAAGATAAATTACCTAAAGTTGTAAAAATGACCACAGCAAGAAAAAACGCCGTTAAAAAATTACTCAAAGAATTTGATGCTCCGACTTTTCAGAACCTAGCAAATTATTTTTATGACTTCGCTGAAAAAGCCAACCGTTTTTATTTTGGTGAAAATGATAGAGGATGGCGTGCTGATTTTGATTACATTGTAAAAACAACGACATATTTAAAATTTATCGAGGGCTCGTTATGAATATTACTCCTCACGATTTAGTCGCAGAGCAAGCAGTACTAGGTACGATGATGTTGGACTTCGATTCAGAACGCTGCCAAAAGGCGATCCGCCAGTTAAAAGTAGATTCATTCTATAGTAGGCATCATCAGATAATTTTTAATCAGATTATCGAACTAAACAGAAAGAATCATCCTGTTGATCTAATTACCGTATCAGACAGTATGGAGGCCAAAGGCACCTTGAAAGAATGTGGTGGTTTCGCTTATTTGGCTGAGCTAGCGAAAAACACCCCGTCAATGGTAAATGTTATCGCCTATGCTGGAATTGTTCGTGATAAAGCGGTCGAACGTTACACTTTAAAAAAATTAAATGATTGCAGCGCAATGATTTTTGAAAAATCCAATTTATCAACTAACGAGAAGTTATCAGCCATTCAAATGTTATTTACGCAAATTGACGACTATAACAAAACCGGTAAAACGCTAGGGCTTAAATCACTCACAAGTATTGGTGAAAAATGGAAAGCGACACTGGAAAAACGATTGGTTAATTCGGATAACGCCAGAGGCTTGTCAACTGGGATTAAAGCATTAGACGAAAAACTTGCGCCAAAAGGATTATTAAGAGGTTCACTATTGGTCGTTGGTGCTCGTCCTAAAATGGGTAAAACCACGTTTGAAATCAATATGGCTCGCCATTGTGCGATGATTGAAAAGTTACCTGTACTTATGTTCTCACTTGAAATGCAAGACGAACAAATGCTCGAAAACATTTTGGCACAGGAATCTGGTGTAAATAGCAATATTTTTTATGACGATGGTTTAGCTACCAATAAAGAGTTTGCTCGAGTTATAGGTCATCTTAAAGCGTTAACTGATACGGATAATATTTATATTGATGATACACCGGCAATCACGCTATCACACATTCGATCTGAATCAAGAAGAATAGCAAAAGCTAAAGGACAGATTGGCATGATCATGGTGGATTACCTCACGCTGATGGATAAAGAGAAAGGTGATGAACAACGTAATGATTTAGCTTATGCCGCGATAACTAAAGGGCTTAAAGCGCTGGCTAAAGAATTAAATTGTGTAGTTGTTTTATTAACACAACTAAACCGTAATCTTGAATCGCGAGCCGATAAACGACCTGTACCAAGCGATAGCCGAGATACCGGACAAATTGAACAGGATTGTGACTATTGGCTCGGTATTTATCGTGATTCGGTTTACAACGATCTGGCAAATAAAAACCTAATGGAGATCATCGTGGCGTTGAATCGCCATGGTATCGGTAATTTTACTGTATATGCTGGAATTAAACATGCTCGAATTTATGAGATAAATCAAGCTGAAGCATACGCACAATCAAACCCTAAGCCAGTAAAAAAAGAGCGTAAATATGCCAGAGCTAGTTAATCACTGCTCAGGTCAGAATCGCCTGCTAAACAAAATAGTGTGATCTCTGCCAAGACATCCACTATGCGAGAAGCAAATGTAGCCAGGGAGGATGCTCGGAATTGATTTCCAGTTTTCCCAATATTTAAAAAAGTCACAGCGAGCAAATGGAATAACGGTTTAAGTTTGTGAAATTAAAAATCATTTAAGCTGACAGGGAGGCATAATTTATTGATTTTATGGTGATTAATAAAGGTGGGGGTGATTGATCCGCAGCAGTAAAAGGACATTGAACAGCTGACGTAAGAGTAACAATAGCAATCATCGCTGATATTTAACCATTTACGTTCCTAGTAATTAAAAAGCGAACTAAATATCGAATTAAAAACAGAGTAGTGTCAGGAAATTGAAAAAATTTAAGGGTGAAAATAGTGACAGAGTATAAATATAAAGAAGATGAAAAACCAAAAACAGCGGATAAGTCTATCGCAAAAGTGAGATTTAAAGCTGATTATGATATTACTGATGTATGTATGCGTTTTGGCAATTGGTCAAGAAAAAACCTTTATTTAAAACAAAATACACTATTATATTACCATTCACAGCCAAAAAAACTTAAAGAAGTCTGTTCTGATAATGATGCAATGCTAATTAACGATGCACTTTTGGCTATCTTATCTTTGAACATACCTCAATCCAAAGATATATATAATACCTTGATACTCTATTATTGGGGTGAAAAACAAGAGGTTACTGACTATATAGCTGTGGATGGCTGTGTTAAAGAGGAATGGAAAAGACAAGCGCAAGGTTTTCATGATTTGCCAAATTCTAAAAAAATTGCCCGAGGTATCAGAGAGGAGAAACTCTACATGGTTAAACCATTATCGATTGTTGATATTGCCAAAAGATTTAAAACCAATTGGAATGCAATTGATAAACTGAAAAAAAGTGGTGAGGATTTTTTAACAGGGTATTTTGCCGCAATAAAAAGCAGTTCCGGGATTGAATTAGAGATGTTGAAAAATAAATTTTTATAAAAAAATTGATTTCTTAAGAGTGGTGTGGTATAAAGTACACAGAATGGAATAGTTGTATATAAAGCTCTGAAAAACAGCTTTTTTATTATCTAACTTGTTAGCTAATTAGAAAAATATGAGAACAAGAGCATATAGACGACATCAGATTAAACGATGTTTAGATAATAGAAAGAATGACTTTTATGGTGCTACTTCAAGAAAGGCTCTAAAAAGACATGTAGTAACACCCGCAGCTTGTTCTTGTTGGATGTGTGGTAACCCAAGAAAACATCTAAATGAAATCACTCTACAAGAACAACGTTCAATATTGAATTACCAAGAAAGCCTCTTATGAGGCTTTTTTATTGTCTTTATAGAATTTAATAGCTTCTACTACTAGTTTTGCTTCTGACATATTTAAATCTATAGCAGTTTGTTTAATCATTGCTATATCGTTTATATTTAATTTAAATGCTTTATTTTTTATACCACGTTTTTCGTTACTACGCTCATTAATTTCAGTTCTAGTTAACGCCATACTATTCATCTTGATTTTTTAAATCTACAATCATTTTTTTAAGGTTATTTAATAGGTTACCTAAAATTTAAACTACTATAGAATGCCGGCGAGCTTATCAATGTTTTGAAGATGAATAAACTGCAAAACAGAAAATGACTGAATTATCTCCACAGATGCAACAATTACAGCAAACTATCGAGAGAAATAATCAGATTATTGCCGCTACGAACAATCAAAACGTGAGCTAGAAAATCAATCTATTTCACGTCAGAAGCAGATCCAAGAACAACTTAAAAATAATGACTGTGCTAGTCAGTTCGTGCCTATGTCTATCTCTGGTAGCCTGTACAACCGAGCGAAAAGTCTACGTGAATCAGCCAATTCCAGCAAATCTGCTCAGTAATTGCATAGCAAATTTACCGCCACAAAAAATGACGTTCGGCGATAGCATCAGATACAAGGAGCATTTATTCAATGTTATTGAAATGTGTAATCAAATTAAAAAGGCTATTAAGGAGATAATTAAATGAATTCATCGCAAGAGTATGATAAAAAATCAAATATTTTTTCAGTTAAAGAGTTCGGAGCCGTAGGGGATGGGCTACAGGATGACACCTTAGCCATTACTAAAGCAATTGATGAAACGTATAAAAATGGTGGAATTTTATTATTCCCGAGCGGCACTTATATTATTTCGTCAGATATTGAATTAAAAAGAGAATTTATTTCCACAGGCGCTGTTTCTTTTAAGGCTCCTGACAATGGAGATCTTTCTCCTAGTGTGGTTTTTTATATTGGGCGTAGAATGAATGTTTCAAATGTAACATTTAATAATCTGGTAGTGAAAATTGCGCCAAAAGATAATGAACAAATCTATACTCCGGTTGCGTTAAACGGTGTGAATTTTTTACATTCGAGCCTGCAAATTGGTCAATCGCGGACGATAACAAGTGGATATTCTATTCGTTGTTGTAAATTTACTTCGATTAAGAGTCGAGCATTCAATGGATTAACTGTTCTAAATGCTAATCACGTATTAATCGACAATTGTGAATTTCAAGAGTTCCTAAATGGGATTTATATTGAACCAACAATGTCATTTGCTGCTAGTGAAATTCGTATCCTAAATACCCGTATAGCAAATTGTGTCGCTTCTAGTATATCTTTAATTGGTACGAGTACCGCAAGATTATCTAAAATAATTTTAGATAATTTGGTTATTACAGGTTCATTGCGTGATAAGGAGATGTTAAAGCATGGTGGGATTAGAGCATACTTTTGTAATGGTCTTATGATTAATAATATTACAGCCAGTACCATAACAGATACAATAAAATTAGAGGCATGTACGGATGTAAAAGTTCACAATTCAAATCTAACTTCTAACGAAAAAGCTTGTAATATTAGGGCAACCGGATGTGTTAATGTTGATTTATTCAATTGTGTATTTGATCGAGCTGTTAAAACAGGTTATGCAATTATTATTGGTGATGCCAATTTAAATGCACAAACAAGAGGAAATACCTACCCAAGTAAATTCTGGCGAATACATGATTGTAGTTTTCATTGTTTATCATCAGGTATAAAAATTGAATACACTGATAGTATTTCTGTTTTTAATAATAAATTTTACACAGACGTTACACAAACAAATACAGGATTATTATGGTTTAGTAAAGAGGTAACAAATGGCCAATACTTTAACAATGAATTTTATGCCCCTGGAGAAATAAAAACCATTAGAAATGATTCTTCTGCTGATGTAACAAATACTTATAATGAACAAAAATTAAATATTATTAAACCGTCAATCAATGATTATATTTCAGAGCCAATTATAAAAGAGCATGATTCAGATCTAAATGAGGCAACCTCATACCTTATTGAATTTCGAGTCAATGATTATCGAAAAATACAACAAGCAGCTAATACTAACGATTTTAAAACACTATCTGACTGGATGAAATCTATTGATAATGCAACCTTAGCATGGAATAGCAGTGCTTGGCATGTTCCAAGTAAAAAACTTGGTGATATCGTCGTCAATGGAACTGTATATGATACATATGGAACAGAAAACTTTTGGTGGGCACGCAGCATGCTTGTCATTGATAGATACAATAGCTTAACATGTCGCGATTTTTCAACACCTAGTTATAGTTCCAATAACCCTTTGATGATTGCCTCAGCTAGTATTGCTGAAAACGCATGGCAAACAGCAATATTTCGAGCCCCACTTGTTGTAGATGGTGAGGTATATGATCCAGTTCCAAATAAATTGTTAGATTATAATGGTTGGGTTGGATATTTATCCGCTAGAATGTGTTTAGGACAGAAAAAAGATGGAAGTTATATTTTGCTTGCTGTTGATGGTAAATCTGGATTTGCTGGTTGTACAATGGAGCAAGTAGCTAGAAAAATGAAAGATCTTGGTTGCATTCATGCGTTTAATCTTGATGGCGGTGGTAGTGCATCATTGTGGTACAAAGGGAAAATTATAAATAATCCTAGTTTAGGTGAAGGAGAAAGAAAAATACCTGCAATCATGTATATTTAAGTTAATTAAAGGAAAGATTATGAAAAAGGGTGATAAGAAAAAAATAGGTCACCCAAGTCAACTATCTGAATGGTTAATAAAGGTTTAAACGGCGAGTTTAAGTCTATTATTGCAAAGCTAATGCTTGCTAATCATGGCTATAGCGAAAAACAAGAAATCGATCATCAATTATCAATTGTCAAACGACAGTATGTTTCCTAAACAATTAGGGTGGAGTTAGTTTTATCAGACGAGTAAATTATGATAACAGCACAAATACAATTACAAAAAAACTTATATCTGTATTTGTTGCCGAGAACGTCAGATATTGTGGCGCTCATGCTGGTCGAGGTGGCGCTAAAACTCGTTCATTCGCATTGATGACAGCAGTAAAAGATTGCTAGTTTGCTGAGGCAAGAATAGGCGTAGCTATTTAAAATCAAAACACTTTCAAAAAAATAATACAATATGAATATGAAAGGAGATAAATAGTGTCAGTCACTAAGCAACTAACCAAATTTGAATATATAGCCGATGGTAGTACTGCTGTTTTCCCATTTTTCTGCCAAATAGTCAATGCATCAAATCTTATTGTAAAGATTAAAGGTATTCAGGTTAACAATTATCACATTGAGGGTTTAAATAACCCATTAGGCGTTAAAATAGTATTTAATAACGCTCCAATTAAAGGTAGTCAGGTAATATTAGAGCACGTCACTCAATCAAATTTAAGTAATATTAGTAATGATGTAATAGATGATACCAACATTATGGTAAAACATTCATTTCCTGACGCAATTGTTAGAACACTACATGATAAAAACGCTGATAATATTTCTGTTAAAGATTTTGGCGCTATTGGTGATGGTTTAACAAATGAAGATAAAGTATTCCGTAAGATTGAAGAAACTTTAAAAGATAAACTTATTGATTTATGCGGTTTGACATATTTTGTCACTAAGGTTTATACGGGTAATAAATATTGTAATGGTTTCTTTCGTAGAAAAGATGGTACTTTAATCCCTGCGTTGTATCATTCGATGTCTATTCGGTCGGGAAGATATATACAAGCTATTGGTCAGGATGCGTTGAGTAAAATAGAAGAAACACCAAATGGCGCAATAGGTACAAATCTAATAGCAATTGGGCCGAGAGCTATGTTTAATGCTGTTAATGTTAAAAATAACTACGCAATCGGATATCAAGCACTCTATTCAATGGAGAACGGTGTTTATAATACCGCTTTTGGTTTTGAAAGTTTATTTAGTAATAACGGCACTGGAGATAATGTAACTGGTAGTCGCAATGCAGCTTTTGGTGATAATACCATGCGTTATAATACAACAGGGTATAACAATATTGCCATAGGTAGAAATGCAGGGCAAACTAATGTAACTGGAAATAGTAATATTCATATTGGTGTAGCATCAGGGGCTGGTGATTGCCCTGTCAATTTTGATAAAAAAATAATTAATACTTTCCCAACGGATAAAAATAACTGTGTAGCAGTGGGTGCATCAACACTATTTTATACACATTCAGATGGGCATACTGCATTAGGTGATAAATCTTTACAATACCTCAAAAGAGGATTGAATAATACAGCTGTAGGTTTTTGTGCTGGTAGATTATTAGAGTCCAATGTCAGTCCGACAGGGAAAGAGTTAACAAGTGAAAAAGCAAATGGTAAATATACTGTTGCAAATGGCATAATTTCTATTACACAACCAAATCATGGTTATACTTCTGGTTTTACAGTTAAAATTTTATTTAAAACGGGAATATTAAATTCTATAACTGCAGATTATCTCTGGTTAGTTATAAACGTTATCGATGAAAATACATATACTTGTACTGCTCCTGAAAATATTGTTGGTGAAGGAACAACGTTAGTCGTTAATTATTTTTCAGAAATCGATTCAACTACTAATTGCAATTACAATACAATTGTTGGATATAACGCTTTAGCATCTGGTACGACAGCAAAAAATAGCACAGTTGTTGGAGCAGGAGCATTAACTAGTGGTGGTAAATCTGATAATACAGCTATAGGTTTTCGTGCTCTAAACTTTCTGGGTGAAAATGGCAATCAAATAAGAAATACAGCAATTGGCTCTAGAGCAATGGAGTTTATGATAGATGGTTCAGAATGTACTAATGTTTATAATTCAACAGCAATAGGATATAAATCATCAGTAAAAGGCAGTAATGAAATTCAACTAGGTAATTCATTCACAACACCTTATGCCTATCAATCATTACAATTACGTTCTGACATTAGGGATAAAACTGATATTAGAGATTGTGATTTAGGTCTAGATTTTATTTTAGGTTTACGCCCCGTTCGTGGAAAATGGAATATAAGAGATGATTATTTTGATGATCATAAAACTCAAATTGGCTTAGATGAAAATAAACAACCAATCTATAAAACAAAACTAGAGTTTAATGAGGCTGATTATTTAGCAAAAACTAAAAAACGCACTCGTGAACACGAATGGTTTATAGCTCAAGAAGTAGAAGCTCTTTGTAAACAAATGGGAGTTGATTTTTCAGGATTACACCATGCCTCAGTTAAAGGAGGAAGTGATGTTTATTCATTGAGCTACGATTCATTTATTCCTCCGATTGTAAAAGCGATACAGGAATTATCAAAAGAAATTGAAACGTTAAAAAAACTAACAAACAATAAATAACCGCCGCCTAGAGCGGTTTTTTTGTGCCTAAAATTTAGCAAATTTAACTTCAATCGGTGCGAAAACGCACTGCAACCAATTCTACAATCACAATACCAATCTCACGGCAGATATTAAAGGAAATTTTACTGAATCAGTTTAATAAGAACGTATAAATATGCATCTTCTTCTGGATTAGGGAAATCTATTAAATCGTATAACTTTCCCACAATTGAAACACTCTTAAGAAAGTTAATCCATTTAATAATATCATTAATCTCAAGATTAAGTCTTGAATTAAATGTAGCAAATATTACTAAAGGTCCCACAATTACAACTATCACATCTCTTTTGGGGTAAGTAAATATTTTAAACAGATCAGAACTTGAGATGCTCTTACCTTTCTGTAGAAGGTTCATAATATCCTGAGTATTAAACAAAAAACGATTTGCAAACATCTGTCTAAGTGAAGTTTTACCATTACTGGTTTCAAGGATACCGAAATACAAGCAAGTTTTTTCAGAGGAGCTAATATTTTTAAGTAGAATTGAACGCCACTCATCTTACGACAGGTTCGGCAGACTACAGAGAACGATACATAAAATGTAACGTGACTTTGATAATAAATTTTATATCATTTAATTATATAGCAATGATAATTCGTGGTATCGTATTTATTCTGACGGATTTATAGAGCAATCTGATGTCCAATTTATAGAGACACCAATTAAAAACACGGTTTATACAACATTTATTAACTTGCTAAAACCAATGAAATTATGTAGATATGGGAAAAGTATTGATAAAGTAGACAATGGTTGATGGGCTCAAACTGAATTTGCATATACTAATCTCGAACTTCACGAATTTTGAATAATATCATTTACACCCAGCTTTCCGGATAGAATTTTAGCTCGTTGGACAATACGAGGATATTAATATGATAATTACAAATCAAGAATATGCTGAAATGGCTATCAAAGCTAATAAAAAGGGGAAAGAGTTAAAATGTGAAAATGGTAAATTAGTTCTTGTTAATCCTGAAACAATGGGGTTTACGGACGAGCAAATAATTTTCAAAATCAGCAAATTAAAGAATCGTTATTGAATGAAGCTAACAACGAAATAGATATATTCATCGATAAAATAGAGTTCGACCAGACGACTGATAAAGATGTAACAATGTTAAAAAAATGGAAACTATATCGAATTAGTCTAAAAAAATTAGACGCATTGGATATCAATGTTATTTTTCCAACAAAACCAGAATTGAGTTAACAATCATCGCAACGAACTTCAATCTTCAATCTTCAATACTCAACAACATAAGACAACATCACAAAATCGGCGATATCAAACATGTCATCATCATTTTGATAGAAAACGTAGTTATGATCGTCGTGACTGTTAATTATGTAGCTTATCGCCTGCTAATTCTAAATCGTAATCGTCGGGCATTATTCTAATATAAAAAGATTGAGAAACAGATCGAATAAATTCAAAAAATTTTACGGTATTTAATTTGTTCTTTATCTTTATTTTTCAAATAATTAATAAATTAAGTACTATAATAAAATCCTAACGAGGTAAAAATGTCAGAGTTTAACACACCACTTGGAATCGACAACAAAGGTAAACTAAATTATTGGATTGCTCAGATGGCTGCGGGTCAAACAGTAAAAATCGCATGTTATGGTGATTCAACAACAGATGGGCATGCGACTACTGGATGGACGCGAAATAAATTTGGTACAAATCACAGCGATAATGCCCCAAATTCTTGGCCTGTGATATTACAAGCGATATTACGGACAATGTACAATAATGACAATATCCATGTTTATAACGCGGGGTATTCAGGTAAACGACTGGATGACGGTTGGGCAGTGCAAAATTTTGAAAATGCGATAACTAATAATCCTCATTATGGCAAAGTCGATATTGTAATGTTTGGATTTGGCATTAACGATGCTGGTCATAACAAAGGAGACTTATTGGCGGATACATTACAGCAAACAAATTTATTAATTGATAAAATAGAAAAGATTGGCGCCTTACCTATTATATTGACGTGCAACGTTGTCCGTTTAAAATCAACGGGGGATATGGATAGCAAACCCTTTAAGATCGAACGCATAAATAGTATGAAAAGGTACATTGCGTGTACTCGAAATATTCCCTTGTTAGACCTAGACGCCGAGATGAAAAAGTGGATGTCAAATACAAATGAGTATAACTACGCAGATCTCCAACCAGATAATACACACTGGTTGGATTTGGGACATTCGTTTCAGGCATGCTGGATTGCCAATCTATTTTATAATCGCATTGTTAAAATTAACGACAGCAACACGTATGAAAGCGTACACTTTTTAGATGATAGGGGGAATTCACCTATAGGTGTTAATACTTCATCTACGACAACAAGTTGTAAATATGGTGTTAATCCTTATGTTAATCCCCAAAAATTTGATTGCAAAAACAAAGTACTGCTCGATATTTGGGTTTGGTGTGAACATTCTAACGCTTCCATTGTTTACCGCCGGATGTTGGGGGATGCCAGAACATCGAGCATTAAAGTAACGGATGTGCTAACGGGTAATAGTGAATCAAAAATCGTAGGTTCGATGTTGTGGTATGGTGAGTACTCGGCGGTGGATACCCCAGAATACATTAAAGATCTGAAATATGGGTTAAATAGAATTCAATTAATAGGAGATATGAGCCTGACAAATAGTGTGTTCTTTGGCCATTTCGATTTTATTGTGAACTATCAAGCTAAACTTACAACTAAAGATTTGCTAAAAAATTATAGAACGTTTAGGGATCAGCAAGACCTAGTTGCACCGGCTGATGAACCATTTATAGAAACTAGTTTTTGCCGCACATCAGATATTTACGATAGATACGGAGAGAACGTTGTACAACTGTTCACTCGAGATAAAAATACTCATATTATACTAGAAGGGCTTTTCGATGACGGTTCGGGTGTGTTCTTATGTCAAGCACCTGGTAGATATAAGAACACCATTAACGGCATTATGTTGTATTTTTTCTCTGGATACATATCAATATATATACATACATTTGATACTTTAAATAATGTTAATCGCTATGAAAAAGTGGGCTACCTAAATATTAAAAAATCGGACTCGCGGTATAGTGTAAGTTTAACGTCATTCATTGACAATCGAGGTTACGCGAATATACAAATAGAAAGCGAAGGTGCAATCGCAACAATGTCATTTGAGAGAGTTTTACCTAACGTAGAGCCCGTTACCTCAGGTGTTGCGGGCAATGTTTACCGAAGAATCGATAAAGGTGAGGCTAAAACGATGCGCGTTGAAATTACTCGATTTGAATGTTGGTATACCAATAAATAAAACGGTATTTTTTACGGTATTTTTATTTTATTTTTTAACCCTACTAATCAATTGGTTGTTTTTTATTTTTAATCTTGTAGGCGACGGCATTAACAAGTACACGAAAATTCAAATTATACCAATGCAGATGCCTACATCTGACTATCTTATCGCTGAAAATGCTTCAATCCAAAGATATATATAACACTTTGACACTTTATTATTTTTTGAAAAAACAATATGTTAATGACTATATAGCTGTGGCTGGATGCATTAAAGCGGAAGGAAAAGACAAGCGCAAGGTTTTGATGATTTGCCAATTTTTAAAAAATTGCCCGAGGTATCAGAGAGGAGAAAGTCTACATGGTTAAACGATTACCACTGTTGATATTGCCAAAAAATTTAAAACCAATTGGAATGCAATTGATAAACTCAAAAAAGTGGTGAGGATTTTTTAATAGGGCAGTTTGCCGCAATAAAAAGCAGTTCTGGGATTGAATTAGAGATGTTAAAAAATAAATTTTTATAAAAAAGTTGATTTCTTAAGAGAGGTGTGGTATAAAGTACACAGAATGGAATAGTTGTATATAAAGCTCTAAAAAAGAGCTTTTTTATTATCTAACTTGTTAGTTAATTAGAAAAATATGAGAACAAGAGCATATAGACGACATCAGATTAAACGATGTTTAGATAATAGAAAGAATGACTTTTATGGTGCTACTTCAAGAAAGGCTCTAAAAAGACATGTAGTAACACCCGCAGCTTGTTCTTGTTGGATGTGTGGTAACCCAAGAAAACATCTAAATGAAATCACTCTACAAGAACAACGTTCAATATTGAATTACCAAGAAAGCCTCTTATGAGGCTTTTTTATTGTCTTTATAGAATTTAATAGCTTCTACTACTAGTTTTGCTTCTGACATATTTAAATCTATAGCAGTTTGTTTAATCATTGCTATATCGTTTATATTTAATTTAAATGCTTTATTTTTTATACCACGTTTTTCGTTACTACGCTCATTAATTTCAGTTCTAGTTAACGCCATACTATTCACCTTGATTTTTTAAATATACAATCTTTTTTTAATTTTATTCAATGATTTATATTTTATTTCTACTATTGAATATTGGCGAGCTTATCAAAGTAGCAGAATTAAAATGCGTATTTTACCTGTTATTTTACTTCTCTTTAAGTCCTAGTATTAGGTCGATAGGAGCTTATCAGCGTTCTATTGATGGTTATCATTGTGAGTTAACTTATAATAAAGCTCAAACGCTTAATCAAAAATAATTTAATTATTTTTAGTTGTTAATGAAATAGATTTCTTAAAAAATTACCTTGCTCATCTTTTGTATAATTTTTATAACTATATTCGTAAAACTTAAATAATGCTAAAAATTATCTAGTTAACTTTATAATTTCACTCCTGAACCAACCTCCTTTTGTTGTAGTGCAAGTTTTCACTTATAAAAAAATATTGTTGAATTTACTAAGAGGAGTTTTACAACAAGAAAAATTAAACAAAGATAGAAAGTGTAAAAAAAGAATATTAATACTTGTCGAGAATTTTGTAAGGCATCTACTCATACAGATGAGATTGCAGTAAAAAATTGATAAAAATGTGATGTAAAATGTAATTGCACGTGACTAGTACCATCATTCTCTATCTATTGGTGAGATAAACAGCTACAGATCAAATCACCATTATTCATCATTTATGAAACAATTTAACCAATACGGTTAATGCTAATCAGTAGTTGATTTTAAGTCTTTTATTTTCAAACAAAATAGGCGGTTAGTGATATAACGGAACACATTTATTTTTATTTGAAATATAAATTTATCTGATTATGGAAATTAGTTGATGAAAGCTAATAATGATATGTATCCATCTGAACGTTGGGAATGTGATAGAAATCCACACAAAGAGAGTGAATTAAAGGTAATAACAACTAGTATTACAGTGAAATGTATTAATTAAATTTGATTATTTTGTATCTAAATTATATCCTCAAATTATTAACGGAGGATATAATTACAATGAATGATTTATTGATCGAATCTATAAAAACGCTACCATTTGCAATACAGCCAATATTTATATTATTACTTTTTATGCCGTCGTTTGTCACAAAAACGATAATGCCTATCACATCGTTTTTTTCAAAGAAAATATTTAATAGAACTAAAAATAGATTATCTGAAATTATTTCAAATAAAGATTTGGATAAAGCTTTGATTTCAGAATCTGAGAAAGAATTATCGGTTATAAGTAAAATGAATTTAACTGAATCACGAGATAGATGGTTAGCACTTTATTTTTATGAATTAACTAATATTTCTAAGCATATTATATCCTATAATCAATTTAAGAAATTGTATAAGTACTTATCTTTTGAAGGTAAGAATATCTTTATAGATAAAAATAAAATGAAAAGATTAACAATATATAATTGTCTTTTGATGATTTATTGTTTCTTATTAACAATCCTTTTGTTATATGTCTGTTTTTCGGCAGAGAAGCTCAATAATTTTACTGATTATCAATATCTATTTTGTGGTAGTAGTGCTCTATTTTTCGAATTTTTAACGCTTTTTTTCTATGACTCTCTAATTAAGAAAAAGGAAAAGCATCAATTTGTTAACATTAAAGATCTTTATCATAAAAGAGTTATAACTAACTTAACGATACAATTTGGAAATGATTATTTTTTAGGGAAAAATAACTAATTCAAAATACTAGATTAACCGCTTAATTGCGGTTTTTTTATGCTTGTTTATAGACAATTAACCTTAATTTTAATTCATGGTAGACACTATATTTCCGCTAATTTTCTATTTTAAATAAAGTTTCTCTCATCACTTCTACTAATTTTTGACATAGTCAAAACTAGATACCTTAGTGAAGAGCTACAGCATCGACAGCAACGCTAGACACACACACTACTAATCATTAGCTAGTACGCTGTCATTTCTATTAACTAACATAAAGATTTTATCATGCCAATAAAAGACCCAGACAACGTCAACTGGACGGTTGTTGTATACCTATTTATTATTACTTCGCTCGGTTCATTAGCAAGCTATTCTTATCATGTTATAAATGGTGGTAAATTCAGAGTTGGTACGTTGATAGGTCAGATATGTGTATCAACTTTTGCTGGTTCTCTTGTGGTTCTTGCTGCTAGTTATTTTAACTGGGATTTTGAACTAGCAGGCGGTATAGCTGGGTTAGCAGGTTGGTCGGGCGCAACACTAATTAAAGCGCTGGAAGAAAGACTGATTAAAAAAGCCAAAGGAGATAACTAATGCAACTAACCGAACATTTTACGCTTGAGGAATTTACCCGCTCAACCACAGGCGAGAGAGCCAAAATAAACAATTCTCTACCAGCTCAATTAATGCCCAATATCAAGCTAACTGCCAATAAATTGGAGTGTGTAAGAAAAGTTTTAGGTTTCCCGATTATTATCACATCAGGCTATCGTTGTCCGGCTCTCAATACTCAAGTAGGCGGTTCACCAACTAGCGCGCACACCAAAGGGCTTGCCGTTGATTTTCATTGTGCATATGGGACGCCGAAAGCGATTTGCCAACGTTTAATTGATGCCGGTGTGCAGTTTGACAAATTAATTCAGGAGCACAACCAGTGGGTTCATATTGGATTTAGTCCGAGCAATAACCGCCAAATCGTGTTAACTGCGGTTAAACAGGGCGGTAAAACAGTTTACGTCAATGGGTTAGTCTGATGGATAAATTAAAACTACTTTATAAGCTGTCTCCGATAATATTATTAATTATTGTTATTTTTAGCATTTATTTTGCTTATCAATGTTTTGAAGATGAACAAACAGCAAAACAGAAAATGACTGAATTATCTTCACAGATGCAACAATTACAGCAAACTATCGAGAGAAATAATCAGATTATTGCCGCTAACGAACAATCAAAACGTGAGCTAGAAAATCAATCTATTTCACGTCAGGAGCAGATCAATGAACAACTCAAAGATAATGATTGCGCTAATCAGTTCGTGCCTATGTCTATCTCTGGTAGCCTGTACAACCGAGCGAAAAGTTTACGTGAATCAGCCAATTCCAGCAAATCTGCTCAGTGATTGCATAGCAAATTTACCACCACAAAAAATGACATTTGGCGATAGTGTTAGCTATAACGAGCATCTCTTGAATGTTATTGAGATGTGCAATCAAGATAAAAGAGCAATAAAAAAAATAATTAGCGTAATCAATTAAATAGAGCTTAGTTTTTAACTTTCACTCTATACAAATAAACCATGTTTATATAATTTAACTATTTGATTTGCATAATGATATTTATAGATTTTTAATCTATAGGAAAGACAGATGCAATAATATACTAATAACAATTGAAACCTTTCAATGTTAAAAGTCACCCTAACCACGAATTAAATATATAACTCTATCGAGCATCATAAGAGCTATACCTTTAATAATCAGTAAGTAAAAATTAACCTATTTGCCGCTTAATTGCGGTTTTTTTTATTTTTGGAGAAACTAACATGACTGAAGTACAAAAATCACAAAGCGAATATACCAAAACTAGAGATATCGGTGTATTTATTAGTAAAGATCCTTCAACAAAATTCATCACTGATACCACCCCAAAATTAAGTTTAGAGTGTACGGTAACCGACTATTCCATGACATCACCAGAAGGTGAAGAGATTGATGTATCAACACTTTCCTCTCGTACCAAAGAAACCATTAGTGGATTGCCGGCTGAACCAACTGTATCAATGAACGTTAATTTTGTTATAGCAAATGATGGTCAAAAAGCTTTAAGAGAATCCTATGAGTCAGGTAATAATTACGCATTTAAAATCCAACATGAGGATGGTAGTTCTGTTGACTGGATTGCGCGCGTTACCAATTTTGAGTTTAAAGGTGAAAAGAATGGCATTTTAACTGGTTCATTCGCATTCAAAGTAAAAGGCTCATTTGTGTTTAATGAACCGACTCCAGCTAATTAATTTGTGGAGAAAACATCATAATGAATTTAAAGAAAATTATCACTGCTAAAAATTCAGGCTTTCGCACTAAAGAGTTTCAGGTGGCAGAATGGAATACAACAATTTGTGTTCGAGAACCGTTACATATTGATTTTTATCGTTATGTAAAATCCATTGAAAAAACGTCAAAAGATGACTCATTAACTGAGCAAGAAAAAGACTTACTTAATATCAAAGCTGAAACTTTATTATTTGCTGCAACCGTAATTGATAAAAACGGTAATCTTATTTTCAATAGTAATGACAGTAAAGAAATGGAGGCGTTAGTAGAAAGTTATGGTCCTGTTCATACTCGAGTACTGAATAAAGCCCTCGAATTGATAGAGTTAAATAACGATCCTCTCAAAGAGGCTGAAAAAAAGTAGAAAATGAACCAGAGCTTTTCTTTAAATTAAAGCTAGCATTAAGGCTTGGTAAAACACTAGCTGAACTTGAGCAATCACTTTCAGCTAGTGAATTTTACTACTGGGTCGCATTTGATAAATTAAATCCTATCAGTGACGAGCGAAATGACTGGCATGCAGCTCAAATTTCTTCATCTATATACCGCTCACAAGGTGGAAAAGTCTCTTTCGACGACTGTTTAATTAAATTTAGAGAAGAGAAAAAGCAACCAGTCACTTTATTCGACGCATTATCTAACTTAATTGGAAAATAATATGGCTATACCGCGAGAATTGGTGATACGACTCAGTGCAAATTCAGAATCGTATCAACGAGAAATTAAAAGAGCAACCCGTCTTGGTAATGATTATTACAAAACAATGGAGAAATATTCACGGCGTTTTGATCAACACATTGCCAACAATAAGAAATCAATTCAAGCAATCAATGCGCATTTAAGTAAGTTAAAAATTTCAGCCTCCGGGATGCCCAAAACACTTGGAGTTGATTTTTCAATTACTGGTATTTTGAAAATGGCCGATGACTATGGGCAAATGGCCAATCGCGTCAAAATGGCAATAGATTCAGTTGGCGGATCTGCTGATGATTATCAATTAGTTCAAGACAGGTTACTTGCAATAAGCAACAGAAATGGTAAAGCGATTTCAGATTCCCAAAAGTTATATATTGCGACTGCTTCATCAATGTCTGATTTAGGTTACAGTACTAATGAAACGGTCGATTTTATCGAGGCGATGTCAAATAGTTATAAAATAAATGCGACATCAGCAACTGACGTATCGACAAGTATAAAAGCAATCAATGAATCACTGCTTACGGGTAAAGTAAGCGGTGATGATTTTAAAAAAATATTGTCATCAACATCTAATGTTGCTACTGCATTATCTGACTCCATGGGAGAATCTGAAGCTACCATTATCCAACTCGGTATGTCTGGTAAAATTTCAATGCGTCAACTTTCTGAAGCGATGATTAACGCCAAAGATAAAACGGGTAAAATGGCAGATGCCATGGGTAATACTCTTCAAGGTGGCTTTAATGCATTATCTAATGATTTTGGACAATTAGTTAACGAATTAAATAATAGTCTTGGATTAACTAATAATATATCGAAAGCTTTAAAAATTTTAGCTGATAATATTGGATTAGTTTCCGTTGCTGGAGCGGCAGTTGTATCGGCCAAATTTAGCAATTATCTAAATGGTGCATATACATCATTAAAAAAAGTTTCAGCTGAAATAGTAGATCAAATTAATAAAACCAGAAATCTTGCACTAGCCCAAAAATATCTTGCTGAGTCTGAGCTGCAAAAAATAGCAGTTGAAAAACAATCTATTGCAAGCACCAAACAGGCGGCAATTGCTAGATTGCAAAATATTTCCGGTATTAGTTCTAGCATATATGTACGAAGAGCTGTCTTAGCACTTGAAGCTCAAGAAATTGCTCTAACTGAAAGGGAAACGCAGGCTAAAAATGGACTTAGGGCAGCAAATGAGAGGCTTAAGTTATCAAGTAGCGCAATGACTATTTTAACTCGTGCCGGTAGTACCTTGTTAGGAGTACTTGGTGGTCCATTAGGATTAGCGATGACAGCCATTGCTGTTGGGACGGCTTTTTTCTCAATGAGAGATGGCGCGAATAGTGCTAAAAAACCAATCGAAGATCTGCAATTACCTGTTGATCAATTGATAGCAAAATACAAGGAACTTGATAAAGCACGTCAAGCCGTGTATAAAGATGATACCAATTCAAAGGTTAAAGATAAAGAAAAAGAAGTTGATGAAAATATCTCTGTTCTTAAACAAGATATAACAAAAGCATTAACTATAATTAAGCCAACTGGACATGACTACCCTAAAGTTCAAAGTGTATTACCTTCTGGAAACGCAGCAGCGATTGATACATATATAGAAAAAATAATAACTTTGTATGACCAAGTTAAAAATGGAACATTGCTAGATTATGGTTTTGGTGAAGAGTTATATGAAGCTAACAATCAATTAAATGAAGCAACACTTAATAATGAACAGTTTGGATCATCATTAGTCCAAATGACTAGTAAATTACTAAACAATGTAAATGTATTAGCTCAGGAAAAAGAAAAGCTGGATGCCATGAATAAAGCATCTGAAGTTGCCCAAAATGGTCTTAAAAAGCTTGACGTAGCAGATTTTCCAAACCTCGGTTACCAACTTCGTATATTAAACCAAGATCTAGAAACAAACAGTCAAAAAACAGGATTATCCGCGGAACAGGTTTACATATTAGCCGGTTTACAAAAAGCAGCGGGTAATGCAGCATTGGCACATTCAAAAGACCTTATTGCTTTAGTGACCAATCAGGAACTATCAGCAGAAATGTCAGATGAATTAGCTGAAAAATTGAAAGAGTACATTGAGAAGTTACGAAAGTCTTATCAAGAACAAGAGAAGCTAAAGCGTAGTAGTTTGGATAAAAATCCAACTAATCTTTATCAATCCCAACTTGGAAAACTTAACGATCAAATTAATGCCTATAAAGATATCACTGAACTTCAAAAAATCAGACGTCAATTAGCAGAGGGTGAATTAAAAGTATTATCTAGTGAGCAAAAAAAAGCTTTAGAAAATAAAGCCATTGAGATTGATCAACTTAATGCCCAAAAAGAATACAAATCTATTCTTGATTCAATGCGTAGTCCTACCGAACAACAATTTGATAGTTACAAACAAAATTTGTCAGTTCTTGAAAAAAGTAACGTTTCCTTGCAAGAACGTGAAGAGTTGCTTAAAAAAATGAATCAAAAAATGATTCAATCAGCGCCTACGTTAAGTATTCAAAATTCTTATAATGGACCAGGTAGTGAGCTAATCAAAGTTGCTGAAGATGAAAAAAACCTCAAAGATTGGCAGCAACAACAGTTAGCAATTCAAACTGATTTGCTAAATGCTAAGTTAATAAATCATCAAGAATATGCTGACGCAGTTTTGAGCATCGAGGAAACTATGCAGAATAAGCAACAAGAGTTGCAATCTGCATATACAATGGCGGCGTTAGGTACATTTTCAACACTAACTGGTTCAATTGCTGATATGTTCAAACAAACAGCTGGTGAATCATCAGCTGCATATAAAGTGATGTTTTTAGCTAGTAAGGCTTCTGCTATTGCTCAAGCTATTATTAGTACAGAAGTTGCAGCATCAAAAGCGCTTGAACTTGGCCCTATTTTTGGTATTTCCGCTGCAAGTTGGATCAGAGGATTAGGTTATGCTTCAGTCGGATTGATTGCAGCTCAAACCATTTCAGGTATGGCGCATAGTGGTATCGATAGTATTCCTCGCGAAGGAACTTGGTTACTCGATAAAGGCGAGAGAGTTGTTGATGCGCGCACAAATGCTGATTTAAAAAATTTCCTTGATACATCTAAATCATCTGGCGGCAGTATTACTGTAAATGTACCAGTCAATGTTGGCGGAGGTGATATTAGCGAGGAAGACGGCAAAGAAATCGGTATAATGATAAAACAATCAGTGTTATCAATACTAGACGAACAAATGCGACCTGGTGGTAAATTAAATCGTCGTTGATTTAATAACTAAAATTTCATACCATTCATTATATATTAGTGACATAAGGATGAATGGAATGAAATGGTTTATCATATCAATTTTGGTTGTAGGTACATTAGTATCAACATTTTTAATATATGTACATGAAAGTGTTAGCTATGATGATGTTTTTTTATATGACTTGAAGCAAAGATGTTCCTTTGCAACTAAAGAACGTATGGTGGCGCCATCGTCGTATAAAATTCTAGAATTATCCTTGACTAGTAAGAAAAACTGGAGCCAAGATAGAATTGATAATTACTTTTCAAGAAATCGAATATATTCATCATTAAAAGAAAAGTATAATGATCCCAAAAATTTCTACAACACAACTGCTTTGGTTAAATTTTCATCCAAAAACCGAATGGGTGTTGATTTAGTCGGTTATTCTTCATGCGAATATTATATTGACAACACTCGTGAACCAAGAGTTGATGAAATTGGAGAAATAGATATTGATGGACATAATTACAAAAAAGATAGCTTGGATTATATTTATGCTGAATTAACATTGAATAAACATGGGATAAAATATTCGTTAATAGACAAGATAAAAACCTTAATGAATATAGAGTTTGAGTATAAACGATAAATATAACCAACTAAATTAATTGTAGATCTCCAACTTTTATTTCCCGATCATAAGATCGGGAATGCGTCTAACACAATACCCATATGAGAGAATACGTTCGCTATCTCGTTACAGTTTTGTGCTCCAGATCTCCTTTTGAGTAATTTAAGGCGTAGTTATGATGCGGCGAGTGGTGTAAAACAGTGTTGCCTGTATTCACTGGGATTAATCAATAATAGAGATGAATTTTGACCCTATTGAGTTACAGTTGTTTAGTATTTGTAAACAAACATTAGTCACTGCTATCAATCCGTTGAATGATTTGCGAGAAAAAATAGAATCGTCAGCGTTAAAATGTCACCATTAAAGAATTACAGGGCGTGCAAATGTGGTTCGTCAAATCGCTTACTTGATCAGATACCCGCTTATAGCCAAGTTACATAAGCAAATAACCTAAAAAATAGAGTCATTTTGCTAATAATAAATCACTAAAAACATCTCAATAAAATCATGCCAAAAAACAGTAAAAAAGTTGGTGGAAATTTATCGCTTAGTATTTTAACTAATAAACAATAAGTTATAATAAGAGTGTTCCCTGTATACACAGGGATAGACCGCTCTCTTTATGTTGACGTAACCATGTGCCCTGGTGTTCCCTGTATACACAGGGATAGACCGGAACATGTCAATAAATAAATGAGTGTTTTTGTGTGTTCCCTGTATACACAGGGATAGACCGCTGACAGTAGCCTCAAAAATAAAAAACGAAACGTGTTCCCTGTATACACAGGGATAGACCGTTTACAAAGATGGGAAAGACTTCATCGGTATTGTGTTCCCTGTATACACAGGGATAGACCGGTTTGCCAATTGAGTTAGACTGGGCTATAGAGGTGTTCCCTGTATACACAGGGATAGACCGGGCGCGTTTACAAATTCACTTAATCAATGGAAGTGTTCCCTGTATACACAGGGATAGACCGCACCGGCTCGACGTCAACAATTGAAGTTATAAGTGTTCCCTGTATACACAGGGATAGACCGTGATGGGGTAATTGATAAACTATATAAACGAGGTGTTCCCTGTATACACAGGGATAGACCGGGTTATTTAATGAAGTAAAAGCGTTTGGTGATGTGTTCCCTGTATACACAGGGATAGACCGCCGATCAAACCAATTTTTACTAATAATTTTTCGTGTTCCCTGTATACACAGGGATAGACCGTCTTTTTTTATCGAGCGCGATTAGTCGATAAAAGTGTTCCCTGTATACACAGGGATAGACCGTGAAATTTTACGGAAAAATCATTGGTGATGAAGTGTTCCCTGTATACACAGGGATAAACCGGACAATGGATTAAAGCTCGCCGACAAGAGCTAGTGTTCCCTGTATACACAGGGATAAACCGGTTTTTATGAGGGAGCTAATCGGCGTTTATTAGTGTACCCTTTATGTACTGGGATAATAGGTGCACAGTTACAAAAAGAATAACGAATAGAAGAATTACTAAAAGTTTATTGATTTAACTGTCGAAATTTCATACCATTTAAAAAATGAACACATTAGGATGGATAGTATGAAAAGGATTTTGTTTTGTTTATTGTTTTTCCCTTTTCTAGTTAGCGCAAATTCGAATTTAACCGAAAATGATATATCTACATATTTAGCTGACATATGCAAGTCAACTCCTTATTATTTCACACAACAAATGAATGGATTAATCATAAAGGATAATAGCCAAAGTACTATCGGGAAAATTTCACGTGAAGATATAAACAAATACAAATTAATAGAAAAATATAAAAACCTTGGTGATGATGCGTTCAAAAGTTATGCAACAATAATTGACATGACTGGTGAAATAAATATCAAGAATATTCACTCTGAAACCAGAATTGCGGGTGTGTGTTTAGTTTTAGTCGCTCAAGATGACATAATGAGTGTAACTGCTGACTATGTGATGGCGCATAGTGAGGGTATTTCAAAATTACCCATTGCAATCATGGAAACCCTAGTAAATAAAAACGTAAATGAACTTGAAACGTTGTTAGAGAAAATAAAAAAATTTAACTAGTAAAGTTGTACCTAGAGGGGAGCATTGCCGTGTAGGTCGTTTAGAAATCTAGAGGACGACAATACATCATTGATTTATACCGTATAGGTAACTAAAAATTCACAATTAAAATTCACACATACCGCCTGTTGGCGGTTTTTTATTGTCTGGAGAAAATATGGAAACATTCAGTTGGGAGCTTGCTCCAGGTTTAACAGTTAAAGCTGAACCAAGGGTCAAACTTATCAAATTTGGTGATGGTTACGAACAACGCGTTAGAGATGGGATTAATAACGATCTACGTTTATATGACGTAAGTTTGAATGTTCCTAGAGATGATGCTGCTATGATTGATGACTTTCTAACACGGCATGGTGGTGTTCATGCCTTCAAATGGCGAGAGCCAAACACCAATCGATTAATCACAGTTAAATGTCCATCATGGTCAACAAATGTTAAACATACAGTAATATCAATTACTGCAACATTTGAGGAGGTTGTAGTATGATACCGCAAAAAATGCTACTCGATATAACTAAAATAGCACAAGATGCGATTGTTGATTTGTATGAAGTTGATTTAACTAAAATTGTCGGCAACAAAACAATATTTCGATTTCACAATGGATTAAATGAGCTGAGACGACCGATAACGTGGCAATGTAATATCTATGAACCTTATCCCATAAAAGTTGAAGGTTTTGAAAAGAATGGACAGGGTGTGAGTAACCGTCCAACAATGAGTGTTAGTAATGCGATGGGCTTTATCAATGGTCTAATTGCTGATTTTGACGGTTTACTTGGTGCAATTGTCACCCGTCATGAAGTGCCTGTCAAATATCTAGATGCGGTGAATTTTGAGAACGGTAATCAATATGCCGATCCGTTTTGCGAAATTATCTCAAATTATGTGATTGAGCAGGTAAAACAACAAAATTCAATGGTTGTTACATTTGAATTAGCATTGCCATGTGAGTCCGACGGTGCATTAATTCCGGCTCGTGTCATTGTTGCTAACACTTGCAATTGGATATATCGCTCGTCGGAATGTGGTTATACAGGCGGTGCAGTAGCGGATGAATTCGACAAACCAACAAACGACATCACTAAAGATAAATGTAGCCGATGTTTAACTGGTTGTAAACTTCGTCATGGCCAATATGGTATTCTACCATTTGGTGGTTTTCCTACTGCTGCAAAATTATCCTAGTTAAAACTCAACGATTAAAAACCTATTTCCCCCTCAAATATACCTAAAAATCAGGTTAAATAATGAAAAAAGAGATACTCAATCATGCTAAACAATGCGGTGAGGCTGAATGCTGCGGTTTTGTTATTGATAATAAAATCTATATGCCATGCAACAATATATCAGCAACACCGACAAAAACATTTGAAATATCCCCCGATGATTGGATAAAAGCTGAAGAGAAGGGTGAGATTACAGCAGTTGTACATTCTCATCCTGACGGTGAGCCAATTCTTAGTGAGGCTGATCAAATTTATCAACAGTTTACAGGTTTAGATTGGTGGCTGCTATGTGATAACCAAATTCATAAATTTAGATATATAAAACCATTATTAGGTCGAGAGTTTCAACACGGAAAAATCGATTGCCTAACAATAGTACGTGACGCCTATATGCTTGCTGGTATTGAACTACCTGACTATGAACGTCAGGACGATTGGTGGCACAACGGTCAAAACCTCTATCTAGATTTACTGCCCCAAAACGGGTTTGTGCAAGTTGATGCGCAAGAACTGCAAGAAGGCGATATCATCATCATTTGTCTTGGCTCATCAACACCTAACCATGCAGCCATCTACATTGGCAACCAACAAATCTTACATCACTGTCCAAATCGTCTATCTAAACGAGATATGTATGGCGGTTTTTGGATGGACTATACGCATTCAATATGGAGACATAAAAAATGGCAAAAATTCGGCTTTATGGCGATCTTAAACAATATGGCGATAAGTTCAATATGAACGTTGAAACAGCAGCAGAAGCATTAAATGGTTTGTATTGTCAGATAAAAGGCTTAAAAAAGCAAATTATGGACGGTTTTTTTCGCGTACGAATTAATGGTGTAGATATGAATGAGGGCAATTTACAGTTTGGGTTGCATAGCCGAATTCCTCAAAATGCCGTGATTCATATTGTACCCAAAACAGAAGGTGCAAAAGGTGGGGCATTCAGCTTTATCGCAGGTGCTGTAATGTTTGTTGTTGGGGCTATTTTTTACTGGACGCCAATGGGTTATCCATTGATGGCAACAGGTGTGGGCTTAATGATCGGTGGTGTAGCCATGATGCTAACCAAGCTACCCAAAACCGAGAAATTAGCCGATGGAGGTACTAATAAAAACACCTCTTTTTCTAATCTGGACAACACGATAGCACAGGGTGCACCAGTACCACTTTGCTACGGATTAACAAAAATAGGCTCTAAAGTTTTATCACAGGGGTTGGAAACAATAGATGGGTAAAGGTAAAAAAAAGGCTAAAACGCCCACAGAGGCGCAAGATAACTTAAAATCAAATCAGCAACTGAGTATTATTGATTTGTTGTGTGAAGGACAGATAGAAGGACCAGTGAATGGCCTACAAAGCGTTTTTTTAAACGATACGCCAATTCAAGCACCAAACGGTTCATACAACTTCAAGGGAGTTGAAGTCGAATGGACGGCTGGCGTTCAGTCACAAGCACCGCTTGAGAGTTTTCTAGCAACGGAAAACGAAGTGCCTGTTAATCTTGAGGTAAAGGCATCAACCCCGATTGTACGAACCATTACCGACCCCAATATTGACAGAGTTCGGGTTACAGTTGGTGTACAGTCATTAAGCTCAACGGACAAAAAAGGCAACATTAACCGAACATCGGTGTCAATGGCAATTCAAATCGGTACGGGCCACATGTGGGAAACGGTAAAAACTGTTGATTTAATCGATAAAAAAACCCGCTCACAGTATTTAACATCGGTTATTTTAGATGATTTACCTCCGAAACCGTTTAACATTCGAGTAGTGCGCAGAACGCAAGATAGCACGTCATCATTATTAGCTAATAATACGCTGTGGAGTTCGTACACAGAAATTTATGATACCAAATTTTCATATCCAAATACTGCGGTAGTTGGACTAAAATTCGATTCATCGCAATTTAGTGGTGTACCTCGCCGAAACTATTTAATCAAAGGTATGATAGTTAAAGTGCCTGACAATTACGACCCTGAGACGAGAGAATATAAAGGTTTTTGGTCAGGAAATTTCAAGCTTGCTTGGGCAAATAACCCAGCTTGGATATTTTACGATATTTTGACTAACACACGTTACGGTATGGGGAATCGCATCAGTCAATTCGGTGTTGATAAATTTGCGTTATATACCATTTCTCAATATTGTGATCAGTTAGTCGATGACGGTTTCGGTGGCAAAGAGCCAAGATTTACCTGTAATTGCTATATTACCGAGCAACGACAGGCGTATGAGGTTATTCATGATTTATGCTCGATATTTCGGGGGATGCCGATTTGGGACGGTACACAATATACAGCCGTTATGGATAGACCAAGTGACCCTGTGGCGATTTATTCAAATGCGAACGTTGTCGATGGTCAATTCAACTACACGTCAGCCGCGCAAAAATCACGGCATACAGCTGTGCACGTACGTTATATTGACCCCAATAATAACTGGGAGACCACAACCGAATACGTTGCTGATGATGAGTTAATTAAACGATTCGGGTTGAATGTTGCTCAAGTCGATGCATTTGGCTGTACATCGAGAGGGCAGGCACATAGAGTTGGGAAATGGCTAATTCAAACCGAAAAATTAGAGACACAAACCGTTACATTCAATGTAGGACGTGAAGGTATTAGACATTTGCCTGGGGATATTATTGGTATTACTGATAATGATTTTGCAGGTACGACTATCGGTGGACGAATTTTAGAGGCAAATGGTAGTACTATTAAGTTAGACCGTGATATTGACATTAAAAATATGAAAAATGCGTATTTAAGTGTAACTGATACCAATATGCAACTACATAAAATTAAAATTCAAGCACAAGTCAAACCCAATCAGCTTGTTTTGGTAAATAGTGTTAGTGTTGATGATTATTCTGTTTGGGGACTATATGACAATAAAATCAAGCCACGATTATTCAAAGCTCTTTCCATTACAGAAAACAGTGATGGCACTTACTCTATCACTGCGCTAGAACATGAAACTAGGAAAGAGGAAATTGTTGATAACGGCGCTAAATTTGAAGAGGAAAGCGGTTCTATTTTTAGTTGGTTAATTCCGCCTGTAGAGCAGCTGCAGACTGAAATTATCCCTGAATCTGATCTCTATCAAGCACGATTATCATGGTCTACACCTCGCACGATTCAAAACTTGAGATTCGAAGTAAAAATCTATCGTGATGATAAACTAATTAGTCGTGAAACTGTTAATAATACTGAATATTACCTATCAGACTTGCAACAAGGTAAATTCAATGCAACAGTCAGAGGAGTGGCAGAAGATGGGCGATTGGGTGATGAAAGAACTATCGCATTTTCAATATTACCACCAGCAAAACCTTCAGGATTAGTATTAACGCCAAGTGCATTTAATATTGCAGTTCGCCCCGTTATGACAGCAACATCTAGCTTAGGTACTCAGTTCGAGTTTTATAAAGGCACCACCAAAGCAGAGGTCGAGGCACAGACCAACTACTTGGGTCGCGCGATGTCATTAACAGATGTTGACTGCACTCCAGATACCGAATATTGGTATGGTGTAAATGCGGTTAATGTTGTTGGGCGTTCAGATATGTATATCGCTAACACTCGAACATTAGTTGCAGAAAATGGCGCCGGTGGTCTATTTAGAATTCAAACAGATGATGGCAAATTTCCTGATAATGATACAGCAACACAAATGTTTTATCGTGAATTCGGCTTTTATCCCGCTCGTGATACAACATTAATCATTTACTCACTAGCTGCTGACGGTAAAGTTTCTCACTCGGAAGCTAGGCTATACAACGGTGCACAGTGGATAGAGCCGAAAATGTTCATTGACGGTGATTTAATTGCAACAGGAACAATGCGTGGTGATAGGTTAATTGCTGGTACTGAAATCAAAGCGCCGTTAATAACCGGCGGGCAAATGATTGCCGGTAGTGTAATAAGTGCAGGGACACCACCAGCATTTGAGTTACTGCCAGACGGTACTGTACATGCTCGTAAAGCCGTTATATCAGGTGATATATATGCGAAATCAGGACAATTGAATAACGTTATTATCAATGAAAACTGTCAAATTAAAGGTACTTTAAATGTAAATCAAATAAAAGGAAATGTCCTTTCGGCAAGGATTTTTAATAAAAACATTCGTCTCAAAGGTAAGCATCCAAATGAGAAAATTCATGTGATGAGTGTTGAGGCATCAGGAGAATGGCAAACACTTTGTTTTACCGAGACAATAGGTGTCCACGGTGGAAGGAACATAATAGGTTTGCCAAGAGAGGATGAGAAAATATACGGAAGGATGTGTTTTTTATTCAATGATCAATACGCCTACGAAGTTAATCAATTTCACATAGTAGGTATAGGATTTCGTAATTTAATTTTGCCTATTCCACCATTCTCTAATGGTGAACGAGTGGAAATATCAGTAACGATTAATAATCCCATGTCTGAGACTTGTATTTATAATTTGTCTTTTAACTCCCTAGTTTTTCTAATGAAAAACTCAAACGGTTTTCTACCTGACTAAACGATTAATAACAATTATGACATTAAACACCTAAATGTCATTATACAAATGAGAGGAAAACATGGCAAAAATATCAGGAATTTTAACTGATGGTGCAGGTCAAATTATCAATGACTGCACTATAGAACTATATGCAAAGAAAACGACTAACAAAGTATTAACTCAAACGCAAACATTTCAAGTGTCTGAGAACGGCAAATATTCAATGAATGTATTGCCATGTGAATATGAAGTTAGCTTAATCATTAACGGTTTCCCCAAAAAGCGACTTGGAAAAATCAATGTTTATTCTGATTCATTAGATGGTACATTAAACGATTATTTAATTAATCCCGAAGAAAGTGACTTAACTCCTGAATTTTTAAAGCAGATTTTTGATGCTCGAAATGAAGCAATAAAATCAGCAATAGATTCATATACATCAGCGAAAAAATCAGCAGATAGTGCTAACCATGCTAATACATCAGAAACCAATGCGAAATCATCTGCCGATGCCGCGAAAGTAAGTGCTGCTGAAGCAGCAACAAGTTCACAATTAGCGTCAAAATCGACGATAACAGCAACAGATGCAGCAAGTGTTGCAACAACAAGTTCAGATACTGCGAAAATTTATGCAGATAATGCAAATAATTCAGCAAAAGAGGCTAACCAGTCAGCTATAAACTCGGCAAATAGTGCAAAATCCGCAAATACATCTGAAGTTAATGCAAAATCATCAGCGGTAGCCGCAAAAGAGAGTGCTGACAAAGCAAAAGAATTGGTATCAACAGTTAATAGTAATAACGCATTAAAGTACCCCATAAACGGGATGCATTATGACGCTGAGCATCGAAAAATTGAAAATCTCGCAAACCCTGAGTTACCGCAGGATGCAGTAAATAAAAAAACGTTAGATGACTCATGCAGTTCGTTATATAACATGATTACTCAGCTTGATTTAAAGGGACCACAGGGTGACCGAGGACCACAAGGAGAACGTGGACCTCAAGGTGAAAGAGGTCCACAAGGTCCGCAAGGCCCGGCAGTACATTTAAGCGATTCTTTAGTGAGTGATTCTCGCGAAACTGCCGCGACATCAAGTACCATCAAATGGCTACATGATAGGCTTGTGCCCTTAAGCGATCATATGCCAGTTATATACGATAATTCCGGAAGCAGAATTGATATACACACCTCGACATACAAATACGTATTATCTTTACGTGATGATGGAGCTATTGGTTGGTGGTCGATAGCTGAGAAGCAGTGGAAAATTCTTTTTGATGCTTCCGGTAATTTAATTGTTGGGGGAGTGAATACCTCTCTAGGATTTGCTCAAAATTGGTACGATGTTATATCAAGCAGGGCCGGTGGTATGGTGTATACAAATACTACAGGTAGACCTATTATCGTCATGGTCATTTGTAGCTTATCCAACGAAAATTTTGACCATATCAAAAATGTTAAAAACGGGGGCATTACACATCAACAATTGGTAAAAGGCAAAGGTTTCCCATGTGCTAGGCTATGTGTCAATGACATTATTTTAACCGAAATAAATTATAATGGTTTGCATAATTTAACTACTGTTGTCCCCCCTGGTCACACATATAAAATAGAAGGCAATATAACGCGTTGGCATGAACTAAGATAAAATAGGAGTATTTATTAATGAAGTTTTTTAAAGATACAGACGACAATGTATTTGCATTTGACGAAGATGGCTCTCAGGATAAATATATATCCTCTGATTTAGTAGCTATCAGTAAAGGTGAAGCTGACAAGCTTGTCGAAAAAGCGCAAGAAATGAGCCGAGCAGAGACCGAAGATTATATTCCCGATACTCTATCTCGATTCCAAATGCTGTCAATTTTGAAGATATCAAAACTTGATAGCGGGGAATCTATGTATCAAGTGGTAGATAATTTTATTAATAAACTATCAGATGATTCCCCTGATAATATAATTATCAAAACGGCATGGGATTCGGCATCCGAATTTAGACGAGAATCTTTGCTTGTTTCGGCGATACAAAAGCACTTGAATCTCTCTGCTGCCGAAATTGATGAGTTATTTAAAAATGGAGCTCAATTATCAACATAAATGTTAGTTTATTTTTTCGAAAAGTCGCTATCGAGTAATCTACCATCTTATCATTCTTCAACTTATAATCGCTAAATAGCATCAGATAAAATCACAAAATCTACTCTTTCCTATAAAGCGTTGTTAGTTTAATAAAAAACGCAGTGGTGATCGTCGTGCTTATTGATTATACAGCATTTACCCGACAGTACTATTTCGTAATTGTCGGGCGTCATCTATATTAATATAAATCGATTAAGTTTGTTTTGATGTATTTATAAGATTAAAAATAGTCAGTTTTCTTTATTATAAGCGCAACTATTTTTATATTAACTTGTAATCTAGAATTTTGAGAGGATTCGAATAAATTCAAACACACTAAACGGTATTTTTAATAGCACTTTCTTAAACATTCGAAAATTTAATAGCTAATCAAAAATATACAATCCAGTTGTTACTCCGTAGGAAGGTTATTAATAAAGCTATCAAGTTCTTCTTTACCTAAAAAATTTACAATATTAAATAATAGTATAGGTAAATTGAGTGATGCTAAAGCATTATTCAATTTTACTAACTAATTGTTTGATAGATATTTTATGGCTATATTTTTAACAATATTTAACGCAAAAGAAAATTGTATGGCTAATCCGAACTCTATTTAATTAAAACCTTAAGTTCATTTGTTGGATAACTAAAAGAATTATTATTCACACAGGTAATGAGCATTTTTTATTTATGTTTTCCTGTTCGTTGAATTTAATTTTTTCCATTACACCGTCCATTTAAATAAGTTTTTCTTGAAACAATATACATTCTCCAATAATGTTAGGTCCATCCATAAAGTTGAATTTGAATCCTTCTTTTAATATTTTTTTCGGCGCTTTTTCCGTCAAATATAGTCCTATCCCAATTAATTAGTGATTTCATTATTTACACTCTACTTTAATTGAATTAACTTTTTCAACTTCAGTTTTTCCATTTAAATCTGCAACCTCAATAGCTCTCACATAACCTATTTCATCTAAGTGACCTTCTTTATAAGCAACTTTTGCTACTGCATCATCTACATCAAAAGATACTACATAAAATTTTGAGACGCTGCCTACCCCATTTAACCAACCAGTAAAACTTTCAGCCAACCTTTTTGCGTCCATTCTCACTGTATCTCCACCAGCTTTCTCACCATTGTAAATAGCATCAACATGCTCTGTACCACTCATTGTTCTAAACAATTTCAGCAACTCAAACGGCTCGATTATCATATAATAATCATATGTATACACATTTAGATTATTTTAGACAAGCTTGCTAGCGTCTTGGCTAATGTAGGCGCCATTGTCTGGGGTATAGTAACGGAACCTATGATAATCGAGTGCTCTAAGTTCTTCATCCCCATACCGAACAGACTGTTTGAAAGATAGTATATGCTTATTGTTAAAGCTATCTTGCTGTATCCTTCTAAAAATATCAAACTTTATCAGCCAAACAAGATTGCTTTTTTGTAGTGTGCTTGAACATCTTATTAAATAATCGGATTAGCTAAAGTAACTGTCGTGGCAAAGATATTCATAATTTTTAGCAATAAATATTTTAGCCGTTCTTCTTGCTAAAGAATTGTATTGGAAATGTCTATTTTGGGATTTTACTTGAAACGATAAATGATATTTTGCAACATTCTACAATTATTATGTTCCCGTAGTTCCTGAGGATCTATAAAGCTAAATCTTTTTGGAACAAAACAACTAACTCAATTAGCTGGTTTTATATGATTATAACATCCTGATAAATCGTATAAATATAGATTCTAATATCTCTTAAATCGCTATCTAAGATAAACCAAACAACTTTAATACCCAAAACGGAATACAGAAACTTCAACCATTGCCACCAACCGCTGAACTTGTACAATATCTTTCACCTTATTAAAAATTTTATTTCCAAAGTTCGGATTCTATAAATATATCGATCTAAAAAAAATAATTATTTTAAATTTTGTGTTTTATTGGTTTCCAAATTGCTTCCATAGTTGATAATTTCTTAATAAATCCGGTGCAAATAATAAATATTCCATCTGATACTACTTTTAAAAAAGTGGTGATATTCGTTCAGCAATTTTTAACTAAACTTTTCTCTACTTATCAATATGTTAAGTTTATTTATCAATTTTTACCTTATTTGATTTATCGTTTTATGAAATACAATTGAACTAAATATGTATATTATTTGATTGTTTTTTCGGTAACTGTTTTAATTTTTATCGGTAAAATTGATATGACGGCAACAATCGTTTCATAGAAAATAGAGAAATAAATTTTTTACATAAAACCTTTTCAGTTTCCATATTATGGAAACTGTCAGTGATATAGTGTTTGTCATTCGTTATGTACTATTGAAATAGTTATAAATTTTTGAATGGACTTTTAATATGGCAATAAAACATGATCCAGATAGTAGCCCAGGGCAAAAGTTGTTACGTATGTACCAAATATTATTTTCAGAAGATAAATGCCACTATCAGTCTGAATTAAGTAAACAACTAAATTGTTCTGCACAAACAATTATGCGATTAGCAAATGAAATAGAACAATCAAGTCCTAGCTGTTTTCTAACAGGACTTGATAACGGGCGTCGATGGTACCGTTTGCAAGCTAAACACCACAATATGTTAGGACTTGATTATCAGGAGCTACATTATCTAAGTTTATGTCAGGAACTTTCTAAAGCTTTTATTCCACAGGATGTTTCTAAACGTTTAGATCAAACTATTTTGAAACTATCAACGCTGTTGTTAGAGCAGGATTCTGAAAAACTTCCGTATACAAATAAACCAATCGCATTTTTCAGTAAAGGAAAGATTGATTATTCAACACATGATTCGATCGTTGAGAATTTATTAACCTGTATTAACTCTCAATATTTTTGCCATCTTCATTATTCATCCGATAGGAATCCAAATGGTAAAAATCATTATTTTATACCCAAAAAACTTATTGCAATGAATAACGCTTTATATGTCTATGGTGCCAGCACAAACAATGTCGGCAAAGAACTAATCAATACTATGTGTTTAGCCATTCACCGTATCAAAAAATTAGATCTAATTAAACAGCAAATTTATTTAACTATTCCTGACCCTAACCCAAATACTTTTGGTTTACCTTGGCATGAACCTCGCACCTTTACCATACAGTTCAGAAAAGAAGTTTCAACCTATATAAAAGAACGAGTATGGGCTGAACAACAAAAAATAGAAGAGTTAGATAACGGTGATATTGCATTAACGATTACCACATGTAGTGAACCCGAACTTATGGCATGGGTCAGAAGTTTTGGAAAAAAGGCGTTGTTCCCTAGTTTAATTGAGTAATAACAGTAGATAAAAATAGTAGTGAAAGAACCTAACATTTAAATTTTAGATGAGGAAAATAACATGGCATTACCGTTAGTGATTATTGGCGCTGCTGCTGCGGCAACAGCGTTTGGTGGCAAAAAAGCATATGATGGATATAAAACCAAACAAGAGGCCAATGAAATTCAGGAGAATTTATTTCGAAAATACAATAACAGAAAAGAACAACTTGATAAAATACAGCAGAATACTGATGAAGGATTAAATAACCTTGGTGTTCTGGAACTGAGCATTGGTCAATCAATTGGTGAATTTGAAAAATTAGCTAAGGAATTATTAGTAAAATTGGAAAAAAGTGGTTATAAAAACCAAAAATTGACTATCCCACAAAACCAATTGGATAAAATTAATGATTATGCTTTTTCTACGACTGAATTTTTAGCAACAGTAGCTGCTGCGGGCGCCACCGGTGCCGCTGCAAGTTTTGCTGTTTATGGTGGAGTGATGGCATTTGCTGCAGCATCAACAGGTACCCCTATTGCAGCATTGTCAGGTGCCGCTGCCTACAATGCAACAATGGCTGCAATTGGCGGTGGATCGCTTGCTGCTGGAGGTTGGGGAATGGCTGGTGGTGCGATGGTATTAGGTGCCGCCGCCGTAGCTCCTATTTTAGCTGTTGCTGGTTTGGCTTATGCATTACATGCAGAAAAAGCATTAACGAATGCAGAAAAACAAAGAGAAGAAGTTAATAAAGCTTTAGAAAAAATGAACTTGGCCGAAGTACGACTTAACAAAATAACTAATTATATACAAAGAATAAATCTATCACTGACTTCTGTTAATAATACTTTTATTGAATATTTCGATGCTTTAAAAGCAATGCATCAAACTATTATGAAGCGTCATCAAGGGGAAGATATCTCAATTGATGAATCTAAAGAATGTCTTCAAAAAATTGATAACGGTTATGCATTGGCAGCTATTATGACTGAGATAATTACTACTCCGATTTTTAAACCCAAAGTTGATGAAGATGGAAAAGCGGTTATTAAAGATGGACAAGTACAATTCGATACTGATGAGGACGGAGGTAGCGTACTTAATGAAACAATTTTAGATTCAGTTTTAACTGAACAGTCTAAAAAATATAATGAAATTTTATCAAAATAATTATATATCGCCGGATATTTTCCGGCCCTTTTCTAAGGAACGTCTATGTATAAAGCTGAAATAGACTGGAGTCACGAGCTTCATCAAACTGTTGTTAAATCACTAGCGACTTCTTTTGGATTAGATTTTTTATTATTTAAAGATAAAAATGGCGGTGATGTCGATACTATCTATAATGTGAGAAAGGGGATTTACGCGACTGAAAAGGAAAAAGAGCGATATGATAATCGAGGGAAATATGATTCTCATAAATATCATTCACACCGTAATTATATTGCAACAAATAAACAAGGTAAAATTGCTCATCAACAAGGGAAGTTATGTGATGAATATACAGGTAAAGTTTTTAGTATTAATGATAAAAAAAATCTAGATCACGTTATATCTGGAAATGAGATCCATGATGATGCAGGTAGAATTTTAGCCGATATGAGAGGGGAAGATTTAGCAAATGCTGAATCAAATCTTTGTTTTACTAATGAAAATATTAATAAAAAGAAGCAAGATAAGTCGATGGAGCAGTTTACTCTGAAACTACAAAATGAGCATATTGAAAGACAACAAAAAATAGCTGAACTCAAAAATAAACCTCATTTAACCGAACAAGAGCAAAAAGAGTTAAAAAAATTAGAAAATATAGATAATGCTGATTTAGCAAAGATGAAAAAAATCGATGAAAAAGCGAGAGCAGATTATAATCAAAAGATAAATCGTGAATATTATACAAGTAGTAAATTTTTAAAAAATATCACTAAACAGGCTGCTATTTCAGGTTTTAAAATGGGCACAAGGCAAATGCTGGGGCTGATTTTGGCTGAAGTGTGGTTTGAACTAAAGGAATCAATTCATGCTATATATGATCGAAATCGTCAATATTTTACCATCAATGGTTTTATAAATGATTTAATGAGTACATTTAACAATATATGGCATAGAATTAAAAAGAAGTTCCATACATTTTTTATGGCTTTTAAAGATTCGGCAATAGGTGGAGTGTTATCAAGCGTTAGTACCACCGTGATTAATATTTTTTTTACAACACAAAAACAGATCGTGAAGATACTTCGAGAGATTTGGGGAAACTTAGTACAAGCAATTAAATTAATATTCTTTAATCCTCAATCATTACCTTTAGGTCAATTAATAAAAGAAGTCGGTAAAATTGTTGGTGCAGGAATAGCTGTCTCATGTGGTGTAATGATTAACTCAATGTTATCTCAAGTTATTACATTCCCTTTTGGCGCAGAAATAGCTGCTTTTTGTAGCACCTTAGTTACGGGAATTATTACATTAGGGGTAACTTATTATCTTGAAAATGGCGAAATTTGTCAGAAGATTTGGTCATTTTTAGATAACTTCTCTGATAACAGCACTAAAAGACTTAATTTTTATCGTGAAGTTAATAAAAAATTAGACTGTTACCTATTAGAACTTTACCAATTAGAATTTAACATTGATACCGAACAACTTGAGCTCTTTTCATTACGTTTATCTTCAGTCAATAATGAACTTGAACGAAGTTTTATACTAAAAGAGGAAATTGATAAACGAAATATTAAATTACCATATGAAATGGGAAATTGTGATTCATTAAAGTCATGGTTAAATTCACTGTGAGTTTTTTAACACCTTTTCCCTGTGAAAAATGTGGTATATGTTGTTGTCACGTAAATTTATCGCTCGAAACCCAATTTTTGGATCGAGGAGATGGTATTTGCCTTGCTTATAATCCACATTTAAGATTATGTCGTATTTATGATATACGTCCAGATATTTGTCGGGTAGATGAGCAATATAAAAAAAATTATAAAAACAAATATAGTTGGCAGGAATTCATTGAATTAAATCAAATAGCCTGCCGTATTTTATTATCTAAATAAATGTTGCAGAAAAACCACATGAAGCATTAAATAATATGACATCAATTGCATATAGAAACATGAAATAAATAGCATGATTTTCAACTTGGTCTAGGTACTAATTATGATATATATACGTAATCCTAAAGGCCAATTGATCGGTTTTGAATGTGATGCTTTAGAAAGAACAACGGCTAAAATTTTTAATGTTAAAATTTATTACTATCTTGGCTGACCGCAATGACTTTATCAATAAATACCTAAATAACTTATAAACTAGTTACAGTAATTAGTACTTAATACTAAGATATCGAAAAATACTTAATTGAATTAGCATTATTTACCATGAGTGGATTGAATCTATTAAAGTAAATACATTATCTAAATTTACGGAAAAGAAATTTGAAAAAATAAAATAAAAAAATTATGTTAGCGTTATGCAATGATTATCAACTTCAGATTTAAAATAATTTTATCTTATTATAGCTTATTACAGATAGCATTAAACCTTTAGCTCAATTTACCAGCTGTTCTGAAGAGCTACTTATTTCTCTAGAAATTATCAATGATTTAATCAATGTAAAAATTATCGATAAAAGTATGTATCAAATATTAAATAAAAATTCACCTATAAAAAGAGGGTTTTACAAAATTAAAACTCTATTATTTTGTTATAGACATAAGTCTACTTTTTCTCAAAGACTGATGGTTTTTTCTTATAGAAAATCATTATGTTAATTGTACATAACCATGTATAGCCTATTTAAAAACTCTTTTTTTAAAGATTAAGCAATTGCTTCTTAAATTGTAGAAACAAAAGAGCCTAGAACTCTAAAAGAATAAGGTTGTCAGGTTTAAAATTTCGATTTAGCTATATGGAATGATTAGCGATAGCCCAGATATCTATTCCTCCTAAAAAATGGAAAGCAATTAATTGGTTAGCGGAAGTTTTAATTTAGGCTAGCGAAGATTTTTGCAAAGTATAAAGAAAAAAGCTATTGTTCTAAATAGTCTCAAAAGATTAAATAAAATTATTTAAATGAAAAGTTATATTTTAATTCATGAGTTAGCTGGTTTACGTATTGTTGCGCAATGCAAAGATTTAAAATTACAGCAACTATTAACATCTTTAGGTTTTATTAAAGAACAGAATGATTTTTTTATTAAAAAAGTTAATACTGAGCAACAAAGAATCCACATTATTAAAAATTTAATGCAAAATTATCAAGTATTATTTGCAGATGGGCAAGATTGGAGTCCCGCTCAATTAATCTTGTATTATAGAGATCAAGGAATTATTGACGGAAAAATTAAAATTATTTCTTGGCTAAACCAGCATAAATATAAAATTATAGAAGAATAGAAGCAGGTTGACTTTGGCTTTACAGGGAACAAGCGTAATTTAAATACCTATCTGTATAGCAAAATTCAAAAAACATCTACTAGATTCAGCAGATAATGCATGGTGAGATCTTTTTTAGAGCGAAAAGTATGAATAATTTATTATTAAAAGTGGATAAAGCAATTGAAAAAATTTCAAATTCTTCAATTCATGATATTAAAGTAAGTGAAAATCAAAGGGATATTATTTTGAATTATTTAGATAATGTAAAAAAAAATATGTTATCGAATAATTATATCGAGCTAATCGATGGCGCTCAAATATCATATTTTATAATTGATTCATGGAATTATAAAGAAAGTCTCACAACTGAATTATTATCCATTATTCAAAATTATGAAAAATGGGTAAAAAAAATTAATAACTAAACAATAATAACCAATTAAAATGAGTTGGCCTTTTTGTTTCAACTAGTCAACACCATTATCCTCAATTGCACTATTTCATTCAGACCGAGGAAAAGAGTTTGATAATCAATTACTCGATAGTTGTTTTGAGGTATTTGGTATCACTCGCTCATTGAGCCATAAAGGATGTCCTTACGATAATGCCGTTGCTGAAGCGACATTTAAGACAATTAAAACTGAATTTGTCAAAAATGAGATATTCACCAATACGAATGAACTAAGGCGATGTACTACGACAACGTATTTCTGCTTATGCATATTGGTATAACAACAATTGACTGCATTCCTTATTAGGTTACTTGACGACTATGACATTTAATAAACAGTTACTCCTTAATTTTGTTGTATAAAAAAGTGTAGACATTCCCGATGAATTAATATCTAATCCCAATTATAAACCTTAAAATCCCCCAAAAATAGAATGTCCTTAGAAGTATTAAATATTAAAGGATTAGATTTAAAGAATAATAAAGTAATAAATCTAAACCTAGAATTGTTTGAGAGTGATGAAGAAGATGTGGTTTCAATAAGTATTTATTATGATAATAAAGAAATCAAAAAAAAAGGAGAATATTGGTTCCTTGTATTTCAAGAATTAAAAGATTTATTATTAGATAAATATATAGGACTACAATGTTATGGTTCGTTAATAAATGTATATCCTTCACCAATGATGATGAATATGGGGGGACAGAAAGCATATTTTTTAAAAATAGGAGAACCATCACTAAACAAAGACATAGTAAATATTTTTGATTATATTGATATTTATGAATTTGCTACCAAAGAGCAACAAGATCAGTTCTATAATAAATGGTTAAATTCTATAATGAACAAATGATTTCAAAATAATAACATTTAAATGAATAATTTTTTTCTTTTACCGTACAAAAGATATTTTCTCACAATGGTATCTATGTAATTTTATTATAGATCATGATTTTTTCAATGGTGCAGAACAATGAATGATGTATTCAAAAGCATTATTATTTAAAGATGTAGAAACAGCTAAAAAAATATTAGAAACTAAAGAACCAAGAATACCAAAAGAATTAGCTCGCAAAGTAAACTTTCTTGATTTATCTATATGGAATGAATAGGCACAAAAGATAGTTTATCAAGGGAATTTTGCAAAATTTAACCAAAATGAGCATTTAAAAAAGATTCTACTTTCCACAGGAAATAAAATTCTAGTCGAAGCTAGTCCTCATGATGCTATTTGAGGAGTAGGTATGAGTGAAGATAATCCTGATATTTTAGCTCCTAAAAATGGAAAGGCACTAATTTACTAGGAGAAGTTTTAATGCAAGTTAGAGAAGATTTAAGCAAAGAAAAAATATAAGGCTATCAATAATGACAGCCTTGTGTGTTTCAACTGTTTAGTTTGTTCAGTAATTCGATTTGAACCTCAGAAATAAGGATTTTAATAAGTTTTAAAGCTAATGCTGCTGGTAAGTTTTTGACAATGAAATGCTCAAAGTCATACGTAATCCTAAAGGCCAATTGATTCGCTTTGCCTATGATGCTTTAAGAAGAACGGCTAAAATGGTTAATTCAAAAATTATTCCTTTTTTGAGGGAATAATGTTCTATTACCTAATGGAGTTGTGAGCTAGGTGAGCAATCTTAAATTGTATCTGATGATTTAGGATTGCTTATTTTCGATAAATCTGAACCGATCTATAACGTTACTACTTGGCTGTATGAAGATGGAAGCTTAGTGCCAACTGCTAAAATATCGGATGATAACACTTACTTTATTCTATCTGATTATTTTGAAAGCTCCGCTCAGGCTTACGATAAAGAAGGAAAGCTTGTTTGCTGGTAGCGTTTGATATTTATGGTAGAATCTGGGAAGATTGTTTTAACAATAAGCTTTTCTTACCTTTCAGGCGGCTTGGTCAGGATGAGGAACTTGGAGGACGCTATTATAATCGTTTCCGATATTACGATAGTAATTCAGGAATTTATATAAGCAAAGACCCTATCGGACTTGCTGGGAATAACCCGAATTTATACGCCTATGTGCATGATTCCAATACGCAAGTCGACTCGTTCGGGTTAATGGCTTCAAATCTTAATAAACTAAATTCAAAATTAAGTGCATTAGAGAATGCTCAATCGGGAGCAGACCGGATTAGAAATCTTTCGGATGGAAGAACGAGATATTATGGTACAGAAAAACCTTCTCGTACACCTGATCCTACAAGAGTAGCTTCTTATGTTATGGAATATGACCCTAAAACAGGTAATGTTCGCTCTTGGATGGAAAGTTATAATCATTCAGGCAATGTTAATAGAGTTCATCCTAAAATGAAAAATGGAGAGGTATTAGATTTACCCCATTACCCACCAACAAAAGCAGATATAGATAGTGGAAAGGCTACATCTTCAGGAAAAGCAATAAAAGGATGTCATTAGTAGGGAAATATGAATTTAAGAGAAGAATTTATAGAAGGATTACGGGTTATATTCAAACAAGGTTATACTTCAGAATTAGCCACTAAATATACTTTTGATTTTTATTTGAAGCATAAAATATCTGACAAAGATTTGTATGATATTGTTGAAGATATTATGATTATAGATGCAGGATCAGAATTTGAAATAACAGAGGATGAAATTAAAAAATTAGTAAAAGAAAAATTAAAAATAAATTTATAAAACCAAAAGGCTACCTCAAAAGTGAGACAGCCTTTTTCATTTAATTATTTACTTTGTCTAAGAGTTCCAGTTCAGGTTCGGGAATAAGGCATTTAATGAGAGATAGAAGATTGTACATATTCCAATCGTTTCCGATATTACGATAGTAATTCAGGAATTTATATAAGCAAAGACCTTATCGGACTTGCTGGGAATAACCCAAATTTGTATGCGTATACGCATGATAGTAATGTTTGGGTTGATGGAATTATTTAGAACTATGACTAGAGCTGAGTATTTTGATTCTCTTGAAAATGGATGGCGCATGGGAGGAGATAGTTGAGGAATGATGGCTAAATGGTTTGCAGAAAGTTATGAAGGTGCTGTAGAATTTGGTCATAAATTAGGCAATTTAGATGGAGATAGTAAATTTTGTGTAGTAGGATTTGAAATAGATGATGATATAGCTAAAAAGGCCTGTATAGCTGATTATGATTTGGATGGAATAGGAAAATCTAGAGCTATAGAAATTGATGATTTAAATAAAAAAACCTACCAAAGTTACAAGTGTTAATTCTCATCGAGTAAAATATAAATAGAAATTATGAAATGTTTAATTAATTGGAATAAAAATATATTTGACGGAGAAAAAAGGCTTTTGCCTTCAACTAAACTTTTATATACGCAAATATATTTACCTGAAAGCAAACAAGGATGGAGTATTGCTTTTAAATTTGATATTTCACCAAGAGATCAAGGATATAAAACAATAGCTAATGAAGTGTTTTTTTTATCAGAAGATGCACCAAAGGGAATACTTAAACAAGGTTTTAAATTTGATTATATGGATGGAGCTCACAAAGTTGGTGAATGTATATTGTTTGAAAATAAAATTTTAGAAATTGAAGATATAATTGATAGAGTTAAATTAATTGAACAGGAAAAACATGATTTAAAAATGTATATCAGTTCTATAGATAATAATTCTCTTAATTATACCAAAGATAATTTAGAATATTTAGTTAAATATAGTTCGGAATATCCATATATATTTTCTTTTGTATTAAATATTGATAAAAATATAGCGTTAAAATATTTATCAAATAATTATTTAGTAAAGTTAAGCAATACATTAGAATCATCTAATTTACCTCTATTCTTATTTAATATTGAAAAGTTTTTAGGAAAAGAAGAACTTGATATGTTTATTAAGAAACTTCCTAATGAAATTAAGGATAATGAAATATTTAGAAATTCAATAGAGGAAATTTTATAAAGGGATAATTTATCACAATCGTTTCCGATATTACGATAGTAAATCAGTAACTTATATAAGCAAAGACCCTATCGGACATGCTGGGAATAACTCGAATGCGTATACTCATGACTTTAATAGGATGGTCGACGCGCTGGGGTTGGATCCATTTTTTAGAGGTACACCTATAGGGTTTAATGGAAGTAATGCTACTCAAAGAATAGGTATAACACCTGTGATGACAGAACCAAGAGTAGCAACAATATTTGCTAATCATTCTTCTAATTATGGAGAGGCTGTTGTACAAATATTTGATAAAGGTGCTATAGATTCATCTAAAATATTAGATGGTAATGTTTTAGCGTCATTTGAAAATAAAGTAGGAATAGATATGTTACCAAATGATTTAAGGTAATTAGCAACTGCTGAAATATCCGCAAAGGATGCAACAGCTATCTTAAAAAAATGGGGTATGATGTTCCTACTAAAGTATCTATTGGGGATCTATCCAATACATTTAAACAATTAGGATCAATGTCTGATGCAGAAATAAATGAATTTGTTAAAAGAACAAAAGCATTATGTAAATAAATAATATTATGAAAAATATATTTCAAGTTGAATTCTATGGCGAAATAGATATTAATTCATTTTGGGTAAATGGAAGATTTATAGAAGGAGATGTTTTAAATATTGGAGATATTTTTACAACTTTTAAAGATGATCTTAATATTAATGAAGTTAATTATAAAATTTTAGATATTTTAATGTATAAACAATCTATTCCTACAATAGATATAGGTATGACAGGAAGAATAATTTTGCTTGGTAAATTTTCGTTTATTCCTAAAAAAAGTTTTGAGTTAATATGTAATAATAGATAATATATTATTTATAGAATAGAAATAACACCAAAAGCCAACTTATAAAAGTTGGCTTTTTCATTTAACTATTTTTCTTATCAAGGAGTTCGAGTTCCTCTTCAGGGATAAAGGAACGCATGAGTTGTAGAAGGCATTCGTCAACGCTTAAACTCTGTTCCGGTGCTTGCGCTCCAGCTTCGCTAACGCTTGCTTACCCTTGCACTCTTCACGTATTTCGCTTCTCCTCATCCGCTGTTTCTTCGTTTGCTGGCGCATCCGCCACAGCTTATCTTTTTTGCTCGCAGGTTGGTGCAGCGCGCCACGGCGACGAAGTTCATTTGAAAATAGGTAAACCACCTGTGACGCCGTTCACGGGCAGTTTATTCGCCAAAATGGTCTAAGGAATGGATTTTATTTTTGGCAAGATCTCACCGCCCGCGCTTGCACTCTCGCTTTACTGCTCGCAACACCGCTTAAAGCTCGTTTTTGTAACGAGTTACAAAAGACCTCGTACGTTTTTTAGTTGTTTATCCGCCAACTCCTAAAAGCATCCCTATAAACAACTAAAAAAACGACTAATCTTTTTATTTCATTTGGAAGAAAAAATTTATCTTTGATTCTATGAAAAGGTATCTGTTTTTTTGATTGTACTTTTATCTTTCTGTTTCAATTGGAACAGAGTTGAAGCTAAAAGTAAAACCTCGCGCGAAGAAAAAGGATGCACAGGGTTAGACCACAATCGTTTCCGATATTACGATAGTAAATCAGTAACTTATATAAGCAAAAAACCTATCGGACTTGCTGGGAATAACCCAAATTTATACGCTTAAACTCACGGCTCTAATACACAGGTTGACCCGTTAGGGTTGATGGCTTAACCTAAAGGTACGCCCTATAAAATTGATAAAACTGGTAGATGGCATGATTCAGACGGAAAATTTACAAAATTTGCATGGCCTCCAAATGATGGATTTTCAGGAGGTAGGAATACAGTAAATTTATCTGAAGGTATGTTGTTAGATAGATATGGTGGTTAGTTTGACACTGAAGGAGTTTTTAATGATAGAGGTAAATTCTTAGCAGAGTCAGGAGTTCCCTTTACAAATAGGACTATGTTACCAGTAAAAGAAGGTACCATATTAACAACATATAGAGTTAAGAAATTATTTGAAGTTGATGCTGGAGATATAGCCCCTAGGTTTGGTGAAAAAGGTGGAGCTCAACAATTCTTTACTAAAAATAAAACAATAGGAGAATTAATTGATTCAGGGCATTTGGAAGTTGTTGATCGAAAGATAGTATGTCCTTAAAATTATAAAAATGGAAAAAGAATATATAACTTATCAAAAAGAGAAAGGCTATCCTACAGGAAAAAATATTTATTATGAATGTACATTGTGTAATACCAATGTAAATAGTTTGCCCGAAACATTTTCTGAATGTAAGTGTGGAAATATAACGATAGATGTTCCTATGGCAAGATTAATGATAAATGATAAAGAACATTTCAAAATATTTAAGTTTGTTAAAAATAAAAAATAGATATATATAATTGAAATGATCTAATTTTCTATCATGATAATGAGTATGAAGAACTATATTCAAACTCATTTTCTGAACTAATTGAAAAGAATTTATAAAAATGAGGCTATCCTTCCTTTGGACAGCCTCTTCTGTTTAATCGTTGAGTTTATCAAGCAATTCCAATTTGTTACTAGGAACCAGGCTTTTGATAAGAGATAGAAGATTGTACATATCCCATTTGTTATGGTTGGAATATTTAGGATGTTCCATTTCAGCCAGTAAAGCCGTTTGCATAATATTACCAAGTAAATGCAGCGTATAACCTAGCTGCTGGTAATCTTCTAAATGTTTAAAATGGTTTAATGTGGTTAGAAATTGTTGAATTTCTTATTTTGAAAAATCGACCTTTTTGTTTAGGGTTGTCATAAAAATATTATAGAGAAGTTTCTACTTTTTTATGTACTATTTTAGGGGATAGTTACACTGAACCGCCCCATAATGTTATTACTTGGCTGTATAAAGATGGAAGCTTAGTACCAACTGCTAAAATATCGGATGATAACACCTACTTTATTCTATCTGATTATTTTGAAAGCCCCGCTCAGGCTTACGATAAAGAAGGAAAGCTTGTTTGCAGGTAGCGTTTGATATTTATGGTAGAATCTGGGAAGATAACTTTAACAATAAGCATTTCTTACCTTTCAGGCAACTTGGTCAGTATGAGGATGAGGAACTTGGAGGACGCTATTATAATCGTTTCCGTTACTATTCCCCCGAAACAAGCGCGTATATTAGTAAAGACCCGATTGGGATAGATGTTGGGCTGAATGTTTATGGATATGTAAAGGATAGTAATTTCTATATTGATCCATTTGGGTTGGCGAGAAAACCAATGAGTAGTAGATTACCAGAAGGAAGTAGAACAGGTGTCTATGGTCCTAGTAATGGAACTCTTGTTAAAACAAATCCAGAAACAGGAGATATAATTCAAATAAGGACTTATGATTCTAATGGTAATCCTGTAAAAGATATAGATTTTGGACATGATCATGGTTTTGGAGATGCTCATGCTCATGATTGAGATTATCCATCAGATAAAGCCCCCTAATAAAGTAAGGAGTGATGGAAGAGTTATTGATTCTGATGATTTATCGTTAATAGATGATGCAAAAAATGGAAAATTTACATGTGTATAAAGATTATCATGATATAAGTATTAATGGTATTTATCATGATAAAAGCCAAAATATTTTAAAATTACTTTGTGATAACTCTCAAGAGATTATTTTTTCAAATATTCTTCAATTTGAATTGAATTTCTTTTCAGATCAAAATGTTATATTTGAAATCAATAGTTATAAAACAAATGAACTGCCAATTCCCATAATGGAAGATTATCCTTTGTAGCGGCTCGGTTGAAACAAAAAAGGCGGTCGCTCAATATAACAATGTTCCAATTGCCAAATTGAGCGAAAAATAAAACTAGATAAATGGTTTGCTAGGCCAGTCGATATTTGGCGCTTGTTGAGCGTCAATGCGATTTAGTAATGCGCGGTATTTTTTCCATTCAGCAAGTAATTTTATTTCTTGTTCGTTTGCGATTTGCGAATCAACCGCATCTTGTAAATAACTGATTTGTTCTGTTGCTTCGCTAAATAATTGTTTTTTCTGTGATGTTGCTACATCGATGTCATGTTGATGCTGTTTGTCAGTGTCTAACCCCCATTTTTCACCATCCCACGTGTCAAATTCGCTACTAGGCTGTAACGCGGTATAACCTTCTGGAATGTCACCAACCTCTTGCACAGTCATTCTCGCGCCAGTTTCAGTTGAGTAGATCGTAGTGCCGCGCAAATCTTTAGGGTAAGTCCATTGTTGGCCATTATGGATGATGGCTTGATTGTCTTGCACGTTTTTCGGGGCTTCTAAGTAAGCATGAGCAGGTAAGCCAACGCCAACAGGCAAATATTGATAGGTAGCTTGTGAAAACTCACCTTTGGCGTCAACATTATAAATAATCGCCCAACCGGCAGAGATGGTTAGACCATTTTTATCTAATATGGCTGATGCTGGTTGTAATTGATATTTCATTTTAGTTCTCCTTTTACTCTGCTTTAACTATATATATAAATGCGATATTTCGCGGGTGATTGTCATGCGAAACGGGTGTCACACGCGATGCATCAAATCTAACAACCGGGTTTGATCCGCCACCTTTTACGCGGTACGAATTTGGCGTCGAGGGGTTTGATGAAACATGAAACGCACCGGATGTGACTACGGGGTAACTCATTTCAGAAAACATCGCCTCGCCGACAATATTTCGGATCGCATCATCCTGAAAACTTAAAATGCCTCGATTAGGGTCTAATCCTCGACCGTTATCTTTCCCTCGGATAAATACCCCCCTTAAATCGGGTAATGTTCCAGATGGATAAGCGGCAGCTAGTTTAGGAAATTGATTAACATCAAATGGTGAACCATTGCATTCGAGCCAACCCGCGGGTAGATGTTCACTTGGCCACGGTTGCGGGATCCCAACAGGTAAAACGCGATCTTTAACAAACGGCTCTAATCTACCGATTCGAGCAACATCAACAAAACCATCGAACCAACCATCGCGATTGATAGACCAAGAAAAATCATTTTTCATATAACTATACATAGCGACCGCGCCGTCATTTCTGATTGAGATGTGAAATTGCCGGCCTGGTGAACGAACGCGAGACTCGGTTTTTTCACATAGAAACGTATCAGAAATAGCGTTTACTCTATTGTTAACATCTATCGAAAAATCGTGAACTTGGCTAATTCTATAGTGAGCATTGTCCGTTTTTTCGTTGACGATTTTAACTGCCAACGCCGTTGCAGCGTCAGTTTCTGAATTGCTATCAGTAGCCGAGCTTAATTTAACTATCCCTCTAGTTATTAGTGAAGCATCATTGATCTTAATCTGATTTTTGTTGATAATACTTCTTATTGCAGCTGATAACTGGTTCAGTTCTGATTTTGACGGTGTTATACCGCCATCTTTTAATACATTTAAGAGCTCAGCCTGCACAATGTTAAACCAATCTGCTCCAGGATAACTTGGCGGAGTTTGTGTGTCGCCAACCGTAAACCATTTCGGCTGGCGTGATATTGTTTGTTTTTGCGGTGGCATCACATCAATGCCACTGCCGTTATCTAGATGAAACATTTATACTTCCTCATAAATTAAATTGATATGCGCAGGCTTATATCGTTCTAATAAACATTGTAAATCACCGTAATCGTTGATTTTTAGATATGTTTTAACATCATCTACCACAGTCATATAATGTGACGCATAATTAAAAACCTTAACGTATACAGTCCACCAGTTGTGCTTCGGATGCAATGGGTAGTTAATATTGCGCATACAGTGATGCGGGTATCTGTCTATAACTTTGATTGTATACCCTCTGCTAGCCGCAATTTCCTCTAAGAATTTTGAGCATAATGATGGCGTCATTTTTATTTTCGTAGACAGCGCTTGATGGCGCATTTCGATTGTGGCTGTTTCGTCTGTTGTGCAATCGGGTAATCCAACAAAAGATTCCCATTCTTTTAAAAGGAATATTGAATTGTTAGGAATAACTTCTTTTAGCAGTAGTTCTGCACTTGATTCAATACGTGAAAATTCATAACCAAACCCCAGCTGCAGCTTCGCGTTTTCACTATCTAATTCTTTATTCCATGCATAACCGGACGGTAGTAACTGTAGGCCTGCACTTTGATAATCTTCTGGTGTCATAGCCATGTAACATTACCTAACACAATTAATTCATCGCTTAATGCTTCGATATCAGCATTCAGATTAATTTGATGGTCGATAACATCTTTTGCATTTGATACTGCAGCACGAATATGCGATAGATATATTTTTTCACCTAATTGTGATTTATGTAGCAATTCAACCAGCGAGTTATAAACATCCGCGCGAGCTTCGGGCGTGTCAGGAAACAATCTAATCTGCGGATTAATGGCTTTTAATACCGGCGCTTTAACAATTAATTCCGCAGCCGGAGGTTTACCTTCAAATTGATTTGTGGTAGGATTAATATGACCATTAATATAATCACTAACACGATTAATATCATCGTTTGTCGGGACAATATCGGCTTGCTCATCAAGCACAAACACTACAGTAACATAATTGCAATAGAGCGGCGCAGGTATGCACCAAGCGCGTGTCACACCCGTGCATTCACGTGCCCATCTGATGTAATCCCATTTGTTACCCCCAGACGGCGGGTATTGAACGCGAAACAGTAAACGAGCGCGTAACGAGCTAATAGTTTCGATATCAGCGCCGCCGGTCATGCCTGTCTCACTTAAAACCGCTTTGCTCTCAATGTTGGCAATGGGTGAAATCAATTCAAATTCGACGCCACCATTAACATTGCTTTCCGCACCCTTATTAACAGCAACGACCTCAACCGTAGCGATTCCTGAGCTCAACAACTTAGATTGACTACATTCAATAACTAGCCCTGAGCTTGCTTGCCATTGAGTACCGACGGTGATAGCCGTGTCGCCTCGAACTGTTAACATTAATTGACCGCTAGACTTATTTGGCATTTTTCTTTGAACACCCCAGAATTGGCAAAATAATAATAAAATTTCGTCATCAGCCAGATGAGGTACAATTTGGCGTGATATCCAACCTAAAAACTCATACAATCCATTTGTTTGCCCTGCGTGTGCCATTGCGATTGCATCAATTAATAATGAGCGAACACCGACAGCATTAAAATCATCCTTGGCGCGTTTAATTAATTCTGTTAGTTTTGGTGGTGCATATGACATTTAAACCCCGTTTAAATATTGTTTAAAACTGCAGTGAATGAATATTCGGACACATCATCAGATTTATATAAAATAGGTCGCACAGTTAACAGTAATATGCTATTTGCAGGATTAGTTGCTATTACTGTTACTGATTTAATTAAATGCTCTTTAATCATCCATTGTAATGACTCCTCCGCATATTCGCGCGCCCGCTTTAACACTGATGACAATTGTTTTTCACGACTTAGCAACCATAGGCGCGAGCCAATTTTTTTATCACTAAATGAATCACCCCACCAACCGCGTCTGTCAACCCCACCGCCCGGTAAAATATCATCTTCATTTGCACGGGCATCAGTAAACAACGATGTGATAATATTTGTTAATATCTCGTTACCGTTGTTATAATCGATATCTGCAGAGTTCGTAGTCCATGTCAATTGCATTTATTCCACCTGTGGTTTTGACGTTATTGAGCCGCATTTTTCGCAATAGTGAACATGATTCAAAAAACTAATGCCGCTGCTGACATGGTCAGCAGCAGTGCTTGTTCCTGACGCCGTACTATTACCACCAATAATATCAACGTTACCTGTGAATTGGGTTTGTTGAGTTTCAAACAAAATTTTTTCAGCTACTGTTGCGTGCAGGTTTTTACAAACTAACTCCATAAGCTGGGATTCGGTCAATAATAAATAGTGACCGTCTAAATGATAGAGTGCGCTGTCGCCGCTTTTCAGGTCTTTTAATCGTGATGATTTACTATCAACAACAACCGCCACAAGATGCTGCCTTTTCCCGCCGACTGATAAAACAATCGCTTCAGAACCGGCAGGTGGTACTGATGTATGACCGTAATTCTGAAATCGCTCGACATCGTCAGCCGTTTCACCATCCAGTAAGTTGATTTGCAGATTTTGCTGTCTGAGCGAGTCAGTAACAATATTGACGACTGCACGTGATACCAATAATTGCAGTTTTCGTTTGAGTTGTTTAAACATCCTTATCTCCAAATCATGCTGTCCCCATACTTTTGCTCAGATTCCGCTGGTGCAATGAACCCATCGCGCGGCATCAATAGTAATTTTGTTGTTATACCGTCATCATTACCGATGCCAAACTCAGTCTCGACAATCAACAACTCTTCAGCCAGCAAGTCATACGGCTCAACAGTTAAAAAGACCTGATGATTTGGCAGCCACAAATTTATATCATCGTATAACCAACCTTGGACTATGACTGTGATTGGTTGATTATGTGCTACAGTTCTTCGGCGTTCCCAATCGCCACGTACAGCTGCATTTTTTTTGTTAATATTGTCATCCGACATGATAATGGTGGGGCGGTAGCGTGTAATCGACTCATCAATTATATTTGCGTAAACTGCAGTTGATTGCACAGCTGTTTGAGTCTCACCCCAAATCGCACCTCCTGCGGAGTCACCTAACACACGATACAAGCTGAATCTATCACGCCATGAACGTGTGATGCTTAAATTCTTGATATTGTCGCCGAGTGTCAATATAGCGATATTTTTTTCACCTGCGTCTGTAAACACAAGGTTGCCGTAAACATCACTGGTCATCAAAATGCCGCGCTGGCGCGCCGCTCTCGCTAATATTTCAAATACCGTCTCACTTGGTTCTATTTGCATCCATCGAAACGGCTCACTAGCTTTACTGTCGTTCACGTCCCAGATAACATCAATACCGAATGGCTTACATAAATCTTCAGCAATTTTTTGAAGTGATGTGTTTCGCCATCGCCCTGACGGGTGAATTGCCGCACAATCGATTAAATCAGCAGTTTTATCTCGACCCGCAACTGTTATTGTGTGCTCTGTGTCACTAATATCAATAACAACATCATCAATATAACCTGTGATGACTCTATTGCTATTAATCTCAACGTAACATTCAGCACCAACCATTATATCGCCGTCACCCACGTCTTTTTTTGATGTAAGTTGCAAATTAAAGGAGCCACTCATATCTTCAATACTGCGAGTTATGCGCACATCAGTCCAACCACTATATATAAGCTGACCGACATATAATTCAACAATTGGTCTATCCATTATCAATCACCTCATAATTCCGGCCGCCCCTCACAAACGAGGGGTGTTTTAACCCATTTCTATGTGTAAATTGTCCGACTAAAACGGCATTGCCCGTTTCACGGTAAAGCATTGTTAGCGCAGGCTCTGTTTGCGATGCTGTAATAATTTTTCCTGTTGGCAATTTAGTTGATAGTTTTTCTAATTGAGTAATAAATGCATGTTTAATATCTTTCAATGCTTGCGCTGTTTGATACCAGTACATATCACTGCTAGTGACAATCAATGCTTGCAACTTATCGCCGTGATTTTTAATTGCTTGTTTGCAATCGTCATGTGTCATAATCGCTTCAGATTGATTTTTTTTAGCTGCTACTGTTGCATCTTGAATCATCGCTTTTGCAACTTCTGTAGCGATAATTACATCAACCAGCATTTGTAATGCATTTGTTACGTCATTTTTTTGTTTTGTTTCAGTTGCATTTTTAATATTCAATTCAACAGATTCGAATATTTGCGCTACTCCTACATTTAAATCACTTAACAGCGGAGCAGGCGAGATTGCTGTTTTTTGTTCTCTGCTTTGCTTTTGTGTTATTGGCGCATTAGCAGGTTTTTTTGATTTATTGCTTTTCTTTTGCTTGTTATCGTTGCGTAAATCACTTATACCGCCAAGTAAATCGTACAAGTCTTTAGCTGTTTTTTGCGGCGCTTTAAATAAGTTTTTTAAACTTGCTTTAAACGAAGTGGCCTTGCCCAACAGTGATGATAATCTCGAGCCACCAGAAATACCTCGAATCGCCCCCGTAATACCGTTCGCGATTGCTTCGCCGAATCCCAAACATTCTTCAATGAATGATATTGCATCACTAACAGTGTCGAAAATAGCTACAAAATCATTAACAATTTCTGCACCAAGAATGTCGGACAAAACCCCCATAATTGATAGACCATCTTCGACAGCAGTCGGGGATTCTTCATCCGTGTCTGGCGTAAATGTTATTGTAAAATAGACAACACGTTGCTCACTAGCGACAGTTCGTGAGCTCCACGTTTCAATATAAACTAATTGCGTTTTGTAATCGGGATGCTGTAATTCACCGGAATCTGGATTTTCTAATGCATCAATTAATGCATCAGCTTGCTCTTTACAGTTATTGCCGATAACAACTGCATTGATTGTTGTTGATGCTGCACTACGCCCCATATTTTCAATTTTGCCGACATCGCGTAGCGGATATTCGTGCTTAATTAATCGATTGCCGCCACTGCGCTCTGCGTTATCGATAATATAAAATGACACGCCACGAAAAGAACCTTTTCCCGTAACTTTGGCGCCAAAGCTTTTTAAAAAATCCAGCATCAATACATACCTCCGCCGCGCGCATATGTTTTCCCGGTGTTGACGACTATATCTGTATCTGCTGCACTTATTGATTTTGTTTTAACTGTTAAACCCTCTGGCGATTCAATTTTTAAAACTATTTCTGATTTTTCATTGAGTAATGGGGCATTCCCTTTTATTGTGTCCGGCTCTGGCTCTGGTTTAACTGGCATATAATACATTTGTCCTTCCATAGCCATTGCATTACCCATTTCGGTAAATGCATTGCTTAGTGATTTTCCTAGATTTTGCATTCCGTTATCAAACCCCATGCCGAAGTAACTCATCCATGTCTGAGCGTTACCTTCATCGTAAAATGAAGTGGGGTCATTTTTTTCCCGTTCCTGTGTCTCGTATACTTTTCTTAAAACATGGTCTTCTGGCAGCCCCTCAACCCGTTCTGCTGTGAGATTGATGTCGAGCAGCTCCATTGCTTGACTAGCAATTGCCAATTGTTTTATTACGTTGCCCCTTCCTTTATTAAAGTTTTCATTTTGATTCTGGTTTTCATTCTGATTCTGATCCTGATTTTGATTCTGTTCGCCCCAATTAGTAACGTAAACCGGGATTGCCTGAGAATTAATGCCTGATGTATTTAAAATACCTGATTTACCGCCTTTTAAAATTTTTGCAAATTTTTTATAACCCCTATATACATAGCGGGCAGCTATTGTTCCACCAATAATTTTTGCGCCAGTTTCTAGTTTTTTTGTGTATGCATCTAGTTGCTCGGGTGTTAACGAGTTTATTGCATCAGCTAAATCCTGAATTGGTTTTGCTAATTTTAATTGAGCCCAGCGTTCTCCTGCGTTGCTCAGTGAAGTCAGCGCACCGTTAAATGTATTAATGTTTTTTGATGTTTTTTCTTCCAGTAAACCATCTTCGATTTTTACGCCACTTAGAAGCTTTTGTTGTTGCTCAGAATCAGAGAATGCTTGAGTTGTTTTTATTAAATTGTCTGAGAATACTGTTTTTAAATTATGATCTTTAAATTTTGCTCGATTGCCGATTTCTAATAATAATTGCGCAGGGTCTTTGTATTCTGTCTTATCTTTATCTTTAAAAACATCAATACCGTTTGATTTTAATATTTCCAGTTTTTGCGGGTCTTGGATTGCTTCCGCAAATGACTTAATCGACGATGATGCATCAGTACTATTACCCAGATATGAATCACTTAATCGCTGAATTGCCAGCATTTGCATCAATTGCTCGGGTGATTGCCATTGTGTATCCTTTGTTAACTCAATTATTCCAGCTAGTTGCTCTTTAATATTCCCTGTGCCGATTTTTGATGCTGATGCGACACCATTAAATAATTTATTAATATTGTCTGATGTAAAACCCTTATTCATTAATTGCGCAACATGTGCACCGGCTTCGTCTGCACTTAGCCCGAGCCCTTTTATTGCTTTAGCAATATTATCAACATTACTGATACTGCCTGACGTATCGTTAGTACGCTCGAGCATTTTATCTAACGCAGTAATCACATCGTTGTACGGCATTTTGTATGCTGCACCCGTTGCATACACAGTGTTTAAAAACGCGTCAGATTGCTCTGCGGTGAGATTATAACGTGTACCCAACTCAGTTAACTGTTGTTGCCAATCACCAACCTTTTTAGCTGCTATCATTAGCCCGCCGCCAGTTGCAAATCCAACAAACTTATTATCGAATTTATCTAGCATTTTATTTGATGCAGATATTGCTGCTGACATTACGCGCATCGAGCGCGAACCTTTCTTGCCCATCCCCGATATTGCGGCGCCAAACGACTTTGCTTTTTGAGCAACATTGCCCGCGAGGTTGACGATGAAACTAGCCTTATTCTCTGCTGTCATTTTTAAATGTCCACGTTAAATACCTATAAAAACGGTCGAGTGGTAATTTTAAAATCCACTCTGGGCTTGCGTTAATCCGAGAGCTTAGCGAAAGCGCTGCTCGTTCGAGCTGACGAACGAGCATGAGCTTATCGCCCCTCGGCGCTATTTTCAGCCACCTCTTCGATTATCGGGTTATTAAGAGCCTCGTACGCTATTCTCAGTAGCTCGTAATCTGTCAATGACAGCGATTTCAGCTGTTTCATCGATAGCGGACCGTCTAGAGCCCCAATTTTTTTTATGCTCCGTCTGTATAGTTCGGCCGACATGACTGCGGAGCTGGCAATCAATTTATGTCCCTGATTAGTTAATTTCACTTGCTCAGATGCAATTTCACTATCGAGAACATCACCCGTTGTTAACTTACGTAGCGTCAGTGATTTGATGTGTTCATCACCAACCATCAAACCATCTTTTAATGTAATTTCCATTTAATTTACCTTTAAATTTCTTTTGCTTCAGCTGAAGTAAACCCAGCGGATATGTTGCCTTCGCCATTAATGCTTGCATTACCGTTTGCCCATGCGTTTGGCATCAGCCACTGTTTCCCCACGTCAGGAATAAATGTAATAGTTACGTCAGTCATATTATTTAAATCAGCAATTGACGTGTTTGCGCCATTCGGGATGGTTACATTAATCGTTGCCTCCGTTGGTGTTTGATTAAACCCATAGACCCGCGCACCTTTAACTGGTTGACGAGTGAACCCTCCCGTGGTGAATGTTGCACCGCTTAGTGACTCAATTTCTTTGCCATTAACACGAATGATTGCAGTTCCTTGGTATTGCATTTTTAACTCCTATAACAAAAACTGAATTGAATGTGCGTAAATTCTAAATTGATTAACTAAATCATCATTACTTAAAACGTTAATGCGATTTTTATCATTCGCATCACGCTCAACAATCAATGACTCCTTGTATGCGTCAAAATTTTCAACTAGGCCAACATTTTCTAGCTCAGTAAATAACGCTATTAATTCAGCTCGGATGATTGACGGTGTAACAATCGGTTGACCAACACCAAACCGAGTGCCATCATTAGCCAATTTATGGCGAGGAAATTTTTGCGTAATACGTGAACGTATTGCATAGCGTATATAAGACAGCGTCTTGATGGTTTCTACATCTAAATAACTCGTGTCTTCAATGTTGTATTTATTTACACGATACATTGTGATGACTCGGTCAAGCTGCACTTTGCCGTTTGCATTTACGTTGTATGCGCTTAACCCATCAAATAGATGCAGGTTGCGCTCATTCCACTGCCATCTGTCAGATATTGCTGGTGGTTTTATGCCAGTTAATTCTAGGGTTTGGACGGGGCGGGCAGGGTCGATATTTAACGCATACGTACAGACCGCAGCATTAACTGACGCCCAAATATAAGGCGGTTCGGGAGATATATTGGTAGGTATACATGTATATAAATAATCATTATGTGATAACGCAAACGTACTAGCTTGAGCATGTGTTCCCCGATATGCAATCCAGCATAACCCGTCAATTTGTCGAATCCCGCCCCAGCGCGATTGTAATTCTTCACTCAGCAGACTTAGATTGTCCGCATCGGTGAATGGGTTAACAATATCTGTCCACCATGTGTCCCCTAGAGCTATGATTGCTTGTGAGATGTTTGGATTCCCAGCTCCCCCTGTCATTTTTAAAATATCGACAGCGATGCCTGCAGGTAATATTTCACCGGTGTAATAATTAATGCGAACATCAATATCATTACCTGTAATACCGCCCCAGCGACATGTTAGCACCACATCAGTACCAGATGCGCTCGCTGTGACCGGTAGTAATGTATTGGCATTGATTGTTGCAGTAATTTTATTTGCAATCGTTGTTGCGGTTTCATTTTGACGAACAGAAACAGGGATTGATATACCCGCAATCATTAATGCAATTTGCCCAGCAGCGCTGCATGTGCCGGTGACGGTAATTTTACCCGTTGCGCAAACCGGTTCAGCAACATCATCAAGCGCAAGTGCGTATAAATCACTATACGGATTTGCATTTAAAAATGCCTTTAACATTTCAGCTAGCATCGAGCCTCGACCGAATGCCGCCTCGGCTTGCTCTTTACGAGTAATGCGCGTCGGCTCTCCAGCATTAACCTTGCCATTCGGTAGGCGCAATCCCAAAACAAGAGTTTTATTATTTTTAACCGGTGTGCCTGTAATCGCTTGTGAGTTATCAAACTCAACATACGTTAGAGGCACGCGAACAGTGTTGGGTATAGTGTTAAATGAAACTGCCATTACTCAGCTCCTTTTTTCTTTTTTTTGCTCAACGACTTCGATATCGCCATCATTTAATCTGCGAAGCCAGTAGCTATTTTTCGGTTTTAACTCCCCGCTTTCTGTAAGCGGCTCCAATGTTTCGGGGTCACGAACAGTGACCCCGCTAACGGGTTTAATAAAAAATTCATTCATTATTATCATCCTGAGGTAATTTGTTTAATGATTCCCAGTTAGGGTTTGATATAAATTTATGATAGTAGGTGATGAAATCATCGATTGTGCGCTGTTCATTATCGGCTGGCAGTGGCATATCAACAGTGAAATAGAGACCGTAAACAAACAACCCCCGCTTTGCAGATAAATCGCTAAACAAATTAGCTGACTGACTAAATTGCATTGCACGAGCTGCACAATTAAAACGTCGATTATTAAGTAGCTTTATCAGATAGTCGTGTATTAAAAATGCTTTTTCGGGCTCAACTCTAATTCCGTTTAATACATTTACAGATATGAACAATGCCCACGTTTGTTTAACACAATAGCGCAGGTCAGTCGGAGAATTACCGATAAATGCTACATAAACAGCGGGCGCTATTTTTAAAAGTGTGCGCATTGTCTCGTCAGTCCACGCGCCACCCAGCGCCTCTACGGTTTTAATTTCACCAGTAAAATGGCTCTTAACGCAATCAATCAGCTCTTTTTCAAGCGCGGCAGTTGGTGAGAGTTGTTTCATTAGATAAATCCTTTTGAACGATTACGCGCCCAAACCGAACCAGCACTGCTTATAATGGCTACTTCACCTACCTCGTCCAGTTTTGATTCATCAATTGATAATCCCAGACTGATTTGACCAGTAGCGACCTTTTCTAAAAATCGAATAATGTCATCTTTGTCTTTTTCGGCTTTTTCAGTTGCAACACCATCGGCAAGATTGTAATAAGCAAGTACGCAAGCAGCGCGAACGAGAACAGCCGGGACTTTGTCGACAGGTAACGTGATACGTCCGCTAATATAGCCATCAATCGCAGCAGATGCGTCCAGAATTGCATTGTTAATGATTTGCTCACGAGTTTGTAACAGCTCATCAGTTTCGTCATCAACATCAACTTTATTGCTAGCAAGCTGATTGATGACTGTTTTACTGTATCTACTATAAATATCAGCAACTGTTGCGTACTGCATAATTACTCCGGATTTTTAGCTGCAGCTATTGCTGCTATGACGTCTGGTTTAGTTAAAGCCTCGTCGCCAGTGACTTCTTTCCATTTTGCGATTCGGGGTGAACCATCCATATTAAAATAAACAAGGGGGTCTTGCTCAGCTAAGGCAACCATAACTGCCTGAGATAACTCAATATGTGATTTAGGAGGCTCCGGATCTTTATCGCTATTTTCACTCGTTGTCCCGCCGTTTCCTTCATCGTTATTTTCTTTTTTATCGGTTTTATCTGCACCCAATCCCGAATTACCAGTAGGGCTACCAGTGTCACCAAAAGTGCGTTCAAAATCTTCATTTGAATTTTCAACCTCGATTGTCACAGTTAGTGCCGGGTCATTCTTTAGTGCATTTATTTGCTCGGCATCTAACTCGAAAAATTGATTTTTGCCCTGTTTTAGTACCAGCCCAGCTCGGCGATATCCGTCATGGCGATTATTGATAACTACAATACATTTTATAGATTTATTCATTTGTTCCCTTTATTTAACTAATCTAGCCACGGTACAATGAGCACTTCAACCGCTTTATAATTAATATTACTTTCACCTTGAGCCTTGTTTTCAGCATCAATCACTTTCTTCGCTGCGGCTCGATTTTTTGGACCAACCACTAATAAATTAGGATTAATACCTAACTTTCTTCCTTGCTCAGATTTAACCCCCATCATTGCAACGACGGCTGCATTAAAACTATCTTCAGTTAACTCTGCTTTAGAGCCCAATGCTTGTTGCCAAAAACCAAACCCTGTCGCAACACGAGCATCTACGCCATATAAAAATTCATCTGTCATGAATGTTCTATCACTAGTAGCTGGATCGTTTTTTTGTTGCAATCTATAATCACGACGTTTCTGGAAAATAAATGGCTTTAACGGTCGGCGCGTATCAAACAAGTACCATGGAGTAGATGTCCCAGTTTGCATATTTGAAACGCTTTCATCTCCGACAGGATGGTCTGTATCAAAAAAATTCTGACCGTCATAACACTGATGAGTAAACCCTTTGCTGACGAGATCAAATATTAGCTCATCTGGATGTGTCGCGGCCGCATACCCCATATCTTGAAATTTCGGCATTAATAATCCGTAATTGTCATCTTCGATGTACTCGGCGGGTATACTTTCCGTGCCTTCAAATTTGATATTTGTTACCGTATAGCGATTTGCAGACATTTTTTTTACATCACGCTCACCAATCCATTCTTTGAGCCGTGTGAACTCTCCAATCCAACTATAATCTTCTGTCATATTTCGAGACGGAACTTCTGTTGCAATACGTGAATATAGTTGCTCATAGGTTCCTCTACCAGCATTAAATGCAGTGTTGACTGCGGTATAGATTGATTTCAAATTCTGAGCGTTAATTTCCATTATTCATACCTCGTTTAGTTTTTAGATAATCTGATTTACTGATACCTGTTGCCTCTATAACCTGCAGATCTGATGCAGTGAGAGTTGAGAAAGAGGTATTTTGTTTGGCTGTAACTGAATGAGTCTGGCGAGACGTTAAGGCCGCTAGAGGCTTACGTCCTTTAATCATAGAATCTAACACGGCAACACCTTTCTGTCGGGCGATGCCTTGATAATACGCGACTTCACTAGCCAAAATCAGACCATTTCTACGCGCATTATTAATAATTTGAGTAGCTGACAATTGTTGATGGTCTGAGCTTAATGCCGCTAGTTTTTCCAACGCTGATTGATAAACTGTAACAGGGACATATTTTGATAAATCAATTCCTGATAACTCTGCCTCCGAAATTACTTTTTCAGCTTCTGCAATTTCATCAGAATTGCTGTCAACAACCTTTTGAGCCTGTTCTGCAATGACATCATCCTTTTTTTCAGACTCAATTACCTCTTTTATTTCAACTGCTGCTTCAGCTGCAATTTTAAGATTTGTAATAGCTTCAATAGCCTTATCAACATAATCTTTTGCATTTTCATCAGTGATATTTACTTCATCATCTGATGAAATTACTGATAGAGACTGTAGAATCATTCCTAATAATTCATTCATTGATGTTTCCTTTGTGTGTGTTGTAAAAAATTCAGCAGCGAGAGCAACCAACGATTTAATTTCAAGCAGAGCCGGGTCGTTCGTTATGGCAGCCATGCGTAGATATAACGGGTGCCCGTTATCGTCGTATGGAAAAACAGCGGATAGGTCATTAAATTGCTCACTAGCAATTTCTGATTCAGCGACAGAAGTCCATCGGGGGCGTATGTATATGCCATCATGTCGCCACTGAATGTCCTGCGATGGGTTAACGATTCGTCCAGCCGCTGGCGCTTTTTGTCCATTTTCATTTTTGTAGAGTGTTTGGTGATCGTAATCGATGAGAATCGGCTTCCCTTTACTCTCATCGATTGTGCGTTGAATGAATGCGGTAGCTATATTTTCATCTAAAAACCAGCAACCCCGCTCCACATCAAACGGGCGCCCATCACGTGCTTTAAATTCGCCCGCGGGTAGCAATTGATACCAGCCGTCGCCAGCAGCATTTAATGCCGCTGATAAAATGGCAATCTTGTTTTTGTTGAGTGTATTTTTCGTTTTCATGCTGCTAGAATAACTGGCAGCAAAAACTATTGGGTTTGTTGTGTTTCAAACATTTTTGTGAAGAAAATAAATAAAAGTGAAGAGAGAGGGGACTGAACCCCATTTAAAACCCGTTTAAAAAACTCGTGGCTTGTTTAAAAAAATGACGACAATAGTTTATCAAGGTCTATCGTTAATCGCGTTAGAGAGCGTTATATTAATTATATCGATAATATCACTGATACCGTTTTGAGATAACCCCATATACGGACGAGCAGGAATTGCGGCAGGTGCATTGGGCATATCAGGTGTACCACCGAGCTGATGAATCGCCGCATAAGCCTTATTTGAACCGATAGCTGCGCTGACCGCATCAAAATCAGTAGTTAATGACATTGCCAACCCACCCATTGATCTATTCAGCATTTTACCTGTTAGCCCTCGCGTGGCTAACTGGGCAGCATAATTCGGCGTAAGTTGTTGCCATTTTTTCCCAGTTGCAGGGTCGGCTTCTTTTTGAAATGCATCATCCGACTCGCTGGCGAGCACTGCTGCAATGCCGCGAGTGATTCGCGTCATGTCTGTGCCGAGCTCTTGCAGGCGCTGTATACTAGCTTGGATTGCTTCATCACTGAACTTATAATCTATTTGCATAATATTTCATCTTGTTTTATAGTTATTACTACGCTGTGTACGGATAACGGTAATTCGGCATAAGCGCAGTCGCGCCACATGTTTATGTGGGTTCGACTCCCACCACAGCAATAAGCCCTGACACGCAGGGCTTAGTTATTTAAATCCCGCCCTTTAGAACAGCATACTGTCCGCCTTTTACACTCTTTTGCAAATCTACCACACTAGCTTTATATGCGTTAATTACGACATCTAACGCGTCTTTTTGCCCCTTCAAATTATATGGTGCATTAATAACAATCTTCATTGTGTCGCTCCCCTTAGCTATATAAAGCAAATTATTCTTTTGCTTATCCCACAGCACAGCTTGTGCATCAGCAATTAACTTGGGTAATGATTGATAATCTTTTAATGTTAATTTAACGCCGGTTTTTTCATGCTTTAGGCTGTCAGCATGCAATATATTTTTTTCACTCACAGCAAATAATCTGGCTGGCTCAATCCCTGATATTTTTTTGACTTGCTCTGCAATATCATCAGTCATAAAACCTAATGGTTGCACTGCGTTACTCGCTCGCCTTGTTGTTAAAATATTGCCGACCCACTCGGCAAATGCATCATGACGGGCAGGCGCATTATTTAATGATTGAATAACTTGCTCACGCAGTTTTCTGTTTTGCAATATTGTCAGTTTTTTAGCGATATTAACATCTGAACCCATGGCGGCACTACCCACATTACCCGACCAACCAGCGTCAGTTCGCATCGTTTGACCGTCTGATTTAAATCGTGTCACTTCAGATTGATATTCATCATCAGTGCCGGTGCTAACTTCGTGCGTTTCTATTTTCCCTTTGCTTGACTCAACAATTAACCCTTCACGCTCAACTTGCGACTGGGTTAACGCACGGACGCGGCAACGACATCCCCAGCCGTTGGGCGGATAGAGTTTTTGCCAAATAGGGTCATCATATTTAAACACCTTTAAATGCAATGCGGCATGAGCCGCGCGCGTTCTATCATCCATGGTTGCAATATACTGCCAGTATGGGTGTGTTTCGCTGCTAGCTAATTGTTGTTGGTAACGGCCTGCTTGGTACGCGGTAGCGAGATTTGTCCGGTAGATGGTACTTAGACGCCGAGGACTGCCAAGCTGCACTTCTTCGGCTTCTCCGTTACTGTTGACATTAATCTGTTTACCCCACCATCCGAGCTTTTCAAGCACCGGTTTAAGGTTCTTTTTAAACTCTCGCTCTGTCGTTCCTGTTGCCAATGCTCTATCAAGCTCAAGCTGGATAGACTCAAGCACATCAAGCGAGGTTGCCTTTGCAACCGTGAATGCTTGAGCGTGTGCTTGTGTTGACATTTCTTGCCAGTTCCATGTGATTTTAAAGCCCTTAGAGCGAAAATAATCGACAGCAAGCTTTGGTTCTAACGAAATTGCATAACCTAAATCCACGTCACGCATTTAACCGCCCCCATAGCTGAGCAACAAAGATGCCACGGGCAATCATATCTTCCAGCTGTTCGCTATCTAAATCACTGTACAGATTTTCAATTTTATTTTTAGCTGTTGCTAAATCGTTTTGCATAATAATATCTATAATCGGCTTTAAAACAGGGTCAATTGTTTGTTGCCAATCATTGCCGGAAATAGCTGCTGGAGCCGCTTTTAGTGGGTCGACATCTTGACTAGCATTTAATGCCGCAAATCCTGCGGGATTTTTAGCATTTAAAAATGCAGGGGTAGATTCTGGCTTTAATATTTCCTCGCCATCTTGAGCCTCGGGTATTTGCAGTTTATCATGCGCCCACGCGCGTGAGATTTTCATGCCAACATTTACCAATGCGGGTAGGGCGCTGGCAAATGCAGTAATGTCCTCAGCTGGCGTGATATCAAATTCGAATTTGGGATGACGGCGAGGATTAGAAAATGAAATCCCATTGAGGCAATATAGTGGCAAAATTAAATCACGTGTAATTGTCGCAGATAACTGTTTCGCGTCACTATGACAAACCTCTACTCGTACATCATTGTGCACATTCCCCAGTGCGTTAGTGCTGGTTGCTCCGTCGGCCTGACTTGTTAAAGTACCCCCCAAAATCGCTTTTGATTGAGCGCGCTCCATTAAATCATTCATCGCCAGAAATGGGTCTGACGTCCCGTTTGCTGCTGACTGAAAATCGATAGCCATCCCATTTGGTATAATACCCCCTGCATTATGGCCGATTGACATAACAGCCTTCAGCAATGTTTTTTTCTCGTCTTCAGTGGCGCCACTAGAATAGCGCCCCAGCCTAATTGGGATACCATAAATTTCTAAAAATTCTGCTAAATCTCTTATTGAATAATTTTTAAATATATATGGCCATATTAGGGTGCGCACCAATCCCGTTCTGGCAAGATAGCCGCTTTTTGAACGTGATACATGTTTCACCCAATTAAATGGTTGCAGCTCCACGCCTTCATAACTACCATCAGACAAACGTAGCTCGTTACGATTGTTGGGGTTAACTTGAAAAGTAGAGGGGTCAATCCATTCAACACCCGTGGGGACTAGTAAATTATCTATTGATTCCCAACCTGAGAACTCTTGGCATGAAAAACCTTTCAATATTGCATCGGTTCCATCGAAAACAAAATCATCAAACCACGTGAACGAATCCAATAGTTCACTCAACATTTCAGTATCACGTTTTTCATCTTTCGTTGGGTTTAGTGGCGGTGCAATATTGAAGTTTAACCGCTGCACTGCTCGTCGACGTTTTGCAAGTTCAGATAAAATATGAGTATCTTTCTCTTCCATATCTTCAGCTAGCATACATTGAGCCATAATATTTCCCTGTTCAGCCTCTCTAAGAATAACCGCCGCCTGAAAAGGTGTTAATCCACTGGATGGATGTTCGCTAAATCGCTGTTGAATTTGTACTATACGTGCATCGCTTTTTGTTTGCTGTTCGGTGGGTAAATTTCCCTTTGTTATTTTTATCATGTCTTTCATTACCAACATCCTTTTTCATGATTTTGATAATCATGATCTTCATTATTAGAGTTATATTTTTTATATTTAGCGGGTAGTGGAGTAAACTCAGCAATAAACCCGTCCATATAGCTCGCACGAACAGCCATGATATATGCAACACAACTATCACCATGACGCTGCCTGCCGTCACTACCCTTATCTCGTGATTTATCAATTTTTGGCACGCCACGAATTATCTGCAGATGTCGCTGGTCAATGATAATATCTTCGTCTTTAGGTATTTCGATAAAACCTGATTCGTACAATGCTTTGTATTTTGGTGACCATTCACGATAAAAATTCTCAGTAGTGTGCACTGCATCAACCATTGATTGACCATAGCGCAACAGCAGCGCTTCTCCTAAGTAGCCACCATTCCCGGTCGCATCAATTGCTATACCCACCATTCGTGGAGTGTTATCAATAATCAAAAACGCAAGCTCTCGCTGCTGATTGTACGGCACATCATGCAGCTCTATTGTTAATCGCATCTTACGAGTTGTGCTTTGTTCGATACTCTCAATCGCTATTGTTGACCTGTCACCATTACGCGCAAAGTCTTGACCGTAAGCATGGCGAGTTTCTTTATTTAATTTATCAAGTATTGGTTTGATTTTTTCATTGAAAAACGTAGTTATTTCAGTTGTTCTAGCTGGCTCAGTCCAAAGCATGTGCCCCTTTGGCATTTCGTATCGCACAACTTCATGCTCAGCTTTGGCTGCGTTATCAACAAGTACACGGGGGATATAAGCACCTCCGCCATTTTTTGGCACACAATAATATTCTTCCAGAGCATCATCTTCAGTAAAGCATCCATTTAATAAATCGGATTTCCATTCGTCTTCTTTTGCTGGCGTCCAATCAATATGATTAACCTGGCAAATTCGACGATACAGCCCGTCTTTACATGCATCATCCAATGTAATTGTATGCACAGAACCTTTGCGCTTGCCTTTTCTTATCTCTTGGATTAGCTCATTAAAATTATTTTCTGTTCCGTTATGGGTTGAGATGATGCGAACTTTTGCTCCCCACATTGTTAATGCCATCGCAGCCTTTAAAAGTTCGGGAAAATATTCATGGAAAGCCGCCTCATCTATTACTACGTTACCTTGCATACCCCGTAGATTCTTGGGGTTAGATGAAAGAGCCTGAATTTTAAAACCACTGGAAAAATAGATAACAAATGTCAAAATGTCCGTGCGTTCGTTCTCAATAATCAGTGCTTCTTCAACAATTTCACTAACTGCATAATTAAATGCCTTAGCCCACATGGCACATGCATCGATAAACTCACGCGCCATATCTTTGCTAGAACCGACATAAAACGTATTACGTCCGCCAGCCTCACGACTCATCGCACCAGTTAATGCTGCATCACAAGCCTCTGCCCACGTAAGACCTGTACGCCGAGACTTTTCAGCGACTTTTAAAACGGACGAATCAGCAATCCAACGCTTTTGATAACCAAGCAGTACATCATCAGGATTAAATTCATTATTTAAAATAGCATTAACCGATGCTGAAACAGTTGTTATATCAGTTTTAAACTCAGTCATTACGCAATACCTAAAATCATCTGTTTAATATTTTGTGCTGTTTCAGCACTCATACCAGCTGTTCTTATTGCTTTTTCAGTTGATTCGGCAACTTCTTCAGCAAATGCAGCACGGATTTCTTTTTCTCGCTTATGACTTGCTATTGCTGCTTGTTCAACACGCTGAATTGCTAATGCCATTTGTGCTAAAGCTTTGGGTTCGACAGCTTCGCCTTTTTCACTCATGTGCATCGATGTTTCAAAGGCTAGTGTTCTAACAATTTCCTGTAGTAATTTACCAACGTCCGAAGTTGGTGCGTCGCCCAGCTTTGCCGTCCATGCCTCTGCTACTTCTCTAGACTGGCGGATTTTAGCGCCAACTTCTTCCATGCGGGTTGCATAGCGATTTAACCCCGTTCTGCTGAGTTTCATGTCGGCACCTAGCCCGTGCTCATCAATCAATTCATTTATTGCAATACGAATGTCTTGCTGTGTCATGCGTTTGTCTCGCAGTAATTTATGCAATTCATCCCTAATCGCCTGAGGTAATAAATCAACTTTAGACGGACGTCCACGCGTTTGCTTAGTCATAATCGCTTGCCCGCGGTTTTTTTACACCTAAAACGGTGGCTCGCCCTGTTGCGACGTCTTCACCGCGCCCAGTGATGTCTGCAACAAAACAACCCGCGATATCTTGCAATTTAATTAAATTTTGTTCTGCAAGCCAGCTCATATATGAACGAGTTAAATCACGACTGATGCGATGCCCATACTGCTCTAAACATGTTTGTAATACCGATTCATTAGCTGAACCCCCGCAATCACATAATGCACGGAGCGCAACCAATCGCCGATCTTCATCAAGTAATTGTCTAAAACTCATTTTTGTTTTTCCTTTAGTTCATTTTCCAAAAGGAGATTACTAATTCGCTTAACACTTGCAAGCTCCGGTTTAATTTCTTTGATATCACCGCGAAGTCCTGATATCTCAAGATTTAATTTATGAATATCATCTTGCGTAGGCAGTGATTCAAGTTGTCCTTGAATTATTGATACATCTCTCTTCAAACGAGAAACATCGCTAGCGATAGCATCCAATTCTTCACGGCGTGCAAATTTTGTTGCTAAAAACATAACTAAAAAAGAAAATAATAATGCGCCGATTGAGCTCAGTGTCGACCAATATTGGCGCAGAAAATCAATCATAATCGCCCCTGTTTTTTCTTTAGTTCGTATATGTATTGACAATCGATACAACGAACAATATAACCACCAGCATTGAGTCGCTCGGTGGGTATTGCTTCATCACAATCAATACAATTATCACTAATTCTCATTGGACGAACTCTATTAATATGGTTATCAATCTCAGTATTACGCAGTAATTGTTCTGCATCATTACTTTTATCGACTACGTCCATTTTGTGCCTCACTCCATCTTGTAATTATTTTTATATTGTTTTCTAATTGCTGGCAGTAAGCGCCGTATTGTGTAGCAAATCGCAGCAGCTCAGTTGGCCTGCCGTTCTTTGGTGGCAATGGCCTTGCCACTAGCATCATAGCTGATGTTGGCGGCATGTTATTTACAATCGTAACCGTAGGCTCGTTTGTAGATGCACAAGCTGTCAGCACCAATGCCGTTATAAGCATTACCATCTTTTTTAATCGCATCATCAATTGCACTCTCTAATTGTTGTAACTGTTCTGTAATTTGGTTTTGTTTTTCGAATAACTGGCGAGTTAATTCATCATTAAGCGCCGATTGCCGCTGTAACTCGATTTTATGAGCGTTAGCAACTGCCAACATTTCGCTAGCATAATCCCCTTTTAACGTTGCAATTTCGGCCTCCAATTTTAGGCTTTGGTGCATCCAATAAAAACTAATTATCGAAAGGGCTAGCAGTGCAACTACAGCCGGTGATAAATTTTTAAAATATTTAATCATCAGAATCATCCTTCAATTCAATATCACGATCACGCTTAATTGCTGCCCGCTTGCTCGCTTGTGATTGTGCAACCCATGCTGCTAAATAAGTGCCAAGTAGCAGCTCGTTTTGCTGATAATTAAAGCACTGGTAAAGCACCACAATGCTAGATACAACAAATGCCAAACATATAGCACAATCAGATGATGATAATCGGCCTGTTGCTGGGTTTGTGATTAATTCAATTATTTTTTTCATGTTTTGATTCCCTCATAAGCGCTTTTTGCAATCTAATATCCCGCTCACTAACGCTTCGCCAACCTTTTGTAAAAACAGATTGATAAGTAGCATCATGACTGTATAACGGGACTACCTTGTAGTTATCGCCACTTATCGCACGGTTCATTGCACACTCACGTGCAAACTCAAAAAGTTCTAAAAATTTTTTATTACGTAAAATGGGGTACATTTTGACGTAATCATCAATTGAGTGAGCAGACTCAATCATTAGTTAGCACCCCAGCGACTTCGGTTTTTGCGCACATCAATATGGGTAAATGATTTATAGCGGCCTAGGCCATACTTATCGGGGTACTTAGATTCTAGGTAGTCAGCGACGCTTTTGGGATTAATGCCTTTAACGACAATGTCAGCTGCATTACCGTTCATATGTTGACTGAGGGGTGAACCACCAACAGCTTTATTGTGGGTCAGGCAACGATAAGCACTATTAATGATGACCGGTACATTGAAATGCTCACGCACATCTTCAAGGACATCTAGCAACTCATAAGCATATAGAACATTGCCACAGCCGCATTTGCACATGAACTCGGATTTTTTAAAGTGAGGTGATAATTGGTTTTCCATTTTCTATCCTTTAATTAGTTTAATAATTAAAGGATAGAGGAATTAAAGATTGTTGGGGTTTGTGGCAGCTCTAAGAAATTTAGATTTAGTTGATGCTAGTGATCGTTGTTAAAAATACATCCTTTTTATCTTCAACAACTCTATTGTTATATTTTATGTGATTGGTCATTTTGATATCACCTTGCTGAAATATTACATCAGCTTCACAAAAATACGCACCAACACTATTTTTATCTAAAGTGATTATATTAGACAACTTTAAATCGATGCGAGACACTTCATCTTCAGTCATTCCATCTTGCAGAGCAGTTTTTTTTAAAATCGAAAAAACGTTATTAACAGTTTCTTTTGCCCCACATGTGGGGGCGTTCGTGCTCATAAAATAGGTGACAGCAAGATAAATAAGATATATTGCTAGCAATATATAAATAAAATTTCGAATCTTTATAAATTTTTCTCTTATTGTCATTATTCTTTCCTCTCAAACATGTCTGGTTGATATCTTTTTCTATGTAATGCTAATTGCTCCCGTATAATAGAATAAACATGACTATCTGTTAAATTATATTTTTTTGCCAGTACTGCTATGTTCCCATCACTAATCTGGTAATCAAGAAAAATCCGATTATCACGTATTGCCTGTTTCAACCTTTCGCCATTAGGAATATAACAAACGCGCCCGCCAAAATAATTACCGAGCGCGCAAGCGAGCTTTGTTGCTGTAGTTATTGCTTTTTCATGCGACATACCTTGCCTAACAAGTTCTGCGCAAAACAAATCAACAAACTCAGATAAAAGCCTAGGCCAATTTTTTCGAATTGTTATAACATCAGTCATGTTATCTAATGCATCAAGCGCGACCCCTAGCTCTTCATGATCATCATCAAACAACCTTAAATTATCCGCGACCATCTCTTTCCCTCCTTTTTTTGTACCATTCCTGCGCGCCCTCAACATTTATTTTTGAAAAATCAGCTTTGGCGCGATACATTTGTTCAAAATAAACTTCGTTACTTTCTTTTGTTGTTGCATCCTCTTTACTTGCCTCAGTATACAAAAATAAGTGCGCAGTTGAATCATAAACTGTTTTTAAATAATTATGATTTGCAAGTGGCTTTATTTCATTACCGCTTGCTCGCTTTTTTTGAATTTGCTTAACCGTCTCATTAAGGGCGTGAGCCAAGTGACGGCTGGGTTTGAATTGCTCAAGAACCTCTTGCATTAATTTCGCCGTTCTTGAATTGCTTAGGTTAGATTTAGCGGGGCGGAATAAACCCAAATAAGCAACGAGCGGACGGGCACAGTTATGCGTAAATTTAAGCAGCATAGACAAAACTTCACGTCCGGCCCCATCCTCAACCAGCGCGTCAAGATGAATATCGCTATGACAAATTGGGCAGCGTCCTAATTTCATTTTCGCCTCCCGTTATATTTCTTTTTGATCGCATCCTCATAAAGTTGTCTAATTTCATCATACCCGCTGTATGATGTCCCGTCCGGTAAATAGAGAATATTATTTTTATAGCATACCCCGTTGACTAACAACAATTTGTCAACCATTTCGCGTATATGCCAGTTCTTTAACGATTCTAAAACATGCCGAGTCAAATTAGAGTCTAACCATGCAAGAGTTTTAATGCCCAGCCCGCCAGTAAATTTTTTTGTCATGCGTTCGACGAAAGCGTCAAGCGGTTTGTCGCGTGAATCAGAAATAAACCCTTGGTGCCCCATTGTGATCCAAATGGCGCGAATCTTTTTTATGTCATCACGCCAATCTGCCGTTTTGACGGCTTGTGCAAAACCCTTTTTTACACCTGTATAGTTGAAACCTTTACTTTTCATTGCTTCAAAAACAAGTTCTAATTCAGGTTTTGTCATTTTTGTACATGATTTTTTCGATGTTTCTGAAATTAGAAAGGCTTTATAAGTTTCGTCATCCAAGCCAAGCTGTTGCTTGGCTATATGAATAAGCTTAATTAATTGCGATTTCGTCATATCATACCCCAGCAATATCCAGCGTAATCGGTCGATACTCGTTACTATCGCCAATGCGTTCATAAACACGGATGTAAGAACGACTCCCGATGACCTGTAATGAGTCTGTTAGTGCGTCCATGGCTTTTTGCCAACGCTCATCTTTAATATCAAGGCGACGTAATTCAAGCAATCGACCGAGTTTTAAATCACCATCCTTGCTTGTTGCAAAGGCTCTGTTAACAATAGCTTTAAGTTCTGGTCGTGCATTCTCTGACCAGTCATTAACGCAGTCTATGGTTAACTGTTTAGCTGCTAAAATTCGCTCATCTGGAGCAATGCTATCATGCATTGTGCGTTGTACTTTGTAATTCCCATCAAAACTAAATAAAGTTACATTCCCCTTTTTGCCCCCCAAATTGACATTATATCGCTCTGCGGATAACTCGATAAATGCAGCTATATCACCAAATACCTTGGCTTTAAAAAGAGATAGCTCTTTGTTAAGTAATTTTGCATGATTGATGATTTCTTCAACGACTTGCTCACGCTCTACATCGATATCTTTAATCATTGATACAGGTACAAGGGAGCCTTTAGCATCAATCCAGTAGCCGTCTATAACTTCTTCATTAGTGTATTGTTTACTCTTGTTCATTTTTCTTTCCTTTGTTGCTGGGTGTCGTTTTATTTAGTGCTTTTGAAATGCATTCAAATACATTTTTAATATTGTTAATGTATTTTTCATCACGACATATCCCTTTCAAATCAATTATTACTCCATCATCGTTATTTTCTTTAGTGAAAATTAGTTCCACTTTTCCTATAATTCTTTTTTCTGCCCATTTCACCCTCCCAAAAAAATCAAATGAGATTTTCAGACCAAACGACGCGACACCCTAAATACTCAAAAATGCCCTGCTTGATTGGCATAAATTTATTAGCGTGTTGATAAGATGCTTTCCCTGACGCTATCAATTCACGGCACTTATCGTTATTAAATAAAAAAATAGTAGGGCGCTGAGCGTTACCTATCACAACCTTATTAACCAAAAAACCTTCGTTTGCTAACCGCGCTACAATTATCGATACATCATTCATTGTTAGTGCTATTTCCCCGCCCGTATAGGGACGCATTTCTAGTTCTTTTGTTTGCTGTACCTGCATGATTACACTCCCTCTAAATCTCTAATTGCCGCATTGATATGCGTTTCATTGATTGATGTGTTACTGCTGTTTGCAAGAATTGCAGCTAGCGATAACGTCATTTTTATAATACGAAGTGCGCCCGCTTTCTTGCCAAGTTCGTGCACCAGCTTTCTCTCACGTGCGCCGTCAATACCCCATGCGTCTGCAATTGCATCAATATCACCAGCGGTAGTATTTAAAATGGCAACTTTTTTAGCAATGCGAGAGAAAAGACGAGCAAAATCAGTTTTACGAGAGCCATTGCCTGATAGTTTTGAATAAATTTGATGGTTACCGCACAGCACAACACCAACTCCTGTCATCTCCTGAATTAACCGAATCTCTTCGAGAGCATCATAAGGTAAATGGTCAGCCTCATCGATTATCAGTAACCCTTTTGTTTCTCGCATTTTTTTGCAGATAGCACTGCTCAATGTGCCTAGTCGTTTTGGTGCATAATCAATATCGAGTGCGCACGCGATGTCATATAAACATTCAATGAGTTTTGATGAGGAAGGGCGGACAGTGATAAGCCAAGTATTTGGCTGTTTAGCGTATTCAGTGATTGCGTTAGTTTTACCAACGCCACTATTGCCGTACACAACAACGAAACAGCCAGCGATTTTTGCATAATCCAACGCATTAAAAATTTTTTTACTGGTTGGCGTTTCAACAAAACTTGGTGCGGTTCTCAAATTATTCGCTTTCTTTTTGTTGTCGAGCCAGACAGTTAGCTTATCAGCAATTTTCTGATTGTCGCCAGCATACAAATCATTCATAAACTGACTGAGTGCGGCGGGTGAAACGTCACTTTGTTTCGCAATGGCGCTATATTTCTCACCATTTTCAACAGCTGCTTTTATTTCATTTCTAATACCAGTAAACATAATCTATTCCTCATCCCTTTTAGTTGCTAATTTTTTTAAACCGATTTCAAACGCTGAATCAAAATCAAGCACATCTGCCTTTTGTTGGTCAGTATCGACATCTTTTGCAGTTCCGTTGGCGGATTGACTGGCTTTTAAAATCTCGATGACCCTTGAATCTGGTTGTTCTGACAATTTAATATCAGGCATGAGCGATTGAACTTCTAAAATCGACATGCGTTTTTGATTTTCAGCTGCACCTTTGTGACGTTTAACAAACTGTGTGCGCTGACGTTTATGTTCACGAGCCGCTTGTGTATCACCAAACGCGACGCGATCTAAACATTGCGCATCACATATAAAACGCCCATCAAGTGTATAAACAAGCACGCTATCGTGCAGATTGCGAGGGTCAAACCGAATGACGATCTTATTTGGCCGAATGCCTATTAATTTTTCATTGTAGTAGCGGTTTTTAGCACCACGAATTGAGCCTCCCGCATCAATCGTAAACGTGCCATCAAAGCGAACAGTTACCGCTTCCGAAGGAAGTAACAATAATCGGCGTTGCTCTGCTGTAGCTTTTTTAATTACGCTTGATTGATAGCTAGCATTAAATGCATCATCAAACGACATCACACCACCGCAAACCTCAGTGTTACGATTCGGTTTGCTGTTAAACATAGCAATACCTTGTTCGAGCGCTTTTAAGAACACATCAACATCAACAGCATTCTCGCTGTTATAGTTATCAGGCTTTTCAAGCACGTTTGCGCCCGTATATGCGCCCGCAAGAAGCGGGTGCTTATCAACAAGCTCACCAAGCCCACCATGAGAAAATGCACGTTCAATCGGCTTTGCTTGACCATGTCCTTTGCCAAACATTACGCTTGACCAATGAAGTTGAATACCTAGCATAGGGATGATCCCCATCGGTTCGTCTGGCTTAACTTTAAAGCGGTAACGATTTGGCACGCCACCAGTTAGCCATTTATTTGCTGCTGCTCGGGTGTTATCGATAGTGACATGCTGCGGTATGCCGTAATTTTCAATAACATCAGCTAGCGATAGACGAATTGAATCGCTATTCTCAGAAACATCACAGTAATAAGCCAAGATTTTACGAGTCCGAACATCTTGCCAAACCCATGTTTTAGGTCGCAAAATCTCGCCGTTATACCATTTGACAAATACATTGTGCAGATATCCGTCACCGTTAATCCATTCAAGCGCATCAAGCTCAATAACGCTACGTTGCTGTGCAGGATACAACTGCATTAGTGCATGCTCGCCCTTACGCCACAGCACTTGCTGTTGTGGTGTGATTTCACGTTCAATCTTTCGGCGCAAGCTTGATTTGTGCGGAATATCCCAACCCCGTTCTTTAGCGACATCACACAGCATCTGATAGCAGGTATTAAATGCCGGTTGCTCAGGCCTAAAATAGTTGGCAACAAAAAAGTCCCATGCTTCGGGCGTCATTTTGTATTGACGAGATGAATAATCACGAAAAGCACTACCGTCAAGCAGAGCAGGAAGATATTCGGATTGCTCAACTTTAATTGCAGTGTAATACCATCGTCGAGCAGCTGAAGGGTTACAGCCATGACTCTGTGCAACAACATCAAATGCTGCTACTGGGCTGGTGCCAGCATCAACAATCGACCGAACAGCAAACACAACATCCGCTTTAAATTTTGCCTTATTTTTCTGCTTATCAGTTGCCTTTTCCCATTTCGACCAAAGAGCATCGGCACAATAACTTTTCTCTTTTGGTTCGGGTTTATCTAAAATCTGATTGCCAATCATGATTTTGTTTTTTGACTTCAAAACACGAGCTTGGTCATAGATAGACAAAGAAAAGACATTGTATTCATATGCGCCACCCTTAATACCTTGAGCTCTGCGTCGCTCCCAATTCTCGATCTTGGCCTTATACAGAATGCCCTGAACAGTACCGGGCATGCCCACAACTTGAGTTAACTCTTGCGCTGTAATCCACATAAATACCTTCCTTATTTATATTGATAGCGCGAAGGCCAGATATCTCTCGGCTCTAAACCAAGAGCCTCAGCGATAATGCGCTCGGCTTTTGGGTAAGAAACTCGTAGTGCATTATTTAATGTAGAAGGAGCTAACCCCGCATTTATTGAAAGCGATTTCAAGGTAATCCTTCTTTTACGGAGTGCGCACTTGATATCTTCCACATGCCAATCTTGTTTTCCCATATTTACCACCTTATTAAAAAATGTAACAATACCGTTTACTTTTAAGTTAGACTTTTAAGTCTGACTGCAACTTGTAAGTAATCGTAACTTACTTTAAAGTTAATTTCAAGAGTTCTTTAAAGTTAAATTAATAAAAATATAAGACATCACTATGAATTTAATGGCTAATTGTTTGATAAATAAATAATTATCTAAATTTAAATATTTTAATGTTAACTTTAAAGTGAACTTTAAATATGAGGTATTAACATGAAAGAGATCTGGTTAACTCCAAGAGAAATGGCTGGTAAATATAACTGCCCAAAAACCGTGCAAGGAGTGGCATTAAGAGCAAAGAATGAAAACTGGAAAAAACGGAAAGCAAAAGGGCAAAAAGGCGGAGGTTTTGAATACGAAGTGTCTGATATTATAAATAAATTTGAGTTGTTGCAAAATTACGAACATAAAGCTTTAGATAGGGAACCCGATGAACAATCACCAAACTATAATAAAGACGACTCTATAGACACAAACAGCAATGATAATTATGTGATTATTCCGCATCTAACATCAATTTTATTTCCTGATGAATTAGACAATAAAGAATCGCCATCGGGCATGATGGATATAAGGGAAAATTTTGTATTAAGCAAGTATTGGCTACTAAAAACAGGTTTATTTAATTCCAGATTAGCCATTATCAGAGTAAGTAACGATACAATGACCCCAACAATCAATGAAGGCGATATTGCGCTATTAGACGTACAAGAAGAAGCGATCCAAGATATTTTGGATGGAATCTACTTATTGAAGATAAAGGATTCATACGTTATATATAGATTGCAGCGTGATTTGAACACAAGCACTATTCATATGATTAACGACAACAAAGCATATAAATCATTCACAATAAAATTAGATAATGCGGACTCACATATAAAAGTAATAGCTAAAGTAGAAATGATTTTAACCAGCCCCTACAAATAATTTTTAAAGGATTTTTAAACGCAATTTAAACGGCTGACTGGTGTTACTAATTTCAACGAAAAATCCAAGCCGTTTTTTATTTTATTTTCATTTTGTGATTTTTCGAACTTTATTTTTTTAATTCTCTCTAATCCTTATTACATCAAGTCTAATCCAATTTATTCCCGTAAATTTTTATTTATTCCCGTATTTTTATTATCAGTGAGTCATTACATCCTTTTTTAAAAAATTATATAAATACTGATTTATTAATTTTTTATATAAATTCATCAGTAGGATTATCAGGTGTAATTATTTGTGAAAATAAGTACAAGTAGTTAGTAGTCGAATAGAATTTAAATAACAAAAAGCCAACTTTAAAAAGTTGGCTTTTTATTTTTAGCTTTGCCTTATGCAATCAGAAAGCCTAATAATAGAAATCCAACTACTCAATACTTCATTACAA
>CAMLPV010000002.1 GCA_946482005.1 uncultured Gilliamella sp.
ATCCAATAATAGTCCAAATATAATTCAAGGTGTTAATAATACCATGACTCCGAATGAGTACTATTCTGATGAAAACTATTTAAAAATCATATCAAATCATAATTTATGGATAAAAAAAGAATTAAATGAATTAGGAATTTAATTTAGTCCCCGCCTAACTAGCAGGGTCTTGTTTTAATTTTTAGATCTGCATCGCAAGTTCAATAATTAATTGCGCTCAATTTTAATCACCACCGGCCTGCCCGTCATAAAAGCCTATCTGCTCCAACCAACGCCTCTTTATGCTCAGTTGTTGTCTGGGGTTAGGTCTGCCCAGATTAGGAGTGTAACCCATGGTGTAAAACCGCTCAGTAATGGGTTGTGTGTGCGCTTTGCATGTGGTTGATTTTATCTTAGAATATGCCTTAGCCATAGTTAACTTCTGGTAAGTAAGTTATGGATGGTTTCGGGCGTTTATCTGAGATTCATGATTGGCAATGACCATTGGTGTAGCAATATGATAAATGTGGTGGTATTACGCAGGAGCATCAAAGGTTTAGTCGTCAATCTAACCATCAATGGGAGCACGGTCAAGAAATCCGTCGCCATATGGGACGTTTTGGTGAGTTGACCTGCCGTCATCAATTTGACGAGCGTGGATGATTAGGTCAACAAACTATGCCAGATAGTTCACGTAAACTTATAACAACAACAATTCCAAAAAAAGGAAAAAATAAATGTTTATTCGAACTTTTCCAGATGAAATAGATTTGTTAGCTTTTTTTGAGGGAGAGCCTACTTTTCAGGATGCAAAGGATTTACACTTTGCATACCAATATACTGATCAAAATGAAATGTCTATACTTTTTTCGTTTAGTGTATTTGAAAGTTGGATACAAACAATCATAGAGTATAAACAGCAAAGAATAGCGCACAATCTAATGGAGGGTGTAGAATACTTTAAGATAGAAAAAGATGTAATAGGTGAGTACATAACGACCGAAGTTGAACTAGATGGTTCAAGAACAAAGGTTGTAATAAGATTGCAACCTTTTATTTCTACTGAATTTTCAACATTAACAAGATAATTTATTAGCTGAACTGTCTTTGATTTAATTATAGGGTTGATATTATCAAGGACAGATCTAGATTACTTTATTTTAGAAAGGCTCCTCAATCCTGATAATCAATAACCTCTGTTGCGCGTCGATGATGATTATCTGACCGATAGTAAAGCCGAAGGCTTCCAGCCAGCGATCTTTAATGAACTGTTGCGGTCTGGGGTTAGGTCTGCCCAGATAAGGCGTGTAACCCACGGTGTAAAACCGCTCAGTAATGGGTTGTGTGCGCGCTTTGCATGTGGTTGATTTTAGCTTAGAATATGCCTTAGCCATAGTTAACTTCTGGTAATTAAGTTATGGATGGTTTTAAGCGTTTATCTGAGATTCATGATGGGCAATGACCATTGGTGTAGCAATATGATAAATGTGGTGGTATTACGCAGGAGCATCAAAGGTTTAGTCGTCAATCTAACCATCAATGGGAGCACGGTCAAGAAATCCGTCGCCATATGGGACGTTTTGGTGAGTTGACCTGCCGTCATCAATTTGACGAGCGTGGATGATTAGGTCAACAAACTATGCCAGATAGTTCACGTAAACTTATAACAACAACAATTCCAAAAAAAGGAAAAAATAAATGTTTATTCGAACTTTTCCAGATGAAATAGATTTGTTAGCTTTTTTTGAGGGAGAGCCTACTTTTCAGGATGCAAAGGATTTACACTTTGCATACCAATATACTGATCAAAATGAAATGTCTATACTTTTTTCGTTTAGTGTATTTGAAAGTTGGATACAAACAATCATAGAGTATAAACAGCAAAGAATAGCGCACAATCTAATGGAGGGTGTAGAATACTTTAAGATAGAAAAAGATGTAATAGGTGAGTACATAACGACCGAAGTTGAACTAGATGGTTCAAGAACAAAGGTTGTAATAAGATTGCAACCTTTTATTTCTACTGAATTTTCAACATTAACAAGATAATTTATTAGCTGAACTGTCTTTGATTTAATTATAGGGTTGATATTATCAAGGACAGATCTAGATTACTTTATTTTAAAAGGCTCCTCAATCCTGATAATCAATAATCCCTGTTGCGCGTCGATGATGATTGTCTGACCGATGGTAAAGCCGAAGGCTTCCAGCCAGCGGTCTTTAATGAACTGTTGCGGTCTGGAGTTAGGTTGCTCGCCATTGGGATTTTGTAGCCGACCGTTAAGCTGCACTTTGACCGTGGTTTTACCGTTCTGGTTTTAGTAATGATGGTTTTTAACGTAGAATGTGTTTTAGCCATAATTAACTCCTGATAAGTTAGTTATAGGTAGTTTGGGGCGTTTATCAGAGCTTGATGATGGACAATTACAGAAAATATAAAACAGCAACCTCATTTACAGATAGAGCGACAGCTGAAGCGATTACAAGCAAAGCGATTGATGCAAATCAATCTAAGATAAATAACGATTTATTTGGAAACCAAAAGGCTATTTAGAGATTGATTATAAGTCATCGTCACCAATATGAATTAGTATTTCAAAGGGGCAAACAAGCGCTACTCAAGTCTCAAATGCCAGAATTATTATAGCAAGAGCCTTTTCAATGCCTACCAGTTATAAAATTATTACGGGATATCCAATACCATGATTGCAACAGAAAAATATCCTGCATTATCTTATTATTTGAGATGCTATTTGAATCAAGATTTTGAAGAAATCTTTGGGGGAGCTAATGAATCTTTGTTGTCCTATAAAAAAACAGAAACAGATCAAGAACAACAAGAAATGATAAAAGAAATTCAATCATTGATTGACTCTTCATATAATGAAAACGAATTACAAAAAATTATATTAGATGATATTGATTGTAATTATTATTATCTGAATGAATGGTCATCAAGCAAAGATTGGCTAGTACATATGCTATTTATATTACAGAATTCATAATGGTAAATAATATACATCTAGTTATTGGCTAAATAGTAAATTATAAAATTAAGTAATCCTCACCATCTTGTGGGGATCCTCTTTTTATCTGTTCTTAGATCTACTTCGCAAAAGAATAATATTCCTTATAATGACAGAATTACTATCGATGGGTGGTAATTACAGTTTAAACCATCTAGATCAGTAGCTGAATTACCAACAATTATTTATGCACGATATACGGGGCGCACTAATGGATATCTTAATTAATAATCCAATAAAAATTTCTATAGACACAATTGGAATAGATGAGCATTTACTTTCATTAGAATTGTGCATTTCGATTGATATTGAAAAAGTGGTTGCGAACTAAAAAATGTAGATCCTAAAAATTCAATTAGTCGGCAAAATTCAAATATGATGTCAGATTCAGATATTAAAAGACGAGTAAAGGATATAAAAGCGAGTGAATTTGAAGCCCCTCAACCTATAGATGTAGCTATCATTAATGGAAAAATGATTAGTATTGAAGATTATCATACAGCAGCGGAGGCTCTTTCGAGATACTGATATGAAAAAATATATTAACGAAATGATCCAATTACAAAATAGTTTACTGACTGTTTTTAAGAGGAATTACCCTGAAGTTAAGGATTACAATCTATTATTAGATTGTCCTAGAAGAGGAGAAATAGATATTCATGGACAAGAATGGTTATTTAAAAAGCATGGTAAGGGGTTGGAATTCATAAGAAAGAAACCTCTACCTGAGCTCGTTGTTAACATGCATAACTATTTTTCAGAGCCGAATGTACTGGATGAATGGCGATTAGAGCAATATCTTGAATCAAAGAGTGTGCCTTATTCTAAAATTGATCTTAGTAATTGTCTAAATGAACTGACATTAGCCAATGTTTTAAAAAAAATATCAGAGCAACAGTATAAGTTAAATGAGGAGAGATTACAGGATTTAAATTACCCATAAAGCATGATTACCGCCAGTAATTCTCTTCACATGCATAAAAGGAATTAACATATTTGAATTCACTAAACGCTCAACTTGGCTAACAATAAATTGAATATTTATTAAATAGCATTTCAAAAGAATTAAATAAATTTCGTGTTATTTATGCTTTATATGTAATAAGTTTTAATCGTTTTGATTATAGCGATGAAGAAGATAAAGTAATGGTTGGTAAAACCATTGGAATAGTGATGATTATTAATGGTTTTGACGGAAATTTTACTTTATCTATACTAACAGAAAGCAAATTATTAACAGCCCCCAAAAGTATCAGTAGTAATACTGCAAGAAAAGTGTCAACGGAACAGAAAGTAAAGCTGGAGAGTATCTCGAAGACTTCAAACCATCACCAATATCAGAGGGTTAGTTCAACAAATAATCGGTAATGGTGCTCAGGTAACAATTAATACCGAGCACATTTTAAATGGTGAGATTAAGACTTATAAAAACGGCACAAAAGTTGATATAGAAAGGCATTATTTAAAAGATCCAAATATTAAAGTAGATAAGTGGACTGGTTAAGCAGATGCGAATGGTGTCTTGAAAGGATATATATCGGTCAGAGATTCTGATGCAGTTAAGTAGTATAAAGAGCAGAATGAAACAATATTCTTCCCTAAGCATTGGTCTAAACGTCAAACTGAAATAGAAATTAAAAGTGCTTTTGAAAACCACCCGCTCCGATTGATATAGGGTTTATTACTAGGGGTAAGAGGCGATTGATCTCTATAATAGTTTAGATGGATCTCATCAAGTTCCTTATGCTTGCTAATCAGATCCCTCGTCTAACTAGCGGGGTAAATTTTACTGCTTTTTAAATATTCCAAACTATTTTTTTTATCAGTTTATTGGCGTAATATAGTCGTTACGCCTTACTTAGCTAGCAAACTTATTTTTATTTAAGGGATACCTTAATTTTGCTAAATGAGTAATTAAATTATTAAATAACCAAAAGGGGTTAATGATGAAATTAATAGTCGATAATATGAGTTGCCAACATTGTGTCAATACCATCACGAAAGCAATCAATGCTATCGATTCCAAAGCGAAAGTAACGGTAGATCTTGCTAAGCATGAAGTTGATATAGAAGGTGGTACAATCTCGCAAGAAGCAGCAATTGCAGCAATTAATGACGCTGGATTTGAATTTGTGGGTATTTCGTATTAGAAATTAATAATATCTACTTAAATATTAATAAATTTAGGCGATTAATTTAAAAATCGCCTTTTTTATATCACAGAATAATTGAAGAAACGCTAAAGCAAATTCTCTAGAAATTTTAATAGATTATGTTTAGTTTTTGTAAAAATTATTCAGGAGTCTATACCGTCACAAATGTATGGGTGACTTAAATTCAACTTTTATTTAGGATGAATCTAAAAAAGAGTGGCGAACTTGTTAGAAGAGATAAAAATAGGAAAAACATTAAATATTTTTCTAATAAAAATTTAAAGCAATAAAATCAAAAAAATAACTTGTGAGCATCAAAGAATAACTGAATATAACTCAATGAAATATATTAATTTACATTTAGTTAGTGAAAGCGATCGATAAAGAGTATTATCGATGCCCTTATTAATTGTTTGTTCTATAATCAACAAAGTGATTTATGAAGAAAATTTTTTAATTCAATAAAGTAAGCAAACCAAAATAATATAAAATCTGGGTTGTCTGAAATACTAAAAACTAGCATTCCAATATGAATAATCGGGTGCTTGGCCATAATATGATTCAATAATTTGTTTAGTTTTTATCGTCATTTCATGCACACTGCGATAAGCAAAATCTGTTATCAAATCGGCCTGTAATTTGCCATCTTTATAAACAAATTTACCATCAGTTACATTACCGGTATGTCCGGTATCGGTTCCTGCTGCGACATAACCACTTTTAGCCGCTACGGCTAACGAATCAAATGGTATAAACCCTGCAAATCCGCCACTACCAATGGATTGTAAACGTTGATTCCAGTTGGTCGGCAACCATACTTCAACATTAATTGCTGGTTCAATCGTTAATTCGACACGGCAAATTTGGGGGAGATCACCAATTTCTTTTACTTTAGCGCCTCTTAAAGTATCAGCTGATTTAGATGATGGGGAAAAACGATCGGCAATTATTTCAGTATTTACTATTTTTGCATTGTCTAATTTTAAATTAGTTAAAGCCTGACAATGTTCTTCAACATTATCTTTGATGGAACTGGCATAAACCGAAGTTCCTAAACAACTTAAAACCGATAAAAACAATAAACTTAATTTACTCATATTATTACCCCTATCGTTGAGAAATATATTTTATACAATTTCTTAGTATTTTTATTATGCATTACTTGCACCAATAACAACAAAAATAATAATGATGTTTTATCAGATAATAACGTATTATCAATTGATAATGAAACGGTATAGACTCCTGAATAATTTTTACAAATATCACTGTTTTTACTGAAACGTATGCGTTACCTGAAACTTTTTAACAAATTTGTTTTATAAAAGATTTCTTATTTTATTTAAAAGATTAATTCATCTTGATCTTTGTTACGGTGTTGGCATAATCATTTAAGCAATAATTGATTTTAAAAGGATTTATAAGATGAAGAAAAAAATCTTACGCTTCACTGTCGTTTCAATGGCTTGGTTGGCTGCCGTTTTTACTGTAAATGCTTATCAAATTGAATGTCCAAAAGCACTCAAAGTCAAAACATCTGTCGAAAACCTTCCTGATGGCTGGGAAGTTATTGAGAGTGAAGATAGTACTCTATATGAGCCTGCTAGCCTATCTGTTTTTTACAATAAACCCGTTAAAATGATAGAACAAAAGCCTCAAGAAACTTTAATCGGTCGTAAAAATTGGGGTAAACAGTTTGAGCTTACATGGCTGGTAAGTCCGCCTATTGAAGATGTGCCATTTTATGTCAATTGTAGTTATGACGGAAGTTTTATCCAATTGATAAAAAAAATTGATCGTTCGGTGAATATTTGCAAGAGTTTTTATTCTGAGGATAAATATGGCAAAGTAGAAAATAGTATTGTTTCACTTAACTGTACCAATAATGAAACAAACGAAACAAATAATTAGGTCTAAACTTTATTATCAAACTAGAATAATTAATAATCGAATTTATTAAAAGGGCAATTATAGCGATCCAATGTTTTTATGTAATTGTCGTAATTATTTTAATATTAATTGTTTTTCCTATTTATTAATAGCAAAGACAGTTTTTAAAGGAAACTAGAATATGAAAGGAAAAAGATTATACAGCGCTATGATAACCATCGCTTGTTTGGCAAGTGTTTTTACTGTAAATGCATATCAGATTGATTGTCCAAAAGAGATGACAATCAAAGTCAAAGTTGAAGAAATGCCAGATGGATGGGAAATTTCGGAAGATAGAACTTACACTTCATCTTTTTTTAATTTGGGACTTTTTTATGATAAACCCGCTAACAAAGCTTCATTGGTACCTGCAAGAGGCACAATTGATGGCCAACAACAAAAATTAGTATGGGAAGTGAATCATGTCAAAGATACCGCTCCTTATTATGTTGTTTGTCAATATGCGAGCGGAGTTGCAATCACCAAAAAGATTGATCTTTCAATGAAGAGTTGCTGGGCGCTCTATTCAGAAGATAAAGATACAAAACAAGGATCGCTCCACTGTAGTGTGAGTGAAGCAAAGAATCTGCATTAGTTTATTTGATGTACAAATCTTTCAATACAAAAATCATGATTGCATGGAAAGAGAGATCAAAACCTTTTGAATCATGCCCCGTATCTTTAAAGATTACTTCTTAAAGATAGAGTATTTGTGATTCATGTTAGATGTAATTGTGATTTTAATTCCTATGTTTTTGATGGTTATTGGTCTTTGACTAATAAAAAAGCAATTCCATTGATTAATTGAAATTGGGATCGAGATAATTTTAGATATTTATGTCCTGTTGGTGTGTCGTTATGTTTAAAAATCATATTAACTCTTTTTTCGACACACCAGTTTCAGTATTTATTAAAAAATTTAATCTACCACCACTGATAAAAATGGTGCGTTGGACCAATTCCTTGACCAATGTTTAAATCATCTGCATGAGTGATTGCACCTTGCAAGTAGACTTTCGCTTGCTGTATGGCATCTTCTAAACCATGTTTAGGCAACAGTGCCGCAATTGCTGCTGATAATGTGCAACCGGTGCCATGAGTATTTTTAGTTTGAATTCGCGGTGAGACCATTCTAATCGTTTGCATTGGGGTTATTAAATAATCCGGGCTCTCTGGACTGGGTAAATGCCCACCTTTCATTAAAACTGCTTTACAACCTAATTTCAATAATTCATAACCTTGCTGTAGCATTTGATCTTCGTTTTTTGCTTCTTCACAATCGAGTAACGTTGCTGCTTCGGGAAGATTGGGTGTTATTACCGTTGATAAAGGTATTAATAGTTCACGAATAGCACTAACAGAGTCAGATTTTAACAGCGTATGTCCCCCTTTAGCGATCATCACTGTATCAAGCACAATGTTAGCAATAGGGTTATTGTTCAGCAGATGATAAACAGTCGTTACGATCTCTTTATTCATTAGCATTCCCATTTTCACGCTATCAATTTTTATATCGTGATATAGGGTATTAAATTGTTTAGCCACAAATGTAGGATCAATTGCCAATACGCTATCAACGCCTTGGGTACTTTGTGCGGTAAGGGCGGTGATTACTGACATTCCATAGGCTCCGAGAGCTGAAAAGGCTTTTAAATCTGCTTGGATACCTGCACCGCCACTTGGATCAGAACCGGCAATGGTTAAAACAACGGTTGTCATAATATTACCCCTTATTTTTTTGAGCTTGTTGGATTTTTTCAATTAGCGATAGTGTGGCTTGTTGTATATCTTTTTGACCACAAATTGCCGAAACGACAGCAATGCCTTCAATACCACTTTGCAATATTGGGGTAGCATTATTGGCATTAATGCCACCTATTGCCACAGCAGGGCGCTGTTTTAGCGTAACTAATTGAGTTAATTGTGGCATGCCCATTGCTGGTGCGGCATCTTGTTTCGTGGTGGTAGGATAAATTGGACCAATCCCAATATAATCGACAAGTTGCCATGGGACTTCATTGAGTTGTTGGCGATTAGCGACCGAAAATCCAAGCCATTTGTCATCGCCAATTAATTTACGTGTGACATCAACAGGTAAATCGCTTTGCCCAATATGGACACCATCAGCGTCAATTGCTAGGGCTATATCAACATGATCGTTAATAAATAAAGGAACACGGGTATCGCTTAACACTTCTTTTAATGCTAATGCTGCGTAATACCAATTTTTACCAGAAAATTCATGTTCTGATCTTAATTGAACGGCGGTTACCCCATTAGCAACAGCGATTTTTGTGGTCTCTACCATGCCAGTAATACCACCACATAAGATTGGATCTAGAACTAAATAGAGACTTAAGTCGAGAAGTTTATTCATCTGATTTCCTTATACTTGTGATGGGTTAAATAGTGAAAGCTGATCGATCAGCGATACAGCGTAAGTGCCTAACCCTTGTTGTTTGTTGGCAAGCTCCCCAGCTTTTTTCATCATAAAACAGGCTGACGCTGTAGCAAGTAAGGTATTAGATGAGCCAGCAATAAAAGCTGCAACCATGGCTGATAATGAGCAACCAGTACCAGTAATTTTAGTTAATGCTATATCCCCGCCTGTGATGCAGTAAGTCTGTTCACCATTAGTGATATAATCAATATCCCCAGTAATACTAATGATGGTTTGGTGTTTTTGGGCAAGTTGTTTAGCTGCATTTAAGGCCGATTCAGTAGAATCTTGACCGTCTGGGCCTTTGGCAGATGAGTTATCGCCATTTAAGGCTAATATTTCTGAAGCATTACCACGAATAACGGTAGGTTTAAAACTAATTAATTGATGAACAATATCGGTACGATAAGCAAGTGCTGGTCCGACTGCGACCGGATCGAGTACCCATGGTATGTGATTTTTTTGAGCACTGGCAGCTGCTAATAACATGCTTTCTGCACTATTGCTATCAAGGGTTCCAACATTGATTAATAAACTATTGGCAATTTGTACAAATGAGGCAACTTCTTGTTGAGCAATGACCATGGCTGGTGATGCGCCAATTGCTAATAATACATTCGCTGTAAAATTTTGAACCACATCATTGGTAATACAGTGTACTAATGGATGTTGTTGTTTTACATGATCGATAAAAGGTCTTGCTTGGGTTATTTGCAGGGTTTGAGTGGCAGACATATTCTTTCCTTACAACAATTTATAAAGTTAGCTTAGGGAAGAGTGTGCCAATTGAGGACTTTCAAGGCTTAGACTTCCCTACGCTGGTATAATCCAGATCAGGTTCAACGGGTAAAATCTCAGTTTTTTGTGGGTAACAAAAAACACCCCGAGTCAAAAGAGCTTTTATTATGGACTGACTAATAATTTAACACAAGTTATTGTAATAATTTTTCTATATCTGTTATGTCACGTCGGTCAGGTAAGAAGATGATGAGATGATCGTTACTTTCGATGGTTAAGTCTGTATTAACGATAATCACATCTTCACCACGCACTACCGCACCAATGGTAGCACCAGAAGGTAATTTTAAACCGTTGATATTTTTACCCACCAGTTTGGAACTCTCTTTATCTCCATGTGCAATCACCTCGACAATTTCAGATTCGCCCTGTCTTAAAGAGACCACTTTAACAACCGCCGATTGTCTTACATGGCTTAATAGCTCTGAAATAGTGGCATGTTGTGGTGAAATAGCAATATCTATAACGCTATCATTAATCAGTTCAAGGTAGGCTTGCTTTTGGATTAAAACAATCACTTTTTTAGCGCCCATTCTTTTAGCTAACATGGATGACATAATGTTAGATTCATCGTCACTCGTTACAGCAATAAACAGATCCGTTAGTTCAACTTGTTCTTGTGATAGCAACTCTTGATCTGACGATTCACCATGTAAAACAGTGGTATTAACCAGCTGTTCGGCAATTAATTCGGCACGTTCAGCATTACGTTCAATTAATTTAACTTGATAGTCATTCTCTAAACGTTTAGCTAAAGCAATGGCGATGCCGCCACCACCACTAATTATGATGCGTTTATAAGGTTTTTCTAGACGCTGTAATTCACTTGTTACTGCTTTGATATTGCTAGGTGGGGTGATGAAATAAACCATATCACCCGCTTCAATGAGTGTGGAGCCTAATGGGCGAATAAAGCGATTTTTTCGATATATTGCAACCACTCTGGCTTCAACATGGGGTAAATGTTCTTTCAGTTCAGACAATTCGCTTCCAACTAAAGCTCCACCATAGTAAGCCGTCACTGCAACCAAACATACACGGTTATCGTAAAAAGAGGCAAACTGTAACGAGCCTGGATATTGTACTAACTGACTTACGTGATTGGTGATCAGATTTTCTGGAGCAATAATATGGTCGATATTAATGCAATCTTTATTGAAAAATGGATATTTTTCGTCGTTATATTCTGGTGCACGAATACGTGCGACTTTTTGCGGAATATTGAACATAACGTGACCTATTTGACAGGCCATCATATTCACTTCGTCCGAATTAGTGACGGCAACCAGCATATCAGCCGATTCAGCACCCGCACTTTCTAATACTTGTGGATAAGATGATTTGCCACAAATGACCTGTAAATCAAAACGCTCTTGTAAAGATTGCAATTTATCATGATCTTCATCGACCACCGTTACATCGTTTTGTTTTTCGGTAACAAGGTATTCAGCTAAAGCACTGCCTGTTTGTCCAGCACCAAGAATAATAATCTTCATAACTAACCCATATATTTAGATGGCTTTAATCGTTATTCACTAACTTCGTTGATTAAAGCCAATCTATACTATTTTTTTGTGATAGTTAGCGATTTTAAGTTATAACTATCAGTTTGTGGTTTAGCAGTTAATGGTTTATTTTTTTTAAAACAGTTTATTAAAATTGTTTATACAAAACCAATTGCGTCATAAACCTTTTTCAAGGTTGGTTCGGCTTTTGAACGTGCTTTTTCTGCACCTTCTTGCATGATTGAATGTAAGTAACTTTCATCATCACGATATTGGTGATATTTAGTTTGTAACGCTGTTAACATATCAATCACTTGAGTTGACACTTCAGTTTTAAGGTGTCCGTACATTTTGCCTTCAAACTCTTTTTCAAGTTCAGCAATAGGTTTACCTGTAATACCTGTTAAGATATCAAGTAAGTTAGATACACCAGCTTTATTTTTTAAATCGTAACGTACGACTGGTGGTTCATCAGAATCGGTCATTGCTCGTTTGATTTTCTTCTCAACATCTTTAGGATTTTCAAGTAATCCAATCACATTATTGCGGTTTTCATCTGATTTAGACATTTTTTTGGTTGGATCTTGTAATGACATGACTCGTGCACCAACTTTAGCAATAAAAGGCTCTGGCACAGTAAAGATATCGCCATAAAGCGCATTAAAACGCATAGCAATATCACGCGATAATTCAAGGTGTTGCTTTTGATCGTCACCAACAGGTACTAAATTGGCTTGGTATAATAAAATATCGGCAGCCATCAAAACTGGATAATCAAATAGACCCGCATTGATGTTTTCGGCATGGCGAGCTGATTTGTCCTTAAACTGTGTCATTCGACTGAGTTCACCAAAATAGGTGTAACAGTTTAATGCCCAACCTAGTTCAGCATGAGCGGGTACATGGGATTGTACAAAAATAGTGCTTTGCTTCGGATCGATGCCACATGCTAAATATAAGGCTAATGTATCAAGGGTTGCTTTGCGCAATTTTTGTGGGTCTTGACGTACAGTAATTGCGTGCTGATTGACGATACAATAAACGCAATCATATTCGTTTTGCAACGCTACCCAGTTTTTTAAAGCCCCTAAATAGTTGCCAAGTGTTAGTTCGCCTGATGGCTGAGCGCCACTAAATACAATCGGTTTACTCATAATTTATTCCTAATCTAGTTATTCTTTATCTTTGCTTATTATTTCTTAGCTTCAGCTTTAGGCTGAGGTAATAAGGTTAATATATCTTTAAAATCATCAAATAAAAAATCGGGATTGCTCGTTGCAATCGAGATGCCATAGTTATACCCATAAGTTAGTGCAACCGTCGGGCATTTGGCATTTTGCGCGGCAGTAATATCGTTTTTAGAATCGCCTACAAACAATAATTGATCGCTAAATAAACCAAAGGTTGCCATGACTTGGTATAACGGAGCTGGATGGGGTTTTAACTTAATAACATCACCACCACCAAGCACTAGGGAAAAGTACTCTTTTATGCCAAGCGATGATAATAGGGCAGGCAAAAATTGAGCGGGCTTATTGGTGACTAGTGCTAGTGGATATTGATTCTCATGCAGCGTTTTTAAGGTTTCTTTGACATGCGGAAACAGCTTAGTTTCAGCGTCCATCACTTTGTCATAATGTTGATTAAATAGGGCCTTAGCTTGGGAAAGCTGTTCAGTTGATGGAACAACATTGATCGCTTTAAAAATGCGCTCTAACATCACATCAATGCCATTTCCAACAAAGTTTTTTACTTGTTCGTTTGTTATTGTAGGTAGTTTTAAATCTGCAAGCATGTTTTGTGCAGCAAGTGCAAGTCCTGGCACGCTATCAACGAGTGTACCATCTAAATCAAAGGCGATTGCTTGAATATCTTGTAATTTATGCATGTGTTACTCCTGCTAACTGTTGGCGCATAGCGTCAATTACTGCTTTGTAATCTGGTTCACCAAAAATAGCTGAGCCCGCGACAAACATATCGGCTCCCGCTTTGGCAATTTCGGCAATGTTGTCAACTTTTACGCCACCATCGACTTCTAAACGAATATCTCGTCCTGACTCAATAATGCGTTTTCTGGTTTGTTGTAATTTTTTTAAGGTGGATGGAATGAAAGACTGTCCACCAAAACCAGGGTTAACGCTCATTAATAAAATAATATCAATTTTATCAATAATATAATCTAAGTAATCTAAAGGGGTAGCTGGATTAAGCACAATACCAGCACTGCAACCATGATCTTTGATTAATTGTATCGAGCGATCCAGATGGATGCTCGCCTCGGGATGAATAGAAATATTAGTAGCGCCCGCTTTAGCAAAAGAAGTAATTAATTCTTCAACCGGTGAAACCATTAAATGCACATCAATGGGTGCAGTGATCCCATAGTCACGTAACGCTTTGCAAAACATTGAACCCATAGTTAGATTGGGTACAAAATGATTATCCATTACATCAAAATGGATAACATCGGCGCCAGCATCAAGTACTTTTTGAGTATCTTCACCAAGACGAGCAAAATCAGCGGATAGTATGGATGGTGCTATAATAAATTCTTTCATAACCTACCTCTAAATAATCAACTTTACATATGAGTCTACTCATGACTTTTTATATAAAGCTAAAATTTCATCAATCTTTTTTCTACTTCCACCAGCACAACTGATTGAACGACGCATTTCTGCTCGATAAAGATGACTCGCTTTATTATATAGCGTCATGGTGTAATCAGTATAATGGTTAGACACCAGTACGGGTATATTTTTTTTGTATGCTACTGTTTCCGCTAATTTTGACAAATTTTCATGCTCTTCAAAGCCAAAAATATTGGAATAATAAGATGTAAATCCCCCTGATTTATTAGGTGGAATATAAGGTGGATCACAATATATCACCGAATTTTGTCCAGCCTTTTGCATCACTTCATGATAGGGCGCACAAATAAACTCAGCTTTTTGTGCTTTTTCAGCAAAAAAGTAGAGTTCTTTTTCAGGAAAATAGACTGTTTTATATCGACCAAAAGGTACATTAAATTTTCCGTTAGTATTATAACGACATAAACCGTTATAACCATGTCGATTAAAATAGACAAAGAGTAACGATCTTAAATACTGATCGTTGCTACCATTAAAAACATCTCGGAGTTGGTAAAATGCCTCAGATTGATTATTTTGCTCATTAAATAATGGTCTAAGATCATTAATAAATTGATCAGGGTTCGTTTTTAGTAGTTTGAATAGTGCAATTAAATCATGATTGATATCAGCTAAAATATAACTTTTGTAATCGGTATTTAAAAAAACAGAACCTGCGCCAACAAAAGGTTCAATTAATTGCTCCCCTTCTGGTAGATATTGCTTAATTGTGTCTACAAGCGCATACTTTCCTCCGGCCCATTTTAAAAAGGCTCGTTGCTTCTTCAACGGTTGCTCCTATTTTTTCGTTGCTAGTAGGATAAATGGACGATATCCTTTATTAATTTACTATTTTTTCTTTATTTACTTCTGCTCCCGATTTAACCCATGGTTTATCTTTTTGGAGAGCAGCGGGTAGTGATTTGATCGCTTTATGAGCCTCATCAAGTGATGAATAATTACCTTTAACTAAAATAAACCATTTACCATTGCTGTATTGAGTTTCATAAATCTGGTAATCCGTTATTTTATTTTGTGTAACAAATTTTTTTAAGCCCTCAGCCGACCTAGATGCAGTAATTTGAATCACATAATGATCATCTCTTATCCTAAAGTTTTTAGCTAAACTATTGTTGTCATCGTTTAGATTAGCTATCTTTTTAGTTGGTTTTTTTTCGCCATTACGATTGGCATTTGATGCCACATTAGGATTATCAGTTGAACTTATACCACTCATGTTTTTTTCAGATGGTTTTGGCACGTCAGATTTAGATGGAGTTGATCTTTCTGAATTTGCTAAAGCATTATCAGGTGTCTTTCCATTATCTGTAACATTGCTCTGTCCATTATAAACAGTATTAGTCGTATCCGTTTCATCTGTTGAAGCAACACCGTTAACCACAGGAGGCGTTAATGGCGTTGGTTCGCTAGTTCGTGAAGGTCGGAAAATAATCAAGCTAAGTAATAAAAAAATAATTAGGATTATTAAACCGCAAATAATAAGTTTTTTCTTTGGATAATTTTGAAGAAAATCTGGTAATTTTAATGGGAGCGTTGAATCCTTGTTAGGTTGTTCTGCTATATAACGATCGTCTTTATCTACACGCATATTGACTCCTTAACCTATCAAAAGATTTATAGCCTCACAAAGCACCATTATTTCTAAAATAAGCGACTTAAATTTGCTCTATTTTCTCAATAATATAACTTGCAACACCTTTAGCACTTTGTTCATCAGTTTTGATTGTAATATCCGCAATTTCTTCATAAAGAGGTTCGCGCTCTCCAGCAAGTTCTTCATAAAGTTCTCTTGGAGTATTGCTACCTTGTAAAAGTGGGCGACGTTTATCTTTTTGAGTTCTAGCCATTTGTTTTTCAATGGTTGTTTCAAGATAAACAACAATGCCACGAGCCGATAATCGATTGCGCGTCTCTTTCGATAGCACTGAACCACCACCAGTAGCAAGTACTACACCTTGTTTTTCAGTCAATTCATTAATGACTTTTTCTTCTCTGGCTCGGAATCCGTCTTCACCTTCTAAGTCAAAGATCCATGCAATATCAGCACCTGTACGTTTTTCAATCTCTTGATCAGAGTCAAAAAATTCCATGCCTAACTGTTGTGCAATTTGTCGGCCTATTGTGCTTTTTCCTGCCCCCATTGGGCCAATTAGAAAGATATTTCGCTTTTCTGCCATTGTAGTTTCATCATCTATTAATTTTGGTTAAAATATACAACACAACGTTAACGTTCTATGATTTATTTAATCATTTACATTGTTAACGGTGTAACTTTTCTTGGATCTCCGTCTAACGACAAAAATTTAGGTCGGTAATTATCTCAATAGATAGTACCTTTTTGCAATAAGTATTTATAATAGTTTTTAGCTTATTCCTGCTTGGTGTAAATCATGAATATTTAATGCGCCTACTAATTCACCAGCACTATTAACAACAGGTGCTGCAGTAATATTATGATCATTAAATGATTTTAGTGCTTCGACCGCTTTCCAATTCTCAGGTATTTGAAAGCCAGGGCTAGTCATAACAGCGCTAATGCTATCTTGCAATGTACCATTTTTAAGCAATAACCGGCGTAAGTCCCCGTCGGTAAAAACACCAATTATTTTATTATTATCCTGACAGATTGCAACTAAACCCACTCCAGTACGGCTTAATTCTAACATGGCGTCAAATACGGTTGCAGTGTGCGGTACTTTTGGAATTAAATCACCTTGTCGCATGACATCTTTAACATGGTTGAGTAATTTAGCCCCCAAACTCCCTGCAGGATGAGAGCGAGCAAAATCCTCTTCTTTAAATCCACGAGCACGCATCACGGCGATAGCAAGTGCATCACCCATTAGTAGTGTATTGGTTGAGCTTGAAGTCGGTGCCAGTCCCATTGGGCACGCTTCTTCTTCGATAGATATATCAAGCACAGCTTGTGCTGATTTAGCTAACGGCGAATCCAATCCTCCTGTAATTGCTATCACAGGTACGTTCATTGATGAAAGTATCGGTAGAATAAAATTAAATTCCTTTGCTCGTCCAGAATATGAGATAAGAATCGCTACATCATTTTTAGTGACCATACCTAAATCCCCGTGTAAAGCTTCAGATGGGTGCATGAAAAAAGCGGGGCTACCAGTACTGGCTAATGATGCTGCAATTTTTTTTCCAATATGCCCCGATTTTCCAATACCTGATACCACGACTTTCCCTTTATTCGATAAAATAAGCTGACAAGCTTCAACAAAATCTTTACCTAGTCTATCGGGTAATTTTTGGGCTTCGTGAAGTTCTAATTCAAGAAGTTCTCGACCATATTGTAACAATTTGTTCATATTTACTAACCTAATGTAATTAACTATAATTAAATCATAATACTATAATCGATAAAAAAGAGTAGCTGATTATAGTCAATCATATTACTAACAGTGTATCAATTAACTATACAAGATTCAAAAAAAGAAAGTTTTTATGTAAAAAAGTTTCAGGAGAAGATAACGTTTCAGTAAAAAATTATTGATGAATTTACCCTAAAATCCTAAAGCAACTTTTATCCCCAATGTTATTAAAATAATACCTAATAATTTATCGATGATAATTTGTATTTTAAAGTATCTTCGTTGTACCGCTTGTGTTTGAAATATATAGACAACAAAAGGCCACCAAAAAACAGCTTCTATCCAAATAATAAATGCTACGAGTAATTTATCCATTATTGATGAATCGGCATGCAATACCTGAGTGAAAATTGCTAAGAAATATAATGTTGCTTTAGGATTAAGTAGGTTGCAAAACAGGCCTTGCATAAAGGCTGTTTTAGCAGAAATACATTTATTGCTTGATTGCTGTGTAAGATAAGTTGTACCGGTGTTTTTTGCTAGTAATGCTTTTATTCCGAGCCATAACAAGTAAGCTGAACCTGCATAACGTAACCCATTATAAAGTATTGGTGTTGTTGCAATGAGTATGGCAATACCTGCAACACAATAACTCATATGAATTAGTATCGCCATAATTACGCCCAGACAAGACATCAACGCAATTTTTCGGCTATAACTTAAACTGTTTTTTAAAATCAGAAAGAAATCTGGTCCAGGTGAAATCATTCCTAAAAAACTGATAGTAGTGACTAAAATTAATGTATCAGCCGTCATTTTGTACCTATTTAAATAGTTGCGCAGAGTTATTTATTGTTGCAATTTTTGATTTATTTTGTTCAATAAACTGTTTTTTATTGAAATTTGGCTCATTTAGGTAATCTGTTAAAAATTTAGCATTACTTTCAACTTGTGCACCATTTAAAATTAAACGCGGTAAATCAATTTGGTAGATGACTTGATCGGGCGTTTTATGTAAATTTTCACTCTTAGCATTGGTCAGTAAGTAAAGTTTACGCTCTTTTTCTGATAGGCGATTAATTGTTGCTGTGCCTGCACCCATCATTAAATGGTCGGGGAAAATATAAAATACAGTATTATCTAATAATCCATTATCTTTTAAGTGTCGGATAAATTGTCCAACATTATAATCGAGTGAAGCTGCAACAAATGACATATTATCATTTTTAGGTGATATAACTGATTGCATGCGCTCATCATTAAAACCATTCGGCGCATGAGTTGAAACTGTTGAAATAAATAACGCAAATGGTTTACCTGAGTTATTCATCTCGATAATTTGTTTTTGAGCTATATCTAAAATATCCTTGTCATATAATCCAAATGGGGCATTAGGGTATTGACCAACATAATTTTCTTCCGAGATGATTTGCATACCAAATAACCCTGCCGTATGACCAATTCCAGCGAAATTAGGACCCGCCATTACATAACGTGTTTGGTAGCCTGCTTGTCTTAATACATCACCCAAGCTTACTAATTGTGTTTGATCTGCTTTCATTAATGGGGAAGTTGTGTATCCTCCAATTAGAAACGGCATGCCTGTCATATAAGTATACATTGAAGCGGTAGTCCAACTACTGCCAGCACTCATTGGCATATTAGCAAAGAAAGTATAATCTTGGCGTAACTGTCGTAAGTTGGGTGTAATTTCTTCAAAATCTAAAAAACCTTGTTCAAAGGATTCAAGAGATAAAACAATAATATTTTTGCCCTTTTGACTCACAATCTGATCTTTGGTTGGATAATCAACCATATTTAATGATGCTAGTGCTTGTTTAAATGGTTCGCGAGGTGCACTTGTTACTTGATATATTTCATATAAACGACTTAAAGGGCCGTTATGGTAACTTATTGAGATGATTGCAAGACTGGCAAATAATAAGCGGATAAATAACCGACATTTAGATTTGCATAGATTGGCTAATTTTGACAATAAAAATACCAATCCTAAAAAGACCGCAATAACTAATACTGCTTGCAGTTTAAAAATGAATAACCCTTCAATGATATCATTTACATTTAAATTCACATAAAACTGATAGTCAATAAAACCACCACTAAAGTAGACAGAGGTGAGTTCCATCACGATAAGAACGGTCATGAATGTGATGGTCACTAATTGCCATTTTTTTTGTTCAAATAATGAAGCTGAAATGATAGTTAATACCAAAAAAGGCAAAATAACGAGCGTAGATAAGGGCATAAAACGTGTTACTCAATAATCAATTTTGGCAACAGTATATACATAATATTAATAAATAAAAAAGTGCTATTGTAATTTTGTGATAATCAAAATTGATTTGCCATGTTACTTTTATAATTACTTAATTATTTATTTCTATATAATAATCTATAGGTAAAATTGATTTATGTTAATTAAATAATTGGCAATTAACTTTTTCAGTTTTAATATTAACCTCATCAAGTAAAAAGGAATAATTAAAGGTGATGATATGAAAAAATTAACTATCTTTGTATTGTTTATGTTTAGTCCGTTACTCTCCTTTGCTAATGGACCTGATTGTTATACTTGGCCTATGAATATGACCGAAGGTTGGCTAAAAAATATGAATATTGTGGATATTGTGGATTTAGATGAATCGAAAACTCGAATTATCCAATTAGCATCACAAGAGATCGAAAAAGGTTTATATAATCAAATTTATCATTTTGTTTTCTACGATAACAAAGGGAATAGTTACGAAGTTATTACTCAAAATAATGCTTCGGACGAAGAATGCTCAATGAGTCAGGTCAATCATTACTTAGTATCACAAAGTAATGTACATTAATGGTGAATATAACATTATATTAGTAAATTCAATATTTTTAATGCTTGTTATAAAGTAACAAAGGAATTTTAAGGTAATAATATGAGGAAACTTTCTATTCTAATGCTGTTGGTATCACTTCCACTGATGTCCCACGCCCAAGTGCCTGATTGCAAAGCTTGGTCTTTAGATAAAGCCAAAGAGTGGTTAAAAAGTAGTAATATTGTTGATAGTCAAAACTTAAGTGAATCAAAAATGAGAATCACACTTTTAGCGACTGAACAAAAAAGTAAAAATCTTTATACACAAATTTATCATTTTATTTTTTATGATAATCAAAATAAAGCTTATGATGTGATCACTAAAAGTAATGCCTCTAAAACAGAATGTTTTGGTGACGTAGATAGTTATTTTATTTCAAAACGCCAGATCAACCATTTAAACTAAACAATTAAATTAAAAAAAGATTTAATCCATTAATGTTCAATTTTACTTGTCAAGGAAACAGGTAAAAATAAAATTAAAACATAAGGTTATAAAATGAAAAAAATTTTTCTTATTGTAGGAGTAATGTTATGGTCAACATACTCCTTTGCTAAAGCACCCGATTGTGCTTCTTTTCCGATGAATACTGCCGCGACATGGATGCAGAATGAAGGCATCCTTGCTAAGGAGGATATAGCTTCTTCAAAAACTAAAATAAATTTATTGGCATCAGAAAAAAAAATTAACACCAATAAAATGATTAAAAAGAAGTTTATCTATACAAATATCTATAATTTCGTTTTTTATGACGATGATGGCAAAAGTTATCAAGTTATCACTAAAATTGATACAGTTGAATCACCTAAAAATAGGATTGATTGTTCGTATGGTGGTTTTAGCGAATTTTATTTTGTCTCAAAAGAAGGGGGATTTTGAGACTTAAAATTGTCACTCCTAGTAGTTTTCAAAGATTAGGGTAATAATAAAAACTGCCTTATTTAATTACCGTTTTAATATAAATTTTTTTTATAATTAAAAAAAAAGATTGAAATAATACGCTGATTAAGTGAGGATAATTGCTAATGATGATTTTTTTTAAATCAGTGCAGTAAAGCTTAATAGTTAATGCAATTAATAACTAGGAGTCAATATGTTCAGTAAAGATATGACCATTGCCACTTATGATAAAGAATTATGGGATGCAATTAAAGGTGAAGAGCAACGTCAAGAGGATCATCTTGAATTAATCGCATCGGAAAATTATACCAGTCCTCGAGTAATGCAAGCACAAGGATCGCAATTAACCAATAAATATGCCGAAGGTTACCCTGGCAAACGTTATTATGGTGGTTGTGAGTATGTTGATATTGTCGAGACTTTAGCTATTGAGCGAGCAAAAACTTTGTTTGGTGCTGATTATGCTAATGTGCAACCGCATTCGGGTTCACAGGCTAATTTTGCTGTTTATATGGCATTATTAAAACCAGGTGATACAGTACTAGGCATGAATTTGTCAGAAGGCGGGCATCTAACACATGGTTCACCTGTAAGTTTTTCTGGTAAATTATATAATGTCGTCGCTTATGGTGTAGACGAAACTGGCCATATTGATTATGAACAATTAGAAAAAATAGCCTTAGATTCAAAACCTAAAATGATTATTGGTGGGTTCTCTGCTTATTCAGGCGTGGTCGATTGGAAACGTATGCGCGAGATTGCTGATAGTGTCGGAGCGTTCTTGTTTGTGGATATGGCGCATGTGGCAGGTCTAGTTGCAGCAGGCGTATATCCTAATCCAGTGCCTTTTGCTCATGTCGTTACCACGACAACTCATAAAACATTAGGCGGACCACGTGGCGGGTTAATTCTAGCCAAAGGTGGTAGTGAAGAACTTTATAAAAAATTAAATTCGGCGGTTTTCCCTGGTGCACAAGGCGGGCCTTTAATGCATGTGATTGCCGCCAAAGCTGTAGCCTTAAAAGAAGCGATGGAACCAGCCTATAAAGAGTATCAACATCAAGTGATTAAAAATGCGCAAGCTATGGTTGATGTAATTTTAAAACGTGGTTATAAAGTGGTTTCAGGCGAAACGCAAAATCATCTATTTTTAATTGATCTAGTCGATAAAAAAATTACCGGTAAAGAAGCAGACGCCGCGTTAGGTAGCGCAAACATTACGGTAAATAAAAATAGTGTACCAAAAGATCCACAAAGTCCATTTGTAACTTCAGGTGTGCGTATCGGTTCACCAGCCATTACACGTCGAGGTTTTAAAGAAGCAGAATCACGTGAGTTGGCAAATTGGATTTGTGATGTGTTAGATAACATTGATGACGAGCAAACCATTCAAGCAGTAAAAGCTAAAGTGTTAGATATTTGTCGCCGTTTACCGGTTTATCAACACTGATTAACTATTATTTAGTTAAGCATTGCCGATAAATCGATCGGCAATTAGTTTGTATTGGCTATCGGATTAAATCTCCAATAGCCATTTTGTTTTTTAATGATTTTCACTTGTGTTACTATTGTTTTGCTTCTCTGACTGCTGTTGCACATTTTGTTCAGTATGATGTTGTGGTTCAAAAATTTTATCTAAATAACCTTCGTGCCAAAGCCAGCCACCACTAATACCCACACCTAATAATATGGCTAACCATAGAATAATGATGAATTTATAATGATGTTGCTTCAATGGATCGCTTAAATTGCGTTTAGCATTGTCAGGCAGTTCGGCTTTGCTTGTGAGCAATCCCCCTAACATTAAGTTGATTTTTACTTGTCCATTAATGGCCCATCCCGATGCTTCAAGTAATGGTCCGAGAGTGCGACGACGTAGTTTTAACCATGCTAAAATCACCGAAGGACCGGATACAATCAAAAATAGTCCAATAATGACTAATGGAAATTGCCACCAAGCGAGCGAAAAGATAGCCTGAAAGATAGACGCCAAAGCGGTACCAATAGCACCAATGGCTAAGCCAATTGCAGCAAAAATCCCCATACTTTTACCGATATCAAATTTATTAGCAGGATTTTGTAACGCTTGTTCGCTAGACTTATCGATATCAGCATCTTTGTCTGTTGCCCACTTATTAATTTGTTCGGTAATTAAACGACCAATACGTTGATAAGGCGCCCAAATGGCTTGTTGAATACTAATTGGCTTGGTGATTATTTTAACCACATTGGCATCCCAATCATTGCCATTATTATCAATAAATACACCATTACGACCTTCAATCAATAAATCACCTTGTCCAGCGGTCATAGCTGCAGCAATCAGTTTCTTTTCACCCTGACGAGTGCATTCGCAGTAGAGTAAACAGAGCTCAGAATAATTTGCCATATTGGCATGTTTGGCAATATTATCGACGGCGACACAAAGGGTAGCACACCGACCATCAATATACAGTTTACCAAGCTGGAAAGCGGCTCTTTTTTCAAGTGAGAAGAAATCAGCAAACGAGGCAAAATTAACCAGTAAACGATAAAGATGTTTATGAAACAGAACTAACTTTTCAAGTACGAGTACATCCGATGCTGAAATAGGGGTTTGGTTATCTTGTTCGACCATCTGCTTAAATTCTGTAAATAAATCCGAATTTATCAAACTGGTGATAACATCGTTGTGAATATCTTCTATACTTGCTGTTGGTTCGGTTGCAACCTTTAACTGAGTTAGTTCGGGTTTTGAACTAATTAGCGTAGTGTAGGCTTGTAAACTTTGTTGAATATTTTGCCACTCTTGCTGGGTAAGTTGGTCAGGATTTGATAATGATGAGGCAACTAATGTTTTAAAACGACTGATCTTATCTTTCCAAAGTGGATTGAGCCCATTGACTAAATCAAGATAATTGGTGGAATCAATTTTTGATAAAGGTAATTCAGCCAAAGCTTCGTCTGACAGTAAACCATTTTCAGTTGGGACAATATATTTTTCATCAACATTAAGTGCGGTTTGTGCTTGTGGGGCATACTCGGCCAATTCAACACGTAAAAAATAATCATCAATTTTTGGTTTTAAAAGTTGGACTAATTTCCAAATTTCTGCTCGGTCTTCACCAAAGGGTGTTTGGGTATTACTGATATCGGTTTGCCATTTCTGCCAAGTTTTTAAATTATCAACAAAAGTTTGTGCAATCTCTAAGTCAATACCATCTTGCCCACTCATATCTTTTTGGGCACCGGTTGTTTTAATAGCGGTTTGAATGAATGTTTGCATTTCAGGTGATAATTCGGCAGACGGTGGGAAAATTAAATCACCATTGTAAAGTTTACCTGCATTAACTTTTATCGACTCTTGTACATCTTCTTGGGTTAAATAATTTATATCATGCTTGTTTAAATTAGCAAGAATGCTGTGTGCTGTAACTGACAGTTTTTTACCTTGTTCTGTTGAGGTGTTGATTTCAGATAAGGGTAATGTGTCAGAGGAGTTTAAAATCGTCTGAAACGATAATATTTTGTCTTTGGTCCAACTAATTGCATCTAAAATATCCGGTATACGAATGCGTCCATCTTGGTCAGTATCGAGTAAAGCTAAAGTTCGTTCATCAAAATCTAAACCTGTTGTTGGGCAACTTAATGCTACCCACAATTTAGGATCTAAATCGGGTAGATTGATAATGTCGTTAGCGTTCTTAAATACAACTTGATCTAATCCACCAACTCGCTGGAATGTCCACATATGACTCATAAATAACCTCCGTACCAAAATATTATTAGTATATTCAATTGGTAATAAATTTTTTTAACTATAATTATTAATAAATATAGCTCTATTTGTTTTTGTTATAGAAGAAAAGGGTAATTCTCATTTTGTAAGGGTTTTCTTTCTTTGAAAGTTGATTTTTAGCTGCCTTTCACAACTTTGTGATAGAATAACGCTTTATTATTTAATATCCAAATAAAAATCATAAATATGTCATTAATTAATCTTACCAATGCTTATCTTTCATTCAGTGATGCGCCTTTATTAGATCATATTGATATGGCGATCGAAGTGAACGAACGCGTTTGTCTTGTAGGTCGTAATGGTGCAGGTAAATCCACTTTACTTAAAGTGCTTAATAAAGAAGTACCATTGGATGAAGGACAAATTGTTTATGAAAATAATGTTGTTGTGTCACGCTTACAACAAGATCCGCCCCGTGATGTTCAAGGTAATGTATTCGATTTTGTGGCGGAAGGATTACAAGAACAAGCTCAGTTGTTAAAAGATTATCACGAATTATCGCATCAAGTTGAGCAAGAACCCAGTGAAAGTAATTTAGCGAAACTAGCTAAAATGCAAGAACAGCTCGATCACCAAAATGGTTGGCAACTTGAAAATCGGATTCGTAATGTGATTTCATCATTATCCCTAGATAGTGAAGCTCAATTATCATCACTTTCTGGAGGTTGGCTGCGTAAGGCTGCTTTAGCCAAAGCTTTGGTTTGTCAACCAACCGTTTTATTACTTGATGAACCAACTAACCATTTAGACATTGAAACCATTAAATGGTTAGAAGAATTTTTAAAAAGCTTCAATGGTAGCATTGTATTTATTTCACATGACCGTTCATTCATTCGTCAAATGGCGACACGAATTATTGATTTAGATCGTGGCAAAATCGCCTCTTGGAGTGGTAATTATGATAATTACTTACTTGGTAAAGAAGAAGCGTTGCGTGTTGAAGAGCTGCAAAATGCCGAATTCGATAAAAAATTAGCGCAAGAAGAGGTGTGGATCCGTCAAGGTATTAAAGCGCGTCGTACTCGTAATGAAGGGCGTGTACGCGCATTGAAAGCGATGCGACAAGAGTATTCTGAGCGTCGTAAAGTGATGGGCAGCGCTAAAATGCAAATTGAGGAAGCGTTACGTTCTGGAAAAATCGTTTTTGAATTGGAAAACGTGACTTATCAAGTTGATGATAAATTATTAGTCAATGACTTTTCAGTGCAAGTTTTACGAGGTGATAAGATTGCCCTGATTGGTCCTAATGGTATTGGTAAAACGACTTTGTTAAAACTGATGCTTGGTAATTTAACACCAACTTCGGGCAGCGTACATTGCGGCACTAAGCTTGAAGTCGCCTATTTTGATCAGTATCGTTTAGAGCTGGATCCCGAAAAAACAGTAATGGATAACTTGGCCGAAGGCAAGCAAGAGGTGATGGTAAACGGTCGTTCGCGTCATGTATTGGGTTATTTGCAGGATTTCTTGTTTCCACCTAAACGAGCCAGAACGCCAGTAAGGGCATTATCTGGGGGTGAACGTAATCGATTGTTATTGGCAAAACTGTTCTTAAAACCTAGCAATTTACTGGTATTGGACGAACCAACAAACGATTTAGATATTGAAACGTTGGAATTGTTAGAAGAACTGGTCAATGATTATCAAGGAACTGTTTTATTGGTAAGCCATGATCGGCAATTTGTTGATAATGTTGTTACGCAATGTTGGTTCTTCGAAGAGAAAGGGCATATTGGTATTTATGCTGGAGGTTATGCTGATGCGTTGCAACAACAGCAGCAGGCTCAACCCGTTAAAGTTTCGACGGTAAATAGCAGTCAACAACCTAAAAAAGAATCAAATACTACTAATAATCAAAATAAAGAATCTGCGGTTAAAAAGAAAGTAAAACTTAGCTATAACGAACAACGTGAATTAGCCCAGTTACCAAGCAAAATAGAACAGCTTGAAATTGCGATTGCTGATTTACAAGCGCAAATTGGTCAAAGTGACTTTTTTAATCAACCCCATGATATAACCGGTCCCGTTTTACAATCATTAAGTGATAAAGAAGCAGAATTAGAAGCAGTTTTTGAACGCTGGGAACAGTTAGAAGCACTTAGTCAACAGTAATGAATTTTACTGCCAATCAATAAACAAAATTAATAAGCGCTGTTACAATCAGCGCTTATTTGCTTTTTACCAAGTTTTTTTAGATAAAAAGAAGAAAAGAAGTAACGCAAGGATCACAAAAATAGCACCGACTAACCCAATATAATCCGTTGATAGTTTTACTAATACTTGGCTACCGACAAAGGCTCCTCCGCCGATACCAATATTATAAATTCCTGAATAAACTGATGTGGCAATGTCAGTTGCATCGGGTGCGACATCGATCACTTTACTTTGCATGACCATACCAATAATTGTAATTGCTAATCCCCATATCATGCCTTGCATCATCGCAGTGTAGAGATTAAATGAGCTGAAGTAGAGTGATAATAAGCACGCCATCAATAATATTACAGGTACAACTAATATCGCTGTTGGGTATTTACTTGAGTATCGAGTGAAAATGACACTGCCAATCATGCCTGAAAATCCAATAACTAATAATAGATGGACGACAATTTCTTGACTGAATCCTCCCACTCTCATCATAAATGGCGTAATGTAAGTATAGGCGGTAAAATGTCCGGTGATAATAATAGCCGTTAATAAATAAATATTAAGTAAGGCAGGACGTTTTAGCACTTTTGGTAGATCTTTGATAGAGATGGTGTTAATACTAGGTACTTTAGGAAGTAAGTAAATCAATAAAACTAAAATACCAAAGGCAATGCCTCCAATACATAAAAACGTGATACGCCAACCAACTAATTCCCCTATTTTGGTACCAATAGGAATACCGAGTACCGTTGCCATAGATGTGCCTACTACAATAAAGCTCATCGCTTTGGCTTTTTTACCATTCGGCGCTAATCGAACTGCTAACGGTGTGGTAATAGCCCAAAATACTGCATGTGCACAAGCGATACCAATGCGAGCGGTCATTAAGCTATAAAAATCCCAAGCAAAGCCAGCTAATAAATGGCTGCCAATAAATAGACAAAACAAAAAAATAAGGAGCTTACGACGCTCCATTTTGGATGTTAATACTGTTAAGGGTAACGATAATAATGATACAGCCCAAGCATATATTGTTAATAATAACCCAGCATGAGCGACATCCATCGAAAAGCTTTCCGCAATATTAGGCAGTAAACCAACCGGTACAAATTCGGTAGTATTGAAAATAAATCCAGCAAAAGCTAAACAAAGAATCGACGACCAGATCCGAGAGCGCTTTTTAGCATTATTCATGATTTTACTTAAAGATGGGATAAATTGATTATTGGTAATTATAACTGAATATTGACCATTGTTACATATATCGGAATGATAAATCTTAACAAAGGCCACCTATTGCAGTAAGGTGGCATGAATATCATTATTGCACTTGTTTTTTATAACAGAGTATTGACTACCTTTAATATTTTATCGTAATCAGGTTCATTTGATGTCTCTTTAACATATTCGACATAAGCAATTTTATCGTTTTTATCAACGACAAATACCGCACGTGCCAATAAACGCATTTCTTCAATTACAACACCATATTTTAATCCAAAATCGAGGTTTTTGTGATCTGATGTGACTTTAACCTCATCAATTCCGTCTGCTGAACAATAGCGATTTAATGCAAAAGGTAAATCGACACTGACTGAAAATATAATGGTATCTTTTAATTTTGTTGCTTCGACATTAAACCGATGCACTTGAGCACTACATACCGAAGTATCAATGGAAGGTACTGAGTTAATAATTCTGACTTTACCTTTAAAATCCGATAATTTTACCGGTTGCATTTTGCTATTTTCGACAACAAAATCGGGAGCCTTATCACCCACTTTGATTTCAGGTCCGAGTAACGTGATAGGATGACCTTTCATAGTAACTTGATTTACTCTTTTTTGCATAATGGTTTCCTTTGTGTCGAGTTGAAGTGAATGAAGTTTTTAATTTTCATTTACTATAAAGCTAGAATCAATAAGCAGCAATAATTTACTTTGCTTAAAATCCACAATTGATCTCTTTATTAAATTTATTGATGGCAATGCAATAAAACTAAAAATAATCTCACCCTTTTGCGTATTATTTATGCAAAGGTATATAATGATATTCCCTTATTTTAATACACTAATGATTATTATGAATCAACTTATTATTACTGTCTGTTTACTTATTTTAAGTAATTTTTTTATGACGTTTGCATGGTATGGGCATTTACGCTTTTTGCATAATCAAACTTGGATTATTGCAGTGTTTATTAGCTGGGGAATTGCACTTTTTGAATATTTATTACAAGTTCCAGCCAATCGTATTGGTTTTCAAGTCGCAACCGCTGGTCAGTTAAAAATTATTCAAGAAGTAATTAGTTTATCTGTCTTTATTCCATTTTCAATCTTTATCTTAAAAGAGCCTTTTAAAACTGATTTTATTTGGGCTGGTCTATGTCTGCTTGGCGCTGTGTTTTTTATGTTTCGTGACAAAATCTTTGTGTAATTGAAGGTTAGAATCAGTTGATGGGTAGTTTAGTTTTTCTACTCTTTAATCCAAAACGATACTTTTTATAAAATTTTTTAGATTCGGTCGCATACGCTGTTTAATATTGAAATGTGACTATTGTCACATAATAAAACATCATGATTTATTAATATAAAATCCAATTTATGATTAATCAATTTATAAATAAGTCAGTATTATTAAACAGCGATTTAACAATCTAAAGTAAATGCTTTTTATCACTTTAAAAAATGAATAAGTAAATTTATGTTATTAAAGTAACTGACTAAATTTCAAATATTATTTTTTATTGAGGAGATAGGTATGCAAAAAGTTTTTGTAAAGAGTATTATCATTTGTTCTTTGTTATGTACGAATGTGTTTGCCATGGAATTAAAGGATGTAAGAACTGATCCGCAAGATTATTACCTTAGAGAAGATCAAGCTCCAGATAGTTTATTACTTTTGCCGCAACCACCCGCTTACAATAGTATTGAATTTCTTAGAGATAAGGCCCAATATGATTGGGGTAAATCTATGCGTAATACGGAACGAGGACATCAGGCATATTTAGATGCGGATGCGACAAAAGATAATGTTACTAAACAATTTTCCCCATCTTTTGGATATGAGATTTCGAGCACTAAAACACCAGAGATTTACAAGCTTATTACCACAATGAAAGAAGATGCTGGTGATCTTGCAACACGATCTGCAAAAATTCATTATAATCGGGTTCGACCATTTTCATTTTTCAAAGAACCAACTTGTCGACCTGAAGATGAGAAAACATTATCAACCAATGGTTCTTATCCATCAGGGCATACTACTTTAGGATTTGCTATTTCGTTAGTGCTTGCCGAAATAAACCCACAACGCCAAAACGAGATTTTAAAACGTGGTTATGAAATTGGGGAAAGTCGGGTAATTTGTGGTTATCATTGGCAAAGTGATGTTGATGCAGCCAAAGTGATGGCAGCCGCCGTGGTCGCACAGCTACATACCAATGAAGAGTTTAATAAACAGTTAGTTAAAGCTAAAGCGGAATTTAGTCAATTGAAAAAATAAATATCAAATCTGAACGGTTTTATTCGATTACTATTTTTTAAAATCTATCTTGATATTGGCTTTTGGTCATCAAAAGCCAATATATTTTTGCGCATTAAAGTGCTTTAAAGGATATATCTGGTAAGATCGCTTGACCTTGCCAATAAAGCTCGCTGGCAATGCGGCCTGCAATTTGACAATAAATGTGGGTAAATTCACTTTCTGGATGGTTAATAACCGTTGGTTTGCCTGTATCCAGATCTTGGCGCAAAATTTTATGTAAGGGGATCTGTCCGAGTAACGATGTTTGATATTGTTCAGATAGACGCTTTGCACCGCCTTCGCCAAAAATTGCTTCGTGATGACCACAGTTTTCACAAATATGGTAACTCATATTTTCAATAATACCCAAAGTAGGAATATTAACTTTAGTAAACATGGTTATCCCTTTTTTAGCATCAATGAGTGCGATATCTTGTGGAGTTGTGACAATGATCGCGGCTGTAACGGGAATACTTTGCGCAAGTGTTAACTGGATATCGCCCGTTCCTGGTGGCATATCAATAACCAAATAATCAAGTTCAGGCCAAAATGTGTCTTGTAAGATTTGCAATAAAGCTTTACTAGCCATTGGACCTCGCCATACCATTGCACCATCAGAATCCACTAAATAGCCAATTGAATTACTGGCGAGTCCATATGCCATTATGGGTGTCATGTGTTTATTATCTGGTGTTAAGGGTTGTTGTTTTTCTGTACCTAACATGGTGGGAATGGATGGACCATAAATATCTGCATCTAAAATACCTACACTGGCACCTTGTTTTTGTAGTGCAAGTGCTATATTAACGGCAGTTGACGATTTACCAACACCACCTTTACCAGAGCTAATGGCAATAATATTTTTTATATTGTTTATTGCATGTTGGTTGTTGGCACGCTTAAGTGTAGCGATATTGTATTCAATATGCCATTTTACTTCTTTAACATTGGTAAGTTTGAGTAACTGTGGCGTCAGCGCTGATTTAAGTTCTTCAAAAGCAACTTGCCATGCAAATGGCATAACTAACTTTATGATTAGAATTTGATCGACTATTTCACAAGTTTTAACAGCACCAAGTTCAATCAAATTTTTTTGTAAGGTAGGATGAGTAAAATTTTCCAGAATTTTTTTCGCTTCCATGATATTAGCCTTATTTTTTACATTTACTTTATACTCATATTGCTTTGGCTTTAGACTATTTCAAGTATTGCCTTTATTTATAAAGTGTAAAATATAGTGTTGCAGACTTCTTAAATCTAACATTTTGGGCTTTGACACTTTACAATACTGTTGAGTATATAAAGAAATTTTATCAAATTATGGCATAAATCTAGCGATAATCACACGTTTGATGTACTATTTCTGTCATTATGTAATAGAAGGTAATTAATTAACATGACAACGCAACGCAAAATATTGGTGACTTGTGCACTTCCATATGCAAACGGTTCAATTCATTTAGGTCATATGCTTGAACATATTCAAGCGGATGTCTGGGTACGTTTTCAACGTATGCGCGGTAACGAAATCTATTTTATTTGTGCCGATGATGCGCACGGAACGCCAATTATGCTTAAAGCTCAGCAATTGGGTATTACACCAGAGCAGATGATTGAAGAAGTTAAAATTGAACATCAACGCGATTTTGCTGGTTTTAACATTAGTTATGATAATTACCATTCAACTCATAGCCCTGAAAATCGTCAAATATCAGAACAAATCTATAAGCGTTTAAAAGCTAACGGTTATATTAAAACTAAAGTTATTTCGCAATTGTTCGATCCAGAAAAACAGATGTTTTTACCCGATCGTTTTGTTAAAGGGACATGTCCTCGTTGTAAAGCACCAGACCAATATGGTGACAACTGTGAAGTATGTAGTGCTACTTATAATCCGACTGATTTGATTGATCCAAAATCGGTTGTTTCGGGCGCAACGCCAATTTTGAAAGAATCAGAACATTTCTTTTTTGATCTGCCTGCTTTTTCAAACATGTTACAAGCTTGGATCCGTTCTGGTACATTGCAAGAACAAGTAGCAAATAAAATGCAAGAGTGGTTTGAAGCAGGTTTGCAACCATGGGATATCAGCCGTGATGCTCCTTATTTTGGTTTTGAAATTCCTGATGCACCGGGCAAATATTTTTATGTTTGGTTAGATGCGCCAATCGGTTATATGGGCTCTTTCCTTAATTATTGTAATAAAAATAACAAAGCAATCTTTGATGAATTCTGGAGTAAAGATTCAAGTACTGAACTTTATCACTTTATTGGTAAAGATATTGTCTATTTCCACAGCCTATTTTGGCCAGCGATGCTTGATGGTAGTGAACATCGTAAACCGTCCAATATTTTTGTACATGGCTATGTTACGGTTGATGGTGCGAAGATGTCTAAATCACGCGGTACTTTTATTCAAGCAAGCACTTACTTAAGACATTTAGATCCAGATTGTTTGCGCTACTATTATGCGGCAAAATTATCACCACATATTGATGATATTGATTTAAATTTAGAAGATTTTGTACAACGTGTTAATAGTGATTTAGTAAATAAAGTTGTGAACATCGCATCGCGTTCGGCTGGATTTATTAGCAAACGTTTTGATGGCAAATTATCTGATAAAGTTGCGGAGCCAGAGCTTTATGCGCAATTTGTTGAAAAGGCCAAAGTAATTGCCGATTACTATGAACAACGTGAATCAAGTAAGGCTATTCGCGAAATTATGGCATTAGCAGATGAAGCAAATCGCTATATTGACGAAAAAGCACCGTGGGTTGTGGCTAAACAAGAAAGGCAAGATCAAGCTTTACAAGATATTTGTTCAATGGGTATTTTCCTATTCCGTATTCTAATGACTTACTTAAAACCTGTTGTGCCATCATTAGCACAGCGTACCGAAGAGTTTTTAAATAGCCAATTAGAATGGCGAGGTATTGATAACGCCTTAACTGGACATACAATTAATCGCTTTAAAGCCTTATTTAACCGAATTGATATGGATAAAATTACTGCAATGATAGAAGAAACTAAAGAATTAACTACATCGACAGCACCCGCTAAAGAAAAAGTAGCTGAGCCAATTGCTGATACCATTAATTTTGATGATTTTGCTAAAGTTGATATGCGTGTTGCATTAATCAAGAATGCTACTTTTGTAGAAGGTTCAGATAAATTATTGCAATTGACTCTCGATATTGGTGATGAAACGCGTAATGTGTTTTCGGGCATAAAACAATTTTATCCTGATCCTCAAGTTTTAATTGGTCGTTTAACGATTATGATTGCTAACTTAGCTCCACGTAAAATGCGTTTTGGCGTTTCAGAAGGTATGGTTCTTTGTGCAAGTGGTAAAGACGATGGTGAGGGTGTTTACCTTTTATCACCGGATAGCGGAGCAAAACCAGGTATGCGAATTTCATAATTCATATCTGCATTTTTAAAATACCATCTTAACAAGTTTATATGCTTGTTAAGATGTTTGAGGTTACATATACGTTTTAGTATAAAAATTTATTCATTAAGGTAATTTTTATTTAAGTCTCTTTTTCGAATAAATATTTATTTAACTAACTATCATGTAACCATTTCTGTTTTTGTCGACCCTCTCAAATAAAATCTCATTCGGCATCTTTTTGCAAATACCATTACTGTTCTGTATTTTTCAAATAATATCTTAATAAGTTCATATGCTTGTTAAGATGTTTGAGGTTACATATACGTTTTAGTATAAAAATTTATTCATTAAGGTAATATTTATTTAAGCCTCTTTTTCGAATAAATGTTTATTTAACTAACTATCATGTAACCATTTTTGTCTTTGTCGAGCCCCTCAAATAAAATCTCATTCGGTATCTTTTTGCAAATACCATTATTGTTCTGTATTTTTGAAATAATATCTTAATAAGTTCATATGTTTGTTAAGATGTTTGAGGTTACACATACGTTTTAGTATAAAAATTTATTCATTAAGGTAATATTTATTTAAGTCTCTTTTTCGATTATAAATGTTTATTTGATCAACTCTCATATAACTATTTTTGTTTTTGTCGAGCTTCTCAAATAAAATCTCATTCGGCATCTTTTTGCAAATACCATTACTGTTTCATCGGGTGTAATAATCGTTCAATAATAAAATTTGCGTTTAAATCACGGCACTTTAATTTCATACCTGTTAACGTAATCCAATATTACTTGGCGTTGTATGTTCAACAAATAGCAATAAATTTTTAGAAACTTACTTGAGTTAGCAAACATTAAAAAATTATTCTTATTCAATAATTTATGATCGATAGTTATTTATTAGATGGCGCAGTTAAAAGTGGAGGACAGAATAACTAAAATAGAGTTATTGATGAATCTCATCCAAAAATATTTTCACATATCGGCAATTAGGTTGCCATAGCCTTAATTTATGTACATGTCAGTGCTATTTTTTGTAAAAAAGTTTCAGATTAAGTATACGTTTCAGTATAAAATTTATTGAATTTAAGCTGCTATTATCGGTCATAGCTAGTAATTGAAATCCTTAATAATAAATCCTATTGCCATTATTTTAATTTTAGTATTATGTTATAAATGAAAGGCTAGGGGGATAGCAATGTTGTTATCCCCCAAGTGTTGTCGGTTAGTAATGTTAGATAAAAATATTGTTTATCTTTAGATTTATAAACTTTACATCCGATCTTGTTATTAATGGATAAAATAAATTAATATTTCCCTTAACTTTTTTGATTTTGCGAAGGATTTCCAGAATAAGGAAATATGCTGTCTTTTAACGAAAATGAAAAATCTTTCGTGTTGATCTCGCCAATGATTTTATCGCTATCATACAGAGCTAACAAAAATTGCGCCATTTCATCGGCGGAATGATATTTTGCAAAACGTTTATCATAATCATATTCATCAGTATTATTGGCTTTTTTTCCAAATTCGGTTTGCGTTGCTGCGGGAGCTAGAACTTTTGCACGTAACGGTGCATTAGCTTGTATCAATTCTTGAGCTAACCCTTCGGTAAAGGCATTGACGTAAAACTTAGTTGCGCAATAAGTGACTGCATTTGGAACGATAGTATATCCTCCTCTTGATGAAATATTGATAAGTTGCGTATCTGGTTGATTATGATATTTACGCACATAGAGGGTTGATAGGATAGTTAATGCTTCAATATTTAAATGCAACATTGACTCTATTTTGTTTAAATCTTGCTCGCCAACACTGCCATAATGACCAAAACCAGCATTATTGATCCATGTTTCAATAAAATATGGCTCTAAATCGGTAAAAAGTGAATGCACATTGCTAGATACAGATAAGTCACATTTTTTTATAATGACATCTAATTCAGGATTAATATCGGCAATTTTTTGTTTGAGTAAAGTTAACTGTTCATGTCGTCTAGCAATAACAATTAGTGGTTTATTTCGTTTTGCAAAAGCGATGGCAGTTGCGTAACCTATTCCTGAACTTGCGCCAGTAATGACAGTATATCTTAAATCTGTGTTGACCATTTTTTCATATCCATTTTTTTAAATTGTTACTTAAATTTTGCTTAATGATTAAATTAACTTCTTAAAATCATCTTTAATTGTAAAAATATTAAGATGATAGAGTTTTATATTTTAACTTAGGATTTCCATGAGTTATGTGGTAATTCAAGCTTTCTATCAGCTTTAGATAATGCCTGCTGTAATTGCTCAAGATTGAGTGGCACACAATAAGCTGGTTTAGCACGTTCAAAATGCCAACTTTCAGATAAGTTTCCTATATCGATATAGTCAAATCCGACTTGATTAATTAATTCATATACAGTTTGTTTTGCTAAATCATCATTACCTGCGATAGGAAGTGCTCTTCGATTTGTTTTATCATATGGTTTTGCATCTTTTAATATATCTCTAGCAAGAATGGCATTAAATACTTTAACTATTTTTGATTTACAAAGATGCTGGGCGACTAATTCACTTGTGGTTGTTTGATAGGAATCTAATTGTTCAATGTGTCCATCACGATCGGGGTAATAATTCATTGTATCAAGAACGATCTTATTACTGAGAAGATCCGTTGGCAATTGTTGATAATTGATAAAAGGAATTGCAACGAGAATAATATCACTGAAATCAATTGTTTCTTCCTGACTACCAATTTCACAACCCAAACTACTTGCTACACTAAATAATGTTTTTTTATCTCGGGAATTACATAACATGACTTGATATCCATTTTGTAGAAATAACTTAGCCCAAGCCTGACCAACAAACCCAGCTCCAATTATTCCAATTTTTTTTAACATATTAATTCCTAAGTCATAAATGAATTTGTTATATTATTCTCTTAAAATAAAAGAGAATAAATGATATCAAAATTGTTTTATTAACAACTAGAGGTTGGTAATGTGGATCTTTTAAGAAGTATGGAAGCTTTTGTTTTGACCGTAAAAACAGGTTCATTTGCAGCTTCAGCTATTTCACTAAATACATCACCACAAATGATCGCCAAATATGTGGTATTTTTAGAAAATTATTTAGGTTTAAAGTTACTGAATCGTACGACACGGTCGCAAAAGTTAACCGAGTTTGGTAAACAATATTATGAAAAGTGTTTATTCATCCTTGATGAAGTGAAAAGTTCAAAAACATTAGCGCAACAATTTATTGAGGAGCCTAAAGGTCGGCTTCGAATCAGTGCGCCAGTGAGTTATGGACATTTTAATTTGATTTCTGTGCTTAGTCGTTTTATGAGATGCTATCCAAAAGTAAATGTTGATCTTCAATTAAGTGATCGCTATGTCGATTTAGTTAAAGATGATTTTGATATTGTTTTTCGAATCGGCGAATTATCTAATTCAAGTTATATTGCTCGTAAACTCAATTCTTATAAACTTATTTTTGCAGCTTCACCAACTTATCTTGCTAAAAATGGTATACCGGTAACGCCTAATGATATAAAAAAACATCAATGTTTAATTTATCAATATGTCAATCCAACTAAAAAAGATTATCTTTGGCCTTTTAGTATTAATGGAAAGGTAATTAATATCCCCATATCAGGAACATTAAAAAGTAATGATACTTTAGCTTTAGCAAATGCCGCTGTCGAAGGTTTGGGGATAACGATGTTACCCCAATCAATGCTAAGTGAGCTTATTCGTCAGAATAAATTATTTCCAATATTACAAGATTTTTTACCGCCAGCTAGAGAAGTTCATCTGCTTTATAAAGCTGATAAACAGCAACTTCCTAAACTTAAAATGTTTATTGAATTTATCACTAATTCAATGTGATAAATAGGACGGTTTTTTGGAAGTGTTAAATTAGTTTAAAAATTCAGATTTGCTTTATTTAGATAATCAATAAAGTCAACAATAACAAAAAAAGGCGATAAAAACCGCCTTTTTATATGAGAGATTCTAAAATAATCAGAATTACTGATTATTTTATGGTAGCTAAAGTGCTTAGTTCTTTACCTAACATATTATTTAAATATACCAAGTCATCTGCAGTTAAAGTCCCAACGGCATATTTTAACTGTAGTAAACTTGTTAGATAATTATATTTTGCATCCGATAGATTTCGTTTAGAACTATAAAGCTGTGTTGTTGCATTTAGCACATCAACAATGGTACGTGTACCAACTTGATATCCAGATGAAGTTGCTTCTAATGAACTTTCGGCAGACACAACAGCTTGTTGATAAGCTTTGATTGAACTGATTGAAGATGAAATATTGTTGTAAGATGAGCGAACTTGATTAATCACACTACGATTAGTGCTTTCTAATTTCTCGCTATAACTGACAAAATTATGCTGTGCTTGTTCAACTTGTGACATAGTTGCACCACCTGAAAAAATTGGCATGTTGACACTTACACCAACATAATTATTACCAGAATAGCTTTTACTATGATGAGATCCTATAGCACCATTTGAAGAGTAATTTCCATATCTCTCATTTTTATTTAAGTTTGTCGATGCATCTAAACTTGCAGTAGGCATATATCCTGATTGTGCAAGTTTAATTTGTTCACGGGCAATATCTTGATTTAATTTCATTGTTAATAAATTAAGATTAGATACCTCAGATTGTTTTAATAATAAACTAATTTGAGTAGGTGCTTCGGTTTTAAATGTTTTGGTATCAATCGTTGCTAAACTAGAATAAAAACGCCCACTTACTTGACGTAAATTTTCAATTGAGTTATTTAACTCATTTAATGCGTTAACCTGTTGAGCAACCGTTAAATCATAATTAGCTTGAGCGTTTTGTACATCAGTAATGGCTACTAAACCAACTTGATGTTGTTGACGAGTTTGTTCTAATTGGCGACCAATTGCTTTTTTCTGAGCATCAATAAAGCTTAAAGCATCAAGTGCTTTTAAAACATTAAAATAAGCAACCGATGTATTTAAAATTAATGTTTGACCTTGGTATTGATAAGCAATATCAGCAATACTTGCTTGTTTTTTTGTAATATCTAAAGCTTTCCAACTTGAGAAATTAAAAATACTTTGTGATACCGTTACTTGGTATAAATTACCACTTTTATTTTTTTGTCCACTGATGTCGCGACGCCCATGTGTTACACCATAAGATGCATTAAGACCAACTTGTGGTAATAAACTTGCTCGTGAACCTGAAATTGCTGAGTAAGCTTTCTCTTTTTCTGCTAAAGAACTACGTAGATCTGGGTTTGTCTCTTTAGCTTGTTCATAAACTTGAATCAAATTTTCAGCAAAAACTGCTTGGCTTAATGTTAAGCCGATTAAAAAGGTTAGCGTTTTTTTCATCAATCATCTCTTTAAAAACATTAAAATATAATTGTATTTTCATTTGTGCGATTTTAACAGATAATTAGCATATAGTAAGCATAGTTTATTTACCATTCGCACTTTTTATTAAAATTCAGCCCAAAACGAGACACAATATGAAAACAAAAAATAATCCAATAAATTTTAACAAAAATGATGTATTTAATCTAACTAAACGGGTGCTTTATAAAGGTTTCTTTTCTTTACTAGAATATCGTTTTCAATATCGTAAATTTGATGGTTCAATCAGCGATGTTGTTACCCGAGAAGTGTTAGAGCGCGGTCATGCTGTGGTCTTGCTAGCATATGATGTTAAACGCGATGAAGTCGTTTTAATTGAACAAATCCGTATCGCTGCAATTGAAACTCAAGAAACTCCATGGATGTTAGAGTTGATAGCGGGAATGATGGATCATGAAAATGAATCATTTGAAGAAGTGGCTAGGCGTGAGGCAATTGAAGAAGCAGGTGTTACCATTGGTCGATGCAAACCTATTATTAGTTATTTAGCCTCTCCGGGAGGATTAACTGAAAAATTACATATTTTGGTTGGTGAAGTTGATGCATCAACCGCAACTGGGGTTCATGGACTTGCGGAAGAAAATGAGGATATCAAAGTTCATGTTGTCAGTCGAGATCAAGCATATAAATGGGTTGAAGATGGAGTAATTAATAATGCAGCATCAATTATTGCTTTGCAATGGTTGCAACTCAATTATTTAAATCTAAAAAATGAATGGAAGTAATTACTAATTATATTTAATTATTTCTTTCATTAAAATGTGATCTATTTTACACTTTAATATAACGCTAGGATTTATAATAAAATTATATAGTCTACTGCAATGTTTTGTTTTGCTATTAACTTTATTAACCATATTATATTGATGAATAACTGAGGTGAATTTTGGAGTCACTTTTACAGCTTCCAACAAAAAATAAAAATTACTGTAAAATATTACAGATTACGGATACCCATCTTTTTGCTGATGGAAGCTGTGCTTTGCTTGGGGTGAATTCAAACGCAAGTTTTTTGGCTGTAATCGATGAAATTAAAAAATGCAGTAGAACATATGATTTAATTGTAGCTACAGGCGATTTTGTTCAAGATGGTACAAAAGAAGCTTATAAATTTTTTGCAGAGCAAATAACCACATTAAATACTCCTTGTGTTTGGTTGCCTGGAAATCATGATAACTATGACTACATGCAATCCGTTTTTGCTAATTATCGACTTTTAGATAATAAAGTTGTTTTGTTAAGTGATAAATGGGTAATTATTCTTTTAAATAGTCAGGTTGAAGGCCAAGCTTACGGCTTATTAGCGGATTCAGAATTACTTTTTTTACAAAAAAATTTAGATAGATATTCTGACAGAAATGCACTGGTCTTTTTACATCATCATCCTATTAATTCAGAATGTCACTGGCTGGATCAACATATCTTGAAAAATAGTGTTGAGTTGGAAAAAATTATACAAGCTTATCCTCAGATAAAAGGATTAGGGTGGGGGCATATTCATCAAAGCCAAGATCATCAATGGTATACATGTAAAGCATTTTCTACGCCTTCAACTTGTGTACAATTTAAACCTAATAGTTATAATTTTGGATTAGCTGATAATGATGCACCCGGTTGGCGTGAAATAACATTAACCAATGATGGTATGCTTGAAACAGAAGTATTTCGAATTAATGATAACCGTTTTGTTCCCGATTTATCCCAAAATGGTTATTAAGAGTAAGTGATAATCTTATCTGATTACTATAGTAGTGGGGCAAAAAAGTAAAATAATCGTTCAACAATACGTTGCCAAATAGGTCGCTGTTTCCATATTTCAATATTAACTTTTTCAGACTTTGCTAAATACCCTTGTAGAAGAGAAAAAAGTGATTGGGCAAATTCAGCATCATCAATGACAGTTGTAATTTCAAAATTTAACCATAAGCTTCGCATATCTAAATTGACTGTACCGACTAAACTAAGCTGATTATCAATTAAAACACTTTTAGTATGTAATAAATTATCATTGTATTGATAAAGTTTGACCCCTCCCTCAAGCAATTCTGAAAAGAATGCTCGACTAGCCCATTTAACCATTAAGGAATCGTTCTTTTTCGGAACGATAATAATAACTTCTACTCCACGCTGAGCTGCAGTACATACCGCATGTAAGATGTCGTCACTTGGAACTAAATAGGGTGTAGTAAAAATAATTTGTTTTTGAGCTGCATAAATTGCTGTCAATAATACCTGATGGATCATGTTTTCTGTATAACCAGGACCTGAAGCAATAAGTTGCATAATATGTTTTTTTTCTTCTGGGGGTTCGGCAAAGTCAGTAATTTGGGGTAAAGCAAGATCGGTTCCTGTTTCTAATTCCCAATCACTCGCATAAATTGCACCCATTAACGTGGTAACAGGACCACGCATTCTTACCATAATATCGACCCATTCGCCCACATGCTTATTCTGTTTAAAAAAGCGAGGATCGACAATATTCATGCTACCCGTATATGATATATAGTTATCTATGATTGCAACTTTACGATGTTGTCGTAAATCTAATCGCCTAAACATAAATCGAAGTAAATTAACTTTTAGGGCTTCAATAATGATGATTCCCGCTTCACGCATTCTCTTACTTGCATTTGTTCTAAGAAAATGGCGACTACCAGCAGAATCTACCATTAAATGACAAGTCACACCACGCTTAGTTGCTTCAATCAATGCTTTTTCAACATCATCGGCTCTGCCACCTTCATTCCAAATATAAAATACCATCTCGATGTTGGAGGTTGCTTGATTAATATCTTCAATTAGCTGATCAAAAATAGTGTCAGTATCACTCAGTAGTTCAATATGATTACCGTTTATACCATCAAGCCCCGTTTGATGTTTGCAAAGTTGAAAAATAGGTTTGCTAACTTGACTGACTTGGGTTGTGAAAATATCTGGAAAAATGCTAATTCTATTTATAAAGTTAGCAATGATTGGGCGCATTTTTTGTGCGCGTTTAACACGCTGTTGCCCTAAATGAGCTTCACCTAACGAGAAATAAAGAATGATTCCAACTATCGGTAAAATATAAATTACTAGCATCCATGCAATTACATAGGTAGTTGGTCTTCGTTTAAACACTATTCGTAACGTCGTAGCAACGATCATCAACCAATAAATCAAAAAGATCAATGAACTGACTAAGGCGTGGAATGAAGTATATTGCATATACGTTAGCTATTACTTAGGTTGAGTTTACTAATCCCATCTTTAGTACAATCATAATCCTGAAATACTTCAGGTAAAGGTTTAGGATTATTATGTTTATCTACTGAAACATAAGTAAATACAGCATCAGTGATACAAAAACGTTTCAGTGAATCTGTTGTATCAATTACTTTTTTAACCCAAACTTCAATACCAATAGTAATAGATGTTTTGCCTGTTTTGATACAATGAGCATAGCAACAAACTACATCTCCTACCATTGCAGGCTTATGAAAGGTAATGCTACTTGCATTTACCGTTACAACTCGATTTCTAGCGATCTCTTTTGATAAAATACCGCCAGCGAGATCCATTTGCGACATTATCCAACCGCCAAAAATATGGCCATGAGGATTTGTATCAGCAGGCATTGCCAGTGTTCTTAGTACTAGTTGGCCTTTAGGGGATGTATCGGATTGTTTCATTTTAAAATACTCCATCTATGCTATTTATTTTCTATATCTTTATCCATATTTTTATATATATAGATTCCTGATATTAAGGATAATAATAACGATGCGCCAGGTAAAATAAATACTTTAAAAATCCAGAAAAAGTCATCTGTTGTATAATAGGTTGCACCTAAACTAATCACTCCACATGTCATGAAGAAAGCTATCCATAAAATATTTAATCTATTCCAAATGACTGAATCTAGCTGAATTTCTTTGCCTAGAAGTTTTTGAAGAAGGTTTTTTTTGAAACCATACTGACTAATGAGTAAACCTGAGGCAAACAAAAAGTTAATAATTGTCACTTTCCATTTTATAACATTAGGTTCTCGGGTATAAAGAGTAAATCCACCAAAAACCATCACCATTAAATAAGATATCAATTCTACTTTGTCGATTTTTCGGTAAATGATAAGCATAATTAGAAAACAGACCGTTGCTGCTATCATCAAGGCTTGTACACCAACAAAGACATCATACATTGTCAAAAATATAAAAAAGATTACAAGGGGTATAAAATTCAAAAGCTGTTTCATGTAAATATTAACCTGATAGAAAAGATAACTTGTCTTAGTTATAATTGTAAGGGAAAAAGCCTATCAGAAATAGGCTTATTTTTTTGTATGAAGTTCAGGATGGGCTTTACAATTACCTGATTGGCAATGTCCATAAAGATATAAGCTATGAAAAGTTAATTTAACTCCATATTGCTCAGCAATTTCTTTTTGTCTTGCATTGATAATTTCATCTCGAAATTCAAATACTTCACCACAATCTAAACAAATTAAATGATCATGGTGTTTTTGCGTTGCAAGCTCAAATACCGCTCTGCCACCCTCAAAATTATGACGTGTTACGATTCCAGCATCATCAAATTGGTTTAAAACACGGTAGACGGTGGCGAGTCCGATTTCTTCGCCCATATCAAGCAATTTTTTATAAAGATCCTCGACGGTAATATGTTGACATGAAGGATCTCTCAATAATTCTAAAATCTTTAATCGTGGTAACGTAACCTTTAAACCAGCACTTTTAAGCGCTGCATTATTATCATTATCATGATTTGTCATATTACATCCCAATTAAGTTATTAATAAACACATATTATAGAAACTATGCACGGTAAATAAAAGAAATCATTTTAATTGATTAAATGTTCATTTCGGTTTTGACTTGATTGACCCAATTATTGATTCGTTCTTCTGTTAATTCTGGTTGACGATCTTCATCAATGGCTAGTCCCACAAAGTGAGTATCGTCTACTAAACTTTTCGATGCTTCAAAGCTATATCCTTCTGTTGACCAATGTCCAACTATTTTCGCACCTTTAGGCTCAACAACATCGCGTAATGTACCCATTGCATCACAAAAATATTCAGCATAATCTTCTTGATCACCACAACCAAAAATAGCAACGATTTTACCATTGAAATCAATTTGTTCTAAGTTTGGAAAAAAATCATCCCAATCAGCTTGTGATTCGCCATAGTACCAAGTTGGAATACCTAAAAAAAGATAATTATATTGTTCTAGTGTTTCTTTAGTTGTTTTTGCAATATCAAAAATATCTGCTTGGTCACTGCCTAAAATTTGTTGGATTTGCTTTGCTACATTTTCTGTATTACCTGTATCGCTACCGAAAAAAATACCAACGTTTGCCATATTTATACCTTTACTGTTATTACTTCATCAAAAATATTTTTTGAGTATATCATTGTCAATTAATATCAGCAATCATTCTCAATTACTATCGACATAAGATATTATTTACTACACAATTTATTCATCTTGCATTAGAATTATTACTAGTGTTTATATTAATTTAAATCATGGAATTTAGTTATGAACCTGCACGAGTATCAATCAAAATATATTTTTAAAGAGTACAATTTACCCGTACCTGAAGGCTATGTTTGTAATTCAGTTGATGAGGTAAAAGATATTTTATCAAAATTACAATCCCAATCGGATATTAGTTCTTGGGTCGCTAAATGCCAGGTTCATGCCGGAGGAAGAGGTAAATCTGGGGGCGTAATTTGTACTAAGAACTTCAATGAGATAAAAGGTTTTGCTGAAAAGTGGTTAGGTAAACATTTAGTCACTTATCAAACAACATCCAAAGGTCAGCCAGTAAATCAGATTTTAATCGAAAAAGCTTCAAACATTTCTAAAGAACTTTATTTAGGTGCAGTTATTGATCGAAGTTCTAAACGTGTTGTTATTATGGCATCGACTGAGGGAGGTGTTGATATTGAAAGTGTTGCTGAAAAATCTCCACACTTAATTCACAAAATGCCGCTCGATCCGTTAACTGGACCATCTGCTTTCCAAGGTCGTGAACTTGCTTTTAAATTGGGATTGACAGGTAAGCTTGTTAACCAATTTTCTAAATTATTTGTTAATTTTGCTAATCTATTTTTAGATAACGATGTTGCATTAGCTGAAGTTAACCCTTTAGTTATTACTGGTGAACAAGAACTTGTTTGTTTAGATGCTAAAATCGTTCTTGATGATAATGCTCTTTTTCGTCATCCAAAATTAAATTATTTAAAAGATACAACGCAAGAAGATGAACTTGAATCCATTGCTGCTAAACAAGGTATTAGTTATGTTTCTTTAGATGGAAACATCGGATGCATGGTTAACGGTGCTGGATTAGCAATGGCTACAATGGATATCATCAAATTATATGGCGGTGAACCTGCTAACTTTTTAGATGTTGGTGGAAGTACAACTCAAGAACGTGTAGCAGAAGCATTTAAATTGATTTTATCAGAAAAAAACGTCAAAGCGATTTTAGTCAATATTTTTGGTGGTATTGTTCGTTGTGATTTAATTGCTGAAGGTATTATTAGTGCAATTCAAGAAATAGGTCTTAAGGTTCCGGTTGTCGTACGACTTCAAGGTAATAATGCCGAAATTGCCCGAAGTATTTTAGCTGATAGTAATCTAAATATTATTACTGCCAAAAGTTTAACAGATGCTGCACAGAAAATCGTTGGCGTTGCAAAATAGTGAGAGTGGAGAAGATTTATTATGTCAATTTTAGTCAATAAAGAAACCAAAGTCATCTGTCAAGGATTTACTGGTAGTCAAGGTACATTCCATTCTCAACAAGCAATAGCATATGGTACTAAAATGGTTGGAGGCGTCACACCAGGTAAAGGTGGAACAACACATTTAGGTTTGCCAGTCTTTAATACCGTTAAAGAGGCTGTTGCGGCAACGGGTGCTACAGCCACCGTCATTTATGTGCCTGCTGCATTTGGAAAAGATTCCATCCTAGAAGCAATTGATGCTGGAATAAAATTAATTGTTTGTATAACTGAAGGCATCCCAACTTTAGATATGTTAATCGTCAAAGAAAAATTGAAACAAAACGACGTAGTAATGATTGGACCAAATTGCCCAGGAATCATTGTACCGAATGAATGTAAAATTGGTATTATGCCAGGACATATTCATTTAGCGGGTAAAGTTGGGATTGTATCTCGCTCTGGAACGTTAACTTATGAAGCAGTTAAACAGACAACGGATATCGGTATTGGTCAATCTGTTTGTATCGGTATTGGCGGTGACCCAATTCCTGGAAGTGACTTTGTTTCAATTTTGAAATTACTTGAACAAGATCCAAAGACTGAGGCTATTGTTATGATAGGTGAAATTGGAGGAAGTGCAGAAGAAGAGGCCGCAGAATATATTAAAAAACATGTAACTAAACCTGTTATAGCCTATATTGCAGGAACATCTGCTCCAGCAGGTAAACGCATGGGACATGCTGGTGCGATTATTTCTGGTAACAAAGGTACAGCGAAAGAAAAGACCAAAGCGCTATTATCAGCAGGTATAACAATTGTTACTAACCTTGCTGATATTGGTAGTGCTGTAAAAAAACAGTTTGATATATAATTTTTGATCCCTGTCAATTTTTATTCTTTAAATAATGTTGTACAATAGCTAAAATAACTTTACAAATTTTGTGGGCATTTAAGCATTTAAGGATAAGAGGGAGCGCTTTATGTTAGATATAGTAGAACTGTCACGCCTTCAATTTGCACTCACAGCAATGTATCATTTCATTTTTGTACCATTAACACTGGGTTTGGCATTTATGCTTGCAATTATGGAAACGGTATATGTTGTTAGTGGCAAGCAAGTCTGGAAGGATATGACCAAATTCTGGGGTAAACTATTCGGTATTAATTTTGCTGTTGGTGTTGCTACCGGTTTAACTATGGAATTTCAATTCGGTACCAACTGGTCTTATTACTCGCACTACGTGGGTGATATTTTTGGGGCACCGCTTGCAGTTGAAGGATTAATGGCATTTTTCTTGGAATCAACGATGGTTGGTTTATTCTTTTTTGGATGGGATAGACTAAGTCGTGGTAAACATTTAATGGTTACTTGGTGTGTGGCGTTTGGTTCAAACTTTTCAGCGCTTTGGATTTTAGTCGCAAATGGGTGGATGCAATTCCCTGTAGGATCTGACTTTAATCCGATCAACTCACGTATGGAAATGGCCAGCTTTTTCGAACTAGTTACCAATTCTGTTGCTCAATACAAATTTGTACATACTGTTGCTGCAGGATACTTAACCGGTGCGATGTTTGTTTTAAGTATTAGCTCATATTATCTTTTAAAGAAACGAGATTTACCTTTCGCAAACCGTTCTTTTGCCGTAGCGGCCATGTTTGGTTTTGTCATGTCAATTGTTGTCGCCGTCATGGGGGATGAAGCAGGTCACGAATTGTCGACTGTACAACCTACTAAACTTGCTGCAATTGAAGGTGAATGGGAAACTCATCCTGCACCAGCTCCATTTAATATGATTGCATTCCCATCGCAAAAAAATAAGGAAAATTCATTTGCAATTGAGATTCCGTATGTAATGGGAATAATAGCAACACGTTCACTTGATAAGCAAGTAATCGGTTTGAAAGATATTATTACTGATAATGAAGCCAGAATTCGTAATGGTATTTTAGCCTATACTAATTTAGAAAAAATTCAAAAGGGCGATCAAGATCCATCTGTTCTTAAAGCCTTTGAGGATAATAAAGCCGATCTGGGATATGGTTATTTAGTTAAACGTTTTACGGATCGTGATAATTTAACGATTCCTGAGGCTACTGAAGAACATATTAAAGCAGCGACAGAAGATTCAATTCCAACCGTATGGCCTTTGTTCTGGGCATTTAGAGGAATGGTTGGTTTTGGTATGTTGATGATTTTAGGTGCCGGACTCGCATTGTGGGCAACTTACAAAAATAAAATTGGTCAAAAACGTTGGTTACATCGTTTACTTCTTCTTTTATTGCCTGCACCATGGCTTGCTTGTGAATGTGGCTGGTTTGTTGCGGAATATGGTCGCCAACCTTGGGCAATTCAAGATATTTTACCGACTGGAGTCGCTAATTCCTCGTTAACAGCAGGGGAAGTATTATTTACTATGACCTTAGTTTGTGGTCTGTATACACTATTTTTAGTTGCTGAATTGTTCTTGATGTTCAAGTTTGCGCGATTAGGACCGAGTTCATTAGGTACTGGCAACTATTATTATGAAAAAACACAAGCGATATCAGAATAGGCATAGGGAGTATATACAATGATTGATTACGAAATTGTACGCGTCATCTGGTGGGTGTTAATTAGTGTTGTTTTAATCGCTTTTGTTATCACTGATGGCTTTGATATGGGCGTTGGTATTTTATTACCTTTTATCGGTAAAACTGATTCTGAACGTCGTATAATGATAAATGCAATTGCCCCACACTGGGATGGTAACCAAGTTTGGTTAATTACTGGTGGTGCAGGTATATTTGCTGCTTGGCCTATGGCTTATGCTGTATCCTTTTCTGGTTTTTATATTGCGATGATTTTAGTGTTATGTGCATTATTCTTCAGACCAATTGGTTTTGATTATCGTAGTAAACTAGAGAACACTAAATGGCGTAATATGTGGGATATCGCTATCTTTTTAGGAAGCTTTGTTCCTGCACTTGTGTTAGGGGTAGCTTTTGGAAACTTATTAGAAGGTGTACCATTTAGATTCGATAATTCTTATCGTGCTTTTTATGATGGTTCTTTTTTTGGTCTACTTAATCCATTTGCATTATTAGCAGGTATTGTCAGCTTAATGTTAATGGTTGCTCATGGTGGGGCTTGGTTGCAATTAAAGACTTCTGGTGAACTTTATCTAAGAGCTAGAAAAGCAACCCAAATTGCTAGTTTAATTATGTTAATTGCATTCGTATTGGCTGGTGTGTGGGTTACTTTTGGTATTCATGGTTATGAAATTACTAGTGCAATAGATTACAATGGTGTTTCTCATCCGTTAAATAAGACTGTATCAACAGATGTTTCATGGTTGAAAAATTACATGAATTACCCTATTTTATGGCTCGTTCCTGTATTAGGTGTATTATTACCATTATTAACTATTTTCTTTTCTGGTTTGAATAAAAATGGATTAGTGTTTTTATCATCTTCTTTAACCATTGCTTGTGTATTATTTACATATGGTATTGCAACATTCCCATTCGTTATTCCATCAAGCATTATGCCAAATGCTAGTTTAACAATATGGGATGCAAGTTCTAGTCAATTAACACTGAATATAATGTTTGGTGTGGTGGTAATATTCTTACCAATCATACTTTTCTATACTATTTGGAGTTATATAAAAATGTTTGGACGATTAGACAAAAATCATATTGAAAATAATAAACATTCACTTTACTAAGGAATAATTATGTATTACGTGTTATGGTTCATTGGAGTTATTGCAACTTGTATGCTTGCTGTTGTTACTGGACTTTGGGTTGAAAACTCTAGTAACGAAAAAGAAACGAACAAATAGTGAAATCTACAAAAAATAAATATAAAGGTGACAAATTGTCACCTTTTTGATTATTAGTCTGTCAATATGATAAATAATTGACAAATGATAATTGTTTTCATTTAACTATTTTTATATCATAGTGTAGCGAATTTTATATTCAGATATAATGTCGCTAATTTTTAGTTTAAATTAGATTATAGGATATGAAACAATTCAATTGGAATGCAAGAGTCTATTATGAAGACACAGATGCTGGCGGGGTTGTTTACCATGCTCGGTATCTTGCTTTTTATGAACGCGCTAGAACAGAAATGCTAAGACAGCTTAATATCAGTCAACAAACATTACTACAAGAAGGTATTGCATTTGTTGTTAAAAAGATGGATATTAGCTACGACTTTCCAGCCCGTTTAGATGACATGCTAACTATCAGCACTCAGGTTGAGCAAATTCGTAAGGCGTCTATTATTTTTAAACAGACTATATTAAATCAGAATAAGCAAATTATCAGCAATGCTGATGTAATTATTGCTTGTGTCAATATGACTAAAATGAAGCCATGTGCGCTTCCAAAGTTATTAGTTTTGGAGTTTATTTAAGTGGAAAATTTGAATATTATTGATCTTTTTTTACAGGCAGGCCTTTTGGTGCAAGGCGTTATGTTATTGTTATTAACATTTTCTGTGATGTCTTGGGCTATTATATTCCAACGTACTAAAATTTTAGGAAAGGCTAAAAAACAAATTGATCAATTTGAAAATAGTTTCTGGACATCGGAAGAACTGAATATGTTGTTTGATAAAGCAAAACATCATAAAGAAGATATTAGCGGTACAGAACATATTTTTTATTCAGGTTTTAAGGAGTTTTCACGTCTTTATCAAATTAACCCGAATATGCCAGAAGCTGCATTAGATGGTGCTTCTCGCTCTATGCGGTTGGCAATGAACCGTGAACTCGATAATTTAGAATTACATATTCCTTTTTTAGGTACTGTAGGTTCAATTAGTCCTTATATCGGCTTATTTGGTACTGTTTGGGGGATTATGCATGCGTTTATTTCTTTGGGTGCGGTAAAACAAGCAACATTGCAAATGGTTGCACCAGGGATTGCTGAAGCTTTAATTGCAACAGCCATTGGTTTATTCGCTGCTATACCTGCCGTTCTTGCTTATAATCGTTTATCATTACGTGTAAGTAGACTTGAACAGAGTTACCTTAATTTTATTGACGAATTTTCAGCTATTTTACAACGTCAAGCTGTGGCTGTTAGGAAATAATTATGAGTAGACGTTCACGATATTCAACTAAATCTGAAATCAATATAGTTCCTTTGCTTGATGTACTATTAGTATTGGTGCTTATTTTTATGGCAACAGCACCAATTATAAGCCAAAGTGTAGAGGTAGATTTACCTGAAGCATCAGAATCAAAAACAGTTTCTCCTGCTGATAATAAACCAATAATCATTGAAGTATCTGGTATTGGCGTATATGCTCTAATTATTGATCAAGATCGTCAATCCGATTTACCTCAAGAGCAGATTATTGCTGAAGTAAAACATCAACTTTCAATAAATGAAAAAGCTGTTTTTTTAGTTGGTGGTGCTAAGAATGTTCCTTATGAAGAAATTATAAAAGCATTAAATTTATTGCAATCTGCAGGTGTTAAGTCAGTTGGATTGATGACTCAACCAATTTAATTAACCATAATAATACATTAAAAATATCAGCAATGTCTTATATGCGAAATTCTAAATTAAGTATACCAATTATAATATCGATTATATTACATTTAATCTTAATTATTATTCTTGGTTATCAAGCTATAAAAAATATAGATGGTATCAATTATGGCAAAGAGACTGGAAACAGTATTGATGCTATTATGATCGATCCTTCTGTTATGACCGATCAATATCAACGGCAATTAAAAACGAAAGAAAGCCAACAGCAAGCTGATAGAAAAAGAGAACAGCAGTTAGCCGATCAAGCTAAAGAATTGCAAGCAAAACAAATAGCTGAACAACAATATCTAAAGGATTTAACAAAAGAACGTATAAAACTTGCTGAACAATTGAAAAAGCAAGAAGAAGAAAGGATTGCAGCAGAGAAAGCAGCAGCGGAAAAGGCAGCAGCAGAGAAAGCAGCAGCGGAAAAAGCGGCGGCAGAGAAAGCAGCAGCGGAAAAGGCAGCGGCAGAGAAAGCAGCAGCGGAAAAAGCGGCGGCAGAGAAAGCAGCAGCGGAAAAGGCAGCGGCAGAGAAAGCAGCAGCGGAAAAAGCGGCGGCAGAGAAAGCAGCAGCGGAAAAGGCAGCGGCAGAGAAAGCAGCAGCAGAGAAAGCAGCAGCGGAAAAGGCGGCGGCAGAGAAAGCAGCAGCAGAGAAGGCAGCGGCGGAAAAAGCGGCAGCAGAGAAAGCAGCAGCGGAAAAAGCGGCAGCAGAAAAGAAAGCAGCGGAGATAAAAGCTAAACAAAAGGCAGAACAGGCTAAAAAAGATAAAGCTATCAATGATCTATTAGGAGGTCTGACTGCTGGTGCTCCAAATTCTCCAAGTGATCAAAGTGGAGCAGCTGCAAGCCGTAAAGGTTCATCCGATGATGAACTAGCTAAATACAAAGCATTAGTGACAAACGCTATAAGCAATAAATTTATAAATCCAGCTAATGTTTATAGTGGCAAAAGTTGTGTTTTACAAATTCAAATAGCACCGGATGGGTTATTACTTAATGTAACCTCTATTGGAGGCGATGAAGCTCTTTGTCGTGAAGCGGTTGCTACCACTAAACTTGCAACCATTCCAAAACCAGCGAGTGGTTTATATGATGAAGTAAAAAATATGACAGTTGAATTCCAACCAAAATAGTATTGAAATTATTTTATTAAAAATGATTTGACCTAAAAGCTTCTTTATAGAAATAAATTTTCAACATCTTTTAATGGAGATGTTGAAAATCAATTATTCGTCCTTATATATGTTCTATTCATTCCAAATTTAGTTATTTTAAGTAAGAGAAGGAGCAGAATATGACAACAATAGTCAGCGTTCGCCGTGAAGGGCAAGTGGTTATTGGTGGTGATGGTCAAGTTACACTTGGTGAACGTATTATTATGAAAGGTAATGCACGTAAAGTTCGTCGTTTATATAATAACAAAGTAATTGCGGGTTTTGCCGGTGGTACTGCCGATGCTTTTACACTTTTTGAATTATTTGAACGTAAACTAGAAATGCACCAAGGTCATTTAACTAAGGCTGCTGTTGAACTAGCTAAAGATTGGCGTACAGATAGAATGCTACGTAAATTAGAAGCATTACTTGCTGTTGCCGATGAAAGTGCCTCACTGATTATTACAGGTACTGGTGATGTTATACAGCCAGAAGATGATCTTATTGCCATTGGTTCGGGTGGACCTTATGCTCAAGCAGCAGCTAGAGCTTTGTTAGATAATACATCATTATCTGCACATGATATCGTACAAAAATCTCTATCAATAGCGGGTGACATTTGTGTTTACACCAACAACTTCCAAACTATTGAAGAACTCAATTACTAATTAAACTGATTTAAGAGAACTACTATTATGTCTGAAATGACTCCTCGCGAAATTGTAAGCGAATTAAACCAACATATTATTGGACAAGATAAAGCAAAACGTTCCGTTGCTATTGCTTTACGTAATCGCTGGCGTCGTATGCAACTTGATGAAGCATTACGTCATGAAGTTACGCCAAAAAATATTCTTATGATAGGTCCAACGGGTGTTGGTAAAACAGAAATTGCAAGAAGATTAGCTAAACTTGCTAGAGCTCCATTTATTAAAGTCGAAGCAACAAAATTTACCGAAGTTGGTTATGTAGGTAAAGAAGTTGACTCAATCATACGAGATCTAACTGACTCTGCTGTTAAGATGATTCGACAAGAAGCAATTGAAAGAAACCGAAATAGAGCTCAAGAACTAGCTGAAGAACGTATTTTAGATGTGCTTGTACCACCTGCTAAAGATGGTTGGGGGCAAGTTGAAAATAATAATGATTCGACTGCTCGACAAGCATTTAGAAAAAAATTACGAGAAGGTTCACTTGACGATAAAGAAATAGAAATCGAAGTTGCTGGCGTTAATATTGGGGTTGAAATTATGGCTCCTCCAGGAATGGAAGAGATGACTAATCAACTACAGTCAATGTTCCAAAATTTAGGTGGGCAAAAAACTAAAGCTCGCAAAATGAAGATAAAAGATGCTTTCAAGCAACTGACTGAAGAAGAAGCAGCTAAATTAGTGAATCCTGATGATCTTAAACATGAAGCAATTGAAGCTGTTGAACAAAATGGTATTGTGTTTATTGATGAGATCGATAAAGTGTGTAAAAGAGGTAATTCCTCTGGACCAGATGTTTCGCGTGAAGGTGTTCAGCGTGATTTATTACCACTTGTTGAAGGTTGTACTGTTTCAACTAAACATGGCTCGGTAAAAACCGATCATATTTTATTTATCGCTTCTGGTGCATTCCAAACTGCAAATCCATCAGATTTAATTCCTGAACTTCAAGGGCGTTTACCAATTCGAGTTGAATTACAAGCGTTAACTAGCGAAGATTTCGAAAGAATTTTAACTGAACCTAATGCATCATTAACTGTGCAATATAAAGCATTAATGGCAACTGAAGGGGTGAATATCGACTTTACACCTGACGGTATTCGTAAAATTGCTGAGTCAGCTTGGCAAGTAAATGAGCAAAATGAAAATATCGGTGCTCGTAGGTTGCATACTGTGCTTGAACGTCTAATGGAAGAAGTATCATTTGATGCAAGTGAACTTAATGGCAAAACAGTGACTATTGATGCTAAATATGTAAGTGATCATTTAGATAAACTTGTGGCAGATGAGGATCTAAGTAAATTTATTCTATAATAAATAGAGTAAGATTTAACTAACAATAAAAAAGGTGAGTTTTTTAACTCACCTTTTTTTATTATGCTTGTTAGTTAATTGAGCTTGTTATTTGCCCAATAAATTTTCTAACATATCGACAGCTTTTTGTTTGGAATCTGATTTTGAGCCATCTTTTGAGCTGCGATTTTCTAATTTATTGCGAAATTTATCTAAACTTTCTTGCAACTTATCATTAAAGAGATCTTTAATCACTTGGCCTATATCAAGTTGATAATGAAGTTTAGAAAATTGCCCGTAAATACGCAATGGAATTACTAGCTTTTGTAGTTTGGCAATAGTGTTGCTTTTTCCGTTCCAACCACCAAGAATTTTAATGTTCATGTTAATATCAAGATCTTTTTGAATCATCCCAACTTTGCCAGAACCATCAACTATTTCAAGGGTTGGCGAAAGGGCATTTAATGTTGTTAATTCCAGATTTCCTCTATTTAAATAGGCATCAGTACTGATTTTCGAAAATTCTGTATAATTTTTCATATTGTCAGTTGCTGAAACATCTTTAGTATATTTAGTTGCAGCATTCTGAATGATACTATTTATATTGATTTTATTTAATTTCGCATTAGTTACATTAATTGATAAATTGCCTTTTAAATTTTCTAACAATTTATTTCCAGATAATGTATTTACTTCTATATCTCCGCTTGCATTAAATACACCCTCTAAATCATTAGGTGTTTCTATCTGGTTAAAGAAAGTGTTTAAATCAATATTAGTAATTTTTGGAACTAATTTTATTTGAGTATATTTTTGTTTACCATTTGCCATACCCGTTGCTGCTATGTGACCTTTAGCGAAGTCAAAACCAATATTTTGAAATGTTGTAACTCCATCATTATTGGCTAAAGCTACATTGATATTATTTAATATCATCTTATTAACATTTAATTTTTTAATGTCTAGTTTTGCTTTAGCGTTAAAACTATTAAGAAAGTTTAGTTCGTTATTTACTTTTGTAACATTAGATACAACAGGCGGAGTTTGTTGTATTGTAATGTTTTCATTTGCTTTTTTGTCTTTCTCTAAAAAAGGCGTAAGATTTAGCTCATTACTTGTTACCGTTAAATCGATATAAGGCTTTTTATCAAAATTAGCATTAACGGCACCAGAAAAATAATTTTCATTAACTGAGAAAGATAAATCCTTGCTTGTTAATTGTTTTGAATTGTGTAGATAATTAATAACACCTTTCAAATTGCCTTTTAGTTCTTTGGTAGGAATAGCTACGCCCTTATAGGTGTAATCAAATTTCTTCAGATCAATTATGGCTTTTTCAGGGAACAGTGTTAAATCAACATCTGCATCAGCTACATAAGAAAAATTTTGTTGATTACGATCGATATTGCCTTTAACATCAATAGCGATTTTTTTATCAGATTTTTGGATGATAGCAAGGTTAATGTTTCTAAAGTTAATAAAATCATCTTTATTTTGTAAAACAACAGTGCTATCAGAAACTTCAAGTTTATTTAAGGTAAATGCCCATTTTGATGATTCTTTTTGCTGCTTAGTTTGTGTAGTTTGAGTATCATCAGTAGTTGGTTGCTGTTCAGCTTTATGTTTATAAACTTGTCCTTTACTTTCATCGGTAATATTGATAATAGCCGATTTTATAAATACATTTTTAATCTCTAATTTTTTTGAAAATAAAGGAAATAGCTCTACATCAAGACGCATATTATCCGCTGTTAAAATTGGTTTTTTGGCATCAATGTCAGACAGTTTAACTGAATCGGTTAATATACTTACTTGTGGCCAGATGTGCCATCGTAAATTACCGTCAATAGTTAGTTCATAACCTGTTTTATCTTTAACTGTATCAGAAATAAAACCTCTATAATTGTTAGGATCAACAAAAACAATAAGAGATACGATGCCAATAGCAGTAAGAAGAATTAAAATTAAAAGAGTAATCAATATTTTTTTGATCATGTTAATATTCCTTCAGAATAAAAACTACGGGGTGATTTAGTCTTTATCAATACGGCTAGCGACTGCGCCATGTTGATCTTTATATTTTGCATCTTGTCTACTATTATACGGTCTAGCTGCTGGACCGGTGAGTGTTTCAAAACTAAGTGCGCCTATTGTCATTCCTGGTCTAAGTGCTAACGGTATTTTTCCAGAATTAAAAAACTCGAGTACAATTTGTCCTTGCCAGCCTGGATCGATACGATGAGCTGTTACATGTACCATAAGCCCAAGTCTAGCAAGGGATGATCGCCCATCTAGCCAGCCAACCAAATCATTAGGAATTGTGACAGATTCTAAAGTAACGGCTAATGCTAATTCGCCAGGATGAAGATAAAACGCATCACCTTCAGGTAATACTATTTCTTCACTCATCACTTTTTCTAATACCGCGGATACTTCTTCTTTAGGACCGCTTAAATCAATATAAGGTGTAGTATGTTCTCTAAAAGTACGAAATTTATTACCTAATCTAACATCAATAGTTGCACCATTGATGCAGTTTGGTGCAGGTTGAGGGGTTATTTTTAATTTACCATTTTGTAAATACGTTTCGATATCTCGATCGCATAATCTCATGAGTTATCCTTAATGCAACTTATATTCGTTTATTCTAGCAGGTTCTTTTAATGTCGTCGATGTCCGCAAATTAAGGTTTTAGCACCCATACTCGTCCATAGTGATTATAAAAACCAGCCAGTTCTCCAGGCTTTTCACCAATGCCTAGATAAAGATCAAAGTGTTGACCTTTAATGGCTCCTCCTACATCTAGTGCAACCATTAATCGAGTCTCTCTTCTCCCTCGATGTTGACCATCATCATCAAGAAGTGGTACATCGGCTAAGATTACTGAACCAATGGGAATTAAAGACTTGTCAGAAGCGACCGATGCATTAGCGATTAAGGGAACCGATGCCGCACCTTTTACTTCTGCATTATATTTTGGTTCAAAAAAGACAAAAGAACGATTTTGAATGAGCAATTGTTTAAGTTTTTCTTCATTTTTATTTTTAGACCAATCTTTTATTGCTTGCATTGATAATTCTTCTTTTTTGATCTCACCTTGTTTTACTAACAATTGACCGATACTTGAGTAGCTATAACCATTTTTTCCAGCATAACTAAAAAACACTAAGGGATCACCATCTTCAAAATCAATATAAGCACTTCCCTGAACTTCCATAATAAAGTTGTCCATTAGCGAGTTACTGTAAGCTATTTCCAGTCCTTTGCCAGCTAATGCTCCATTATAAATTTGTTCACGACTTGGAAATTCCCCTTCAATCAGGGTTGGCATCTTATAAATAGGGTATTTGAATTCCGCCGTTGGAGTATGTCTTGCTTTAATGACAGGTGTATAATAACCCGTAAAATGTACATTACCATAGCCATCTTGCCCAATCATCCCATAGCTGTTTAATCCAACTTTATGAAATTCATCAAAATCTAGTAAGTTATTAATCCAGTTATTAATAGCGGTATAAATATGTTCATTTTCACGATACAACTCAGGGGATGAAGATTCAATCATAGCAACTTGAAGAACATAATCGGATATGTTAACAGGAGCGCTTAAATGGGGATATGATACATTAGAAGTTAATAGCAACTTACCATCCATGTATTGATGATCTTGTTTAGTATCTTTATTTAAATGACTTTGGCAACCAGTTGATACTGATAGAATAATCAAAATGTATAAGACAGATAAGTAAATGCAGCGTTTCTTTTGTTTCATGTTAATCATTTATTGTAATAAGTTATAAAGTATAGTGGGTTATGCTACACAATTCTATTATAAGAAACTATAGATAATTATTATGTACCCATAAAAAGTTTTCATAACAATTCAACTTGCGCTTTGATTCTATAGACTTTATAGTCCTATATTCTTGTGAATCGGAAAATTGTGAAAATAAAAGGTAATAATAGCAATGAGCATTAAATCCTCTAACCATGATCTAAAGCGAAACCTTTCTAACCGACATATTCAGTTAATTGCCATTAGTGGTGCAATCGGTACTGGCTTATTTATGGGGTCAGGTAAAACGATAAGTCTGGCTGGACCTTCAATCGTTTTTGTCTATATGGTAATTGGTTTTATCCTGTTTTTTGTTATGCGTGCAATGGGTGAAATTCTACTTTCAAACTTAAAGTATAAATCATTTAGTGATTTTGCGAATGACCTTTTAGGGCCTTGGGCTGGTTTTTTTACAGGATGGACTTATTGGTTTTGTTGGGTGATTACCGGAATTGCAGACGTTGTTGCCATTGCGGGATATGCACAACATTGGTTTCCTGACTTACAGGCATGGATACCAATGTTTTTGACGGTTATTTTATTAGCAACTCTAAATTTATTAACCGTAAAAATGTTTGGTGAGACAGAATTTTGGTTTTCAATGATTAAAATCGTTGCGATTCTTGGATTAATTGTTATTGGGAGTATATTAATTTTAATCTCATATCATTCTACACAAACTGATACAACAGCAGCGTTTTCAAATTTATGGCAATATGGGGGGCTTTTCCCTAATGGTAGTATGGGCTTTTTTGCTGGTTTTCAAATTGCGATTTTTGCTTTTGTGGGAATTGAGCTAGTTGGTACTACCGCAGCAGAAACTGTCGACCCAAATAAAAATTTACCACGAGCAATTAATTCTGTACCTGCTCGGATTATCTTTTTTTATGTATTTGCTTTAATCATAATTATGAGTGTTACACCTTGGACATTAATTTCACCAAATAAAAGTCCGTTTGTGGAATTATTTACCTTAATAGGTTTACCTGCTGCGGCAAGCATTATTAATTTTGTAGTGCTGACATCAGCTGCCTCTTCTGCTAATAGTGGTATTTACTCAACGAGTCGAATGTTATTTGGACTTGCAAAAAAGCAAGATGCACCAGAGCCTTTCGGAAAACTGTCAAGTCGTTCTGTTCCAGCTAATGGTTTGTTATTTTCTTGTCTCTGCTTATTTGGTGGTGTGGTGTTGATTTACCTTGTGCCTAATGTCATGGAGGCCTTTACCATAGTTACGACGATTTCGGCTATTTTATTTATGTTTATTTGGTCGATGATTTTAATTTCTTATATTGCTTATCGTCGTAAGAAAGCTGATTTGCATGAGCAATCTGACTTTAAAATGCCTGGCGGTATTTTGATGTGTTTTGTCTGTTTGGCCTTTTTTGCATTTGTGATTGTGTTGCTTACTTTCGAAGCTGATACTTGCCAAGCTTTAATCGCAACACCTATTTGGTTTGTAATATTAGGAATAAGTTATTATTTCCGTTCATTGAAAAGATAATATGTAAATTAAATATTGGCAGGGGTCTCCTGCCAATTCTCTTATAATTATTCATCATTTTTTGCTGGCCAGATAAAGCTTGCAATAATACCTAAAACTAAAATTCCTAAAACGATGTAAAGACTCATGTTTGGGCTAATATCAAGTCCATAACCAAACAGATGATGGCTGGCATTTAAAGCTAATTTACCAGCAATGAAAAATAGTAAACAGATAACAGCTTTACCAAGATGCACCAAATATTGTCGCATAGCCTCTAAAACAAAATACATCGTTCTAAGCCCTAAAATAGCAAAAATCATGGCACTATAAACAATTAATGGTTCTTGGCTAACCGCAATTACCGCAGGGACTGAGTCAAAAGCGAACATAACATCACTAAGTTCAATAACAACAATACATAAAAATAACGGTGTTGCATAAAGTGCACTTTTAGAAATTTTGCCAATTAAATCGCTGTTTTCTGGTTTTTCAAGTTCGCTGTCTACTTGTTTTTGAGTCAATAAAAAAGAGTGTCCTACAATCTTAGGGTATGAGGGAAAAATATGTTTCGCTATGCGAAAGGCAATATGATTGGAATAATCTTTAATTTCATCATCACTGTTTTGATTTTTTAACATCATTATTCCCGTAAAAGCAACCATAACAGAGAAAACTAACTCCATCCACGGCCCTAAGGATAATAAACTTGTACCAATTATTACAAAAATAGCTCGGAATATAATGGCACCAATAACTCCCCAGTAAAGTAAGCGATGACGGTAATTAGTGGGTACGGTAAACCATGAAAAAATTGCCATAATAACAAACAAATTATCGACAGATAACGCTTTTTCAAGAACATAACCCGTTATAAATAAACTTGCAGCTGTACTACCATGATGAATATATAAAAATAGTGCAAATCCTAAGGCGACTGCGATCCAAAAAATTGACCATCCAATTGCATTTTTTAAACTAATCGGTTTATCATTGTGGTGAGCATATAAGTCGATAATAATTGCAGCTAGGGATAACCCAACAAATACTAATACTGTTTCTATTGGAAATCCTAATGAATGTTGAATCATATTTATGTGACCTAGTTATAATTTTGATATACAGATAATTTGAATGGTAAATACTGTTTAATATAAACGGTATCATGTAATTATAAAAGTGGTACAGTATATATTGCTAGCTAAATCAAAAAAAGTTATATTTGAGTCCCCCCATTAACAATTATAATTAATTAACATTTTGAGCCAATTTTCATGACAAATATCAGGATAATTATTTTATGTATTCTTCCTTTTTTATCAGGATTTTTACATGCACAATCGGTAGAACCTTATTTATCAACGTTACCTAAAGGAAGCGATTTATCCATTCTGGTTCAATCTGTTGGTAGTAATCCGAAAACATTAGCAAAATATAAGAGTGATCAATTTAAACAACCGGCTAGTACTCAAAAAGTTATTACGGCTTTAGCTGCACAACTCGAATTAGGTAGTGATTTTCGCTTTAAAACGCTTATGAAAACGAATGGTTCAATAAGCAATAAACAGTTGAATGGTGACCTTATCATTCAATTAAGTGGCGATCCCACCTTTTCAAGTGATAGATTAAAAATAATGCTTACTGAACTGCGGCAAAAAGGTATTGAAAAAATTGCAGGAAATATCATTTTAGATACTTCAGTTTTTGCCAGTCATGATAAAGCCGCTGGTTGGTCATGGAATAATTTAACTGCTTGTTATAATGCACCTCCATCTGCAGCAATCATAAACGATAACTGTTTTTATGCAACAATCACACCAGGAAAGGTAGGCTCTAAAGCATCTGTTTCAGTCGCATCTTATATTCCGGTAGTGGTATCTGCTGATATCAAAACAATTGCCGCCAATAGTAAAGATTTAAATGATAAATATTGTGAGTTAGATGTAAGCTATTTTGATAAAAATCGTTATCACCTATCTGGATGTGTTGCTTCTGGTAATAATAAAATACCATTAAAATTTGCGATACTTGATGGAACAGCTTATTTTTCTGCAATATTAAAAAAAGAACTCAAATCACAAAAAATAGTTTATACAGGTAAAATTTTAGAGAAAAACCAACAAAACAATTCACAACTGATTCAATTAAGTTCCAGTGAGTCAGCCCCACTTTCTGAATTACTGACTGTTATGTTAAAAAAATCAAATAATTTATATGCTGATGCTATTTTTAGAACACTCGGAGCACATCATTACAACATTGCTGGAACTTGGCGTAATAGTAGCGATGCAGTTAAACGAATTTTACTTAAAAAAGCAGGTATTAATCTTGAAAATTTAGTCATTGTGGATGGTTCAGGATTATCCCGATTAAACTTAGTTAGTGCAGACAAATTAATGGAAATATTACAATATATTTCGGCGAATAATGCGCAATTAGGGATTATCGACATGTTGCCAATTGCTGGCGTAGATGGAACGTTGCAAAATCGTAAAAGCTTTAATCAATTACCCTTTAAGGAAACCATTCGAGCCAAAACCGGTTATATTCAAGGTAGTTATAATTTAGCTGGATTTATTCAAAAATCCGATGGTCAATATTTGGCGTTTGTGCAGTTATTATCAGGATATCACGCAGATACACAAGGTGAACCGAAAAATGGTGCAATAATGCGTTTTGAATCAGAATTTTATAAGAATTTTATTGATTAATAAATGAATTAAGGACACATATATGTACTAGCTTTATATGTGTCCTACTACTCTTTGTTCTGATAAATCAATAATTAAATGTTTTCACCTAAGAATCCACCACTCTGATGTTTCCAAAGTTGAGCATACAGTCCATTTTTATCAAGCAGTTCTTGATGAGTTCCTTGTTCAATAATTCTTCCTTGATCAAGAACAACTAATCTATCCATTGCCGCGATGGTTGATAATCGGTGAGCAATGGCAATAACGGTTTTACCTTCCATTAAAGTATATAAACTCTCTTGAATAGCTTGCTCAATTTCAGAATCCAACGCACTGGTCGCTTCATCTAATAATAGAATTGGGGCATTTTTTAATATAACTCTGGCAATTGCAATGCGCTGTCGTTGTCCACCTGATAATTTTATGCCTCGCTCTCCTACAAATGCGTCATAGCCTGTTCTACCGTTTGCATCAATAAGTGTATGAATAAAGCTATCAGCATGAGCTTTTTTTGCTGCTATAATCATCTCTTCTTCAGTGGCTTGATTGTTACCGTAAAGTAGGTTTTCTCGTACTGAGCGGTGTAATAGGGATGTATCTTGAGTTACCATACCGATTTGGGCTCGTAAGCTTTCTTGGGTAACGGTTGTAATTTCTTGTCCATCAATAATAATTTTACCACTTTGTAAATCATAAAAGCGTAATAATAAATTAATAAGCGTGGATTTACCTGCTCCAGAGCGACCTACTAATCCTATTTTCTCACCTGGATTAATTGTTAAATCCAAATCTTGAATGATAGAGTTTTGTCTTTTGGTATCATAATTGAAGTTAATGTGTTGAAAGTCAATTTTACCTTGTTTTACAACAAGTTCAGTTGCATTAGGTTGATCATTGACTGTTTTAGTTGAAGAAAATGTATTGATACCATCTTTCACTACACCAATATTTTCAAATAGAGCAGCCATTTCCCACATGATCCAATGAGAGAAACCGTTTAATCGTAATGCGACGGCGGTTGTTGTTGCAATTGCTCCAACACCAACTAACTGATTTGTCCATAACCATAAAGCAACACCAGTCGTACAGAGTATTAATGTAATGGATAAAAGGTGGTTAACAATTTCAAAACTGCTGACTAAACGCATTTGCCGATTAACTGTAACTAAAAACTCATCCATTGATTCTTGAGCGTATTTAGCTTCATTACCTGCATGTGAGAACAGTTTAACTGTCATGATATTGGTGTACGCATCGGTGACTCTTCCTGTCATGGTAGAACGTGCATCGGCCTGCATACTGGCAACTTTACCTAGGCGTGGAATAAAATAGTACATTGCAATCCCATAAAGCACAGTCCAGCCGAGAAAAGGCATTAATAACCAAAGATCTAATTGTCCAATGATAGCCGCCATGGTAATAAAGGAAATAAGTACATAGATAAAAATATCTGCGACTAAAAAACAAGTATCTCTAACCGCAAGCGCTGTTTGCATAACTTTTGTTGATATTCTTCCTGCAAATTCATCTTGGAAAAAGCGCATATTTTGATTAAGAACTAATCTGTGCAAATTCCAACGCATTCTCATTGGGAAATTTCCAGCAAGACATTGATGTTTAATAATCGTTTGTAAACTAATGATTAGCGTACTGGCTAAAATTATTAAAGCGAATAAAATTAATGTAGTTTTTTCTTGCTGCCAAAATTTAGATGGTTCAACTTCTGCAAGCCAGTCAACCACTTTACCTAATGCAGCAAATAAAAAAGCTTCAAAAACACCACTTAATCCACTTAGTATGATTAATAACAGCATGAACACGCGAGTGCCTTTGGTTGATTGCCATATAAAACTAAAAAAGTTTTTAGCCGCTGGTTGAGGATCATCTTTAGGATAAGGTGACACCAATTTTTCAAAAAATCGATACATAATAGACCTAATTAGTAAAATGATATTTTATTGGTAAATATATCAATGATATATGGAATATGAGATTAGGGCTAATGGATATAATTCATCCTGGTGCCCAAATTTAAGTGAAATTTTAAATAAACATTGCTTAGCTATCTACCTGTCATTAAAGGATTTATGAACATAAAAAAATAGTGAGGAATATGTCTGGTTAATATTTCCTCACTTTAGCAATTATATATTGAAAAACAGTAGATTTCTATTTATTGGTTTAAAAAACGTCTTTAATTATTTGTACAACACGACCAACTATATTGTACTTATCAAAATGTGCTTTAGGTACTTCTATTGTTGGATATTGTTCATTATTACATATTAAAATCCAACTACTTAAAGTTAGGCGTATTTTTCTTAACAAGGTAAAATTTTCATATTCGATTAAATATATTGCTCCATCAACCATCTCCGTTATATCTGTGTTTATAATAAGTCCGTTATTATTTTCAATTTCAGGAGACATTAAATCACCTTTTGCCCAATAGATAATTAATTTTTTTATATCTAAACCACGATGAGATGCCCAACCTTCCACAACTGGGTAATTCATTACAGGTGGTGTTTCTCTAATATAGCGTTGATATTGTGCTTCTTCTTTGGTTGGTAATTGTTTTTTATAAACAGGAATACGGTAAATATTTTCATTATATACATCATCGTCATCGTCTTTTGGGTCAAATACTTCAAGTCTGTAACCCGTGGCAAGCCAGTTAAATGAAACATTACATTTCTCAGCAATTACCTCTAGACGAGTAAGTGAGGGATAGGTTTTTCCCGATAAATAATCCCTGATAACAGTTTCTGACATATCACATTTCTTCGCAAAAGCAGAAACAGATAAACCTTGCATTGAATTATATAGTCTGTCTTTGAAGGTTTTGACATTTTTATTTTTGATCATATTCATTTCTGTCTCGTTTTTCTTTTTTTCATCCGTATGGTAATTATAGTGCATATTTTTTAACTTTTATATACACGGTATTGGGAATAATGTGTGTTTTAATGTGTTTTTCTTCGATTTAATGTTTTTAATTCGTGTTATATCGCGATTGGTCCTTTTTTTTACGGTTTTGGGTTTTTGAACCAATATTTAGAAAAAAACTTTTGTAATTTTTTTTCCGCTTTAAATCTGCAGTTTTATACGGCATTTGTATTATTTTTATGAGTAATAATATTTTTTTTCCTTTTTTTTGATATTTATCTAATTAGCAAAAGAGCTGAATTTCATTGGTAATCTATTTTAGTGAGATGATTTTTAATATTTTGTTCGTTTTTTTACCGATTCGTTTTTATAAAACAAAAAAACAAATAAAAACGTTGACTAAAGCGAAAAAAAATGGATAATAAGCAGGGTAAGGATTTTTCATTGTTTTCTTTCCTTATATTCCTTATATTTCATGTTGGCCTGTATAGTTTTATACAGGTCTTTTTTTTACCCATAATCTAGTTATGAAATCCTTTCACAAAAAGAGTATAATGAAACTCCGTTAAACTTACGTCTAAGAATAAAGTTTAAATAGATAAGAGTAGTTAATTAAGAGGATTTTATTATGTCATTTAGTATCCCACACCTTTTAGTGTTTCTTGCTGTGGTCGTTCTATTATTTGGTACTAAAAAATTACGTAATTTAGGTTCAGATCTTGGTTTCGCATTAAAAAGCTTCAAAAAAGCGATGAATGACGATGAAATTGAATTAAAGAAAGATAATAAGTAACGATTGATTAGTATGGATACTCACTTTGATATTGTAATCGTTGGCGGTGGTTTAGTTGGGCTAGCAACAGCTTGTGCACTTAGTCAATGTGATTTAAAGATAGCGATCATAGATGCTAAGGTTCATCATAATGAATCTTTTCTACAAAATGAAATCGGTATAAGGGCTTCAGCAATTAATGGTGCTAGCCAAAGGTATTTTTCTCAAATAGGCATTTGGGATGATTTATTAAATAGTCATCGTGTGCAAGACTTTACCGAAATAGGTGTATGGGAAAAAAACGGTATAGCGCATCTTTCAGCTCACGCAAAAGATTATGGTTATCCAAATCTAGGCTATATCATCGAAAATAATCTGATCTCTCACTGTTTGTATCACTTTGCTAAAGAAAATCACAATATAACCATTTATAATCTTGCTGCCATTGATAATTGCTATAATGATGATTATGCATTTTTAACCTTGGCAGATAATACTATTTTACAAGCTAAACTTATTATCGGCGCTGATGGTGCACACTCTTGGTTGCGTAAACATGAAAAAATTTCAGTTTTTGAACGTAACTATCTTCATCATGCAGTAATTACAACCGTTGAAACTCAGTATCCTCACCAATCTTGTGCTAAACAAATTTTTTATCCAAATGGTATTGTTGCATTTTTACCTCTTTGGCAACCAAATAAAAGTTGCTTGGTATGGTCAACCAAACCTAACCAAGCAACAACTTTAACATCGCTTACAGAATCAGAGTTCTGCCAAGAGCTGTTTAAATTAACGGGTGATAAAGTAGGTAAATGCCAATTAATTAATCAACGGATGGTTTTTCCACTAAAAGCGCGTTTTGCCAAACAATTCGTTAAACATCGAACAGTGCTTATTGGTGATGCCGCACATACTATTCATCCTTTGGCAGGGCAAGGAGTGAATTTAGGCTTTCAAGATTCAGCTTTATTAGTTTCGACAATTAAGCAATTACATGATAAACACAAAGATATAGGACTTGCTGATAATTTAAAATCTTTCCAATTTACTCGCCGTAAAGATACGTTAGTAATGTTAACTGCGATGCGAACTATTCAAGACATGTTTAATGGTGATAACGTGTTGAAAAAAATGTTAAGAACTGCGGGCATGAATGCGATAGACAATTGTTCACCCTTGAAAAAACAACTTATTAAATACGCAATGCATATTTAATCGAATCTAAATATTTAAATCCTGCAAAATTTTTACAGGATTTAATAATAGTTGAGTTATTTGAAAGCAACTTGATAAGAAGTTGGTACAAATGGTGAAGAGGGTACATGTATCGCCCAATATGGGTCTTTTAATAATCCTCGCCCAATTGCCACTAAGTCAGCATCCCCAGTACTTAATACATAATCTGCTAGGTATGGATCTTCTAACATACCAACAGCTATAACTGGTAAATTGATTGCTTGTTTGATCGCACGAGCCAAATATACTTGATATCCAGCATGAAACTGCGGTGTATGAGCTGGATCTAATTGCCCATCGCCACCACCACTTACATCCAAAATGTCAGCGCCTGCCTCAGCAAAACGTTTTGCTATTTTGCGTCCATATTCTATATCATAGCCATTTTTACTATACTCTTGTGCAGAAAAACGGATAATAAGTGGCATATCACTAGGCATTACCGATTTAGCAGCTTTTATAACTTGTTCACCAAATAATAATTTATCTTGACCGTATTCATCGGTTCTGTGATTAGTTTTTGGTGAGCTGAATTGATGAATTAAATACCCATGAGCGCCATGAATTTCGATGGCGTCAAAACCTGCTTCAACTGCCCGTTTTGTTGATTCTTTAAATTTTTGAATGATATCAATAATTTCATCTTTTGATAATTCTCTTGGCATTTGATACTGCCATTTTGGATTAGCTTCGTTGGAACCATCATAAAGAATAGGTGAACAAGAGACAACATCTGAAGCTCCTAAAGCTTTTCGACCTGCATGAGCAATTTGGATAGCGATTTTACCATTTTGAGCATGTACAGCATCAACAATTCTTTTAAATTGATCACGCTGCTCATCATTCCATAATCCAAGACAATTTGGTGAAATACGACCATTAGGCGCTACATTTGTCATTTCAACAATAATTAAGCCTACACCACCAATTGCTCGAGATACATAGTGAACAAAATGCCAATCATTAGGCATGCCATCGGTAGCTTGATATTGGCACATAGGGGGCATTACGATGCGATTTTTTAGTGATAAATTTTTGATACTAAAGGGAGTATTGAGAAAACAGATTTTAGCCATAAATGACTCCTTAGGTAACTTAGTAAAAGTATTAAGTTAGTTTATTCATCAGTAAAAGTAAATATCAATGTCTTAATTCAATTGAGTTTAAAATTGTTTATCAATTTCAATGAGTAAAATGTAAGAGCACTTCAATTAAAAAAATGTGATAGCTTGGTCATTTGTTTACTTATTTGAAAAGAAGTTTTTGTTATCATTTCTACTTCCCCCCCAAACGCCTAATAATTTTTTTAAAGGAATAATAAGTTACTTGTGATTAAAGTTAGAAACTAAACGATAATTTAATTATCAAATCATTTGTAAAAAAGTTTCAGGTTAACTATATGTTTTAGTATAAAATAGCCAACAAATGATACCCATCAACCCCAATATTGTTCCTGATACCACAATGGCTATCCACCCATAATGACTAAATAAATAGGTTGAACCAACAGAGCCAAGCATTCCACCAATAAAATAACAGACCATATAACCTGTATTCATTCTGCTACGAGCTTCAGGTCTTATTTGATAAATTGCACTCATATTTGAAACATGTGTGACTTGTACTGAAAAATCTAATATAACCACACCTAAAATTAATGCAATGATTGAGTATTGCGCCAATGAAAGTGGTAACCACGATAACAGTAATAAACCTAATCCTATTGTGGTAGCAAGCCAACCTTTACCTTTGTCTGATAATTTACCTACTATAGGTGAACCCAATGCACCCGCCGCTCCAGCAATTCCGAATAGACCAATAATGAAATCTGAGTAGTGATAAGGATCATTACTTAATAAAAAAGCAAGTGGTGTCCATAATAAAGAAAACAATGCAAACGATATAACTGCTAACAATGAACGAATTCTAAGGATAGGTTCTTGTTTGTATAATGAGCCAATTGACCATAACAGTTGAAAGTAATTGATATTAATTGTATTACGGTAAGTAGGCAGTGAGATCCAAAGTAATAGGGTAACAATACTCATGATACTTGTGGCAATCCAATATACGTAATGCCAATCGGCAATAGTTGAAATAGCGCCAGCAAAAGTTCTACCCAATAAAATGCCAAGTAACATTCCACTCATTAAAGTGCCAACGATTTTACCACGGTGTTCCGGTTTGGATAGGGTAGCTGCAAAAGGAATTAAAACTTGTGCAACGGTTGAAAATAGCCCCGTCATGGATGTACCTATTATTAGCATCCATAAATTTTTTGATAAAGCACTGACGATAAGCCCACAAGTGGATAATACCATTAAAATAATAATTAAGTGTTTTCGCTCAAATTTATCACCAAGAGGTGTGATAAAAAGTAAACCAACAGCATAACTAAACTGTGCTGCCATTATGATTGAACCAGCATGCTCAACTGCAATATTTAAATCATGAGTAATTGAATGTAGTAGTGGTTGAGCATAATAATTGCTGGCAATAGTTACACCAATGGCAAATGCCATTAAAAAAACTAACCAACTGGATAAACCTTGAGATTGTTTGCTTTGCATAAAATAAATGTTACAAAAAAATAATGATGAATTATATATTAAAAACAAGATTGCTTCTGCTTGACAGCAATTTTAAGCAGATTGTTTTAATAAGTTATAAACGGGTGTAGCGAGTCCTATTTTGGCATTATCTGATTCGAGTTTATACCAATAGCCAGAAGATTCATCCAAACATTTTGTGAAATTGGTAATAACACAATAAATTGGAACAATATTTAAATGAAAATGGCTAAATGTATGTCTGAACGAGTTTAATGGTTTAGGTTCAGTTGATACTATTCCTTTTTTTTCTAACCACTCTTTTAGCTCTTGCTCGCTTGAAAATTCTGGGAGGCAATATAAGCCTCCCCATATACCTGTTGGTGGTCTTTTTTCTAACCAAATGGCACGATTATATTCTAGCATTAAAAAATAAGCGGTTTTTTCTAGCTTAGTTGTTTTAGGTTTTGGTGTTGGATATTTTTGCCAACTTTCCGTTTTATAAGCAATACAATCTTCATGCAATGGGCACTGTGTGCACTTAGGCTTTGTACGAGTACAAACCATTGCCCCAATATCCATCATTGCTTGATTAAATTTAGCAATATTTTGTTCAGGCGTAACTTGTTCACTTAATTGCCAAAGTTTATTTTCGATTGTTTTATTTCCAGGCCATCCATCAACAGCAAAATATCGAGTTAAAACACGCTTTACATTACCATCTAAAATTGGGTAATGTTGATTTTGTGAAAGCGATAAAATTGCTCCAGCGGTTGAACGACCAATTCCTGGTAAAGCCACTACATCATCAAATTTGGTTGGAAATAAACCATTAAACTTATTATTAATAACTTGTGCTGCTTTGTGTAAGTTACGAGCACGAGCATAATAACCAAGCCCTGTCCAAAGATGTAATACATCATCAATAGGTGCTTTTGCTAAATCCGTTATTTTTGGAAATAGCTTAATGAAATTATTAAAGTAGGGGATAACAGTTGCAACTTGTGTCTGTTGCAACATTACTTCTGATAACCACACATGATAAGGTGTTTTCTCAATCTGCCATGGTAGCGTTTTTCTGCCGTACTGTTCATACCATTTTAATACAGCCTTTGCAAAGGAGGGCATTGTTACAGGCATTACATTACAGCAGTAATTGTGTCACTTGGATAACAACCCAATACTTTTGTGTATAAGGTAATTTTGGCTAACTCTTTTAATGCATTTTGCATTTCTTCAGAATAGAGATTACCTTGTAGATCAATATAGAACATCTCTTCCCATGGAGTGCCATGAATTGGACGAGATTCAAGTTTAGTCATGACAATATTATGATTACGTAACACAGAAAGAGCATCAACAAGTGCACCGGATTGCTGTCCTGTTTTCATTAATATTGTGGTTTTAGCTGGGATTTGATCAGATACATGAACTGGCTTACGAGATAACACTATAAATCGAGTGATATTCTCTTTTTGATTAGCAAAACTATGTTCAAGAACTTGTAATCCATAAAGTTCACCGCCATCTTTATTACCCATAGCTGCAAAATTAGGCTTGTTTGACTTAGCAACCATGTCCATTGCTGATGAAGTGCTATCGCAAAAGACAATCTTCCAATGCGGATATCCTTCCAAAAAGTGAGAACATTGTTGGAATGGTTGTGGGTGACTATATACAGTGTCAATTTGATCTAATTGAGTATTTGGAAGCGCCAAAATACAGTGATCAATCGGTAATGATAACTCTCCGATAATATGCAAATTCGTTTTTTGTAGTAAATCATAAACTTCGTTAATGGATCCGGAACTGGAGTTTTCAATTGGTACAACACCATAATCAACAACGCCTTTCTCTATTTGTTCGAAAACATCTTTAAAAGTCGCACAACTTGATTCAACTATCTGTTCTAAATGGGCGCTAGCATAGCGTCGAGCAGCTGAATGAGAATAAGAACCTATGGGTCCTAGAAAAGCAATTTTTGCGGTCGTAATAGAACCATGATTTATTTTTTCTTGTAGGATTTTTTGTTGTAAAAGTACAGAATCTTCGATAATTATTTGATATAAGTGTTTGATAAAAATATCATCGAGATGATATTTTTTACCGTGTTCAATTAGTGATTTAATCAATGAACGCTCACGTTCCATGTCGCGTACGGGTATATTTGCCTTAATTTTAGTATTAATTACTTGTGTCGAAAGCTCACGACGTTTAGCAATCAGTTCTAAAAGAGTTTTATCAAGTTCGTTAATTTTATCTCGTAAAGGTAATAAGTGATCTACTTTCATTTTTATTAGATTTTTTTAAAAGGTTAACGGTATTATAGCAAGCTACAAATAAAGGTACTACTTAAAGTAGTACCTTTTAAAAAAATAGAGCTTTTTATTTATTAGATTTCTTCTTCCAAAATTGCGCCTTTAATACTTTCCGTTGCTCGACGAGCTTCACCTTTATGTTGAATTTTATTCAGTTGTTTTTCAAGTTTACCAATAAGATCGTTAATAGCGGCATACATGTCAATATGTTTTGCAGATGCGACTAGTGGTGTTCCTTTGGTGGCAATTGTAGCATCAATGATAAATCCATCGGGCTCTTTAGATAATATAAAATGAGGATTGATTAACAGCGCTCTCCATTTATCCAACTTCGAAAATTTATCTTCTAAATAACTACGAATTGCGGGGGTAATATCCATTTGTTTACTGGTAATACTTAAAGCCATAATCGACCTCCTTTATAATTTCAAACAACTAAGTTGATTTTTTAAGCTTCCATTAATACATTGGCAAATTATTTTTATTTCGTCAATAAGAACTTTGCTATTAACATGAGTTTTTGTGATTTAAATCTAAAAAAAAGATTTTATTAATCATGTATTTTATGACTATATGACTATGAACCTGCATTTTGCTTTGCTTTACTATATACTGTAGGTAACTACTATTTTTATTTATTTTTATAAGATCTTTTAATGAGGAAGATGTGAGCTATTTAGATAATGTTAAGATTGTTTTGGTTGAAACATCCCACACGGGTAATATGGGGTCTGCCGCCAGAGCAATGAAAACCATGGGTTTATCCAATCTTTGCTTAGTCAATCCAGTGATAAAGCCTGATTCACAATCAATTTCATTAGCGGCAGGTGCTAGTGATATTATTAAAAATGCAATAATTTTTTCATCTTTAGAAGAGGCAATCGCTGATTGTTCACTTGTGATAGGTACTAGTGCTCGTCCTCGCACTTTACAATGGCCTAATTTAACACCAAAAGAGTGCGGTGATAAAATCATTGGTGAGGCTGTTAATGCCCAAGTTGCGTTGGTTTTTGGTCGTGAACGAGTGGGGTTAACCAATGATGAATTGCAAAAATGCCATTTTCATGTTGGTATTCCAGCTAATCCTCAGTACAGTTCTTTGAATCTAGCTATGTCAGTACAGGTATTATGTTATGAAATTCGCATGTCAATGCTAAATTTGCAAGATAATCAATCAGAGCAAGCAAATTTAAATGCACATACATCCGAATACCCTAAAGATATCGATGTTGAGCGTTTTTATCAGCATTTAGAGCAAACTTTATTGCAAACAGAATTTATCAATGCCAATCATCCAGGTCAAATTATGGGGCGTTTGCGAAGATTATTTACTCGGGCACGTATTGAACAACAAGAACTGAATATTTTACGTGGTATTCTAACGTCGATTGATAAAAAGTTATAATTTTTAAGCATGAAAATAAATACCCACAAAAGAGTGGGTATTTTTAAATAATAACCGATTATGGTAAGGTTAATTTAATGGATTAACTTTTTTTCCGCCAAGTTGTACCATTTGCGCCATCCTCCAACACAATATTCATTGCGTTAAGTTTATCACGCGCTTCATCAGCTTGAGCCCAATTTTTGTTAGCACGAGCTTCATTACGTTGTTTTATTAATGCTTCAATTAATTCTGCATCGGCGTCATCTGGCTGATTACCTTGTAAGAATTTTATTGGATCTTGTTCAAGTAGACCAAGTACGGCTGCTAAATAACGTAATTCGGCTGCTAATTCGTTGGCAAATGACATATCGTTATCAGCTTTAGCTTTATTGATTTCTCGAGCTAAGTCAAATAAGGTTGAATAAGCTTCAGGAGTATTGAAGTCATCGTTCATCGCATGACAGAATTGACGGTAATAATCGCTCTCTTTTATCGTATATGGATAATTTGCATCAGTATCACGAAGTGCTGTATAAAGGCGCTCTAAAGCCATTCTCGCTTGTTTTAAATTTTCCTCACTGTAATTAAGCTGACTACGATAATGACCCGATAGTAAAAAGTAACGGACAGTTTCAGCATCATAGTGTTTTAATACATCGCGAATAGTGAAAAAATTATTAAGTGATTTTGACATCTTTTCTTGGTCTATCATCACCATCCCTGAATGCATCCAATAATTAACATATTGTCCATCATGGGCACATGTAGATTGAGCAATTTCATTTTCATGATGAGGAAACATCAAATCTGAACCCCCACCATGAATATCAAAGTGATTACCTAATTGAAAACTGTTCATCGCAGAACATTCAATATGCCAACCTGGACGACCTTTACCCCATGGGGAATCCCAGTTAGGCTCGTTAGGTTTTGACATCTTCCAAAGTACAAAATCCATTGGATTACGTTTAACATCAACTACATCAACGCGCGCTCCAGCCTGAAGTTGCTCCAAATTTTGACGCGACAAAATACCGTAATTTGGATCGCTATCAACTGAAAACATTACATCACCATTATCGGCAATATAAGCATGATCTTTTGCAATTAATTCTTCTATTAATTGAATAATCTGTGGCATTTGCTGTGTAGCACGAGGTTCGACATCAGGGCGCTTAATATTGAGTGCATCAAAATCGGCATACATCTCTTGTAACATACGTTCGGTTAGTTGTTCACAAGTTTCACCGTTTTCTAGAGCTCGTTTTATAATTTTGTCATCCACATCGGTGATATTGCGCACATAAGTTAATTGATAACCTAAAAAGCGCAAATAACGTGTTACAACATCAAATGCGACAAAGGTGCGACCATGACCAATATGACAAAGGTCATAAATAGTGACACCACAAACATAGAGTCCAATTTTATTGGGATGAATTGATTTAAAGGTTTCTTTTTCTCGAGTTAATGTATTGAATATTTTTAACATTACAATCTTTAGGTTTAGTTTAATGAAGTTTGTTAAATAATATAACAAAAATATGGTTATCGCGAAATTATTTATTATAATGCTTCTATATACTTCAATTATAATTTTATCATATGCCCGGCGAATTTATTGTTAATATTGTAGAATCTATCATTGAAGAAATTGGTAGAGGATTTTTGGAATTAGGTGGGTCAAAAGATACTTTTAAAAGAAAACTATATTGGACTTCTTTTATTATTTTAAATATTGTTGTGTTTGTATCTCACTTAATATTTAAGTGGCCTATTACTATAACAGATGGTTTGTTCTCATTTTTCATTTCATCTTTACTTTCATTTTTCATTATAACTCTTTGTTGGGGTATATGGCGCTTCATTAAAGATTTTAAGAAATGTAAAATATAACTTAAAGTTTACAGAAATAAATGGTTGCAAGTATCTAGTCGATAATAATCTCAATTTACTTTTTAATAAATAATTGGCGGGTAATCCCCCGCCAATTTTGTGTAAAACAAAATATTATTTCATTAGGCGGTAGATATAAATAAGCAATATTGCACCTAAGACTGAAATAAACAAGCTAGGGAAATTAAATCCTGTCACAGTGCCCCAACCAAAGAATGTACTTATATATCCACCAACGATGGCGCCTGCAATTCCTAATAAAATCGTTTTAAATACTCCTACGCGTCCAAGTGGCATAAAAAACTTTGCAATCCAACCGGCAATTAATCCTAGAATAGCCCAACTTAAAATACCCATGATAATTTCCTTTGTTTGATTAAGGTTAAATTTAGTTTACAAACACAGTTTAAAAATCTAAGAAATGTTGATATTTAATGTAATAGCTTTAACAATATTGATTAAAATTAATAAATCAAAATTTAAAAATATTAATAAATAACAGTCATAAAATGGAGATAGAAGATTTAATCCTAAGACTAAAGAATGACTATATGAATTGAGTGTATAAAAGTGTATTCATATAGTAATTGATAAATATTCTATAATTATTTGTAACAAAAGTTAAGGTCTTTTATTGCGTTTTCAAACTTTTAACATGCTTCTTTTAAATAATCACTTTGATTTAAGTCGAAGGGAGATTAATTCTCCCTTTGAATGAGTTGTTATTCAAAAATAGATTTATGTAAAATTTTGATAATTGCTTCTGCATCATTACTTTTTGCTAAAAGGCACAGATTGTGGGTACTTGCACCATAACAACAAAGTCTTATAACAAAATCATCTAACACGCCGAATACTTCTTTTGCTATACCTTTTGTCGTCGTTAGGTTATTACCAATGATGGCAATAAGAGCTAAATCTTCCTCAACATCTACATGACAAAGAGTTGAAAGTTCGTCAAATAATTCTTTTGTTAATAAACTGTTACCATTAGTGCAAGTGCCTGTAGTGTCAATCGTTAAAGCGATGCTGACTTCAGATGTGGTAACTAAATCAACGGATATATTATGTTTAGCTAATATAGTAAATACCCTAGCAAGAAAACCTTGAGCATGCAGCATATTTAAACTGGTTAAGGTTAGTAATGTCTGTTTGCGTCGTAATGCTAGCGCCCTAAATACAGGTAATTTTGATGTGATACTATTAGTATTATAAACAATTGTGCCACCATCTTGTGGTGCTTTGCTTGAACCTACAAAAACAGGAATATTACTTCGTACTGCTGGAACCAACGTTGCTGGATGTAAAACTTTTGCTCCAAACGTTGCCATTTCTGCAGCTTCCGCGAAAGATATTTCATCAATTCTTTTTGCCGCTGGCGTAATACGTGGGTCATTGGTATAAATTCCTGCAACATCAGTCCAAATGTCTATTTGCGTTGCATTTAATGCTTCACCAAGTAACGCTGCTGTATAATCACTTCCGCCGCGCCCTAATGTTGTCGTCTTACCTGTACTTTCACTGCCAATAAAACCTTGAGTAACAATTAGCGCATTAGTATTTAAAGATTTTAAATGTGCACAACAAAGCTGTTTGATTTCTTCAATTTTAGGTTGAGCTTTACCAAATTTATCATCAGTACGCATAACTTTACGTACATCAAACCATATGGCACTTTTTTGTTTTTCTCTTAATACCTCAACAAATAGTTTTGAAGACATAATTTCACCATGACTGACTAACTCATCAGTTAATGCTGGTGACGTTGCTAAACTTGCAGCTTCCGATAAAGAGGCTATATTTGCAATGATTCGATCAATTTCGGCTCTTAACGTAGGGTTTTCAGGGAGTTGCTCTAAAATATTGTATTGAATTGATTGAATTTTGGCTAAATGCTGAGCTCGAACCTCCGCATCACGGCCTTCAGCTAATGCAACTAATAAGTTCGTAATACCTGCAGAAGCGGATAATACAACAACTTTTACACTAGGGTTATTGATAACAATATTAGCACTATTTACCATTGCTGAATAATCAGCAACACTAGTACCACCAAATTTAGCAATTACAAATGATGTTTCCATGGATTCCTCATATTAAAAATTTTATTTTTAACAGAGTTAGAGCGAGGGTATGTTCAATTTACAGTTATAATTTAAAAAGTACAAACCGCGAAGCGCTCCACCTGTTAAGGTGACAACCCAAGGGATTCAGCCCTTGCAGTCGATTTGATTGCTTTCTGGATACTCAATCAAACCTCGGCATTGCATCCCCTCAATCATTTATCACCGATTCCAGTATCTAAAATAATCTACCTGAGCAATGCGCCTCTTCGTTCTCGTAACGTAAGTTACAATTTAAGTGCTATATAGAATTAACGATTTTACTAAATGTGTCAATAGGTTAAATAGGAAAAATTATTTATTAAATATTAAATATTAAATTGCTATATCAATAGTTATAATTCTTGTTCAAATAGTTGAATAATAGTTTGATATAAACTTTTGACCGTACAAGATTTGGTCGGTGTACTAAAAATTGTATCATCGCCTGCAATTGAACCTAAAATGCCTTCTGATTTACCAATTGAATCAAGTAAGCGAGCGATAAGTTGAGCTGCTCCTGGACTGGTACGAATGACTACCATTGAGCTATTATAATCAATATCAACAACCAAATTTTTTAATGGACTACTGGCCGTTGGTACACTCATTTCAGCCGGCAAGCAATAGACCATTTCTGATTTTGCGTTGCGCGTTCTAACCGCCCCAAATTTGGTTAACATCCGTGAAACTTTGGATTGATTAATGTTATCAAATCCTTGCTCTTGTAAAGCTTGCACAATGCTTATTTGAGAACTAAACTTTTCTTGTAGAAGCATTTCTTTAAAAGCTTTAGTAAGATCTTCTTGTTTCATATTTTTCCTTTAGGATTAATTGATTGCTGTTTTGGGTGAAAGCAGCAATAATTTTCTGTTGCTTAATATATCGGTAAAAAATCTAAGTTAATTAGTGAGTTTTATAAACATTTTTTTGAAATAAATTGAGTATCAAACTACCAAGTTTTAGACTTTAAATTCTTTAAACATAATTATGCATAAGATTTGCATAAAATCAAATATTCGATTTGTTACTGCTTTTAGGGCGAAAAGATTTTACTATGTGCTCATGCGTTTCAATGTAAGGTCCTTCTAATAATTCTAAGCAATAAGGAACACTGGCAAAAATTCCATTAACAATTATTTTGCCATCACTATCTTTTACACCTTCAAGCGTCTCTTTTATCGATTTTGGTCTACCCGGTAAGTTCAAAATTAAACATTTTTTGCGAATAACGCCAACTTGTCTGGAAAGAATGGCAGTAGGTACAAAATGCAAACTAATTTGACGCATCTGTTCACCAAATCCTGGCATAACTCGATCGGCTATTGCTAAAGTTGCATCTGGGGTGACATCTCTAATGGCAGGTCCTGTACCGCCAGTGGTTAAAATCAAATCACAATGTAGTTTATCAACGAATTCACATAATGTTTGTTCAATAATAGGTTGTTCATCTGGAATTATTCGGGTTTCGGTAATAAATGGAGTTTTCAATGCTGATTGTAACCAAGATATTAATGATGGAATACCTTCATCGTCATAGATCCCTTTTGCCGCTCTATCAGACACAGAAACTAAACCAATTTTGAACATAGTACTTATTCCTTAGGTGATTATTTATCTATATTAATTAGAAATTAAGACCACATATATATGGCCAATGGTTCGCTAAAATTAATGTACGCTAAAAGTTGAAAATTATAACTCATTTATATTCAATATAAAGAAAACTAAAAAGACCTTTACAACCGCTGATTATGTTGTCAATATTGCTGCTCATTAATAATTGAGTTTATATAATTTCAATCATAACTTATTCAATTAGGATTTTACCATGTCATCTATTCCTGCGCTTGAATTGGTCGCGCTTAAAAAAATTTATAAAAATGGTGTAGAAGCATTAAAAGGTATTGATTTAACGGTTCAAGCAGGTGATTTTTATGCATTGCTTGGTCCAAATGGTGCCGGAAAATCAACAACTATTGGCATAATTAGCTCACTAGTAACCAAAACTTCAGGTGAAGTGCGAATTTTTGGTTATGATTTAGATACTGATATTGTCAATGCCAAAAGGCAATTAGGCTTAGTACCACAAGAATTTAATTTTAACCAATTTGAAGAAGTGATTCAGATCGTCACTAATCAAGGAGGCTATTATGGATTGCCACGTAAGTTAGCATTAGAACGTGCAGAAAAATATCTAAGAATTTTAGATTTATGGGATAAACGCCATAGCCGAGCAAACATGTTATCTGGTGGTATGAAAAGACGTTTAATGATTGCAAGAGCATTAGTTCATGAGCCTAAATTATTAATTCTTGATGAACCCACCGCGGGGGTTGATATTGAGTTGCGGCGCTCGATGTGGGACTTTTTACGTGAAATCAATCGTCAAGGCATTACCATTATATTAACTACCCATTATCTAGAAGAAGCAGAAATGCTATGTCGCAATATTGGTATAATTCAACATGGGCAATTAATAGCGAACTCTTCTATGCGTGAATTATTAGCTAATAGCCAATCTGAAACTATTATTATTGATTATGTACCAACAAGTGAACCCATTGTTTTAACAGATTATAGTTATGTAAATGTTGATACGGGCATGTTAGAAGTTAAAGTTGATAAACAACGTGGCTTAAATCAGTTGTTTGAGCAACTTAATTATCAAAACGTCAAAGTGATTAGCGTGCGTAATAAGACTAATCGATTAGAAGAGTTATTTGTTGATTTGTTGCGCAATAATAATCCAAAAGGAGCTGATAATGTGTAATTTATATTGGATTGCCTTAAAAAGTATTTGGCGTAAAGAGGTGACAAGATTTTTAAGAATTTGGCTGCAAACATTGATACCACCAGTTATTACTATGTCACTTTATTTTATTATATTTGGTAATTTAATTGGCTCTCGTGTTGGGAATATGGGTGGCTTTAGTTATATGTCATTTATTGTTCCTGGTTTAATCATGATGTCTGTAATTACAAATTCTTATACCAATGTCTGTTCTTCATTTTTTAGTGCTAAATTTCAACGTAATATTGAGGAATTATTGGTTGCACCAGTACCAACGCATATTTTGATTTGGGGATATGTTGGTGGAGGTGTGATACGTGGAATTTTAACTGGAATTTTAGTGACGATAGTATCGTTATTTTTTGTTCGTCTTGAAGTGCATTCTTGGCTCTTTGTTATTTGCACTTTATTATTAACTTCAATTTTGTTTTCATTAGCAGGTTTACTAAATGCCGTATTTGCTAAGACTTTTGACGATATTAGTATTATTCCAACATTTGTATTAACGCCATTAACTTATCTTGGCGGGGTATTTTACTCAATATCCATGCTACCCACTTTTTGGCAATGGGTATCAAAACTAAATCCAATCGTTTATATGATTAATGGTTTTCGCTATGGTTTTTTAGGTGTGACCGACGTATCACTATGGATCACATTTTCAATGTTAATTTTGTTTGTAACCGTGCTCTATATAATTGCATGGCGACTCATTGAAAGTGGGCGAGGGCTAAGAAGTTAAATTAACTAGAAAAACAACCGCCGAATAAAATCGGCGGAAAATAATTACTTGGCACCAGCAACTGCTTCTTTTGCCAGTTGAGTAATTTTAGCAAAATCACCATTAGCAATAGCATCAGTTGGAATAAACCAAGTTCCACCAACACAAAGTACATTATTGAGCGCTAAATAGTCTCGATAATTTTTAGGGTTTACACCACCAGTAGGGCAAAACTTCATATATCCACAAGGACCAGCAAAAGCTTTTAATGCAGCTACGCCGCCATTGATTTCTGCTGGGAAGAACTTTAATGCAGTTAAGCCATATTCTTGGGCTGTTAATAATTCAGAAATAGTCGCAATACCGGGAATGACTGGAACAGGTCCTTCAACTGCTGCTTTTAAAATAGCGTCAGTTATGCCAGGAGTAATAATAAATTCAACTCCCGCTTCGGTTACTTGTTTAAGTTGCTCAACACTTGTTACTGTACCCGCACCAACTACAGCTTCTGGAACTTCTTTAATGATTTTTTTAATTGCTTCAAGCGCACATTCTGTTCGTAGGGTAACTTCAAGAACTTTTACACCACCAGCAATTAAAGCTTTTGCTAATGGTACTGCATCTTCTAGTCGTTCAATAACGATAACAGGAACAACAGGCCCCATAGTTAGAATTTCTTCAGCACTTCTTTTCCAGTTTTTCATTTGTATCTATCCATCTTTATTAAAAGCAATAATCCCTAAATAATAGGGATTATTTTTGTTACTCATAAATGCCTAATTTTTTCTCTAAATAATGAATGTTTGTTCCACCTTTTTGGAAACCTTTATCATTCATAATTTCAATGTGAAGATCAATATTCGTTTTAATACCATCAATCACTAGTTCAGCTAATGCGTTTTTCATTCGTGCAATAGCAACATCACGAGTTTCACCATAAGCAATTAGCTTACCAATCATTGAATCATAGTAAGGTGGTACTGTGTAACCTGCATAGATATGTGATTCCCAACGAATACCAAAACCACCTGGTGCATGAAAGCGAGTAATTTTCCCAGGCGAAGGCATAAATGTTTTAGGATCTTCGGCATTTATACGGCATTCAATAGCATGACCTTTGATTTCAATATCACTTTGTTTGATTGATAGATGTTTGCCTGCGGCAATTAAGATCTGTTCTCTAATCAAATCCACACCCGTTATCATTTCAGTAACTGGATGTTCAACCTGAATACGCGTATTCATTTCAATGAAATAAAATTCACCATTTTCAAATAAGAATTCAAATGTTCCTGCACCACGATAACCAATTTCAATGCATGCATTAACACAGCGTTCACCAATGAATTTGCGCATTTTAGAGGTAATGCCAACCGCTGGTGCTTCTTCAACAACTTTTTGGTGACGTCTTTGCATTGAACAATCACGTTCACCTAAATAAATAGCATGACCTTGACCATCAGAAAGCACTTGGATCTCAATATGACGAGGATTTTCAAGGAATTTTTCCATATAAACCATATCATTATTGAAAGCGGTTTTTGCTTCTAATTTGGTCATTTTAATTGCTTGTTCAAGATCTTTTTCTTCCCGAACAATACGCATACCACGACCACCGCCACCACCGGACGCTTTGATAATAACCGGATAGCCTATTTGTTTAGCGATCTGCTTATTATTTTCAATATCATTACTTAAAGGACCATCAGAACCCGGTACACAAGGTACGCCAGCTTTTTTCATGGCATGAATTGCTGACACTTTATCACCCATTAACCGTATAGTCTCAGGTTTTGGTCCAATAAAAACAAATCCAGAACGTTCCACTTGCTCGGCGAAGTCAGCGTTTTCTGATAAAAAACCATATCCAGGATGAATTGCTGCTGCACCAGTAACTTCGGCGGCAGAAATTAATGCGGGGATATTGAGGTAGCTTTTAGCGGAAGCTGCTGGACCAATACAGACAGTTTCGTCTGCAAGTAATACATGTTTTAAATCTTTATCTGCCGAAGAATGAACAGCGACAGTTTTAATTCCAAGTTCTTTACATGCTCGTAGGATACGTAGAGCAATTTCTCCACGGTTAGCAATAAGAATTTTATCAAGCATATTCGATCTCTTAATCTTATAAATAAGTTAATATTACTCAATGATGAATAGTGGCTGATCAAATTCAACAGGTTGACCATTCTCAACTAAAATAGCTTTAATTGTACCCGCTTTTTCAGATTCAATTTGGTTCATCATTTTCATCGCTTCAACGATACAAAGTACATCACCGACATTGACAGTTTGACCAACTTCTACAAAAGCTTTCGACTCTGGGCTTGGCGTGCGATAAAACGTTCCAACCATTGGTGATTTTATAGTTGTACCTGTTGGAGCTGGAGCAATAGGATCCGCTTCAGCCACACTTTCACTAACTGAGTTAGGAGCAACAACAACTGGTGCTGCTTGAGGGATTTGAATGTTTTGTATTGGCGCTGAATAGTTTGTTGTAGGTATTGATCGACTAATTCGAACCGATTCTTCACCTTCAGAGATTTCAATTTCTGAAATACCTGACTCTTCAACTAATTCAATTAATTTTTTAATTTTGCGTATATCCATGAATTACACCGTGTTTATTTGATATAAGTAACAATTAATTTAATGCATCCTTAATATCTAAAAAGTAATCTTTTAAAGTGATAATAAGGCAGTAACTCAACATTAACGCGGAAGCATACACTGTAAAATAGATTTTGTCATTATATATCTCTCCTTTACAAACTGTTATTATACTATTTTCTAGGTATTATTTTAGAATTGCGATACAATATATAAACCTAATTGTTATTGAAGCAAACAGGTTTTAAAAAATAACTAGAATACTATTTTATACGATATAAAATTAAAATTAAGTATTTTATCCTATAGTTTGCTTCAAGTACTCACTAACACTTAAACAAGATTATTTCTAGGAAGAGTTTTTATTATGTTCAAAAAAGTTCGTGGCTTGTTTTCAAATGATCTATCGATTGATTTAGGTACAGCTAACACCCTTATTTATGTAAAAGGTCAAGGTATTGTACTAAACGAACCTTCAGTTGTCGCTATTCGTCAAGATCGCACAGGCACACCTAAAAGTGTCGCTGCTGTTGGGCAGGCTGCGAAACAGATGTTAGGACGTACTCCAGGCAATATTGCTGCGATTAGACCAATGAAAGATGGTGTAATCGCTGACTTTTCCGTGACTGAAAAGATGTTACAGTATTTTATTCGTCAAGTGCATAGTCATAGCTTTTTAAGACCAAGTCCTCGCGTTTTAGTTTGTGTGCCAGTTGGTGCAACACAAGTTGAGCGTCGTGCTATCCGTGAGTCTGCATTAGGAGCAGGTGCCCGTGAAGTTTACTTAATTGAAGAGCCGATGGCAGCAGCTATTGGTGCTGATTTACCCGTTTCATCGCCAACTGGTTCAATGGTGGTTGATATTGGCGGTGGTACCACTGAAGTTGCTGTTATTTCGTTAAATGGTGTTGTCTATTCTGCATCGGCAAGAATTGGTGGTGACCGTTTTGATGAGGCAATTATCAATTATGTTCGTCGTAATTATGGTGCGTTAATTGGTGAAGCAACTGCTGAGCGAATTAAACATGTTATTGGAAGCGCGTATCCAGGGGATGAAGTTCTTGAGATTGAAGTGCGTGGTCGAAACCTTGCTGAAGGTGTGCCTCGTAGCTTTACTTTAAATTCCAATGAAATTTTAGAAGCGCTTCAAGAACCACTAAGTGGTATCGTCAGTGCCGTTAAAGTTGCGTTAGAACAGTGTCCTCCTGAACTGGCCTCTGATATTTCAGAACATGGTATGGTATTAACTGGCGGTGGTGCTTTATTACGTAATATTGATAAATTACTATCGGCTGAAACGGGTATTCATGTGGTTGTCGCTGAAGATCCTCTTACATGTGTGGCACGAGGCGGTGGCAAAGCTCTCGATATGGTTGATATGGAGGGCGGGGATCTCTTTAGTGAAGAGTAATTATTTTCTAATTATTGATTAATCATAATTTTTATGAAATCGATAATTAATAAACATCTCACTTTTTCCGCCGACATAGTCGGCGGAGTCATATCTTGAATTAATTAGATTTTAAGCATATAACAGGTAAGTACTGGATAATGAAATTACTTTTTTCTAAACGTTCTCCTCTTAGTGTGCAGTTATTTATATCTTTGCTATTATCTATTATATTGATAATATTAGATTTAAATTATCGTCCGTTTAAAGAAGTTCGTTACTATTTAGATACAATGATTTCGCCATTGTATTACATTTCAAATGCACCAAAAGCGACCTATGACACACTTTATGAGATGTCAAAGACGCGTGAAGCGTTAGAAAAAGAAAATGCAAATTTAAATAATATACTGCTTGAAAAAAAGACAGACCTGTTATTGCTTGAGCATCTTAGACATGAAAACGATCGATTGAGAGAATTGCTTGGGTCTCCTTTAAGACATGATGAACATAAAATGGCAGCTCAAGTTATATTAGCTGATACGGATCCTTATGTTTATCAAGTCGTTATCAATAAAGGTAAAAATGACGGTGTTTATATAGGTCAACCTGTCGTTGATGATAAAGGTATCGTTGGGCAAATTTATGAAACCGCTCAAAAAACAAGCCGAGCAATTTTAGTTTGTGATTATCAACATGCAATACCTGTACAAATATTAAGAAATGATATTTCTATGGTGGCAGTTGGTAATGGATGCAGTAATGATTTAACACTCGATTTTTTACCAAACAATGTTGATATCAAAGTCGGCGACATATTAGTAACTTCTGGACTAGATGGCCGTTTTCCTGAAGGCTATCCCGTTGCAGTAGTAAGTTCTGTCAAACTTGATATTAGCGATTCAACACCGGTCATTTCGGCAACGCCGACAGCCGATCTAAAACGTTTACGCTATCTATTATTACTATGGGGAGATCAAGGAGTAAAACATGAGGGCTCGTAATAGCATATTAATTATTTGGTTCACTTTGTTAATAGGCTTATTTTTTCAAATTATACCTTGGTCACCTTCATATGATATGTTTAAACCACATTTGTTTTTATTAATTATTGCTTATTGGTTAATTACTTTACCTTATCAGATTGGCATAGGTACCGCATTTGTTTTTGGTTTATTGATAGATTTATGCTCGGGAACAGTACTGGGCGTACATGCTTTCATCTATTCTTTAATTGCCTATTTACTTGTATTCAAATACCAATTGTTGAGTAATTTAGCTTTGTGGCAACAGGCTTTTATCTTATTTGGTATTTCGGTATGTTATAATGCATTAATCTTTATATTTCAGGTAAGTATTTATCATACAATTACTATGTCGCCTTATATACTATTATCAAGTTGTGTTGATGGGTTTTTATGGATATGGATATATCTGCTATTGCAAAGCATAAAACAAAACTTTGCAATTAATTAGGGGAATGTTTCTGTATGTCTGTTGAATTATTAATGAACGTAACTCCGTCTGAAACGCGAGTTGCCTATATTGAAGATGGTGTATTGCAAGAAATTCATGTTGATCGTGAATCGCGTCGAGGCATTGTCGGTAATATTTATAAAGGAAAAATTATTCGTATTTTGCCTGGTATGCAGGCAGCATTTGTCGATATTGGTCTTGAAAAGGCAGCATTTTTGCATGCATCCGATATCATGCCCCATACTGAATGTGTGTCAGATTCAGAACAAGAGCAATTTCAAGTAAAAGATATTTCTGAACTTGTCCGTCAAGGACAAGATTTAATGGTACAAGTCGTTAAAGATCCATTAGGAACTAAAGGCGCTCGACTCACAACTGATATTACTTTACCGTCCCGTTATTTGGTGTTGATGCCAGGTCAAAATTCTTCACACGTTGCTACTTCTCAACGCATAGAAAGTGAAGAAGAGCGTCAAAGACTAAAACATATTGTTGAACAATATGTAACCCCAGACGGTGGTTTTATTGTTAGAACTGCTGCCGAGGGTGCAAGTGCTCATGAGCTTGAGCAAGATGCAAACTTTTTAAAACGGTTATGGACTAAAATTCAAGAACGAATGGCACGACCTACCAGTAAAAATTTAGTTTATGGTGAGTTAGCTTTATCTCAACGAGTGTTAAGAGACTTTGTTGGTGATCCAATTGAGCGTATTTTAGTTGATTCTAAATTGACTTACGATCTTCTTGTCGATTTTACTCAAGAGTTTATGCCAGAAGTGACTGATAAACTCTTTCATTATCGTGGTAATATCCCAATATTCGATCTATATGATACTGAAAATGAGATTCAACGAGCATTAGATCGCAAAGTTAAACTGAAATCGGGCGGTTATTTAATTATTGATCAAACCGAAGCCATGACAACAATTGATATTAACACTGGTGCATTTGTTGGTCATCGAAATTTAGAAGAGACAATCTTTAACACTAATATAGAGGCAACCATTGCTATTGCGCGTCAATTAAGATTACGCAATTTAGGTGGTATTATTATTATCGATTTTATCGATATGCAAGAAAATTTGCATCGAGAACGTGTATTACAATCATTGCAGGATTCTTTGTCGAAAGATCGAGCTAGAACAACTATTAATTCATTTTCTACATTAGGACTAGTAGAAATGACACGTAAACGAACTCGTGAAAGTATTGGGCATATTTTGTGTGAAGAATGTCCTGCTTGTAAGGGTAGAGGAATAGTCAAATCAGTTGAAACTGTTTGTAATGAAATTTTACGTGAAATTGTAAGAGTATATAAAGCTCATCGTTCTGAATATTTTTTAGTCTATGCGTCATCTGCTGTTGCGAATGCTTTAACGATTGATGAATCACATGCACTTGCTGAAGTTGAAGTCTTTGTTGGTAAAAGAGTTGAAGTGAAAATTGAACCACTTTATATTCAAGAACAATATGATGTGGTATTAATGTAAAGCAATTACATGTTAAAAAGTTTCAGGTTAACTATACGTTTCAGTATAAAAATAACATAATAATGGATATATATATTCAAAAATATAGCATTATAAATTAAAATTTAAGGAATTTATGATAGTAACTCAAGTGAGTGAACGGCTACTCAACCCTAATAACTTAAGCCAACGTGATATTTCACATTTGCTTGATATGTTAAGTTCAAGGCAAATTGATTTTGGTGATTTATACTTTTTATCTGGTTATTACGAAAGCTGGGTACTGGAAGATAGCATTATTAAAAATGCTTCGTTCCATCGTGATCAAGGTGTTGGCGTTCGTGCAGTTGTTGGCGAAAAAACCGGTTTTGCCTATACTGATCAGCTCTCTTTAAATCGTTTAGAACAGAGTGTATTGGCAGCCAATTCAATCACTAAACAGCAAACTCCAATTGTTGTCACACCTTTTAAAACGGCTAAAATGGTACCCATGTATGCATCAATCAATCCAATTAACTCTTTTTCTCAAGAGCAAAAGATTGCATTGTTACGACATATTGATCAGTTAGCAAGGTCAATTGACAAAAATGTAATTGAAGTATCAGCCAGTTTAACTGGTAGTTATGAAGATATTTTGATTGCAGGTACTGATGGTACACTATGCGCCGATGTCCGTCCATTAGTACGTTTATCTGTATCGGTCATTGTCGAAAAAGACGGGAAACGTGAGCGAGGCGGTAGTGGCGGAGGGGGCCGTTTTGGTTATGAGTATTTTTTAAATATTAATCCTAAAACGTCTGAAAGCTTTGCTGATAGTTATACTCGAGAAGCTGTGAGATTAGCATTAGTTTCATTGTCAGCTAAAGCTGCCCCTGCAGGTACAATGCCTGTAATTTTAGGTGCGGGTTGGCCAGGAGTACTACTTCATGAAGCGGTAGGACATGGTTTAGAAGGGGATTTTAATCGCAAAAACAGCTCGGTATTCTCAGGAAAAATTGGTGAAAAAGTCACCTCAGAACTCTGTACTATTGTAGATGATGGAACAATTGAAAATCGCAGAGGTTCATTATCAATTGATGACGAAGGTACCGTAAGTCAAAAAACCGTTCTTATCGAAAATGGTATTTTAAAAGGTTATATGTTTGATAAGACTAATGCTAAATTGATGAACACACATTCAACCGGCAATGGTCGTCGTGAAGGATATGCATGCTTACCTATGCCAAGAATGACTAACACTTATATGTTAGCTGGAGAATCTACTTTCGACGACATTATCAATAGCGTTGACTATGGTCTTTATGCACCTAATTTTTCGGGTGGTCAGGTTGATATCACTTCTGGTAAGTTTGTATTTTCAACATCAGAAGCCTATTTAATTGAAAAAGGAAAAATAACTACCCCAGTTAAGGGCGCAACATTAATTGGTTCCGGCATTGAAACCATGCAACAAATATCGATGGTAGGGAATGATCTCACATTAGATTCAGGTGTTGGTATTTGTGGCAAAGCTGGACAAAGTGTTCCTGTAGGGGTTGGTCAACCCACTTTAAAAGTGGATAATTTAACCGTTGGCGGAACGATTAATAACTAATAACTATAAATAAAATGGGAAATTAAATAGATGGAAACAATCATCAATCTTTATCATGCTTTTATTAACTTGGATATTGCAATCTTATCCAATCCGAATGTGCTTTGGACGCTTTATGGGATGTTGTTTGTCGTCATTTTATTAGAAAATGGCGTATTACCAGCAGCATTCTTACCGGGTGATAGTTTATTATTCCTAACTGGGGTTTTGATTAGTCGTGATGTTTTTCATTTTGGTTTAATAAATGTTATTTTAATTTCTGGTGCGGCTTTAGGTACTTGGTTAGGTTACATACAAGGTCTCTGGTTAGGTAATACTAAGCTGGTTAAGGGGTGGATGGAGCATGTTCCTGAAAAATATCATAAAAAATCAGAAGTGTTATTCCATAAATATGGATTGCAAGCTTTATTCATTGGACGCTTTATTGCTTTTGTACGTACGTTATTACCTATGATGGCGGGAATCTCAGGGCTACATAGTCGAAAATTTCATATTTATAACTGGATCAGTGCGACATTATGGATTTTTCTAATTGTGACATTAGGTTACTTATTTGGTTTATCACCATTTTTTGATAAATATGAAAAACAAATCATGTCTCTTCTTATGTTGATTCCTGCCTTTTTATTGGTACTAGGATTAATTTTTTCACTATGGCTTGCATTTAAACGTTGGTTAGCAAATAAGAAGCAATCTTAAAATTTAATATTGAAGATAAATTTATAAAGAAGAGGGCGAAATTAACCGATAAGCCGGGTTCTGTCGTGGACAATCATTCCTCTAGGCTAATGCTCACGCATTAGCTCAAGCAGTCTACCCGGATTCAACGCGGGCCGCGCCAATGAATCCCTATTTGACCTTGCTCCGAGTGGAGTTTACCGTGCCACAACTGTTACCAGTTGCGCGGTGCGCTCTTACCGCACCCTTTCACCCTTACCTGATCTTATTGCTAAGCCATCGGCGGTATACTCTCTGTTGCACTAGTCGTGAATCTCAGCTCGCGCCAAAATCCCCCAGGCGTTACCTGGCACTCTGCCCTATGGAGCCCGGACTTTCCTCCCCTCTGTTTGTCTCCTTTTTACAAAGGACTACAACAAAGCAGCGATTGTCTGGTTAATTTCGTCAATGAGTATAACTTAATGTATGATTTTGTCCAGTAATGTCTGTTTTTGAATAGGCAGGTGGGTAAAGTATATACTTTTTTATACTGATATTGCCGGAAAAGGTAGGATCATACTTAATGATGCATCAATTAATTAACTTGCTCACTCTAATAGCACATTATAACAATGTGCTATTGGTATTAGATAAAGTAAGTTTAACTACCATCTTTTTTGTTCATGATTTTCATTATAATTATACCAAGTTACAACACCTTTCGAAATGATAACATCCAGTGTTCCGCTGATAGTATTAGATTGGGTTTCGCCAATAATTAAATGGCTAGTTGAACTCTTTCTAATATATTTGTATGTCCATTGCACTTCATCAGAATTAATCACTTTCTTACTTACTGGTTCACCAAATAATGATATTATTTGTGACTCAGTTGTTGAACCTTCAACTATACTACTAACTTTGTCTTTACTTAGTGGTGTACCTTGTTCAATAAAATTATTTTGTGAACAACTCGATAATATTATTATTGAGAATAAAGCGATAAAGAACTTATTAACATTTTTCATTATATTGTAGCCTGATAATTAATGTTTTTTCTCCATGTATATGAATGATAACATATGTTTGGTAACGTTCAAGATCAACTAAAATTTAATCTGAAATAAATATAGAAAATGTTTCATTTCTATATGTTTCCATAGTTTCATCATTCTTTATTAATTTTTTTTCGTTTACTCGTTGATTTTCGTTTTTTCTTCTTCTTTGTGGTGGTTGTAAGTCGTAATACGCGTTTTATTGGTTCGTTGGTGATTGAATCAATATAACGGCTTGGCCAAATTTCATTAGGCTCTACATCTAGCGCTTGGGCAATAATGAACTCTCCTTTTGTCCAAGGTCGAGCTAAAGCATTACTAAGCGTTGATGAACTTAGACCTGATTGTCGAGATAGATTAGCAAGAGTTGTCCCCTTCTTTTTTAGTGCGGCAATAATGTCTGCAGGATGCCAATCACTAGAATTTATTTTCATTTTTTATTTCCTCTTTGTTTATAACCTTGTATATCTATGTTATGCTTTGATGTTACTAAAACAAGTAAGTTTATAATCTAACTATAGTTATTTATGATTTCTTGTTTCTTATTTATTGTATCAAAGTTTCTTTAATTTCTGTATTTTTTTCTTATTGTGTTAAAATGGGATGATAAAATGAAAGAATGGTTCTCATCAAAAGAGCTATTAAGTATTGCCGGGATGCCATCAACGATACAAGGTGTTAATCGTAAAGCAAGATCAGAAAATTGGACTGCACGCAAAAGAACAGGTGTTCGAGGAAAGGCTTTAGAATATCATATAAATAGCTTACCTCTTAGCGTCAAAAGAGCATTGTATCTTGAGGAAGAAAGTGCAACTTATGTTGTTCCGCCAATTGACCCATTGCAAATATGGATGACAGCATTTGAACAGTTATCTGTTGATGAAAAATCAATTGTTATATCATGGTTGATGCGAAATGGTATTAAAGATTTTATAAGTTTTATTTATAAAGATAAAAAAGATAGTTAGTGTTATTGCGCAAGCTGCGATATACTCTAACGCTAGTAAAAAATTAATTTAGTTGCTATGGAATAAACAATGGAAAGTCAGTTTCAATTAACAAATAGTAAAGATATTATTGCATATTTAGCTCAACAATTTCCTAATTGTTTTACTCTCGAAGGTGAAGCGAAACCTTTAAAAATTGGAATTTTTCAAGATATCCTTTCACGCTTGGATAGTGAAGCACTAAGTAAAACTAAACTTCGCGTTGCTTTACGCGGTTATACCATGAGTTGGCGTTATTTATACAGCATTAAAGAAGGCGCTCATCGTATAGACTTAGATGGAAATCCAGATGAGATTATAAGCAAAGAACAAATGGAATATGCCCAACAACAGCTAAAAGAAAGTAAGCAGAAAGCAAAAGAGCGTTTAAAAGAACGGACACAAAAAGAAAAACGTAAAAACCCACGTCCGCCTGTGAAAAAAGCGAAGACTTTAAAAGTGGGTGACTATGTTAAAGTAATATTAGGCAATAAACCGTTAAAAGTACAAATCATTAATATTGAAAAAGAGCATATCAAAGTTAATGTTGGCTCTGGAATGGAATTAACTGTTAAACCTGAGCATATTATTACCAAATAGAGAATTTGAATGAATAAATTACTCAAAGGCACCATTAAATTAAGCCTAGCATTATGTATTGTAAGTTTGAGTGTCCAGGCCAAACAACCTGCCACCGATCCATTACCAGTACTTAAACAAGATGATGTACACCAAGTCGTTGCTAAGCGAGTAACGAATTTTTTTACTCAAGCGCACTATCGTAACTTTGCATTAAACGGTGCATTTTCAGCTAAAATTTTTGATCGCTATTTTAAAATGCTAGATGGTAGTAAAGCGATATTTATTCAAAGTGATGTCGATACTTTCCGCAATCGACAAGAGTTATTAGGTCAAGAATTATTCGATGGTAATTTAAAAACTGCTTACGATATCTATAATCTTGCAATGCATAAACGTTATGAGCGTTATAAGTATGCACTTAAAGTTTTACAATCTCCAATGGATTTTTCTACCGACGATGAAATTGATTTTAATCGTGAAGATATATCTTGGCCAACCACTGAAAAAGAGCTCGACTCTTATTGGGATAAGCGCGTTAAATATGACGAACTTAGCTTATCTTTATCTGGCAAAGATGAAAATCAAATTCGAGAAACGTTAACTAAACGTTATAATCGAGTTTTAAAAACCATTGAACAATCAAATAATGAAGATGCTTTTCAAGTATTTATGAATGCATTTGCGCGAGAAATTGATCCCCATACCAGTTATTTAGCACCACGCAAAAAACGTGATTTTGATACTGAAATGAGTTTATCTTTTGAAGGTATCGGTGCAACGCTTAGCCAACAAGATGATTATACAGTAATCATGTCTTTTGTGACTGGCGGTCCGGCTGAGAAAAGTAAATCGATTGCCGTAGGTGATAAAATCATTGGTGTTGGGCAAAGCAATTCTCCAATAGAAGACGTAATTGGTTGGCGTTTAGATGATATCGTCGACAAAATTCGTGGTCCTAAAGGAACTGTTGTTAAACTCGAAATATTGCCTGCGGGTAATAACAGCAAACCAAAAGTTATTGAGCTGACTCGAGATAAGATTCACTTTGAAGATCGTGAAGCAAAATTAAATATTGTTGATAATCAAAGAGGAAAAGTTGGTGTTATTGATATACCAAGTTTTTATATGGGTTTAACCGACAAAGTTGAATCACTTTTATTGGAAGCCAATAAAGCTAAGTTACAAGGTCTGGTTATCGATTTACGTAATAATGGTGGTGGTTCGTTAGCTGAAGTTATCTCTTTGACAGGACTTTTTATTGATTATGGACCAGTAGTTCAAGTTCGCGATAATCTTCAAAAAGTTATTGTTTATGATGATAAAAATAAAGGCATCGAATATACAGGCCCGATTGTTGTAATGGTTAATCGTTATAGTGCTTCGGCCTCTGAGATATTTGCCGCAGCATTGCAAGACTATGGCAGAGCTGTAATAGTTGGTGAAACAACTTATGGTAAAGGGACGGTACAAACCTCTCGAAATATTGCTTATCAAACTGATGCTAGACTTCATCCTAATTGGCCAGAGCTTGGTGGTGTTCAGTATACCGTGCAAAAATTTTATCGTATCAATGGCGGTAGTACACAACTTAAAGGTGTCGAGCCCGATATTGAAATGAGTAAAACTAAATATGATGATGAAACTGGTGAACGTTTCTTAGATAACGCTTTGCCATGGGATAAAATTCCATCATCTGAATATTTAACTCTGACTAATATAAAAACAATATTGCCTTATTTAAAGTCCGAACATTTAGCACGAATTTCAAATAATCCAGAATTTGTCTATATTGATCAAGATATTAAAGAGCTTAATGATAAAAAAGATCGTCGATATATTGTGTCTCTCAATAAAAAGAATCGTGAAGCAGAACAAAAAAGTTATGAAGATCGCGATTTAAAAAGAATGAATGAACGTTTAGCTCGAGAAGGCAAACCTCCTATTACTAAATTAGAAGATTTACCTAAAGATTATAAGCAACCCGATGCTTATCTAAACGAATCAGTTGAGATATTGTTAGATTTGATATCTAAATACCCAAATATTGACGATAAAAAATTAACTCAAGAGATTATTTCACTTAGATCACCTATTAAAAACTAGGTGAATAAATATTAAAACGATTGGAGATAATAAACATGTGTACAGATTTGAAATACGCTTTAATGACGACAACTGCAATTGTATCGGTTTTGATTGTGTTTGGCGCCATTGTTTGCATGAATTAAAAAAGCTTGATTAATTCGCTTGGGATTATTATAGTATGCAACCTGCTCTTCTAAAGCAGGTTGTAAATAGATGGTGAGGTGTCCGAGTGGTTGAAGGAGCACGCCTGGAAAGTGTGTATACGGCAACGTATCAAGGGTTCGAATCCCTTCCTCACCGCCATATTAATTTTTAGTTATTGGAAGTGAAAAGCCTTTTGGCTCATCGTGATTGTTATTAGTCACTTTCAATATTAATTTAGTGCATTTCCTCATTATAATGTGATCGGAAGTGACGAGTAATACCTTCCCTCTCCTTAATCATTGGAGCCATTATGGAAAACTTACGCACGGTTCAGGATTTTATACGCTGGACATCATCACAACTTAGTCTATCAGATGTTTTCTTAGGTCACGGTACAGATAATCCTATCGATGAAGCTAAACAACTTATCTTAGCCACTTTGGGTTTATCATTGTTTATTCCTACCGAATTTTATTCTGCAAATCTTACCAATGACGAAAAACAAGCGCTTTTCGATATTATCCAAAAACGGATTAGTGATCGAGTGCCAACGCCATATTTAACTAATCAAGCTTGGTTTTGTGGACACAGTTTTTACATTGATGAACGTGTATTGATTCCACGTTCTCCGATTGGTGAATTAATTGATAATCATTTCCAATCTTTATTATCACAGCCACCCCAACAGATTTTAGATCTCTGTACAGGTAGCGGCTGTATTGGTATTGCTTGTGCTTATGCTTTTCCTGAGGCACAAGTTGATATCACTGATATTTCATTAGAAGCGTTGGATGTAGCACAACAAAATATTGACTTGCACGAAATGAATTTTCGAGTTACACCAATGCTATCTGATTTATTCAATGATATTCCAGCAAAACAATATGATCTAATTGTTACTAATCCTCCTTATGTTGATAATGAAGATATGGACGATTTGCCTGATGAATTTTCCTATGAACCTAAATTAGCACTTGAAGCCGGATTTGATGGTTTAGACATCGTTAAACGAATTTTAAGTGATGCAATTAATCATCTATCACCACAAGGAATATTAGTTTGTGAAGTAGGAAATAGCTGGGTTAGCTTACAAGAGCAATATCCTCAAGTTCCTTTTAATTGGTTGGAGTTTGAACGTGGCGGATTAGGTGTTTTTTCTATCACGCGTGAAGAATTAATTCAATATCAACACTGTTTTAAATAAGCTGTTTTTAATATACGGAAAAATTATTATGGCTGGAAACTCAATTGGAAAATTATTCAAAGTTACAACATTTGGAGAGTCACATGGCATTGCGCTAGGTTGTGTTGTTGATGGCGTTCCGCCTGGTCTTGCTTTGACTGAATCAGATATGCAATATGATCTTGATCGTCGTCGTCCTGGTTCATCGCGTTATACCACTCAAAGGCGTGAAGCTGACCAAATAAAAATCTTATCAGGCGTTTTTGATGGGGTCACAACGGGAACCAGTATCGGCTTATTAATCGAAAATACCGATCAACGTTCACAAGACTACAGCCAAATTAAAGATATTTTTAGACCGAGTCATGCTGATTACACTTATCAACATAAATATGGGATTCGCGATTACCGAGGAGGGGGGCGTTCTTCCGCGCGCGAAACTGCTATGCGAGTTGCGGCAGGTGCAATAGCAAAAAAATATTTGCATGAAAAATTAGGAATTACCATTCGTGGCTACCTAGCTCAAATGGGTGAGATAAAATGTCAATTAAAAGATTGGCAACAAGTTGAACAAAATCCATTTTTTTGTGCGGATGAAAGTAAACTTGATGAGCTAGATCAATTATTAAGATCATTAAAAAAAGAAGGCGATTCAATTGGTGCTAAAGTTTGTATTGTTGCTGAAAATGTACCTGTTGGTTTGGGTGAGCCTGTTTTTGATAGATTAGATGCTGAACTAGCTCATGCGCTCATGAGTATTAATGCCGTAAAAGGTGTAGAAATTGGTGATGGTTTTGATGTTATCAATAAACGTGGTAGTGAAAACCGTGATGAAATAACGCCACAAGGTTTTTTATCTAATCATGCTGGTGGTATTTTGGGGGGAATTAGCTCAGGGCAAACTATTTTAGCCAGTATTGCATTAAAACCAACGCCGAGTATTGAAATTGCTGGTCAATCAATTAATATTCATGGTGAAAGTGTTGAAGTATCAACACATGGCAGGCATGATCCATGCGTAGGTATAAGAGCCGTGCCAATTGCTGAAGCAATGGTTGCTATTGTTTTAATGGATCACTATCTTCGTTATCGAGCTCAGTGTAATGATGTAAATGAATTATGAGTTATGAACTACTTTTATTATTATTTGCTATTGCTGCTTTAGCTGGATTTATCGATTCAATTGCTGGTGGTGGAGGATTATTAACCGTACCAGCATTATTGGCGGTTGGTTTACCACCAGCAAGTGCATTGGCCACCAACAAATTGCAAAGTTGTGGTGGTTCATTTTCTGCGAGCCTCTATTTTATACGGCAAAGGATGGTTGATTTAAATCAACAAAAATGGGCAATTGTAGCGGCTTTTGTCGGTTCAGCCATCGGTACTATATCGGTAATGCATATCCAAACCGATTTTTTGAAATTATTGCTGCCAATATTAACGATTAGTGTAGGGTTATATTTTTTATTATCCCCAACGATTGGTGAAAGTGATCGTAAAAGTCGTTTTTCTGTTCTCCAATTTGCTCTTATTCCTGCATTAGGTATTGGCTTTTATGATGGCTTTTTTGGACCAGGTGCCGGATCATTTTATGCTTTAGCATATATTACATTGGCAGGATTTAATCTAACCAAAGCTACCGCCCACACTAAAGTACTTAACTTCACCTCAAATTTAGCTGGTTTACTATTTTTTATTATGGGCGGGCAAGTGGTATGGTCGATTGGTCTTGTCATGCTGGTTGGTCAGTTTATTGGAGCAAGGTTAGGCGCTAAAATGGTTATTGCTAAAGGGCGTAAATTAATAAGACCAATGCTTATTACGGTTTCTACTATTATGAGCATTAAACTGATTTATGAAAATTTCTTTTAAAACAAGTTGTTCAATTTGTTGAATCCTGTATAACAGCAAAAAAAGAGATATTGCAGAATTCATATAAGGTTAGTTTGCGATTTAAGTAGTAATAAACCTACTACAATAATCGCAAAAGCAATTATGTTTATAAAACCAGCCTTTTTAACTTGTTTTAATATTGAAATGTCGATTGATTTTAAATAAATTATTAGAACTATAAACTTCACGAAAAAATAAAAAATTAACCAATATTATTCTTAAATCCTGTCTTTTACTCAAATTTCTCAATACTATTTTTCAAACTTTACTGCAAATAATAAATGAAATTTACTGAAGTCTATATTACAAGTTATTATTTAAAACAAATTGATGTGTTTTTAGCTTATAAAATAGGAATTGAATACATTAAACAAAACCCAGAGTTTATCCCTATGTGCATAGGGAACAGACGCCACAACTACTCAATATAGTATGGGTGCGCGGTTTATCCATATGTGTATAGGGAACAAACCAATTATAATCTATGGTTTTATTTTGAAAATAGTGGCATGCAAATTTCTACCAACTTTTTGCATATTTTTTGAGTAATCTTATGATTTTATAATGTCATCGGAGTTAAATATGATATAAGCCGAAAATATTTATTTTCACAATATATATCTATTTAGAACCATTGTAAAAAAGTTTGAGGTCACGCCTATGTTTTAGTAAAAAATTTTTACTAAAATCAGTCATTAACGGATAACAATAATAAAATAACACAAAGCAGATAATTAATTTAAAAAATATGGTGTTTATCATTCTCGTTTTTAACTGTTATTCATCTTTTTGTAAAAAAGTTTGAGGTCACGCCCACGTTTCAGTAAAAAATTTTTACTAAAATCAGTTATTAACAGATAGTAATAATAAAATAATAGAAATCAGATAATTAATTTAAAAAATATGGCGTTTATCAGTCTCGTTTTTAACTGTTATTTATTTTTTGTAAAAAAGTTTGAGGTCACGCCTACGTTTCAGTAAAAATTTATTAATAGTATGTTTCATACATTTTATCGAATCATCTTTTGATAAAGATTATCTAAAGTTTAAATCAAATGGTATTAAATTCATTGCATACAATTTTTGCTATGTAAGTTATGATGTATAGGATATTTTAGATAAGCAAATAATTATAAAGCTTGTTTAATTTAACCTATTTTACTTTTGACGATAATCTATTTGATGTTATGAAATTACAACAATTACGTTATATTTTAGAAATTGCTCGCTCAGGTTCAATTAATGAAGCGGCTAAAAATTTATATATTACTCAACCGAGTTTATCAACCGCCGTAAAAGAGTTAGAGGCTGAATTTGGTATTGAGATTTTTGTTCGAACATCAAAAGGGGTTTCACTTTCAACTGATGGTGTAGAGTTTTTAGGGTATGCTAAACAAGTTTTAGATCAAGCTGAACTATTAGAACAGCATTATGCTAAAAAAGAGCCCTCTAAACAGCTGTGTAGCATTTCAACTCAGCACTATGCCTTTGCGGTAAATGCATTTGTTAATTTGATTAAAAAAAATCACACAGATGAATATGAATTTACCTTAAGAGAAACCCGAACTTACGATATTATTACTGATGTAGCTAATTTACGTAGTGAAATTGGCATTTTATATATTAACGATTTTAACCAAAAGGTGATCTTGCGTTTATTGAAAGAACATCGGCTAACGTTTAACCCGTTATTTGAAGCAGATCCTCACGTATTTATCAGTACTAATCATCCTTTATCTGATATGAAATCGTTAACTTTACATGATTTAGAAGAGTATCCTTACTTATCGTTTGAACAAGGTGAGTATAATTCGTTTTATTTTTCGGAAGAGATTTTGAGTACGGAATACCATAAAAAAAGTATTCATGTTAGTGATAGAGCAACTTTGTTCAATTTACTACATGGGCTAAATGGTTATACTATAAGCACGGGAGTATTGAGCACGGATTTAAATGGCTCTGATATTTTATCTATACCGCTCAAAGTCAAAGAAAAAATCTTAGTAGGGTGGATCACATCTCAAAAAGTACAATTGAGTATGTCGGCACAAAATTATATTGAAGCACTTAAAAAGCTCATTCAAGAAGAATATGGCTTTACCCTTAAGTAATACCAATGCAAAAGGAACAAATCAAATTGCTATTTCAGTAAATTCTAGTATAATTGCGCACGATTCATATATCTAATATATGAATATCGAGGAGTGTCTGAATTAGAGATCGGTCATTCCATATTTTATGTTAATTTAAGAGGTTTATTATGTCTCTAACTGTAGAAGCTAAAGCGAAAATCGTTGCCGACTTTGGTCGTGGTACTAACGACACTGGTTCAACTGAAGTTCAAGTTGCACTTTTAACTGCACGTATTAATGACTTACAAGGTCATTTTTCTGAACATAAGAAAGATCACCATAGCCGTCGTGGTTTGTTACGCATGGTATCTAGCCGTCGTAAATTATTAGATTATTTACGTCGTAAAGATTTCGATCGTTATAGCCAATTGATTCAAAAATTAGGTTTACGTCGCTAATTTATAATCTACTTGAAAAGAGGCTTAGGCCTCTTTTTCGTTGTGAAAAATTAGGGCTCTGATATAATGCTGAGCTCAAAAGTAAAAGATTATATCTCATGTTTCGCGCGACTAATGAGAGCTCTATAATTTATAGATTTGTCATTAGTCGTGACAGTGAAATAATCTTTTGTTGATTATCCCCACATTGTTGAAGTCAGTATCATAACTTAAGTTGTGCTGCTCTCTATCAAAATATTAAACTTCAACAAAATTACTACAAGAGGACATTATTTTGTTTAATCCGACATATCAAAAATTTCAATATGGTCGTCATACCGTTACTTTAGAAACAGGCATTATGGCTCGTCAAGCAACTGCTGCCGTAATGGTTAATATGGATGACACGGCTGTATTTGTAACTGTCGTTGCTGATAAAAAAGTTAAAGAAGGTCAAGACTTTTTCCCTTTAACAGTTAACTACCAAGAACGTACTTATGCTGCTGGACGTATTCCAGGTGGATTTTTTAAACGTGAAGGCCGCCCAAGTGAAGGTGAAACTTTAATTGCTCGTTTAATCGACCGTCCACTTCGTCCTTTATTTCCAGAAGGTTTTGTTAATGAGATTCAAATCATTGCAACAGTCGTATCAGTTAACCCAGATGTTAGCCCTGATTTGGTTGCGATGATTGGTGCTTCTGCTGCACTATGCTTATCTGGTGTGCCTTTCCATGGACCAATTGGTGCTGCACGTGTGGGCTTTATTAATGATGAATTTGTTTTAAATCCATCAGTAAAAGAGCTAGCAACAAGCCGTTTAGACTTAGTGGTTGCTGGTACTAAAAGTGCGGTATTAATGGTTGAATCTGAAGCTGATTTATTAACTGAAGATCAAATGTTAGCAGCGGTCGTATTTGGTCATGACCAACAACAAGTTGTCATTGATAATATTAATGAGTTTGTCGCCAAAGCTAATTGCGAAAAATGGGATTGGGTTGCACCAGTTAAAGATGAAGCGCTTTATAATGCCGTTTCTGAATTAGCAAAAGACCGCTTAGGTGAAGCTTATCGAATTACTGAAAAACAAGCGCGCTATGCTCAAATCGATACAATTAAAGAAGATGTTCTTGCGGCCCTTAAAGCACAAGACGAAGAACTTGATGAAAACAAAGTCATCAATATTATTGTTGATTTAGAAAGTCAAATCGTTCGTCAACGCGTTATTGCTGGTGAACCTCGTATCGATGGTCGTGAAAAAGATATGATTCGTGCGCTTGATATTCGTACAAATGTATTACCAAGAACTCACGGTAGTGCACTATTTACTCGCGGTGAAACTCAAGCATTAGTAACAGCCACTTTAGGTACTGAACGTGATGCTCAAATTATTGATGAGTTAACTGGTGAATACACTGAACGCTTCTTATTGCATTATAACTTCCCTCCATATTCAGTTGGTGAAACGGGTATGGTTGGTTCGCCAAAACGTCGTGAAATTGGTCATGGTCGTTTAGCTAAACGTGGTGTTGCAGCAGTAATGCCAAGCATTGAAGAGTTCCCTTACACTGTTCGTGTCGTTTCTGAAATTACAGAATCAAATGGTTCATCTTCAATGGCTTCTGTATGTGGTGCGTCATTAGCTCTTATGGATGCGGGTGTACCAATTAAATCATCTGTAGCTGGAATCGCAATGGGTCTAGTGAAAGAAGGTGATAAATTTGTTGTTTTATCTGATATTTTAGGTGATGAAGATCATCTTGGTGATATGGACTTTAAAGTAGCGGGTACTCGTGAAGGTGTGAGTGCATTGCAAATGGATATCAAGATTGAAGGTATCACTAAAGAAATTATGCAAATTGCGCTTAATCAAGCAAAAGGCGCTCGTTTACACATTTTAGGTGTGATGGAACAAGCGATTAATAAACCTCGTCAAGAGATTTCAGAATTTGCACCGCGTATTTATACTATGAACGTCAATCCGGATAAAATTCGCGATATCATTGGTAAAGGTGGCGCAACCATTAGAGCCTTGACCGAAGAGACCGGAACTACTATTGAAATCGCTGATGATGGTACTGTTAAAATTGCTGCTTCAGACAGTAATAAAGCGAAAGATGCAATGGAGCGCATTAACAATTTAGTTGCTGAGGTTGAACTTGGTAAAATTTATACAGGTAAAGTAACACGAATTGTTGATTTTGGTGCTTTTGTATCAATTATTGGTGGTAAAGAAGGTCTTGTTCATGTGTCACAAATCGCCGACCATCGTGTTGAAAAAGTTTCTGATTATCTAAAAGTCGGACAAGAAGTGAATGTTAAAGTTTTAGAAATTGATCGACAAGGTCGAATTCGTTTGAGCATGAAAGATGCTGTTGAACCAACGACAGAAACAGCTCAAACTTCCGAATAAAAAATTATTCACTAGGAGTTAAGATGAGACAGTTCAACCTGATGAGAATTCTAAGCTTTTCATTAGCGATTATTCTTATGTCAGGTTGTTCTAATTCTCAGCCTTTACTTGCTGTTCCTGAGCAAGTTTCGTATGATGATGAATTGAAAATTGCACAGATTAGTCAACAGTTATCTCAAAAAGATATTGATGCAGTAACGCGGATACAGCTTATATTTCAACGTGGCGTTGTCTACGATTCACTGGGCTTTAAAGCATTTGCACAAAGTGATTTTAGTTATTTGATGGAATTCAATCCTGAAATTCCAGACATTTATAATTTCATGGGAACTTATGCTTTACGTGAAGGGGATTTTGACAATGCCTTAATGTCCTTTAATACGACAATTGAACTTGATCCAACATATGTTTATGCTTATTTAAATCGTGCCATTACTTTATACCGTACTGGCCATTATCAATCAGCAGAACGCGATGCATATCAATTCTATCAATTTGATGTGAATGAACCGATCAGAATTTTATGGCTTTATTTGATTGACAGAGAGATAGATAATGAAGCTGCACAAAATAAGCTACAAAAACGTTATGATCTAATAAATGATAAAACGATTTATAGTAGCGATATTATTGCATTTTATTTAGGTAAGATTAATGAATCTAAGTTAATGCAAAATCTTCAACAAGGCGTTGAAAGTAACCGGCAGTTAGCCGAACGTCTTTGCGAAGCCTACTTTTATTTAGGTAAATATTATCAAAGTAAAGGTAATAACGAGCGTGCTAAAATGTTATTTAAATATGCTTTAGCTAATAATATTTATAACTTTGTTGAACATCAACAGGCGCTCTATGAAATGAAGTTACTTGAAGAAAATGAAAAGTAACATGGGTCATGCCAGTTTAAAAGTGAAAATATTGTTATAGCGTAGTTCTGATTTGCCAAAAAATATATTCTCAACATTTGATAATACAGTTAGTTTTATCATCTTTTAAATAAATATCATTTAACTTTAAATTTATTTATTTTATATACATTGGATTGTAGTTGAGTCAATATCGGCAGTTAGTTATTGGGGTGAGTTGTAAATTTTCAATTTAGTGAGCTGGCATAAATTTATATAAACTTTCTTTGTTTGAAACAGTAATAATTTAACGATTACTGTCATTCGTTGATCAAAATGCTTAAATTGGTTAACAGAAAGTAAGTTTGTATATTCAAAATTTTTAAGCGAGTTTACATGACAAAAGAAATTTCTTTTATTGACCTTGGTTTATCTGAGGATATCCTTAACGCATTAAATGATCTTGGTTTTAGCAAACCATCACCAATCCAATCTGAATGTATTCCTCTATTATTAGCAGGTAACGATGTATTGGGTATGGCACAAACAGGTAGTGGTAAAACCGCTGCATTTTCAATTCCTTTTTTAATGAATATTGATGCAAACCTAAAAGCACCACAACTTTTAGTTTTAGCGCCAACGCGTGAACTTGCGATTCAAGTTGCTGATGCTTGCACAGAATATTCAAAATATATGAAAGGAATAAAAGTATTAGCATTATATGGTGGTCAACGTTATGACGTTCAATTGAGAGCATTAAAGCAAGGACCTCAAATTGTGGTCGGTACACCAGGACGTTTACTTGATCATTTAAATCGTAAAACGTTAGATCTTTCTAATCTTAAGGGATTAGTGCTAGATGAAGCTGATGAAATGCTAAGAATGGGCTTTATTGATGATGTTGAAAGCATCATGGCGACAATTCCTGAAGATCATCAAACAGCACTATTTTCAGCGACAATGCCTGCGCCAATTCGTCGTATTACTAAACGATTTATGCATAATCCTAAAGAAGTACAAATCAAAGGCACTAACCAAACTGCACCAGATATTGAACAGAGCTATTGGCTTGTTCGTGGTATGCGAAAAAATGAAGCGATTGTTCGCTTTTTAGAAGCTGAAGATTTTGATGCGGCAATTATTTTTGTTCGTACAAAATCAGCGACTTTAGATGTTGCAGAAGTGCTCGAAAAACATGGTTACAGCTGTGCTGCTTTAAACGGTGATATGACACAACAATTACGTGAACAAACATTAGATCGATTACGTAATGGTCGTTTAGATATTTTAATTGCAACCGACGTTGCAGCTCGTGGTTTAGATGTTGAGCGTATCAGCTTAGTTATCAACTATGATATCACCTTAGATTCAGAATCTTATGTTCACCGTATCGGACGAACAGGGCGAGCAGGTCGTGCCGGTCGTGCAATTTTATTTGTTGACAGCCGCGAACGTCGTTTACTTAAAAATATTGAGCAAACAATTAAGAAAACCATTCCAGAAGTGGGCTTACCGTCAAAAGATCTGCTTGAAGCACGTCGTTTAGCGAAGTTTACTGAACAAGTTCAAAAACAACTTGAAAGTAGTGATTTACCACAATATCAAACCTTGTTAGCGCAAATACAAGCTGATAGTGGAGCTGATCTTGAAACGATTGCTACAGCGTTATTAAAATTAGCTCAAGGTGAACGTCCATTAATTTTACCACCAGACCCAGTATTTAAGCCTTCACGTGAAATGCGCGATCGTGATAATCGTGGAGGTGAGCGTCGTTTACGTGGTGATAATCGTGAAACGCCAAAACGTCGAGAACGCCGTGATGTTGGTGAAATGGATATGTACCGTATTGAAGTGGGTAAAGAAAACGGTGTTGAAGTACGTCATATTGTAGGTGCAATTGCAAATGAAGCAGATATCAGTAGTCGCTACATTGGTAATATTAAGCTCTATGAAACTTACTCAACTGTTGAGTTACCAAAAGGTATGCCAAAAGATATTTTAAAACATTTTGAAAAGGTAAGAGTACTTAACCAACCGATGAAAATGAGCTTAGTTAGTGGTAATACTTCGGAAACTAAGCGTGGTCGTAAAAGCACTAAATCTGATGCTGGTGATAACAAAAGTTCACCTAAAAAACGTGGTCGTCCAGCAGCGCCTAAGTTTTAATACATTTTAGTGTTAATACATTTTAGTGTTAATACTTTTTAGTTTTGATTGTTGCAAACCTCTATCTTTATGGTAGAGGTTTTTTTTATTGTTTTTGTTTTAGATTGTTGCCTGCATTTTTAGGTAAAGTAATGAAATCAATCATCGCCAGTAAAGTCATGCCTGCCACCATAAACAGCGCTAATTGAAAATCTTCAACCATTAAACCCGTTTGGCTATGCCCATTATAGCTGGAAGCAATAAATAGAAATAACGCACTTAAAACAATACCCAGTACGTTATTTAATTGTTGAAAAATGGTTGATAAGATGTTGGCGCTTTGTATTTCGTTTTTATCAATTTCTGAAAAACTAAGTGTTGTGATTGTGGTAAATTGGATAGAACGTGCACCACCTGAAAAGAATAGAACCAATATAATCCATATGATTGGTGTTTCTGGTGTGAAAAGAGCACATAATACAAAACTAAATGACAGTAACAAACCATTAACAATAAGAATTTTACGGAATCCAAACTTGTGTATTAATGGAGTATTAACGGTTTTAAGGATAATATTGCCTGCAAATAGTGAAAGTAGTAACGAACCAGCGGTTAATGGCGACCATCCAAAGCCGACTTGAAACATAAGAGGTAAGATAAATGGTGCACTGTTTAAACCAATTCGTATTAATGAACCGCCAAAAAAGGTCATTCTAAATGTGCGTTTTGAAAACGCGTACAGGCTGATTAATGGGCATTGCGTATGCGTAAGATGATAATAGGCAAAGATTAATACTAAACTACCGACAAAAGAAATGGCAAGACCCAGCCAGAGGCTATGATTTGAATGAGAAACCATTTCTAGCCCATAAACAAACAGTAATAAGCCTAAACCACAAGCGATAAAGCCCACACTATCAAATGTACGCTTTTCAGGTTGCTCTTTGGGTAACAGTCGATGAGCGAAAAACAGAGCGATAAAACCTAAGGGAATATTAAGAATAAATATCCAATGCCAAGTGAGATATTGAGCAAAGAATCCACCAATAATTGGTCCCATCAATGGCGCAATTAAGCCGGGCCAAACTAGAATCGAAATTGTGCTAACCAGATGCTGTTTTTCGGTTCGACTTAACACAACAGTTCTGCCTACTGGTACCATTAAAGATCCACCTAATCCTTGAATTAACCTTGCGATGGTAAACATGGTCAGACTAGTCGATAAAGCACACAATATTGACGCTAACATGAATAATACAATCGAAATGGAGAAAGTCCGATACGCTGTAAAACGATTTGCTATCCAGCCACTTGCAGGTAAACCAATTGTAAGCGCTAACATATAAGCGCTAATACCAATAGATAAATCTTGTGGATTAGTTAAAAATGATTTTGCCATTGCAGGTATTGCAGTGGTGATTACCGTCGCGTCCAGATTTTCCATGAAGAACGTTGCGGCAACTAAAATCGCCATTTTTCTGACGTGATTATTTTGCTGCATTGTATTATTTAATTGATTGAGAAAAATAGAAATAAGGTTCTAATATACCCCAAAAGTTTGAGTTATGATAAAGCTTTTTACATTTTGCCCTTAGTTATGATTAAGAGTATACTATATGTAAAATTAATCGGTAAATAGAGGTATAGCATGACAGATTCTTTAAACAAATGTAAAGCGAATGAAACTCCAGCGTGTTGTTGTGTAGATGTTGGTACTATTATTGACAATGAAGATTGCAGCGCTGAGTATGAGCATGTCTTTGCAACAGAATCAGAAGCCCAAGCTAAATTAGCATCATTGACACAAGCTGCCAAAACGGTTGAAACAGAACCTTGTGAAATTAACAGTAATATTGAAAAAGTTAATGATGGTTTTAAATTATCTGCAACATTTACTTTTTGCTGTGGTGCAGAATGTATGATCTTCCAATTAAAATTACGCTAATAAAAGATTGATGAAAGTTTGTATTATGAGACATGGTGAAGCAGGATTTTCTGCTTCATCCGATGCAAGTCGAACCTTGACTGATTATGGTATTGAACAAGCAAAGCAAGCTGGAATTTGGCTTAAAGAGCAAAATTTCCATTTTGATTTAGGTTTAGTTAGCCCCTATTTACGAGCACAACAGACGTTAACAGAATTATCATCACAGGTCAGTGTTGCAAAAGTGACAACCGATAAATTCTTAGTCCCAGGCGGTAGTGCATCTTATATAGCTGATACATTAACGATGCTAGTAACCAATGGTGTTAATAATGTAATTGTTGTCTCACATCTACCATTAGTGGGATATCTTGTTAATGAACTTTGTCCGCATGTTTCGCCACCTATGTTTCCAACTGCTGCAATTGCTTGTGTGGAGCTATCATTAGATGCTTCTGGAAAGCTTGAATGGTTTCATCAAGCGTAGTAAAAAAACTTAACCTTTTTGATTTACCTTTAACCGGTCGAAGTTTAATTGAAGCATCGGCAGGAACGGGTAAAACTTATTCACTCGCCTTTATCTATTTAAGGCTGTTACTTGGTATTGGGCAAAATAGTTATCCAAAGCCTCTTGATGTTAGCCAAATTCTTGTTGTAACTTTTACTAAAGCCGCGACGCAAGAATTACGCTCACGTATTCGTCAAAATATACAAGAATTAAGACTTGGTTTAATCCAAGGGCATCATCAAGATCCTATTTATCAAAAATTAATTGATTTAATTGATTTAATTGATGATCGCCAGTCAGCAGTGCAAAAGCTTACTGATGCCCAACAGGCAATGGATGAAGCGGCGATCTATACTATTCATAGTTTTTGCCAACGAATATTAACCAGCCATGCATTTGAATCAGGTGTATTATTCGAACAAAAGTTAGTAGCCGATGAATATCAATTGCAATTACGTGTAGTACAAGACTTTTGGCGTCATTATTTCACGCCATTAGATAAATCGCTTGCTTATCTTATTATTGATACTTGGAAAGATCCTGCCACATTATTGAGAGATATTAACCCTTATTTGGGATTAGGTATCGAGGATGATGATAAATCAAATCCAGATATCCGAGCAACGATTGAAGCTTTTTATGAAAAAAATCATAAAAAAATAGAAGAGATTAAACAAGATTGGTTGATTGCTGTTGCTGATTTGAGCGAAATTATTACTCAATCTGGTGTGAGTAAACAATCTTATAGTAGTCGAAATTTACCCAATTGGTTAAATAAAGTATCGACATGGGCAAACAAAGCAACACAAACGTTTGAATTACCTAATGAACTTGAAAAGTTTCGTCAATCAGTATTAAACGAAAAAACCAAAGATGGAAAAAGTGCTCCTTGTCACTCTATTTTCGAAAAAATCGAGTCACTTTATCAACAACCCCTTAATTTACGTAGTCAAATCTTAATGGATATTGTTGGTATCATTCAAAAAGGGATCTATAAGGAAAAACTAAAAAATGGCGCTATAAGTTTTGATGATCTTATTTGGCAACTTAATCGAGCTCTGTTTGTAAAAAATGGCAAACGACTGGCGAAAAGTATTGCGTCACAATATTGTGTTGCCTTAATTGATGAATTCCAAGATACCGATCCATTACAATATCAAATATTTAATCGAATTTATGATAGCCAGCAGTCCGATCGTGGATTGTTATTTATTGGTGACCCAAAGCAAGCTATATATAGTTTTCGTGGTGCTGATATCTTCACTTATTTGGAAGCTAAACGATCGACGGGTGAAAATCATTATACGATGGATGTAAATCATCGTTCTTCTGCAACAATGGTGAATGCGGTTAATCAGCTATTTGCCAATCATGATAACCCATTTGTGTTTGATGAGATTCCTTTTTTACCAATGCAGGTGGCAGAAAGAAATCAAAAAAAAGCATTGTTATTAAATAATGAAGAAGTCTCCGCATTAACGGCTTATCTATTACCGCAGGAAATTTCAACAAATGCTGATTATCAAGAATATATGGCAAGTTGTTGTGCGAAGCAGATTGTGACTTTATTGTCGAGTTCTTCAATACTAGTGGATAATGAGGAAAAACAACGTCCGGTAATGACGGCAGATATTGCTGTTTTAGTACGTACAGGACGTGAAGCTGAAATCATCAGACAAAAATTAGCATCGTTGGGCGTTAAAAGTGTTTACTTATCAAATCATAGTAGTGTTTTTTCATCAACGGACGCAAAAGATGTACTTAACCTATTGCAAGCAGTGTTAATGCCCGAAAACGAATCAACACTGCGCTTAGCCTTAATGACATCACTGTTTGGTCAAACAATGACTGAACTTGAGCAAATTACTGATGACCAAGATAAGTGGGAAAGTTTGGTTGAAGAATTTAAGCAATACCAAGCTATTTGGCTACATTATGGAGTTTTAGTCATGTTACGCCGAATGATGAAACGACGTCATTTAGCTGAAAATATCTTAGCACGTCAAGATGGTGAACGAACTTTAACGAATATAATGCATCTAGGAGAATTGCTTCAAGAAGCTGCGGATGAATTAGACAGTCCTCATGCTTTAGTTCGTTGGTTGACCAAACAAATAGTCAGTCCAGATCTTAATTTAGAAAATCACGAGCAACGTCTTGAGAGCGATGAAAACTTAGTTAAAATTATTACAATCCATAAATCAAAAGGGTTAGAGTTTCCTATTGTTTGGTTGCCTTTTATCTCATTGTATCGATCATCTGACAGTCAATTTTATCATGATAAAGATAATGACTATAAGTTAACTTATGCATGGTTATTGACGGATGAAATTAAGCAACAAATAGAAGATGAACGTCTTGCTGAGGATTTACGTTTATTGTATGTTGCTATGACGCGCTCGGTATATCATTGTAGCATCGGTCTTGCTTCTTTGAAAAAAAGTCAGTCAGCTATTAATCATCTTTTGAAAAATGACTTAAGGGCTATTGGTAATATGGCAAACTTAATTGATGTCGAATTGCCAATTAATGGTGAACACTATGTTCCTCCTATGTTATCGGTTCCAACACTATCTGCTAATGTTTTTACACGTAAGCTCTCAAACTGTTGGCGAGTAACCAGTTATACTGAATTACAGCAACATCAAAATGCCTTATTGAATTATAATCTTGATATCATTAATGATTGGGATGAACCGCAATTTAAATCCACTAGTGAAGAACTTGTTGAATTGCAATATGACATTCACCATTTCCCTAAAGGGGCATATGTTGGTACTTTAATGCACAGTATTATGGAACATATTTCATCCGATAACATTGATGAATTATGTACTGAGATGGTGAAAAAACTCAATCTTGAGTCTAATTGGAATAGTATTGTTGCCAATTGGATGAGACAAGTATTGGCGACTGAATTGGGTCAGTCAGGATTAATATTATCAAACATATTAATGGGTAGATGTATTAACGAGTTACAATTTTATCTACCTATACGTCAATCTGTAACTTGCCAGCAATTAGATTCTCTGTGCAAGAAATATGATGATTTATCTCAATCACGTTCTGAATTATCCTTTGATTCTGTGCAAGGTATGTTAAAAGGATTTATTGATTTAGTCTTTGAATTTGAAGGAAAATATTATGTGGTCGATTATAAGTCAAATTGGTTAGGTGATAATATTGACTGTTATGGACAAAATGCACTGAAAAAAGTGATGATAGAACATCGTTATGATCTGCAATATCAGCTTTATAGTTTGGCATTACATCGATTTTTGAAAAGTAGGATATCTAATTATCAATATCAGACCCATTTTGGTGGGGTATATTATCTCTTTTTACGGGGTATGCCTGATCAGGGTATTTTTTATCATCGACCTCAGCAAGAATTTATAGAAAAACTCGATCAATTATTTGAAGGCCATTAGGCATTAACTCTTTAATTAACTAACATTCAGGCACGATTAAATCGTGCCTTATTTTAGTCAGATAATTTCTGTTTGTTAGCATTTAAAAATCAATTGATAGCGATAATGTTTATCCATTAGTAAAAATTCTGGATGTACATTTGGTGTCCAAGAATCATCACCACCAATGCCCATATGATAAGCATCTATACTGACGTAGGCGCATGTTTGAGGCACTAATAAATGACGATGTGTTTTTTCCATTAACTGCTTAGTACCATATTGATTAATATTAAATTTAAATTGATGACCTGTAATTATCATATCATTAAGAATTAATTGGTTGACATCACAACGTAAGCCATTTTCACAAGGATAAATATAAGGCGTATAAAGTTCGGCAAATGGTAATGACCAATCACCAAAAATTGCAGAGGTTTTTCGATCAGGATAGTTTTCATGAGGTCCTAATCCAAGCCAGTTTACCTGTTTTGGTATCTCTTTCAATTGATACGTCAAACCAATACGGGCCGGTGCAGGCATATCATTCGCAATATCGACTTCTACTGTTATCGTCAAGTTACCATCCTGATCAAATTGATGTAACCATTTACTCTGAATGACTTTGCGTTTTTTCACACTATAACCATGAAGCGCTTCAATAATTATATAGTCATCTGTTTGTGACGCTTTGATTCCAAAACACTGATGGTTCAAATCAAAATAGCCAGCGGCTTTCCACTGTTCAACCCATGCAAAAGGGTTATTATTACTATTAAAATCACCACTAATGCCAATATCATTATCAATCGGAGCTCGTATAAACTGATCAGCCAGTGCACTGGCTAACAATGGTTTCTTATTTTTAACCCATTGGCTCAGTTGTCCTGTTTTTTTATTAATTTGCCAACTTTGATTTTTCCAATTGATAATAAACTCATTTTTATTTTCAGTTAATTTTAGTAGCTTTTTATTTTTACTTAAGGACAATTGCGGAATAAACTGGTTAACTAATTTGAATTGTTCCCAAGCCACAGTATGTTTTGCTGGAGACCATGCGGTGGCTCTGTTTTGAACGACTTTGAGCAATAGGTGTAAGTCTTCTCCATCAAAATTCTTACCAATGTCGTCAGTAATTTTTATTTCAATTGTATCGTTAGGATTAATATTAAGTTTAATTTTACCACTTTGTTGATTTTTACCATCAAGTAGCAGTTCCCAATATAGTATTTCATTGTCTGTAGTACGGAATAGATACTCACTAGTTACTTCAATAATCAAAGGTTTTTGACTGACAAGTTTGAATTGAAATGGCTGTTGCACTTTTTGGGCTTCAATTAAACTTGGATGAGGTTTACGATCAGGAAAAACTAAACCATCTAAACAAAATTGTCTATCGTGATAAGCTTCACCAAAATCACCGCCATAAGCCCAATAACTTTCACCTGATAGATTATGGCAACAAATACCATGATCTGCCCATTCCCAAATAAAACCACCTTGTAATCTAGGATATTGCCTAAATGCCTGCCAATATTTATAAAAAGTACCTAAACTGTTACCCATAGCGTGAGCATATTCACATAAAATAAGTGGGCGTTTTTCATCAGGCATTGAAATCCATTTTTTTATTGACCATTTAGGAACATTAGGGTGGGGTTGATCTTGATCAACTCGCGCATACATAGGACAAATAATGTCGGTGGCAGCTGTATTAGCACCTCCTCCCTCATATTGAACTGGGCGGGTTGGATCATTACTTTTGATCCAACTATAAAGCGCATCGTGATTTGCTCCATGTCCTGATTCATTACCAAGAGACCAAATAATAATTGATGGGTGATTGCGATCACGTTGAACCATACGAGTTACTCGTTCACTGTAGGCTGCCAACCAAAGAGGATCGTCAGACAAACGTGACATTGGGAACATGCCGTGTGACTCAATATTTGCCTCATCAACTAAATAAAGACCATATTCATCACAAAGTTCATACCAGCGTGGATCATTCGGGTAATGGCTACAACGTACCGCATTAAAATTGTGTTGTTTGATTAATTTTATATCATGAAGCATAGCTTGTTCGGTAACTGCGTATCCCATATCAGGATAAAATTCATGACGATTTGTTCCCTTAATGATTAGTGGTTTACCATTCAAACAAAGTTGCCCATGTTTGATTTCGACAGTTCGGAAACCAATGTTATAAGCTTCAGATTCAATTAAACCCGTATTATTATGATTCAAACTAATAACAAGCCAATAAAGATTAGGTGTTTCGGCACTCCATAATTGTGGTTTGGGCACTGGAATATGGCAAATTACTCGGTCATTGTAACCACCTTTTTCATCAATTGCAGGAGTACCGATTGGTTGCGAATGTTCAAGGACTAATTTATCTTTCTGCCATAATTCAATGTCTACATTGAGCATCTCTATATCGTCTTGATGCTTCACATCGATTTGCAAAGATAAGGTAGCATTTTGATAGCAAGCATCAAGTATTGTTTTAACTTGAATATCTTGTAAATGTGATTTTGGTTTATTAAGTAGTGAAACGCCACGGAAAATACCACTTAATCGCCACATATCCTGATCTTCAAGATAACTGCCATCACACCATTTTAAAACTAGTACAGCAATACGGTTTTCACCTTTCTTTAAAAAAGGAGTTAAGTCAAATTCAGCTGCAATACGGCTATCTTGTGAATAGCCAACCCATTTACCATTGCACCAAAGATGAAATGCGGCACTGACCCCATCAAATATAATTCTAGTATCACCTTTATTTAACCATTTTTTATCAATATTAAAGTACCTCGAATAACAACCCGTTGGGTTATCTTCAGGAACAAAAGGGGGGTTATAAGGAAAAGGATAACGAATATTTGTATAAACTGGCGCATCATAGCCATGAAATTGCCAATTTGATGGAACAGGAATAGTGGTATTATCGAGTTCTTTATCCAACCACGATTCTGGTACTTGTTTTGGGTTATTAAAATAACTAAAAAACCAATCACCATTGAGCGATAAGATAGCGTCTGAATCACCATTATTTTTTGCTTGTTGTTTATCTCGCCAGCTATTAAATTTTGGATGTGTATTAAGTCGATTAATGCTTAAAATAGATAAATTATTCCAATCCGCTCGATTGATAACTTCACTGAAACAAAGATTCATTATTTTCTCCTGTTGTTCAACTCATTATTTATTTGCAATTTCACTTAATAAACTGGCTTTTTTATTCATTATAAATAGTTTTTATTTTATTTAAGTGATCTAGTTAACATTTTATGTAATCGATTACATTTGTATTTTTTTATTTTTTCAAAAAATAGGACATTTAATAATAATTTCAATATTAATGTGACATCAGTCACATTATGTATATTTATATTATTAATGATTAATTTTATTAGTTATATTAAATAAGCTTATTTATTAAGCATCGGATTGCTACCGTAAAATTATGGGCAAAACCTAAAGAATAGTTATCGCTATTTTTTAGGTTTTTTTTTGTCTCAAATTTTTGAGACTTCTTTAATATTTATATAATAATGAGTAGAAAAAAAATGAAATATTTAACTAAGGCAGTATTAAACGTCAAACCTAAACGAATTGTTTTAATTACATTACTTGGCTTGTGTTCTATACAAAACTCTTTTGCTGCTACTCAAGAAGAGTTAGAAGCAAGAATATCGATGTTAGAACAGAAATTATTAGCACTTTCTGAAGAATCCATAGATTTAAAAAAGCAAGTGATTGAATCTAATAAACAGCTAGCACAATTAAATAAGAATATTCAACAACAACAGATTGTAATTAATAATCAGCAAAAGGCATTGAAAAATCAGAGTGTTGCTTTAGCACAAACTTCAACCCAAATTCCAGCATCAAAACAAAACCAGACCCAACCTAATGTTAATTCTAAATCTGTTGTTCAACAAAAACCGGCAGTCGACAATCAAATTGTTATAGTTAATGATACTAAGCAAAGTGATAATGCAGCCCCAATATCGCAAACCAAATCAGTTAAAAACTCCTTTACTTTGTCAGAGTTTAAAGATTACATCAAAGACGAAATCGGTTTTTCATTTAATGGGTATTTTCGTGGTGGTTGGTCTACCTCCCAAAACGGCAAACCTAAAAATTATGCTGAAGGGGCATTAGGCCGATTTGGTAATGAGTATGGTGGTTGGTACGATCTTGTCTTTAAACAAAAAGTGTATGATGAAGATGGCCATAGAGTGGATGCCATTGTTATGATTGATGGTAATGTAGCTACCAATAAAGCAGCTGGTTTATTCAATACTCAAGATGACAATATTATGCAGTTTTCTGATATTTACTTATCAACCAAAGGATTTGTACCAGGATTTCCTGATGCAAATTTATGGGTAGGTAAACATTCACTTCCTTATAATGAAATCCAAATGTTAGACTGGAAAACTCAAAAAACACCTGCAGGTGGTGGTATTGGTATTGAAGATCTTGGAATTGGCGTGGGTAAACTTGATTTAGCTTTGGTACGAGCGGATGTTAATGTTAAACAAGTTAAAAAAGTTGAAGTTGTAAACAATGGCAATACCGAAATACAAACCGTAACTAAACGCGAAGAAGTCGACTTGAACGAAATCGAGTTTCGCTATCGAGATATTCCTTTATGGCAAGATGCCACTCTTGCAATTAATGGTCGTTATTCTGCACCCAATAAATCCAAAATTCAGGATAGTGTTAGTGTAAAAAATGCTTGGTTAGGAAGTTTTGTTTTAAGACAAAATAATTTCTTTGGTGGATTTAATCAATGGACTTTACAAACTGCGACCAATTCTGTTGCATCACAATTAGCTAACATTAATACTAATAACCCTGAATTTGCAGCCAATTCTGATAATGATTACATCGGTACTCATACAGGAGGAAAAGCTTATCGATTGGTATCGGAAGGTGAGGCGTATTTAGCCGATAAAGTGATTGTCGCCCATGCACTTGCACTTACAACGGGAACAGATGTTTATTCCTATGACCTCAATTTGGCTCATACTGATTTTTCGAGTTTCAAATCAGCCATAAGACCTGCTTATATATGGGACAACTACAACCAAAGTGGCATCGAATTAGGTTATTTTAGACAGAAGAATAAAGTTAAAGGCAAAAGCTATAATGAAGAAGGTTTTAAAACAACCATTTTCCACTCATTTAAAGTTGGTGAAAGCATTTTGACATCAAGACCTGATATACGTTTCTATGTCTCATATATAGAATCTTTGCAAAATGAGATTAGTAAATTTGACTTTAATGGTAAGGATAATCAAATTAGCTTTGGCGTGCAAACTGAAGTTTGGTTTTAAATAATCTTATCTGAAAAATAAGCTAAATGTCGGAAACACATAATTTTTAGGGTTTTCGACATTTTTTTAATTTAGTTTTTTAAACTAATACCGATCATTTTATTTGGGTAACAGAATGTCGCTTAGTTAAAGTTGGAGTAAAAACATTAATTAAATTGGCAGGTAGCACTTCTTCTTTTGCTAATAGCAATGCGAGTTCCGCAGCTTGCTCAGCCATAGTTTGCAATGGATAGCGAATGGTTGTTAGTTTAGGATGTAAATACCGAGCAAGTAATAAATCATCAAAACCAATAATCGAAATATCTGACGGAATTTTTATATCATTATCATATAATACAGAAATAGCGCCCGCTGCCATAGAGTCATTGTAACAAGCAATAGCAGTAATTTGTTGATTACGCTCTAAAAGAGACATCATAGCTTGTTCTCCACCTATTTCATTTGGTGAAGAAATAGCAATCAAATTATCGTTTATGTCAATATTATGTTCTAATAGCGCATCTTTATAGCCTTGTAAGCGGTCGGATGAGTCTGATATATCATGGTTTGAACACAAATAACCAATGTTGGTATGTCCATGTTGTATTAAATGTTTAACAGCTAAGTAAGAACCATAACGGTCATCAAGTGCAATGCAGCGTTTTTCAAAACCTTTCACTATACGATTAATTAATACCATCCCAGGAACTTGCTGCATCAATCTTATTAAAGTACTGTCGGAAAGCATTTTTGCATGGACAACCAACGAAGAGCAACGATGCTCAATTAATTGAGTTATAGCATTATATTCTTTATTTTCATCGTGATAACCATTACCGATCAATAAAAAATGTCCGGTTCGGTAAGCTACTTTTTCAACTGCACTGACCATTGCACCAAAAAAAGGATCTGAAACGTCTGCGACAACAATACCAATGGTTTTTGAATTTTGCTGAGATAACGCACGAGCGTTTGCATCTGGATAATAATTTAATTTTTCCATAGCAGTTTTTACAATCTCACGCTTATTATTGCTAACATTGTTTGCATTATTGATAACACGAGATACTGTTGCAACCGAAACATTGGCTAATTGTGCAACATCTTTTATTGTCGCCATAAAACTCCTTTTTAATTTGATATTATTACTAACACTTTATATCCATAATATTTAAAGTTTATCCATTTAAAATATTGTAGTTTACCAACGATTAAAGCAAAAATGGTCCGCAAAGAGGGGAGAGAACCTATACTTGAAATATTTTTGTTTATATCTTTTAGCTAATTCAGTCGGTTGAACCCTGAATATATGAGATAAGATCTTATAATAATGGAAAAATTTTTATTTGCCAATCACTGTATTATTGGCTGAATCGTTTCAAATTCAATATATTATAAAAGAGAATGAATGCTTTCATTCCCTTTACTATTCAATAATTTTATATTTTTTATATTTTTTTGATTTATTTGGTTGTGATCTTGATAAGCATAGCCGTTGCTGGATCAAGCACAGGTAATGGTAATCCTATATTCATTAACCAATCGCCAGAAAGTGTTGTTTGAGATTTCATCCATAGTGGTAGTACTTTCATTGCATGACCACTGATTTTAGGATCAATATTGTCTGGCATATCAAGAATTTCTATTTGATATTGCTTATCCGTTAATAATCCTGTCAAACGTAAATTACCACTCAATGCATAAGTTGGTAATGCTAATTGAGCGATAATAAACGCTGCTTCTTTTTGATCTTTGCTAACAACCCCATAACTTTGCATCGAGCGAGGATCATCGACATCCAAACGAACACTATTACCGCTATGTAATAGTGGACGCAATTGTTTGTGTAAATTAATATAATGAGCAAAGGCTTTTTGTTCTTTTTCAGACTCTTTAACAGGATCAAGTTCAACACCCATATGACCAAACAGTGCAGTCAAACCACGTAAATTCATATGTAATTCGCGGAATGTAGTATGGCATAAGGCCCCACCAATGTGAGCGCCCATTACCTCAGGAGGGAAGAAGTAACTCATACCACGCTGAATGATCTGTCGATCTAATGCATCGTTAGAGTCTGATGTCCAGAAACGTTGAGTACGTTTTAATATTTCATAATCAATACGTCCTCCACCGGAAGAGCAAGATTCAATTTCAACATGAGGGAATTTTTCTTGTAAAATATCAATTAAACGATATAACGCTTCAGTTTGTCCAACAATGGCTGGATTACCATTGTGGCCTGCTTGCACAATTTCACGATTCATATCCCATTTGATATAGTCAATGTCATAGCTTCCAAGCAACCATGTTAATCTTTCAAGCAAATACTCAAAAACCACTGGATTTTGTAAATCAAGTAAATATTGATGACGACCTTCAGGTTGATTATAACCATGCAGTTCTAGTAACCAATCAGGGTGAGCGCGATAAAGATCGGAGTTTTTATTAATCATCTCTGGCTCGACCCAAATACCAAATTCCATACCCAAATCTTTAATATGTTTAATCACGGGTTCTAAGCCGTTTGGATATTTTCGTTTATCCAAATACCAATCTCCCAATCCTTGATAATCATCGTCACGTTTACCAAACCAGCCATCATCAATAATAAATCGTTCAACCCCCATATGTGCAGCCTTAGTTGCCATTTGTATAATATAGTCCGGATTATGATCAAAAAAGATACCTTCCCAAGTATTAAGATGGACTGGGCGCGGTTTATTTTGGTTAAATTTAATAATGTTGCCACGTAAAAAATCATGGAAGTGCTGACTCATCTCATTCAAGCCTTGATCACTATAAGTTGCATACAACCAAGGAGTTGAAATTGACTCGTCTTTACCTAATGTAATTTCACCTGCCATATATAAGGCTTCGGCCTGAATAAAACGTTTACCATTACTTTTTACCGCAACCTGAATTCGATGATTTCCACTCCAACCTAAATGAACACCCCATACTTCACCAGATTGTTCTTTAAAACCATCGGTACCTACTACCATACCCGGAAAATACTCGTGTGAAGTACGTCCACGACGGTTTTCTTGCAAATAACCACAATGTTCGATTTTAGTACGATGAGGAAAGAACTCTTTAATCCAACGTCCACTAAAGGCCATTAATTCTTGTGCTCTTTCTGGAATGGGAAGAGTGATTGATAAGCGATTGACCTGATAAGGTTCATTGCCTAAATTAATTAAACTATTTTGGCATTGTAATACACCGCTGTTATCTAAAATAAAATGGCTGGTGAAACGTAGGTTAGCAATATTATCTTCACTAATAATAGTGATTTCATTTTCTGTTTGAATAACTTCTTTGGTGATAAAAACAGGAGACCAATCTTTACCATTGCGATGACCTTCAAGTCCTGGTGTACTAAAATTACCTAAACCTTCTTCAGGGCATAAAGTAAACGGTACGTCAACATCAATACGCGCGTTAGGAACAGCAGGGGTTAACATTTCCAGTTTTTCGAGTTGAATGTTTTGTAAGCGTTTACCAAAATAGCTAAGTTCAGCATAAGGTGTTGTACGAAATAGGATATCTACATTGTTATTATTAAGACGATAGTTCATAATGACTCCAAGATTGTGGTTCTTTATCTATGTAAAATAATTACATTTCTATAAAAATAAAATGATTAATTTTTTAATTTGTGATTAAGATCTCACAAAAAATGTAATCGATTTCATTTTTTTGTGTTGCTAGTTATTTTGTAGAGACATATATTGTGAAATGAATGTGCGAAAAGTTATTTTTTTATGTTATTATGGTTAAAAAATGGATGGATTGAGTTAAATATGATGAAAAAACATAATATTATTATAATTTCTTTTCTTGGTTTTGTGTTTAATGCTAATGCTGCAGATAAATATGTGACAGATGATATAGATATCTACTTACGTCGTGGTCCTAGTACTAATTATGGTTTCTCTGGCGCGGTTAAAACTGGCCAAAAAGTGACTTCTCTTGAAAAAAGTGACGATGGTAAATACACAAGAATCCAAATTAGTAATGGTAAGATAGGGTGGATTGAGACCAATAAACTTAATGATGAGCCAAGTTATCGAGAACGCCTTCCCGAGTTAGAAGCAAAATTAGCCGAATATCAAGATAAAGTGAATAATGTCGATGAACATCAACGAAAAATCGTAAATGAATATGAGCAAAAATTGCAATCTGCGGAAGAATTAATTGAAACTCTTCAAAATAAAAATGCCGATCTTGATAAACAAGTCAAACAACAGAGAACTCAAATAGATTCGATGTTAAATCAAGTTGATGATAAACGACTCGATCTTATTCTTACATGGTTTACTTATGGCGGTCTTGTTGCTGGTGGAGGTCTAGTATTAGGTCTAATTTTACCAATGATAATGCCTCGTCGTAAAAAAGATCGTTGGATGCGTTAATGTCTCAAATCTATCTAGTTGGAGGGTGTGTTCGGGATAGATTGTTAGGATTACTGAGCGTAGACCGTGATTGGGTTGTTGTTGGAGCAACGCCTGAGGAATTATTATCTTTAGGCTATCAACAGGTTGGTAAAGATTTCCCTGTATTTTTACATCCAGTTACAAAAGAAGAATATGCATTAGCGAGGACAGAACGCAAAGCAGGAAATGGCTATACTGGATTTATTTGTGATTTCAGTAAAGACATTACTTTAGAACAAGATCTTATCCGACGAGATCTTACCATCAATGCTATTGCTATGGATGAAGAAAATAATATTATTGATCCTTACCATGGCGTTGAAGATATCAAACGTAAACTGTTACGTCATGTCTCGCCAGCTTTCCGTGAAGACCCTTTACGAGTTTTGCGAGTCGCGCGTTTTGCGGCACGTTATCATCAATTAGGTTTTGTTGTTGCAACAGAAACAATGAATCTTATGAAAGATATGGTTTTAGCTGGAGAAATTAGTTATCTAACCCCAGAACGAGTCTGGAAAGAGACTGAAAAAGCCTTATCTACTTTAGATCCTCAAATCTATTTTCAAGTTTTGGAACAATGTGGGGCACTTGCTATATTGTTTCCATCATTAGTCTTATCCAATACGGTTATTGATGCTTTAAAACACTCTGTTTCATTAACTAACGATTTAACCATCCGTTTTAGTGTTCTTTGTTCGCAATTATCAACTAGGCATGCAGTTGAAGATTTATGTAGTAAAGTCAAATCACCCAATAATTATACTAAGCTTGCCATAATGGTTAAGCAATACTATAAAGATGTCCAGTCGGTGCAAACACTCACAGCTGAACAAATTATCTGTTTACTAAATAAAATTGATGTATGGCGTAATCCTCAACATCTTTCTCAATTGATTATGGCAAGCGAGGCTTTAGCTAAAACAGCATCCTTTCCACAAGCACAATATTTAGAAAATGCTTATAAACTAGCTAATAGTGTTAATGTGCAAAAAATTATTTCTGATGGGTTTACTGGAAAAGAAATTCAAATTGAACTACAAAAAAGGCGAATTGAATTGTTATTAAACCGGATTTGATTGCATCTTAATCGATCGTAACTTTTTTTCAAAATATCTAAAAAAAAGTGTTGACGATTTGCCGGAACTTAAGCATAATGCGCCTCGCAGTGTTGGTTATGACGTTGCGAATGAGATGGCTACGTAGCTCAGCTGGTTAGAGCACATCACTCATAATGATGGGGTCACAGGTTCGAATCCCGTCGTAGCCACCATTAAGATTAAGTTGTACTTTTACCGAGAGTATATAATGCGGGTGTGGCGAAATTGGTAGACGCACCAGATTTAGGTTCTGGCGCCGCAAGGTGTGTGAGTTCAAGTCTCTCCACCCGCACCATTTTAATCTTAATGTCTATCCTTTATTGGGGTATAGCCAAGCGGTAAGGCAGCGGGTTTTGATCCCGCCATGCCCAGGTTCGAATCCTGGTACCCCAGCCATTCCATTCTGCGTAATTTTTTAAGATGCTTTAGTCCGTTTAATTTTTAGGTTTATACCTCTTTATTGATTATTTATACGGGTGTGGCGAAATTGGTAGATGCCCAGATTTAAGTTCTGGCGCCGCAAGGTTGTGAGTTCAAGCCTCTTCATCCGTACCATTTAATCTTAATAATTATCTTTTATTGGGGTATAGCCAAGCGGTAAGGCAGCGGGTTTTGATCCCGCCATGCCCAGGTTCGAATCCTGGTACCCCAGCCATTTTATCCTGTATAATATATTAAAATTTTTAAATCTGATATATACTATTTTATCAATAGTTCAATACGGGTATGGCGGAATTGGTAGACGCGCTAGATTCAGATTCTAGTTCCGAAAGGTGTGCGAGTTCAAATCTCACTACCCGTACCATATATTTTTTTATAATGGGGTATAGCCAAGCGGTAAGGCAGCGGATTCTGATTCCGCCATTCCAAGGTTCGAATCCTTGTACCCCAGCCATAAATATGCATTCCTTTCTTATATTCGGTCAACTCTTTCACAATGTTATTTGAGTCCATAAATAGCATTAATTCATATTTTTTTGTAACTATTTAGTTGCTCTAACAGATACATTGATTTGATATTGATTATCCTTGTTCTTCTCCTTTTAAATGCAATTTATATTTATGAACATTTATTACTAATGTATGGTTAATAATATAAATTATGATTACCTAATTCCATTTAGTCAAAAAGCTTGTATTAACTTAATCGTTACAGTGTTGGGTTAAGATAACTAAACTAAAAATAGTTGTATAAAGTCTATGTTTATCTACTTTGAAATTAAAAACACCTTGAACATTGTTAGTATAATTCCAATAGTCGATAAAACATAATTTTCTTGGTAATGTTGAATTTTTTGACCATAAAGTGATGTCTTTCATTTATGGTGAAATAAAATATCAATAGGCTGTAGAATGCCATCAGATACTCAATAATGAAAAAATTAAAGATCGAAAAATGGTAATCTCAAAATAAATTTAGGCTCAATTAGTGTGAAATCTAAGCGTTAGAAAAGAATAATTAAAAGTCTTTGTTCTTACACAAGTAAAAAATTAGCTCAAATTCCTATAGAATTTATGATTGATTAGATAAAATCTATTTGTCGTTATTATAGAACTTTTATATCGCAATTTTTCTATAATTATTTAACAGAAGTACTATATTAATTATCAAGTCAGAATAAATTAGTAACCTAGTGGAAAAATGTTAGAAGCGTATAAAACCAAAATATAGTATAAGTAATCAAATAATATGACACAAATCAAATATAGAAAAGTATTAAGTAATCAGCATTATTTTCATATTGATTTATGTGTTTCTAATAAGTAATTTATATGTAGATAGTATATAAATTGCCAATAAAACAGAGATTTTTAAAATTAATCATTATCCACGATAGAACGTGAATAATGAATATATTATAAAAAAGCTCATACCTAGATTTAAAAACTGTCTGTCGTTTTATATCCTCCACCACCTGACGATGAACTTGATGAGTAACTACCGCGACTTGATGATGAACTACTACTGGATGAAGAACTACTACGGTATGAAGACCCCCAAGAAGATGATTTTGATGAATAGCTCAATAATGATCCGATACTGCTTTGATGTACCGAAGTTCTTCTTTCGATTTTTATTCGTACTCTATAGCTAAGTAGTGTCTCAACAATGGTAATTGGAAAAACATCATTGTTTAATAATTTATTTAATAGTTCATTCAGATTATACGAAGATATCCTATATTCATATAAAAAACTGGAAATATTGTATTCCTTAAAAAGATTAAGTGTTTCATTAAAACGCTCATAGGTTTTCATTAAATCTGAAGTTGTATTACGAAGATGAACAATATGATTCTCAGATTGCTTTATCTGTTTCTCTATTTCATAGAGCTTTTTAAGTAATATATCATCTCCTTTAGTTTTTGTTTGTAAGGTTAGCTGCTGAAGTCTATCAAAAGACTTATGTTTTAAAAACTCAGCAAGTTGCAAAGAGAGTCTTTTAAACTCGAGGCTTTTTCCTGTTTGTGTTTCATTTAAAACATTATAATTTTCTTGCTTTTCTCGCTCTAGATTCGCTAAATCCTGCTCAATTTCTGCTAATTCAACTCTTATCGCTGGTATTTTCAAAACAGTTTCAACACTATGTTCTTTCTGTTCTTTTTGTTTTAATGCTAATTCATAAGATCTTGTTTGATTTTCGTAACGTGATTTTGATTCATTTAGTAATGAATTGATTAATTTGTAATTTTTGTAATTTTGAGAAAAATTAACAAATCTTGCTAACCATGCATCTAGGTTTTTTAAGATCCAAAAAGCTTTGTAATTATTTTCACCATAGTTTCGCTTAATTAAATAATTAAAATACCTATTTTCGTTATATTGAACAAGTTTTTCTGAAAACTCGCTTTGAGAAGCTTCAAAGTTTTCAGTTTCTTTATCAAAGCGTTCTTTTTCGATAGTAAAGCGATCAAATAGCGATAGATAATCGGGATCTTTCTCAAGTTGTAGCGTTTTTTCGGTTGTAAGTTCATCTAATCTTATCAAAATTTCTGTTAATTTTATCTGCTGCTTATCAATTTTTTTGTCTAAACTGTAAGATTTGCTTTTTAATTGCTTTAAAACATTTTGTAACTGGTCAATAATTTTTTGTATTTTAATATCGTTATTTTCAGGTGATTCTAATAAATAGATAGTCGCAATTTTATTATAAATATTTGCTTGTTGAGTCTTTAAATCAAGTAATTTTTCATGTGTATCATGTAATTCTTGATTGGCTGAGTCCAAAGAAGCCTTAGTTGTACGAGCTTTTTGATTAATGGTGCTTTCAATTGTTCTTGTCTGCATGGTTTACCACTCTAAAATCCTGCCTGATTTAACTGAATTTGGACAGTTAAACGTTAAACGTCCTTTTGGTTTAGCACAAAGTTTATTATTATCAATATGCCCATCATTTATTTTATCCTCTTTAACGGCATTAAATGCTTTTAAGGTAACTTGTTGACCAAACATCTCTACTAATTTGGTTTCACCGGTTTCGATGCTTTTTACCCATATTGATGTTGGCTTACCAGTTGATGTTAATGCTTGGACAATTAAATACCAAGATTTACCATTAGTATTCTCATGTGTGCGTTCAACCCCAGATTTATGATCTGGATGGTCAACGATGGTCAACGTTAAATTAGTTTGTGCTAGTTTAATGTAGTAAGCCATCATTGTTTGATAATTTTCAACATTTTCAAAATTTAAATCTTTTAAATCAGCAAGTAATGAAGTTTGAAGCGCAATAATGGGATCCATATCTGATTTAGGTACGCTTAATTCTAGTAACTGTTTCGTATCAGACTCAATTTTCTTTTCAAGAAATTCTGCACGTTCAATTGAAGAATAAAGTGTTTCAATCCGATTAGTATCGATATTTGTTTGACCTTGATTAAGGCTATCAATAATAGAATCGACAATATTTTGTAAAATAGGGTATTTTTTACTAGCATCAGTAAATTCTTGATTTTGGATTAATTTAGTTAATTTCTTATCCGTTTCAATTAATTCTTGCAATTGTGTTATTTGCGAAGTGACTTCGGATAATTTAGTTTTGATTGAGTAGTCAGTCTCTTTTAAATATTTAAGTATATCTTTATCTTTTTGCGCTATTGAAGATAGATCTGCCCCAGGTTTTACTATAGAAGAAATATTATCTTGGTTAAGCAGATCAATAATTGAGTTTTTTAATTTTTTTATTGGAACTTGGGCAAAATTGACAGAATGCTTATCAATTTCAAGAAATTTTCTATTTAAATCATTTAAACTACTTTTTGCGGATAAAATATGGTTATAAGTACTATCAATATTACTTTTTATTTTTTTTGTAATCGTTACTTCTGCAAAGTTAATTAACGTTAAAACGAATAAAATAATATATATAATAGAAAATACAATGTTTCTTTTAATATAACATAAAGCAAGAAAATGCATAAACCAATTACGTTTAGGTACATTAAACCGCAAACGTTTATCAAACCAAAGATTAATTCCTTTTTCTATAAGACTATCATCAATAAATTGTCCTTTGGTTTGATAGTAATTTTTTATGTTTTCTTTCAATTTATCCCGCAAAACATTGCGATCAAGATGCTCAAGTAATAATTGCTGTTTTTGATAAAGCTCATCAATTATTGCCATCGCTCCTAATTGTTCACTAAGCTTAATTTCCGACATTAACTATTAACCTTTAGAATAATATTGTTAAAGCGTTGTTTTCCATCTTCAACAATACGATCTATTTCTTTTGCATTTTCAATTGATTCATTTCGTAATTCGCTAATTAGCTGTTGGCTTGATTCTTGATAATTAACGATCGCTTCAACTAAAGAACGTAACGAATCGGCTTTAATAGTAGAACCATACCCAGCTCGTAAAGCTTCATCTAATTGTTTATTACCAGCAGATGCTATACTTTCTATGCCTTTATTCATACCATCTTTCAAGGCTTCTAAGGTTTTAGTACTTTCACTTAAACCAGTTAAAGAGGTTATTGAAGCACTTAAAGCAGTAAACACAATTTCATTCGTTGAAAAAAAGTTAACACTTTGTTGATATACTCGTTCTTTTACTGAAGTTGTTTGTTGTAAACGGGCAAATACTGCTTCGGCTGAATTATAAGATACGGTTAAATTATTGGCTAAATCCAAAATAATTTGATAACGACTATCTTCTTGTTGAACATTACGTAATGCTTCATCTCTAATGAGTTCTAAACGTGCTCGAGTAACATGATCATCAGAATTGAAATTATCTACATCGGCAATGGCTAATGATAATTTATTTTTACAATCTTCAAGGCGGGCTGTTGCCATATTGACTAATTCTTCGGCGGTAATTTGTGCTTGTTTTAATCCAAATCTAAAATCCTGATAAGCATTTAAAATAATACGTTCACGTTCGACCTGATTACCTGTTTCTTTTGATACTTCTAAGTAAGTAGATTTGATAAGATTGAAACGATCTGGAATTGATCCGCGTTTAAGTTTCATCCAACCAATTTTGATTCTTTCCAAAAAGTCTAATCGACCATCATCAAGCCAACCTATCATTTTTTCCATATCAGTACGAATACTATCAAAATGATTAACTATTTTGGTATAGCGCTGTGATACTTCAACACCATCAATTTGATCACGGACTACTTCATTAAATGCACCTTGTTGTTGCAACGTACGAGCTATCGACATAACTCGGTTTTTATCAATCTCAGTAACATTATCCAGTAATTTTAAAATTGGGGCATCGGTTTGAGGTTTAAGTATAATGCCGATTTTATTTAATACCTGTACTGCTCTATCGACATAAGGAACAACTTGATTAGACATTTTTTAATCCTTTAAAATATTTGTAATAAATTTATTAGTTAACGCAAAAAATTATATATCATCAACTTAATTTTAACAATTTATCATTGATTTAAAATAGAAATTCATAAAGACGCTTTTTAATATAAACATAAAATATAACTGTTAAAGTTTAATTAGACATATTCAAATAGCGATTTATTCATTTTAATATTCCATCTTTTGTTGAATAACTTTACGTATAAACTTAATGGCATGGAAAACTCATTAATGACTCTCCACATGGTATAATTATTGATTACCCCAAATCAGATAGCCACTTATTCAAATAACTTTACTGAGTCATAAACTTTACATATCAAGCATAAGTTTTGAATTGTGTATAGTTAATAATTAAAGATAGGTGAAATGAAAAGAAAAGATGTATGAGATAGAAATTTTTAGCATCTAAAAAGTACATGATAAATAAAATAGTATGTAACCAATCGACTATAAAATATCTAGCAAAAGATATAAATTTTAATTCTATTAATATACTTTTAATGAGGAATGAATAATATAACTTTCCACGTGGTTAAACGAATATTTCACATAGAAAGTTATATAAAAATTAACTTATTATCTATATAAATTTACATAAACGGTTTGTGTTGTACTGGCTGGATTTGTTGTTATTTCTTTCACATAATAAAAGTGTGCATCATTAGCAATTGCATATTTTTGAGCCTCAGCGCTGATTTCGGCTGTATTGTTGAATGAACCATGAAAACTAATCGTTTCATAAGGTGTCATTGTTTTAAACGCATCACTCGTGATTTCGTAAGCATCCTCACCTTCTATTGCTTTAGAAACAATGAAATCTCTTACTACTGCATCTTTTTTATATAATGCAACATCGACTTCTTGTGCCTGATTTTTGATATCAGAAGGAGCAATAGAGAAAACATAAAAAGCATATGCATTCTTTTCTGCGGCTAATTTACTCGCATCATTCGTTATTTCGGCAGTATTATTGTAATTACCTTTAAATTTGATAACTTCAAATGGAAGATAATAAAGCGCTTTAGCTCGTGGATAAAGAACAACACCATTTTGTGTCACTTCTTTTTTTTCCACTGCAACAGGTTGGTTAGATTGATAAATATCAGCGTAAACAACAGCGCTATCGGCTGAATTATTAGTCATTGCATTTTCAATTGCTTTGATATGGTAATACTTAGCACCAGCTTCATCAGCTGCTCGAGAAATATCATCTGCTGCATTTTCAGCTTGTAGATATCTACCCGTTACAGAAATTTCTTTAAGTGGAATTAAGTTTTTTGCTTCTTGAGAGGTTAAAGCATCTGCTGCATAAACACTAGCAACAGGTAATGATAATAAAAGAGCAAGAGTAATAGATAATTTGTTTAAACGTTTCATGATCATTTCCTTCATTTTTAAATTATTAAAACTAAAGTTAATTTTTAACGCTTTTTTAATTTGCAAATATAAAACATAATTTACAGATATTTATACACCATCAAACTTTAAGATTTTTATGTCTATATCTACCTATTATTAATTACGTTTGGCCATAAATTTTTATCTAAGCAATAAAAGAACTGTTTGTTTTAAACTATTTGGATTTAATGATACTGATTAAAGAAATATATAGTAATAAATGAAACTTATAGAAACATTGCGTTAAAAATAAACGCTTACTGAAGAACGTAGATTTAAGTAAAAATACTTTTTAAATTAGTTAACTAATTTATTAATATTATATTACTTTATTGAATAATATTAATAAATTGTTTTATTATTTGAGCGGTTAGACCCCAGATAATATAATTATTATATTGATAAAAGTAAACTAAATGTTCAGATCTTTTTTGCCAATCTTTTGAACGATTGGGTAATAAGTTATAAGGAAAATCATTATCTGGTTTATGCCCAACTTGCATTGTAGCATGTAAAGGCTGATTGTTTTTAAACCATTCAAGCGGAACAGTAAAAATACTTTCAACTTCGTCAAAGTTTAGCTTTAAATCATCGATAGAATCAATTTTACCTACAAATGGATAAATTATCATCCCTAATGTGGCAATAAATTTTGGTAACTGACCTAAAATAGTAATTTCATTAATTGAAAGGCCTAGTTCTTCACATGTTTCTCTTTTCGCGGTTTGTTCTGGATTTATATCTTCAATTTCAACTTTACCACCAGGAAAACAGATATCACCAGGTTGCCATTTGAGTTTATGGGATCTAATCTGGAATAACAAGTGTAATTGATTATCTACTTTTACAATTGGAATTAACACTGCGGCTTTATTATTGATTTGTTTTGGATGCTTAGTTGTTTTTAAAATATCCGTTATTTTTTCTAATGTGATCATAATATTTATTTTGTTTTTAATTTAACGTTCTATTTACGTTATAATAAGAAAATGTTAGATTGAAATTGTTTGTTAGTAGTACACGTGTTTACTTGAATAATGCCATGCAATATTATATTAACAACATAAAAAAACAACTTAAAGATCTTGCTTTATTGAAACATGAACGTGCTCTGAATGCTATGTCAGAAGAATTTCAACGTGTTTTTTCGTTTCTGCCGGCTCTTTTTCACTTTCATGATCCTAAACTTCCAGGCTATCTAAATGAAGATATGCCTATGGGTATTGCTTGTTATGAAATTTCTGAAACCGTTTCTACTCAATTACATAATGATTTTAATTTCATTGCTCCATTAACACCTGTCAAATCTGACATTTCAGCCCTGTATTCAATGGGAAGTACATGTTCAATTGGACAATCAGTTGCATCAGATTTGGATATTTGGATTTGTATTGAAAATAATTTATCAGCAGACCGAAAGTCATCTTTACAAAAAAAATGTCGTTTAATTGAGCAGTGGGCAAAAGAATTAGGGGTTAAATTAACCTTATTTGTTGTAGATGTAGATCGCTTTATCAATAAACATCATGAATGTTTAATCGGTGAAAATTGTGGTTCGGCACAACATATACTATTGTTAGAAGAGTTTTATCGTTCGGCTAACTTATTGGCAGGTAAATTATTATTGTGGTTTGCAGTGCCTAGCGATTTAACTATCAATAACACCAAATATCCGACTTATGAAAAGTGTGTTCAAGCATTAATTGAACAAAATATTATCATACGTGATGAATGGATCGATTTTGGTTCATTAACTGGACTATCTGCAGAAGAATATTTTGGTGCTAGCTTATGGCAACTTTATAAAAGTATTGATTCGCCATTTAAAGCCGTATTGAAAACGTTATTACTCGAAGCTTATTCATGGATTTACCCTGAAAATAAACCAATCGCTTATGAGATGCGAAGTTACATTCAAAAGGCAGAAATTAATCAAGGTTGCTATTTAGATTCGTACTATATGCTTTTGCAAAGGTTAACTCATTACTTAGTTGAAACTGAAGATTTTGCACGATTAGAACTGATTAGAACGTGTTTTTATCTAAAAGTTAATGAACAATTATCTGTTCCAACTAGCTTGCCATCGTGGCGTCGAAAAGTTCTTGATGATTTAGTGAAACAATGGGGATGGAGTAAAGAGTTCATTGCTAAATTAGATGCCAGTAATACTTGGAAGATAGAACAAGTTCGTGAAATACACGAAATATTATTACAGACTATGATGACAGGTTATCGCAATTTACTGAATTTTGGTCGTCGTAATAATTTAGATTCACTAATTAGCCCACAAGACTTAGCGATATTAACACGTAAACTTTATGCTTCTTTTGAAGTATTGCCAGGTAAAATTACTACATTAAAACTGAATATTTCTAATAATTTACAAGAAGATACACTTACTTTTATTTATGTTAAAGAAGATAGAATAAATCGCTCCGGTTGGTACGTATATAAACAAAAGCCAGTTTTAAATGACATTATTGGTCACCAATATATAGAATATAGTAAATATTTGGTTAAATTAGTTAGTTGGTGTTATTTTAATAATATGATTTATGACTCAACAGAGTTTTATTATCATAATGGTGAAGATCGGGATAAGACTAAAATAACCAAATTTATTAAAGATCTAAAAGCATATTTTCCTATTAATGTTCCAACCGCAACGGAAGAACAACTTTATGGACCCTGTGAGATACGTCACTTAGCCATCATTTTAAATCTCGAAAACGATCCTACATCTAATTTAAATTTAGAAGATGAATTTAATTCGAATGTATTAAATTATGGTGAAAATGAATTAAGCTTAGTTGGATCGATAGACTTACTATACCGTAATTCTTGGAATGAAATTCGTGTCTTACATTTTAATGGTAAATTATGTGTTCTTGAAGCTATTAAAGCGTTACTTAACCGAATGCATAAAGATGCCGATTTACCAAATTCAATGGAAATATTTTGTTACAGTCAATGTTTAAATAGCCAAATTAGACAACAAATAAAAAAATTGATGGATGATTGCATAGAACTGCGATTAAGTTCTACGATAAATAATTTAACGCAAGTTAAACCTTTAAGAATTGATGGCGCATCTTGGTATCTATTTTTTGAACGACTTGGTGTCTCACTTCATCAATTTGAAAATACCATTGATTTTTACGGTGCAGTATCTAATAATAAGGCTCAAGGAAGACCATTAAATATATTAGATGAAACAAATGAACTGCCTAAAGAAATAGACAGTGTAGCCTACCAAGGCGTAATTCAGTTCTTTTTCGAAGATACTGAAATGGGGTTTGATCTCTATATTTTAAATGAACATAATCAAATAGAAATATATCGAAATTGTAACGGCAATAGAGAAAATATGGTTAAAGCCATTAATGATTTTTATGTTTTATCTGATGATAGATTTACTTTTACTACGAGTAGTTCTGTCAATTTCAATCTACCGCAATTTTATCAAATAACTTATAATAATGCTGGTGAACGAGAGATCTACTTATTGAATTAAAACTGATCTGTAAAGTTAAGTCATTTTATAAAAAGTTAAATAAAATCAATATTATTTTTTGTAAAAAATGTTTTAAAGGTATTTTGATATGAAAAAAACTTATATTTCTATTAAAATAAATGGGAACTTTTTACGAATTTAACAATCTAACTGTTAGTAAGCACATTTTTGGGCCACAAGCAGTTATTAACATAGTGAGGGTTGGCCTTTAATGGGGGAGCAAATAACAGACCAAGTATTAGTTGATCGCGTATTAAACGGGGATAAAAATGCGTTCAATTTGCTTGTTGTTCGTTATCAAAATAAACTCGCTCATTTGGTTTCTCGCTACGTTTCAGCTTCTGAAGTTCCAGATGTTGTGCAAGAGACTTTTATTAAGGCTTACCGATCTTTAAGCCTATTTAAAGGTGAAAGTATATTTTATACATGGTTGTACAGAATAGCTGTTAATACAGCAAAAAATTATCTAATTTCTCAGGGACGTCGGCCTCCATCATCAGACATTGATGCAAGTGAAGCCGAAAGTTATGACAGTGCAGAATCTTTAAGAGATATTGATAATCCAGAGAGTTTAGCACTTTCAAAAGAAGTTGGAAAAGTGGTATTTGAAGCAATTGAAGCATTACCCGATGATTTAAAAACTGCCATTACATTGCGCGAAATTGATGGTTTAAGTTATGAAGAAATTGCCGAAATTATGAGTACACCTGTTGGTACAGTAAGATCACGTATTTTTAGAGCTCGTGATATTATTGATGAAAAGATTAAACCATTAATAACTGATTAAATCATTTAATTTAAAGTAGCTATAAAATTAAGGTATCTACTATGCAAACAGAACAGAAACAGCAACTTTCGTCCCTTATGGATGGTGAGCTTAAAGATGATTATTTCATTGATGCTGTATCAAAAGATGAAGATTTACAGTCATGTTGGCATCGCTACCATGTTGTAAGATCCGCTATGCGTGGTGAGCTGCACAGTAGTACATTAACATTAGATATTTCAAATCAAGTTGCTCAGGCTATTGCTGATGAAAACTTATATTTTGAAATGGCAGATCAGCCAATCCCACATGAAGTCACTATACCAAAAGCTGAAAATCTATTTTGGGATCGTGTAAAAGATGCAGTGGCAAAAGTCAGTCAAGTTGGATTGGCGGCTTGTGTTACGTTAGCAATTATTGCTGGTGTTCAATATCAGCAAGGACAATCAAATAATATAAATGGCGCTCCGACATTGAATACTTTACCGGTTGGAGTCAATGTTGCGCCTGTTGGCGGTATCCAACAACATAACGACCAACAATTACTCGAAAAAAGACAATATGATAAAATTAGATTGCTTGTACAGGATTATGAGTTACAAAAAAGACTAAATGCTCATTAATTTTTTATGAATTGTTTATTTTATTTAAATATATCTAAACTCAAACAGAGTATAAAATTTATCGTTACTCTGTTCTTGATGCTATTTACTTTATCTGCCTATTCGGAAAACCACGATAAAGCTCTGCTATTGATGAATAGCATGCACAAAGCTGTTAAAACGAGTACTTACCAAATTCATTTGCTTTCTCAAGATAAAGATCAATACGTTACCACTTATGAATATTCTCATTTAGGATCAGAAAAGCAAAATGATATCAAAGCTCAATTGCTTTATCTTGAAGGCCCTGCAAAAGAAATTATTTTGAACAATGGTGTAACGAGTTATTTTCAACCAGATAGTGCCTCTTTTTCTATTACCAGTCCACGTATTACTGAAGCTTTTCCTGATGTGATTTATAATGATTTCAACCAATTGGTTGATGTTTATGATTTTATTTTATTAGGTAAAACCAGAACAGCTAATCGTAGTGCGCAATTAGTAAAAATGATTGCTAAAGACAAAGATCGTTATAGTTATATTATTTGGATTGATGATGAAAATTTTTTGCCTCTGCGAATTGATTTGCTTGATCAAAATGGTGAAATCATAAGTCAACAAAAAGTGGTTAATTTAGACGAAAAATTCGATCCAAAAGAGATTAAAGAATATATAGACAGTCGCAATTATCCTATCTTATTATCAATTGAAAAACAAAATGACATATTAGAAGTTTGGCGCTTAGCATGGTTACCTAGAGGATTTAAAGAAATTGCGGCCTACAATGTTAATTTTTATAATTCTGATATTGCCACTAAATTGTTTTCTGATGGTGTTTTTTCATTTACTGTTAATGTATCTTCGGAACAATCAAGCCAGCTAAATCAGCTTATTACGCAAGGTGATAGGACTATTTTTTCGACAAATATTAATAATAAAAATATCATTATTATTGGTAATCTGCCTAAAGTTACTATTGAGCGTATTGCCCAAAATATTGTTGAGAAATAATCGCAAAACTTTCGATAACACTATGCTTCGCGGTTATTAATGTGTAGAATGTGCCTTTTCTATTTTTCGTGATTATCTAAACTGTTATTTTTGGTAATAACATTCAAGGTAATTAACAGTATATAACTAAAACATAAAATATAATTTATTGATATGAATAAAAATATCCGCAATTTTTCAATCATTGCTCATATTGACCATGGTAAATCAACGCTTTCAGATCGTATAATCCAAATTTGTGGAGGGCTTTCTGATCGTGAAATGGAAGCGCAAGTTCTTGATTCAATGGATCTTGAACGTGAACGTGGTATTACAATTAAAGCGCAAAGTGTTACGTTAGATTACCATGCAAATGATGGTCAAACATATCAGCTTAATTTTATCGATACACCTGGACATGTAGACTTTTCTTATGAAGTTTCTCGCTCACTTGCAGCATGTGAAGGCGCACTATTAGTTGTTGATGCAGGACAAGGTGTTGAAGCTCAAACCCTTGCAAATTGCTATACGGCTTTAGATATGAATTTAGAAGTTGTTCCCGTGCTTAATAAAATTGATTTACCTGCGGCAGAACCTGAGCGTGTAGCTGAAGAAATTGAAGATATTGTCGGTATTGATGCAAGTAATGCGGTTCGTTGTTCTGCCAAAACTGGGGTAGGCGTGGCGGATGTATTGGAACAATTAGTAAAAGATATTCCACCACCAGAGGGGGATTCAAATGCACCATTACAAGCACTTATTATTGACTCATGGTTTGATAACTATTTAGGGGTCGTATCTTTAATTCGTATCAAAAATGGCGAATTACACAAAGGCGATAAAATTAAAGTTATGAGTACAGGTATGACTTATAACGTTGACCGTCTTGGTATTTTTACGCCTAAACAAGTTGATAAAGATACTTTAAATTGTGGTGAAGTTGGCTGGGTAGTTTGCGCCATTAAAGATATTTTAGGTGCGCCGGTTGGTGATACTTTAACTTTAGCTAAAAGTCCAGCAGATAAACCATTACCTGGTTTTAAAAAGGTTAAACCGCAAGTTTATGCTGGTTTATTTCCAACAAGTTCTGATGATTATGAAGCTTTCCGTGATGCATTGGGCAAATTAAGTTTGAATGACGCATCACTGTTTTATGAACCTGAAAATTCTGGCGCTTTAGGATTTGGTTTTCGTTGTGGTTTCCTTGGGTTATTACATATGGAGATCATACAAGAGCGTTTGGAGCGCGAATATAATCTTGATCTTATTACCACAGCGCCAACAGTAGTTTATGAAGTTTTAACAACTTCAAATGAAATTATTTACGTTGATAGTCCTTCTAAACTTCCAGCGGTAAATAATATTCAAGAACTACGAGAACCAATCGCCGAATGTAATATATTGGTTCCACAAAACTATTTAGGTAATGTAATCACGTTATGTGTTGAGAAACGTGGTGTGCAAACTAATATGGTTTATCACGGTAATCAAGTTGCATTGACTTACGAAATTCCAATGACAGAAGTAGTTTTAGACTTTTTTGATAAATTAAAATCTACCTCTCGTGGTTACGCTTCATTGGATTATAGTTTTAAACGATTCCAAATTGCTGATATGGTGCGATTAGATGTATTAATTAATGGTGAACGTGTTGATGCATTAGCCTTAATTACTCACCGAGATAATGCACCTTATCGTGGACGAGAATTAGTGGAAAAAATGAAAGATCTCATTCCTCGTCAACAATTTGATATCGCTATTCAAGCCGCTATTGGTAATCATATTATTGCTCGTTCAACGGTTAAACAATTACGTAAAAACGTCTTAGCCAAATGCTATGGCGGTGATGTTAGCCGTAAAAAGAAACTTTTACAGAAGCAAAAAGAAGGTAAAAAACGCATGAAACAAGTTGGTAATGTTGAGTTACCACAAGAAGCGTTTTTAGCCATTTTACATGTGGGAAAAGATTAATCAGTTAAAGAGGTAAAAAATGGCTGGAACATTTGCCATCATATTAACAGTAGCGACATTGATTACTGCAATCTTCTGGTTTTTAGAAAAATTTAGGTGGAAACCAGCAAGACAACGAAAAGTAGAAGAGATTCGCAAACAACATAATGGCGAAATAGATGGAAAAATACTTGCAGAAGTAGGTAAACCAAAAGCTTGGGTTGAAAGTATATCATCGTTCTTCCCTGTTTTATTTGTTGTATTTGTGATTCGTTCATTTTTATTTGAACCGTTTCAAATACCATCAGGTTCAATGATGCAAACTTTACTTATTGGTGACTTTATTGCAGTTCAAAAGTATTCTTATGGATTAAGAGATCCTATTACTAATACAGTATTAATTTCTACAGGCCACCCTAAACGAGGTGATGTCGCTGTATTTAAACATCCAAATAATCCTCAAATGGATTTGATTAAACGGGTGGTTGGAATGCCAGGCGATAAAATAGTATATCTCGTTAAAGAGAAGAAAGTACTGATTTATCCTGCTTGTCAAACTAATGATGCAAATTGTGTGGGTGGGCAGAAATCTGAACCATTAGACTTACATTATACGCAACCTCAACCAAGCAATTGGAAAGAAGTGCATCAAGAGTTTAAAACAAGTCCGAATTTTTATACATTAGAGCAATGTGCAGATAAAGGTATTGTCAATTCTCAATCTGTTTTCTTACTTGATATGAATATACAACAAGAGACGTTAGGCGATAGACCTCATGAAATTTTAACCACTCAAGGTGCACATGAGGATCCTAATTATTTTTATCGCCAAAATGGACAACCAATTGCTACATGGATAGTACCTAAAGATCACTATTTTATGATGGGTGATAATCGAGATAATAGTGGTGACAGTCGTTATTTTGGCTTTGTACCTGAACAGAATTTTGTTGGTCGCGCAACAGCCATTTGGACCAGTTTTGAGAAACAACCAGATGAATGGCCTACAGGCATCCGATTTAGCCGTATTGGTGGTATACATTAATTGCAATGATAATGAAAAAATTTAATCAAATACAACAATCAATTGGTTACCAATTTAATAATTTATCTTTATTAGAATTGGCACTGACTCATCGAAGTGCTAACAAATTGCATAATGAACGTTTAGAGTTTTTAGGTGATTCAATTTTAAGCTTTGTGATTGCTAATGAACTGTATGAACGTTTTGTCAAACAAGATGAGGGTGATTTGAGTCAAATGCGTGCAACACTTGTTTGTGGGCAAACACTGGCTGAAATGGGTAAAGAATTTAAATTAGGTGATTATCTTATTCTTGGTCAAGGCGAGTTAAAAAGTGGCGGGTTTCGTCGTGACTCGATTATTTCTGATGCCGTCGAAGCTATTATTGGTGCTATTTATTTAGATAGCAATATCGAAACGGTACGACGTTTAATTTTGACGTGGTATCAAACTAGATTGAATAAAATTCAACCAGGCATTAAACAGAAAGATGCCAAAACACGCTTACAAGAATATCTGCAAGGCATTCATTGTGAGCGCCCATGTTATTTAATTCTTGAAGTAACAGGTGATAATCATGAGCAAGAATTCTTAATTCAATGCAAACTTGAGAATGATAGCCGTGAATATTTAGGGCGAGGTCTAAGCCGTCGCAAAGCCGAGCAAGCAGCTGCTCAAGAAGCACTTAATCAATTAGGTATAAAATGACAAAAACAACACAACATTGTGGATTTGTCGCCATAGTAGGTCGACCAAATGTAGGTAAATCAACATTATTAAATCAACTACTAGGCCAAAAAGTTTCTATAACATCGCGTAAAGCGCAAACAACACGTCACCGTATTGTTGGTATTGATACTCAAGATAATGATCAGGTTATTTATATTGATACTCCGGGCTTACACATCGAAGAAAAAAGAGCGATTAATCGTTTAATGAATCGCGCTGCAAGTAGCTCAATTGGTGATGTCGAATTAGTAATCTTTGTTGTTGAAGGTACACATTGGAATGATGACGATGAAATGGTTGTCAACAAGCTTAAAGATTGCAAATGCCCAGTATTGTTGGTAATTAATAAAATTGACAACGTTATCGACAAAACTCAACTATTACCGCATATTCAAGAAATTAGCCAAAAAGTTAATTTTCTTGATGTAGTGCCAATTAGCGCTGAAAAAGGTGATGGCGTTGATATTATAAGGAAAATTGTCAAAAAACATTTGCCTGAAGGCGAACATCATTTTCCTGAAGATTATATCACCGATCGATCTCAACGATTTATGGCTTCCGAAATTATTCGTGAAAAGTTAATGCGTTTTTTAGGTGATGAGTTGCCATATTCAGTCACTGTCGAAATTGAGCAATTCAAAGTTGATGAACGTAATGGAATGTATCGTATCAACGGCTTAATATTAGTTGAAAGAGATGGTCAAAAGAAAATGGTCATTGGCAACAAAGGTGAAAAAATCAAAAAAATTGGTATAGAAGCCCGCAAAGATATGCAATCATTTTTTGACAACAAAGTACATTTAGAGCTTTGGGTTAAAGTTAAAGCGGGTTGGGCCGATGATGAGCGCGCGTTGCGTAGCTTAGGTTATAGTGATGATTAAGCCAAACTTAGTCAAACAAAAATCAGGCATATATTTTGCCTGATTTTTTTATCTATTAAATAGTCTTAGAAGTTGTGTTCTTTTGATTATTAATTCCTTAAAATTTTAATTGCTATACCTAATCCTATTATCCGAAAGTTAATTAATCTATATTTATAATATCTTTATTAGTTAAAGAATCGACTACTATCTGAATGATTTTTATTAAATATTTAAACTTGCCCATAATAGGCATTTTTACCATGCTTACGATAATAGTGTTTATCCAATAATTCTTGTTGGATTTTTATACCGACATTCAGATTGCGAGTCGCTAATGCCATAGCAGCAATTTCTTCTAAAACAACCGCATTATGTACGGCGTCATCAGCATTTTTGCCCCATCCAAAAGGACCATGCCCAGACACAAGCACACTAGGTATTGCCATAACATCAATATTGCGTTTATTAAACTCCTCAATTATGACTTTCCCCGTATTGAGTTCATAATTATTAGTTATTTCAGTTGGTGTTAATAAGCGAGTACAAGGAATATCACCATAAAAATAATCTGCATGAGTAGTTCCTAAAGCAGGAATATCTAAACCAGCTTGTGACCAAATTGTTGCATTTCGGGAATGAGTGTGAATAACTCCGCCGATCTGTTCAAACGTTTTATAAAGTTCAATATGCGTTTGGGTATCGCTTGAAGGATTCAGCTTACCTTCAATTTTCTTTCCATCAAGATCAATTATGACAATGTCTTGTGTTGTCAGTTTATCATAAGGAACGCCAGATGGCTTAATGGCAATGATACCATTATTTCTATCAATTTCTGATACATTCCCCCATGTAAACGTTACAAGTTGATAATAAGGCAATAATAAATTTGCGGCTAAAACCCGTTCTTTTAATTGAGTAAACATACCAAGCATCCTGTTTAATAATGAATAGAAAAAACGACTGTTCATATAGGACAATACCAATCAGCATTGTCCTTAATGCATTAATTATTATTAATAATCATCACCGATATGGCGCAATTTCTTACCTAACATCAGATTTTTTTCGATACGCTCAAGGGAAATATTTTTTGTCTCAGGCACGAAGAAAATAACAATGAAAATGAATAAAACATTCATGCCGGTATATAACCAAAATGTTTGTGCAACACCGATATTATTTAATAATGTAAGAAACGTTGCGCCAATAATCATATTTGAGATCCAGTTTGTGGCTGTAGAACAAGTTACACCAAAATCACGACTTTTAAGGGGTTGTATTTCAGAACACAAAATCCACACAACAGGTGCTGCACTCATTGCATAACCACCAATACACATAATCGCCATACCCACTGCAGCATAGGATGTGAGTGATGATGCATTACCATTTTCAATAAGTTGCAAACAAATACCCAATATCAAAGTACCTAAAGCCATAATACCAAATCCAACTTTTAGAATTGGTTTTCGGCCCAGTTTATCAACCGTAAAAATTGCAATAAATGTTGCTAATACAAAGGTCAACCCGACAATTATTGTTGCAATCATTTGTTGTTGTGTGCTTTCAAAACCTGCAAGGCTAAAAATTTTAGGTGCGTAATACATAATGATATTCATTCCGGTAAACTGTTGCATCGCTTGTAAAGCCATACCAAGATAAACTGTTCGGCGAACATTTTTGTTTACTTTAAACAGTGTCCATCCTTCCTGTTTTTCTTTTAAACTGTCTTTAATATCATTAAACTCTTGCTTAATTTTTTCAGGGTCGCTACGGATCGACTTTAAAACCTGCTCAGTTTCATTTAATCGTCCTTTTGATGCCAACCATCTAGGACTATTAGGCAGAAAAATAACAACAATAAATAAAATAATTGCTGGTACAGAAATAATACCCAGCATCATTCGCCAATTACCCGTGTAACTAAAATAAGTATCAGATAAAAAAGCCACCAAAATACCAACTGTAACCAGAAGCTGATAAGCGGCAATCATTTTTCCTCGAATATTTTCTGGAGCCATTTCAGAAAGATAAAGTGGTGCGGTGTATGATGCGATGCCAACGGCAAAACCTAAAATAACTCGCCAAACCAGCAGGACTTCTACATTAGGCGCTAAAGCAGATCCAAAGCAACTTACAATAAAAAACAAGGCTCCCGCTAATAAACTATACTTTCTTCCTAAATAAAAAGATAACCACCCATTAGACAATGCTCCTAAAGCGGCACCCAACATCATAGAACTTACTACCCATTCTTGTAATTGAGTCGTTAATTCAAATTGAATTGTGATGAATGGTAAAGCTCCTGCAATAACACCAATATCCAAACCAAACAATAATCCCGCCATTGCAGCAGAAAAGCCAATTAAGAAAGTCATCTTTTTGGCAGAATCTTTTGCTATTTCATTCGTCGCTTGAAGCGTATTTATACTCATGTTTTTTACCCTTTTATTCTGTAATTTTGGAAATAATTGGAAAAAAATATTTCCAATTATTAAATTAAAATGAAGTTATCAAGCATAAGGATTACAATACGCAATCTCATTCCAACGTAATTCATTTCTAAAATCATTAATTCGCGTGTCACCATCAATAACTAATAATTCAATATTGTGCAGTTGTGAATAAAGTCTAAAGTAGTCCATTGAAAGTGCTTGGGTATAAACTGAATGATGTGCAGCACCCGCTAAAATCCATGCTTCAGCAGATACATTAAGTGATGGTTTTGGTTTCCAAACTGCACAAGCTACAGGTAATTTGGGTAGTGTATAAGGCTGTTTAATTGTTTCGATCTCATTGGCGACTAATCTGAAACGATTACCGATATCGATCAAACTTGCATTTATGGCTAAACCTGGCTTTGATGGAAAAATAAGCCGTGCAGGATCAGCTTTATTGCCAATACCTAAATGTTGGATATCTAACAAAGGTTTTACACCATCATCTATAATTGATGGGCAAACTTCTAACATATGTGAACCGACAACTAATTCATTACCTTTTGTAAAATCATAGGTATAATCTTCCATAAATGCAGTACCACCAGTAAGACCTTTAGCCATTAATTTCATAGTGCTAAGTAAGGCTGCGGTTTTCCAATCCCCTTCACCAGCAAAGCCATAACCTTTAGCCATTAATCGCTGAACGGCAAGTCCGGGTAATTGCTTCATACCATATAAGTCTTCAAACGTTGTAGTAAATCCAGAATAGTTGCCTTGTTTTAAGAATTGCTCAATTCCTAATTCAATTCTCGCTGCATCAATTAGATTTTGTCTTTTTTCACCATTAATTTGTGCAACAGGAGTAAATTGATAAAGTGTTTCGTATTCATCAATTAATTGATTGATTTGGCTGTCATTAATTGAATTAATGACTGACACTAAATCGCCAACTGCATGGGTATTGACCGAATAACCAAATTTAATTTGTGCAGAAACTTTATTACCTTCTGTTACCGCAACTTCCCGCATATTGTCGCCAAATCTAACAATTTTCATGGTTTTTTCTGCATTAATTGCAACGCAAACTCTCATCCATCGTGCAATTTGATCATGCACATCTTTATCTTTCCAATAACCCGTTACCAGAGAATGAGGTTGGCGCATGCGAGAACCAATAAAACCAAATTCGCGTCCACCATGCGCAGTTTGATTGAGATTCATAAAATCCATATCCATTGAATCCCAAGGAACGACTTCATTAAATTGAGTATGAAGCTGCAAAAGAGGTTTTTGTAAATGATTTAATCCATTAATCCACATTTTAGCGGGTGAAAACGTATGTAACCACGTTATTAATCCAACACATTTTGAAGAATAGTTTACGTCCTGACAAAGGTTGTATATATCGTCAGGTTTTGTCGCAAGTGGTTTAAGAATAATCTTTACTGGTAAATTTGCTTCTTTATTAAAATAATCCGTTACCTCTTGGATATTCTTTTTTATTTGTTCAAGTGCTTCTGGTCCATAAAGGTGTTGACTACCAGCAACAAACCAAATTTCAGCTTCTTCATAAACAAACATAATGGACTCCTTTAGAATTTATTCACATTGTTGGTAAAACTAAGCGTTATAGTTAGGTTCACTCGATGCAGACCAAACTAAATACTTTTCATATAATTCCTGATATTTTTCTACCCTATTCTCATTAGGGGTAAATGTGGTTTCGAGCTGACTGGACATCCTATTTTGAGCACTTGGGATATCTGTATAAACATTGGCTGATACGGCGGCAAATATTGCAGCGCCTAATGCACAACATTGTTCTGAACTCACCACAGTTAGTGGTCTATTCATTACATCAGCACAAGTTTGCATAATGATGGGTGACTTTTTAGCTATTCCCCCTAATGCTACAATGTCATTAACTGGCACATGTTGATTAATAAAACATTCCATAATGGCTCTTGCACCGAAAGCAGTTGATAAAATCAAACTACCAAATAAGGTGGCTGCATCAGTTGAAATAGTTAAATTAGTAATAACACCTTTAATTCGTTGATTAGCGTAAGGGGTTCTTCGACCATTGAACCAATCAAGAGTGATTGGGATAGTATCTAAATTTGGATTTTCGTCCCAAGCTTGTGCAATATCGCTTAGAAGATTATGTTTTAAAGTTTGTACAGTCGATTGTAATTCTGGGGAAGTTGAAATTAATTTTTCTAATGGCCAACACACGAGTTTTTGAAACCATGCATATATATCGCCAAAAGCGGATTGACCAGCTTCAAGACCAATAAAATTGGGCATTACGCTACCATCAACTTGGCCACAAATACCCTTAATTGAACGATTAGCAATAACAGTTTGCTCAGCTAATAAAATATCGCAGGTCGAAGTACCAATTACTTTCACTAACGTATAAGGTTTTGCACCCGCACCAACGGCACCCATATGACAATCAAATGCACCACCTGCAATAACGACTGTTGGTGGTAATCCTAATTTTTCAGCCCATTCTTGGGTAAGAATTCCAACTTTATTGTCAGCAGTATAAGTTTTTTCAAATAAAGGATAAGGTAAAGCAGTGACTAAAAGTGGATCGATTTTTTCAAAAAATTCATAAGGAGGAAGGCCATTCCATTCTTCGCTCCAAAAACACTTATGACCAGCAGCACACCTACCACGCTTTATCTCATTCGGTGCGGTCGTTCCTGATAATAAAGCAGGTACCCAATCACAAAGTTCAATCCAAGATGCAGAAGCATTTTTTACGCCATTATCTTGACGAAAAATATGCAAAATTTTTGCCCAGAACCATTCCGAAGAATATACTCCACCGCAATATTCTAAATATTTAGCATAAGGTTCATTTTTGCAAACGTTATTAATCTCTTCCGCTTCATTTACTGAAGTATGGTCTTTCCATAAAATAAACATCGCGTTAGGATTATCCATAAACTCTGGTTTTAAAGCTAAAACATCCCCATTTTCATCAATAGGGGCAGGCGTAGAGCCAGTTGAATCAACACCAATTGCAACCACATTTTGTGCATCTGATTTAAGTTGTTTTACAACCGATTGTATTGATTGAGTCATTGACTCAATATAATCAAGAGGATGATGTCTAAATTGATTTTTTTTAGGATCACAAAACTGACCTTTAGCCCAACGTGGGTAATAAACGACTTCTGTAGCTAATTCCTTTCCATTCTGGCAATCGACAGCTAATGCTCTGACAGAATCGCTACCAAAATCTAATCCAATGGTTATTTTTTTATTCATCCGCTAACACCTCTAAGAAAAATCAAATGGAGTTTTTAGGAGAATAATTAATTTCGGATAGAACAAGTAGGTGTGTTATTGCTATAAATATAGACGATTTTGCACACCTAATTTGTTTTGTGATGAAGATCTCACAATTGTCACTACTCAAAAAAATTTTTTATGTGAAAATAAAAAAATCTCGAAAAGTAGGAGATGACATATGACAAATCAACAACAAAATGACCCTTTATTACCGGGTTATTCATTTAATGTCCATCTGGTTTCTGGACTAACACCGATTGAAAAAGAAGGAAAATTTGATTTCTTTATTGACCGCCCAAATGGACTAAATGGCTACATTATTAATCTTACTTATGCAGGGCAAGGAACGATTTATCGTAACGATGAATCATTTAACTGTTATCCGGGAGATTTTGTACTTTTTCCACCAAAAGAACCTCATTTATATGGGCGAAAAGAAGATGAAAATAATTGGTTCCATTTTTGGATCTATTTCAGACCAAAATCAACCTGGAAGTTTTTATTAACTTGGGAGAATCGAATAAAAAAGACTGGCTTTTATCGTCCTAATACGCAAGTCAAAGATGAGTTCGAAAAATTATTCATTAAAATCGTCGAGGTAGGGCAATCAAGTACAATTTATTCTGAAAATTTAGCAATGAGCATGTTAGAGCAATTTTTAATACGTCGTGCACAAGAAACATCAAGCACTAACCATCCTAAAATTGATACACGAGTACTGCAAGCTTGCAACTATTTAATTGATACACTGGATGAAAACAACTTTAAGCTCGACATTGTTGCCCAAAAAGTTTGTTTGTCGACATCTCGAATTGCTCATATTTTTAAAGATCAGATTGGTATGTCGATTGGTGAATGGCGACAAGAGCAACGCGTAAATCGTGCTAAACTATTATTGCAAACCACTAATCTGAATATTGCCGATATTAGTCGAACAATTGGATTTGATGATCAGCTCTATTTTTCGAGAATTTTCAAAAAAAGAATTGGACTAAGCCCTCAAAAATATCGTCATAGTACTCAAGAGCAAAATGAACGAAAAATCCAACGTGTCAATTCGCTTTATCTATATGATAAATAAAATAGCTGAATTGCTAAAAAATTTTAGCTAAGTAGCTACATTTCTATAAGGCATTAAATTTTAATAAACCAAAAATTATTTATGCGGTAACCAGAGAGCGGAACGTTGTCTTTTTTCGCATTGTATTAAAGTAAATGTCCTTATAGATTTTTTATAAGGCTGAATTTAGCTAACATAAAAGCAATTAAATTCTAATAGTTATCAAAATTACTAAACTTAACTATATTAAGATAATCGAAAGTCACTTTTGTAGCTATTAAAATATCAAGGAAGTAGATTAATTTTAGTTGAGTATTCATAAGTAGTGTTTGGATGAGAAAAAGTTGATATTAAAACTCAATAGTTGTAAAAAATCTTAAATCAAGATACCTCTAATTATCAGGAATTAACAAAGGTTGTGTATTTAATTATTCGCTTGCAAAATAAAATAATTCAAATGTTTTGATTTTTTTTAAGAAGTCAATACTAAACATCGTTCCTCGTTTTATATATAATAGCCACTTACAGACTTGGATTTAGAATATAAATTTCGGAGTTTTTCATGCAGCAGTTTCGTCCTATTCGTCGTGCTTTACTTAGTGTTTCTGATAAAACAGGAATTATTGAATTCGCCAAAGCCTTATCAGAAAGAAATATTGAACTCCTTTCTACTGGTGGTACCGCCAAATTATTAATCGATAACCATATTCCAGTCACCGAAGTATCCAATTATACGGGGTTTCCTGAAATGATGGATGGACGAGTCAAAACCCTACATCCTAAAATACACGGTGGCATTTTAGGACGTCGAGGTATAGATGACGAAGTCATGCAGCAACATCAGATCGATCCTATAGATATGGTGGTTGTTAATTTATATCCTTTTGCTAAAACGGTTGCTAATGCCAATTGTACTTTAGAAGATGCGATAGAAAACATTGATATCGGTGGACCAACCATGGTGCGATCCGCTGCAAAAAATAATAAAGATGTTGCCATCGTAGTTGATTGTCAAGACTATAGCACAATCATTGATATGCTGGATAAACAGCAAAATTGCCTATCTTTCAAATATCGATTTAGTTTAGCCATAAAAGCATTTGAGCATACCGCTAAATATGACGGTATGATTGCTAACTATTTTGGCAAACTTGTTCCGCCATATTATGGTGAAACGGAAAAACCAGCAGGAGAGTTCCCGCGAACCTTAAATCTTCAATTCATTAAAAAACAAGATATGCGATATGGTGAGAATGCTCATCAACAGGCGGCTTTTTATATTGAAGAAAATCTTGAACAAGCTTCGATTGCCACTGCTAAACAGCTACAAGGTAAAGAATTATCCTATAATAATATTGCCGATACGGATGCAGCGCTAGAATGTGTGAAATCCTTTGATGAACCAGCTTGCGTAATTGTTAAACATGCTAACCCATGTGGTGTTGCTGTAAGTGATAACATTTTAAATGCCTATCTTAATGCTTTTAAAACCGATCCAACTTCCGCGTTTGGTGGAATTATTGCTTTTAACCGACAGTTAGATGCTAAAACAGCCCAAACAATCATTGATAAACAATTTGTCGAAGTGATTATTGCACCGTCAATTAGTGCTGATGCATTAGCTATCACACAAACTAAAAAGAATGTACGAGTGCTTGAATGTGGTGAGTGGTCAACGTCATCGTTAGCGAGTTTAGACTTTAAGCGAGTTAATGGCGGTTTATTAGTGCAAGAGCGTGATTTGGGTATGATTACACCCGAGCAGTTAACTGTCGTCACCAAACGCCAACCAACTGAGCAAGAGCTTTCAGATGCTCTATTTTGTTGGAAAGTAGCTAAATTTGTAAAATCGAACGCGATTGTTTATGCAAAAAATAAAATGACCATCGGTATTGGGGCTGGCCAAATGAGTCGTGTGTACTCAGCTAAAATTGCTGGTATTAAAGCACAAGATGAAAATCTAGAAGTTGCCGGTTCTGTTGTTGCTTCTGATGCATTTTTCCCATTTCGTGATGGTGTTGATGCGGCTGCAGCGGCTGGGGTAACTTGTGTAATCCAACCAGGTGGATCAATTCGTGATGAAGAAGTCATCCAAGCTGCAAATGAACATAATATTGCGATGATTTTTACCAACATGCGCCATTTTAGGCATTAATGCGTTTTTCTAGTTTGTTTTATATTTATTAAAATTACATTGGTTATCTTCTTAAGGAAGAAGCATATAAAGGATCTTTTATGAAAGTATTAGTGATTGGGAATGGTGGACGCGAACATGCATTAGCTTGGAAAATAGCACAGTCACCATTAGTATCAAAAGTCTTTGTCGCTCCAGGAAATGCAGGGACTGCACTTGAATCAGGTCTGGAAAATATTAACATTAAAGCGACGGATGTTAGCGGATTATTGAATTTTGCTCAGCAAGAGCAAATTGATCTTACTATTGTTGGTCCTGAAGCTCCATTAGTCATTGGTGTTGTTGATAGCTTTCAAAAGGCTGGATTAAAAATCTTTGGTCCAACAAAATCAGCATCACAACTTGAAGGTTCGAAAGCCTTTACCAAAGATTTTTTAGCACGGCATAACATCCCAACCGCCGAATATCAGAATTTTACTGAACTTGAGCCAGCACTAGCCTATATTCGTGAGAAAGGTGCACCAATTGTGATTAAAGCTGATGGTTTAGCTGCGGGTAAAGGTGTCATTGTTGCCATGACTCTTGAAGAAGCCGAAGCTGCTGTAAACGATATGTTGGCAGGCAATGCTTTTGGTGATGCTGGACACCGTGTGGTTATTGAAGAGTTTTTAGAGGGTGAAGAAGCCAGCTTTATTGTTATGGTGGATGGCAAAAATGTTGAACCAATGGCAACCAGTCAAGATCATAAACGCGTTGGTGATGGTGATACTGGTCTTAATACGGGTGGAATGGGAGCGTATTCGCCAGCACCAGTTGTGACCGATGAAGTTTTTGCTAAAATCATGGATCAAGTGATCTACCCAACAGTCAATGGCATGGCGCAAGAGGGCAATATATATGTTGGCTTTTTATATGCTGGTTTAATGATTGATAAAGAGGGAAATCCCAAAGTTATTGAATTTAACTGTCGCTTTGGTGATCCTGAAACTCAACCGATCATGATGCGTTTGCAGTCAGATTTAGTCAAATTATGTTTAGCGGCAGTCGATGGTAACTTAGATACCGTAAAATCAAAATGGGATCCTAGACCAGCATTAGGTGTTGTAATGGCTGCAGGAGGTTATCCTGGCGACTATAATACGCAAGATGAGATCATTGGATTACCAACCGAATCATCTTCAGATTGCAAAGTATTCCATGCAGGTACTAGCTTTGAAAAAGGGCAAGTGTTTACCAAAGGTGGGCGCGTTCTTTGTGTCACAGCTTTAGGTAACACAGTCCTAGAGGCTCAACAACGTGCTTATCAGCAAGTTAATAATATTCGTTGGCATGGCTGTTTTTATCGCCATGATATAGGTTATCGAGCCATTGAGCGTGAAAAACATAGTTATAAACAGTAATATTAGCTAAATTTAATAACTCAAGGCGTCCTAGGACGCCTTTTCATTAACAAAAACGTTAATCAAAAGTCTAAACTTTTAAAGTAATGGGAAACTTCTCAAGGACTAAAAAACACAAAAAGGACTAAAACCGTTCCTATAACAACGATATTATAAATACCATAGGCTCGAATAAAATAGGCGACGGAATGTGAAAAAATAGGTAAATACGACGCTATAATACATACAAAGATAGCGATAAATAAGTATTTTAACCAATTTTCACATTGTTTATCCCAAATAAATATTATAAATACAGTAATAATTGATAACATAAAGGAAGAAGATGCCAATTTTACGTTCTTAGAAGTAAATATGCCATGCCAACTTTCTACTGAATAGTCTACAAGGCCTGCAACGAACAAACCTGGTAATATTATAAAAGCCCAAAGAATTTTTTCTAAAATAAAAACAATCGTTTTTTTCATGTTTTTCAGTATTTCCTTATGTTCGAAATTATTATCTAAGTTATAACTAAATTTTATATCAATATCATATTGATGCATAGCATGTTGTAAATCAATAAGATAACACAATAATACAGATGAAAATTGAATATAAAAAATTGTTTAATTAATATAACTGCATGTGTTGGAAAGGTTAAAAAAACAAAAACTATTTCGTTAATAAATTTTTTAAATTTAGAAATTAATGTAATTCAAATTCTAAAAGAAAACATATCAATTAATTGGGTATTAATTGGATGCAATAAAATAAAGAGTAAGCAGATAGGTTATAATGATTTTATAAGAGTTAATAGAGTTATCACTAGACTGAAATAGCTTATATTATTTTAGTAAATAAAATGACTATTTATATATAATATGTGGATCGTTATTATTACAGCTAACATAAAAATAGCTTAGTGAAAATAACATTTAATTGAAACTAACTAATGCTTTATTTTATAAAGATACTTTCAATAATTTTTTAGCCCAATCATTTTTACCGTCTAATTTTTTATGATCTAAATTATCGTCTGAATAATAAATTGCTGTTGATGTATAATTTAATAAAGCTTGATATCTGTCTTTTGTGTTTATCAATATTAATAATTTATTAATAAAAATTAAAAATGAATTAAGAATCCTCTGATTGTTCTTGATAAATTGAATGTTCATTTTAAGTTATATCACTCTGTGTTATGCTAGCATTAATATTAGATCACAGGATGTTACTTATGATAAAAGATCCTTTCTTTGATAGAGAATCAGAAAAGTATGATTCCCCAATTGCCAGTCGTGAACTTATTTTAGATTACCTTAAAAAAGAAGCAAAACCAGCCAATTTAGAGAAAATTGCCCAAGCTGTTGCGATTAAAAGTGAAGAGCAAAAAGTAGCTTTGCATCGTCGTTTGCGTGCGATGGAACGTGATGGACAAGTCGTGTTTACCCGACGCAAATGTTATGCCTTACCTGAAAAATTTGATATGGTTAAAGGAAGTGTAATTGCACACCGTGATGGCTTTGGTTTTTTGCGAGTAGAAGGTAATCCAGAGGATTATTTTTTATCACCTGAACAGATGAAAAAAGTGTTACAAGGCGATGTGATTTTAGCTCAACCATTGGGAACCCAATATCGTGGTAAAGTCGAAGCACGGGTTGTGCGAATTTTAGAGCCACGTAGTAATTTTATTGTCGGACGATATTTTATCGAACAAGGTGTCGGCTTTGTAGTGCCAGATGACAGTCGTTTAAATTTTGATATTTTGATTGTGGGCAAACCTGATCGTACGGTACGTATGGGCTCTGTTGTGGTAGTTGAATTACAGCAACGACCAGAGCGTCGTCAAAAAGCAGTAGGGATAATTAAAGAAGTGCTTGGCGAAATTATGGGAACCAATCTTGCCATTGATATTGCGCTTCGTAATCACGAGATCCCTTATGAATTACCGAAAGCGGTTATAAAAGAGACCAGCAAATTTACCGAACAAGTTCCAGAAAATGCCAAAAAAGGACGCAAGGATTTGCGTGAATTACCTTTGGTTACAATTGATGGCGAAGATGCTCGTGATTTTGATGATGCTGTCTATTGCCAAAAAAATCGTGGAGGAGGTTATCGCTTATGGGTCGCAATTGCAGATGTAAGTTATTACGTCCGTCCAGGTAAAGCATTAGATAAAGAAGCTTGCTTACGCGGTACATCAGTTTATTTCCCATCTCGCGTGATCCCTATGTTACCAGAAGTGTTATCTAACGGGCTTTGTTCGTTAAACCCGCAAGTTGATCGCTTATGTTTAGTGTGTGAAATGACTGTATCAAATAAAGGTCGTCTAACAGGTTATGAATTTTACGAAGCTGTGATGAATTCGCATGCAAGATTGACTTATACCAAAGTTGCTAAGATTTTAGATGGTGATAAAGAATTACGTGAGCATTATCGTGATTTAATCCCACATCTTGAAAACTTGCAAGGTCTTTATAATGTACTTGATAAAGCTCGTATTGCACGTGGTGCGATAGGTTTTGAGTCCGAAGAACCAAAATTTATTTTTAATGCCGATAAACGTATTGAAAGTATCGAATTGACTCAGCGTAATGTTGCTCATAAAATCATTGAAGAATGTATGATCTTAGCGAATGTAGCTGCTGCAAAATTCGTGATTAAAGCTGATGTACCATCTTTATTCCGTGTACATGATAAACCTGATGAAGAGCGTATGAATAATCTGCGCAGTATCTTAAGTGAACTTGGGTTATCTCTTGGAGGTGGTTCAAATCCTAAACCAAAAGATATTGCTGAGTTAATGGTTGCGGTTGAAGAGCGACCAGATCATGATATGCTACAAACTGTTATTTTAAGATCAATGAAACAAGCCATTTATGATCCAGAAAATCGTGGACATTTTGGCTTAGCACTTGAAGAGTACGCACACTTTACTTCGCCTATTCGTCGTTATCCAGATTTACTCTTACATCGAGCCATTAAATGGATTTTAGCTGATCAAAATCACAAAACAAGCAAAACGGGAGGTTATCGTTATAGTACCAGTGAAATGCTTTACTTTGGTGAACACTGCTCAATGACAGAACGTCGAGCTGATGAAGCTGTTCGCGATGTTGTGGATTGGCTTAAATGTGATTACATGCAAGATCATGTTGGTGAAGTCTTTAATGGAACTATTTCAAGTGTCGTTAATTTTGGATTCTTTGTTCGTTTAGATGATTTGTTTATTGACGGTTTAGTTCATGTCTCTTCACTTGAAAATGATTATTATAATTTTGATGGCTCACGCAACCGTCTTATCGGCGAAAATACTCGTTTCGTATATCGTTTGGGCGATAAAGTACAAGTTAAAGTCGATAATGTGAATCCAGAAGAACGTAAAATTGATTTTTCGTTAGTGGGAAGTAATAATAAGCCGAAACGTCAAGGTAAAACAGCCAAAGATAGATCCAAACAGGATAAAATCGATTTAAGTGCTGATTTACCAATTAAACGAAAAGCGAAAAAATCATCCAGCAAGAAAAGAAGTACTAATGCTAGCACTAAAGCTGAAAATAAAACCCAAAGCAAAACCCAAAGCAAAACTAAGACCAAAACAAAAGCGAAAGCGATTGTAAAAACTAAAACTAAATCAAAAAATAATACAAAGAAAAACAGTAAATCGAAATCGACAACTAAAAAACAACGAGTTAAAACAAAGAGTAGCAAATAGATGAGTGAAACAGTTTATGGTATGCACGCTATTGAAGCATTATTAGCGCGTTCACCAGAAAGAATTATTGAGGTATTTATTATTAAAGGGCGTGAAGATAAACGTCTAATTGCCCTTATTCATCAATTGGAACAACTGGGATTGCCTGTTAAAGTAGCTAATCGTCAGTGGTTGGATGAAAAAACCAAAAATGGTGTTCATCAAGGTATTCTAGCTATGGTTAAACCAAGCCGTGGTTATCATGAAAACGATATTCCACTACTGATGGAACAGCAACCCAATCCTGTCATCTTAATTTTAGATGGTGTGACTGATCCACATAATTTAGGGGCATGTATTCGTACAGCTGATGCAGCTGGCGTAAGTTTTATTATCGTGCCAAAAGATCGCTCAGCACCACTTAATTCTACCGCACAAAAAGTAGCGTGCGGTGCGGCAGAAAGTGTTCCTGTTGTGAGAGTAACTAATTTAGCCCGTACCATGCGAATGCTACAAGATGAATACCAAGTTTGGATTGTCGGTACTGCTGGTGAAGCCGATAGAACGCTTTATCAAACTGAATTTTATAAATCATCGACCCCAATGTCACTGGCTTTGGTGATGGGCGCAGAAGGTGAGGGAATGCGTCGTTTAACGAAAGAACATTGTGACGAATTAGTCAGTATTCCAATGTCAGGCATTGTCTCTTCACTTAATGTATCGGTTGCAACAGGTGTCTGTTTATTTGAAATTGTGCGCCAAAAAAATAAATAGTAAGGGAGGGTAATATGCTAGGATTGCTTAAAAAACTATTACCAACCAAAAAAGAAATGCCAGCGCTTTCAGGGCGAGATCTTCATGGTCGTAATAATGTTGGTTATCCGACTATGCAAATTTCACGTGAAATTGATAATGTGGTAAAAACGCAATACAAAGCCATCAAACCGATTATCAACCAATATAAGGATACTCTATTTTTTAAGTGGGGACCGAGTGTTATAAATGATAAATTGAACGATGAACAACTGGCTAATTTATCAGGTCGCAATTTACAAATGGTCTATTTGTTATTATTTCGTGACATGCTTCGGTACCTTTCTGAACTCGTTACGTTAAAAAATGTACCCGAAAACTGGCCGGAAGTTTTTGCCCAAACCGTGTTGGATAATTGTCGTATGCTTAGTGATGCAGACGATAAAGATATTGCGAAGAAACAGCAATTATTTGCTAATACTGAACGTTTTGCAGTGGATGTACCCATTGATGAAAAAAATCCTGACAACACTGAAATTCCTGATTGGACAGTACCTATTGCTGAACTGATCATGATTCCGTCAGATATGATCTATAAATGTCACCGTCCATTGATAACCGCAATTGAAAAACGAAAAAAACATGGTTAATGTTATTTTCTAAAAAATAATTAAATGAATCCTTAAAGCAGGATTCATTTTTTTATCTTTCTTTAATTTCCTTTCTTTGATTATTTCCAATCTATAAATTTTGCAATTTATATTTGCAAAAATACCAACTAGGTAAGCAAATTTATCTCACTTATACTGCATTTAAGAAGTAAATAGGTGAATAAGTTTATGCGAACAAGAACCATTGAATTATTTAAGAAATTTATTTCCATCGACTATCCTTTAACTGTCGAAATGCTATCGGAAGATTTCCAAATTAGTGCACGAACGCTACGCAATGAAATTAATGAAATTAATGCTTTTTTGCAAAAAAGATGTTTACCCGAAATTTCAACGGTACGTAATAAAGGCTTTATCATTGATGCCACACAAGAACAAAAACAGCAAGTCCATAATGCGTTATTAGGGGTATCTATTTCACCCATTTTAAGTAAGGATGAACGCCAATTTGATTTGTTGTTATCCATTGCTTTTTCTAGTTGCCCAACTATTTTATGTCATAAAGAAAATATCTATTTTGTTTCGAAAAGTGTATTAGATGAAGATATTCGTAAACTTAAAACACGATTAAAAAAATACGATATTGAATTAACCAGCTTGCCCAAACAAGGAATGCAGCTCATAGGATTAGAGCGCTCTATTCGTTTAATGATGTATGAAGCAATTAACCAATTCTATGGTAATCTAGAATTGCATAAACCATTACATGAACTGAGTTTAATACAGCAATTACTCTTTAAGTATGTACCTCAAAATCTGATTATAAACCTATTAAAACTTGCCCATAAAACCATCAGTCAAATTCATGATGAAATCTATGTTCAACAAATTGTAATCTTTACTGCCATTTGGGTAATTCGCAATCAACATCAACATCATTTAACTATGGTTAGAGCCGATTTTAATCACAATGAATCGGGGCAAATCACCAAATTTATTCATTTAGTTTGCCAACATGAAAAGTTGCAAACCAATCGACAAGAACAACAATATATTATTTATATGCTTGAGGCATTCAACACTAAGGATATTAATAACTATGTCGAGTGGTTAAATGCACAGTTATTGGCAATTAAATTGGTGAATTATGTTGAAGAAAAAACACACATTCCATTTTCAACCAAACAAGAACAACTTTATGAAAACCTTTGTAAACACTTAGCAGGATTGATTGCCAGAGTAAGTAATAATATCCACATTATTAATCCATTACTTGATAATATTAAACAAAATTACGATGAAATTTACACCGTAATTAAACGCTTTATACAAAGCTCTGAAGCAAATTTAAGTCATAAAGTTTCTGATGATGAAATCGCCTTTTTGACAATTCATTTTTCTACTTTTGCTAGTGCAATTAACCAAGATCGTAGCTATTTTTTTAAAGCAGTGGTTGTTTGTGATCATGGGATTGCGACTTCTAATTTATTAGCTGAAACACTCAAAGAGTTTTTTAATATTGATATTTTGGCCATTCTAGGTCGAAATAATCTTGATTTATTAGATCAGCTTGATTATGACTTAATTTTTTCTACATTTCCGTTACAGCATTCGGCTCATCCCGTATTGGTGTTAGAACCAATTTTGAAAGAAAAAAATCACCCCATTATCACCGATTTTCTAGCTAAACACCGATCTAACCAACGCATTGTCAACCATTTAGATGATGCCACTGATCTTTTTTACTCTCTTGTCAATTTAATCCAAGAAAGTGGTGGTGTTGTGTCTGCACCAATCTATAACCGGCTTGAAAAGTGTTTAGCGATTAATAATCTTAAAATTAATAAAAGGAAAATTCAGCCTATGTTGAAAGATATTTTGACTGATGATGACATCATATTACAGCAAGATTGCCGTGATTGGCGCCAAGCTATCACTACTGCTGCTGAACCACTACTAAAAAAAAGTTTCATTTTACCATCCTATATCCAAGCCATGATTAGCTCGGTTGAACAATATGGCCCGTATATTGTGATAGGAAAGGATTTAGCATTAGCGCATGCTCGACCAGAAGATGGCGTGAATCAATTAGGGGTGAGTGTGGTAACGATGCGCGAACCTGTGGATTTTGGTAACTCAGATATGGGACCAGTAAAAATTATATTTTGTTTGGCTGCTATCGATTCTTTTTCTCATCTCAATATTATGCGTAGCTTAATTGAGTTGATTAATGATGAACAAAAACTTACGCAACTCACCACCTGCCAATCAGTACAGGAATTTAAAACAATTTTATTTAATGAAACAAAATCGGCTTAAACAACTCAGTCGTAGGAGGATTGAAAATGAGCAATTTAACTATTTTATTTGTTTGTGGCGCAGGATTAGGCAGTAGTTTTGCTGCACAAATGGCTACCGAAGACGTGCTAAAAGCTAAAGGTATTGAAGCTAATTTAGATCATACTGATATTTCATCCGCTGCGGCGATGAATGCCGATATCATTATCACGGCTGAAAATTTTCGCCCACAGTTTGCCAAATTCAATATCAACGATAAAACCACCATCGTGTTTCTTAGAAATATTGTTTCCAAAGTTGAAATTGAGGAAAAGCTTTGCCCCGTTTTACAGCAAAAAGGACTGATTTAGTAGCGATAACAGGAGAATATTATGAATGTGATTAACTTTATTATCGACAATATTTTAACGCAGGCTTCTATAACCATTAGTTTAATCGCCATGATTGGGCTTATTTTACAAAAAAAATCAGTCGGACAAATTATTTCAGGAACACTTAAAACCTTATTAGGCTTTCAGGTGTTAAATGCAGGTTCAAGCATTATTGTTGGTAGTTTGACTTATTTTGGTCAAATCTTTACCGCTGGCTTTGATATGCAAGGTATTATTCCATCCATTGAAGCCATAAACGGACAAGCCATGAATCAACTAGGTTTAGGTCGCGATATTGCACTGACCTTTTTGATGATCTTTATTTTCAATATTCTTATTGCTCGTTTAACTCGTTGGAAATATATCTTTTTAACTGGACAGGCGATTTTGTGGATGGCGACCATGACGACCGTATTTGGTAGTGTAGCAGGCCTTTCTGGAATAGCTTTAATTTTAGTGGGAGGTTTGATTGGTGCTATTTTTGCAGTAATGATGCCAGCCATTGCGCAGCCAATTATCTATAAAGTGACAGGATCAAATGATATTGCTCTTGGTCATTTTTGTACAATCGGTTATCTATTTGAAGCGGGTGTTGCTTATGTAGTGGGTGAAAAAGGTGAGAACAAACGCTCAATTGAAGATATGAAATTGCCCAAGTCATTCGAATTTTTACAAGATACTTATCTATCTGTAATGGTGGTTATGGTACCACTTTATGTCATTACTGTACTGTTTGCTGGTGAACAATATGCCTCAACTTTATCAGGCTCTCAAAATTATGTGATTTATGCTTTTACACAATCCATTATTTTTGTGGTAGGGATTTATGTATTGTTAGCAGGCGTGCGTTTATTGCTGGGTGAAATCGTGCCAGCGTTTAGGGGAATTGCCATGAAAGTGGTACCAAATGCCATTCCAGCGCTTGATTGTCCGGTGTTCTTTCCATATAGCCCAAATGCAGTAATTTTAGGTTTTATTACTACTTCAATTGGTACAGTTATTGCGATGTTAACACTGCCGTTCTTTGGTTTAGCGATGATCTTACCTGGCATGTTAACTAACTTTTTTGCAGGGGGAACCGCAGGCATATTTGGTAATGCGATTGGTGGGCGTCGTGGTGCTTTAATTGGCGGGATAGCACATGGCTTTTTTATTACCTTATTGCCCGCACTGCTCGTTACTATTTTTACGCAAATGGGCTTTGTTAATGCTACAGCAACGGATGTGGATACCGTTACAGTCGCATTACTTTATGCGTGGGTGTTAGGTCCAATCTTGAAACACTTTTAACAAGGATAATTGCTATGTTTAGCTTCTTCAGAAAAAACAAACCTAAAGTCGAAGAACCCAAGACCGAAATAAAAGCCAGCTTAACATCTGAGCAAATTGTACAAATTGAGCAATCGATTCAGCAATTGCAACAACAAATTGCGAACAGTGACGATGCAAAACTTTTGGCTGTTTTATATGAAAAAACAGGAATGCTGTATTACCAATTAGAACGTATTGATTTAGCGATTGAGTATTTAGAAATCAGTTTACAACATAAAAAATCAATTGGAGAGGGTTATAAAATTTTAATGAGTTTATATAACCTAAAACGCGCCGAGGCTGCAACACATGGGTCAATGGCTGATATCGATTTTTGGCTGAATAAAATGGATTCCATGCGTAATATCGCCAAACAAGTAACGATTCTACGAGATTAAAGGAAAATTATTATGTATACCAATCTAAAGACTGTCACTTCATTAGCGCAAAAGCTTAATTTTACCGTAGGTGCATTTAATACACATAATTTAGAAATGTTACCCGATATGCTTCGAGCAGCCAAAGAAGTCGGTGCCCCCATTATTATCCAAACAAGTGTCGATACGGCACGTTATATTGGCTATAAAGTTTTGGTAAATGCAGTAAAAGCTATCGCAGATGAAGAGATAGTCGATGCTGTATTGCATTTAGATCATGCCAAAAATTTTGATGATATTAAACAGGCAATCGACAGTGGTTTTACCTCAGTCATGTTTGATGGTTCTTCACTGCCTTTTAAAGAAAACATATTAAAAACGCGCGCGGTTGTTGAATATGCCCATGCTCGTGGAGTATCAGTTGAAGGGGAGCTGGGCACCATAGGTGGCACAGAAGAGGGGATTAAGGTTGATGATAATGACAAAGTCTATACTAACCCTAAAGATGCGTTAGAATTTGTTAAAGCAACCGGTATTGATGCTTTAGCCGTTGCGATTGGCACTAATCATGGACAATTTAAATCAAAAACAGAAGTGAACATTCCGTTATTGAAAGAAATACATTCCCTTGTCAATATTCCGTTGGTTATTCATGGTGGGACAGGTGTTAAAGAAGAAGATTATCCTGAATTGATTAATAATGGTATTCGCAAATTTAATGTAGGTACCGAGTTATTAGTTAACTGGACACAAGTGGCCAAAGATAAGTTCGTACAAACTGAAGTAAATAAATCATTACGCCACAATATTATTCCTGCTAATCAGGCGGTAAAGGAAATTGTGAAGCATAAAATGAGTCTATTTCTTAATGTGAATGGTCGTGTTAACTGAGGTGCATTGATATGCAGAAATATTTAATTTTACTGGCAGGTTGTCCATGTACAGGCAAAACGTATCTAGTTAAACAATTGCAACAGCAATTTAAAGACAGCTTTGTATTAACACCCGATGAAGCTAAAGTTTTGTATGCCGAATCGATTGGTTTTAATTCTAAAGCTGAAAAAGAGGCATTAGAACACAAAGTCTGGCATTTTTATTATGGTGTGTTGCAACTGTATATGGATGCAGGTAAAAGAATCATTATTTCTGAATATCCTTTCAGTGATAAGCAAAAAAAGCAACTCAGTGAATTTGCTGATCACTATTATTATCAAGTGATTACAATTCGCTTAGTTGCTGACTTTGATATATTATGGCAACGTCGCTACCTGCGCGACCGCTCGCCAGAACGTCATTTGAGTCATATTATGCAACATTATCACTATGGTGATAAACTTGAAGATCGCAATTTAGCCGACGATTTAGTGACGAAAGAACAATTTTATCAAATCTGCCAAACCAGAAAGTATGATCAGTTTGCTTTAGGTCAAGTGATTGAAGTAGATGTAACCCAATATGCAAAGGTCAATTATTCAAGTTTATTAGATGAACTCAAACAAATTGTTAAATAACAACTCTTTTTAGGTAAAAATGCCGACTTACCTTTTCCTACTTGGTTTTGTCGGCATAGTTATTTTGTTTGCTTACTTACTTTTTATCATTTCAATGGCTAATTAATAATAAAAATCAAAAAAAGTTTGCTAATAATGCTTAACCATACTGGGTTATTGCCATTATTGATAATATTAAGCGTAGATGATTTCTGGTAGTTTGACATCCCATGGTTGATTATCAATATGAGGTACTTTTTGGCATGCAAACGCCAGACCGATAGGCAGAATTTGCTGGCTTTGGTAATTAGCTAACATACGATCATAATATCCTCCACCCATACCCATACGATAACCTCTTTCATCAAAAGCAACCAGTGGAGTAAAAATAATATCTAATTTTTGGAATGGTAATACATTTAGTACATTTAAAGCTGGTTGCAGTATATTAAATTTGTTTTTAATTAAAGATGTTTGTGGAGTGTATTTTAAAAAGAGTAAATGCGAAGATGCAAATGGGTGTATAACAGGCAAATAGACAGATTTATTTTGTTGCCATAGATATTCTATAATCGGTTTTGTTTCCACTTCACCATCGAATGATAGAAATATTGCTATATTTTTTGCTAATTTTATACTTTGATGTTGGGTGATTTGTTGATAAATAGTATTTTGCGCATTAATGCGTTCGGTTAAGGAGAGTTGGCGCCTTTTTTGGCGTATATTCTGTCTAATATTCATCAGTTATCACTGTAGAAATAAAACGAGATAAAAGCACTCCAAGATGTCGTTTAGGGTCGTAACCCTTGAACCCAAGGTTCAAGGTGAACAACATGTTTCGATTTTTAGGTTTCCTTACAAGTAAGGCTTACACACCAATCAAAAGTCACATCATTCTAATATAAAGAGTATCGGCTCAGGGGACTAACCCACATCGCGAACATCCCAGAGATGCATATAATATTACAGAATTTAACAAATGATACAAGGAAGTTTTTATCAAATTTACAAATAAAAACGTTAATTGTTGGTATTCAAAGCAGAATCAAGCAATTGTTGTAGCATTTTTAGCCTATGGCTAAATTCGTTACTTTTTTCTTTTTCCTTAGTTAACTCATAAGAAATATTGAGTGCTGCGGTCATGATAAGTTGCTCACTACCTATTTGTGGAGATTTTTCACGCAAATTAGATAAGCGCTCATCCAAATCTTTTGCGGCATTGGTTAGTGCGTCAACTTCATCAACCGGACAATTGAATTTTAATGTACGTCCAAAAATTTGAATAGTGACAGCTTGAGTTTCCATATTTAACCTATTTATTTATAAATTCATTAATTTTTTCTATAATATGTTCACAGTTTAATCCCATCTCATCTCTCATCTCATTTTGAGATCCTTGAGGAATAAACTTATCTGGTAATCCAATATTTAAAATATCACATTTTATTTTTTTAGATAATAAAAATTCACAGACGCCACTACCAGCACCGCCTTTAATACTATTTTCTTCTACAGTGACAAGTATATTATGAGTTTGGCTAATGTGCAAAAGGACTTTTTCATCTAATGGTTTAACAAAACGCATATCTATGACTGTAGCATTAATTTTTTTACCCGCCTGTAAAACTTCAGGTAGTAATGTGCCAAAATTGAGTAAAGCTATGTTTTCTCCTTCAATGCATAATTTTGATTCACCTATTGGTATGGGTGCTAATGGTTCTAATTGCACTCCAATGCCTTCACCACGAGGATATCGCACTGCTACAGGACCATTATGTAAATAACCTGTATAGAGCATTTGTCGACACTCATTTTCATCACTAGGCGTCATTATGACAAAATTAGGTATGCAACGCATAAAACTTAAATCAAATGAGCCCTGATGCGTTTCACCGTCGGCACCAACAATACCTGCTCTATCTATAGCAAATAAAACAGGTAAGTTTTGAATGGCAACATCATGAATAACTTGGTCATAAGCGCGTTGTAAAAAAGTTGAATAAATTGCTACGATTGGTTTTAAACCACTAATAGCAAAACCCGCAGCAAGTGTAACTGCGTGTTGTTCAGCGATGGCGACATCAAAAAATTGATCTGGATAAAGATTGGCAAACTTGGTCATACCAGATCCTTCACTCATTGCAGGAGTGATAGCCATTAGTTGTTTATCATTTTGCGCCATTTCACACAACCAATCACCAAAAACTTGAGAATAGGTTGGTATAACTTTATTTGTCTCTGGCAATATTCCATCTTTGGGATTAAATTTTGGTACACCATGCCATAAAGTTGGATTTTGTTCTGCTGGTGCGTAACCTTTGCCTTTCTGCGTAATAACATGAAGCAATTGAGGACCTTTTAGTTGCCGAACTTTTTGTAAAGTGGTTACTAAACTTTCAACATCATGCCCATCAACAGGACCAATATAATTAAAACCAAGTTCTTCAAATAAGATTGCTGGTGTTACTAAACCTTTTAAATGTTCTTCTGTTTTTTTAAATAATTCTTTTAAAGGTGGAATATTAGCAAGCACTCGTTTGCCACTTTCACGGAAAGAAGTGTATGTTTTACTTGAAAGAATCTGGGCTAAATGTTGGTTAAGTGCACCCGTATTTTCTGAAATTGACATGTCATTGTCGTTAACAATCACTAACATGTCGGGTTTAATATGCCCGGCATGATTCATTGCTTCAAATGCCATACCAGCGGTAAGTGCGCCATCCCCAATAATTGCCGCTACCTTTTGTCCAGATTGTTTTTTTTGCTCACTAATAGCAATACCTAAAGCGGCACTGATAGAAGTCGAAGAGTGGCCTGTAGTTAAAACATCATATTCGCTTTCATTGCGATGTGGAAATGGATGAAGTCCACCTTTTTGCCGGATTGTGAGCATTTTATCACGTCGGCCAGTTAAAATTTTATGTGGATAAGCTTGATGACCAACATCCCAAATAATTTTATCAAAAGGGGTATGATAAACATAATGCAGTGCTACTGTTAATTCAACCACACCCAGTCCTGATGCTAAATGTCCGCTAGATTGACTTACACAATTTAATAAAAATTGTCTTAACTCACGACAAATTTCAGGCAGCTGAGATTGAGGATAACATCGTAGATCCTTTGGAAAGTTAATTTTTTTTAATAAGGGATAATTATCCAAATTCATTTTTATCATTAAGTCATCGTGTTAACTATTTCGATTTATAATAAAACCAGCGAGATCTTGCAGTGGTTGGCTATTATAAGGTATTTGGTTGAGACTATCGATAGCTTGATCATATAACTGTTTTGTCATGTCTATAGCTGTTTGTAAGCCTAATAAAGCAGGATAGGTAGATTTCTCATGTATAATATCGGAGCCTTTAGGTTTGCCCATAATAGCTTGTTCACCAATGACATCTAAAATGTCATCCTGAATTTGAAAAGCGAGTCCAATCGCTTGAGCATAGCTATCGAGCAAGGAATAGTAAGGCTTACTTATATCGCCACTGGCAAATGCACCTAATCGGACCGCCGCATTAATTAATGTTCCTGTCTTATAGTTGTGGATTTTTTGTAAATGTTCAAGGGTGATAGATTGGTGCTCTGCTTGCAAATCAAGTGACTGTCCTAAGCACATACCCGCTAACCCGCTAGCATTGGCAAGTTCTGCAATCATGTTAATTTTAACTTGATTATCCAGATGTTGGCTTTCAGATAATATACTAAACGCTAATGATTGCAATGCATCACCAGCAAGTATCGCTTCAGCGTGTCCATATTGGATATGACATGTCGGTTTTCCGCGTCGTAGGTTATCATTATCCATAGCAGGTAAATCATCATGAATTAATGAATAAGTATGAATCATTTCAATTGCAGCCGCTGCTTCATCAAGTTTTGATAACGGACAATCAAACATTTGCCCAGTTAAATAGACCAGTATTGGGCGGATTCTCTTACCGCCAGCTAACAAGCTATAGTTCATAGCTTGTTGCAATTTAGAAGAAGGGAACTGAGTAATATATGTCGTTAAGAACGTATTGATTCGCTCTTGTAATGGTTTTAAATTATTCATTATTATCGGTTAAAAATTCAGATAGTTCTGCATCACTATTTTCAGATAATAATATCTGAATGCGTTGTTCCGCTTGTTGTAATTGCTTTTGACCTGATTTAGCTAATTTGACACCTTTTTCAAACTCATTCAATGCTTCGTCTAATGGTAAATCACCATTTTCTAATTGTGAAACAATAGTTTCAAGTTGTTTAAGTGTTTCTTCAAAACTAGGTTCAGTTACTTGTTTTTTAGCCATATTGTATTCCTTGTTGTACAAAATGAGTATACACGTATTTTCACTAATGGTGAATTAAGATGTTTTATACTCAAACGTATGCATTACCTGAAACTTTTTGACAAAATTTAATAATGTAATTTCAACAATGTACTTTAAAAAACGTAAATTCAACAACGTTAATTTAATTGATTAGCCATCACAGTAAGATATTTAATCTTTATTTCGGTTAAGTTCATCTACAGATAATAATGCAATGTCTGGATTAATTGGTTTTTTAACTTCTACTCCTAATTCACGAAATCGCTCAATTTGACCAATAATATTACCGCGACCTTTGGACAGCTTATTAAGAGAATTTTGATAAGTTTGTTGAGCTTTATCAAGCGTGCTACCAAGTGTTTCCATGTCTTCAACAAAACCGCGGACTTTATCATACAATTTACTTGCTTTATCTGCAATTAGCTCTGCATTACGATTTTGGTGCTCATAACGCCATAAATTATGAATCGTACGTAAGGCAACCAAAAGAGTGGTTGGGCTGACAATCATAATGTTATTTTTGAGCGCATCATTAATCAAAGATGGATCACTATCAATAGCACATAAAAATGCTGGCTCTACAGGGATAAACATTAATATATAATCTAATGAATTAATGCCAATTAATTTATGATAATCTTTTTGACTGAGTTGCTTTAAATGGTTACGTACCGCAGTTAAATGATCGGATAATGCTTTGGTTTTTACAATTTCTTCATCATTATTGAAATAACGTTCATATGCTACTAGTGTCACTTTGGAATCAATAACCACATCACCTCCTTGAGGTAGATGTACAATGACGTCAGGTTGTAAACGTTGGTTATTTTCATTGGTTAAATTGACCTGTGTATCATATTCATAACCTAATCTTAAACCCGAATTATCAAGTATTTGGCTTAGTATAAATTCTCCCCAATTTCCTTGAATTTTATTGTTACCTTTTAAAGCATTAGTGAGATTGGTTGCCTCTTTAGTCATTTGTTGATTCAGTTGCTGTAAATTGCGAATCTCATGAGTAAGTGTATGACGTTCTTTTGCTTCTTCGCCAAAACTATCTTGCACTTGCTTTTTAAAGCTCTCCAATTGATCTTTTAATGGTGATAATAAAAAATTAAGGCTTTGCTTATTTTGTTGTTCAATTTTTTTACCACTGTGCTCAAATATACGATTGGCTAAGTTTTCAAACTGAGTTGTAAGTCGTTGTTCACTTTGCTCAAGTATTGTCTGGCGTTCATGGGCTGCATTACGCGTTTCTTCTAAACGCGTTTTTAGTTCACTAATAGTCGCAAATTGTGCGACATTTTGTTGTCGATATTGGTTTAATTCACTCTCAAGCTGATTTAATTCATTAGTTAATGTTTGCTTCTCTTGTCTTATCTGAGAAAGTTGTAAATTAAATAATTGGTTTGAATTATTAATAACTAGCTGTGATTTGACTAATAAAATTAATAAAATCAATGACACTATTCCAAGAATAATCGCGATCCATTCAGAAAGACCAAAATTACTTATCATCACTAAGCCCTTTCAAAGGTAAATGAAATTACATCATCTAATTTCTTTGAGTCAAGCGCTAACATGATTAAGCGATCTAAACCTACCGCAACGCCAGCACAGTCAGGTAGACCATTTTCCATTGCTGCTAATAGCTCAATATCGATTTCTTGTTGAGGAAGATTCAGATTGAGTCTATCTTGATTGTTTTGTTCAAAACGTAGTCTTTGTTCTTGTGGGTTTGTTAATTCTTTAAAACCATTAGCAAGTTCAACACCTTTGTAATAGAATTCAAAGCGCCCAGCAACGCGATGATCTTCACTGCTAATTGCAGCTAATGCTGCTTGTGAAGCAGGGAAGTTATATACGGCAATCGGTTTATCATGACCAATATGGGGTTCAACGCCAAAAGTAAATAAACATTGCAATAAACCATCTTTATCAAACTCTTCTGTTTTGATCCCGATATTGAGCTGATTAACTGCGTTAACTAACGTTGCTTGATCTGCTTCTAATGGATCAATATTAAGGTGACGTTGAAATGCTTTTTGATAAGAAACACGTTCCGCTGGTTCACAATCTAAAATTGTTTGTAATAGATCATCAACTTCATTAATCATTTGCATCATATCAAATTGAATACGATACCATTCAAGCATAGTAAATTCAGGATTATGAAAATCGCTGATTTCCTCATGATTGCGAAAACATTTACAGATCTGATAGATTGGACCACTCCCCGCAGCTAATAAGCGCTTCATGTGGTATTCTGGACTGGTAATTAATGACATCTTTCGCCCAAGTTGTTCGTCGAATTCCCCCGGTCTAAAAAAGGTAGTAGAGAAAGAACTCAAATGCACATCAGTAACGGCGTATTGGCTCAAGGTCGGCGTTTCGACTTCCAATATACAGCGATCAGTAAAAAATTGTCGTACTTGTGAAATAATTTTCGCGCGCTTAAGTAGGTTATTGATAGATGCGGAAGGTTGCCAAGTCATAAAAAATATCCATGGATTTTGATCAATTACTAAAAGAAGAAAAATAGGGCTTAAGCCCTATTTTTTAATTATTGGCGTTCATTTTGCCATAAAGTGAATAAATTGTCGTATTTTTCTTGCAACTGCCAAATATGCTGATGTAGCTCAGAAAGAATGATTGGATCTTCCAAAATTGCTAACTGTTGTTCTTTATTAATTTTTTCTAAATCAGCTTGTTTAAATTGCTCAATTAGCTCAAGACGCCTTTGCTCAATTTTTATATTAGGTAAATGGCGAGAAGTGGACAATGCGCAAGTTAATGCATTGTAAATAGGATCAACCAATGCCATGATAAAACCATGTTCAACGATGTTAGCTTCCGTTTTAACTAGATATTCTCCCGTCATGGTTACAGCTTTAGCTGGATGAGTTTCCTCTGGTGTTAAAAATAGACCTAGTTTTTTCGCTTTCATGCCAATGCTTGATAATCCTGAAATTCTAATCACTAATGGCGAAATAGTCAGTGGAATTAGAATAGCAATATACCAGTAAGTAAACTGAGGATTTAACCAAATAATCACGCCAAGCCAAATAATGCCTAATAAAGAGAGAGGCCAACAAAAATAGAAAGATTCACCCCATGTTAAGGCATCGTCGTTTCTTGACGGTGATTTCCATTGGATTTTACTGCCTAGCCATGCTTTTAGCACGAACTTACTATGGAATATCATGCGTATTGGGGCTAATATCATCGACCAGAACATTTCGATGAATATTGATAGAGTAAGCTTGAAAATCCCACCCACGTCTTTGGCGCCTGTTTTAGCGATGATAATGCCATAACTAAAGAATTTAGGCGCAAACAATAATACCATCGTCGTAGATAACAATTGTAATGCCAAATTTTCATCCCATCTTGGCCATGTCGGATAAAATTGGTTAGGTTGGAAAAAATATTGTTGGTCAGATAAATTAAAAACTAATAAAAGCAGCGTTGAGAAAAATAAAAATGTTAACCATAATAAAGATGAAATATAAGCCATCCCACTCGTTAAAAACATAACTCTATGTGTTAAAGTTATACCACTTTTAAAAATCAATCTTAAATTAATTAGATTCCCCATACACCAACGGTTATCTCGTTTTAGATCTTCAATCATATTGCCTGGTAGTTCTTCGTAACTGCCATTCATATTATAGGCGATCCAAACTCCATATCCTGCACGTCTCATTAAGGTCGCTTCAACAAGATCGTGTGACAAAATATGAATCGGCCCTTTACGTTTTTGTAATGGGGATAAAATACAGTGTTTAATAAAAGGTTTTAAGCGAATCATAGCATTGTGTCCCCAATACTGTGCTTCGCTAAGTTGCCAAAAATGGGTGCCTGCACAAAAAATATCACTGTAAATCTGATTGGCAAATTGTTGGATTCGACCATAAAGCGTTTTCATTCTAACTGATTTTGGCGGTGACTGTAATATGCCCGCTTTAGGTGTCATTTCCATCATGGCAATCATATTTAATATACAATCACCAGTCATAATACTGTCGGCGTCAAGTATTAACATATATTCATATAAATGTCCCCAGCGTCGACAAAAATCATCAATGTTACCACTTTTACGTTTTACTCGACGTTTACGATGTCGGTAAAAAATATTGCATCCATTATCATCTTTCTGAGCATTAAAATCTGCCCATGCTTTTAATTCATTTACATAAAGATCGGGATCATTCGTATCGCTTAAAATATAAAAATCACAGCAATCGGCGTGACCAGTTTCAACCAAAGATTGATAGGTCGCTTGTAATCCAGCAAAAACGCGTGCTACATCTTCATTACAAATTGGCATAACTAATGCGGTACGATGATTAACATCAATGTGTTTTGCTGCATCTTTAGGGATTTGAATAGTATAGCGGTCTTTTCTTATTACAGCTAAAATTAGTCCCATAACGCTTGTCCAAAAACCAATTGAAATCCAAGCAAACAAAATAGCAAATAGGAAAATAATAAAACCTTGTATAATATAAGGAATAATACTGTATATGGCTAATTCAGGATTATTAGCCCAATTAGCCATGAAATTAATTTTTTGCCAGCTTTGATAAGGTAACAGTGTCGATAGATAGGTAGTCCCGAAATATGTTTGTATTACAATTAGTGCAAACATTATTAAGCGACGAATAACCGCGATGAGATTAACTTTAGCTTTGAAATTGGCTTTATAGCGTTTGTTCCATTTTTGAGGTTGAATCGAAACGCGTTCAACTTTTGGATAACTGGGTTGTTGATTTCTTTCATCAATGTAGTTTGATGTATCGCCAATTTGATTTAGGCGATATTTCAGAAATTCAGTATTATTTGGCTCAATTCCATTGTTTTTTGATTTCTGGCGCCAGTTATCTGCGCCAGAAAGAGTAGCAAAGTAATCTTTTTTCATTATGTTATCTTATTATCGTTATTGCCCTGGATATTGACCGCTCCAAGTTTCAGATAAAATTTGATTCGTTTTTTCTGAAGCTAATTGAACGCGAATATCCGTTGGTTTTTTATTGTCTTGAACATTAAACCGAATAAGTACTCGCCAACCTTTTGTTACAGAATTATATTGTACATCACAGCTCACAATAGATCCGTTATTGATGCTCGATATTGCTTTAACAGGCTCTTGTTCTGATAAATTAGGACCAGCAAAGTCAATAACATAAGCGTTTGAACCATCAAGTTTACGAATTAAATTTGCTTGCTTTATATCACCTAATGATAATCGAGTGCTAATTGCTCTAGCTACATTATCGGGATAACGTTGCTTTTCATTTAATGAATAGTGTAATCGGTACTTAACATCAAGACTGTCACCAGCTTTATATTGTTTTTCTGGTACCCAGAATGAAACGATATTATCGTTTGTTTCATCAGCAGTTGGGATTTCAACCAGTTCAACCCGACCTTTTTGCCAATTGCCTAAGATTTCTGTCCAAACACTAGGACGAAGTTCATAATGGTCATCAAGATCTTGATAATCTTCAAACCCGTTATCTCGTTGAATCAATCCAAAACCTTTAGGATCTTCAAAACTATATGAAGAAAAAGATAACCGTTTTGGATTATTTAATGGTCGCCATATCCATTCACCACTGTTTGATAAAATGGATAACCCATTAGAGTCATGCATTGCAGGTCGATAATTTAATAAAGGCGATGGCTGATTTGGGCCAAATAAATACATGCTAGTTAAAGGCGCAATACCAAGTTTTTTCACCGAATCGCGGAAAAATATTTTAGCTTGTACAGTTATTGTTGTATCCACACTTGGCACTAAAATAAGTTTATATGCACCCGTTACTCGAGGTGAATCAAGTAAAGCATAAATCACTAAGTGTTTTTGGTTAGGTGATGGTCTTTCGATCCAAAACTCCTTAAAACGAGGGAACTCTTCGCCTGTCATCTCACCGGTATCAATCGCTAATCCTCGAGCAGACAAACCATATCGTTGATCTTTTCCAACTGCTCGGAAATAGCTGCCACCAAGAGCTGTAAAAATTTCATCATCGGTTTTAGTTGGATTGTTTATTGGATAATGAACTTTAAATCCGGCAAATCCAAGTTTTTTCGTGTTTAGGTGATCTAATCCGACTTTACTTAAATCAAAATAACTCGGATCAAATTTAATTTCATTAACCTGATTATTGACAATTTCATTGATTTGGACAGGTGTATCAAAATACATCCCTTCATGATAGAACTCTAATTTAAAACGAGTTTTTTTGTCATTCCAATAAGCTTTTTCATGATTAAATTGAATTTTCTGATAATCAGCAAATTGTAGCGCAGCTAATTCATTGGGGATGTTTTTAGAGGGTTGTACATAACTTTTCTTTGCTAGCTTTTCTGCTTTAGTCACAACATCATTAAATGAAAAAGCGTATGAAGAAAAACTAATACAAAGAGCTGAAACTATGCAAAGCATTTTGCACGTTACTGTTTTACTGAACTGACTGATGGGTAATAAATTATACATAAAAACTCGCATTAAGATTATCGGAAAATATTTAAATAATTGATAATGTTATTTTTAGGATCATTCACACACTTTTCCATAAATTCTGTCTTCATTTCTTGAAGAATGCTTGGATTTTCGTCAATCAAAAAGTGAGAATAATTATCCTTAAGAATTTTAGCATGCAAGATTGATAAGTCTCCTTTATTCATTTTGAATAAAGTTTGAAAAGTAGAAATTTTATTATTATCGTTGGTATAAATAGCTGCTGTAAAATCAGCTGAAAGATCGCAATATTTTTCAATATTCGCTTGGGTAGCATTGATTTTACTTAATTCAATTTTGTGTTCAATTTGTTTATCTTCAATAACTTTTTTAATTTGAATATTATATTTTAAATTATAGTATTCATTAAGGTAAAAATTTAAAACACAAGCTGATTGGTTTGGGTCGTTGACACACTTTAGAATACCTTCATTAGAAATGTATTCATTAAAATTTTGTGATTGGAGTAGTTTTTGTAATTGATCTTTTGCATTAACCACATAAGGGTTATTCGATTCTGTTTGTTGCATTAGCACAGATAATGGATCCATTTCAATCTGTGGTGGCTCTTCAATTTTAATTGGTGTAGCCGATTTATGCGCACAACTGGCAATAAAAATGGGAACCATTGCGCATATAAAAATTTTACTTAATTTCATATATAAATTCCATGAATATATTTTTCGAGTTGTAATTTTTGGGCAGGCTAAATCTGCGCGAAATTATATACTCATATTCTATTAAATACACTATACGATTAGTTTAAAAGTGTAAAAAAGCATACTGAACATTCACTAATATATTACAGAGTTAATGACGACAGATTTTTGTTTCGTTGACGGTAAATCCAGAATTATTATCAGGTTTAAATTTACCTTTTAACTTTAAAAAGCAGATGAGTTGTTCAGCATTCATATTAGCTTCAGAGCAAGTGTGAAATTTAGCATTTTTGCCAAACCTTTTTTCAATGGCTTCAAGTAGAGATGATTCTGTATAGTTATTACCAGCCATCATTTGTAAGACTTCATGTCCATGAATTGATAACATAGCACCCTCTGAATCTTGTTTTTTTAGTTGATACAAAAATTTTAATGGATGAAGAAAGATATCAGATATTGTTAAGAAAAAAAAGTGTTTAAGCGTTAAAATATCATTAATTATTAGTTAGGAAACCCCTATGTAATACTAGGGGTTTTTGAAAAAATAAAACAATTGTGAATTCAATTAGTTATCAGTAGCTAATTTTACTATTATTGATTGATTTTCTTTCTTAACTTGATGCATCTTCACAGTAAGAGTATCTGAAAGTTTATAGCAAATATTATTATTAATTTTAATGACACCCTCTTCAGGACTTGAAACTACTTCTTCTCGATTAGGATGAATCATTGAAAGTGGTAAAAATACAAATGCACCAATATCAGTTAAACGCAGACGAGCACCGCCGCGGTTGATATCGACAATTTCAGCTACAAAATTATCACCAATTTTATCCGATAAATATTGAACATAAAGATTTTCAGCGATATCACGTTCAGCATAACGCAATAATTTGCGTCTTTCATTCATGATTTTCAACTGCTCTTTATCGGGTTCATTCAAAGTTTGTGAACGTAAATAATTTTTAATTAAACGATGATTAATCATATCCCCATATTTACGTATTGGTGAAGTCCAAGTTGCGTAAGCAGTTAATCCTAAGCCAAAATGAGGTTGTGGTTGAATAGAAAAATCGGCAGGACTTTGACATTTGCGGAGCCGAGCCGTTAAAAACGCATCATTATCAATAATTCGTCGTAATTTGATATACCCATCAAAAGATAATAAAGATTCTTTATCAAATCCTTCAATACCATGATTGGTTAAAACTTTCAAAATTTGATCAATAAATTTAATATCAAAACCTGAATGAATATTGAATATACCAAATCCAATTTTATTATTTAATATTAAAGTTAAGGCTTGATTAGCAATGATCATGACCTCTTCAACAATTTGACGTGCAATCCGACGAGATTCTTTATTGATTGATTTTACATGACGGTTTTCATCAAGCACAAAACGATAATCATTGCTATCTTTAAACACTAACGCATTGTTTTGTCGCCAAATGGTTCTGGTTTTTGCTAAAGATGACAATAAATTGAGTTGTTCGGGTAAGGTTGCGTTATTAGATAGCAATTCATCGTTATTTTCTAAAAAATCTGAAACATTATTATAAGAAAGTTTCGCTTTTGATTCGATAAATGCGGGCATAAAAGTGATACTATTTTCATCTATTGTACCATTTACATCGATATTAATATTGCATACTAACGCTGGTCGTTTTTGGTTTTCTTTTAAAGAACAAAGATCATTCGCTAACTCTTTAGGTAGCATTGGAATATTAAAATCGGGTAAATAAGTTGTGAAATTTCTTTGTTTAGCAATTTTATCAAGTTGACTGTCTTGTAAAATATACGCAGTTGGATCTGCAATAGCGACTTTCAGTTGGTAATTACCTTGCTCGTCCTTTGAAATAGCAATGGCATCATCCATATCTTCTGTATATTCACTATCTATGGTAAAAAAGTTTATATCGGTTAAATCTTGACGATTAGTCAGTTCATTTTCATCAATTGTTAATGTATCCGGCTGTGGTGAATTATCTTCTAAATTATATCTGGCCAGAGTTTTTAACCAAGGTAGATAGATTGAACTATTTTCAGCAATAAAATGCGTAATTTCCACTACAAAATTATTTTTACCTTCTTCAAGAGGATGAGAAATCAATTTGGCAACGACCCAATCATCTTCTTTAAGTTTTTCTTGAATTTGTTTGTTAATTTTACAGCGAATGGCTAAATTTGCAGGCATGTTTTCAGGATAAATAACCATTGTTCGCTCTTGAAAACCAACTTTTCCTATAAATCTTTGTAAGGGGCTTTCAATTAATGATTCTGGTTCAAAAACCTTTTTATCACCATTTTCAATTACTGTTCCAGATACTTTATCGCCATTGCATACTGTTTTCATTTTATTTGCAGTAATGAAATAACTGGTTTTATTATCAACATCTAAAAAACCAAATCCTTTCTCATGGGCTCGGACGGTACCTTCAATACGAGGTGTTTGTTGATGAAGTTCTTGCTTTAGTTGTGCAAGTAGCGGATTATTTTGAAACATAAGATTTAACACTTTTTTAAAAACTGTTTCAAGATTTTATCATAGTTATAGAGATTATTGTTATTGAATTAATAGTTGGTGACTTTAGCAATAACTATATAATATTAATATTTAACTATAAAAGACTAAGTTGGAATATGAAATTAAATTATAAATTGCAAGGTAGTGGACAGCCAATTGTTTTTCTGCACGGTGTGTTTGGTAGTTTAGATAATTTAAATATGTTAGCCAAAGATCTTGTATCTGATTATCAAACAATTCAAGTTGATTTGCGCAATCATGGGCAATCTCCTTGGTCTGATCAAATAAATTATCCCGCTATGGCGCAAGATGTAGCTGATCTTTGTCATGAACTTCAATTAAAAGACATAATTTTAATTGGTCACTCTATGGGGGGCAAAGTAGCGATGCAATTATCACAAGTCATACCGCAGCTCATCCAAAAAATCGTTGTAATTGATATTGCACCAGTAAAATATAGCAGTTCGCCCAATGCTATTATATTAAGAACTTTAATGTATTGCCTTAATAACCAAATCACCGATAGAAAGCAAATTATGGCAGTTATGCAAGAAGCCGGTCTTAGCGAAGCTACTTGTTTATTTTTATTAAAATCTTACAAAAACCAACATTGGTTATTTAATTTACAAATTATCAATGATCAATATGCTAATATTTGCGACTGGCAAACCATACCATCCACTTCGCCATGTTTAAAACCAATTTTATTTATTCGTGGAGGGAATTCGGTTTATTTAGCCGACAAATATCAAGATACTATTTATGCTCAATTTCCTAATGCTAAAATTGTTACGATAGAAGGTGCCGGTCATAATGTACATGCTGAAAAGACACAACAAGTTTTACAACTTTTACATGATTGGTTAAATTGCTCATCTTGTTCTGTTTAATTTTAGTGTTTCTTACATTTTGTATCGATAGTTAATTACAAAACAGCCGTTTTTGTTTTACTGATTTAAGATTGTTCGGTGTAACAGTAACTAAAACCATTTTGCATCTACTATTGTATGGATCACTTTGTAGCGTATATTGCCAACCATTTGGAATGATATGGTTAGCAATATCCGGATAACTTTCAAGGAGTTCAAACGCTATTTGTTCTGCTTGTAACCGATTAGAAAGATAATGATGCTGATGAATAAGTGTTTTTTGGAAACCTGTAAAACCAAGAATAATTATTGAAAATAGTAAACTTGCTATCATTAATTCAATTAAACTAAAACCCATACTATTTTTATTATTCACAATCACTACTCCTTTTTTCAGGACAGTAATCTAACCAATGACCTTTTTCTACAACCAGTTTTGTCCCCTTGAAATGTGCAAGAGAATATAAAAAGAAACCGTCAGCCTCGCCTCGCAAAAGTTGATAATTACCCACTTTTAATTGTGATTTTTTTACACAAGCTTTTAATTGGTATTTTGTATCTTTTAAGCATTGCCACTGATCGGTTGGTGTTTGCCAATCTTGCGTTAACGCCCAATTTAATGCCGAACTGGCTTGATTGAATCGTTTGTAATAGCGAGTTTCCATAGCAATGGTTTTATGCCAGGAAATCAATAGTTGATTAAAACCAGTTAATAATAGTAATCCAATGACCATTAAAATAACGACCATTATAATCGCGCTAAATCCTTTTTCATTATTTTGATTCGGTATTAGATAGGTTTTCATTTTTGATTATTTTAGTCACCTGATATTTAATGTGTTTCTGTTTTTTTAATTCTGCTCCTATCGATAATTCAATGGTGTTATTTTTTTGTTTAATGTCGAATTTCGTTACTTTAATTTCAGCAGGGTCAAATAATTTTTCCCACTTAGTCTCTTTGCAATTCACTGCACCTGTTCTGTATTCAACATTATTATTTTTAAAGCGATAGGTAAAAATATCAGAATTGTTCAAGTTCCAAGGATCGTAGACCCAATCATGGCGGATTTCACTGTCATATCGGATAATCATACAATTTTGAGCGTTCACAATCTCTAGGGCATTATTTTTCTTTTTATGCGGATCATCGGCGATAAATCCCGCTCGTTTGATGTCTTTTGATAAACCAATTAATGCTTGCTCAACAGCTTGTTGTAAATGCGTTATTTGATAATAATGCAATGTATTTTGTTGTAATTGATAATAAAAAGAGGTTGCACTAATAATAATCAAGCTTGTTAAAGTAATGCTGATTAGCATTTCAAGTAATGAGAATCCTAACTCTTTTAACATGGTGGTAAACTAGGTAAATAACTGTTCAACTGGCAAAATCGAATGCGTCCACGGTAGGAAACAAAAACCTTACTTTTACCAATCTCATTAGAAAGTTCTAAGGAAAATGATTGTGCCATATTGCGTCTTCCCCAAAAGTAAATAAGTTTTTTCTCCGTTAATCCAGTAATTTCTACAGAATTATTCGGTTTGATAAAATGTAATTCACCTTGTTTACAGGATGCAGGGCGTTCTTCTGAAGTAATGGTTAAACACCACGGGGATGAAAAAACAAAAAGTTTATAATTTTGATTTTCAGTATAAGCTTTAACTTGAACTTCATTTAAAAAGTAAGCTAATTGTTGTGTTGTTGAAACTAATTCATTACGAAGTGCAATTGCTTTCCAATGATGAATTCCCACCGTTGCAACAATAGAGCTAATACCTATAATTATCAAAAGTTCGAGTAATGAAAATCCTTGAGTATGCATAATAGTTTTGTGTTTAAAATGGATATGGATGATTCTACAATTTACTCAACAAGTGTTTTTTAGTTAGGAAAATTTTGTGTGATTTATTCCAAATAAAGTTTATTTTTTTCTTGCTTAGCTTACTCGTGTTGACAAACCACTTAAAAAGCAGGACAGATTATATTATACTGTTTATCCATTTTATATTTACTAACGGACTTATAAGTAAAGGAAACTTGAGATGCAACAATTACAAACTATTATCGACGCAGCCTTTGAACGCCGCGCGGAAATCACTCCTTCAAATGTTGATACAGTAACACGTGACGCAATTAATCAATGTATCGCTTTATTAGACAGCGGTAAAATGCGTGTTGCAGAAAAAATTAATGGTGATTGGGTGACTCATCAATGGTTAAAAAAAGCGGTGTTGCTCTCTTTCCGTATTAATGAAAACCAACTTATTGATGGTGGCGCAACCAATTATTACGATAAAGTACCATTAAAATTTGCTGATTATGATGAAGCGCGATTCCAACAAGAAGGTTTTCGTGTTGTACCATCGGCTATTGCGCGTAAAGGTGCTTATGTGGCACGCAATACTGTGTTAATGCCATCTTATGTCAACATTGGTGCATACGTTGATGAAGGTACAATGGTTGATACTTGGGTAACCGTTGGATCTTGTGCGCAAATTGGTAAAAATGTTCATTTATCTGGTGGTGTAGGTATCGGTGGTGTATTAGAACCATTACAAGCTAACCCAACAATTATTGAAGATAACTGTTTTATCGGTGCTCGTAGTGAAATTGTTGAAGGTGTAATTGTTGAAGAAGGTAGCGTAATTTCAATGGGCGTATTTATTGGTCAAAGCACTAAAATCTATGATCGTGCAACAGGCGAAGTCCATTACGGTCGCGTACCAGCGGGTTCAGTGGTGGTATCCGGTAACTTACCAACCAAAGATGGCAAATATAGCCTATATTGTGCAGTGATTGTTAAAAAAGTTGATGCAAAAACTTTAGGTAAAGTAGGTATTAACGAGCTACTACGTACCATCGATTAATTTAGCTGTTATCGTCTTTACATGCCGCCCTTTTAGAAAGGCGGCAAATATTTTATTCATTCTTAAATTTAATCATATTTATAACCACTCTAAGAGGAGAGTTTATGCCTTCTTTTGATATTGTATCTGAAATCCAAATGCCTGAGGTTAAAAACGGTGTCGAAAATGCTACGCGTGAGTTGGCAACCCGTTGGGATTTCAAAAACGTTGAAGCATCGTTTGAATTAAATGAAAAAAATGAAACGATCAAAGCAACGAGTCAATCTGACTTCCAAGTACAACAGTTGCTGGATATTTTACGTGATAAATTAGCCAAGCGTGGTATTGATGGCGGTGCTTTAGAAATCCCAGAAGAGATGGAACACAGTGGAAAACTGTACAGCATTACTGTCAAGCTTAAACAAGGGATTGATAAAGAGTTAGCTAAGAAAATTGTAAAGGCTATCAAAGATAGCAAAATAAAAGTGCAGGCTCAAGTACAAGGTGAGCAAGTTCGTGTTACAGGTAAATCTCGAGATGATTTACAAGCCACTATGGCTTTAGTTCGAAATGGAGAATTTGGACAACCATTCCAGTTTACTAATTTTAGGGATTAATCAAATTAACATCCATTTTTGTCGACATTAGTCGGCAAAGTTAACCTTTAACCATTCAATTTATTCTTGTTAAAAAGTTTGAGGTTAACACTACGTTTTAGTATAAAAAACTAAAATAATTATTGCTAAAGCGTCTTAAATATGAAAATCAACTCGGTATAGAGTAAGATTTTATTCAACGAATGCGCTATGCTATTTATTAGTCTATCCTCTTAATTAACAAAATATTATGATAAAAAAAATAACTGTATTTTTATTTTTTATTGCCTTTTCCGGGAATTTATTGGCCCAACAAACTAATAGCGAAGAAAAAAAACGCTTTATTGATGACCTATTATCCAAAATGACCATTAAAGAAAAAGTAGGGCAACTGCGTTTAATTAGTGTTGGTGATAACCAACCACTTAATAAGACCCTTGATGAGATTGAAGCGGGTGAAATAGGGGGAATATTTAATACTATTGTCGAACCTGATCTATCTCAGATGCAAGATCGTGCTTTAAAATCCCCCAATAAAATTCCTCTATTATTAGGTTTTGATATTATTCATGGCCATAGAACGATATTTCCCATCAATTTAGGCATCGCTGCAACTTGGGATCGCAACGCTATTGCTAAAGTGGCGGAAGTCTCGGCTGATGAAGCAACATCTGATGGATTAAACATTACTTGGGCTCCTATGGTAGATATTACGCGAGATCCAAGATGGGGAAGAGTTTCAGAAAGCTTTGGTGAAGATCCCTATTTAACGTCAGAAGCTGGGCGAATTTTTGTTGAAAAGATGCAAAAACAGTCATTGTCAGATAAAAAATCGCTTGTCACTTCGGTCAAGCATTTTGCCCTTTATGGTGCCGTTGAAGGGGGGCGTGAGTATAACAGTACTGATATGAGTGAACGTAAAATGTTCCAAGAATATTTGGTACCTTATAAAGCAGCTATTGATGCAGGTAGTCGTGCTGTGATGGTTTCGTTAGTGAGTGTTAATGGTATTCCCGCGGCGGCTAATCACTGGCTTTTAACCGAAGTGTTGCGTGATATGTGGCATTTTAATGGCGTTGTGGTTAGTGACCACGGTGCAATACGCGAACTGATTAATCATGGTGTGGCGAGCGATCCGAAAGATGCCGTGCGTGTTGCTATTAATGCTGGTATTGATATAAGCATGAACGATGAATATTTTTTACAGTTTTTACCAGAACTGGTCAAAGAAGGAGTCGTTACTGAAGCTCAAATCGATCAAGCTTGTCGTCATGTGCTTGAACTTAAATATGATATGGGATTATTTGACGATCCTCATCGTAATTTAGATCCTAACTTAGATATTGATACCATGTTTGCTGATAACCGTTTGCATCGCCAAGAAGCAAAAGAGGTGGCACGCCGTAGTATTGTTTTATTAAAAAACAACAATAACGTTCTGCCAATTTCTAAAAATGCAAAGATTGCAGTGGTAGGGCCATTAGCTGATTCAAAACGCGATATTTTGGGCAGTTGGTCAGCCGCCGGTCGAGCTAGTTTAGCGGTAACACCACTTGAAGGCATTAAGCATGCGGTGAATAATACCCAATCAGTAAACTATGCTTTTGGAGCCAATCTCTCAAATGATGCTAACCTATATCGTTTTCTAAATTTATATGCAAAAACTACCAAATTTGATAATAGACCAGCGGATAAAATGATTGCTGAAGCGGTTGCCAAAGCTAAAAAAGCTGATGTAGTAATTGCGTTTGTTGGTGAAGCTCAAGGCATGGCACACGAGTCATCCAGTCGCACCGATATATCGTTACCTGCAAGCCAAAAACAGTTAATCAAAGCATTAAAAGCAACAGGTAAACCATTGGTAATTGCTTTGATGAATGGACGCCCTTTAACATTAACCGAAGAATATGCACAAGCTGATGCTATGCTTGAAACTTGGTATTTAGGTACAGAAGGCGGTAATGCTATCGCAGATGTATTGTTTGGTGATTATAATCCTTCAGGTAAATTACCTATGTCTTTTCCTCATAATGTTGGACAGATCCCCGTTTATTACAGCCATTTAAATACTGGACGACCTAGGGGAACTGAAAACATGGGTAAATATACAACTTCCTACTTTGACAGCCCTAACGAACCATTATTTCCATTTGGTTTTGGTTTGAGTTACACCGATTTCAATATTGATTTTGTTCTATCCAGCACTGAAATGACAAAGGACAGTGAAATAGTTGTAACCGCTAATATTGAAAACGTTGGTGATAAACTAGGAACCCAAACCGTACAACTGTATCTACAAGACATAACCGCGTCGGTGAGCCGTCCAGTCAAGCAACTTGTTGGTTTTGAAAATATTACTCTAAAACCGCATGAAAAAGGACAAATAAAATTTGTAATTAAATATGACATGTTAAAATTTTGGAATGATAAAATGCAATATGTTGCCGAACCTGGTAAATTTAATGTGTTCGTTGGCTCTGACTCGACAACTCATAATAAAAAGACGTTTACTTTATTAGACAAATAAGTCAGTAATTTTTTATCGAAATTTTTGATGGTTTCGATTTGGTAGCAATATTATGTTTGAATTTGATCTTGTATTACAGCTACTACAACAAATGTGTGTTTACTTAGTGATTGCTTATTTACTAAGTAAAACACCTATTGTTATTCCTCTTATGCAAGTTACTGTGCATTTACCTCACAAATTAGTTTGCTATTTTATCTTTTCTTTATTTTGTATTATGGGAAGCTATTTCGGCTTACATATTGAAGATACGATTGCTAATACCCGTGCTATAGGTGCTATTTTAGGTGGACTTCTAGGTGGGCCTATAGTTGGGTTTCTTGTAGGTATTACAGGTGGATTTCATCGCTATTTGATGGGTGGCATTACTGCCGAAAGTTGTATGTTATCAACAATTTTAACGGGTCTATTAAGTGGTCTGCTCCACTATGTATTAATGAAAAAAGGGCGGGTGGATCTTATTTATAATCCTTTTTTAGTCGGTATTTTAGGATTATTGGTAGAATCACTTGAAATGGTGTTAGTGCTTGTCATCTCTCGACCTTTTGATGTTGTTTCGCACGCTATCAGAAGTATTGCGGCTCCCATGATTGTTGCCAACAGTATTGGCGCTGCGATGTTTATGCGGATTTTATTAGATAGACGGGCAATATTTGAAAGATATACTTCGGCTTTTTCAGCTAAAGCATTAAAAATTGCTGTCAGCACCGAAGGTTTATTGCGTGATGGTTTTAATCAACATAATAGTACCAAAGTTGCTGAAATTATTTATCAACAACTTGATATAGGCGCGGTGTCGATCACCGATCGAGAAAAAATATTAGCTTTTATTGGTATTGGAGATGATCATCATAAACCTGGCACGTTAATAACATCCAATAGCACTTTAGAGGCGATTGAAAAAAATGAAGTACAATATCTTGATGGGGTCCATCAACCTTATCAATGTTCAATAAGTAAAAATTGTCGTTTAGGCTCAACTTTGGTTATACCACTTCGAGGTGAAAACAATACCGTTGTTGGTACAATTAAATTGTATGAGGCAAAAAATACCTTATTTAGTTCAATCAATCGAACGCTTGGCGAAGGTATCGCTAGCCTGCTGTCCGCACAAATTTTAGCTGGTCAAAATGAACACTATAAACAACTGCTGTCTAAAACTGAAATTAAATTACTGCATGCGCAAGTGAATCCTCACTTTTTATTTAATGCGTTAAATACTTTGCTTGCCGTCATACGTCGTGACAAAACGCAGGCCTCGCAATTAGTTCAAAATCTGTCTACTTTTTTTAGAAAAAACTTAAAAAGAACTGAAGAGATAGCCTCTTTAAAAGATGAACTTGAGCATGTTAATGCTTACTTACAAATTGAAAAAATGCGATTTATGGAGCAGTTGACTATCGAATTTGATATTCCAACCGAATTAGAATTTATACAATTGCCGGCATTTTCACTACAACCCATTGTTGAAAATGCGATAAAACATGGTACTTCACAATTGATAGGTATAGGTAAAGTAATTATTCGCGCTCACGCCAACAGTCAATCGATAATATTAGAAGTAATTGATAATGCTGGTAACTACTGTGAAAATAAAAAAGATAATAAAGGATTAGGACTTAATCTTGTCGATAAACGAATTAAGATTCGTTATGGTGAAAAATATGGTATCAATATAGAATGTGAACCAGATGAGTATACTAAAGTAATGTTAACCTTGCCTTTGCAAAAGGATACGAATGTTCAATGTTAAAAGTTATTATTGTCGATGATGAATTACCCGCACGCGAAAATTTACGTTGCTTATTAGAAACTGATCCTGAAATATCTATTATTGCTGAATGTAATAATGCAATGGAAGCTATCCGTGAAATTCATCGGCTGCAACCAGATGTTGTTTTTTTGGATATTCAAATGCCCAAAATAAACGGTTTTGAAATGTTATCTATGCTTGACCCACAAACAAAGCCTAGAATCGTATTTTTAACGGCTTATGGTGAATTTGCTATCAAAGCATTTGAGGAACAAGCTTTTGATTATTTACTTAAACCAGTTGAACAAGAAAGATTGAATAAAACTCTATATCGTTTACATCACCAATGTTTATTAGGAAATACTAACCAACTAAAAGAAGTAAATCAGGGTTTAAAATACATTCCATGTGTTGGTCATAATCGAATTTACTTGTTAAATTTGGAGGATGTCTTTTATGTTTCATCGAAAATCAGCGGAATTTATGTTTTTAATCAATCCAATAATGAATATTTTACTGAGTTAACCCTAAAAACACTTGAAGACAAAACACCTTTAATACGTTGTCATCGACAATACCTAGTTAATTTAAAAAAACTGAAAGAAATCCGTTTTAATGATGCTGGCGGTGTGGATGTCATTTTTATCAATGATATATCTGTTCCGGTCAGTCGCCGTTATTTAAAATTCCTTAAAGAAAAGTTAGGTCTATAACAATTGGACATAAGCATACTTCACGGGTAGATGTTTTACCAATAATGTTTTACCGCTTAGTGTCTAATTTTGACCACTCATAGTCTTAATCTAACCTGAAACTTAAATATTATTACTATTTTTACAAGTTAAAAATTACTATATTCTCGAACGTAAATGGACGGTTAGTTGATATATTAATCCATTGAAATTATGTGGATTTAATCTTTGAGTAATGTTAAAAATTTTTTATTAATCATTCGTAACAATCGTTAAATGGCATCTGTTTTGATGGACTAAAGTATCAAACTAATTAATTTTAAACTTATAAAGAGAATTATTATGAATAATAAAGTCTTTAAGCATATTCCATGGCTAATCTTGGCCCTTGTTGGAGCATGTTGCCTTGCTGTTGTTGCCTTAAGGCGTGGTGAACATGTTAGTGCACTTTGGATTGTTGCCGCTTCGGTATCAATTTACCTTGTTGCATATCGTTATTACAGTTTGTATATCGCCTCAAAAGTGATGCAACTCGATCCTACCCGTGCAACTCCGGCTGTCATTAATAATGATGGTTTAAACTTTGTACCAACGAATAAATATGTCTTGTTTGGTCACCATTTTGCTGCTATTGCTGGTGCGGGTCCTCTTGTTGGTCCTGTTCTTGCAGCACAAGTAGGTTATTTACCGGGTACACTTTGGTTACTTGCAGGGGTCGTTTTTGCTGGTGCGGTGCAAGACTTTATGGTTCTATTTTTATCTTCACGCCGTAATGGTTCATCATTGGGTGAAATGATAAAAGAAGAGATGGGGCCTTTTCCGGGAACCATTGCCTTATTTGGTTGTTTTTTAATTATGCTAATTATACTAGCCGTATTAGCATTAATCGTTGTTAAAGCATTAGCTGAAAGCCCTTGGGGGGTATTTACCGTCTGTTCAACTGTACCAATTGCCTTATTTATGGGTATTTATATGCGATTCCTTAGACCAGGAAGAGTTTTAGAAGTTTCAGTTATTGGTATTGTGTTATTAATCTTATCAATATGGTTTGGTGGTGTTATTGCTCATGACCCTTATTGGGGGCCAGCGTTAACGTTCAAGGCAACCACAATCACCTTTGTTCTTGTAGGTTATGCTTTAGTTTCTGCTATGTTACCAGTGTGGTTAATTTTAGCACCACGCGATTATTTAGCGACTTTCTTAAAAATCGGGGTAATTGTTGGTCTCGCAATAGGGATTGTTATTTTAAATCCTGATTTAAAAATGCCAGACGTTACTCAATATGTTGATGGCACAGGTCCTGTTTGGAAAGGTTCGTTGTTTCCATTCTTATTTATTACCATTGCTTGTGGTGCGGTTTCAGGATTCCATGCACTGATTTCATCAGGTACTACACCGAAATTATTGGCTAATGAAAATGACGCACGTTTTATTGGTTATGGTGCAATGTTAATGGAATCTTTCGTGGCAATGATGGCTTTAGTTGCAGCCTCAATTATTGAACCGGGTCTCTATTTTGCGATGAATACTCCGCCAGCAGCGTTAGGTATCACCATGCCAGATTTGCATAAACTTGGAACTGATGAAGCGCCAGTGATTTTGGCACAATTAAAGGATGTCACAACACATGCTGCTGCAACGGTAAGTTCTTGGGGATTTGTTATTTCACCTGAAGAAATCCTACAAACTGCAAAAGATATTGGTGAACCATCTGTATTAAATCGTGCTGGTGGCGCACCAACGTTAGCGGTGGGGATTGCTCATGTGTTCCATCAAATTCTTCCGGGTGCCAATATGGGCTTTTGGTACCATTTTGGGATCTTATTTGAAGCACTGTTTATCCTTACTGCATTAGATGCAGGTACGCGATCTGGTCGCTTCATGTTACAAGACTTATTAGGTAATTTTGTACCATTCTTGAAAAAAACAGATTCACTTGTAGCAGGCTTTATTGGTACATTAGGTTGTGTTGGTTTATGGGGTTATTTACTCTATCAAGGCGTTGTCGATCCATTAGGTGGTGTTAAGAGCTTATGGCCATTATTTGGTATCTCTAACCAAATGTTAGCAGCTGTGGCGCTTGTGCTTGCAACTGTTGTATTAATTAAGATGAAACGAGCCCAATATGTCTGGGTAACAATTATTCCAGCAATATGGTTATTAATTTGTACAACATGGGCATTAGCATTGAAATTATTTAGTAATGATCCGCAATTGGAAGGATTCTTCTATTTAGCAAGCGAGTATAAACGTCGTATCGCTGAGGGCGGTTCATTAACCCAACAGCAAATTGATAACATGCACCATATTGTAATCAACAATTATACTAATGCAGGCTTAAGCATTCTATTCTTGGTTGTTGTTTATAGCATTATCTTCTTTGGTATTAAGACAGCTTTAAAAGTTCGTAATAACAAACATAGAACTGATAAAGAAACCGCTTATGTACCTATTCCCGAAGGTGGTGTAAAAACGTCTATGTCACATTAGTTAATCATCATTAGGATGTTCTATTAATCAGGCATCCTAATGATAGTGATAAATAATCAATTTTCATTTTATGCTCATCAATCAATATCGGTTGATGAGCATTTTTTATAAATAAATTTACGGATTCAAAAATAGATTGCTATTTACTTTTCCCTGATATGATTTTCTTGGAAAGATTTCCATGTTGATAGCTTTTGCTCGTTGACTAATTTTATCTTGCATGTAATGGCTAATGCTCTATTTTTTAGAAAGATATTGTCAGTTTTCTGATTTAATGATTATTAACTCATCAGGATAAAAGCAACATCAAAAATCTTGCCAATGATGTGAACTTTTCCTGCTTTTTTCGTGAAGCTTTATACTATCGGAAAGCCGTACCTTTGTATCCTCAAACCAAAAACCGTTCATTTAATACGACTTTTGGTTTTAATGATGTTTGATGATACGTATTGCCTTTAATTTGCTAATTTAATCTAAATGGTGGCGGCATCAATCACATAACGGAAGCGTGCTTTTTTCGCTACCACATCTTTCCACGCTTGATTAATTTGATTTGCGCTGATCATTTGAATTTGTGGGCGCACTCCCGTTTGAGAACAGAACTCCAAAAGCTCTTGAGTTTCAGCAATACCACCAATCAATGAAGCATTAAAATTCACTCGCGACTGTGACATTATAATATTGCTGATATCAAGCATAAAATTTTTCCCCATTCCGACCACGGTAAAATAACCAAATGGTTTCACAGTTGCCGCGTATTGTGCTGCATCAAACTGTTCTGGCACGGTGGCAATCATGTAATCTAATTTGCCTTTATAAGGTTGTAATTTACTAAGATCATCGACTAAAATCACTTCTTCTACACCAAGCTTACGGATATCTTGTTCTTTTTCAGCCGTAGTAGTAAAGGCATAGACTTTGGCCCCTTTGGCAATAGCAATTTTCACGGCTAAATGTCCTAAACCTCCAATGCCGACAACGCCGACTTTATCACCCTTATTAATTTTGTATTTCATCAATGGCGAATATGTTGTTATGCCAGCACACAATAATGGTGCGGCTTCTTGTAGTTTAATGTTTTCAGGAATATGTACCGCAAAATGATCGCGTACTACAATGTGACTGGAATAACCGCCTTGAGTGATTGAGGTTGGCTCACGGTTGTCTGGATTACCATAGGTGAATAGCGTTTGATCATTGTCACAATGTTGTTCTAAACCATTTTTACAGCTTTCACATTCTAAACAAGAATCAACCATGCAGCCCACACCTGCACGATCACCTATTTTAAATTTGGTCACATTTTTCCCTACGGCAACAACAATGCCCACGATCTCATGACCCGGTACTTGCGGATAGGTCATTTTGCCCCAGTCGCCTTTTTCTTGATGAATATCTGAATGACAAATGCTAGCGTATTTGATTTCGATTAATATATCATTATCTCCTACAGGGCGACGTTCAAACTCCCATGGACGCAGTTCTCCCGATTCATCAAAAGCGGCGTAGGCTTTTGTTTTTACATTACCGCCTGTGTAATGATATTTCATTTGGGCGGTTGGAATAATTGAGGCAGTATGAGCAGACACCATACCTACTCCGACAGTGGCAGACAATTTTAAAAAATTACGTCGAGAAATTAATGTGTTCATAATTGAATCCTTATCCATTATTTAAAATGAGGTTGTTTTATTAGCAATTCACCTTTTTTATAAAGCTATCGATTACATTGTAATCTACTGAATGATCTCTTAAAATGACTAAAATAAGAAAACACAATTCCAAAAAATGAGATCATGAATTGAATCGTTTAGATGCGTTGAAATATTTTGTAGTAGCGGCAGAAGTATTGAGTTTTAAAAAAACCGCTGCGCAATTTTCTGTTTCACCACAGGTGATCACCCGAATGATTGCCGAATTAGAAAATGATTTGGGCGAACCACTATTTAAGCGAAATACCCGAAGCATTACGTTGACTGATTTTGGCGAGACGTTTATACCTAAAGCGGTGCATTTTTTGCAGGAAGAAGAGCAGTTATTTGGTTTGCCCAAAAATGCAAAAGATGAATTACGTGGTACAGTTCGAATCACTTTACCACCGTATCCATATTTCGACCGAATTCTATACCAATTATTGACCGCACTGGCTCCATATCCACAGATTAATATCGAATGGCGGACGGATTTTGAAATTCTTAAAGCTGTAGACGACCAAATCGATATCGGTATTCGCATTAGTAAAACGCCCAACGAACATTGGATTGCTAAAAAAATCTATGTTATGCAAGAGCCGATTGTTGTATCACCTAAACTTATCACCCAAACAGGTTTGCCAAAAGATATATTTGAATTGGCACAAAAATTTCCTGTAGGGAATATTTTTAATTCAAGTACTGGTAAAGCATGGGATTGGATTATAGGTGATTTGCCAATACCTCTGGTCAATCCTTGTGTCGTTACTACCGATTTAAAGAGCTTACTGCAAGCTACATTAGCAGGTCGAATTTTTGCGCCGATTGCTCGCCAAGATTGCCAGCATTATCTTGACTCAGGAGAGCTGGTCGTTGTGTTCGATAATTACGAAAATGAAATATGGTCATTTTATCTTTACAGGCCAAATCAAACAATTACCCCTAAACGGGTATTACTTGTTTATGAAATATTAGAACAACTTTTAACGGAATCGACTACTTAAAATACCAATACCAATACCAATTTTTTAGTGACCCAAACCCAAAGATAAATTTATATATCAGTTTTAAATTATTCGTTATAAAAAATATCATTTTTAGTCTAATAATTTAAAACACTAGGCTTCATCTTAGGCAATTAATGAGGATATTCTTGTCTAGGGCATCGGGATTTAATTATCAAAATAACATAATAATATTTAGTTTCGAATGTATGAATTAAGAGAATTTTACCGAACAAATACTCGTTTTAATTATTGAGTATTTTGCGATTATGACCATAAAAAAACGCGTCAATGACGCGCCTTGTAATTAAATTGTTTCTGATTAATTCAACCAATACAGTATCACTCATGATTTAATGGTTTTACATGCAAAGTTAAACCATTAATTGAAATAACCTCAACTGATTGACCAACATCAAGATCTTTATCACATCTTGCTGACCAAGTCCCATCTTTAATTTTAACTCGCCCTGAACCATTAATAATCGCATCGGTAACAACCGTTTTAATGCCAATTAACTCCTGTTGAGGTTGATTGATCTGATTTTTTCGTGATTGATTGTGATCTCGTTTTTTTAATACAACCCACCAAATATAAGCTGAAGTAAGAGTGAAAATAGAAAAAAGGATCCATAAAATAGGCCAAGATAAAGGTAAAATCCAAGCGATTAAACCAACAGCAATGGCTGCAATTCCACTCCAGAGTGCATATCCGCCCGTTCCTAATAGTTCAGCAATCAGCAAAAGACCGCCTAAAGCAATAAATACCCAGTGAGGAGAATCATAAATAACCATTAAAAAATCAGACATTGGTTTTACCTTTCATTTATTGATTGAAATATATTTTTCAATTATCCCCTAGCTAATTGGTTATCAGCTAGGAAATTTATGTTACTTAACCTTACTTTAATACCGATTATTTAGAATTTTTAATTAATTCTGCAATACCGCCAATGCTTCCCATCAGCGATGAAGCGTCAAGCGGCATCATTACCACTTTACTGTTATCTGAAGCGCCGATCTGCTGTAATGCCTCAGTATATTTTTGGGCAACAAAGTAGTTAATTGCATTAATATTACCAGCGGCAATCGCATCCGATACCATTTGTGTCGCTTTTGCTTCCGCTTCTGCGGCACGTTCACGAGCCTCAGCTTGTAAAAATGCGGCTTGTTTTTCACCCTCGGCTTTTAAAATTTCTGACTGTTTTTCACCTTCTGAACGTAAAATAGCAGCTTGGCGGATCCCCTCAGCTTCTAGGATTTCAGCACGCTTATTACGCTCAGCTTTCATCTGTGCATTCATGGCTGCAATCAACTCTGCTGGTGGGCGCACATCTCGGATTTCGATACGGGTGATTTTAATGCCCCAAGGACTGGTTGCATCATCAACAATACTCAGTAATTTTGAGTTAATGTGGTCACGTTGCGATAACATCTCATCAAGTTCCATACTACCGAGTACGGTACGAATGTTAGTCATCATAAGATTGATCACAGCACGTTCAAGTTGATTGACTTGATAAGCGGCTCTTGCAGCATCTTGTACTTGAATAAAGCAAACTGCATCAATTTGCACATTAGCATTATCTTTAGAAATGACTTCTTGAGATGGAATATCAAGCACTTGTTCCATCATATTGATTTTACGACCGACACCATCCATAAAAGGAATAATAATATTTAAACCCGGTTCAAGAGTGTGAGTATATTTACCAAAACGCTCAATAGTATATTGGTATCCTTGCGGCACAATGGTAATGGCTTTAACAACAGTTACTACAGCAAGTAAAACAATCACTGCAATAAGAAGATAAAATATAGGCATAAGTTAAATTCTCTGGTTTTTGGGGATAATTTAAAAGTGTAAATCATTTTAATCGCTATAAAGTTCTTTGACAAATTATTAAGTTACATAACTATATGAAATTAAAATAGCTTCTTGTATTGATTCTTCTTATAAACATATTTATAACAAAATTGTTCAAAATAAAATCCATTAACAAAATGTTTTCGTATTTTATTGAACTGTTGATAAAATCAAATGACTAAAAAGTATACCTAATATTATTAACAGTGTAATACCTTAAATACTATTAATTGATTATAAAAATAATAAAAAAGGAATTGGAATGGAACAACAAAAAACAGAAGCAGAAATCGAACAGGAAATTGAACGACTCAAAAAAATTACCAGAAAAGATAGTGATAAAGAATATGCAGATGCTCAGTATGAATTGTTTGAGATGTATTATTTAGATAAACAAGATTGGCAACAAGCAATAAAACATCTTTTAAATATTAAACAGGAGGATAATCCAGAAATATATGCTAATGCACAATTTGATTTAGGTTTTATTTACCAATATGAAAAATATAATATTGAACAGGCTGAACAGTATTATTTAAATGTTGAAAAGCAAGATAATCCAAAAATATATGCTAATGTACAATTTAATTTAGGTTTTATTTACCAAAATGAAAAACATAATATTGAACAGGCTGAACAATATTATTTAAATGTTGAAAAGCAAGATAATCCACAGATATACTCTGATGCACAATTTTGCTTAGGCTATATCTATCAATATGATAAAAACAATATAGAAAAGGCGGAACAATTTTATTTAAATGTTGATAAGCAAGATAATCCAGAGGTATATGCTCAAGCACAATTTAAATTAGGTTTTATCTACCACACAGTAAAACATAACATTGAGAAGGCTGAACATTTTTATTTAAATGTTAAAAAGGAAGATAATCCAGAGAAATATGCTCAAGCACAATATAATTTAGGAGTTATTTACCGGAATGAAAAAAATGATATTGAAAAGGCGGAACAATATTATTTAAATGTTGAAAAGCAATATAATCGAGAGGGATATGCTCAAGCACAATTTAATTTAGGTATTATCTATGAAAGAGCAAAACATAACATTGAGCAGGCTGAACATTGTTATTTAAATGTTGAAAAGCAAGATAATCTAAAGGTATATGCTCAAGCACAATATAATTTAGGTCTTATTTACCAATATAAAAAACAAGATATTAAGCAGGCTGAACTATATTATTTAAGTATAGAAAAGCAAGATAATCCTAAGGTATATGCTTTTGCACAATGTGTATTAGGTGATAATGTTTTCTTTAAAAAAACAAAAATTAATTTAAAATCACCAGAAGAATACTATCAAAATGTGGCTTATTTTGATAATTCATTTAAAATTTATATTATTGCTCAAATGATGTTATCTGTGATTAGCAATAAAGATTTATCAATATTTGAAGAAAAACAAAGAGATGACTTGGTTATCAAAATTTGTGATATTAGAGAATTAACACTTCACATACAAAAAGAACTACTTGTAGAGTTTAATTTAAATGAATCTAAAAATAATGATGGACTAATATTTGAACGGCAAGTGGCACATTACACTAAACCAGAAGTGTTATTTAATCTTTTAAAAAATAAACCAAGTGATTTTCGTTTAAATGTGGTTGATTTTATGAATGATCCGACAGAAAACCAAGTGTTAACTGATTGGTTAGGTGTTAAGACTGAAAAAGATAATGAAATCAAAACTTTTTTAGCTAGTTTTTCATTTAATCATAATTCATTAAATCAATTCAGGCTTTATGGTAATGAAAACAATATTGTCGGTTCAAGCGTCAGTTCAGTTTTTAATAAAAAGTTTTTTGGTGATGATATTAATAAAAGTATTAATCCTGCGAGTATTGGTTATTTTTTCAATAATACAGATTTTGATTTAGCAATAAATGATTCAGCTAAAAGTGTAGTGGCAACTATGGGATTAAATAATTCAAATGAAAATTTGAATCAAAAGAGCGATAACATTAGAAATGATTTAAACGAAAATTCAGACCCAAAAAACTCTGAAACTATTGCGGAAAAAAATATTACATCTTCTGTTGGTTCTTTGCCTTTATTCCGTTGTCTCTACTTCGATCCAAAAAATGGCTACATTAGTATTGCTAAACGTAACAAGTATTCCTTTTATTTAGAACATCAAAGTGATTCTCCTGAAAATATTGATGCAAAATGGAATAATTATTTACACTCGCTAAATGAAGAAGCAAAAATAAATACAGTTAGAGAAAAATTACAACAAATTGAAGAAATTATTCATTCTTTGAAAAATCCTGAAGAACCTAAGCAAAAAGAGATAATCGAAAAAATAACTAATTTGGATCAATTGATTGCTTTAGCATTGATGCCTATCTCATGTTTAGTCAAGCATGCTGCTTTTGAGGATGAAGATGAATGTCGGATGATTTATATTACCAATATTGCAGATGACCTAATACAAGCACCGAAAGATTATGCTTATGCAAATAGTCTATTTGTTAATTATGGCAAAATAGAAGATTATCTTGAAAAGATCTACTTAGGTCCTCAATGTCAACCTCACCATAAATTGTGGATCACAAACCATGTGAGAACCTCTCAATCTAAAACCAGAAGCAAGCCGATTAAAGTAGTTCAATCGGAAATGCCATTACGTTAACAATAAAAAACGCGGATTAATCAATGAAGTGACCCCATAAAGTTGGACACTTTTATTAAGCGGCTTGTAAGGCCTGA
>CAMLPV010000003.1 GCA_946482005.1 uncultured Gilliamella sp.
ATCAGCTTTCTGTCGGGGCAACCGCAACCCATTGAAAGCAAGGAACATGAAAATTGAGCGGTTGAAATCGACGGCGCATTATATATTAAAATTACGACTTTAACAAATGAATAAATTATAAAAATAGCCTATAGTGTTTTATAAGCAAAAAGTAAACTTAACCATCATCATCAAAAATCCTATTTTTAACTTTTTTATCAGATTTTCATCAGAAAAACCGATCTAAATGTAAAAATGTAACGATATCTATACATTTTTGTCATTAAAGTATGCTATCCTTAGCCAAATAAAAATTTACGGTTTAAAACTATTTTAAAGGAGTGTTTGTATGGCTGAAGAGACCATTTTTAGTAAAATTATTCGCCGTGAAATTCCTTCTGATATTGTCTTTCAAGATGATAAAGTTACTGCTTTTCGAGATATCTCTCCGCAAGCACCAACTCATATTTTAATTATTCCCAACAAATTGATTCCTACCATAAATCATATTGAAGAATCTGATGAAGCTTTACTCGGTCACATGGTGGTGGTGGCAGCTAAAATTGCCAAACAAGAAGGCATTGATGAAAGTGGTTACCGTTTAATTATGAACTGTAATAAAGATGCTGGACAAGAGGTCTTTCATATTCATATGCATTTATTAGGCGGTAAGAATTTAGGTCGATTAATAGGTTAATTTATATGAAACAATTTAAACGTACCGTGGTAATTAGCATGTTGGCTTTTGGCTTAGTTGGCTGTCAACTTCTTGGAAATAATCAAAAAGTTGAGGTTAATCAACCAATAGAACCTTCCGATGATATAGGCGTGGTTGAAACCCCACCACAAATTGTAAAAACAATTGATTGGAGTTCTATTTTATCACCGCTAGTGAATAAAATATTGCAATCTTCAACTTCTGTTGAAGGCAATAAAGTTTTACTGATTAGTGATATTCAAAATCGTAGCGGTGATTATTTGGCGACTAATCAGGTTGATCAGACGTTACATCGTTTAATGAATAATCAGAATCTTTTTGCTGTCGCAGATAGACAGTCTATTATCCAAGCAAAACAAGCCTTAGGTATTTCTGTAGACGATAAACTCGTTTCACGAAGTAAAATGATTGGTCTGGCTAAAACCATGAATGCTGGATATGTGCTTTTTACTACACTTTATAAATCACCATCAGAAAATGACGTTGCTGATCTCTCTATGGAACTGCTTTCAACACAAACTGGTGAAATATTACAACGGGTAACATCAAAAGATGTCCAACCCAAAGAGGCAACTGATTCTGACAATAGTCAAGGGTCTGACAAGTAATGGGACCTTTATTGATTGATGTGCAAGGGACGTCATTAACTAATGATGATGTCTTGCTGTTACAAAACCCGTTGGTGGCTGGAGTTATCTTATTTAGTCGTAATTACCAATCTCCTCAACAATTAACCGAATTAATAAAACAAATTCGTGCAGCAACAGCAGATCGTTTATTAATTTCGGTCGATCATGAAGGGGGACGGGTTCAACGGTTTAAACAAGGCTTTACCCTTATCCCGCCGGCTCAATCTTTTGCGTTGCTCAATGATCTGCAACAGGCTAAATCGTTGGCATTTGATGCAGGTTGGTTGCTAGCTATGGAATTGATGGCCTTTGATATTGATCTCAGTTATGCGCCAGTATTGGATTTAGGTCACGATTGTTTAGCGATTGGCAGTCGCTCCTTTCATGCCGATATTAATATTGCTTATCAAGTTGCTTCATCTATGATTGATGGTATGCATTCAGCGGGCATGAAAACCACCGGTAAACATTTTCCTGGTCATGGCCATGTTATTGCTGATTCTCATAAAGAAACGCCAGTTGATCATCGCTCGAAAGCGCTTATTGAAAGCGATATGCAGATCTTTACCAAATTGATTGCTGAGAAAAAACTTGATGCAATTATGCCCGCTCATGTTATCTATCCAGAATTTGATGATCAACCAGCCAGCGGATCAGCTTTTTGGCTTAAAAACGTATTACGCAAACAATTGCATTTTGATGGTGTTATATTTTCAGATGACTTATCGATGGAAGGTGCGGCAATTCTAGGTAATCATGCTCAGCGAGCAGAAGCAGCCCTTAATGCCGGTTGTGATCTGTTATTAGCCTGTAATAATCGTGCCGGCACATTAACTATTTTAGAGGCCTTGTCTATCTTAAATGAAAAACAATCATTATTAACAGGTAAGGTAAAACAGTTATTGGCAAGCACTAAAATTAGTTATACCGAGTTAATAAACAGCGATGAGTGGCAAATTCGTCATAACAATTTAATGAAATTAAATGAAAAGTGGGAAGATTATCATGCAAGTGGCCATCATTGAAATCGATAATAATTCACAATTGCTAGCTTATAATAAGGCGGCTAAAGTATTATTTCCTACTAATTTACTTCAGTTAAACCAAAAATTTGATTTTCAAAATGTATTTAATTTGGATGCAACATTTAATTTAACCGCCGATGTTGACTCGATTATTGTTATAAATTCGCAATATTTTTTATTGCAAAAAGTTAGTGAATCATTCAAAATTATTTTTATTTTGCAGCCGGTTGAATATTTAAAAAGACGATTATCAAAAATCAATATCGTTGACAGTCATGCTTTTGATATTTTTGCCACCCAAAGTCAACCCATGCAAAAATTGATTGCTCAAGCTAAAGCATTTTCTATGCAACGAGAGCCATTACTCATCACTGGTGAAACAGGGACAGGTAAAGATTTGTTGGCTACTGCTTGTCATCAATATAGCCCTAGAGGTGAGCAAACTTTTTTAGGTTTAAATTGCGCCGCGATGCCTGATGAGGTGGTTGAGAGTGAGCTTTATGGTCATGCTGCTGGCGCTTATCCAGGCGCACTTGAAAGTAAAAAAGGTTTTTTTGAACAAGCTAATGGCGGTTCTGTTTTGCTTGATGGCATCGATGAAATGTCATTCCAAATGCAAACTAAATTATTACGATTTATTAATGACGGATATTTTCGCAGAGTAGGTGATGATAACGAAGTTTATGTTGATGTTAGAATCATCTGTGCGACTAAAGTGGATTTAGCTGAGTTAGTGGAACAAGGGAAATTTAGGAAAGATCTTTATTATCGCTTGAATGTATTATCTTTAAATTTGCCTTCATTACAAGAGCGCCAGGATGATATTGCTCTATTGACAAATATCTTTATTAATGAATTTGCTAATAAGCAGGGCATTAATGCGCCTACCGTGAGTCAAGATGTTATTGCTTATTTAACTCAATACTCTTGGCCAGGTAATGTAAGACAGCTTAAAAATGTACTTTATTCCGCATTAGCTCAGTTGACATCATCACAATTGACGGTAAAAGATATTGCTCTACCGGCGATAACGTCGACGCAAATATCATGGATCAATAATATCGAAAATAAAACCCTTGATGAGATGACCAAACAATTTGAAAAAGAAGTTTTAAAAAGCTTGTATATCGATTATCCAAGCTCTAGAAAGCTCGCAAAAAGATTAGGTGTATCACATACCGCAATTGCTAATAAGCTTAGAGATTATGGGGTCGGGCGGTAAATTAAGGGATTCATTAAAAACTCCATGAAGATTTTAGTTACAGGTGGTGCGGGTTTTATTGGCTCTGCAGTAGTTCGATATATTATTAAACATACTTCACATTATGTTATAAATATTGATAAATTGACTTATGCGGCAAATCCCCAAGCGCTCGAAAATATTTCAAATAGTGAGAAATATATTTTTGAAAAAGTCGATATTTGTAGTCAACAAGATTTAGATCGTGTATTTAAGTTACATCACCCAAACGCAGTGATTCACTTAGCTGCAGAAAGTCATGTTGATCGTTCGATAGTTTGTCCATCAGTTTTTATAAAAAGCAATATCTTGGGCACTTTTACATTACTTGAAGTTACCAGAAATTATTTGATTCATTCATCTAAAGAGATTAGAAATAATTTTCGTTTTATTCATGTTTCTACCGATGAGGTATATGGTGAATTGAACGATTGTGATATAGCTTTTAGTGAATCTTCGTGTTATGCACCAAATAGCCCTTATTCGGCATCTAAAGCTTCAAGTGACCATCTTGTTTCAGCATGGTGTCGTACTTATGGTATACCAGCTATTATAACTCATAGTACTAATAATTATGGACCTTATCAACATGAAGAAAAATTAATACCATCAACTATAACTAATGCTATAGCAGGTAAACCAATTCAAATTTATGGAAAAGGTTTACAAATTCGTGATTGGATTTATGTAGAAGATACTGCAAGAGCTTTATATTTTATTTTAATGAATGGTAAAATTGGTGAAACGTATAATATTGGAGCCAATAATGAAATCAATAATCTCGATATGGTTAAAAAAATATGTTCTATTCTTGATAAATATTTACCAATACGAAAAGATGGAATTGGGTGTTATAAAGAATTAATTAAGTTTGTTTCCGATAGACCTGGCCATGATTTCAGATATGCCATAGATTCATCCAAAATTCAACGATTAGGTTGGAAGCCTAAGGAAAGGCTAGATTCAGGACTGAAAAGGACAATTAAATTCTTCTCAGATATATAATCTAAAACTATATAAGACAATTATTGATAATATAAATGTTTAATCATAACTTATGAATAATCAAAATATGATAAAATTTGAAGATATTTCTGTTGTTGTACAGGGTGTTATTCATTCTGATATTACGAAGCTTACACTATTAAGCATTAGAAAATTTCTTCCCAACTCTAAAATTATATTGTCTACTTGGAATGGTTCTGACATAACCGGATTGGAATTTGATCAACTGATACTCAGCCAAGATCCCGGCGGGTTTAATCACACCAGTTTAAATAAGGCCAAATGTAATAATGTAAATAGATTGATTCTTTCAAGCCTAAATGGGATTAGGGCGGCTAAAACTAAGTATGTAATGAAATTGCGAACAGATTTTTTGTTAACAGGAAACTCGTTTTTAAATATTTTTGATAAATATAATTTAGTTGAACCTAATTTTGCGTTATTTAAACATAAAGTTTTAGCATGTAGCTATTTCTCACGTAACCCCAAGAATGTTAATTTAGCTTACCATCCTTCAGATATAGCTTTTTTTGGTTTGAAATTAGATTTGCTTGATTTATTTGATATCAACTTAATGCCAAAATCGGATGAATTTTATATATTTGAAAATGGTGAATGGCAAAGAAAATATGCACCTGAACAATATATTTTTATAAGTTTTTTAAGAAAAAAAGGTATAAATGTATCTTTTAGTAATCAATTTCCTATTACAAAAAAACAAATAATGTTTACCGAAAAGTATTTTACTTCAAATTTTATTTTTCTAGAATGGCGCTTTTTTAATTTAAAACCGCCTAAAAAGTTAAAACTATATAAAGAACTAGATCACTTTTCTTGTATTACTCATATTGAATGGAAGAAGCTATATTATAAACATGTTATCCACAAACCAAAAAAATTTGTAGGATTTGATTTTGAAAGGGTTAAATTAAATTTAGTTCTAAAATATTATAATTTATTGAAAATTATTGCAAAATTTATTACTATTTTTATTTTAGGTAAAAATAATAAAAAATTAAGGAAAAAAATTAGAAAGAAAATAACAAGAAATTAATAATATTTTTTGATAATATGTAGTTTTATTATTCCTTAATTTTAATATATTAAAAAGAGTATGACATGTTAAACATTGTATTGCCTATGGCTGGTAGAGGAAGTCGATTTGCAGATGCTGGGTATTCTATACCGAAACCGTTTATTCCTATTCATGATGTTCCCATGATCAAGGTGGTAGTTGATAATTTAACCCCATCTTGTGATCACCGTTTTATTTTTATTTGCCAACAACAACATATAGATCAGTATGATTTAATACCTAAATTAAAATCATATGCTAAGAATGTAGAAATTATAGGTATAAATGGTATTACTGAAGGTCAAGTATGTACTGCTTTGTTAGCGAAAAAGTTTTTCGATAATGATGAACCCTTAATGAATGCTAATGCGGATCAATATATCGATTTTGATATCAATGAGTATTTGGATGTTATATTTTCACGAAATTTGGATGGTATGATCATGACGATGAAATCACAAGATCCAAAATGGTCATATGCAAAAACCAATAGTGATGGTTTTGTTATTGAAACAGCGGAAAAGAAAGTTATTTCAGATGACGCAACTGTCGGTATTTTCAATTTCTCGCAAGGAAAAGATTTGGTTAGAGCAGCTGAACAAATGATCAAAGATAATATTAGAGTTAATAACGAATTTTATACTTGCCCATGTTATAATTACCTAATCAAAGAAGGTAAAAAAATCGGCATTTATGGAATTGGTGAAGAATACAATGGTATGTATGGTCTAGGAATTCCAAAGGATCTTGATTTCTTTATAAATCATCCAATTTCTCAGCGGGTAAAAATATGATTGTTCTTTCACATAGAGGATATTGGAAATCTTTACAAGAAAGAAATTCTTTCGAAGCTTTCGAACGAAGTTTCAATATGGGCTTTGGGACAGAGACAGATTTGAGAGATTATAATGGTGAAATAGTTATCGCTCATGATATGCCTAAAGGTAATGAACGAACTTTTGAAGAACTATTGATCATTATGAATGGGAGAAATTTACCGCTTGCTCTAAATATTAAAGCGGATGGTTTATATGAAAATATTAAAAGTAAATTAGAAAAATATAATCATACTAATTATTTTACTTTTGATATGTCTATACCAGATATGGTTTGTCACTTAAAAAATAAGCTAAAAGTCTTTACAGGTTTAAATGATTTATTAATTCAGCCAGTTTTATTGTCTGAATGTGAAGGCGTCTGGTTGGATTGCTTTAATTCTGATTGGTATGATTGGTCTGTCATAGATAATCTTTTGGGACAGGGTAAAAAAGTTTGCTTAGTTTCAGCTGAATTACATAAAAGAGAAAATTTGAATCAGTGGTCTATTATTAAAAAGAGTAAATTTTTGCATAGTGATAATCTAATGATTTGCACAGATTTTCCTGAAAAAGCGAGGGAGTATTTCAATGAAAATTAAAGCTGTTTTATTTGACATGGATGGAGTATTGATTGAAGCTAAAGATTGGCACTATGAAGCTTTAAATCGGGCTTTAAATTTATTTGGTTATGAAATAAGCAGGTTTGAACATTTAACCAGTTATGACGGTTTACCAACATCTATGAAGTTACAAAAATTAACTTTAGAAAAAGGCTTACCTTCACAGCTTCACAATTTCATAAATGAAATGAAACAACAATATACTGTATCAATGATCCAAAACTTATGCCGTCCTCGTTTTAATCATGAATATGCATTATCAAAATTGAAATCGGAAGGATATAGGCTTGCAGTTGGCTCGAATTCTATAAGAATGACTATAGAAATGATGATGGATTATGCAAAATTGACTGATTATTTTGATTTCATGTTAAGTAATCAAGATGTTAAAAATGCTAAGCCAGATCCCGAAATTTATTTGACTGCGATGTCGAAAATGAATATCAAACCAGAAGATTGTTTGATAGTTGAAGATAATGAAAATGGTATTAAAGCCGCAGTTGCTTCAGGTGCTAATGTGTTGGTAGTTAAAACAGTTGATGAAGTCAATTATGATAATATTAAAAAACGAATTCTAGAAATTGAAGAGGGATATAACTAATGCAAATCATTTTTTTAATGGGTGGGCAAAATTTTGAAAAAAATAGAGAACAATACCCTCTTTACTTAACTGAAATTAATGAAAAGTTGATAATTGAAAAACAAATTGATTACTGTCGAGGATTAAATCCAAGAAAATTTCTATTTTGTATTAAAGATGAAGATATAAAAAATTTTCAAGTAGATTCGGTTATTAAACAGTTAGTGCCTGATAGTGAAATTATCATCATAAATGATAAAACTATGGGAGCAGTCTGTACCGCTCTGCTCGGAATTGAATATATAAATAATGAAGAAGAACTAATATTATTAGCAGTTGATGATTTTATTGAAGTTTCAAGTGAAAATATTCTAAACTTTTTCAGGGAAAATAAAAGTGATGCAGGTGTTGTATCTTTTAACTCTGTTCATCCAAGATATTCTTTTGCTAAAGTAGATGAAAATGACTTAGTAATAGAAGTCTCAGAAAAAAAACCTATAAGTAAAAATGCATTGGTCTCCTTCTATTATTACAAAAGAGGTGCTGACTTTGTTGAATGTGCTAAAAATGTAATTCGAAAGGATAATCTAATTAATGGAGCGTTTTATTTAAGTCAAACTTTAAATGAAATGATATTGAAACAAAAAAAAGTTTCAATCTACAAAATTACAAATGAAAAATTCCATTCTTTAAAAACAGAAATGCAATTAGCTCAATATATTACAGAATTAATGGATGTTAAGGAAAGTAAATAATGAAAGTAGCAAAACTTGATGATATGGTAAAAGGATGGTTCATAGGTAATTTTGAACCATCTCTTTTAAAAACAAATGAATTCGAAATTGCCGTCAAAAGATATGCGAAAGGTGATTATGAAGCTAAACATTATCATAAAGTAGCTACTGAATATACTGTTATTATTTCGGGTAAAGTCAGAATGAACGGTATTGAATATGGGGCTGGAGATATTATTGTTATGGAACCAAATGAATCTACAGATTTTGAATGTTTAGAAGATGGTACAGTTAATGCTGTAGTAAAATGTCCTGGTTTAAACGATGATAAATTTTTATTAGATTAAGTAAGTTGGTTTTAATATGGGAATTTTTGATCATTCAGTTTCTGTTGTTGTACAAGGTGCAGTTAATACTTCCCTTACTCCAAAGTGTTTGCAGAGTATCCGTCGTTATCTTCCTAATGCAGAGATAATACTTTCAACTTGGAACTCTTGTAATGTTGATGGATTGGATTATGATAAATTAGTATTGAGTGAGGATCCTGGTTTTTTTTATTACTCATTAAATGAAAATGATAAAGTTAATAATGTTAACCGTCAAATTCTTTCAACATTTGCTGGTTTAAAAGTTGCTTCTAATGAATGGGTTTTAAAGTTACGTTCTGATTTCCAGATAAATGGAAGTAATTTTCTGAATTTAGTAAATAAGTATGAAAATAGTCTTGTTGATTATAAAGTATTTAGTAATAAAATTATTGCCTGTAGTTACTTTTCTCGGAATCCAAAGTGTTCTCAATATGTTTTTCATCCTTCTGATATTGCTTTTTTTGGTTTAAAAAATGATTTACTAAATTTATATGAAATTCCACTAATGAATGAGGATGAAGCTTATTACCTTACAATAAATGGAATTAAGTATAATAGGTATGTACCAGAGCAATACCTATTTATAAAATGTTTACGGAAAAATTTTAAAGCAGTTAATTTTTCCGATCAATCTGATCTTAATGATACTGTAGTTGAAGAAACAGAAAAGTACTTTGTATCTAATTTTGTTTTTTATAATTGGAATGAATTAAATCTTATAGCTCCCAAAAAGTTTAATGATTTTATTTTAAATGATTTCATGACATGTATTACTCATATTGAATGGCTAAAACTATACGGGAAATATATTGACGAACAAGTTGTAATACCTAAAAAAGATCCTGAAAGGATACGTCTAGTAAAAACAGCTAAAAAATTTGGTTTATTACCGAAGAACAATAAAACAAAAAAATGTAAATTAAAAAAAATAAACAAACTGATTTCAAACATTGCAGCTATGCCTTTTTACGGAAATAAAAACAAAAATAAAAGAAATCAAATTAGAAAGAAAATAATCAATATACTTGAAAAATAAAAATATTAGGAGAATGATGGAGGAAATAACTTATGATAATCTATCAATTGTTATAGAAGGCCCCGTTATTGAGCATATAACAAGTGCTTCTATCAAAAGTTTAAAAAAGTGTTTTCCTTATGCTGAAATCATATTATCTGTATGGGAAGATGCTAAAGTTGATAATTTAGATTATTCTATTTTAGTACGAAATGAGTATCCTAAAGATCTTATTAAGACAAATCACAATTGGTTCGAAAATATTAATGGCCAATTACTTCTAATTAAAAATGGTTTAAAAAAAGCTACACGCAAATTTTGTTTAAAGTTTCGAACAGATTTACTATTAAATAGTAGTGACTTTTTAAAATATTTTGATAGCTTTCCTGAAAGAAATGAGCAATATAAATTATTTGATCACAGAATACTTGTTCCAAGCAATTATTCTAATTCTTTTTCTAGTAATATTTTGCATCCAGTTTTATTTTATCCTTCACATTCTTGGCTTTTTGGTTATACAAGTGATTTAAAAATTTATTTTGATGATACACCTTTAGTGGATGAGGACTTTTTTGATTATAGATTCAAATATCCTAAAAAAAATATTATTCAATCTAATAAAAACAGATTTTTATGTGATCAATATTATTGTTTTTCAGCGTTTAAAAGATATTTTAAAAACCTTGAATTTGATGATTGTTCTGATTGGAACTCTGTAAACTTTGAACAATCTGAAATCGCTTTATCAAATAATTACATTTTTTTAAACTTTGAACATCATGGAATCCGTTCTATGATTGATTCTGATTTGTCTACCTCAAAAGCAACTTATCAACTTAGGGAATTGGGGGTATGGGATTATGATCTCTTCACTTATAATTACAGAAAGTATTGCGATAAAAATTACATTAGAGGAATAGTTGTCACCTCTGACTTTCTTAGAATCGGTAATAATTACAATCCATATTATTTTAAATCTACAACAGAGTGGATATATAATCTATTTAATTATCAAATAAAATTAGCTACAAACTTAGAACCCATTTTAGTCACAGGAGAGTCTCATTCGCTGATCGATAGAGATTACCTTTATGAGTTAAATAATCTCCCACTTTCTGAAGAATCATGGATAACCCTTTCTGATAAAGAAGAATGGACAAAGCAAGCAATATTATATATTAAGAGAAGATTCTCAGGATATATTTTAATTATTCATCATGCAAATTTTGCATTCTTAGAGATTTTAAATGAGTTAAATATCACTTATATTGATCTATTTGAATCTTCTTTTAGATTTGCTGAAGATCTAATTTTTTCATTTAAAACTAACAACTTAGAAATTAGTAAAGCTATAAGGCAGTACACATTACCAAAAAGCGATTTATATATTTTAGCAAATTATATGAAAGCTTATTATAATAGGCGAAACTCAATAGAAATAATCCCTAATTCAATATTGTATGTAGGGCAGACTTCGATGGATAGTTCTTTAATAAAAGATGGAAAAATAGTCTGTTTGGAGGATTATCAAGATACTCTTTCCGATATTTTTTCTAATTATGAATGCATTTATTATAAGCCTCATCCTTTTTCTAATAATAATAAACACGAAATAGAAATATTGGAAAGATATGGTAAATTAATTGTAATTAATGAAAATATTTATAATTTAATGTCTAATCAAAATATTTCTGCAATATCTGGATTGTCTTCTGGAGTATTAAGTGAAGCAGAGTTTTTCGATAAGAAAGTATATTATATAAGTCATAAATATATTGATTATTGTGATGGAAATGATGATTTTGAATCATCAAAATTTATTCTTGTAAACAATAAATATTTTTCTCCTGTGTTTTGGCAAAATATTTTGAATTCAATATTCAAGAATACAAATGAAATTTCAGATTTTTCTTTCAATAATTCTAATATTTTACGAGCATCTTTAAATTGTTATTGGGGTTATAATCTCAAATTTTTTGATATAAATGAATTGGATATAATATCTCAATCTAACAATGATTCTTCCAAATTATCATCAAGTCAACAGGGATTAAATATTGGAACTTATGGCGATTTATTTAAATTGGTAGAAAATCAACGAGATTTAGATAGTAAATATACTGTTGTTTACGATTTATATCAAAAACTCAAAGTTGATCTATTAAATGTTACTTCAAAGATGGAAAAACTTCGTAAAAAAAGGTCTTTTTTAAGAAAACTTAAAGAATTTTTTTGTAGAAAAATAAAAAAATAATAAACATATATTAATAATATTAGAGATTATTTTAATGGCTAATTTAAAAAGAATTGCAATTCAACTATTTGGGCATTTGAGAACTTTTGAATATACATTTGATTCATTTAGGAAGAATTTATTAGAAGAAAACATACAAGATGGTTATCAAATAGATATTTTCATTCATACTTGGGATGAGTTAGATCATTCTACTATCAATTATCGCAATGTCGATGGAAATGTCTTAACGCAAGAAATGCTAACTAGTGAGAAACTTTTATTAGTCAATGAACTTTATCAACCTAAAAAAATACTTATTGAACCTCAATTAGAATATACAGATGAAGTATTAGTTGAAAAAATAGGTCAATTTCCTAGAGCTAAAAAAGGATGTTTAAATAATTCTTATACTATTTATATGACTAATGAATTACGTAATCAATATGAAACTGAAAATAACATTACATACGATTGGGTAATAGTAACCAGACCAGATATTTTTTTCAAAAAAACATTTAGAATTGATTCATTTTTAAGTTGCTATTCAGATTTTCAGTTACCAATCCCGCAGAATACCATTTTTCATGGTTTTAATCCATTTGGTCGTGGAAATATGATTGAAGATCCTCACTTTTTGGCTGGTTCAGATTTAGTTTTTTTTGGTAGTCCAGATACTATTAGTAATGCGTCATCATTGTATACCTCCTTTGAGAATAATATACAATCAGAAGATTTTTATTGTATGGAGGTTTGGTGGGCTAATTTCTGGAGAAAAAAAGGAATAAATCTAAATCCAATTAATTTTAAACATGGTCCTGATTTTGATGTTATTAAAACTGAATTTATTGAAGAAAAGAAGTTAACTCAATATTCAAAATTTAAATATATAAAACGAGTTGTATTTTTTTATATATTAAATTTATTTCCTTATTGTCTTGTGAAGAATAAAATTTATAAATTGCAAAATAAAATTGCAAAAATGGAAATTTTTTCCAAAAAATCAGTATGATTTGTTCTTTCGCGATTTTAACCATTTTGTTAAATGTTAATAAAAAACAATTAAGGACTACTTTTAATGAAACCGATTTTATCTGTAATCATTCCTGTATATAATACTGAAAAATATCTGAACAAATGTTTAGATAGTGTTATATATCAAACTTTCAAAAATATTGAAATTATTTGCGTTAACGATGGTTCAACAGATAATTCCCTTTCTATTTTAAAAAAATATACTGAAATTGATACTAGAATAAGAATCATTGATAAGGAAAATGGTGGTTTGTCTTCTGCTAGAAATGTTGGTATTGAAAATGCTAAAGGAAGATACATTACTTTTGTTGATTCTGACGATTTTATTGAATTAGATACTTATGAGAAAACGATTTGTCACTTCAATCAACCTGATGTTGATTTAATTTACTTTTCGACTAAGCTGATAATTGAAAACAATTGTAGTCGAATACAAGATGAGCGATATTTTGAACACAAATATAAAGGTTTTGTTAAATTATCTAATGATGTTATGAAAAACATGGACGTTTGTGCATGGAATAAAATTTATAAACTTTCAATTATTAGACAGCATAATATTTATTTCCCTGAAGGACTTTGGTATGAAGATAATCCTTTTTTTTGGTCTTATGGGTTATTGTGTAATGCAGCATATTTTATGAATGATAAATTTTATAACTATCTTATAAGAGATGGATCTATAATGAGCAATACGACAAAAAATCATAAGTATACTGTAACTTCTCATGAGTTAGATTCATTGCTATGTTTTGAATATTTAATGCAATTTGTTGACCGTTGGCAATTGTTTGATAAATTCAAACCTGTTTTAATTGATTTGTTTCAACATAAGTTGTTAGAATCGATGCGTCGTTTACCTAACAAAGATAGAATATTAGCTTTAAATCAAGCAACTAAAATTGTTAATCTCTTTAATTTAACGTCTCATTTTCCTGATAATGATTTTATAAGCTCTATGTTTAATAAAGACTATCATAATATAGGAAAAATCAATCAATTATTTTTAAACAAAAGGCAACGTTTACTTGGAATTTGGGATGCTGATAAGTTTTATATTCTATGTTTTCTGGGAATTAAGATCAAAATAAAAAAATAATTCGAGTATAAATAGCTAATATTCATAAAATTATAAATAAATATTTGTTTTTTTTATCTATTATCTCAATAGAATAAAATTAACGTGAAAGTCTTATAATAGTGTATAATTGTCGATAATTTACTATTTTAACATTCTATTATGCCTCAAAAATTAAACTCAATTACTACTTTAAAAAAACTATGGCCATTCATTAAACCTTTTAAAAAAGCATTATTTGTGGCCGTTTTTGGACTATTATTGAATGCAGCAACAGATGCTACATTAATATCACTTACCAAACCATTACTTGACAATGGATTAATGGATAAAAATTACTCTCTTTTGATTCTTATTGCTATTACAATTATTGGATTAATTTTACTTAGGGGGTTATCTAATTATATTTCGACATACTGTCTTTCGTGGTTATCGGGGAAAGTTGTGACTAAATTTAGGCAGATGATATTTCATCATTTGATTAAAAGCCCTATTAGTTTCCATGATAAACAATCTATAGGTGATCTTGTTTCAGTTATTACTTTTAATACTCAAATGTTATCGAAAGCCTCTTCCGACGCTTTGATAATACTCATTCGTGAAATAACCTATGCAGTAGGTTTATGTATTGTTATGTTATATGGAAGTTGGAAATTAGCTTCAGTATTAATTATTTTAGTTCCATTGATTATTTTTATTGCACAATTCATAGCCAAAAAATTTAGACATACTATTGCTTCAATGCAAGCTGGAATGGGACAAATAACTATTGCTAGTGATGAAATGTTAAAAGGGCATAAAGAAGTTTTAATTTTCAATGCAAAAGAATATGAAAAACGAAATTTTAATATTATAACGGATAAAGTTCGAAGAGGAATGTTGAAAATAGAAATAGTTTCAAGATTATCAACACCTTTAATTCAGTTGATTGCAACAACTGGATTAGGTTTCATACTTTATTTAGTAGCTAGTCAAAATTTAGATATTACACCAGGTTCATTTACTGTAGTTTTTTCTGCGATGGTAGCTGTAATGCGCCCTCTACGAGAATTAACAAGTTTACATGTTGAGCTTCAAAAAGGTGCGGTTGCTTGTGAATCACTATTTGAACTTCTTAATTCCCCATTAGAGCATGATAATGGAACTATTGTTGTTGATCGAGTAAAAGGAAATATTGAGTTTAAAAATGTCACTTATACTTATCCTACACGAAATACTCCAGCACTTAATAACTTCTGTTTAAAAATAGAGGCGGGTCAAACTATTGCTCTCGTAGGACGTTCAGGGGCAGGTAAATCGACAATTGCTAGCTTATTGCCACGTTTTTATGATATCTCTAAAGGTGAAATTTTAATAGACTCTATAAATATCCAACAATACACTTTAAAATCATTACGTAAGCAAATTGGTTATGTATCTCAAAATGTTCATTTATTTAATGGTACTATTGCTGAAAATATTGCATACGGTGAAAAAGAACTTCATAGTGAAGATGATATTTTAAGAGCGGCTAAACAAGCAAATGCTATTGAATTTATTAATAAGTTAGAACATGGAATAAACACAGAAATAGGTGATAATGGTATCTTATTATCTGGTGGACAAAGGCAGAGAATCGCAATAGCTCGGGTTTTGTTACGTGATAATCCAATATTAATTTTTGATGAAGCTACTTCTGCACTAGATAATGAGTCAGAAAGACTTATACAAAAAGCGTTAGAAATACTTCAGAAAAATAGAACATCAATCATCATTGCTCACCGTTTATCAACAATTGAAAAAGCAGATCGTATTCTAGTTATTGATGATGGAAAAGTAATAGAAGATGGTAATCATGAGTCATTGATTAAATTAAATGGAATTTATGCACAAATGCATAAAATGCAATTTAATAGTTAAGGCAAAAAGAATAGATAATGAACAATATGAATCGACAAAATAAGCAACAGTATATTAATGATATAGATAAAGATTATTCTACATGGAAAACCTTTTTAAAATTATGTCCATTAATTATGGAACATAAGTTTGTATTATTTTTTTCCGTTATTTTATTGATTGCAAGCGCATTTGCTGACACCTCGTTGATCGCCTTATTACGACCATTATTAGATCGTGGTTTTTCAATGAATGACCAAAATTTTTTATTAATGGCGCCTTTTTATATTTTTGGATTAGTATTATTGCGTGGAATTGCAAACTATGGTTATTCTGTATTGTTATCACTAATTTCCGGAAAGATTGTGATGAAAATTCGACAAAGGTTATTTAGCCATTTTGTTGAAGCCCCTGTTAGCTATTATGATCAAAATTCAACTGGTCGATTATTGTCTCGTATTACTTATGACACTGATCAGGTTGCAGCATCCTCGTCAGACGCATTAATAACAATAATCCGCGAAACAGCTTTTATTTGCGGTCTATTCTACACAATGTTTTACAATAGTTGGCAATTATCTTTGTCTTTGATTATCATTACTCCGATAGTAATAGCTCTTATATCATTCATATCAATAAGATTTCGTCGCTTAGCCAAAAATATGCAAAATTCAATGGGGAATGTGACGATGTCGGTTGAACAGATGTTAAAAGGGCATAGAGAAATAATTGTATTTGGAGCTCAAGAAGAAGAAGTTAAAAATTTTGAAAAAGTGAGTAACAAATTTCGCCGAGATAGCATGCGATTAGTCTCTATTTCCGCTTTATCAACACCTATTGTTCAAGTTGTTATTTCTTTTGCAATTGCTTTTGTACTATTAACAGCTAGTAATCCTGATTTGAATATCACACCAGGTGAATTTACTGTCGTCTTTTCTTCATTGGTAGCTTTGATGCAACCGATAAAAAGTTTAACAAGTGTTAATGCTGGGTTTCAAAAAGGCATGGCAGCTTGTCAAACATTGTTTTCTATACTTGAACAACCTATTGAAAAGGATAATGGTAGTTTAAATGTAGATAGAGTTAAAGGAGATATTCTTTTTAAGAATGTTTCATTTAAGTATGAAACTCGGGATGATTTAGCATTAAATAATATTAGTTTTAATGTACCTGCAGGCAAAACCATCGCTTTAGTTGGCAGATCAGGATCTGGAAAAACAACAATTGCAAATTTATTAACGCGTTTTTATGAAATTACAGATGGTGAAATCTCTATAGATGGAGTTGACATTTGTGAATATACATTATTTTGTTTAAGAAACCAAATTGGCTTAGTTTCCCAAAACGTACATTTGTTTAATGATAATATTGCAAATAATATAGCATATGGAAAAATTGGTGAGTTTTCTCAAGAGCAAATAGAGGAAGCTGCAAAAAAAGCAAATGCTTATGATTTTATTAAACAATTTGATAAAGGTTTCGATACAGTAGTTGGTGAAAATGGAGTTTTATTATCTGGAGGTCAACGTCAACGTATAGCTATTGCTCGAGCTCTTTTAAGAGATAATCCGATTCTTATTTTAGATGAAGCCACATCAGCATTAGATACCGAGTCTGAAAAGACAATACAGAAAGCGTTAGATGAATTACAAAAAGGAAGAACTTCTCTAGTTATAGCTCATCGATTATCTACTATTGAAAATGCTGATAAAATATTAGTGATAGGTGATGGAACTATTATCGAACAAGGGACCCATACTGAATTATTAAAGAAAGATGGTGCATATACAAAATTGTATAAAAGTAATTTTAATGAATAATGGTTCACTAATTTTTTTGATCATAGCTCTAAATAGGTTTTTAGAATTTATTTAGGGATGAGTAGTACTTGTAGTCTTTTTCAATATTCATATAAGGATATTTTTTGGTTATAGCACATTTTAGTAATATTTTTTTTTCAGTGAACGTGCAAGGATTTTTCTTTATAAATTTTAAAATGTAGAAAATATTTCTTATAGGATTACATTTTTTACTATTGTAGACTCGTATCATTAGTTTAAGTAAACCGAGTTCTTTTATAATTTCATTTTTAGTTTGTTTTTGAAATGTTTTATCAGATCTCAACAGTGATTCTAAATAAGTGATATTCATTGCACAGATATAATTGCGTTTTGCATTATCTGATAATTGTAGGGTGTTAATTTCTGTTATACAGTGTTCTAAAACTCTTTTCAAAGTTTTCAAATTAGAATCATCAATGTATTGTTCTGATAATGAAGAAGCACGTACACGGTGAAAATAAGAATTTTTATTTATATAATAATTAGTCAATTTTGCTTTCGAGATAATAGAAAGTGAGATGCTGTGGTCTTCGTGGTTTTTCTCGATAAATTTTTCAGTAAATAATTTTCGGCGGAAAATAAATCGCCATACAACGCCAGAATAATTTCTCATTTCTAATAAATGATTTAATAAATCTATGCCTGATTTGAAGTTTTTTGTTTTACTATTTTCAAGATTTGTCATACAAGATATCATTTCTCCGTCTTTAAAAGACGTATAATCAAAGTAGAACAAATCTAATTGAGGCATAAGTTTTAGAGAATATCTGAATTCTTTGAGTAAATTATGATTTATAATATCATCAGAATCAATGAATAGAATGTAGTCTCCAGACGAACATTCAACACCTTTATTTCGAGCTTGGCTGACACCGAGATTTGGTTGTTTAATTATTTTGATATTACTAAATTTTGATTGATATTGCTCTAATATTAGTAAGGTATTATCAGTAGAACCATCATCGATACATATAATTTCTAGAGGATAAGTATCATCTTTTGTAACTGAAATCAAACAGTCTTCAATATAATCTTCAACATTATAACAAGGTATAATAATAGTAAGACAAACAGTTTTATTTATCATAAAATTTCAAATAGATAATTATTTTTTAAGAAATAACTTAAATTTTAAATAAATACTATAGTAATAAATAGATTTAAAATAAGCTTTTTGTTTAAATAAATATTTAGCATAATTTCTTATAGATGAGCTATTACCACTTAAAGGTAATTGATCATCTTTCCATGGAGACAAATTAAAATAATTATTAAAAATTTCAGAAAGATAAACTTTATACCACGGCTTATTTTGTGAAATATAATGTAAAATAACAGTATAAGGTCTGATTTCTTTTTCCTGATGCGCATCGACTGAAATTTTTATCTTAGTATTAAACTTTATTGGTAGTAACAGTGTTTTATTTTCCAGTAAAATATTTAAAACATCTTGATCGGCAAACTTATAAATATTTCCATCATTAATCATAGTTAATGCCTTTTCGGAAATCTTTTCTTCACACCATTTAGTAGTATTTATAAGTAATACACCTGCATTAAAATATCTTGTTGAATCAATGTTATACATTTCACTGATGGTTTGTTGCATATCTTTGCTATCACTTATAACTCCTGCAATATAATTTTCAATATTGTATTCCGCTAATTTTGCTAATGATTTTAAACAAATTATATCGCTATCAAGATATATTAATTTATCAGTTACTGAAACAAGGAGTTTAGGCATAATAAAACGTATGCAGGTTGATGCTGTCGGAATATGCAAAACTAACGTTTTGGGATTGATGATAAAATTGTTATTTAAAAAATACAGCGTAATTGATACATTCGGATAATTAAACTTCTCGAACTTTTCAAGGTTTACATGTGACACATTATCAATAAATAAATGAAAATGAAGGTTGCAATTTGGCGTATTTTGGATAACTGATAATATTGCTACACCAGCAGGCATTGCATAATTATTGTCAAATCCTAAAGCAATATTTAGAGTTGGAAAATGTGGCTCAAGATTAGTACTTATAGGTTTAATTTGATCAATAAAGTTATTTATGTTAAACATTTAATCCGTTCTAATTTAAGTGATATCTAATAATCTATTATGTTAATTATATATTTCTTTGTTAACAAAATATAGGTAAAAACTTTATATAAATTAAAAAAACGAAGATTTAAGAACTTTTGACAGATTAAATAAATTTACACTTTTATAGTATTTATTTAGAATAATAAAAATTTTAAAAAGCGACGTAATAAATGTTTAATTCCAATAAATATATAAGTAAAGTTGAAGAGTTTACTCAAAATAGCAGTAAAGAAATATTGCATATTGCATTTGCATTTGATGATAATTATGCAATGCCAGCAGGGGTAACTATAACTTCTATAATTGAAAATAATAGTAACTTAAATTTTTGTTTTCATCTATTAGTTGATAATGTATCTTTGGTTAATATAACTAAACTTAAAGAACTTATTGGAAACAATGTTAGTATTAAAATATATTATTTAAATGATAACTTTGACATTAATCCGAATACATTGGTATTAGGTTACTTATCTGTGGTTTCTTGTGCGCGTTTTATTCTTCCGGCATTATTACATTCTCAAACTAAAAAATTTTTATATCTTGACAGTGACATTCTCTGTTTGAAATCTATTTCTGAACTATATAACACAGATATATCTAACTATGTTGCAGGGGTCATTCCTGACGATAAACCGATGCAAAATGAAGTAAAAAATTTATATTCTATTGATGTTGAAAAATATTTTAATTCGGGAGTGTTATTAATTAACACTGATGAGTGGATGAAAAATGATTTAACCAACAAATGTATTAACAAGGTAAATGATGGCAATGTCTATCGTTTTGCAGATCAAGATGTTTTAAATATATTATTAGAAAACCAAACAATCCTTTTACCTATTAAATATAATACTAAAATTCACATAAGTATTTCTTGTGAAGAAGAACAATTAATAGCGCCTTATACTGTGTTATTACATTACGTAACAGGCTATAAACCATGGTATCAAACATTTGATTCTAAGTTATTTTTAAAATTTTATGATTTATCTCCTTGGAAAAATACCAAACGACCGAAAGCATTAAAAAAATCATGGTTAAGAAACTATGCCAAATATTGTTTAAAAAGAGGTCGAGTTTTTATAGCTGTTAAATTTTACTATTTTTATCTATTTAATAAACTAGTAAAAAACAGCAATTAAAATTATATAACCTAAATTATATAATTTTAATTGTTTGGCTCTACTCAGATAAGAGTGTATAACTAATATTAGTTAGTTTATTAATGTTATTATATAATATAATCAGAAATAATAGCGGAATATATAAAAATCAGTATATTTTGCTTATTTATAAAGGAATTATTTAAATTTTTTAGTTGTAGGATTATAAAAACATAGATTATTAAAATTTCTGGTTATTTAATCTATTTTTTAATTAAGTAAGTTAAATAATATTTAATACATTTTAGAAATTTTCTTTTTCTAAAAAAATCTTTTGCATATACCCTATAATCAACTGGTCTCATTTTGCTTTGGTAAGATTTCAATACTACATCGCTCCAAGGGGTAAAATGTTTATAAAAAATGTATAAATCTTGGGCTAAACCTTTATGTTCTGCGTACCATATTTTTCTTGGACCTGTAAAATGCACAAAATAAGGTAACGATTTTTTATGATGAAAGAAAGATTCCTTTTCTTCATCATTCATCCAAGTAAATAAATAATTCCATTTAACATCAACAAAAACAACACGTTCTTGCAAAACAATATTTAAAGCATCTTGGTCTGGGTAGATTAAATTATAATTCTCTGGTGATAATAATATTTGGTTGGCTTTATTTTCTGTGTCAAATTTTTTCCAGTTCTGACTGTTAATATATAAAAAGCCTGAATTAAAGTATTTTTTATTTCCTAACGATAAGCGATTTGCATTTGCTAAAAGATTATCATCATTTAAAGAATCAGCTGTTACCGCACAAACTACTGAATCAATATTGATATTTAAAACAGGAGAAATATCGCCAAAGCATAAGATATCAGCATCTAAGTAAATAAACTTATCAATATAATCAGGTAATAATCTTGGAACAGATAAGCGAATATACATTGAACGATTGATATGTTTTACTTTTTCATTCTTAATGTCAATGTATTTATTTAGCTCATCAATAGGAATTGAATAAAGCGTAATTGCGGAGCTAATTTCTTTTAGCTTATTTTTTTCTTCGTCTGAAACATCATACAAAAAAATATGAAAATGAATATTATTACTTTTATTATTGAGTATGATCGAAGTAATAGAAACACCAACATGTTCTAGATAATTGGAATCTGTACAATATACAATATTAATAATACTATTATTCATTTCAAACACTCATTAATACAATGTTTTAAATATATCATAGCTATTCATGTATTACAAAATAGTTAAATAAATATGAAATGGATAGTTAATTTTTTTATAATAATTAGTTATGTTACAATAAAACAAATTTCAAATTGTCGGTATTACTAGAACATGTTAACAGAAAATCTTTTCATTAGTAAGATTACTACTTTATTTAGTCATATTATTGAATCACAAGAAACAGTGCATATTGCATTCTGTTTCGATGATAATTATGCAATGCCAGCAGGTATTGCTATGTCATCAATTATTATCAACAACCCCGATAAAAATCTGTTTTTTCATTTATTTGCTAATAAAGTATCTAATAAAAAAATTGAAGACTTTAATCAACTTAGTCAGAATAATACCTCGATAATTTGTTATGAAGTGAGCGATGATTTCTCGATAAATCCTGATACTTTAGTACTACATGTTTCGGCATCAACGTGTTTACGTTTTATTGTGCCACAATTGCTAAATAAAGTAGCTTCGAGGGTGTTATATTTAGATTGTGATATCCTTTGTACTAATAAACTGGATGATTTAATCAATAAAGATTTAACTGACAAATATGCTGCTGTAGTTGCAGATGTAGATAAAACTCAAGAAAAACAATGCCCAGATTGCAATATTTCGTATGGTGAATATTTTAATGCAGGAATGATTTATATTAATACTGACATGTGGGTAGCTAATAACTTAACAGAAAAAGCTTTTGCAATGATTAATAGCGGTAAAGTTTATAAATTTGCCGATCAAGACGTTTTGAATATTCTAATGCAAGGTAACACTCTGTTTCTTCCTAAAAATTTTAACCAACTTACTTCACTCTCAGTTGGTGGTAATGAAGATAGCTTATTAAGTGATGACACTGTTATAATTCATTACGTTACCGGCAATAAACCATGGTATCAGCTATATTTAACCCCGCTTTATCAACGTTATATTGCTTCTTCGCCATGGGCTAATCAAAAATTGTCATTAGCTAATGAACATGCACCCTCAACAACCAGACGTTATGCGAAATTGTTAGTAAGTCAAAAAAAATATTTTTCGGCGTTCAAATATTATTTACTTTATCTCAAGCATAAAGCTTTTAAAACGCGATAAGGATGTAAATCGTGATTCAAGTTGATAGATTTATTAATAAAAGGAATGAATTACTGTCACATAATTTTGACAATAATCAGTCGGTCATACATATTTTATTATGTTTTGATGATAATTATGCGTTATCAGCAGGTATAAATATTTTCTCTGTTTTAAAAAATAATGCTGTAATGCCGATTCATTTTCATTTATTTACCCATAATCTTTCCGATGAGAATAGACGTAAATTTGGAGAAATTAAATTCAATAATATATCAATAACTGAATATGTTATTAATGATCAGTTCAAAGTCGATGAGCAAAATACCGAACAGTTTCCGCTTTCAGCTTGTGTGCGTCTAATAGCGCCAATAATACTAAAAAATACCACTGATAAGTTACTTTATGTTGATAGTGATACCTTATGTACGAATAGCTTATCAGATATTAATAATATTGATCTTACTGGCATTATACTTGCTGCTGTTGCTGACGAACCATATATGCAACAATCTCAATGTATCAAATATGGCGTTATTGAAGGAACTTATTTTAATTCTGGTGTTATGCTCATTAACATTCCACTTTGGTGCGAACATGAAATTACAGATAAAACGTTGAAACTATTAAATGGTGGTGAAAAATATCAATATCCGGATCAAGATGTTTTAAATATTTGTGTCGGTGAAAAAAGGCTAATATTACCAAGAAAATTTAATAATTTATTGGCATTATCAATTAATGGTAATGAAGATGCCAATATTCCCGATGAAACAGTCTTTATTCATTACATAACTAAGAATAAACCTTGGCATGAACCTTATCGATCTATATTATTTGATTCTTATTTAGAAAAATCACCTTGGCGAAATGATTGTTTACCATTATATAGTCCTAAAAAGACCTCTTCAATTCGCGCTTATTCAAAACTGATGTTTAAACAAAAAAAATATCTATCTGGAATAAAACACTATCTTATTTATTTAAAAACTAAATTGAAAAAGTAATAATGGTTAAATAATTCTATTTTTATGAGCTTATTTAGATTATCGATTTAAAAAAATTAATCAGTTTCTAACTAAGCTTTTTCTTTATAGAGATTATTCTTGTCTATATTTTTGCTTTAGTTATTGCTATATTATAAATCGTTATTTTGATAGTTAATTGTTCAATTTCAGGATAATAATTTCATTTCTAATATAAAATTGTTTTTTTCTAACGTTAGCTTATTTATTAAATATATTTTCCAGTGTGGATAGACAAATTAGACTTATCTTTTAATTAGGTGTATTTTAAGTGATTGATGATTTTGCAGAAAATGGTTTGCTTGCGACGGCTATAGATGGTTTTGTTGCACGAGAACCACAAAGACGTATGGCAAATAAAGTCACTGAAGCAATCAACGCCCAACATTCGCTGGTAGTGGAAGCGGGAACGGGAACAGGTAAAACCTTTGCATATTTGGTTCCTGCATTACGTAGTGATAAAAAAGTAATTATCTCGACGGGATCGAAAAATTTACAAGAGCAGTTATATAGTAAAGACTTACCCATTATCAAAAAAGCGCTAGATTATACGGGTAAAATCTCACTTCTTAAAGGGCGAGCCAATTATCTTTGTTTAGAGCGTATGTATCACCAATATGCGGCAGCAGGCGATTTAGATAAGAGTTTACGTACAGATTTAGTTCGGGTAAAAAACTGGTCAATCAAAACTAAAGATGGTGATATCAGTAAATGTACTACGGTGACTGAAGACAATCCAATTTGGCCAATCTTAACCAGTACTAACGATAATTGTTTAGGCAGTGATTGTGAGCATTATAATGATTGTTATGTGGTTAAAGCCCGTAAACGGGCGTTGAATGCCGATATTGTGGTGGTTAATCATCATCTATTTTTGGCTGATGTAGTGGTTAAAGATACCGGATTTGGCGAGCTAATTCCTAAAGCTAACGTAATGATATTTGATGAAGCTCATCAACTTCCCGATCTTGCCTGTCACTATTTTGGCGAGCAGTTAACGAGTCGACAACTATTTGACTTAGCTAAAGAGATAAATTTGGCTTATCGAACCGAAGTTAAAGATATGTCTCAGTTACAGCAGTGCGCTGATAAACTGCAAAAATGTACTCAAGATTTGCGAATATTAATCAGTCAGCAGAATAACAAAGGTAATCTTCGTTATCTATTTAATCAATCCAGTATTAAACAAGAATTATCTTATCTGTTTGATGCTCTTGATTTTTGTAAAGAAGTTTTATTGTTAGCCATAGGTCGATCTACCACATTAGATAATTGTTATGACCGGGTTAATCAGTACCAGCAATTGTTAAAAAAGTTGACAGAAACTCATGTACCTGGTTATAGCTATTGGTATGAAAGCACCTATAGTTCTTTTCTCTTTGCATTAACACCATTATCGGTAACGGAAAAATTTGAAGAATTGTTAACCCAGCGAGAAGGTAGCTGGATATTTACCTCAGCAACATTATCAGTCGATAATCAATTAGATTATTTTACTAAACGTTTGGGGCTAACCAACGCTGAATCTTTAATTTTAGAAAGCCCATTTGACTATATCAATCAGACGATTTTGTGTGTTCCGCGTTATCTACCATCACCAAATGAACGAGGCAATGCTGAAAAACTTGTAGATATTTTATTACCGGTTATTGAGGCTAATAATGGTCGTTGTTTTTTCCTTTGTACATCTTATGCAATGATGAATGCATTAGCTGAAAAATTTCGTTTGCTTACCAAATTACCGGTGTTGGTTCAAGGCGAAACTAGCAAAACAAAACTTCTTGAACAATTTATTGAAAGCGGTAATGCACTATTAATCGCAACCAGTAGTTTTTGGGAAGGGATTGATGTTAGGGGAGATACTTTATCTTGTGTTATTATAGATAAGTTACCGTTTACCTCACCGGATGATCCTTTAATGAAAGCACGTATGGAGGATTGCCAAATGCAAGGTGGTGATGCCTTTAATGAAGTGCAATTACCTGAAGCTGTTATTACCCTAAAACAGGGGGTGGGGCGATTGATCCGTCATCATAATGATCGTGGAGCGATTATAATTTGTGATAATCGATTAGTTATGCGCCCTTATGGCGCAACGTTTATTAATAGTTTACCGCCATCACCAAGAACCCGAGATGTTAACAAGGTAATCGATTTTTTATTATCTAACAATGAACCTGATAATTTGGAAAACAAATGAGTACTATTTTAGCCATTGATACTTCAACAGAAGCTTGTTCCGTAGCACTATTATATCGAAATGAAATCACCCACGATTTCATGATTTCGGCGCGAGATCATACTAAAAAGATCTTACCAATGGTTGATAATATTTTAAATCAATCAGGCTGTACACTTTCACAACTCGATGCCATTGCTTTTGCGCAAGGTCCTGGTAGTTTTACTGGCGTGAGAATTGGTATAGGGGTTGCGCAAGGATTAGCATTGGGCATTGATAAACCGATGATAGGTGTTTCCACCTTGATGACTTTGGCGCAAGGTTGCTACCGAACAACCAGAGCAACTAAAGTTATTCCGGCGATAGATGCTAGAATGGGTGAGGTCTATTTGGGGCAATATCAATATCAAAATCAGGAGTGGCAAGCGATTATTGCAGAATGCGTTATCAAACCTGAAGATGTGAAATCAAAAATTCAGCATATTGATAATAATTATTATTTGGCTGGCACTGGTTGGCAAACTTATCCTGATATGTTAGCAGAGATTAAACAAAGTGAAGTTTGGTTACCAGAAGCACAAGATTTAGTCGTTATCGCCCATCAGAAATGGTTGAAAAATGACGTTGTTAAAGTTGAAGACGTTGAACCAACTTATTTACGTAATGAAGTGACTTGGCAAAAATTACCGGGTCGTTAAGATCAGATAAACCACCGAGGTGGTTTATCTGTATTTATTATGCAGAATATTTATCCTTGAAATAATCCCAAATTAGCTTTGGCATAGGCTTCAAAGTCAGTGCAACCACCAATTGGTTTTTCATCGATAAAAATTTGTGGTACGGTTTCTACCGGTTTGCCAACACTTTTTGAGAGATCTTCTTTGGTAATGCCTTCAGCATTGATATCAACATAACGATAAGAAAAATCATCGCGTTCTTGAGATAACTTTTCAGCAAGCTCTTTAGCTCGCACACAATATGGACATCCTTGACGTCCGAAAATTACAGCATACATATTTCACCTCGAATAAGTTAAATTTGCTTAATGGATTTACTATACTTTAGTTTCAAATAAAAAAAAGTAGTTAAACTTAGTTAATATAATAGATTATATCTATTGATCCTCCACTTGCATAGCGAGTTAGGTATGGGTTTTAATCATTTGGATAATTAATCGAATATTTTATCAATTTTTTTCCCAAAAAGTTGAAGAATGGGGGTTTTTTAAGTTTTAAATTTAGTGCTAATTTGATATTACTCGCTATAATTTTAATTTCAACCATTAAATGGATGTCAGCATGCTAAAAAAAATACTATTTCTTTTTTCATTAACATTATCAATAACGGCGTTTGCCGCTAAAAAAGAGTGCCCGGTCAAACCAAGTTACGATATTGTGATAAATAAAAACAACATCCATATCGTTAATAAAGCAAATGATCTATCCATTATGAGTGATGGACAAGTGGTATTAAATGCAAAAACAGTATCAGTGAATAAGTCGTTACGTAAAAAACTTAATGAATTTCAAAAAAGTCTGCGTTTACAATTACCACAGCTAGAACAGCAATCATTAAATTTATTGTTGGAGGTTAAAGTTGCTTTTGATCAAGCAATAACCAGAAAATTGAGTGATGATCGTGAACTACATAGTGAATTAAATAAACTTTATAAACGGTTAGTTAAATTATTGCATCGTTCAATTAATACAGAAAATGGCACTACAACGTTTTACTATCAAAACTTTAATAATATAAAAAAAGATGGGGAGGATATTGGTGAACGCATTTTTTATAACGTAGTTGGAGGGAGTATTGTAGAATTTAACTTTTTTAAAAACTTCGGTGCTATCAAAGATATTTCAAAAAATGAATGGAAAACTCAAAAACCAAAACTTAAGGCATTTGATGCGCATATCTGTTCGGTAATTACTGATGTAGATCAACAATATCAACAGATTTTGACAGAACTTCACCAATCAATCGACAAGTGAATAGACAACAATAAAAACTTTTGCGAGAATACCTCATTCACAATGAATAGGTAAAAGAAGTAATCGCTTATGACTGCAAAAATAATTGATGGTAAAGCGTTAGCACAACAAATACGTAACGAAATTGCCAAAAAGGTAGCATCACGTACTGAACAAGGTTTATCGGTTCCGGGATTAGCTGTTATACAGGTTGGCTCTGATCCGGCCTCAAAAATTTATGTTAAAAATAAGCAGAAAGCTTGTGATGATGTGGGATTTGCTTCTTTTGCTTATGATTATCCTTCCTCAACTACAGAGGAACTATTAGCGTTAATTGATGAATTGAATCAACGTGCTGACGTGCATGGTATCTTAGTTCAGCTTCCCCTACCGGATAATATTGATAAGACAAAAGTGCTAGAACGTATCGATCCGCGTAAAGATGTTGATGGCTTTCATCCTTATAACATTGGCCACTTGTTACAACGCGATCCAATTTTACGCCCATGTACACCTTATGGTGTGGTTAAAATGTTAGAATCAACAGGTATTAATTTATCCGGCTTGAATGCCACTGTTGTTGGTGCATCGAGTATTGTTGGTCGACCAATGGCATTAGAATTACTGCTATTAGGCTGTACTACGACAATAACTCATAGCCGAACCGTTGATCTAGAAAAACATGTTCGTAATGCTGATATTGTTGTTGCTGGTGTTGGGATTCCTAATTACGTTAAAGGGGAATGGATAAAACCCGGTGCCATCGTGATTGATGTTGGTATAAACCGTTTACCTGATGGCAAACTCGTTGGTGATGTTGAATTCGACGTTGCTAGCCAATATGCAGGCTGGATCACCCCTGTTCCCGGTGGTGTAGGCCCAATGACCGTTGCAATGTTAATGAGCAATACATTAGAAGCATGTGAAAGATTTAGTGAGTAAGCCATTATTAAAAGGCTTATTTTTTTCAAATTTTATGTATTAATAAAATGAAAATAAGGGACATTTTATGATTATATTTCATACTTCTTTAGGTGATATCAAGATTAATACTTTTGATGACAAAGCTCCAGAAACAGTCAAAAACTTTATTGAATATTGCCAAGAAGGTTTTTATGACAATACCATTTTTCACCGAGTGATCGACAATTTTATGATCCAAGGTGGTGGATTCGAGCCGGGTATGAACCAGAAAAAAACTAAAGCCCCAATTAAAAATGAGGCGGCTAATGGTTTAAAAAATAGTCGTGGTACTTTAGCTATGGCGCGTACAACCGATCCACATTCTGCGACTGCTCAATTTTTTATCAATGTTGTGGATAACGATTATTTAAATTACCGTTCTTCTGATATCAATGGCTTTGGTTACTGTGTGTTTGCCGAAGTGGTAGATGGTATGGATGTGGTTGATAAGATCAAAGCGGTCAAAACTGGGCGTAACGGAATGCATTCTGATGTGCCAGTCGAAGATGTTATTATTAAGAGTGTGACGGTTGAATAATCCTGTTCGCTTTTTTATCGCCGATATTCATCTTGGTGAAAATGAGCCTGCTGCACATCACTTTGATATTACAGCAGGCTTTTTATCTTTCCTTGAACAACTACCTAATCAATGTGAACTCTATATTCTAGGCGATTTGTTTGATTATTGGGTAGGGGATGATGTTCGTTCAACACTACACAATCAAATTTCCGACGCTTTAAATGCGTTATCCTCAAGGCAAATTAAAAAGTTTTTTGTCCACGGTAATCGTGATTTTCTGATTGGCAAGCAGTACGCTAAGCGGTGTGATATGACGCTATTAGGGGATATAAATTGTTTAGCAAATCAGGATAAAAACATTGTTTTTTTACATGGTGATCTGCTTTGTATTGATGATCCTCAATATCAAAAATTTCGAAAAATCATGCATAAAAAGTGGTTACAAAAGTTATTTTTATTAATGCCACTGTTTATTCGCTTAAAAATCGCTAGCAAATTACGAAAAGAAAGTAATCAGCATAATCAAATAAAATCTGAAACTATCATGGATGTAAATCAACAAGCAGTGATTGATATGATGATAGAGCATAATGCCAATATTATGGTTCATGGGCATACCCATAAACCGGATACCCATCATCTTATCATTAATGGTGAATCAGTAACCAGATTGGTACTTGGTGCTTGGCATGATGGGGTTAGTTATATAAAACAAGAAGCGAATAGTGCTACATTAAAGCTCTATAACCACTCTTTTAAATAATTACTTTGTAATATTTGCTCGGTCGAGCCATAGTCGATTAATTTTCCCTGCTCCAATACGGCTACATGTTGTGCGATACGTTTTACCTCATTGATATTATGAGTGACATAGATAATAGGTATATTCAAGTCACTGACAAGTTTATCAATATAACTTAACAACTCTTTTTTACGAGGCATATCTAAAGCTGATAAAGGTTCATCCATCAGTAATAGTTGCGGATTAGTTAATAAAGCTCGACCAATGGCAACCCGCTGTTTTTCACCACCTGAGAGCATAGCAGGATAACGATTAAGGAGGGAGCCGATATTAAGCACTGTTACAATCTCATCAAATCTTTCAGAATTTAGCGATTTTGCCCGATAGGTTAGGTTTTTAATCACCCTATAATGTGGAAAGAGGAGCGCATCTTGAAAAACCGTACCAATTTGTCTTTTTTCTGGGGCGATACAAACATGTTTTTCGGTATTTACTAACGTTTCTTGATTTAGATTGATATAACCAATATCAGGTTTAATCAAACCATTAATAAGATTAATGAGTGTTGATTTTCCTGAACCAGAAACCCCAAGGATAGCCGTTACACCTTGGCAATTAATTTCATGCTTAAACTCAAAAACAAACGAAGCAAGTTTTTTGCTTACATTAATATTTAACATTATTTCGATCCTGTTAATTTCTTTTTGTGCCAGCGATTTAACATTTCTGAAAGGAATAAGGCGACTAACGATAAAATAATCGAAACAATACAAAGTCGTAATGCAGCTGACTCGCCGTCTGGGATCTGTAATAGGGTATACATCGCTAACGGTAAAGTACGCGTTTCACCTTGAATATTTGATACAAAGGTAATTGTGGCGCCAAATTCACCTAAGCAACGAGCAAAGCCGAGTACGATTCCCATTAAAATACCCGGAAAAGCTAACGGTAAAGTGATTGTCATAAAGACCCGAAATGGCTTAGCACCAAGGGTTCGAGCTACGTTTTCTAGCCGGCAATCAATGGACTCAATCGCTAATCGGATCGATCGCACCATAAGGGGAAAGGCAACCACCGCAGAAGCTAACGCGGCACCTTGCCAATTGAAGCTAAAACTTAAATGAAAGCACTTATCTAACCATTCACCAACAAAACCATGGCGTCCCATGGTTAAAAGTAATAGATAACCTAAAACCACAGGAGGCAATACTAAAGGAAGATGAACAATACTATCAAAGAGTGATTTGCCAATAAATTGACATCTCGCTAAAATCCAAGCGGTCAAAATTCCTACTGGAAGACTGAAGATAATTGCTGCGCCGGCTATTTTTAAGCTTAGCAGCAATGTTTGCCATTCAAACTCAGTTAATATCATCTTATTTAAATACTAGTCAGTTATGAATCCATATTTTTGAAAAATAGTTTTGGCTTTTTCTGAATTTAAATATTGGTAAAATTCTTTTGCATCAGCTTTGAGTAATGTAATTGGATATTCAATAGATTTAAATGTATCAGCTGGGAAGCTACCAATTATTTTCACTTTGTCACTTACTTTCGCATCAGTGCTGTACACAATACCTAAGGCTGCTTCATTGCGTTCAACTAACATTAATGCATCACGAACATTGCTTGCTGGTGCCATTTGCGGTAATAATTTATCAAATACCCCTAAATTGGTTAAAGACTCTTTAGCATAGAGACCTGCTGGAACATGGTCAGGATCACCAACCGCTAATCTTTCTCCTTTAGGTAAAATCGTTTGCCAATTGGTATTGGCATTGATTTCCACGTTTTCTAATTTAGATTGTTTAGGGGCAATTAATACCAAACCGTTTTTTAACAAATTTTGTTTATCTGTTGCGATTTTGTGTTCAATAAGGTAATCCATCCACTTTTGATCCGCTGACATAAAAATATCAGCAGGTGCACCTTGTTCAATCTGTTTGGCTAATACAGAAGATGAAGCAAATGAGAAAACAATTTCACAATCTTGATGTTCTGTTTGGTAGGAAGTTGCAATCTCTTGCATTGCATTAGTCAGTGATGCAGCTGCAAATACTGTAATTTTTTGGCTAGCAGATGTTGATAAACTAGCAAATAAAGTGGCTAAAGATAATAATACTCCAATGATTTTTTTCATTTTACTCCTCACAATCGTTATGTAATTTAATATATAACGATGCTATCAAAATTTATTTATAAAGTACAATTAAACTTTGCAGATTCCACTACTTTTAATCAATTTTGCTGAGTACATTTTTTGAAGGAAAAGAGAAAAGCGTCTACAATAGAATGACTTTGCTACTAAAAGTAGCTTTTTTAATTAATTAAGGCATAACGTAATGCTGTCACCTGACATTTTATTAACTTTGAATATCAATCAGCAATTATTTACTGATCCAAAACGAATTGACTTATTAAGAGCAATAGAACAGAGTGGTTCACTTAGTCAAGCGGCAAAGCAAATAGGGATTAGTTATAAAACAGCTTGGGATGCGATAAATGAAATCAACCAGTTAGCACCTAAACCTTTTTTAATTACCGCAACCGGGGGTAAAAATGGCGGAGGTACCAAACTCAGTGCTTATGCGGTAAGGTTCATTCAGCTTTATGACCTATTAACCCAATTACAATATAAAGCCTTTAATATTCTAAATGATGACAATATACCGCTTGATGATATTTTAAAAATAACCGCTAAATTATCCTTACAGACTAGTGCTCGTAATCAAATCTATGGTAGTGTCTCAAGCATTGAAGCAACTCATATTGCTGGTTTGGTTAAAGTAAAATTAAATGACAATCAAACCGAATTAAAAGCGTATATTACGCAACAAAGTATTGAACGTTTAAAACTGAACATTGATAAAACGGTTCTGTTACTGATTAAAGCGCCATTGATTGAACTGAATAACAAAAATGAGAATCAGTTGATAGTTAAAGTGGAAAAAATAGTCACTGATGGTCAACTATCTGAAATCTCATTTTCATTGCCATCCGGAATAATGCTTTATGCGAATAAAGCAACTAATGAGGTTAATCAACTAAAATTAACTGAAGGTCAACTAACGACCATATCCATTCATCCCCAGCACATTATAGTTGCGACATTAGTCTAGCTGTTTGAGGTATTATTTATGTTACAAATTAAAAATGCAGTATTTAAAATAAGTGATTTCCGCATATTTACTATTGAATCATTAACCATTAATGATGGTGATATTGTGGCTTTTGTTGGACGAAATGGATCGGGTAAATCGGTATTAGCTAAAGCATTAGCTGGTGATCAACCGTTATTGTCAGGGGAAGTAATTAATCAATTTAAATCAATAGCCCATATCTCATTTGAACATCTACAAAAAATAATAGACGATGAATGGAAACGTAATAACACCGATATGCTTAGCGACAATGAAGATGATACCGGGCTAACGACTGCTGAAATCATTCAAGAAACGCATCAAGACGCAGAACTTTGTAAACACTTAGCGCAGCAATTTGGTATTGAACATCTCTTAGAGCGTCGTTTTAAATATCTCTCTACTGGCGAAACTCGAAAGACATTGATCTGCCGTACCTTGATGAGTCAACCAGATCTATTAATATTAGATGAACCTTTTGATGGTTTAGATGTGGCATCTCGAGCTAATTTAGCTGAAAAACTAAGCCAGTTATCTGCACAAACTATTACGATTATAATGGTATTAAATCGTTTTAATGAAATCCCACCATTTGTAAAAAATATTGGTTTACTGGCTAATTGTCAACTATTGAAATTTGGACCTAAAGACACCATATTAGATGACGTAGCCATCAAGCAACTGGCAAATTTAGAACAATTATCAAACTTTACTTTACCCGAACCGGATGAAACTCCCATTCAACTACCCGATACGTTGGACCGCATTATTTTAAATAATGGTTATGTTCAATATGATGGTAAAGCAATTATTAATGGACTAAATTGGTTAGTAAAAGCAAATGAAAATTGGCAAATAGTTGGGCCAAATGGGGCAGGAAAATCGACATTATTGAGTCTAATAACGGGTGATCATCCTCAGGGATATAGTAACGATTTGACACTGTTTGGACGTAAACGAGGTTCTGGTGAAACAATATGGGACATTAAACGCCATATTGGTTACGTCAGTAGTAGTTTTCATCTTGATTATCGAGTTAGCTTGAGTGTAGAAAATGTATTGATATCAGGTTACTTTGATTCAATTGGCGTCTACCAAGCGATTAGTGATAAGCAGTCAAAATTAGTTAAGCAGTGGTTGCAATTACTAGATTTAACCGATTTAGCCGAAAAACCTTTTCACTCGTTATCGTGGGGGCAACAGCGATTAATACTGATTGCTAGAGCGTTAGTTAAACATCCAACTTTACTTATCTTAGATGAACCGTTACAAGGACTGGATCAGCTAAACAGAGAATTGGTCAAAAGTTGGATAGATAATTTAATTGATAAAGGTGATACGCAATTGTTGTTTGTTTCACATCATGCAGAAGATGCGCCAAAATGCATCACTCATCGATTAACATTTGTGCCTAATGAGACTGTTGGCTATCAATACAAAATAGAGAGTATTAAATAAAGTATTAGATAAAAACTATTAAAACATGACTTAAAAATAGGAATAATCGATATAAAAACTTTTTTCTAGCGGCTATTTATTAGCCTAAAACTTCAAAAAAGTTTATATTGATTATACTTAGCAAGTTATCCCCGTTGCCTGTGGATAAGTCTGTGAATAGTTAATTGAAAAGTGAGCTAACTTCAATGCCTATCAGGTTTTTATTTAATTTGATTACAAGTTAAGCATGAATATAATTATATATATTTATCAATATGTTATCATAAATCAAGGTTCTTTTTTTTACATATCTTTACATACTTTTAACTTAACTGAACAAAAAATATAACATTTTTGAAGGTCAAGTGTTTTTGGGGATAATTTTTATTAATAGGTAAAATTTTAGGTTGCGATGTAATGAGAAAATTTAAATTATGTTCTGATTTTAAACCAGCAGGAGATCAACCTGCAGCGATTGAACGTATTAATCAAAATCTTGATGATGGAATTGCACATCAAACACTATTAGGCGTGACAGGTTCCGGTAAAACTTTTACCATGGCTAATGTTATTGCTAAGCATAATCGCCCAACTATTATTTTAGCGCCAAATAAGACTTTGGCCGCGCAATTATATGGTGAGATGAAAGCCTTCTTTCCTGATAATGCGGTAGAATATTTTGTTTCGTATTATGATTATTATCAGCCAGAATCTTATGTGCCTTCAACTGACACATTTATAGAGAAAGATGCATCGATTAACGAACACATTGAGCAAATGCGACTGTCAGCAACTAAATCGTTATTAGAACGTCGTGATGTTGTTATTGTTGCCTCGGTATCAGCTATTTATGGATTGGGTGCACCAGAAACCTACATGTCAATGATATTACATTTGGCAAGAGGGACTATTACTGATCAACGAGCAATCTTACAGCGTTTAGCTGAATTACAATATACTCGTAATGAGATTGGCTTTAATCGTGGTACTTTTCGGGTTCGTGGTGATGTTATTGATATTTTTCCTGCTGATTCTGATGAGCATGCTGTACGTGTTGAGCTTTTTGATGATGAAGTTGAAAGAATTGTGATATTTGATCCATTAACAGGTAATGCGATTAATGATGTGCCACGGATAACCATTTATCCAAAAACACACTATGTCACCCCAAGAAATATCATGGATAATGCGATTGTTGAAATTAAGCAAGAGCTCCAAGAGCGCCAAAGAGCCTTATTGGATAATAACCGTCTTTTAGAAGAGCAACGATTAACGCAACGAACCCTATTTGATATAGAGATGATGACTGAACTCGGCTACTGTTCAGGTATTGAGAACTACTCTCGTTATTTAGCACAGCGCAAGGCCGGTGATCCACCTGCAACATTATTTGATTATTTACCCGCTGATGGTTTATTGTTTATTGATGAATCTCATGTGGCAATCCCTCAATTGGGGGCAATGTATAATGGCGATAGATCGCGAAAATTGAATCTTGTCGAGTACGGTTTTCGGTTACCTTCAGCCTTGGATAATCGGCCATTAAAATTTGCTGAATTCGAAAATATTATGCCACAAACGATTTATGTTTCAGCAACCCCAGCTAAATATGAAATTGAAAAATCAGGTAGTGAAATCATTGAGCAAGTGGTAAGGCCAACAGGATTATTAGATCCAATCATTGAAGTTAGGCCGGTGGCAACCCAAGTCGATGATTTATTGTCTGAGATTAAATTACGCATAAATCAAGATGAACGCGTTTTAGTCACCACATTAACTAAACGTATGGCGGAAAATTTAACTGACTATTTATCTGAACATAATGTTAATGTTAAATATTTGCATTCCGATATCAACACTGTGGAACGAATGGAAATTATCCGTGATCTTCGTTTAGGTAAGATTGATGTATTAGTTGGTATTAACTTATTACGAGAAGGATTAGATATTCCAGAAGTATCATTAGTCGCGATTCTAGATGCTGACCGTGAAGGTTTTTTACGCTCGGAAAGTTCATTAATCCAAACAGTTGGCCGTGCTGCGCGCAACGTTAATGGAAAAGCAATATTGTATGCAGATAAAATTACTCCAGCCATGCAGCTGACTATTGATGAAACTGCAAGGCGTCGTAAAAAACAGGAAGATTTTAACCAAGCACATGGTATTATGCCGAAATCAGTGCGCAAAGAGATCAAAGATATTTTAGATGCAGGTTTAAGCACTAAAAAAGCCACAGCTAAAATTCAAGCGTTTGAACCAGGTGGTCAGTATAATTATGTTTCAATAAAAGAGGTTCAAGCCAGAGTCAAAGAGCTTGAAGCTATGATGTACGAAGCTGCCCAAAATCTGGAGTTTGAAAAAGCGGGGGTATTACGTGATGAGATTAAAAAATTACGTTCAGATTTTATAAAAGTATCTTAATAAGAAGTTTTCAAGGAAAATAGAATGACAATAACTCGAATAGATCCGGCAGAAAGATGGTCAGAAGCGGTAATTCATAACAATGTAATTTACTACACTAGTGTACCTACTGATTTGAGTGATGATGCTTATCTACAAACGAAAAGTGCCTTAGCTGAGATTGATCAAATCTTAGCAAGGGCAAATAGTGATAAAACTCGCATTTTAGATGCTACGTTATTTTTAGTAAATAAAAGTGATTTTAGCGCCATGAACCGAGCTTGGGACGAGTGGGTCGCCAAAGGAAAAGCCCCAGTTCGTTGTACCGTTAATGCGGGATTAATGAAACAAGAATATTTGGTTGAAATAAAAATCATTGCTGCAGTCAATCCATAGTATCACGCTAATCCGCCATATTTTGGCGGATTTTATTTGCTTAATCTAGCAATTTAACTTATTGATAATTAACCTTACTTCTTGCTAGCCCAATCATTTAATTTTAGTGTATACTTTGGGCACTTAATATTTTATCTCTCGCTTAAATTGTCTATGCAAACTCAACCTAAAATTGCCATTGTGATGGGATCAAAAAGTGATTGGGCCACTATGCAGCACGCAGCCGATATCTTAGATACCTTAACCATCGCTTATCACGTCGAAATTGTTTCCGCACATCGAACACCAGATAAACTATTTGAATTTGCGCAAACTGCCAAATCACGAGGTTTTGATGTGATTATCGCTGGAGCAGGGGGGGCTGCACATTTACCCGGGATGTTAGCCGCGAAAACGTTAATTCCAGTATTGGGTGTTCCAGTACAAAGTGCCGCACTCAGTGGTGTGGATAGTCTTTATTCCATCGTGCAAATGCCAAAAGGTATTCCTGTAGGTACCTTAGCCATAGGTAAAGCTGGAGCGGCAAATGCCGCGTTATTAGCCGCACAAATTCTGGCATTGCATAATCAAGATATCTATCAACGTTTATCAAATTGGCGATTAAGTCAAACCGATGAAGTTTTAAATAATCCTGATCCAAGAGTCGACATCTAATATGACAATTCAAACAGTTTGTGTTTTAGGAAATGGCCAGTTAGGGCGTATGTTAAGACAGGCAGGTGAGCCTTTAGGTATTCATGTCTATCCGGTTGGTTTGGATGTTGACCCAGCAACCATCCCTTACCAAAATTCAGTTATAACAGCCGAAATAGAACGTTGGCCGCAAACACCTTTCACCCAAATATTAGCTAGCCATCCGCATTTTGTTAATCGAGATGTATTTCCGATCATTGCCGATCGTTTAAGCCAAAAACAGCTACTTGATCAACTTAATTTGCCTACGGCTAAATGGTATCCAGTTAATGATGAGCATGAGTGGTCAAGTTTTTTTGAAAAGTTAGGTGATCTGTTGATCGTTAAACGTCGAATCGGTGGTTATGATGGACGAGGTCAATGGCGCCTAACTGTTGATGATCAGATTCCAGATGAGGCTTGTCAAAATACTATTGTTGAACAAGCTATTCCTTTTGAAAAAGAGCTATCACTGGTTGGCGCAAGAAATGCTAATGGTGAGACAGTGTTTTATCCTTTGACCAATAATTTGCACCAAGATGGCATATTAAAAATGAGTGTTGCCATTCCATTTGAAAATAATAGTTTACAGACAAAGGCTGAGCAGATGCTTTCAAGCATAATGCATAAGCTTAATTATGTAGGCGTTATGGCGATGGAATGTTTTGTTGTTGGTGATAACTTACTTATTAATGAATTAGCACCAAGAGTACATAATAGTGGACATTGGACACAAAATGGTGCCTCTATCAGCCAATTTGAATTGCATTTACGCGCTATCTTAGGTTTACCGCTACCTAAACCAGATGTCTTTTGTCCAGCGGTAATGGTAAATTTAATTGGCACAGATTTTAATCTCAATTGGCTATCAGTTAATTTAGCGCATCTACACTGGTATGAAAAAGAAGTTAGAGTCGGGCGTAAAGTGGGACATATCAATTTAAGTCATCAACATCGTCCAGAATTGATTGAGGCATTAAGTCAATTATCTACTTTATTACCGACTGAATATAGTCAACCAATAACGTGGGCAATACAGAAGCTATAGCTGATTAAATCAAGAGATTGCGATATGATCGATTTTAGTAAAAAAATTAATTATCAACGCTACGCCAGTAAACAACGTGAAGCATCTGATGAATATTCTATTTTACGTTTTTTTGAAAGCGATCGTGGACGCATTCTTAATTCTGCCGCTATCAGGCGCTTACAGCAAAAAACTCAGGTATTTCCTTTAGAACGTAATTCTGTGGTTCGAACCCGACTTACTCATTCAATGGAAGTACAGCAAGTTGGTCGTTATATTGTAAAAGAGATTGTCAATCGACTGAATAAATCAGGAAAATTAAAAACATTTGGCTTGGAAAATTCCGTCATGTCCATTGAAAGCCTTGTCGAAATGGCTTGCTTAATGCATGATATTGGTAATCCACCATTTGGCCATTTTGGTGAGGCGGCAATCAATCATTGGTTTGCTCAGCGTTTAGGCATTGACACCACATCAATTTACCCAGTGCTGAATATTAATGATGCTGATGATGATTCGACTAAATCTTTAAAATTAAAAATACGCCAAGATCTGGCTAATTTTGAAGGTAATGCACAAGCGATTCGATTAGTGCATACAATCTTACGGCTCAATTTAACCTACTCGCAGATTGCGTCAATTTTTAAATATTCTAAACCAGCTTATTGGTCGGATCCTATACCTGATGAATTTAATTATTTAATGAAGAAGCCTGGATATTATCTATCCGAGGAGTCTTTTGTTAAAACGATGTCAGAGCAACTAGATATTCAACCTTTCCACCGCTATCCACTTACTTATATTATGGAAGCGGCCGATGATATTTCTTATTGCATTGCCGATCTTGAAGATGCAGTTGAAAAGAAAATTTTAACGGTACAACAACTTTATCATTATCTAAAAGAAGCATGGGGACCAGTTAAGAAAGGTGATCTCTTTGATGAAGTTGTCAATCGACCTTATGATAATTTGAAAAAAAATGAATTTGAAGCAATAGGTATCGACCAGTTCTTTATGTATTTGCGGGTAAATACTATAAGTCATCTGGTACCTCATGCTGCAGAACGATTTATTGAAAATATCGAAGCAATCTACCATGGCTCTTTTAATCATGCGCTACTTGAAGATCATGATGCGGAATATAAATTACTTAACATCTTCAAAACAGTAGGATTTGAACATATTTTTAACCATGAGACTGTTGAAAATGTAGAACTTCAAGGCTACCGAATTATTACTGGATTACTGGATATTTATAGCCCACTTTTAAGTATGCCTACTGACGACTTCATAAAATTAGTCAAAACCGGTAATCATAAAAAATATCCTATTGAAACTCGACTCTACCATAAATTATCGGCAAAACATTGTGTGGCTTATCAACAAGCACTTGAGCAGTTAAATGATCAACAATTTAATTGTTGGGAATTTTATTATCGTTGTCGTTTGATTCAGGATTACATTAGTGGCATGACCGACCATTTTGCTTATGATGAATATCGCAAATTAATGGTAACATTCTGATTTTTAACATTACCAACAGCACCAAAAATAAGCACAAGCACCATATTGGTGCGATGATAAGGTTATTTTTTTCCTCCTAAAGCTCCGTTTCTCAACTTTTTTTAAAAAAGTAACGATCAATAAACCCTAATATTTTTAGGTATTTCAATCTAATTCAAACAATTATTAATTTTGGCACGGCCTTTGCATTATCTCGAATAACATTAATAGTTATGAGGAGTAATGGATGAAATTTGTCACTGTAGTTATCAAACCTTTTAAATTAGAAGAGGTCAGAGAGTCATTATCCAATATAGGTGTTACGGGGTTAACTGTTACTGAAGTTAAAGGTTTTGGTCGGCAAAAAGGTCATGCTGAATTGTATCGAGGTGCAGAATACAATGTTAATTTTTTGCCAAAAGTAAAAATAGAGCTAGCCATCAGTGATGAATTACTTGATGAAGTAATTAGTACTATTACTAAAGCCGCTTATACTGGGAAAATAGGCGATGGCAAAATATTTGTTACGTCGTTAGAACATGTCGTGCGAATTCGTACCGGCGAGACTGATGAGTCAGCACTATAACTATCAATAAGGATATCATTATGTTGAAAAAAATTATTTTCTCTTTAGGCTTGCTTTTAACCTGTCCGGTCTTTGCCGAAGAAGTAGCAATTGTTGATAAAGCCGATAACGGTTTTATGATGATTTGTACTGCATTAGTGCTATTTATGTCTGTGCCGGGTATCGCCTTTTTTTATGGTGGCTTATTAAGATCTAAAAATGTGCTCTCCATGTTATCACAAGTATTAGTGACTTTTTCATTAATAGCCGTATTATGGATTGTTTATGGCTATTCATTAGCATTTGGTGAGGGTAATTGGTTTTTCGGTAATTTTGACCAATTTTTGTTAGTTAATGTTGGTATTACTAATATTTCAGGGTCGATTTATGAAATGATTTGGATTGCCTTTCAAGGTTCATTTGCTTGTATCACATGTTGTTTGATTTTAGGGGCTTTTGCCGAAAGAATTCGTTTTTCAGCTGTCCTGATCTTTATGGTGTTATGGTTTACTTTCTCCTATATTCCGATGGCGCATATGGTTTGGGGGGGCGGAATCCTTGGTGATGAAGGCGCATTGGATTTTGCCGGTGGTACAGTGGTGCATATTAATGCTGCTGTTGCTGGCCTATTAGGTGCTTACTTGCTTAAAAGCCGTATTGGTTATAACCGTGAGCCTTTAAAACCATTCAACTTACCGTATGTTTATCTAGGTGCAGCAATATTATACATTGGTTGGTTTGGCTTCAATGCCGGATCTTCAACTCACGCGGACGAAATCGCAGGCCTCGCATTTATCAATACAGTGGCAGCAACAGCAGCAGCGGTACTCTCTTGGACTATAGCTGAATGGTTATTACGTGGTAAACCATCATGTTTAGGCGCAGCCTCAGGCGTGATTGCTGGCTTAGTTGGTATAACCCCGGCAGCAGGTTTTGTCGGCGTCGGCGGTGCGATGTTAATTGGTCTTATTTGTGGATTTGCCGGTGTTTGGGGAGTTTCATCTTTAAAAAGGATTCTAAAAGTCGATGATACCTGTGATGTATTTGGTGTTCATGGTGTGTGTGGTATTGTAGGTTGTCTATTAACTGGAGTATTTGCATCTGAGTCATTAGGCGGAACCGGTTACGCCGATGGTATCACAATGGTGAGTCAAGTAGGTATACAGTTAATGAGTGTCATCACTTGTGTAGTCTGGACAGCAATTATTGCTTATATTGCGTATAAAATTGCCGATCTAAGTGTTGGTTTGCGAGTATCTGAAGAGTATGAACGTGAAGGTCTTGACATTAACAGCCATGGTGAAAGTGCTTTCAATAATTAAGTAAGAAAAGTTAAGTTATACATATCATTGTTAAAAATTATATATAAAAAAATCTACAGTAGGTGAGTACTGTAGATTTTTGACTTATTAATTATTGTTAAGTTTTTTTCTAGTCATCCCATAGCATAATTGCATTATCTTGGGTCAGGACTAAAGGTGGAGCAAAAAGGTACTCTTTAAATTTCGTTGGTAATAATTGTACATTGTTCAAATTAAACTGTATTTCAGGATAAAACTTGGCAAATTCCTTTAAACGGACATTAAGTAACTCCATTACTCGGTGTGATTCTTTAGCGATTAACATTTCCTCTTTTAACATCCCAATCTGTTTCTTATGATGCTCTGACTCATATATCTCTGGAAAAACAAATGAAAAACCCGATTTATTATTGGTATAGTTATCATTATGATGTTCCCTATATTCAGAATGGTGAAGTTTTAATCCTTTGATACGTAACCCAATAATCTCATCAATATGATCAGTATAATCATTTAAAGTTGAATCTAGATAAGCTAAGGTGTTATGTTCAGGAATTGCATCATTACTGTGCACTAAGGTAAATAATGGCTTTTTATATGTCTTCATTCTGTAACTTCCTTTTAATTCAGGATAAAATAGAATAATAAATTTGACAATAAACATAAACGGCGATTTATATTGTCAAGGTATGTCTGTATAACCTAATGTTTACCCATAAAAATCAATTAAGATTTTTAATATTTTGCTATTTACGACTGACTATTAAAACTAATGGTTTTTATCGAAAACCATTTTGTTACCATTACAATAAGACTAACAGGCTAATTAATAGCATGCTTTAAACCGACTATCTTTTAAGTGCCCCCCATAATGTTGTTAAAATATTAGTTCTATAAAATGATTAAATATTTTAAATATAATTTAAGTTTACCATTCAGAAAGTAACCGAATAAATAAACTACTTTTTATTGGATAAAGGTAAGTTAGACTTCTTGCAACTAAACATTTATCACGCTGTTAAGCTTTCCTTTTGATAAAATATTTGTCATAGAATCTTGATTAAGATTAGGGATATATTGACACCTCAATCCAATCATTGGTTAATGTAAGTCCATTTAAGAAGTATCAAATCTTCTTGAAAATGTTGATAATAAAAGGGATAAACTCTACTGCAAATTTATCTTATATCGGACTTAACTCTTTTGTTATTACTCTACTAAAAATATTTTTCAGAAAACTATTAACTTTTGATGAAGCAATCTTATTTATTCTAAAGAATAGAAAATATCTATATATTGGTACGATTAGTGGATATTTCAATACCATTAGATAACATTACTCAATCTTTTTTTATTTTACTAAATAAAACGAATAACAAAATGTATCAACTACGGTAAAGGTATTACTTTATAGATGCAAAACTTAAAAGAATATAACTTATTTAACTTAACTTTACAAATAATATTGCAAATTTTAATTGTTAAATACTAATGATTTTTATTATTTTTGTCTACTATTTGATAAATGATCTATTGTTAACTTTAGGTGAGCTAGATTATTGCAAAAGTGTGATATGCATCATTTTAGTGAATTATTAGATAGGTTAATGGCAAAATATCTATTGGCATTATCAATAGGAATAGATTAGATTATATCCTCTCCATTTTATAAAATGGTTTATAGGGAATAATAAATGAACAGTGAAGAGATTCTAGCTAATAAAAATGAATTTATAAATCGTTACCAATTATCAAAGTTGCATACCTTTGAGTCAGCGGCTCGTCATCTATCCTTTGCATTAGCTGCAGAAGAGCTCTGTATTAGTCCTAGTGCGGTAAGTCATCAAATCAATAAACTAGAAGAAGAGCTTAATTTTAAATTATTTGAACGCTTTCATCGACGAATTACTTTGACCCATGATGGCAAGAATTTATTCACAGTGGTTAAAAAATCACTTAATATTTTGAATCAAGAAATTTTGGATATTAAAAATAAAGATGTTGCAGGTGGACTTACTATTTATTCATGCCCATCTTTTATTCAAGAGTTTTTGATTCCAAAATTATCGCAATTTACTGATTATTATCCCTATATCACTTTAAATATTATATCGGGGAATAAAGCAATCAATTTTAGTCAATATCCTATTGATTTAGCAATTTATTATGATTCATTACATTATGATGAATTAGCGTGTGAACATTTAATTAGTGAAACAATTTTACCGGTTTGTACACCAAGTTATGCTCAACAGTATAATCTTTATAACAACCCGGAAAATTTAAAAAACTGTGTCTTATTACACCATAACCACAATAAACTTTTAGATTTTGGTTTTGATGAATGGCAGTCATGGGCTAACCATTTTTCTCTATCTATTGATTTTAACAAAATACAAAATATGTTATTTGACCGCTCTGATCATTCGGTTACTGCGGCAATCAATAACGCCGGCATTGCTATAGGGAGAAAACAGATTATCGCTAAATATTTGGATTCTGGGCAACTGGTCGCCCCTTTTGCTGATTTAGAAGCTCCATGCACTCAGCGTTATTATATTTGTAAATCACTAGAAAAATATAACCCTAAAGCGGATATTTTTATCCAGTGGTTAAAAAGTTATGTATAATAAGTTTGCTAATAAAATTTACCTAATTAAGTGTGGCTCACCACACTTAATTTATTGAAGATTATTTTTTTAAATGTTTTAGATTCGGTAAGGCAATGGCAAACAAAATAATGACGACACCAATCCATTGATTTATGTAGACTGATTCTCTTAAATAGAAATAAGAGCAAGTTACCGCAACAGGCAGTTCTGCAGCCGATAAAATTGCACTTAGTGAGATACCAATTTTAGGCATACCGACGGAAAATAAAAAAGGTGGTAAAACCGTGCCCAATAAGGCTAATAAAAAACCTAGTTGATAGATTTTATCGTCAATACTAAGTTCGAAGAAGAACAGTGGCGGAAAAATAACAAAAGTTACAATACAGGCACCGGTTATCATCAAGGCACTCTTTTCTAATTTTGGTAATTCATTACCAATATTGCTACTGGTGGTAATAAAAAGTGAATACATTAATGCCGCTAAAAAACCAAAGAAACAACCTGTTAAGTTCAATTCAATAGCTTGATTAAAAATGCCTGCAGCTAAAGAGCTTCCGACAATAATCGTCACTACCGTGACTAATTGTATCGGTGTTGGTTTATTTTTAAAAATAACGAAATCAATAATCACACTAATCCATAGATATTGCATAAGCAAAATAATGGCGATTGATGCTGGCACTAACTGCACGCATTGATAATAGCAAATGCCGACTAACCCAGGAAATATTCCCACGGCACATACCTGCCATTTTTTAGTTAATGGCGTTTTATTTGCCATAGTTACCTTGCTTTTATTAAGCGTTTTTACCAGAAAATGGATCCCCCATAATATTATCATGCCTAAAAAACACTGAACACCAGTTACTTGACCAAGGGTATAACCAGATTTATAAGCAGTTTTTACAATTGAGGAGAGCACGCCAAAACTGCACGCGCCTAAAAAAACTAATAAACCACCGAAAAATTTTTCTTTCATACTTAAAATCTCATTACGTTTAAAACTATATTTTTCACCAAATAATGGCGCATAAAAAATCATAACCAATAACTTGTGGCTTTATGTCACTATTTTTTACGGTATGGTAATACTCAAAAAAACAGAGGATAACTAAGGGATAATTTATCCCTTAGTTATATTGATAAGTTGTTACTTTGTAGATTGTTTATAATTAAAGGTAAAATAAAAAACCAAACCTAAAATTAACGCGTAAGCCGCAAAAATTAACCAAATCGACTGCCAATCTTTTAAGCCTTCATGGGTATTGAAATCAACTACAAAACCACTAATAAATGAACCAATAATTGCTCCAATGCCATTAACCATCGTCATAAATAGCCCTTGGGCACTGGCACGAATATTAGCACTTACTTCTTTTTCGATAAAAATAGAACCTGAAATATTAAAGAAGTCAAAAGCACAACCATAAACAATCATTGATAACATCAATAATACAAAACCAAATGGAGTTGGATCACCATAGGCAAAAAAGCCAAATCTCAGTGTCCAAGCTATTAAGCTTATCATTATGACCTTTTTAATGCCAAATTTTTTGAGAAAAAATGGGATTGTCAAAATGAAGGCAACTTCAGCCATTTGTGAGACAGATAATAATATCGCTGGATGTTGCACAATGATACTATCTTGAAATTCGGGAATCTTACCAAAATCTTTTAAAAATGCACCACCGAAGGTATTGGTAATTTGTAATATGGCACCTAATAACATCGAAAAGAGAAAAAATATCGACATTACCGGCTTTTTAAATAATACAAGCGCATCTAAGCCTAAACGTGAGATCCATGATTGCTGTTGATTGCGGTTTATTTTAATGTCAGGTAAGGTTGCACTATAGATAACCAAAATCACCGACGCACCACAAGCAATATAGAGTTGAGCATTGCTTATATCGAATTTAAGTAAGCTGATCGTCCACATAGCGATAATAAAGCCGACTGTTCCAAATACCCGAATTTTTGGAAAAACGCTAACAGAGTCTAAATGACTATGTTCCAAACAGTGATAACTTATTGAATTAGATAAAGCAATGGTTGGCATAAATGCCATCGCATTGATTAACATCAACCAATATAAATGATTAGGTGTGGTTGCGGAGGCTGCATAAAACAGTGCAATAGCACAAACAGCATGACAAAGCATAAACAGATATTTGGGTGGAATAAATTTATCCGCAATAATGCCGATAATAAACGGCATAACTAATGCTGCAAAACCTTTTGTACTATACACTAATCCGACTTCGGCGCCAGAAAAATGCAACGTATTAATTAAATAAATACCAAACGTCGTCAGCCAGCTTCCCCAGATAAAATATTGGAAAAACATCATGACTTGTAATCTATGTTTCATGTTCATTATTTATATCCAAAATAACGTGAACTGTTTAGATGAAATTTTAAAAAATTACCAATTAAAAACGGGCAATTGTTTTAGTAATCAATTTTAAGAAGGTTGATTTAACACGCTCAGCTGTTTCAATCACTTCTTCATGCCCTAATGGTTGATCTAAAATGCCACAAGCCATATTAGTCAGACACGAAATACCAATAGTTTTGATGCCAGAATGATGAGCAATAATGGCCTCAGGAACAGTAGACATACCAACTGCGTCAGCACCTAAAGTACGGATCATTCTAATTTCAGCTGGAGTTTCATAAGTTGGGCCAGTCCACCAAGCATAAACACCTTGTTGTAAAGTGATGTTGAGCTCTTTAGCCACTTCGCTAACAATTGCTCTTAATGGTTTGTTATAAACTTCACTTACGTCCAAAAAGCGTACGCCTAATTCCGGATTATTCGGTCCCATTAATGGGTTATTAGCGGTTAAATTAATGTGATCGGTAATAATCATCAAATCACCTGGTTTAAAGCTGGTGTTGACTGCACCACAGGCATTGGTAATGATGAGTTTTTCAACACCAAGCATTTTCATCACTCGCACCGGGAAGGTAACTTGATCTAATGAAAAACCTTCATAATAATGGAAACGACCTTTCATCGCGACGACTGTTTTATCACCAGATTGACCAATCACTAATTCATTCGCATGGCCAACCGCAGCGGATTTGGCAAAGTGAGGAATATTGTCATAAGGAATATGAACTGCGTCTTCAAGAGTATCGGCGAAAGGGCCCAATCCTGATCCAAGTATAATCCCGATTGTCGGTTTTTTGTCGGTTTGTTGTTGAATATAGTTCACTGCTTGTTGTATATCGGCTGTATGATGCATGACGCTATCCTTTCAAATTTTAGTAAAAACTTAATTGATCATAATTAGAAAAAGATCACATAATATATAATAAAAACAAAGTTGTTCTTATTTTGGGGGTATATTATGATGATCTTCGACCAATAAAGAAAGACGTGAGATGAGATATCTTAGATGAAATAAGGTAATATATTGTTTTTATTAAAATAATCAATAAATTATTTCAACCATTTTTTGACTAATTTAACTGAAAAATCGCTTATTATTCGACAATACGTTCACCATTCGAATAAATAACTCCTTGAGTACCTCTAAAAAATCCCACTAATGTTAATTGGCTCTGTTTAGCTTGTTCAATCGCCATTGAAGTTGCTGCTGAAACCGCAAAGAGTATTTCGACACCGCAACGAGCCGTTTTTTGCACCATTTCATAGCTAGCTCTACTTGAAACCAGAATGATACCTTTTATATTTTGATTAAGTTTTTGTTGTAACTCGGCGCGATAACCTAATAATTTATCTAAAGCGACATGCCTACCCACATCTTCAAATCCAGCAATAAAATTACCGTTCAAATCTAACCATACGGCAGCATGCGTACAACCAGTTTGTCCTCCTACCATCTGGACTTGGGTTAAATAATTAAGTGATTGATGAAAATCAGATAGCTGAATTTTATCGCTTAATGCCAGCGAAGGAATAAACTGACAAACTTGCTCAATCTGTTGGCTACCACAAATACCACAGCCGGTTCTACCAGTTAAATTTCGGCGTTTTTCTTTTAATTGCATAAAACGTCGCGAAGAGAGTTCAATATGCACTTCAATGCCTTGTTCACCATCGATAATATCAATGCCATAAATTTCGTTAACCGACTCGATAATATTTTCAGTTAACGAAAAACCAATAGCGAAATAATTAAGATCTTTAGGGGTTGCCATCATCACCACGTGAGAAACACCGTTATAAATTAGTGCAACTGGTCTTTCGATTGCGACAGTATCTTCTTGTAATGGTTGTAACTGACCATGTCTAAATTTATGCACATTACATTTTTCAATCCCTACAGTCATGATTTATCTCTTAGCTATTAACTGACTTAATTTTCAGTATATTAACTGAGGTTAGTATTAATAAAAAGCCTAACATGTAGACTTATTACTTTTGTTAGTTTCTACCAATGATTAGGCAGGTTAGAACTATACGGCAGTTGTTGTGTTAGAATGAACTATTCTAAAAAGATAACAGCAAGCAAATTTATGTCATTAAATGAAATCACGCATACTATTATGCAATTTATTGAACACCATCAAGCGTGGGCATTGCCAATTATTTTTTTATTAGCATTTGGCGAATCATTGGCAATCATCTCATTATTGGTTCCTGCCACCGCAATTATATTGGCGGCTGGGGCATTGGTGGGAACAGGGGTGATCTCGTTTATTCCAGTTTTGATTGCCGCATCATTAGGTGCAATTATTGGTGATTTTCTCTCATATTGGTTAGGTAAACATTATCACCAACAGGTAATCTCTTCCTGGCCTTTAAATAAATATCCTAAAATGATATTTCGTGCAGAACAATTCTTCCAGCGATATGGTACATTCGGCGTGTTTATTGGGCGATTCTTCGGACCTTTGCGAGCAGTTGTGCCATTAATTGCTGGTGCGATGCATATGCCGACAACAAAATTCAATCTAGCTAATATTGCTTCAGCACCAATCTGGGCATTTGTGTTATTGGCACCCGGCGCATTTGGGGTGCCATGGTTAGAAACCTTATTTGGTTAAATGGTACCAATAGTATAACTACGACGCCCACTTTTACGCCCCAGTGCTTCTAAATTGGTTTGTAAAGGTGGGAATGGCAACGTCAAATCATGTTGACGATAAGCATCAAGAATCAATTTATGTATTGCACTACGTAGTTTCATACGATGTCCCATTTCGGCGGCAAATAATCGCAGTTCAAATAGTTGGATACCTTCTTGAATATCAACTAAAAAGACTTGCGGTTCAGGATCGCTAAGAACATATTCACACTCCTGAGACGCTTGTTGCAATAGTTTTATCACCAATTCACTATCGGCATCAATTGTAGCGGGTATGGTTAGCACAATACGAGTGATTGAGTCGGATAGCGACCAGTTTACTAATTGTTCAGTAATAAACGCTTTATTTGGCATGACAATTTCTTTTCTGTCCCAATCAACAATAGTTATTGCCCGAGTATTAATTTTGGTAATGTTACCGGTTAAGTCGCGAATGGTGACGGTATCACCAATCCTAACTGGTTTTTCAAACAAGATAATTAAACCAGAAATAAAGTTAGCAAAAATCTCTTGTAAACCAAAACCCAAACCAACACCTAACGCTGCGATTAACCATTGAATTTTTGCCCAATCAATACCAATAAACGAAAAAGCAATCATACAACCTATCATTAATATAATGTATTTAGAAACCGTTGAAATGGCATAGCCGGTACCATGTGCTAAGTCTAGATGTTGTAAAATGCCTAATTCAAGTAGCGCCGGCAAGTTTTTTACTAACTGAATCGTGATGGTCATAACTAAAATAGCAATACAGACAGAACCTAGGGTTATATATTGTTCAATCTCATTACCATTAATGATAGTACTTGTTCCCCAGAGCTTAATGTTATTCATAAAGGCAAAAGCGGAATGAAGTTCAGACCAAAGTAAAATCATACTAATTAACGCAATTAGCATAATAATTGATCGGACTAATTGTAATGACTGAGCACTAATGACATCTAAATCGATAATCGGCTCATCCACATTTTCGTTCATGGATGTGAGATCTTCTTCAATTCCTTTAGCGCGCTGCATACGTTCTAATCGGCGTTGTTTAGTTCGTTCAAATTCAATTCGTCGTTTTTGTATCCACATCCAACGACGTATCATAAAATAAATGACTAACAAACCAAACCAGATAACGACCGAAGCCTCTAATCTTCCTAATAAGACTTCAGCTGTCGACAAATACCCTAAACAAGCAGCAATAATCGCTAACCAAGGGGCACTTAACAATACAAACCAGAGAATATGACTTAATAAATTATCACCGGAGCCTTTTTTATCAATATAAAGCGGCACACCGGCACGATGAATTGAGTTAGTCATAAATACCAACGCAAAACAGAGAACAATAAATGCAGCTCTGCCTATAGTGGCGGCAAATTGCCGATTATTGAACTGATCAAAGCTCATCACCACCACGACTAAAGGAATTACCACCCAAACCGACAATCGATAATATTTCATGGCTTGGCGAACGTTTTGCTTTGACCAACCAAAATGAGTAATAAATAACCCGTTTTGTGAAGCAAAATGTGCCGTGATAATAAAAACCCATAAAACTGGTGCAGCGGCATTAACGCCGTAGCCTAACGCCACGGCGACCGGATAATCCCAGTTAATTTGTAGCGCAAATCCTAATGCTGCCCATAAAATAGGAACGGGTAATGCCATGATTAATGAAAAAATAATTACTTTCAAGGTAAGTGCATAGCTATCTTGGGTGACTTTACCGACTCGAGTAGCGGATTTATTTAAGAAAGCATTATATTTGCCGCGCATTTTTAATTGTACAAAGACAAACAATAATGAGAGTACTAAGAAAAATAGCGGTTTTGGCGCACTAAGCACTTCAACGCCAGCATTATAAAGTTGTGACAGCGTATCGATTGAAAAAGTGACGAAAACTACATCCTTGACCAAATCTAACAGGAAGCTTAGTGAAATCGGATTAACATCCGCCACCCAGAAAAAGTAACGGTGCGCAGCATCATTAACCTCATCAATTGCATTGGTTAATTGCTTATTAGATATTTTTAATTTAGTTAGCTCAAGAATGGTGGTATCAATACCCGAAATCAATGTTTTGAGTAGCTCACCTTGTTCTCTTATTAAGCGTCGATATTGACTAGCGGTTTTTAAATTATTCAAATTACCAGATAATACGGGGTAATTGTCTAAACCTGCTAAAGTATTGGAGTAATTAAGTTGTTGGACTTTGGCTTCGGCAATTTCAGCATCGAGTGGTTGGGATTTGGGTTTTTCTGGTAAGCGTAATAACTGTTGGCGCAGGGTTTCGCCTAAAGCAGTTGAAAAACTCAACCACTCGCCTTGCTCAGCAAGTGTTGCGAGTGTATTTTGAACATGTGAAATTTGGGTATTAATATTATTTTGTTCATTAACGATGCTGGTTAAATGAGCTTTTTGATACTCCATATTTTGACGCAGATCTTCATTTTTCTCATTCAGCTTAGTAATGGCTTCGGTAAGCTGGTCTTCATTATCAATGTTGAGAATTGACTCTTCAGCAAAAGCAAAGCAAGACAGGAGTAGTAATATCCCAGCCAAATAACCGCGCAACAACATAAAGTTAGATCCTTTCAGCTAATTTTTGACCTACACGAGTAACGTCACCAAGTTTAAGATGGTTATCAAATTCAATTGCATTTGAAGCAAACAACGTAATAACGGTTGACCCTAATTTAAAGCAACCCATATCTTCACCTTTAGCTAATTTGACATTACCTGCATAAGTCCAACGCTTCATCACACCGTCACGAGGTGGAGTAATAACACCTTCCCATTTTAATTCAATACTCCCCACGATGGTTGCCCCAACCATAATTTGCACCATTGGGCCAAATGCAGTTTCAAATAGACAAATTACCCGTTCATTTCTGGCAAAAATATTAGGTATACTTTCGGTAGTTGCTTTATTAACCGAAAATAACGAACCAGGAACATAAATCATTTCCCGCAATATACCATCGCAAGGCATATGAAAACGATGATAATTTTTCGGTGATAAATAGGTGGTCGCAAAAGATCCATCTTTAAAAAATTTAATCATATCTGGATGGCAAGCAAGCAGCGCTTCTAGTGAGTAAAAATGCCCTTTAGCTTGTAAAAGTAGATTATCCTGAATATGACCAAATTGACTAAGTACGCCATCTGCCGGCATTACGATACTATTTGCCGCGTCATCAATTGGACGCGCATCAGCTTTTAGCTCACGAGCAAAAAAGTCATTAAACGTCTTATACTCTTTAGCGTCGGTTAACTTAGCTTCGTTCAAATCGATCTTATATAATTTACAAAAACCGATAATCATCCAAGTTGTGACTCTGCCCAAACGTTTATTAGCTAACCAACCGAATAGGCTAGTTAATAACTGTTTCGGAAGAAGATACTGAATAATTGCTTTTAACTGATTTAACATAGATAGCTCTCAATTTATTTTTTAAATAAGGCATTATATCAATATTTAGTCTGAAAGTATAAACAACCCAACCTTATTCTCATTTTGTGGCAAAGATCACAAGCATTTTAAAAATTTTGCCACACTTATTTAACAATGGCAGTCAATTTAAAGTATCTATTCGGTTAGTTCACTAGACTGTCCTCATTAGCAAAAGTGAGGATAGTTATAATGGCAGATAGATATATTGCTGCAATCGATTTAGGCGCATCCAGCGGCCGAGTCATGTTATCGAGTTATCAATCTCAAACGGCAAAATTAACCCTAATTGAGATACATCGATTCAGTAATGGATATAAAAGTGATGGTAAAAACTTCTGTTGGGATTTGCTTTACTTAGAACAAGAAATCATTACAGGATTAAACAAAATTAGCCAACAAGGTATCAAACTCGACAGTATTGGTATTGATACTTGGGGCGTCGATTATGTGTTGCTTGATAAACAAGGTCAAATTGTTGGGCCTACTTACTCATATCGAGATCATCGTACTGACAATATTATGTCAAAAGTACAAGCTGACATTGGCTTAGAAAATATTTATCAAAAAACTGGTATCCAATTTTTAACCTTCAATACACTTTATCAACTCAAAGCTATGATGCTTGAATCACCGCAATGGTTATCACAAGTGACGGATTTTGTCATGGTTGCTGATTATTTAATTTATCGCTTAACTGGGGTATTAAATCGTGAATACACCAATGCAACCACCACTCAACTGGTCAATGTTGTCACTCAGGATTGGGACAAAGATCTGCTCGATTATCTCGGTATACCGCGTAAATGGTTTGGTGATATCAGTATGCCCGGAAATCAAGTTGGTTATTGGCAAAGTGCCAAAGGCGATCGTATACCGGTAATTGCTGTTGCTAGCCATGATACCGCTAGTGCAGTTATTGCTACGCCAATGATGGATGAACATAGTGCTTACTTATGTTCAGGTACTTGGTCATTAATGGGATTGGAGGCGAAACAACCACTGACAGGTGAACAAGCATTAAAAGCCAATATTACTAATGAAGGTGGGGTAGAGGGTAATTATCGAGTATTAAAAAACATTATGGGATTGTGGCTATTCCAACGTGTTTGTGCTGAAAATAACATCAAAGATATTACTGATTTAATCGCATCAGCAAAACAAGAACCACCTTCTGTTTTTCTGATTAATCCTAATGATCCAAGGTTTTTAAATCCAGACGTGATGACAGAAACCATTAAACAAGTCTGTTTAGAAAACAGTGGTCAAGTTCCTAAAACCTTATCCCAGTTAGTCAGATGTATTTTTGACAGTCTCGCTCACTTATATCGAGACGTATTATACGAGTTATCGACACTCAGTGGTAAATCAATCAACACATTACACATTGTTGGAGGAGGTTGTCAAAACGCTTTTTTAAACCAGTTATGTGCGGACTTATGTAATGTCAATGTTAGTGCCGGACCGATTGAATCATCAGCATTAGGTAATGTCGGTTATCAGTTAATTTCCTTAGGTGAAGTTGCTGATGTTAACGCATTAAGACAGCTAATTTCCCAGAATTTTGACAACAAATATTATCAACCAATAAGTAATTAACCAATTAATTGAAAAAATTTTATATTTAGTAAGGAGTATTCCATGAGCACAATTGAAAATGCCTATCAGATCGCCAAAGCAAGATTTGCTGAAATCGGGGTAGATACCGATGCAGCAATATTCGCAATGGCAAAATTACCGATCTCAGTGCACTGTTGGCAAGGAGATGATGTTGCCGGTTTTGAAATGCAAGAGGGCGAATTAACAGGGGGGATCCAAGCAACCGGTAATTATCCGGGTAAAGCTCGCACTGCCGATGAATTAAGATCAGATTTAGATAAAGCTTTTAGTCTTATTCCTGGCCCGAAACGACTAAATCTACATGCTTCATATTTAGAATCTGAGCAAAAAGTCGATCGAAATGAAGTTAAACCTGAACATTTTGCCAATTGGGTCAAATGGGCTAAACAACACCAAATTGGTTTAGATTTCAATCCAACTTACTTTTCACATCCTTTAAGTAATGAAGGGACGCTAACGCATATTAATCCAGAAATTCGTCAATTTTGGATAGATCATGGTAAAGCGTGTCGCAAAGTATCAGAATATTTTGGTAAAGAATTAGGCACACCATCCGTCATGAATATCTGGTTACCGGATGGCATGAAAGATATTACTGTCGACAAATTTAGTCCAAGACAACATTTAGTTGAATCATTGGATCAAATTATCCACGAAAAAATCGATCCTAAATATCATATTGATGCGGTTGAAAGTAAATTATTTGGTATTGGTCTCGAATCTTATACTGCTGGTTCCAATGAATTTTATCTTGCCTATGCGACCTCACGTAAAACTGCACTATGTTTAGATGCTGGGCATTTCCATCCAACTGAAGTGATCTCTGACAAAATTTCTGCCGTTATGCCATTTGTTGAACATCTATTACTGCATGTTAGCCGTCCTGTACGTTGGGATAGCGATCATGTGGTACTTTTTGATGATGAAACGCAAAATATTGCCAGTGAAATCATTCGAAACAAACTATTTGATCGCGTGCATATTGGTCTTGATTTCTTTGATGCTTCCATTAACCGTATTGCGGCATGGGTAATTGGTACGCGCAATATGAAAAAATGCCTATTAAAAGCATTATTAGAACCAACCGAAAAATTAAAAAAATATGAACACGATCGTGACTTTACCTCACGATTAGCATTACTCGAAGAACAAAAATCACTACCTTGGCAAGCAGTTTGGGATCAGTACTGTTTATTGAATGAAGTCCCTGTTGGCAGTCGCTGGTTAGATGAAGTTCGTCAATATGAAAAAACAGTTTTAACTAAACGATCATAAGGAACACAAATGCAACAGATTCTTTGCTCTTGGTTTATAAAAGGGATGATCAAAGCTACTTATGACATGTGGTTAAAAGGCTGGGATAAGCGGAATGAGACATTTAAATAGTAAAAGTTGCTAATAACAATAGAGCAAATTATATTTTGAAAATATAAGGATAAGTATATGGGTAGTTCAATTATTTTAGGCATATTTTGGCACTTTGTTGGTGCTGCCTCTGCCGCTTGTTTTTATGCACCACTTAAAAAAGTAAAAAATTGGTCATGGGAAACCATGTGGTCAATCGCCGGACTGTTTTCATGGATCATTTTACCATGGTCAATTAGTTATTTCTTATTACCCGATTTTTGGGCTTATTACGCTTCGTTTGGTGCAGACATCTTAATGCCAGTCTTTTTATTTGGCGCAATGTGGGGCGTTGGTAATATTGGTTATGGTCTAACAATGCGTTATTTAGGTATGTCGATGGGCATTGGAATTGCTATTGGCATAACCTTAATCGTCGGTACTCTTATGACACCAATATTACAAGGTAAATTTGGTGAATTACTGGCATCGACTGGCGGTAAAATGACATTATTAGGCGTAGTCATTGCGGTTATTGGGGTTGCTATTGTGACTTATGCCGGTTTATTGAAAGAAAAAACATTAGGTGTACAAGTTGAAGATTTTAATTTAAAGAAAGGCCTTCTGCTTGCCATCATGTGTGGTATTTTCTCTGCGGGTATGTCATTTGCCATGAGCGTCGCAGTACCTATGCACGAAAAAGCGGCTGAGCTTGGCGTAGATCATCTATATGTAGCACTGCCAAGTTATGTCATTATCATGGGTGGTGGGGCAATTATTAATCTCGGCTTCTGTATTAGTCGACTCTGCGCTAAAAAAGAACTATCATTTAAAAAAGATATCTCAGTTGCCAAATCCCTACTGATTAGCAATATCCTCTTTGCTATCTTAGGTGGTGCAATGTGGTATTTCCAATTCTTCTTCTATGCTTGGGGCCATGCAAATATTCCGACTGAATATGGCTTTATGAGTTGGATGCTACATATGAGTTTCTATGTACTTTGTGGTGGTATTGTTGGTTTAGCACTCAAAGAGTGGTTTGGTACCGGCAAAAAACCTGTACGTATACTTTGTATTGGTTGCTTAGTAATTATTGTCGCTGCCAATATTGTCGGTTTAGGAATGACTAATTAAAAGGAAAACATTATGGCTTATAGAATGATTCTAAATGAAACATCATATTTTGGGGCAGGTTCAATCACTCAAATCGTAGATGAAGTAAAAAAACGTGGTTTTAAAAAAGCGTTAGTAGTTACTGATAAAGACCTAATCAAATTCAATGTTGCCACTAAAGTAACCCAGTTACTCGATAGCAATGGTTTAGTTTATCAAGTTTTTGATGAAGTTATGCCAAATCCAACCATTGGTATTGTACAAAAAGGGGTTGAAGTATTTAAACAATCTGGTGCCGACTACCTGATTGCGATTGGTGGTGGTTCACCACAAGATACCGCAAAAGCTATCGGGATTATCATTAACAATCCAGAATTTGCTGACGTACGTAGTCTTGAAGGCGTTGCGCCAACTAAAAAACCGGCGGTTCCAACGATTGCAATTCCAACCACAGCAGGTACGGCTGCCGAAGTGACGATTAACTACGTAATCACAGACGAGGAGAACAAGCGCAAATTTGTCTGTGTTGACCCACATGATATCCCTGTCGTTGCGATTATTGATTCAGACATGATGACCAGTATGCCGGCAAGTTTAAAAGCTGCAACGGGCGTTGATGCTTTAACTCACGCGATTGAAGGTTATATAACTAAAGGCGCTTGGGAACTATCAGATATGTTTCATCTCAAAGCAATTGAAGTTATCTCTCGTTCATTACGTGACTCGGTAAAAGGAATTGCCAAAGGTTGTGAAGATATGGCATTAGGGCAATATATTGCAGGCATGGGCTTCTCAAATGTCGGGTTAGGATTAGTTCATGGCATGGCTCATCCACTCGGTGCATTTTATGGCACACCTCACGGTGTGGCTAATGCGGTGCTGTTACCGCATATCATGGCTTACAATGCCGAATTTACCGGCGACAAATACCGTGATATCGCCAAAGCGATGGGGGTAACTGCGACGGAAACCATGACTACCGAACAGGCAAGAAAAGCTGCTGTTGATGCCGTTAAACAACTTAATGCTGATGTCGGTATTCCACCTACATTAAAAGAGATTGGCGTAAAATTAGAAGATATTCCTGCGCTGGCTCAAGCTGCTTTTGACGATGTTTGTACCGGTGGCAATCCACGTGACACTAACGTAACAGAAATTGAGCAACTATATCACGCTATTTACTAATAAAAATCGCACAATGAAATGAAATAGGTTAATTACAAATTAGCCTATTTCATAGGAAAAGGGATCACTATGATAAGAAAAGCGAGTATTATGCAGGTACACCCTGACAAACATGCTGAATATAAAAAACGGCATGACGAAATCTTTCCTGATCTAGTAAAAGAACTTAAAGCCCATGGTGCTCACAATTACTCAATCTTTTTAGACAGCAAACGAAATCTACTGTTTGCTTATGTTGAAATTGAATCAGAAGCGCGTTGGGATGCGGTTGCTAAAACAGCTGCTTGTCAAAAATGGTGGGCATTTATGCAAGACATCATGCCTAGCAATCCTGACAACAGTCCGATTAGTGAACCATTAACCGAAGTCTTTTATTTAGCATAAAATATCACTCTCTTTTAGCCATCTGAAAGAGAGTAAATTCAATATACCGATTGTTTTAACGCCCTTAATTACCCCTTTTTATCATTAAATTTAGCTCGATATTGGGAAGGAGTTTGCTCGGTTAGCTTTTTAAACACTGATGAAAAATAGTTACTATCATCATAGCCACACTCAGCGGCTATCATGCTAATCGAATAATTAGTAGTTCGAAGTAAAGACATCGCATCACATAAGCGTCTTTTTTGTAAATAACCGCTAATAGTCATCCCTGTTTGACTTTTAAATAAACGACTAAGTGAACGACTGGCAATATGATTTTCTTTGCAAAAAACATCGATATTAAATGGCGTTGCAATACTGTTATGCAGCGCGGTAAATAATAGATCTAACTGATGAGTCGCGGTAGGCAGAGCTACCTTTGGTGCTTGCTTAATCCGATCTAACCAAATAACTAACTGTAAAAACAGAGCCTCGGATAGATGCACGGAAGCTAAATTATTTTTCTTAGATTCAACGTCTAATTGCTCAATAAGCGGCGCTAAAAGTTTAAGATAGGACGGTTGAATTCGCCAAAAACGTTCATTATGTTTGGCCGTCACTTTAGGTAAATAAAACTCAATCGTAGATGATAAAAAAAGTGACTCTCGTAAATATAAAATATTATCCAATCTAAGGTTATTAACTGATTCATAGCCATGCACATCTTTCGGATTAATATATAAAATATCGCCACTGGTAATTGGATAAACATAATTATTCCAATGATGCAGACCATTACCAGAACAAACGATCACAATTTCATTAAAATCGTGATCGTGCAAAGGAAAGGGTTGTTGATGATCACGTTTTTCGACAGTAACAGTATTCATCTCCGAAATAAAATAATCTTGTTTATATAAACGCAAACATCTCTCCATAAACTGTTCCTCATTAGTTAATGATGAGGTTTATCAGGATTATTACGTAATATTTGTGGCGAAAACGTAAACTCTTGTTTAAAGCAGGTGGAAAAATAAGCACTATCATTAAAACCACATTCTTGTGCGATGGTGGTAATGGATTTATTGCTATAAATCAGATGAGTGTAAGCATAAGCTAACCGTAACTTCGTTAGATATTTTTGTGGTGTGATACCCATTTCATTTTTCATATGACGATGAAAAGAGCGTAATGACAATGAAAATTGTGCGGTTAACTGCTGCCAATCAATTTGTTCCTTAAAATTGATTTGTAACCAACTTAGCAGCTGCTTAACGCGATTATCACATGAACCAGAGCCCTGATTAACATAAATATTATTACTAAAAATCAATAACAACTGTAAAAAAAGACTCTCCTGAATTGCATTGGATTGATTGGGTGTCATCTGCTTAATAATCGATTGAATATGTTCATTAGATTTTTTGTCAAAAAAATAGTGCGACTGAGTTGGATCAGAATTTGGGATTAATTGATTTATTCCATTCCCATTAATAAAACGAAATTTATCAGGGTCCCTAAACAAAATATTGGTCAAATGCAAATCATGCACGTTATCGTATAAATGACAGTCGGTAGCCTTAATGTAAAACATCATACCTGGATACAAATCAAACAGTCGCCCATTTAAAATGTGTTTGCCATATCCGCTGGTCACAATAACGATCTCATTAAAATTATGAGTATGTTCTGGGTAGACAGGTTGCGGTGCCCGAGGCTCAACGGTGATATTTTGATCGCTAGAAGAAAAAAAATCTTTATCAAGTAACATTTCAATCATTTTGAACCTCATTTCTTTTTAAAACTTACCACCACATTCTAAAAAGTAAATTGAAATCTCACCTTTAATATTTGGACAGCTAATATAATATTTTGGCGATAAATTATAGCTATCTGGAACTTTTTATTAAAAATGTGCGAAGCTTCACATTTTTAAAGCTACCGAAAAAGTCACTGTAGACCAGCAAAATGCACTTTCTGCCGGACTTATTATTGCTGAACAAAATATGTTTTGTTGGAATAGTTTAGACAGTGATACTAAATTCTCAGATAAAAGAGAACAAAAATATCGCTTGGGTACTACTTGGGGATTTATTCTGCTCAAACTACTATTGTGAAAATATCTGCCTTTGATGCATTATTTAGGGGGATAGTTACACACTGAAGTCTGATATTTTCGGTTGTGACTAAGTTATGTTAAATCAATAAATATTTATAGCGTAAATCAGTTTCTGCCCAGCCTAGGATAATTAGAACTATAGCTTACCTATAAACCATCTACCTTGAATACAATCAAATTATCAATATAACATCAAGCTATTTTGTATATTTTTAAAGCTAAGATAAAAAACAGTCTTTTATATTCTTATCTTATTTTGCTATGATTTAATTTAATATTAATAATTTTAAAAATTATTGACAATGAAACATCTTATACAACGGATCATATTACTCACTTTCTACCTGGTATTCATTGACTTTGTACAAGCAAGTCAAGAAAGTATTTGTCACACCGACTCTCCTTATTATGATTTGTTGGTTGAAAAGGACGGCATATATCTGCAAGAAACAGTGAAAGCTAAGAACAAAATTAGTTACATATCTCAATCAAAAGTACGCTTAACGGACATTACAGATAAGAGTGCTCGGATTATTTCTGATGATGGTAACAAGATACTTGTATTATTTAATGCAAAATACTATTTTATACCTAAACCCTTATATAGAAGAGACATCAGCAAATATGAAATTACCCCATTATTTAATGAAAATGAGGTTAGCAAAATTGTTTCTAACAAATTCTTTCTAATTTCTAACCATTGGTATTATGTCTCTTATACGTTTAAGGGGGAATCCGATAAACACAAAATACCTGAGCTCAAAGGAAATTTAGAAATCATTGCTGATAGTTACAAATATTTAAATGATAATGTAGTTTTATTAAAAGATAATAATGCTGTGTATGTCTACGATATAAGTAAGAATAAACTTGAAAAAATTCCTCATCTCACACCTTCACAAACATATCTTTTTCAGACACATCATTCTTATCCAAAAATTTACTACTTGTATGACGATGATACATTTTATCTGATTGATATAGACTTTAAATACACAGACATTACCAAAGAGTTCAATCTGCAAGGTAAGTATAATGGGTTTACTAAAGCAGAGATGCACACTAATTGGTCAGGTGATTCTATGGATACAAAGGATGGGCTGATATGGATTAAAATATTTAATTCTTTTAAACCAGTTAAAGCGACCTATCTGAATGCGTACAAAGATTTATATGTGTATCATGACAAAGTATTTAATTACAATGATTATCTTAATTGGTTTGCACACCATGAAGCTGATCCTTCTGATCCGAGCTATAGAGATGGATCAATTGATATATCAAATGTCAAAAATCCTGGTGAATTACACGCAATTTCATCAGGTTCAGTGTTCTTTGACAATCAACAATACTATAGTCTTGAAGAAAATTCACGAAGACTAGAAAAAAAGGAGTCTTCTGTCTATCTCAAACTACTTACTACAAAAGATGATATTGAAATCAGAAAGAAGCGAATTTTTATTGACGGGCAACAACTCAATACCGATAAATTTCAAGATGCTCCGATTTTTCTGGGATCAATTGTCGATATTATAAGTCCATGTGTGGAAATTATACTTCCAGCTTGCGGCTACGAATACCGTTCAAAACAGGATTATTATTACTTTTTTACAGATGGTAAAAAAGTTTATACTTATATCAATCCCGTAGAAAATCAAAAACCAAAAGTGCTGGATAACGTTTCTCCTCGAAATCTCAAGGTAAACGATTACGATACTTTAAAAAAATTACTGAACATATTGGTACCAACAGCAAAGAAAAACGGTTAGTTTAAGAAAGATCCGAGGGCACCAATCTCCGCTAGCTGATGACATAGTTTTTTCAGTACTAGACGGGCATATACATAATTGATTTAATGTTTAGCAAATACCGGTTCTGTTCACTGACCGGAATGCACTGAAGTCTGATATTTTTGGTTGTGACTAAGTTATGTTAAATCAAAAAATATTTATAGCGTAAATCAGTTTCTGCCCAGCCTAGGATAATTAGAACTATAGCTTACCTATAAAACCATCTACCTTGAATGCAATCAAATTATCAATATAACATCAAGCTAGGTTGTGGATAACGTTGGGGCAATCGTTTATTTCGTTTAGAGCGAATGTTGAGTTTTAACTGACAATAAACCTGATAAACCCGTTTATGATTTCACGTATATCCCAGTTTCCTGATTCGATGAAAACACTTAGGAAATCCCCAACGTAGCTAGAAATATTTAAGTGTTAAGCAAAATTCAACCACTTCCTCATTTTAACAACTAATTAATTTTTCGCTCTTCTGTTGGTGTGATGCCAAAAGTCTTTTTATACAGGGTGGTAAAATGATTACTGTTAATAAAACCACATAACAATGATATCTCAGTAACAGTCATATCACTTTCTCTAATCTTTAATCTGGCTGACAATAACCTCAATCGTTTAATGTAATTTTCCGGGGTTAAGCCAGTCGCTTGTTTAATATGCCTAAACATTGTCCGCGTAGTTAAATGAAACCTTTGCGCTATATTATGCCAATCATATTCATCAAAACAATTTTCTTGAAGATGATTAAGTAAAAGATGGAGTTTATAACGAGTATTATTTTTTGGTGATTGTCGCTTGTATTGTTTGATGATAATAAGTAATTTAAAAAATAGATACTCGCGATGGCCGATTGTGTTATCTAAATTAAATAATTGCTCAATAATGAGATTACACTCTTGGCGAATGCTCGGCGCTAACCAAATATAAGAACCTAAATCACTGGCCGAAATCGGTTTTAACAACTCCTCCATATTTTTTAAAAATGTAAAATGCCGATTAGGATTGATTAGAATATTAGTTAACTTTAATGTGCCAAGGTCATCATAAAAATGGTAATCATGGCCTCTAACTAAAAAAACATCACCTTGTTGAATAAATAACGGCTTGCCATTAATAACATGTAGTCCATGACCATGTTCAACAATCACTAATTCATCAAATTCATGATTATGTTCACTACCGTTATTCTCAGGATCGCTTTTATACAGCGCTAATTTATCTGATTTATGATTAAAATAAGTATCAATTTTCAACGTATTCATATTTATCGATCCTTACAACAGCAACTGATTAAGATCTTGCACAAAATAAAAGATTTTTTATCTAACCTATAAACAAAATAAAGTAATTAAACATGAGATAAAAAATAATATTTTCAGAAATGTGAACTCGCTCGGTCTAAGCTTTTTAATATTGCCATTTATAGATGCAATCTGGCAGTATCTTGGTAGCAAGCCTCTGTTTTGCCTAGCTATACTCCTAGACGTTTTTTATAGGAGAAGAATATGGCACAAGCAATTCAAAACAACGCTAATGCAATTATGATAAAAAATAATGCATTCATTCTAAAAGCTGAGCAATTACAACCAGTAATCTATCAAAAAAAAATTACCCCCCAAAATATCATCTCTCTGATTAATGATCCGAGCGCTATTCATAACTGCTCATCACAAGTTGTTAGTGATGCAGAGCATTATTTACATCAAAGTTTTCATTCTGGCGATAGTTTTATCATTGATTTTGGCCAGCACAATGTTGGGTATCTCTCTTTGTTATGCGAATCTATCGGCAGCCCACCCGATGCGCCAGCGCATATAAAATTAACTTTTGGTGAAACACTCTGCGAAATGGCAGAGCCATTTGATCAATACCAAGGCTGGCTTAGTAAAAGCTGGTTGCAACAGCATGACGAATATATTGATGTTTTACCCGCTAAAATTAATTTAACTCGACGCTACTGTTTTCGTTATTTAAAAATCGACATTGTCTCGCTTTCGCCTAAATATCGGATCTTATTTAAAGAGATAACCTTTAACACAGTTAGTTCGGCACCGGAAAACTGTCTAACTTATCAATCACAAGATCCGCAATTAGCTAAGATAGATCAGGTATCCATACATACACTGCGAAATTGTATGCAAGACGTCTTTGAAGATGGTCCCAAAAGAGATCGAAGATTATGGTTAGGCGACCTGCGTTTACAAGCCCTCGTTAACAATGTTACTTTTCAACACTACGATTTAGTTCGTCGCTGCTTATATCTCTTTGCAAGCCATCGTCGTGAAGATGGCATGGTCTCAGCTAATATATTTGTAAAACCCGATATCATTGCTGATGATACTTTTTTATTTGATTACTCGCTCTTTTTTGTCGATGTGCTTTATGACTACTTTAATCAAACAAATGATGTGCAAACTGTTAAAGATCTTTGGCCTATCGCTTTACAGCAAATTGCAATAAACCTAAACCGCTGTGATTCACAAGGATTAGTCACTGATAGTGATGATTGGTGGTCATTTATTGATTGGCACGAAAAACTCAATAAACAAGGCGCTTCTCAAGGTGTGTTAATCTACTGTTTAGACAAAGCCTGCCAACTTTCACACCATTTTCAACCCGACATAAGCGAACAACTGAGCCAAAAATTAGCTTTGGTTAAACGAGCAGCATACACATTATGGGATGAGGAAACCGGTTTTTACCTCAGTGGTAAACAAAAACAAATTAGTTATGCCACGCAAATCTGGATGATTTTAGCGGATATTGGCGATTTAGCCCATCAACAAAAATTATTATCCCAATTAATAACCACGCCACCAGAGATAGGCATGAACACCCCTTACTTACGTCATCACTATATCTTAGCGCTATTCAAAGTAGGCATGAAACAACAAGCCATCGATGAGATTAAAGCATATTGGGGAAAAATGGTTGAATTTGGTGCCGACACGTTTTGGGAATTGTTTGATCCAAACAACCTTAATTACTCACCGTATGGCAGCAAAATCATCAATAGCTACTGTCATGCATGGAGTTGCACTCCCGCTTGGTTTATTCGACAAAATAAACTTTAACTGAAAAATTTATAAGGAATAAAAAATGGTCAATTCATTATTTTCGCTTTGGCGACAACGTATAGGTTATGGGATTGCCGATTTATCTTGTAACTTAGTTTGGCAATTAATCTCATTGTATCTGATGTATTTTTATACGGATGTAATGGGGCTTCCTGCTTACTATGTAGGCATCATGTTTTTGGTCACTCGTCTGGTTGACGGTGTTGCTGATGTATTAATGGGTTTAGTTATCGATAATACCTCAACACGTTGGGGGCGTTGTCGTCCATGGTTATTAATCGGGGCAATTCCATTTGGCATATTATGTATTTTAGTCTTCTATGTCCCTGATTTTGGCACAATAGGTAAATTAATCTATGCCTTTATCACCTATCTATGTCTCTCATTTATCTATACTATCGTCAACATTCCTTTCAGTGCCATGTTGCCATTTTTAACCGCAGATTCATTAGAACGCACAACCTTATCATCAGTAAGAATTTTGTTAGGCTCCTTAGGATCAACTATTGTCGCTGTTGCAACATTACCTTTGGTTGCGACCTTAGGCAAGGGTGACCAAACGTATGGCTTTTTATTTACCGCTATTATTTTTGCAATTATTGCCACTTTCTTTTTAATTGTGAGTTTTAAAAATGTTGAAGAGAAAATAACCATACAGCAAGAGCGAATGACTTTAACGCGAGCATGGAAAGGGTTAAAAGACAATACGCCGTGGAAAATCTTCGCAACCAATATTTTTCTAATGTGGGGGGCATTTTTTTTACAAACGGGATCATTGGTCTATTTTTTCAACTATTACGTTGCAAGTGAAAACCTTACTGCCATTATTGCGGGAATATCAACTTTCGTCCCCTTAATTGGTACGCTTACCGTTCCATTGTTAGCCAATTATATGAAAAAACGTCATGTTTACCTATTCTCAAGCACTATCAACCTAATTGGAATGGGAATAATGATGTTATCGGGTGTTAACCATACTGGCCTTATCATCGGGGCTGTTATCTTATCTTTAGGCGCAGGTCAACGTCTGGCTATCTACTTTTCTATGCAGGCCGATCCTGTTGATTATGGAGTGTGGAAGACAGGTATTAATACTGCTGGGATCCTAACTTCAATCAATGGTTTTTTAGGTAAAGTAGCAATGGCAGGTGCGGGGGCGATTACTGGTTTCTTACTCTCATCCGGAGGTTATGTTGCTAATGCGGTACAAGTTCCGAGTGCACTTTTTGCAATTAAACTCTGCTATTTATATCTACCGGCTATTCTAATTATCGCATCGATGTTTTGGATCGCTAAGTTCTACAAACTTGATGATAGTTATGCATCAATTCGAGCGGAGCTTGATGTCAGAAGCCAAAATCCTAGTGATGACAAATAAGCTGATTAACTCTACTTTAAAAGGAAATAACAATGAAATTAAAAATAATAGCCGGAGTCTGCTGTTTCTATTCTTTATCAGTATCAGCATCAATTGAATGGCAGACCGAACAAGGTACACTTAAATTTTATGGCGATGTGGAATTCAATATAGATGCTGCAAGCAAAAAAAAGCAGTTAACCTCACTTAGGACATCGGCAAATAAAGATTTTGATGCTAGCGATACAGAACAGTGGGATATCAATGGTCGCATTTTATTCGGCATGGATGGAAAAAGAGAATTAGAAAATCGAAATTATGCTGGATTCTCGGTACAACCATTGGCTGATTTGAGCGGTAAAGTTAATTTAGATGATGCGAGTTTTTATTTTGGTAGAAAAGATGATTGGCGTTTAAGAATCGGCCGTTATGAAGCTTATGACATGTTCCCACTTGGGCAAGATACCTTTATCGAATACTCTGGGAACACCGCAAACGATCTCTATAACGATGGCTTTGGTTACATTTATATGCTCAAAGAGGGTAGAGGGCGCAGTAGTAACGGCGGTGCAATCGAATTAACTAAAGAATTAGGTGCGGTGAATTTACAAGTTAATGCAATGGTAAAAGATGGAACCTCCTTATTTGCTAATAACCGTTATCATGGTTATAAATTGCATAAAGATAAAAACGTCGTTTACCTACGTCCAATTATTTCCTACCAAACTAATGATCTCTCTGTAGCCATCGCCATGGAGCGCAATGTGGTTAATAATGCTTATGGCTATCATGATAAAAATGATAAATGGCATGATCAGTCAAAACGCCATGGCTATGGCTTTACCATGAGCTGGAATAGTGAAGGAGATTTCGATAAATCATTCGATGGATTACTTCTCAATAGTAGTATTTCGTATTTAGATGCCGAACAAGAAAAAGATTTCACAGCAGGTATAAACGGTATTTGGCAAAGGCTTGGTCTAGGTTATATTTATGCTGCCAATGATATTAAAGCCTTCAATACCAATTACCATGGCGATGGTGAAATTTACGCTAAAGGTAAATATAAATTACATACTATCAATGCTTCATACTTAATTCCGAATGTGATGGATATGGATAACTTTAATATCTACTTAGGTACGTATTTATCTAGACTGGAACGTGATGAAAAACAAGGCGGTGGTAATGACAATCGTTATGGGGTAAGGGTTCGCTTTAAATATTTCTTCTAATTAATACTAATTAAATTAAAATTCCACCCCAAGTAAAAAGCAAACTCACTTTACTTGGGGGGATGCTAAACAGCGTCACGCATTAAAAGAGCACAAAAAACACCAAATTATCAATAATAAAAACCGGGATCAAAATGGCAATTGACCATTTCATATAACCGAAAAAGCTTGGCATAGTGATTTTATGTTGGCAAGCGATGGTTTTCACCATAAAGTTAGGTGCATTACCAATATAACTTAGAGCGCCCATAAATACCGAGCCCATTGAAATGGCCAGTAATGTGTTTTCAAAGGTGGTCATTAAACTGGCGGCATTACCGGATGCTAGATTAAAAAAGACCAGATAAGTTGGTGCATTATCTAAAAATCCGGATAGTAATCCAGATAACCAAAAATACATGCTATTTATTGGTGTACCGTGTTCACTTGTCACCATCGAAACCACTGAAGCCAAAGCACCCAGATCACCTGCACGTAAAATCGCTAACACAGGCACAATAGTAATAAAAATACCGATAAATAATTTAGCCACCTCTTTTATCGGATCCCAATTAAATTCGTTACCAGCTCGGACTTGTTTAGGTGTTATCACAATAGAGATAAGCGTAATTGCAATAAAAAGAGCATCACGAACAAGATTTTGTAATGCTATTTGTGATCCTAACAGCGTAAAATATAGCGACGAATGCCATACGCCAGACAACAGCACACTAGCAATAATAGCAACTAATAGCACAAGATTTTTTAGGCCATATAGCTTAACGGGTTCGGCGCTAATTGTGTTGTTAATGACACCATATTGCTTAACGTAATAGTACCTATCGATAAAATAATAGATGATTAGCAGTAGACCTGATGTCAGTACAACTGGCAATAACATATGCTTAACGGTCCAGAAAAAATCGACGCCTTTTAAAAAACCAATAAATAACGGTGGATCGCCTAAAGGGGTTAATCCGCCACCAATATTGGCAACTAAAAAGATAAAGAAGATCACGGTATGCACTGCATATTGTCGCTGGCGATTAGCACGCAGTAATGGTCGAATCATCAACATCGCAGCGCCAGTCGTTCCCATAATAGAGGCAAAAACCACACCGACCGCCAATAAAATAACATTTGATTTTGGAGTACTGATCTTATCACTCTTAATAAGAATGCCACCAGAAACCGTGAACAGCGTCAAAAGTAGCAATATAAAAGGAATATACTCCTCAATAATGGCATGTACCGTTAACTCGATCGTGGTGGTTAATCCAAAAGAGAATAATGCAGAGCCTAAAAATAAAAACGTCCAAATAGCAACGATTTTGCCATAATGATGATGCCATAAACGGGCTAAAAACAGCGGGCATAAGGCGATGGATAATAAAATTCCAACAAACGGAATTGCCCAATACAATGATAACGCTTGTCCATTAAACTCGCTGGCATGTGAATCAAAAGACATTAGCATTAAACTAAAAAACGGTAATATCGAAAAATTTTTTAGACGTTTCATTAGGTTACTGTATGAATTGAAAGTGGCAGATTATAGCAAATCCCAATTTAATTTTCGAATAATTTATCTGGCGATAATGGTTATAAAGCAAGTTGAGCAACTGATTTTTTTGACGGATAAACGACGAGCTTTTTTCACAAATTTACTGAAAAACGCTATAATAACTAGTAATTTTTTATTTTGGATCATACATGCAATCAGTCAAAAAAACCGTTTTACATCACCGCAATAAACATATTAATGGTTATCCATTTGATTTACTTATTAAAACATTACCCGAGCTAGCAAATTTTGTTAAACCTAACCAATTTGGTCGGGTGACGATTGATTTTGCCGATCCTCTTGCGGTCAAAACGCTCAACAAAGCACTGTTATTGCACTATTATCAACTCTCCTATTGGGATATTCCCGACAATTATCTCTGCCCGCCAATTCCGGGACGAGCAGATTATATTCACTATTTGGCCGATCTATTGGCTCAAGATAATCAAAATCAGACGCCTATCGGTAAGCAAGTTCGCATATTAGATATTGGCGTTGGCGCAAATATAATTTATCCGATTATTGGATGTGCCGAGTATGGTTGGTCTTTTGTGGGTAGTGATATTAATCCTACATCCATCAAAGTTGCGTCGTTAATAACAAAATCCAACGATCTATTAAAAAATACCCTCCAATGTCGCTTACAACTTAACAGCGAAGCTATTTTTGAAAATATCATTCAACCCAATGAGTTTTATCTAGCTAGCGTATGCAATCCACCTTTCCATCGCTCTGAACAAGAAGCCCATGCAACGGCTTACACCAAGCTACAAAAGTTAGGTAAAGTGAACTCTACTAAGGATAAAGTTATCCTTAATTTTGGTGGGCAACATGCTGAACTTTGGTGCAAAGGGGGGGAAAGTGCATTTATTGCCCGAATGATAACAGAGAGCGTTAAATATAAAACGCAGTGCCTATGGTTTACCTCATTAGTATCAAAAAAAGAGTCGCTGGGTATTATAAAAAAACAACTGAAAAATGTAGCGGTAACTGAATACAAAATTGTCGCGATGGCACAAGGCCAAAAAATCAGTCGTTTTGTCGCTTGGACGTTTTTCAATCCAAAAGAGCGAGAAATGCAGATTCAAAGAGTTGAGCAACGCACTTCGTGAAGTCCAAAAAATTAGTGAGAAGTAGTTTTTTAAAAAATCAAAATCCATCATCGCTAACCCTTTTTTTTAGCCTAAAATAAAATCAATAAAAATCAAGATATTAGAAATCAGCTTAAAAAAAGGGTTTTTAAAATCAAAATTGCCCTTTGCCTTTTAGCAAACTATGTTTATAGTATGTTTTGTTCTAGTTTAATGCCGTGTAGGCAGTTTAGAAAATACTCGAATCAGCCAACGAGTTCATAAACTCGTTTAATGCCGTGTAGGCAGTTTAGAAATCACGCACTCAAAGTTATCAAGCCGAATTAGCGTTTAATGCCGTGTAGGCAGTTTAGAAAATTAATATAATCACGAACGCGATTAATATCATGTTTAATGCCGTGTAGGCAGTTTAGAAATCACTATTTTGCTCAACGTCATGCCATTTCGCGTTTAATGCCGTGTAGGCAGTTTAGAAATTCATCAATCATATTCGAGTATGATGCTAACCGTTTAATGCCGTGTAGGCAGTTTAGAAAGTTCTCAAAAAATGGGAAAAAATCTTCATCAGGTTTAATGCCGTGTAGGCAGTTTAGAAAATAATCATTCTCTAAACGACGAGCTGATTTCTGTTTAATGCCGTGTAGGCAGTTTAGAAAAAATGGTGCCGATACGTCAATTGCTGATTTAAGTTTAATGCCGTGTAGGCAGTTTAGAAATGAATTCGGTAGAAATATCGCCCAAGCTTATTGTTTAATGCCGTGTAGGCAGTTTAGAAACTCAACCTTCTCAAGTGCTTCTTCTTTTGTATGTTTAATGCCGTGTAGGCAGTTTAGAAATTATTGAAATAAAGTTTTTTTAACGTTATTTTGTTTAATGCCGTGTAGGCAGTTTAGAAATTCGACATTATCGTCGAACTCTGTTCCAATTAGTTTAATGCCGTGTAGGCAGTTTAGAAATAACGATACCGGGTGATGTTCGTTCGACTGCAGTTTAATGCCGTGTAGGCAGTTTAGAAAACCAAGGATGTACCCCTTTGCGGTATAGCTATGTTTAATGCCGTGTAGGCAGTTTAGAAATATCACGGCACGATCAACGGGTTACAGGAAAGGTTTAATGCCGTGTAGGCAGTTTAGAAATGTTAACGACATTTGGCGGGTTATTTATGCTGGTTTAATGCCGTGTAGGCAGTTTAGAAAGTATAAACGCTCAAGCCGTTCCCTCGCTTCTTGTTCACTGTCGTGTAGGCCGTATCCTATTTTCCAAAAAAAATTGAGGAACAGGGAGGAACCCCTTAATTCCCCAACAAATAAAAATCCGTTGTTAGACTCAATACAATTGGTTTACTTTTCCATTAACTTACTATGATATTGCCGCCGATACTCTGTTGGGGTTCGTTCGGTTTTTTTTCTAAAGATGCGGCAAAAGTAGTTACTATCTTTAAAGCCTGCATCTAGGGCGATTTCTTTGACGTTTAACGCGTAACCTTTAAGTAGTGATTTGGCATACTCTAGGCGAATGTGATTAAGGTATTCGTTTAGGCCAATTTTGCCTTCATTCTGGAATAGGTAAGATAAATAATTGGGTGAGATATAGAACATTTTAGCTAAAAATTGGCGACTGATATCTTCTCGAAAATGGGTGTCGATATATTGACGTATTGCTTCGAATAAGCTGGTGGTTTTGGATGCGGTTTTTATGTCGGTATTAAGTAAATCAAGAGTGTTACTAAGCAGGCTCTGTATCAAATAATAGCCGGTTTGGTTTTGGGATTGGTTTTGCCAAGTTAACTCGGATAATGCTTGAATAATAAAGGTTCCAACACGTGGACCTCGTCTTGGGGTGCTAATTTGCCCTTTAGGAATTAATTGTGAACCATCCCAGTGTAAAACGCTAATGCCAATTTGTTGTTTACCAAATAAAATACTTAACGATGTTGAAGGCGTTGTCCAAATAGGTTTATTCCAACTGTTGGCAGTGATGTAAAGTAAATCATCTGTAGCTAATTCTTTTTCCACTAAATTAGTTTCGTCATTGCCCCATTGCATCTTTAAGTTTCCCTCTAGAATGATTTCTAATCTAGGAAAGTCTACTTGATAAGCGAGAGAAGGGGCTGAGTTACGACTATTAGAGAAAAAAATATTTTTGAAATTGTTAGCTTTGTCTAAATAATTTTTGATGGTTTGTTCAATTGATAGTTCCATCTAGTTCCATCCTTTAAGCTTACAAATAACCAATAGATTATATATCGAGTCTAATTTTCTGTCATGAGTTTAAGATAGCTAACTTATTCAAATAATAATTATCTGTATGTATATAATTTGATTATTGATTTAACATTTTTAATGCACAATAATAACCATTATGTTGAATAAAGAGTGTTGTTAAATGACAAAATTAAATGTATTAGCTATTACTTCATGTGTTGGCGGGGTTGCTCATACTTACATGGCTGCCGAACGTTTAGCTAAATTAGCTAAGCAGGAAAATTGGCTAATCAAAATAGAAACACAAGGTGCATTAGGAATTGATAGTGTTATTGAACCTCATGACATTGAGGTTGCTGATGTGGTAATTATTATTAGTAATGTCAATATCAAAAATAGAGAGCGTTTCAATAAGTCACGCTGTATTGAAATGGATATTAGCCAGTTTTTATTGGATAGTAGTAAATTATTGAATGTTGTAAATCGAGCGTCTAAATCACCTTATGGAGCTTGTATAAAACTATAAAGTTTCATTCCGTCAATGATTGGTATTAACGGAATGTAGTTTTAAGAAAGTTTAGGCTATTTCTAATTCTTTTTTTAGAATCTCTTCAATTTCTTGTGCAGTTGTACTGTTTAGTAAAGATGTCCTAAACTCCTCATGCATAATACGGCGAGCTAATTTTGAAAATATTCTCATATGTTGATCGCCAGCTGTGTGTTTGTTTAGGGTCAACATAATTACGATATTTACCTGTTCATCTCCCCATAATATTGGATCTGCAAGTTTAGTTACACTAATAGTTGATTGTTCTATATGCTCAGATTTGGTGTGAGGGATAGCAAACCCAAAACCTAAGGTTGTAGAAAATACATCTTCACGCAACCAGATGTCTTCTTCTAATTTTTTAGGATAACGACACCTTTCTGCAATCAATAAATTATCAGTCATTCCTTTGATGACTTCTTCTTTACTTATCCAATTTGGATTTATTGTAATGGTTTCTTGAGTGATTAAAGGTATATCTGCTTGCTCCATACGGAATTGAGCAAGTAAATGCTCGACTTCAAGTGATGTTCGGCAATTCATCGCTTTATTGAGTAATATCCGACAATCTGAACGGTTTAATTTTTTAAGACGAGCTTTGGTTGAAAGCAAGTTAGGTGAACTCATGCTCAATTCATCAAACCCTAATCCAACTAATAACGGTAAGACAGATCCTTTGCTGGCAAGTTCGCCACAGATACCTATCCATTTACCATAATGATGTACTTCTTTTACGATGTGATCTAATCCTCGTAAAAAAGCTGGATTTAAACTATTATAATGCTTGGTGACTTTTTCATTATCTCGATCTACAGCTAATAAATATTGGGTTAAATCGTTACTACCAATACTGAAAAAATCAATTTCTTCACAACATTGATCAATGATAAACATGATGGAAGGAACTTCTAGCATAATACCGAGTGGGATTTTTTCATCAAAAGGGATTTTCTCATTACGTAAAGATTGTTTTATGATGGTCAATTCTTCCTTAATCCATAATATTTCTTCCATTGATGAGATCATCGGAATCATGATTTTTAATTTACCATGTGCCGAAGCTCGTAATATCGCTCTTAATTGAGTTCGAAATAAAGTTAAAAACTCTTGATAGATGCGAACAGCTCGATAACCTAAAAATGGATTGTTTTCACTGGGAATATTTAAATAATTTACTGGTTTGTCACCACCAATATCAAATGTTCTAATAATGATTGTACGTTGCTTTGCAGCTTCGATTGCTTGGCAAAAAGTATTATAAAGCTCGTCTTCGGATGGTTCGCAGTGGCGATCCATATACAGCATCTCGGTACGGAATAGACCAATTGATTCAGCTCCATGATCAAAAGCAGTTTGCGCCTCTAATGGGTGAGCAATATTGGCTGCTATTTCAAGTTTTATGCCATCAGCAGTCGAACCAGGAATATCAATAAAGATTTTTTCTTTATCTTTTAAGCGGTTATTAAGAGCAGATTCAGATTGGTAATAACGAATAACTTCTGGTGATAAATCATAGGCAACAAGACCTAAATCTCCATCAATTTGGATTTGTTGATTAAGATAATTTTCTAATATCTCCATGTTAACACTAACTAATGTTGGAATATTAAAAGATCTCGCTAATATTACTGTGTGTGATGTAGTTCCTCCTTTGACTAACAGTAAACCTTTTAAATATTTTTTATCTAATTCTAAAAATTGACTTGGAGTAAGTTCATCAGCAATACAAATTGATGGCTCGGTTAATTTATTGTTAAATTGCAAATTTTTATCGCCATATGTTTGCTGTAATAATTGATAGCACACATCACGAATGTCGAGTTCTCGTTCTTTTAAATAGTCACTGCCTGATTGAATTAATTGCTCACTAAAAAATTTAGCTGTATTTACTATTGCTGAACCAGCCGACAAATTTTGTTCTATATTTAATTCGATTTGTTCATAAAAGGAGGGATCTTCTAGGATTGCCAAATGTGCACTAAGAATGTCTTTAGAGGTATCTGCTGAACAATCAATTTGTAATGATATTAATTTTCTTAACTTAGTGATTGCTTGTTTAACTAGCTCTTTTTCAGATTTACTTGAGTTGGCAGAAGGGAAATCATTAAATTTAGTTAAATCAATATAATCAATTTTTTGCAACTTGCCATTTGCCACGCCATTACATACAGTTTTAGCGGTAATAATATTAGGATTTAAATTTTTTAAGGAGCGTGGTAACGGTATTATTTCATCAGTAGCATTATTGATTAACTCTTCATCACAAAACGGTAATTCTTTGTCAATAAATGTAACCAACCGTAGATAAGCCTGTTCTTCATCATCTCCCGATATGAATAAATGACAGGCATCATTTAATAAAGTATTGGTGCTTATTAGTGATAAGGTGCTTTTAGCATCACCTTTAGCATTTGTGCGCAAATTATGCCATTCAAAATTGCTCCTAAATTGGTCACAGATGGCTTTAATCGTGCTAGCCGGTCGAGCATGTATACCATTAGGTAGCGTGCAAATAAATTCAATTTTTTTCGACATATTTATTCTCCCAATTAATTTTGGTGTTTTTATAACTTTAGTCATCATCAATAATTAAAAGAATAAATAACTATTAAAATTAAACTATACGAAAAATCCATGAATAACTGGACAAAAGTAATATATAAATAAATATGTGATCTTTGTCACGGTTTAACTTTTGCCGATATTCATGAAAAAAATTTAATTTTTTTGAGCTATATCTCATTTTTAAATAGACAGTACAAAAATCCAGTAAATATGATTTATTTACTCTGTGGTTATTAATAAACATTTTCTACTATAAAAATGTTTTAAAAAAATAAAAAAATTAAAAAATGAGGTATTAAGTATGAGCGATTTACTATTAATTTTGAAAAACACGCGTCAGCATTTGATGACCGGCGTTTCTCATATGATTCCATTTGTGGTATCTGGTGGTATTTTATTGGCCGTCTCTGTGATGCTATTAGGACAGGGCGGTGTGCCGGATCCAGTCAATGACCCTTTTTTAAATAAACTGTTTCAAATAGGTGCCGCTGGTTTAACGTTAATGATTCCTTTTTTGGCTGCATATGTTGGCTATTCAATTTCTGAGAGAGCCGCATTGGCACCTTGTGCAATTGGAGCTTGGGTTGGAACAACTTTTGGCGCCGGTTTTTTTGGCGCTTTAATCGCTGGACTCATTGGTGGAATCATCGTTTTTTATCTTAAACGAATTAAAGTTCCACCTATCCTTAGATCTGTTATGCCTATATTTATTATTCCTATAGTCGGAACATTTTTGACCGCAGGCATCATGATGTGGGTACTTGGGGAACCAGTTGGTTTATTAACAACATCATTAACATCATGGTTGCGTAGTATGCAAGATGGCAGCATTGTTATTCTTGCTTTAATTATGGGAGCAATGTTGGGCTTCGATTTGGGTGGACCGGTAAATAAAGTAGCTTATGCCTTTATGTTAATTTGTGTCGGTGAAGGTATTTACACTATTGTTGCCATCGCGGCAGTTGGTATTGCCGTGCCTTCAATTGGTACTGGTTTAGCAACACTAATTGGTAAAAATGTATTTAGTAAAGAAGAAAAAGAGACAGGTAAAGCAGCAATTGTTATGGGATTGGTGGGGGTAACTGAAGGTGCAATTCCTTTTGCAGCAGCCGATCCTTTAAAAATAATACCTTCTACTATGTTAGGTTCTGCTGTTGGTGGTGCGGTTGCCGCGCTATTAGGTGCTGAGTGTTATGCAGGATGGGGCGGGCTAATTGTATTACCTGTGGTAACTGGAAAGCTAAGTTTCATATTTGCTATTGCGGTCGGCTCGCTAACTTGTGCATTAGCAATTGTTTTTCTGAAAAAGTTTATCACTTCAAAAGTTAACATTAATAAAGAAGAATCTAATGACGAAGACATTGATATTTCTTTTGACATTGGTTAAGCATATTGAGAATTAAAGGAGAAAAAAATGGTTAATATTATCGCAGTAACTGCTTGCCCTTCAGGTGTTGCCCATACTTACATGGCAGCGGAATCTTTAGAAAAAGCCGCAAAAGAGAAAGGATGGCAATGTAAAGTTGAGACTCAAGGTTCAATAGGTATTGAAAATGAGCTTACGGCGGAAGATGTCGCTAATGCTGATTTCATTATATTAACAAATGATATAGGTATAAAAAATCAGGAACGCTTCAAAAATAAACCCATTGCTCGAATTGCAATTAGTGATGCGGTGAAGAAAGCAGATTTGATTTTAAAAAAAATTGAAGAAAATTTAAATAAATAAATTTTTATTAGTAGTGATTTAATCAAAAAGGTTATAGCGGTAAATGCTATAACCTATTTATAAAGAGGTTATGTTATGGTTACTCGAATTGAACAATTAAAAAGAGATTTGTTTGCAAAAACAAGAGAAATTTCGTTAGAAAGAGCTTTACTTTATACCGAGAGTCATAAGCAAACCGAAGGTGAGCCAATCATTATAAGGCGAGCAAAAGCTACCGCAAATATCCTAAATAAAGTTAATATTTCTATACGAGATGGCGAATTAATTGCTGGAAATCGAACCATAAAACCTCGTTCAGGGATTATCTCACCAGAAATGGATCCCTATTGGATTTTGAAAGAGTTAGATGATTTTCCAACTCGACCTCAAGACCGTTTTAATATTTCTGAAGAAGACAAACAAATTTATCTTAATGAACTTTACCCATATTGGCAAAAACGTTCAATGAAGGATTTTATTAACAAAGAGATCCCTTCAATAGTCAAAGATGCCGAAAGTAAAGCAATTTTTAGTATCAACCAAACAGATAAAGGGCAAGGTCATATCATTATTGATTACCCGAGATTATTAGAAAATGGTATAGATAATTTAATTATCCAGTTAAGCAATTTAGTGAAAGAACATCCCGATAATCATTTTTACCTGGCAGCTAAAATTGTGTTAGAAGCATCACAATTACATATTTTACGCTATGCTGATTTGGCCGAGGATATGGCTAAGAATTGCCAAAATGTAGAACGTAAAAAAGAATTAGAAAAAATCTCAGCAATATCCCGAAATATTGCTCACCATAAACCAACAGATTTTTATGAAGCATGTCAATTGTTTTGGTATATAAATATTATTTTACAATATGAATCAAATGCCAGCTCAATCTCATTAGGTCGCTTTGATCAATATATGTGGCCATTTTATCAATTGTCATTAGCAAAAGGCGAAGATCCGGCATTTTTGAAAACGCTTTTAGCATCGCTCTGGATTAAATGTAATGATATTGTTTTATTACGTTCAACATCCAGTGCAAGATATTTTGCTGGATTTCCTTCAGGGTATACCATTTTGTTAGGTGGCTTAAATACCATTGGACATAGCGCGGTTAATAATCTTTCAACATTGTGTTTAAATGCTTATCAAGAAGTTTGTCTTCCTCAACCCAATCTAGGTGTTAGAGTGAATGAATTAATTGATCCGCAATTCTTACAAAAAACGGCTGAAACTATTCGTCTGGGAACAGGAATTCCTCAAATCTTTAATGATGAGGTTATTGTTCCTGCATTTTTAAATCGAGGTGTATCTTTAGAAGATGCAAGAGATTATTCAGTTGTTGGTTGTGTCGAGCTTTCAATTCCAGGGCGAACCTATGGCTTACATGATATAGCGATGTTTAATCTTCTTAAAGTAATGGAAATTACTTTATATGAAAATGAACACAATCCAAATGTTACTTATGAGAGTCTGTTTGAACAAATTAAAGCAAATATTCGTTATTACGTTAAATTGATGATTGATGGTAGTAATATCTGTGATTTAGGTCATCGAAATTGGGCTCCTGTTCCTTTCTTATCTTCTTTTGTTCTTGACTGTATTGAAAAAGGAAAAGATATTACCGAAGGTGGTGCTCGCTACAATTTTTCCGGTGTTCAAGGTATAGGTATTGCTAATTTGAGTGATTCCTTATTTGCCTTGAAAGGCGTGGTTTTTGATGAAAAACGAGTGTCGTTTAAACAACTATTGCAAGTATTAAAGAGTAATTTCAATGGTGAGGAAGGCCAAAAACTTCGAGCTCGTTTGATAAATCGCTTTAGTAAATATGGTAATGATATTGATGAAGTTGATAACATTAGTGTGGAGTTGCTTCGAGAGTATTGTAAAGAAGTTGAAAAATACTCTAATCCAAGAAATTGTCATTTTGTTCCAGGTTCCTATACTGTTTCTGCTCATGTTCCTTTAGGTGCTGTTGTTGGGGCAACACCAGATGGGCGTTATTCGGGAGAACAGCTAGCTGATGGTGGTTTGTCACCTATGTTAGGACAAGATATGAAAGGACCAACAGCTGTATTAAAATCAGTCAGTAAATTAGATAATTATTTATTATCAAATGGAACATTATTAAATGTGAAATTCACGCCAAGTACTCTTGAAAATGACAGTGGTTTACATAAATTAGCTAATTTTTTGCAGGCTTTCAGTAAATTGAAATTACAACATATTCAGTTTAATGTTGTTAACGCTGAAACTTTAAAAGCAGCCCAACAAAGGCCTCAAGATTATGCCGGGTTAGTGGTTAGAGTTGCCGGTTATAGCGCATTTTTTGTTGAGTTATCAAAGGAGATTCAGGATGATATCATCCGACGAACCGCTCATCAATTGTAGTGATAAGTCGAGTTGTTTTAACCTCGATCTTCATCAAAAGCACTCATCTGAAATTATTCAGATGAGTGAAAGTTGTGTGGCGAGAATTTTCAATATTCAACGTTATTCTTTGAATGATGGTAATGGTATTCGTACCGTCGTATTTTTCAAAGGTTGTCCTCACCGTTGCCCTTGGTGTGCTAACCCCGAGTCTATTTCTCGTCATAGCATCGTAGTAAAACGTAAATCTAAATGTATTAAATGTAAATTTTGCTGTAATGATGTTGATGAATGTCCAAGCAAAGCATTAGAAAAAATAGGATATGATATTCATATAGATGAATTAATTAACCAAATTTTAAAAGATGAAATTTTTTTTAGAACTTCTGGCGGCGGAGTGACTTTATCGGGAGGAGAGGTTCTGTTACAAGCAAAATTTGCATATCAATTGCTAAAAAGATTAAAACAGTTAGGCATTAATACTGCGATTGAAACTGCTGGTGATATAAGGTTTTCCGAGTTTTTAAGCGTGGCTTCTCAGTGTGACGAAGTATTGTTTGATTTTAAAATTATGGATCAAGAAAAAGCGATGAAAACGATTAATCTTCATTTAGATCGAGTATTAAATAATTTTAGACAACTTTATCATCACAATATTAATTTGATTCCTCGATTACCTTTAATTCCTCAATATACATTATTTGAAGATAATATTATGAAAATATTATCTTTTTTAAAAGAATTTAATCGAATCAAAGTTATTCATATTTTACCATTTCATAAGTTTGGTGAATCCAAATATGAATTAATTCAGCAAAATTATGAAATGAAAGATATTGCTGAACCATCACCTAAAGAAATTGATGAAATCAAAAAATTGATCGAAAATCATGGTTATAGCGTAGTTAACGGTGGGTAGTAAAGTTTGAAATATGTAGTATTACTTTTAAAAATTTGTACAGATCATTTTGAATAGGAGATTAGTATGGAATTATATTTAGATACAGCTGATGTGGCAGCGATTAAGCGTTTAGCAGCAATTTTACCGATAAAAGGGGTGACCACAAATCCAAGTATTGTGGCTAAATCTGGCAAACCAATTTTTGATTTGTTGGCAGAACTACAAGATTTGCTTGGTGCCGATAAATTACTGTTTGCACAAGTACTTTCACATACCGCTAAAGAGATGATTAAGGAAGCGGAGCAACTTCGTAAAGTTGTGCCGTCGATTGTGACTAAAATCCCAGTTAATGCTGAAGGTTTGATAGCGATTAAAGAGTTGACCAAGCAAGGTATTCCGACTTTAGGTACAGCTGTTTATGGTGCTGGTCAGGGCTTTTTGGCAGCGCTAGCTGGTGCAAAATATATCGCGCCTTATGTAAATCGTATTGATGCCCAAGGTGGTAATAGTAAAGAGACAGTTTACGAGCTCCAAACGCTGTTAGATTTGCATTGCCCTGAATCAATGGTGTTAGCCGCAAGTTTCAGAACGCCAAGACAAGCATTAGATTGTATGCTTGCCGGTTGCCAGTCAATTACCTTGCCGGTAGATGTGGCTGAATTGTTTATTGCCGATCCAGCTGTTGATGCCGCGGTGGCAAAATTTGACCAAGATTGGTGTGGGGCATTTGGGGCTTTACGTTATTAATCTACTCAACTTTTTATTAATTTCTATTCCACCCATTTTGGGTGGTTTTTTTTATCTATCGTCAATTAAAAAATATCCTTTTTTGAACCATTTTATGCTGTATGATAGTGAAGCAATATTGAGGTAATATAAGGGATCAGCAAATGCACGAGAAAAAAAACATTATCAATGCGTTACTAACTGTTGTTAAGATCGAAAGGCCGTCAGAGAGTTATTGGCGATTACATTTTAGTTGTGATAAACCTTTGGTGGTGAATCCGCGTTGGATCTGCCCTCATTTGAAATTGTTATTTGCTGATCCCTTAACAGGGGAAATCGCTTTTCCGATTTTAGATGAAAATAATAAAATTTCGGTAAGTGATAGGGTTCGTCAATTTGCCCGTAGTTATAGTATTCGCGATTATGATGAGCGGAACAATCACATTGTGATTGATTTTGCTATTCATGCCAGTGGTTTAGCGACAGTTTGGTCTCAGCAGGCTAAAGTTGGCGATCAAGTTGGTTTTGTTGGACCAGCAGGTAAGCTAGAGTTTGCTAATCAGTATTTGATTTTGATGGGGGATGTTTCAGCTCTTCCCGCCATTTGTTATACTCTTGCACATTTACCAGCCGATCACCAAGCAATTGCCTTTATTGAGGTTAATCATAAGACTGATATTGTAGATCTGCCAAAACATTTATCGGTTAAATGGATGATTAAAGATGCTAACTATCCTAATCAATTGGTTGATACGCTAATGAATTGGGATTTTAGTCAACACGATAATCTACTGTTTTGGGGGGGATTAGAGGGCTCCTTGGCTCAGCAATTACGTCATGCCCTTAAAGATAAATATGTTAATCTGGCGCCGAATGCGATCCAAATTACTAGCTATTGGCGAGAAGGTTTGGCGGAAGGTGAGTTTAAACATCGTGATTAACCGACGGTAGACGATCATGAATATTCTTGCGCATTTACATCTGGCGACGATTGCTAATAGTTCCTTGATTGGTAATACGGTTGCTGATTTTGTCAAAGGCGATCCTTATCGGCAATATCCGAGCGAAATAGCTGATGGGATTATGTTGCATCGTAAGATTGATCGTTTAATTGATGGTTTTGCCGAAGTTAAGCAAGCTAAATTGCTTTTTCGACAATCCCATCAACGTGTTGCTTCCATTACGCTTGATATAGTTTGGGACCATTTTTTATCCAAATATTGGACGGAATTTAATTCTCACCAATCTCTTGCATTATTTAATGCATCGACCAAGCAACAAATTCAACCTTATATCGCCGATTATCCGATTGATTATCAGGATTTTATGGGGGCAATGTGGCAAGGCAAATGGCTTGAAAATTATGCATCGCTAGATTTTGTCGGTAAAGTATTAAATGGCATGGCAAAACGAAGACCTAAACTCTATTTATTAAGCGAAACCTTGGTAGATTTTGAGCAAAATTATACAATATTAACTACATTGTTTTTTCAGCTCTATCCAAAAATGTGTGCACTCATTGAATTATCATCAATTAATGATTGAATGACTATCGAATTTTAATTTGTACTTGCACTATTACATAGTGGCTTTTTTCGATAGTCATTTAAACTACAACTTAGATTTAATCAGGTAGTTTAATTTTGCCATTATCAACCTCGATTAGGTTGTCTTTATTCGGAACTTGTGAAATAGGAACAAGGTTTGCTGCCGTTGCCTGCGGTGCGCGTCCACTATTACCACCTCTAGCTTTAGTCCGAATGACTTGGCTATTTGGTAATGTTGTATTATTAGTTAGATTGGCCCATAACCACTCCATTGCATCTTCACCATAATAGTCAATTGGCAATAAAGTATTATCGAAAGGCGCCTTACCATCAAGATAACTTGCATTTTCAACTTCGATATAACGGAGTTGAGACTCTTGACCTTCAACCGCACTATTTAACGCAACATAAGGTCGGGAAGTATGATCAATAAGTTGTTTAACATTGTTTCTGCCGTGAATAATAAAAGTTTTAATTTTATTTAAGTTACCGGTGGCTTGTACTTCTTTTAAACCGTCAATTACCCGTTCTTCGTCTATTTTTTCTCTTAAACAGACAGCGCCTTGCGTACCATAATCAATTTGATTTTTAGCAATTGAACTTGAATAAAACTCACGCCTTGGCGATATTAAATCTTTATTTTCCACAAGATCAATAGCTGTCGCATCATTGTTAGCCCAAATTGGTAAATTGCCTTTTGATAATGCCCAAATTTCGGCGAAATTAACCTCTTTAAGAGGTTTTACTTCGCCACTATTGAACAATGGGTCTTGTTGGGTACTTGCCACGGAAAAGTCGCACATGTTTTCTGTTACGTCAAATCGACCATAGGAACTAATAAATTTATAAGGAAAGGCGATTGATTCATTGAAATAAAAATAGGGTAATTGGATATCCATTTCCGGTTTCCAACCATATTCATGAAGCTTATTTAAAGCCTCCTCAGGTGAGGTATTAGTTAATAATTTGGCTCGCCTTAAAGCTCTACAACGATTTTCTGAAAAGAGGAAATTAGAAGCATAAGGAACAGAATCATTTCTTTTATCTTCATCATCTAGATCTTGATCTGGTTTAATTGCCGGTATAGCACAAGGTATATAAAGTGCCGCATAAGTACTGTAATCAGGTAGTGAATGGTATGACAGGTTATCAGTTGATTTTTTTGTCTCAACGGTTAATGGAATATCCGGTGAATTTGGTTGAATTTGTGGGTTAACTGCAACGATACCGTTAATTTTACCTGTCACATCTGCTTCAGCAGTTTTCAGTGCAGCTGTCGCGCCTTCTTCCGCGCCATAAATTAATATCAATGTATTTGAATTAACGAAATCAAGTCTATCTTTGCTTGAGAATAGCTCATTCAATTCATATAAAGCAAAATTAATTGAATAAAAGACATAAGAAGACCATAGTCTTTCTGGATTTTGTTTTGAATGAAGCTGTTTTACCGCATAACGATTAGGAAATCTTAAAATAAATCTTTTTTTGTCGGCAATTGAAGGTTTAAACAATAGATTATCTTTTGCTACTTTGCCATCGATAGTAAAGCCTTGTTCATTAGTGATATCATAAATACCATTACCTAAACCTTTATCATTATAAACTACTGCGCAATTATGTTTCAGCCCCCATAATCCACGGATCTGCACATCTTTGGCATTATATAATCCATCCGAACCGGAAGCGGGTACCACAACAATACAAGGTCTTTTTTTGTCAAAATCTAAAGGGATTTGTAATAACAAACCTACCCCTTCATCTTTTATGGTGGCTAAAATTTCTGTGCCGGCTATTTTGCCATCAAACAAAGGGGTCAAATCCTTCTTTTTAAAGCCAAATAGCTCACCTTCACCGGTTTTAGTGTCGATAAATCGACTCAGTTTTGCACGGCGCAATTCTTGTGCGGTCGGATTAGCGCGATTGGCATATTCAATTTTTGGGATCTCATTGGATAAAGGGGTAAAACCTACACCCGCGGTAACCAGATCATCACTATCGCCATCATAGTAGTTGATACTATGAATAGCTAACCAAGAAGGTTTAGGATTTAATGGATTGGTTTTTGCCGGCTCATCCGATGCGGCATGGCCAATAGTAGGGATTGCAAGTAGAGTTAAAAGGAGTAAAGATACTGATCGACTGATATTTTTCATTTTTATGGACATTACAATTATTCCCTACATTCAGTTAGCAAATACTTTCGAATTATTATCAATAAATTAATTATATAATATATTAATGAATTGGTAAATTTCGGTTGCCTAGTGCCCAAAATGCTGAAATGATTTTTTCGGATAATCGTCTTTTTTGTACGCATATACCAATATCAAATGGTTCCATCAAGTTTGTAGACCATTCGGTGATACGTTCTCTTACTCTTTCAGGGCTGTTTTCCATAACTACTTTAGGTAATAAAGCCACTCCACAACCTAAAGCAACCATGGATACTATTGCTTCGTGTCCGGCAACGGTGGCATAAATTTTCGGATTAGTAATTTTTTGTTGTTTAAACCATAAATCTATTCGTTGTCGGCTAGGGCCGTGTTCCGGTAAGATAAACGGAATATTATGCCAATCTGGCGTTTTTTGATGCAATTTGTCACTGAATGAACTATTGAGTTTAGGGATGAGTAGTACCATTTCAATCTCACCTAACTTAATAAATTCAACTCCTGATGGCAGCTGTTTAGGTTTGCCGGCAATCGCTAGATCAGCCTGATGAGATTGAATTTTTTCAACTGCATCGGCGGCATCGCCTGTGGAGAGTTTAATTTCTACTAGTGGATAGTGGATGCGGAAGCGATCGAGTATTTCTGGTAGATGGCTATAAGCAGCGGTGACCGAGCAAAATAGGGTTAATTCACCGACTAATTGTTGATCAGCTTGGTCTAATTCATGTTTTAATTGTTGATGTAAATTGACCACTTGTTGGGCAAAGCGTTTTACTTTTTCACCTTCATAGGTAATTTGCACTTGCCGGTTGTCTCGAATAAATAACGGGTGACCAAATTGCTCTTCAAGACGTTGTATCTGCCTTGATAGTGTGGAAGGGCTTACATGCATCGCATCCGCACTCATTCCAAAATGACAGGTATCACATAGATGTAAAAATAATTTTAAGTCACGAATATTCATATTTATTTCTTGAGATATTTTACTTATATCGCCTTATCAAAAGTTGATTATAGCATCTTCGATATAATTTGCCGCTATTATGTATAGATAGCAGGCAAATAGTAAAATAGTGTTCATCAATGGCAATATAACAACAGACCTGCTAGAATACGCCATCATTTTTGGCTCAGCTAAATTAATTAATTTTATGACACAACAAGCTTATTTAGACGAAGTGAATGCTCGTCGTACTTTTGCAATCATCTCTCACCCCGATGCGGGTAAAACAACGATTACCGAAAAGGTATTGTTATTTGGACAAGCTATTCAAACCGCCGGAACCGTGAAAGGGCGAGGTGCCAATGCGCAACATGCTAAATCAGACTGGATGGAGATGGAAAAGCAGCGTGGTATTTCGATTACCACGTCGGTTATGCAATTTCCTTATAACGATTGCTTAGTCAACTTACTCGATACCCCAGGGCATGAAGACTTTTCGGAAGATACTTATCGAACATTAACCGCTGTTGATAGCTGTTTGATGGTAATTGATGCGGCAAAAGGTGTTGAAGATAGAACCCGTAAATTGATGGAAGTCACACGTTTACGTAATACACCAATTTTAACTTTTATGAATAAACTTGACCGTGACATCCGTGATCCGCTGGAGTTGCTTGATGAAGTTGAAAACGAACTCAATATTATGTGCGCTCCTATTACTTGGCCAATTGGTTGCGGTAAGTTATTTAAAGGCGTCTATCATTTAGCCAAAGATGAAACCTATCTATATCAAACAGGTAAAGGGCATACCATTCAAGAAGTTCGTATTATCAAAGGTTTAAATAATCCAGAATTAGATAGCACCATAGGTGATGATTTAGCCCAGCAACTTCGTGATGAACTTGAATTAGTTCAAGGTGCTTCAAATGAGTTTGACTTAGAGGCGTTTTTAGCCGGTGATTTAACGCCAGTATTTTTTGGTACAGCACTTGGTAATTTTGGTGTTGATCATATGCTTGATGGTTTAACTGCTTGGGCACCGGCTCCTCAGCCTAGACAAACAGATAAACGTGAAGTTGAAGCAAACGAAGAAAAATTCTCTGGTTTTGTATTTAAGATCCAAGCCAATATGGATCCTAAACATCGTGACCGAGTTGCATTTATGCGTATTGTTTCCGGTAAATATGAAAAAGGCATGAAATTGCGTCATGTTCGTATAGCTAAAGATGTGAATATTTCCGATGCCTTAACCTTTATGGCCGGCGATCGTGATCATGTTGAGCAAGCTTATGCCGGCGATATTATTGGTTTACACAATCATGGTACTATTCAAATTGGTGATACTTTTACCCAAGGTGAAGAACTTAAATTTACCGGTATTCCTAACTTTGCACCCGAACTCTTTCGTCGTATTCGTTTAAAAGATCCACTTAAACAAAAGCAATTATTAAAAGGGTTAGTTCAGCTTTCAGAAGAGGGGGCAGTACAAGTATTTCGTCCTATTGCCAATAATGATTTAATCGTTGGTGCAGTAGGGGTGTTACAGTTTGACGTGGTCGTTGCTCGTTTGAAATCTGAATACAACGTTGAAGCGATTTATGAGCCGGTAAATGTAACTACAGCGCGTTGGGTCGAATGTAGCGACGTTAAGAAACTTGAAGACTTTAAACGAAAATGTGAACAAAACTTGGCTTTAGATGGTGGTGATAATCTATCTTATATCGCACCGAGTATGGTTAATCTTAATTTAACCCAAGAACGTTATCCTGATATTGAGTTTAGAAAGACACGCGAGCATTAATTAATCATTGGTGAATCAATATTCACCTCTAACCGTTTAAATACTATCATCTAAGTGATTATAAAAAAGAGTTATTTTAATAACTCTTTTTTTATTTTAATAATTAGTTGTTTTTTTAAACTGATAATGATAGTTTAATTGTATCTTTTGATGGCTGATTTTAACTTAAAATCGGTTCTTGCTGTAATAATCTCTTCAATTAATAAAGCTGTAAATAATCATTCTTCAACATATCTTAATATTCTTAGATTTTGACTATAATTTTGTAATCAAAATAATAACTTATTCTTTTTACATCATATTTATATTATACTGTCTTTCAAATTAGGCGAGAATTCTATGAATAATATGAAAACAAGAACACTATTTTTTACCGCATTAACCCTTTTCACTATCAATACTTCATTAGCTATTGAAAATAATCATGAACATGCTGTTTTATTGGATAAAGTACACCAAAGCGAACGAGACGATCGTCAATATGAAGTGATTGAACTTGATAACAAAATGCGCGTTTTATTAGTTTCTGATCCCAAAGCAACTAAATCACTCGGTTCTATCGCCTTGCCAGTTGGTTCGTTATATGATCCTGTCCTGCAACAAGGCTTAGCCCATTATACTGAACATATGGTGCTTATGGGATCGAAAAAGTATCCTCAACCATCCAGTTTTACCGAATTTCTAGCTCGACATGCTGGTAACTATAACGCGTCTACTAGCGGTAATCGCACCGCATTTTTCTTTGAAGTTGAAAATGGGGTAATTAATACTGCGTTAGATTATTTAGCAGATGCGATTGCCGAGCCAATTTTTGACCCTCAATTTGCTGATAAAGAGCGTAATGCGGTTAATGCAGAGATGACGTTGTATCGCTCAAGTGACGGTTTTCGAATTCAACAAGTTGATTCTGAAACGATTAACCCTAATCACCCTTCATCTCAATTTTCTGGTGGTAATTTAGAAACGTTACGAGATAAAGATGATAGTAAACTACAAGATGAGCTAGTTAATTTTCATGATAAATATTATTCCGCCAACATTATGGTTGGGGTGATTTATAGTAATCAATCTATCAAAAAGTTGCAGAAGTTGGCGGAAGCTACTTATGGTAAAATTCCGAATAAAAATATAGTTGTTACGCCAATTACTCAACCAGCCATTACTCAGGAATATACAGGGAAAGAAATTACGATAGTACCAGCCCAACCGAGGAAGATGTTGTCTTTAAAATTTCCGATTGAAAATGATATCAATAAATTTTCTGATAAGACTAATGAGTACTTGATCTATCTAATAAGTAATAATAGTAAAAATACCTTAGCTGATCAGTTACAAAAACAAGGTTTGGTTGAAGCTATTCAAGCAACGAGTGATAGTCAATATTATGGTAATAGCGGCACCTTTAATATTAATGTCATTTTAACTGATGAAGGCTTGGCGAAAAAAGATATGGTGATAGCCGCTATATTTAATTATTTACAATTAATTGAAAAGCAGGGTGTTTCAGATGCTTATTACGACGAAATAAAGAAAATTTTTGCTTTATCTTTTAAGTATAAAGATGTTAACCGTGATATGTCTTATGTAGAGTGGTTATCTGATCAGATGCTACTTTATCCAGTTAAAAATGTTTTAGATTCTGATTATGTTGCTGATCATTTGAATAAAGAAGCAATCATCAAGCGTATTCAGAGTTTTACTCCGGAAAATGCTCGAATTTGGTTGATTGCGCCAAATCAAACCACTGATAAAATCGCTTATTTTCTTAATGCACCTTATAAAGTTGCTAATATCACCGATGAATTAAAAACAACTTGGACAGATTTGGGTAAAGCCTTTTCATTTAGTTTGCCAGAGTTGAACCCGTATATTCCTGATAATTTTAGTATTGTTAAACAAAACGATGATCAGACTCAACCCGCGACATTTAGTAAACGAGGTAATCATATCCATTTTGTTAGTCGTCATTTTAGTCAAGACCCTAAGGCTGTGATTGCAGTTTCGTTACGTAATAATCAAGCGTTTAAAGATGCAAAAACATCAGTAGCTTTTGAGTTGCTTGATTACATTGTGAGTCGTGATTTAACCCAGTTACAATTCCAAGCGGGTAATGCAGGGATGTCGTTATCAACTGGGCGTGATAATGGTTTGATGATTACCGCAAATGGTTTTAATCAACATTTACCGGAAATGGTTTTAGCCATCCTTAATAGTTATCGCCAAGTGACTATCGATGAACAAAATCTAGAGTTAGCTAAATCATGGTATTTGCAACGTCTTGATGGAGCAGACCATTTTGAAAGTATACGTTTAGCAACAGAGCCAGTGCTTGCATTATCCAAAATGCCACACTATTTTGAACGAGATGATAGAAGACAAATTACTCATAATATCACGGTAAGTGATGTTCAAGCTTATCGCGATAATTTGATGACGCAATCAATTCCTTATATGATTAGTTTGGGTAATCTTTCAAATGAAGACTCATTAGATCTTTACCATGCTGTGCAAAAGACCTTAAGACGTGATGTCGAGTTTACGCCGTTTGATGATATCAAACTTAAAACTACATTTAGTGCGAGAATAACCCAACAAGCAAAAAGTACTGATAATGCCTTGTTGATGAGCTACTTTCCAACTAATTATGATCCAATTAAAGGTCAAATGGTTGGCTATACTTTAGCTAACATTATGTCACCTTGGTTTTTTGATCAACTGCGTAGCCATGAGCAATTAGGTTATATCGTTGGTGTTTTTCCATTTTATATCAGTGAATCAGTAGGATTAGGCTTTGCAGTTCAGAGTAATCAGTATGATCCAGACTATCTATTAAAACGTTATCAAGCATATTTTCCAACGATGTTAACTAAATTAGAAGCATTATCTAATGATGATATTGAGCAGTATAAAAGAAGCATTATCGAAGAGCAGACTATGCCGCCACAATCGTTAGATGAAGAGTTTGAACGTTTAATATCAGACTATCGTTTATCTCGTTTCCAATTCGATTCGCGTGATAAGAAAATTGCGCAACTTAAGCAGCTTACTAAAGAAGATTTGGTCGATTTTTATAAAAGTTCGGTTATTGATCAAAAAGGTTTGGTAATCGCATCGCAAGTTTTAGGCCAACCCGAGGAAGGTAAAAAACAACCTGAAGCAATTACTGATTTTACTGAATTCAACAATGCTTCATCATTGCAAGATGAATTGTTGAAATAAGATACTCAAACATAGATTCAACCTGAAATATCATTACATGGAATTGGCATTGTACTCACCATATGGTACACTGCCAAAATCCCAATAGTTTGAGTATATTATGATTACTGGATCGATTGATTATTGTGCTATCGGACAGCGATTGCGAGCTTATCGCATCGCTGCCTCTCTTAGAGCTGAAGAGGTTGCTGAAAGTCTTAGGATCTCAAGAGCTGCGGTTTACCGTTTAGAAAAAGGCGAGATCGTCAAAATTGAAACACTTGAACGATTAGCTTCGTTATTAGATACATCATTTGCTAGTTTACTTGGCATTGATACCGAATATTATTCAAGTGGTGATGGTTTTTTTGAGCGAATGCGTCAACTCGAAGAGCAATCCACCCATATTTATTCGCATTTTGACCCTTTTTCTTTTTTGTTAACTTCCCCCGATTATTTGTCTCATTTGGGGATGATGTTAAACGAATCAAGCGAAAACATTGAAGCACACAAATATGCGACTTCTTTAGCTATTTTAAATGAACGTAAAACCCAATTTTATCAATCTGTCCCCAAAGTTATCAATTTAATTAGCTTACGTAATGTTGAACGTTTTTTGCATATCGGTTTGGTAGGTAATCTAACTATTTCGCCGGGCAGAAAGTCGGAAAGAATGGTGTTGGCCCGAAAAGAGGTCTATCATTTAATCAAATTAATTGAAGATCAAGCCTATGCGCCAACAATTGCAATAACTCAACAAGCTATTCCATCTATTGCTTTCCAAATATTTTACCAACATGATAATGGGTTAGCATTGGCTATGAGCCCGTTTAGATTAGGTGAGTTACCTAATGTGACTACGGGTATCGCTTCAATTACATCATCAGAAGATGCGATTAAGCGTTATCGTCATTTATTTGATAAGTTGTGGCAAGATAGTGCTAAAGATCAGCAAGCGATAGATTTACTAAAAGCCACCTTAGATAAATTCTAAAGAATATTGAAATTACTAAAGAGAGTTACTATGTTATCTTTAACATTACAACCGATAAAAAAATTTTCTGGTACGATTAATTTACCTGGTTCGAAAAGTGTTTCAAATCGTGCATTACTTTTGTCTGCACTTAGTCAGGGTAAAACGCGATTAACTAATTTACTTGATAGTGACGATGTGCGCTATATGCTTGATGCTTTAAAAGCGTTGGATGTCAAATATCAACTATCAAGTGATCGAACAATTTGTGACATTGAAGGAGTAGGTGGCAAATTACATTCTGCTCATCCGTTAGAACTATTTTTAGGTAATGCAGGAACGGCGATGCGTCCGTTAGCTGCGGCACTTTGTTTAGCGGATAACAATATTGTGTTAACTGGCGAACCACGTATGAAAGAGCGCCCAATTGGTCATTTGGTCGATGCGTTGCGTCAAGGGGGCGCTAAGATTGATTATCTTGAAAATGACGGCTACCCCCCACTGCATATTCATGGTGGTTTTACAGGCGGTAAGATTGCGGTTAATGGTTCAGTATCAAGTCAATTTTTAACCGCACTTTTAATGGCAGCACCGTTAGCTACCAATGATACTGAAATTACCATTATTGGTGATCTGGTATCTAAACCTTATATTGATATCACAATTAAGATGATGGCGATGTTTGGTGTGTCTGTTAGCAATGATCACTATCAAAAATTTATCATTAAAGCCAATCAAACTTATCAATCTCCGGGGCACTATTTGGTTGAAGGTGATGCCTCTTCTGCCTCATATTTTTTAGCCGCAGCGGCAATTAAAGGCGGAACGGTGCGTGTAACCGGAATTGGTAAAAAGAGTCTGCAAGGTGATACCCAATTTGCCCATGTGCTAGAAAAAATGGGCGCCCAAATTACTTGGGCCGATGATTATATTGAATGTACGCGTGGCGAATTAAATGGCATTGATATGGATATGAATCATATTCCTGATGCGGCAATGACGATAGCAACTACTGCGTTATTTGCTAAAGGTCCTACCACTATTCGCAATATATACAATTGGCGAGTTAAAGAGACTGATCGCTTATCAGCCATGGCAACTGAGCTACGTAAAGTTGGGGCAACAGTAGATGAAGGCGACGATTATATTACGATTATTCCTCCGGCTACACTTAACCATGCTGATATTAAAACTTATAATGATCATCGTATGGCAATGTGTTTTTCATTAGTTGCACTTTCTGATACGCCAGTCACTATTTTGGATCCGAAATGTACGATGAAAACATTTCCTGACTATTTTGAACAATTTAAACGATTAAGTGAAATATAACATGACGAATAAAATTCCAGTTATTGCTGTTGATGGACCAAGTGGTGTTGGTAAGGGTACTTTGTGTCAGGCGTTAGCTAATCATCTTAATTGGCACCTTTTAGATTCGGGTGCGATTTATCGTGTACTGGCACTTTCTGCTTTACAACAAAATATTGCTTTAGATGATACAAAACAGTTAGCAACTTTGGCTTTAAGCCTGCCACTGACGTTTGATAGCAATAGTGATGATGTCAAAGTATTATTAGATGGCGTGGATGTTTCACGTGAAATACGTACCGAAGAGACAGGAGGAGCCGCTTCAAAAGTTGCGTCAATCAATGAAGTAAGAGTAGCTTTGTTGCAGCGACAACGTGACTTTAGACAGTTGCCGGGGCTGGTTGCTGATGGTCGGGATATGGGTACAGTGGTGTTTACTGACGCCCCAGTTAAAATATTTCTTGATGCTAGTGCCCAATCAAGAGCAGAAAGAAGAATGAAACAGTTGCAAGATAAGCAAATTCATGCTAAATTCGGCGAAATTTTGCAGGAGATAACTGCCCGTGATGAACGCGATCGTAATCGTGCCGTTGCGCCGTTAAAACCTGCGGTTGATGCATTAATAATTGATACCACATCACTTTCAATTCAAGATGTTTTTAATCAATCTATTATGTATATAAAAGAAAAAATTGCGTTGTGAGTATCTATTAAAACTTGCTACGTGAACCAAGCTCCATTGCAAGGATGAGTGGAGTATTATAAACAACCCCACAGGACAGGATGTAATGTGGACGTTAAATTTAACTTAAGTAAATAAAAATATGACTGAATCTTTTGCTCAACTCTTTGAAGAGTCTTTAAATCAACTAGACACTCGTTCTGGTAATATGATCCATGGTACTGTCGTTGCAATCGACAAAGATGTTGTTTTAGTTGATGCTGGTTTGAAATCTGAATCAGCAATTCCAGTAGAGCAGTTTAAAAATGCCCAAGGCGAATTAGAAGTTCAAGTTGGCGACGTTGTTGACGTTGTGCTTGACTCAATTGAAGATGGCTTTGGTGAAACAATCTTATCTCGTGAAAAAGCTAAACGCCATGAAGCGTGGCTAACATTAGAAAAAGCAGTTGAAGATGCTGCAACAGTTTTAGGTGTTATCAATGGTAAAGTTAAAGGTGGCTTTACGGTTGATCTTAATGGCGTTCGTGCGTTCCTACCTGGTTCGCTTGTTGATGTTCGTCCATTACGCGATACTTCTCATATTGAAAATAGAGAAATCGAATTAAAAGTTATTAAATTAGATCAAAAACGTAACAACGTAGTAGTTTCTCGTCGTGCAGTAATTGAATCTGAAAATAGCGCAGAAAGAGAACAACTTCTTGAAAATCTACAAGAAGGTTCTGAAGTTAAAGGTATTATCAAAAATCTTACTGATTACGGTGCATTCGTTGATCTTGGTGGGGTTGATGGTTTACTACATATCACTGATATGGCTTGGAAACGTGTTAAACACCCAAGTGAAGTGGTTGAAGTTGGTCAAGAATTACTTGTTAAAGTACTTAAATTCGATAAAGACCGTTCACGTGTTTCTCTTGGCTTAAAACAATTAGGCGAAGATCCATGGGTTTCAATCGCTAAACGTTACCCAGAAGGTACTAAAGTAACTGGTAAAGTAACTAACTTAACTGATTACGGTTGTTTCGTTGAAATCGAAACTGGTGTTGAAGGTTTAGTTCATGTTTCTGAAATGGATTGGACTAACAAAAATATTCACCCATCTAAAGTGGTTAGCTTAGGCGATGAAGTTGAAGTTGTTGTTCTTGAAATTGATGAAGAACGTCGTCGTATCTCTCTAGGTCTTAAACAATGTAAACCAAATCCATGGTTACAATTTGCTGAATCACACAATAAAGGTGATAAAGTTAGCGGTAAGATCAAATCAATCACTGATTTTGGTATCTTCATTGGCTTAGATGGTGGTATTGATGGTTTAGTTCATCTTTCTGATATCTCTTGGAATATGCCAGGTGAAGAAGCGGTTAAAGCTTATAAGAAAGGTGATGATATCGAAGCTGTTGTTTTACAAGTTGATGCAGAACGTGAACGTATCTCATTAGGTATCAAACAACTTGAAGATGATCCATTTAATAGCTTTGCATCTAACTTCAAAAAAGGCTCAATTGTTAAAGGTAAAGTAACTGCAGTTGATGCTAAAGGTGCAACAATCGAAATTGCCGAAGGTATCGAAGGTTACTTAAAAGCACAAGATATTGCTCGTGAACGTATTGAAGATGCAACTACTGCATTAAACGTTGGTGATGAAGTTGAAGCGAAGATTGTTAATATCGATCGTAAAACTCGTGCAATTTCTTTATCTGTACGTGCTAAAGATGAAGCTGATGAGAAAGAAGCACTTGCTGCTGTAAATAACACTGCAACTCCAGAAGATGCATCATTTACTAACGCAATGGCAGAAGCATTCAAAGCTGCATCAAAAACTGAGTAAAAAATATTTATTGAAAGAGTAAAGAGGGCTTGCCCTCTTTTTCTTTTGTGGTATAAAATGCATAAATTATATACTACGTAAATTAAATTAGGAGTGACCATGAACAGATCCGATTTAGCAGAAAAAATAGTCAACTGGCGGGCACACCTTCCAGTGCAACTAGTAGATGATGCTGTTAGAGATATTATTGAGCAAATCGCATTAGCGATGGAAAGTAACGATCGTGTTGAAATTCGCGGATTTGGTAGTTTCAGCTTAAATTATCGTGCGCCACGTAAAGCAAGAAATCCTAGAACAGGTGGGAATGTTGAAGTTAAACACAAATATATTCCTCACTTCAAACCAGGGAAAGAGCTACGTGAACGCGTAAATAATGCGGCTAAAGCTTAATTTAAATTTAGTTATAACCAAAAAGCCTTTGAGTAAATTCAAAGGCTTTTTTGTTGGTGATGATTTTATAAATCAATTTTTTCAAATAAAAATGAAAGGATAATTTATAAATTGGAATAGAGCTCTAAAATTAGCGCTAAATTAAATTGTAAAAAATCTATCTATGCTAGATTGACCATATAGTTAATGGTAGATGTAGACGTTAATGCGACATGGTTGTTCAATAGATTTGATGGCAATAGCAGTTTCATTAGGATGCTTGCCATTAATGTTTTTGCCATGGTTACCGAGTGATATATGTTGGTTTACTGTAGCTTCGATTGCCATTATTTTCGCGGTAAAACTTAAGGGTTATTTTATTGTCGTTGCGATGTTTGCACTAAGCTTTGTTTGGTCAACAGCTACAGCAAAGCATTATCTTAGTTCAATTGAGCCGTATATTGATCAAACATTAGCGGTTACTGCGAAAGTTGAAGGTATTAATACGCAAATTTCTTCGCAGTTCAAAACTGATCCCATTAATCCCCATTATGTCAAATTTTCAATTATCAGTATTACCGAACAACCTTTGTTGTCGCCAATACCGGTGGCAATCTATTGGGATCAACCGGAATTAATTAAAGCCGGCCAAATTTGGCAATTAACCATAAAAACTAAAGCTGTGCATAGCTATTTAAATGAAGGTGGATTTGATAATCAACGTTTTGCTATAGCAAATAAATCAATATTAAAAGCTAAAGTTAGCAAAGCAGTTCTACTCACAGATAAGACCGCTCTTCGACAAATTATAGTCGATAAATGTCTATTCTATATAGATTTATTCAGTTATCGCGATATTTTATTAGCGCTAGGTTTTGGTGATCGTTCGCAAATGGAAATGAATCATCGAATAATTATGATGCAAACTGGTGTTGCTCATTTAATGGCGATCTCCGGAATGCATATTCTATTAGTCTTCTCTATTAGCTATATATTAACCAAAGGGTTAGTTTTTTGTTTGCCGCAGCGCTTTAACTACTTTTTACTACCCATCATCATCGGATGGTTAGTTAGTCTAAGTTACACTTGGTTAACCGGATTTAATCCACCAGCGCTTCGCGCCATTTTGGCTTTATCGATGTGGATATATTTACGTTATAAAAATAATCAGATAAGTGCTTGGCAAAAAATTAATCGTATCATTGCGTTACTGTTAATTATTGATCCGTTAATGATACTGTCAGAAAGTTTTTGGTTGTCTTGTTATGCTGTCATCAGCTTAATTTTCTTGTTTGATTGGCTACCGCTACCTAAAACAGTAAAAAGTAAAAAACGCTGGTATCTAATTCGGTTATTACATTTACAATTTGGTTTGACGCTATTATTACTACCTATCCAATTATATGTCTTTCATGGCATCAGTGCTGTTTCATTAGTTAGTAACTTAATTGCCATCCCTATTATCTGTATAATTACTTTTCCATCAATTTTATTAGCACTATTATTTAGTTTAACAAACTGCTTTTATATTACCTTGTGGTTATGGTTCATTGCTCAAACTTCACTTGAATGGTTGTTTTATTGCTTAGATTATTTAAATCTTATGTGGCTAAATATCTCAATGGATTTTTATTTTCTCAGTTTATTCGGCTGGTTAACCTTGATAGTAATAAGAACAGCTGTTTGGCGACGCTTTAGTTTTACTCTTTTGAGTATTTTAGTTATTGCTGTTTCACCATTTTATAAACAACCTGAATATTTATGGCGTATGGATATGTTGGATGTAGGCCATGGTCTGGCCATTGTGATCCACAATGGTCAATCAGCTGTTTTATACGATACCGGTGCCAAATGGGTAAATAACTCAGCGGCAGAACAAGTGATTATACCTTTTCTGCTATGGCATAATCTGCAAGTTGAGGGGATTATTATCAGTCATAGCCACAATGATCATATTGGGGGATTAAGCTATTTACAACAACGTTATCCTAATGCTTGGCTTATGAGCTCATCTTCAAGTTTGCAAAATAATTATGATTGTCTAACTAATCGTTATTTGTATTGGAAAAATTTGCAATTTAAAGTGTTATGGCCAACGAAATTAGTCAATAACCCCGATAATGCCGATTCATGTGTAATTCAGATTACTGATGGTCGATTTTCAGTATTGTTAACTGGCGATTTGGAACGCAAGCAAGAGTATGATTTAGTGTTACAACATAAGCAAGCACTATCCTCAACTATATTACAGACTCCGCATCATGGTAGTAATACTTCATCGAGTTATCCATTTATAACCTATGTTAATCCAGTTAATGCCTTGACTTCAACTTCACGCTATAACCCGTGGCACCTTCCTGCCAATAAAATCACAGATCGCTATAAAGAGCTAAATATTAATTACTATGTTACGGCAAAAGAGGGGCAGATAAGTCTATTTTTTTACCCTACATCATGGCAACAAAAAACCATGCGCCACGATCTTTATCCAAGATGGTATCATGATTGGTTTGGTAGTTTACCGTTTTATGAGTAAAATAACCCAACTACAGTGCGATTATATATGGGTATAAAATGATAAAGATTAACGAGCGAGATTATGATTGAAAAACTATGGTATGGTAAGAATAGATCATTTTGGTTGCTGTTGCCCTTTTCATTGTTATATGGGTTGATTGCTTTTTTTCGCCGTCTGCTATATAAACTAGGTATTTTTAAATCATGGCAATCTCCAGTACCGATTATTGTCATTGGAAATTTATCGGCGGGTGGTAATGGTAAAACACCACTGGCGATTAGTCTAATTGAAGCGTTGAAGGCTAAAGGGTTAAAAGTCGGACTTGTTTCACGCGGTTATGGCGGAAAGGCCGATCACTATCCGTTGCTCTTAGATGAAAATACTAGCACCAAGCAAGCCGGTGATGAACCCGTGTTAATTTATCAACGAACACATGTCCCGGTTGCTGTTGCACCAAAACGGGTTGATGCAGTAAAAGCATTATTAGATTCACATCAATTAGATGTGATTTTAACCGATGATGGTTTACAACATTACGCTTTGGCGCGTGATATTGAAATTGTGGTCGTCGATGGTAAGCGCCAATTTGGCAATGGTTGGTGGATACCCGCTGGACCAATGCGAGAAAGAAGTAGTCGGTTAAAATCGGTTGATTTAATCATTATCAATGGTGACAGTTCGCGGGATTTAGTCAATCAATATCCAGATAAAACTTACACCATGCAATTAACCCCCGGTCATGTAGTCAACCTTGCTACCAATCAGCAATGTGAATTATCGGCCTTACGTCATATTTGTGCTATCGCTGGTATCAGTAATCCAAAGCGTTTCTTCGATATGTTAATTGCAATGAAAGCAGATTTGCTGCATACCGAATCTTTTGCTGATCATCAAAATTTTAGTTTGCCGTTATTAGAGAAAGTGGTTGGCAATAATCAAACTCTCTTAATGACTGAAAAAGATGCAGTAAAATGTCGGGAATTTGCGTTAGCTAACTGGTGGTATTTACCAATTGATGCGACAATACCAGATCAAGCCATTGAGAAGATTTACTCCCTATTTAAAGAAAAAAAATCACAAAGAGAAAAAAAATGAAACAGCTTCTATTAACTGCTATTGCCTGTCCTAAATGTCATGGTCAATTGGAATATGATAAGCAACATCAACAACTAAATTGCCAAAAAGATCAGTTGGCTTACCCGATTAAAGATGGTATTCCGGTGTTATTAGCCAGTGAGGCAAAGCCATTAAATCAATCTCATAGTGATTAAAAGAATAGACAAAGTTTAGAGGTAATTTTATGAGTTTTACGGTAATTATTCCTGCAAGATATGCTTCAAGTCGTCTACCAGGAAAACCACTTGCTGATATTCACGGCAAACCAATGATAATTCGAGTTATGGAACAAGCACAAAAGTCGTCGGCTAATCGAGTAATCATTGCAACTGATCATCAACAAGTTTTTGATATTGTGAAAAGCTACGGTGGTGAGGTAATACTTACTAGCGATAAGCATAATTCAGGTACAGAACGATTGGCAGAAGTCATTAATACTTATAAATTTGCAGATGATGAAGTGATAGTTAATGTTCAAGGTGATGAGCCATTAATTCCGCCAATTATTATCGATCAAGTTGCTGAGAACTTAGTGAATTATAAAACCGGCATGGCAACTTTAGCAGTACCAATTAACAGCATTGAAGAGGCGTTTAATACCGGAGCTGTAAAAGTAGTAATGGATAAAGATGGTTATGCACTATACTTTTCAAGGGCGACTATTCCTTGGGAACGTGATCGTTTTGCGAAATTAAATGAACAGGGCAAGATAGATGAAATTGGCGATTTCTATTTACGTCATATTGGGATCTATGCATATCGAGCTGGTTTCATTCGACAATATATTCAATGGACGCCTTCAGCTTTAGAGCAAATTGAGATGTTAGAACAATTGCGAGTGTTATGGTATGGCGAAAAAATTCATGTTGCGGTGGCCAAACAACCTCCAGCAATTGGTGTTGATACCCAAGAAGATTTACAAAAAGTAAGAGCATTATTTAAGGAGTAGAGGATGGCAAATTTTACTGGTTTTACTCAAGCAGGCTTAAATTTTTTACAAGATGCCTGGATTAATAATAGTAAGGTTTGGTTTGATGAGCATCGCGCTATTTATGATAATGATTTGATCAAACCTTTTAGGTTGTTAGTTGAGCAGTTAACACCAACCATGCTTAAAATTGATGAGTGGTTAGAGACACGTCCAGCAATCGGTAAAACTATATCGCGCATTCATCGTGACACCCGATTTTCGAAAGATAAATCATTGTATCGTAGTCGCTTGTGGTTAACTTTTAAACGCCCTAATCGTGATTGGCAAGAAGCACCAGCTTATTTTTTTGAAATTAGTCCTGACAGCTATTGTTATGGACTGGGTTATTATTGTGCCTCCAAACAGACTATGGATATCTTTCGAGAAGAAATATTAAACGATAGCGAGAAATTCCTGAAAGTAATTCGTTGTGTGAAAAAGCCATTTGAATTAGTTGGCGAGAGTTATAAAAGACCATTAATCAAAGAACAAGATGAAAAAATATCGACATGGTACAATCGAAAAAATCTTGCTGTGATGGTAACCAATCAGCATATTGAAGATGTCTTAACCGGCGATTTACCGGATATACTTGCTAAAGGTTTTAAACAATTGGTACCACTATATGATTATTTAATGCGAGTCGAAATGATAAAAAATATTCCCAAATTGTAATGATAATAGAGTTAAAAATCATGGGTAAAACATATATTAAAAACATATATTTAAAACTTAGATTAAAAAAATTTTTTAAATATTTGGAAAGTTTAAAACTAACTCTTTAACGCCATTTATTACAAACTGGGTGCCGACACAAACCAATAAAAATCCCATAATTCTAGAAGTGGCTTCAATGCCACTTTTCCCCATAAAGCGCATAATACTACCTGCGCTACGCATACAGAACCATAAAATAATACATAATAATAACGGGACAAGGATTGATGATGTATAAACCACCCAAGTTGATACGTTATATCCACCACTTTTTACGGTTGAAGCCATACTGATAATCATCGCAATGGTACCCGGACCGGCGGTGCTGGGCATAGCGAGTGGCACAAACGCGATATTATTTGATATTTCTTTCTTTTTCTCATCCGCTTCTAGGGTTTTGTGCGAAGGTTGTTGTGGAAATAGCATTCTAAAACCGATAGTACCGACAATCATTCCGCCAGCGATACGTAATCCAGGAATCGAAATACCGAAGGTACTCATGACTAACTGTCCGCAATAAAATGAGACAATCATAATGATAAAAACATAAATACAGGTCATTTTTGACTGGTAATTACGCTCTTCATTGGTCATATCGCCTGATAGACCTAATAACAGTACAACCGTAGTCAAAGGATTAGTTAATGGTATAAACAAGATTAAACCAAACCCGACAGTTTGTATAAGTTCTAACATATATCGAATCTAAATTATCACAGTAGTTTTAATTAAGTATATATGAAATATATAAAAAAGATACATTAACTGTTAGGTTAAAACTAAATAAATATTAGCGCAATAGTGGTTAGTTATGCATCTTTATCTGAAGCTTTCATTTTAAACAACGGTGTTTTTAAGTTTTGTGCCAATATTACGCCGATAAATGACATACCACCGCCAATTAAATGGTAACTACACAGTGTTTCATGCAAAAATAGTATTGAGATTATAGCAGTGATAACCGGGGTTAAATTTAAGAAAAGGGCGGTTTTATTGGCACCCAATTTTTTTATCGCTATTATCCAAACAAATGGCGCAATGATTGAAGCCGGAATACCCGCATAAAGTACCAGCCAAACATTGTCAGAATTTATAGTTAAATCATTACTCATTAAAAAGCCGGGCAATAACATTAATGTACCAAATAAAATTTGAACATAGACTGAGTGCCAATTTGTGATTTTCATTGTCCATTTTTTGGTTAATACCCCATAAAGCGCATAAGACAAGGCTGCCGTTAACATTAAAATCTCACCTTTACCAATTCCAAGTTCGAGCAGTCTAGTTGGCTCACCACCACTAATCAGCCAGATTAAACCAATAAAAGATAAAATACTGCCAATTAACACCCCTTGAGTGGGTGGTGTTTTTAAAATGAATATACTTAATAGGATAGTTAACAAAGGAATAATAGACATAATAATCCCCATCGTTAACACACTAATTGTTGCTGCGGCATAATAAGCAAGGCATTGATATAAAGCCATACCAAGTAAGCTAAGCACCATCAATTTTAGAACTTGAGGATAGATTTGCCGTAAGTTCTTAATAATTCCTTTTAAAAAAAATGGGGTTAATAAAATAAGTGCCAAAAGCCAACGGTAAAAAGAGATAACCTCAGGTTCAATTGCACCGACCGATAATTTATTGACAACTTGATTGCCAGCCCAAATTAATACTGCCATCAATGGGTATAAATAAGCCATATATTTTCTTATGTAAACAATAGTAATAAATAATTCGCTGTAGTTTAACTTGTCTTAATTTATAAACATCACTAAAATCAGACAAAAAGAGCTATTATAAGACAATCTTAATACTATCTAATTACCATGAATTTAAAATTTCAAACGAATTTAAATGATAAGCAATCTAAAAGATTTATGTTCCTTCATGATGAAGCATTTAATGCAGATACTGAATATTCTTCTCATCAGCATAATTGGGGGCAAATTATCTGCGTCAAATCAGGTATTTTTGTCTTAAACGTTCAAGGACAAAGATATTTGGCTCCTTCAGGATTTGCATTATGGATCCCGCCATATACCGAACACGCATGTTACAACCAACAATTAACTAGGTTTCGGACAATTAATATTACTGATTGTCAAGTTATGCCTAATTACACCTGCTTGTTTGGTTTAAATAAAATCAGCCATGCTATTATCGATTCTTTCTTTGAGCGAAACATTCTGGAGCCAGAGAGTGAACAAGATCTGCGTTTAGCGCAAGTGTTAATCGATCAGGTCCTAGTGGAATCTAACCTCAATCTCTATTTGCCAAGTTCTAACGATAAATATTTAGCCCCTATTTTAAAAGAGTTAGAATTAAATCCGGCTAATAATAAGACTCTTGAACAGTGGGCTCAGACAGTATTTACCACCGAACGAACCCTTGCGCGACGTTGCCAACAAGAATTAGGTATGTCATTTAGGCTGTGGCGCCAACGGTTAAGATTTTTATATAGTATCTCCCTTCTAGAACAAGGTAAATCGATACAAGATATCGCTTTTTCGGTGGGTTATACTTCAGTATCCGCTTTTATTACTATGTTTAAAAATATCTCAGGGGTTACACCTGATCTTTACCGTTCTAACACCGGTTTTAAAAAAAGTTAAACACAATAAGTTGTCGTTATTTTAGATAAGTATTGTAAGAATATGCATTGTAAAAATATGAATTGAAAAAGGCGTAATTAATACGCCTATATAATATAGAATTGAATAAATAGCCATTAAAATGGAATGTCGTCATCGAAATCCATTGGTGGTTCAGGCATAGTTGGTTGACTTGCTGGTGTTTGATTAGCTGATGAAGCACGTTGAGCGGCCGGCATAGCCGGTGCCGAGGAGGTATTATTGGCACTTTGTCCCCAACTTTTTGAACCTTCAGTGTAAGCATCACCACCAGAGCGGCTTCCTAAAATTTGTAATGTACCACCAATAGGGTTGATAACAACTTCAGTCGTATAACGATCTTGGCCTGATTGATCTTGCCACTTACGAGTTTGTAATTGTCCTTCAATATAAACAAGTGTACCTTTTTTAATGTATTCACCTGTAATCTCAGCTAATTTACCAAATACGACAATTCGATGCCATTCAGTTTTATCGCGGTTCTCTCCAGTTTGTTTATCTTTCCAACTTTCTGATGTTGCAACACTAAAATTTGCAACAGCGTTACCATTTGGCATGTAACGAATTTCTGGATCTTGACCTAAATTACCAACTAAAATGACTTTATTAATTCCTCGGTTTGCCATTATAGACTCCTAACAATTGCATAGATATATAATTGGACTATTGTAACATGAGACAGCAATAACATCATCGAATTTAATCCAAAATTGGAACTTTGTATCCAAATTATTAAAATAGAGAAAGATTGGCTTAAACATAGGAATTTTTGCCTATAACGAGTATAATGCCAGCCATTTGTAGATGTTATATTTTAAACATTTTTCCTGCTGGAGGCCTTATGATTAATGCGTTTGGACTGAAGAACAAACAATTAGTGAAAATTAATGAAGGCGATATTAAGAATGCGACCTGGATTGACTTGATTGAACCAGAAGAAGCGGATCGTGAATTCATTCTGACAAACTTAGGTCAGAATTTAGCAACAAGTATTGAATTAGATGATATTGAGGCATCAGCTCGTTTTTTCGAAGATAATGAAGGACTACATGTTCACTCCTTCTTTTTTTATGAAGATGCTGAAGACCGAGCTGGTAACTCAACTGTCGCTTTTACTGTGCACAATGGGCGTTTATTCACCCTGCGTGAACGCGATTTACCAGCATTTCGTCTATACAGAATGCGCTCTCGTTATCAGGGGATGAACGATGGAAATCCCTATGAAGTTTTATTAGATTTATTTGAAGTCAAAGTTGAACAGTTAGCCGATCAAATCGAAAATATTTATAGTGAGCTTGAAGAGTTAAGTTTGATAATTATGGATCGCTCTTCTCAGGAGCATTATGATGAAGCGATTACTTCCTTAGCTGAACTTGAAGATACGGCTTGGAAAGTGCGTCTTTGTTTAATGGATAGTCAACGTGCGGTCAACTATTTAGTTCGTCGTGCTAAGATGCCGGTTGAACAATTAGAGCAGGCGCGTGAAGTTATTCGAGATATTGAATCATTGGTGCCACATAATGAGTCACTATTCCAAAAAGTTAACTTTTTAATGCAAGCGGCTACTAGTTTTATCAATATAGAGCAAAGCAGAATCATTAAGATTTTCTCGGTTGTCTCAGTGGTATTTTTACCGCCTACAGTGGTGGCGTCAGCGTATGGTATGAACTTTGAACACATGCCTGAGCTGAAATGGGAATATGGTTATCCTTTATCCTTATTGTTGATGTTACTAGCTGGTGTTGCGCCTTATATTTACTTCAAACTCAAAAAATGGTTGTAGTTGATGGTTATAGTTGATAGTTTGTCGTTGAACACTTCAAATATTATCCGCTAACCTTTAGTTAGCGGTAATTGGGCAAGCAAATTCATTTAAAGCAAACTAGTTAAATCATTTCAAATAGTCCATAATATTACTAATGTTGTTTGAATATTTATTGAACTAAAGTTCATATAGAAAGATTTTATTTTTTAAAAAAGGGAATAACATGAGTCAATATGCACTAGTTACCGACATTGGTGGAACCAATGCCCGTTTTGCACTTTATGATTTAGTCACTAATGAATTATCTGCAATAACTAAAGTTCTCATATCAAAAGATGATGTATTACTCGAATTAATTAAATCCTACTTAAACTCACAATCAGAAACTGTTGATATGGCTTGCATTGCTATAGCTTGCCCAATCGATGAGGGTGATCTGATTGAAATGACCAATAATAATTTATCATTTTCTCGTTCTGAACTGATTAAAGAGCTTAAGTTAACTAAATTAGAAGTCATTAATGACTTTACGGCAGTTTCAACATCTATCCCTCGACTATCAGCGGACGATGTCATTAAAATTGGTGGTGAGGAACCTAATCTCAATTATCCAATAGCAATTTATGGTGCTGGAACTGGTTTAGGCGTTTCTCATTTAGTAAAAGTCAACGAAAACTGGATCAGTTTATCCGGTGAAGGTGGCCATACCGAACTACCTATGGTTAATGAAGAAGAAGATCGAATTTTAGCCCAATTACGTAAAAAATTTGGTCGAGTCTCTTGCGAACGATTTTTATCGGGTAATGGTATTGTTAATATTTATCAAGCATTATTACAGATCAACAATCAACCAATTGAAGAGATCACGCCAGATATTATTGTCAATAAAGCATTATCAAATAGCTGTCCGATCTGTTTAGCAACTTTAACGCATTTTTGTACTTTTATGGGGCGATTTGGTGGCAATTTAGCGTTGACGCTTAATACTCAAGGTGGTGTGTATATTGCTGGTGGCATTGTACCTAGATTTATTGAATTCTTTAAATCATCACCATTTAGAGAAGCATTTGAATATAAAGGACGAATGTCTTTTTTAGTTAAAAAAATTCCTGTTTATGTGATTATTCATAAAGATCCGGGGTTATTTGGTGCAGGTGTTTATTTACAAAATAGCCTGAAATAATTGAGGAGTAAAATTTAATTTTATGATGTGGTGTTATATTTATAGAAGTACCAAAAAAGAAAATTGTTATCTTTACATGGAGCAAGAGAACGACTTCTCCCATATTCCGGAAAAAATCATGAAAATTTTTGGCACACCAGCTTTTGTGATGAAAGTATTGCTTGACGGTAAACGACGTTTTGTTGTCGGAACCGCACAGGAAATAGAGGAGAAGATAAAAGCGGATGGATTTTTCTTACAAATGTTAAAAGAAGATGATTTTAAAGTATGATTGAACCATTTTGGGAATATAAAACGTTAGATCAAATGAGCGATGACGAGTGGGAACAACTCTGTGATGGTTGTGGTCAATGTTGCCTAAATAAATTAATGGATGAAGATACCGACGAAATCCTCTATACCAATGTGGCGTGTAATTTACTCGATTCAAATACCTGCCAATGCCGACATTATCATAATCGTTTTGATTATGAGCCTGATTGTATCAAGTTAACCCGTGAAAATTTACTAACAATTGAATGGTTACCATTGACTTGCACTTATCGTTATTTTTCAGATACAGGACAATTACCCGAATGGCACCCATTAATAGTTGGTAATAAAAAAATGATGCATAAATTGAAAATATCGGTTAAAAACCGAATTGTTTATGAAAAAGATGTCATTTGTTGGGAAGATCATATTATTTAAAAGAGAGTCTAGGCTCTCTTTTATGTTTTATAACATTAACCACAAATTGCCAAGAAAATCGATAGCTAGTAAATTTAGAAACATCAATATAAAAACAAAAATCATAAATGAAATATCAATCATACCTATTGGTGGTACGATACGGCGAATCGGTGCAATAAGTGGCTCAGTTAATTGCGCAAGTAATTCATCAGTAACCGATTGTCCCCGGCTAACCCAGCTTAAAATCGCTCTAAATAATAGTAACCAAAATATTAGATGCCCGATGGCATGCACCATTGCAGCCAAAGCGAATAGCAGGTAATAAGGGGTAAACAGTGGTGCATTAATTAGCTGAAAACAGGAAATAAAGATAATTTTAAGTAAAGCTACTCCATAAAACAGCATCCAAGTTGCGGTATCGATACGCCTAATAGAAGGAATTACTCTTCGCATTGGACCAATAATCGGTTGGGTAATACGTACAATAAATTGGGTAAAAGGATTATGAAAATTTACCCTCGCATGCTGCATCCACAAACGAAGAATCAGTACGTACAAGCTAATAGTAAAAATAGCTCTTCCTAAGAAGATTAACGAAATCATTTGATACTCCTGAAATAAAATATACTTGGCAATATATCACACATATTGCCGTGCACCAAAAATCGCGCTACCAATACGAACCATTGTGCTACCTGCAACAATAGCTGCAGGCATATCACCTGACATGCCCATTGATAGTGTATCTAAAAAAGGATAATCTGTTTTCAACGATGCTAATAGCTCAGACATCTGCTTGAATACCTCAAGTTGTTTGGCAAAATCATTTTCTATTTCAGGAATCGCCATTAGGCCGCGTAGTCGTAAATTGGGTAATGTAATAATCTGGTCTATCAAATCAGCAACTTCATCTGCTTGAACTCCCGATTTACTTTCTTCATTGCTAATATTTACCTGAATAAGCACATTTAATTTATCCATATTCGCTGGGCGCTGTGCATCCAGACGTTGGGCAATTTTAAAACGGTCAATGGTATGCATCCAATCAAAATTTTCGGCCACTAATCTGCTTTTGTTTGATTGTAGCGGGCCGATAAAATGCCAAGTAATTGGGGTATCAGGCATATTTTGTTTAAAGTAGGCAATCTTCTCAACACCTTCTTGAACATAATTTTCACCAAAAGATAATTGACCAGCTTCAATTGCCTGAGCGATTAAGGTTACCGGTTTGGTTTTACTAACTGCAATAAGCTCAATTGTATTGGGATCTCGATCGCAATCTAAAGCAATTTTGTGTATTTCATTTTTAATCGTAATTAAATTGTCATGTACTGTATTCATATTAATTCCCAATAAAAAAATGGATAGTGACCTAAAATGATAAATTCAATGTTGGCTTTTAGTGTAACGCAAAAAGCTTCTGATTTGCATCTTTCAAGTGGCGAAAAACCTTGTATTCGCGTTAATGGTGACCTAAAACGCCTCTCCGCGGATAAATTATTACCCCAGAAACTTAAAATTGATTTATTTAATCTATTAAATATGGAGCAAAAAGCAATATTGCAACAGCATCAGCAGATTGATTTTGCATATCATGTTGAGAATGTTGGTCGTTTTCGTGTAAATATTTTTTATCAACAACGCGGTATTTCAGCAATATTTCGAATAATCAAACAACAGATCCCCAGCTTAACTGAGATTGAGGCTCCCAACGTATTAAATGAACTCGCAAAAGCAGAATCAGGCATTATTTTAGTGACGGGTGCAACAGGTAGCGGTAAATCGACAACTTTAGCAGCCTTAATTCAACATATCAATCAAACCCAAGCTAAACACATTATCACCTTAGAAGATCCTATAGAGTTCATTTATCAAAACGATAAATCACTTATCCAACAGCGAGAACTTACTCACTTTGGCAATGCAATTGACAGCATATTAAGACAAGATCCAGATATTATTCTACTAGGTGAATTACGTAACCAACACACCATCCAAGCGGCATTAACCATTGCTGAAACCGGGCATTTAGTTCTGGCTACATTACATACCAGTTCAGCCATACAAACTATTAATCGTATTATTGATCTATTTGATGAGGGCTCTCGAGCGGTAATTCGTAACCAACTCTCAAATAGTTTAAAAGCCATCATTTGTCAAAAATTGGTTCCTTATAATGAAAGTCGTAAAGCGATATATGAAGTTCTAATCAACACTTCTGCTGTCAGTAATTTAATTAGTGAAGGCAAAACCAAGCAAATACTATCCATAATGCAAACTGGAAAACAATATGGTATGCAACTGATGGCTAATTAATTTATATCGTTATCGTGAAAAAATTACTGCTTGCCAAGCTAAATAAATTTTAAGTTTTATTTTAAAATTTATTCTATAATCTTTAGCGTATTTTATTTATAAAAGGATAAACAAATGGAACAGCGTATAGGTTTTATCGGTATAGGTAATATGGGCAACGCCATATTACAAGGTATTTTGGCAAGTAATATTGTGCCTGGAACGCAGATTTACGTTTATGATCCTCAACTTGACAAAGGCCAGGCACTCAATCAGTCTTACTCCATAAATAATTTAGACTCCGCAAGAGATGTTGCTCGAGAATCAGATATTGTTTTTATCGCTGTTAAGCCAAACATTATTGTAGATGTATTAAACGATATTCAAAAAGAGTTAAAAAAGAATACCATTGTTATCTCGATTGCGGCAGGTGTAACCATTAAAACTATTGCCAAATGTGTGGGCTATGAACAAAAGATAGTCAGAGTTATGCCAAATACCCCGGCATTAGTTAATGCCGCAATGTGCTCAATAACACCAAATACTGAAGTTACGGATGAAGAGTTAACTATTGTTGAAAGCTTATTAAATTGTATTGGCGCAACAGAGATTGTACCAGAGTATTTAATTGATGCTGTTGTGGGGGCTAGTGGCTCATCTCCGGCTTTTGTGTTTATGTTTATTGAAGCTCTGGCTGATGGAGCCGTTAAAGGTGGTTTAGCTAGAAAACAAGCTTACAAATTTGCCGCGCAAGCGGTATTGGGGTCAGCTAAATTATTGCTAGAGACGGGTAAACATCCGGGTGAATTAAAAGATATGGTCTGTTCCCCAGCAGGTACGACAATTGAAGGCGTGCAAATGCTTGAGGAAAAAGGGTTTAGGGCCGCTATTCTTGATGCTGTAGAGGCAGCAATTAAAAAATCTAAAGATTTATCAGAAAAATAATGATTATTAAATATGAACAATAACAATTAGTTATTGTTCATTTAAATTTAATTTGAAAATTAAGTAAAAACATTGCTTGTGTTTATCAGCCATTTATGAGTTAATAGTCGCTAGCATATTACATGCAGATATATTTTGTAACATTTAGATTCATGCAGTTTGTAGTTTACTTTTTTCACATTTGTATTAGTTTTCTTCAGTCTTCTCTTCTCTTTGTTAATAAGTAGTCTAGGTTTTATGTTCTATAGTATCGCCCTTGTCGGCGAAGATTAATTTATTTATAGGAAGATTATTATGTCTAAAAAAACTGGTCAAGTTAAATGGTTCAATGAAAGTAAAGGTTTTGGTTTTATTTCACCGGCTGATGGCAGTAAAGATGTGTTCGTTCATTTCTCTGCAATCACTGGTAATGGCTTTAAAACTCTAGGCGAAGGTCAACAAGTTGAATTCGCTATCCAAGATAGTCCTCGTGGTCCAGCTGCGGTTGAAGTTGCAATCATCTAAATGATTACTATTATCTTATCAGTATTTAATTGCTGATAAGATGTTTCCTCCTTTATTAATAGACTTTTCACCTCCAATTTTATATCATTTCTCTTAGTGTCTAAGTTATAGACTAGTTTTAAATTACCAAAATTTATACTTTTAAGGAAAGCAATAATGAAAAAAATGGCCTTGTCTATCATTCTATTAGGTTTATCTTCTGTCGCGATGGCGGATTTATCGGCATCTTGTAAAGTTTTTTTTCAACAGGTTGATAGTTTAGTTAATAACATTCCTAATGATGTCGCGACTAAACAACAAGCAGAAATGATTAAACAAAATTTAAAATTAACTAAACAACAAATTTCTGCTATGCCTAAAGAGAACCAAGAAGAAGGCTGTAAACAAGCAATAGTAGGTTTAAAGCAATACCAAGCTATTTTAAAAGCTAAATAATAAGGACTAAAAATAACGACTAAAAATAACGACTAAAAATAACGATTAGTTTAATCGTTATTTTTTGTTACGATTGCGAAAATCCCAAGGAGCAATTGGATATTTATCTTTCCATAACCCTTTTTGCTTCTGTTTAGCTTTTGCTTCTAGATTGACCATATTTTTATTTTTTGCAACACCTTTAACTCGATATGCCCAAGCATAGCCACTTTCCACCATTTTAGCATTAACATTGATTTTATTTAGAAAAATTGTGCCTAATGTACGTTGATAGATATCTTTTTTATTTTCTTTGACAAAAACACTTTTACCGGCGATTAATGACGCTAAGTATTTTTTTGAAGCATTACCATATGCTTGTCGACTTTCTGGAGCATCAATATCTAACAAACGAACCCGAATTTTCTGTTTTTTCGGCGTTAAAATATCAACAGTATCGCCATCAATGACTTTGACAACCTTACCATTAAAGTCAGCGTGTACTTGGTTAATTACAATAAAGAAGAGGGCAATTGAAAGGAAAAATGTTCTAAAAAAATGCATTGTAGATAATTCTTAAAATAGTAGGGTGAATATAAAAACTCCTTGCTAATTATCAGTGTTCAACTAATAGTGGGCAAGGAGTATCAAGCTATATTAATTAAATTGTGAAGTGTCTTTGAATAAACCAACTTTAAGATCAGTTGCTTCATAAATTAATTTACCATCTACGTAAACTTCACCGTCGCCAATTCCCATGATTAACTTACGATTAATAACGCGTTTGAAATTAATTTTATAAGTAACTTTTTTATTATTTGGTAATATTTGACCTTTTAATTTTAACTCACCAACACCCAGCGCACGACCTTTACCTTTGCCGCCAATCCAACCTAAATAAAAACCGACTAATTGCCATAACGCATCAAGACCAAGGCAACCAGGCATTACTGGATCATTTTTGAAATGACATTTAAAAAACCATAAATCAGGATTAATATCTAACTCGGCTTCAACATAGCCTTTACCAAAACTACCACCGTCTTCATTCATTTCGATAACGCGATCCATCATTAGCATCAAATCTGACGGTAACGGTGGTCCATCATGACCAAATAATTCACTATTACCAGATTTAATTAGATCTGCTTTATCATACGAAGATTTACGTTCAAATGTCATAAAAAAACCTTTTATTTCGTTGTCATTATTTGATTGCTTATAAAATCACTATTTAATACAAAACAACCAATCATTCTAAACTATAAAATATTGCCAAATTATTTCATCAATCATCTCAATGAAATGTTAGTCTCAAGTTTATTGTGTATTCGTACTTTTTGCAATTTTTTTCCAGCGACTGAGCCAACCTTCATGCTTTCTATCTTGCATTAATATTGATTGCATACGGGCATGAATCAATTTATAAAGACTGATATTGTTTTCATCTTTATAAGGAATGCCGGTTAATAAATAGAGTGCGTCAGCGACATGTTCAACGGTCCAAATTGAAAATTTATCACTACTAATTGCATCAATAACCTCATCGCTCAAACTCAAATGGCGTTGATTGCTAGCAGGAATAATGACACCTTGCTGACCGGTTAAACCTTGGTGCTGGCAAACCGCAAAAAATCCTTCAATTTTCTCATTAACGCCACCAATAGATTGAACATGACCAAATTGGTCAACCGAACCTGTGACAGCTAATTGTTGATCGATAGGTTGATTGGATAAAGCACTAATCAGTGCACACATACCGGCCAGTGACGCACTATCGCCATCAATTTCATTATAAGATTGTTCAAATACTAAAGAGGTGGAAAATGGTAATTGATGATTAATCGCAAATTCCGACATAATAAATGCTTGCATAATCATCATTCCTTTCGAATGAATATTACCAGCAAGGTCGGTTTTTCGTTCAATATCAATCAATTCACCATCACCAAAATGGACCAGACAGCTTAAGCGTGTTGGCTCGCCAATTGCCTTTGGATAACCAGGGTATTCAATAACCGATAAGCCATTGATCTGGCCAATTACTTGTGTCTTAGTATCAATCACAATTTGATTAGTGAAAAATTCATCATGAAAACGTTCAGTTAAATAATTTTCGCGCCATGTTTTTTGTTCAAACGCTTTGCAGACAGCTGATGCGTCAATTTCCCCATTTTCGATAAAATAAGAGGAATTTAACAGTAACGATTGAATCCACTCTATGCTAAGTGGTAAATAATATTGATCACCGGTATATCTTGTTGCCTGCTTATAAATTGTAGCAAAAGCAGATTTTGCAATTTTCGGTAAGGCTAGTTGGTGACTGATAAATTGTAAATAATTCATCCAAGCATTAAATTGCTGAGAATCAGTTATAGACAGTTCACTTTCAAATTCAGCATAAATAGATGATGAATAAAATTCAGGTTCAAATTCCTGTAATTCAGCTAAAGATAACCTGTCACCAACTAAAATAATGCGCAAATCTAACGGCATAGTCGGAATGGATAATGGTAAAGGATGTGAATCATCAGCTGAAAACCATTCAAAGGTTTGTGATACCACCATCTGTTTTAATTTAGTCCAAACAATAGGCTGAGCAAGCAGTGAACGTAAACCTAAAATTAAAACCCCACCATTAGCATGATGAACTAAACCAGCTTGTAATTTAATCGGGTTATTTTCAGGTTGTCTTACACAACCAAAAAGCTTTTCCATATCAACTATGGTTGCCGATAAACAACTATCTTGAACAGCAAAATTATCTTGTTTACTTTTAGCTTTGCTTAAGGTGATTTTATTATCACTAAAATAGTAGCTATAACCTAAATCGGAAGCTGCTAGATTGGTTTTTACAGATTGCTTCAATAAATCAAAAAAAAGCTCACTTTCTGATGCTTTTAATAGCATAAAGCGAGGACGATAATGTGCCTTACTATTTTTGCATAATAGTGACACAGCAGCAGCAACACGAGGTTGCCACGATAATAAATTGGTTAATCCATCACTGTATAAATTTGTTTGAATATCACTATTATTGATAATGTAATTTATGTCAGGTTGGACTTGTTGAGAGTTGAGTTGTTTGATTGCCAAAGTTAATGTCTTTTCTATTAGCTATATTATTGACTCGAATTATAACAAGTATCGATTACAACGCCAACAAATAACCTAAATCTGACTGCTAACAAATAAAAAAATTACAGAAAGATTTTTAAAAATCAGTTAAACTGTAAGGTAGATTCTAGTTAATTTTCCTAGGTTATTACGACTAACAACAATTAAATATGCTCAAACTCAAAAATAATCATATTAAAGACGATAAAACCTCGCAGATAGTCAGTTGGGGGCATTGGTTTACACTATTTAATATTTTAGTTGTTATTGTACTCGGTGGCCAATATTTACTTATTGCCGATTGGCCTCGAACGTTTATGGGGCGTTTTTACGCAATCATTAGTGCGATAGGCCATTTTAGTTTTCTCGCATTCATTGTTTATTTAATATTACTATTTCCACTAAGTTTTTTTATTCACTCTTCGCGCTGGCAAAGAACTATTGCAACGATTATTGCAACACTAGGAATTAGCTTATTGCTGATTGATGTTGAGGTCTTTTCGCATTTCAGAATGCATCTCAATTTATCTATCTGGCAACTCTTTACCTCGGATAAAACCTCTTTTCTAAATAGGGCATTTATTTCAATTCCATTTATCCTTTTGATAGAGATATTATTCGCTATTTGGAGTTGGAAAAAATTACGTAGCTTAAGTAAACGAAAACGTTTTGCAAGACCGGTGGTAATTGGTTTTATCCTATGTTTTATTTCATCTCACTTAATTCATATTTGGGCGGATGCTAATTTTTATCGTCCAATCACTATGCAACGCTCAAGTTTACCGCTTTCGTATCCACTCACTGCGAGGCATTTTCTTGAACGTTATGGATTTATTGAAGAGAATGGTTATCGTAATCGAGCAATTCAAGAAGGTAATCCATTTGCAATAGCCATTGAATATCCACTTGATCGAATTACTTTCGACGAAAAACAAGATAAACCTAATATTTTGATAATTGACATTAATGGTTGGAATAACCAACTATTAGCTAACAACATGCCTTGGCTTAAAGAATTCGCTGGGCAAAATATAGAGTTTACCAACCATTATGGTTCGAGTAATCAAGCCTATTTAAACAATTTTTCATTATTTTATGGGCTCGATCCTAATTATTACAATAGTATCCTCGCCGGGCATAAACCATCGGTATTATTGGAAACTGTCACTAAACAACATTATAACGTTGGTCTATTTTCTGCTAATGGTTTTTCTGAGCCGCTTTATCGTTACGCGTTATTGTCTAATTTTACCACACCGGAAGGTAAAAAAATCTCCAATAAACAGACAACGGATAATTGGATGGTATGGCATGATGAACAGAATAAATTGGAAAACCATGCTCCGCTATTTTCGGTTATTCAATATTCACTTGGTGTAAAAAACAAAAAAATTCCAATAGCTGAATTAGAGGCAGAAGCGAAAAAACTTGACCAATATTTAGAGTCATTAATTGCTTATTTAAGATTATCTAATGCTTATGAAAATAGCATAATCATTATTACCGGCTCTAATAACCTAAAAATTGATGAGGCCAAAAAAGTTGCTTTACCTAGTGGTGAAATCAGCTTTAAGCGAGACACCTTAAAAGTACCATTAATCATTTCATGGCCGGGTAAAGAGGCTAAAGAAGTTAGTTATATAACTTCAGAAACGGATATTTTAAGAACATTAATGCAAGATGCATTCAATGTTACCACTCCAGCACAACAGTATAGCCAAGGACAAAATTTATTTGACCAACGAGCTCGTCAATGGATTGTAGCGGGTAGTGAAAATCAAGTTGCCGCGCTTTATGATGATAAAACCGTGGTGATTGATGCCTATGGACGTTCTAAAATTTATGATCTAAACGGCAAACAATTAAAAGCTGAAAAGATCAGCTTACCGACGTTCTTACAAATTGTTACCGAGAATCGTCGTTTTATGGTGGTGGATAATTAAGCAATAACAGCGAAAAAGAGGTGAAATTTATTTCACCTCTTTTCCCATCGCTTGCAGATCGGCATGGTAAGACGAACGCACAAATGGGCCACAAGCTGCGTGGGTAAAGCCCATTGCCAAAGCAGTCTGTTTTAACTCATTAAATTCTTCTGGTGAAACATAACGTTCTACTGGCAAATGATACTTACTTGGTTGCAAATATTGACCTAAAGTTAACATGGTTACACCATGACTACGTAAATCTTTCAAAACCTGAATAAGTTCTTCATTGGTTTCACCTAATCCCACCATTAACCCCGATTTTGTTGGAATTTCTGGATGCTGGTGTTTAAATGCTTCCAGTAATTTTAATGATCCTTCATAACTCGCGCCAGGGCGTATCTTTTTATATAAACGAGGAATATTTTCTAGATTGTGATTAAATACATCTGGTGGATTTTCACTTAAAACCGCAACAGCTTCGTCAATGCAACCACGAAAATCGGGCGTTAAGGTTTCAATTTTGATAGTTGGACTTAATGAACGAATCTCTTGGGTACAAGAGGCAAAGTGGCTGGCTCCACCATCTTTCAAATCATCACGATCAACAGAGGTGATCACCACATAACGTAATTTCATCTCTTGAATGGTTTGTGCGAGTTTACTTGGCTCTTCACGGTCGGGTGGTAAAGGGCGACCATGAGCCACATCACAGAAAGGACATCGACGCGTACAAATATCGCCTAAGATCATAAAAGTAGCGGTACCATGATTAAAACACTCAGCCAAGTTAGGGCACGATGCTTCCTCACAAACCGAATGTAAGCCATGTTTACGCATAGTATTTTTGATATGTGTAATATTATCAGTATTTGCCGACAACTTAATTCTCATCCACTCTGGTTTTTTTAAAGGGGCAACCTCCTCTAAAGTGATAGAGGGAATAAGACGAGTTTTATCGGCATCACGATATTTTGAACTGCGGATTAAGTTTTCATTAGTTTGCATAATTAACTTCTTAAAAGTTTGGTAACTGCGCAATAAAATGTTCAGTTAATAAATGATTAATCTCTTGGCGGTCTATCTCAGCAATATGCTGCTTCATTTGTGTCATTTCTAATCCAGCATAGCCACATGGATTAATATAATTAAACGGTGTTAGATCCATATCGATATTAAGCGCTAATCCATGTAGCGTGCAGCCATGCTGAATATGTAATCCAAGAGAACAGATCTTCTGTTGATTGATATAAACGCCAGGGGCGTCCTGCTTTGAATAGGCGGTAATGCCATAGTGTTTTAATGTTTGAATAACACTATTTTCTAGATAATTGACGACATCACGGATCCCTATTTTACGCCTTTTTAAATCAACTAAGATATACATAATTTGCTGTCCGGGACCATGATAAGTAATTTGTCCACCTCGATCAGTTTGCACAACGGGGATAGCCGTTTGGGTGAGTAGATGCTCAGGTTTACCAACCTTGCCTTGGGTAAAAACGGCTGGATGTTCAACTAGCCAAATTTCGTCTAGCGTTTGTTTATTACGCTGTTGGGTAAAATCATGCATAGCTTGATAAGTTGACAAATAGGGCACTGTACCCAACTGTTTAATAATCACGTTGTTATTTGGCATAGTTTGCGTTTATTCAGTCTTCATTTATCAATAAATTAACAACTATATAACAGATTTTACTATAACTTGACAACCGCTAAGTATTCAAGGTATAACTCACAGGGTAATATTCTTTCCAATCTCATGAGTTAAATTGACTTATATCAAATAATTATCTATTTATCTAAATTAATGATTGAAATAGTTGATTGTTTTAATAGGAATTAACATTCTTTTCTAGACAGTAGTTTGCTTTACTTTTTAATGGAAAATGGCAGACTGATATCATTAAAGCATCCGTAATGCAAAAGTTGGAGCTTGTGATTTTAGTTATGGCGTCTGTTATAGCTAAGGATAGCAAAAACTGCATTTTTTAAAACAAAAAAGAGGTTTTTATATGTCGGACATGCAAATGAATGATATCGATCCAGTTGAAACAAAAGATTGGCTGGAAAGTTTAGATTCGATTATTCGTGAAGAAGGCGTCGAACGTGCCCAATATATTATTGAGCAAATTGTCAATAAAGCTAGAGATGGTGGCGTTCCTTTACTCTTTGGTTCTTCAACCAGTAATTATATAAACACTATCCCGGTAGAAGAACAGCCGGCTTATCCCGGTGATTGGGAAATTGAAAGACGCATCCGTTCCATTGTTCGTTGGAATGCTATTATGATGGTACTACGTGCTTCTAAAAAAGATTTAGAGCTTGGCGGTCATATGGCATCATTCCAATCGGCAGCGACATTTTATGAAGTCTGTTTTAACCATTTTTTTCGCGCACGTAATGCAAAAGATGGCGGTGATTTAATCTACTTCCAAGGTCATATTTCACCGGGTATCTACTCGCGTGCTTTTATTGAAGGTCGTTTAACAGAAGAACAACTTGATAATTTCAGACAGGAAGTTCATGGAAAAGGCTTATCATCTTATCCTCATCCAAAATTAATGCCGGAGTTCTGGCAATTCCCAACCGTTTCAATGGGATTAGGTCCTATCAGCGCTATCTTCCAAGCTCGCTTTTTAAAATATTTAAACCATCGTGGTTTAAAAGATACCACCGAACAAACCGTTTATGCCTTCTTAGGTGACGGTGAAATGGATGAGCCAGAAGCAAAAGGTGCCATTACCGTTGCAACACGTGAAAAACTCGATAATTTAGTCTTTGTTATCAACTGTAATTTACAACGCCTTGATGGCCCTGTAACCGGTAATGGCAAAATAGTTAATGAACTTGAAGGGGTATTTGCCGGTGCAGGTTGGAACGTGATTAAAGTACTTTGGGGTGATCGCTGGGATAAATTATTGCAAAAAGATAAATCAGGTAAATTAATTCGTTTAATGAATGAAACCCTCGATGGCGATTATCAAACGTTTAAATCCAAAGATGGTGCTTATGTGCGTGAACATTTCTTTGGTAAATATCCGGAAACCGCTGAATTAGTCAAAGATATGTCTGACGCCGAAATCTTTAGACTTAACCGTGGTGGTCAAGATCCAGAAAAAATGTTTGCCGCCTTTGCCAGAGCAAAAGAGACTAAAGGTCGACCAACTGTAATTTTAGCTCACACTATTAAAGGATATGGTATGGGCGAAGCCGCAGAAGCGAAAAACATTGCTCACCAAGTCAAAAAAATGAATATGGATGGTGTTCGTCATGTTCGTGACTTCTTTAATATTCCGGTAACTGATGAAGCACTTGAAAAATTACCTTACATCAAATTTGAAGAACATACTCCAGAATACAAATATATTCATGAACGTCGTCAAGCATTACATGGTTATGTACCTTCAAGATTAACCAAATTCTCAGGAACAGTTTCGATTCCTCCATTAAGCGAATTTGCTCCGTTACTTGAAGCTCAATCCAAAGAAATTTCAACCACTATCGCTTTTGTGCGGGCGCTTAACATCATGCTAAAAGATAAGGATTTAGCACCGCGATTAGTGCCAATTCTGGCTGATGAAGCACGTACTTTTGGTATGGAAGGTCTATTCCGCCAAATTGGTATTTATAACCCACATGGTCAACAGTATACCCCACAAGATAAAGAGCAGGTTGCTTACTATCGTGAAGACGAGAAAGGACAAATTCTGCAAGAAGGTATAAATGAGTGTGGTGCAACAGCATCATGGCTAGCGGCGGCGACATCCTACAGTAATAATGATTTCCCGATGATTCCTTTCTACATTTATTACTCGATGTTTGGTTTCCAACGTGTTGGTGATTTAATGTGGGCAGCAGGCGATCAACAAGCGCGTGGCTTTATGATTGGTGGGACTTCAGGTCGGACAACATTAAACGGTGAAGGTTTACAACACCAAGATGGTCATAGCCATATCCAAGCATTAACCATTCCGAACTGTTTATCATACGATCCAGCCTATGCTTATGAAGTGGCAGTTATTATGCAAGATGGCTTACGTCGTATGTATGGTGAACAGGAAAATGTTTACTATTACATTACCACCCTTAATGAAAACTATGCCCAACCGGCAATGCCTGAAGGTGCGCAAGAGGGGATTTGTCGAGGTATCTACAAACTCGATACCGTAGAAGGGCAACAAGGGAAACCAACTGTACAATTATTAGGCTCGGGGTCAATGCTGCGACATGTTCGTGAAGCGGCGGATATTTTGGCTAAAAACTATGGTGTTAGCTCAGACGTTTACAGTGTCACTTCATTTACGCTACTGGCTCGTGATGGTCAAGATTGTGAGCGTTACAACATGTTACATCCAAGCGAACCAGCCAAAGTGCCTTATGTTGCTCAAATAATGAATAACAACCCTGCTGTTGTTTCAACTGATTATATGAAACTTTATGCCGAACAAATTCGTGGATTTGTACCAGCAGAAAGCTACCGGGTACTAGGCACCGATGGATTCGGTCGTAGTGATAGTCGGGAAAATTTACGTCATCATTTTGAAGTCGATGCATCTTATGTGGTGATTGCCGCATTAGGAGAACTAGCTAAACGTGGTGATATTCAAGCAAGTATTGTTGAAGACGCGATTAAAAAGTTCGAAATCAATGCAGACAAACTCAATCCACGTATTGCATAAGAGGTAAAAATAATGAGTATTGAAATAAAATTACCCGATATCGGAAGTGATGAAGTTGAAGTAACTGAAATTCTGGTTAAAGTCGGCGACAAAGTGGATGTAGATCAATCGTTATTGACCGTCGAAGGTGATAAAGCATCGATGGAAATACCGGCACCACAAGCCGGGATTGTAAAGTCGATCATCGTAAAAGTTGGCGACAAAGTGACAACCGGTGTGAGTATTATGCAATTTGACGAAATCGGTTCGAGTGTGTCAACAGATCCAACACCAACGGTTTCAACAGCTACTTCAACGACAGCTCCTGCTCCCGCTCCAGCATCCGCGTCGAGCAATGGACAAATTGTTGATGTTAATGTCCCAGACATAGGTGGTGATGAAGTCGAAGTGACCGAAATTTTAGTTAAAGTTGGTGATTCAGTTTCGGTTGATGATTCACTAATTACGGTGGAAGGTGACAAAGCCTCGATGGAAGTACCGGCAACAATGGCGGGTACGGTAAAAAATATCGTTGTAAAAATTGGCGACAAAGTCAAAACTGGATCTAAAATAATGGAGTTTGAAACAGCGGCTAGTAGTGCGCCGGCGAAAGCCGATTCAGCTCCTGTAGTGGCTGAAAAACCGGTTGCTCCAGCTTCGATTGCCAATAATAACAGTAGTAACAATAACAACAGTAGCAATAATGCTTCGGCATCAGTATCAGCTACCAATGAATTTGTAGAAAATGATGCTTATGCCCATGCCACACCTTCAATCCGCCGATTAGCGCGCGAGTTTGGTATTAATCTTGCCAAAGTACAACCAACTGGCCCTAAACATCGTGTATTACGTGAAGATATTCAAAATTACGTAAAAAATGCGGTAAAACAATCCGAAAATGGCGGAACTGGTGGAGCATTACCAGGTTTATTACCTTGGCCGAAAGTTGATTTTAGTAAGTTTGGTGAAGTTGAATCTTTACCACTAACCAAGATCCAAAAAGTATCAGGTGCCAACTTACATCGTAACTGGGTAATGATTCCACATGTTACTGAGTTTGATGAAACTGACATCACTGAACTAGAAGCTTTCCGTAAGCAGCAAAATGCTGAGGCAGAAAAGAAAAAACTCGATCTCAAAATTACCCCATTAGTGTTTATCATGAAAGCTGTAGCCAGTGCGTTAACTGCTTATCCGCGTTTTAATAGCTCGCTATCAGAAGATGCACAAACCCTTATCGTCAAAAAATATATCAACATTGGCGTAGCAGTTGACACGCCAAATGGCTTAGTTGTGCCAGTATTTAAAGATGTGAACAAAAAAGGTATTGTGGAACTCTCGAAAGAGCTGGCGGAAATCTCCAAGAAAGCGCGTGACGGTAAACTCACCGGTAGTGATATGCAAGGTGGTTGTTTCACTATTTCCAGCCTTGGTGGCATCGGAACGACCGCATTTACCCCAATTGTTAATGCGCCAGAAGTGGGTATTCTCGGTGTATCTCGTTCAACTATGAAACCTGTTTGGAATGGCAAAGAATTTACACCACGCCTAATGTTACCTTTATCATTATCCTTTGATCATCGTGTGATTGATGGTGCAGATGGTGCTCGCTTCTTAAGCCATATTGTTAATGTTTTATCCGACTTACGTCGACTAGTGATGTAGTGGAGGAGATCGATATGAGTCAAGACGTTAAAACACAACTCGTTGTATTAGGTGCCGGACCAGCCGGTTACTCCGCTGCCTTCCGTGCTGCTGATCTTGGATTGGAAGTAACATTGGTCGAACGTTATTCTACTTTAGGTGGTGTTTGTCTCAATGTGGGGTGCATTCCCTCCAAAGCATTACTTCATGTTGCTAAAGTGATGGATGAAGCAAAATCTCTCACTGAGCATGGAATCCATTTTGGTACACCAAAACTGGAACTCGACAAAGTTCGTGATTGGAAAGAAAAGGTTATCAACCAGCTGACCAACGGACTTGCTGGCATGGCCAAAATGCGTAAAGTCAATGTTATACAGGGTGAAGCACAATTTACTGATAGTCACACAATGGAGGTGACATCGGCAAAAGGCATCACCAAAATTACCTTTGACAATGCGATTATTGCTGCTGGTTCAAGGCCAATAACCTTACCATTTATTCCTCATGACGATCCGCGTATATGGGATTCAACAGATGCGCTAGCATTAACCACCATCCCTAAAAAATTACTCTTAATGGGTGGCGGTATTATCGGTCTCGAAATGGGAACAGTTTATCATGCATTGGGTTCAGAAGTAGATGTTGTTGAAATGCTAGATCAGGTGATCCCCGCTGCGGATAAAGATGTGGTGAAAGTCTTTAGCAAACAAATCCAACAAAAGTTCACTTTACGTTTAGAAACTAAAGTGAGTACTGTTGAAGCTAAACATGATGCTATCTACGTCACCATGGAGAAGAAAGATGGAACCATCGAAACGCATACTTACGATGCAGTACTGGTGGCAATAGGCCGTGCGCCAAATGGCAAACTTATCAGCGCTGAAAAAGCGGGGGTTAATGTGACCGACCGCGGTTTTATTGAAGTAGATAAGCAAATGCGAACTAATGTACCTCATATTTACGCCATTGGTGATATTGTCGGGCAACCAATGCTGGCTCATAAAGGTGTTCATGAAGGTCATGTTGCAGCTGAAGTCATAGCTGGTAAAAACCATTTCTTCGATCCGAAAACTATACCATCAATTGCTTATACCGAACCAGAAGTTGCATGGGTAGGGTTAACCGAAAAAGAAGCCGAGGCAAAAGGTATCGATTATGAGGTAGCTATATTCCCATGGGCAGCATCAGGGCGAGCGATTGCATCTGATTGTTCACAGGGGATGACTAAACTAATTTTCAATAAAGCGGATAATCGTCTTCTAGGTGGGGCAGTAGTGGGAGCCAATGGTGGAGAACTACTTGGGGAAATTACTCTGGCCGTTGAAATGGGTTGTGATGCAGAAGATATTGCACTCACCATTCATGCACATCCAACCTTACATGAATCAATTGGCCTCGCGTCAGAAATTTATGAAGGATCGGTAACTGATTTGCCGAATGCGAAAGCAGTTAAAAAATAGAGACTATTTATTTTATTGTTATTAATGCAATAATGCCGTTAGTTTGCTAACGGCATTTTATTTTGCTAATCAAAATTATCAAAAAATTAAAATATTCATTAAAATTAATATGTTGGTTTATAAACTTGATAGGTGTCTAAATCAATAACATAATCAACTATAATATATTCATCATAGGGATAAACATTGAAGCCAAATTGAATACAAAAGAAATCTACGAAATTATCGGTACCAAACTCATTAATAATCTTCATCATGCGATTTTTTAGTTGGCCAATATTTCTAACTTTACCGGAAATAAGTGTATTTCCGTAATAACTTTCAACTTCAATAATCATCTTGCTAAAGCGCTAACTTATTCTTTAATTATTCATAAAATTATCGGTTATTGTTGATTCAAAAACTCAGTTAATCTTAATAGAAAAATGTGAGAAAGAGGCGTTTTTAAATAAAAATAACCCACTAATTTTAAGATAAATATAAAAAATAACCTTATATTAACGATTATTCCGCTATTAAGCTATTAAATCCATAAGATTGAATATATTGTCATACCAAAATTTAATAATTTCCCTCTATTAAAAATAATTAATCGCCGTTTTAGCCATTTATTTTTTAAATTTGGTATGCCAATAAATGATATTTGTCACATTTTTAGAAATTAGTGGGATTCCAATTTGGTGTGTTGTGAGAGTGATCACAGATTCACTTACTTATAAGTATTATTTTTTGCTTGTCAGTGAATCTCATCCATCCCTCAAATTGGAGATAGTAAATATGTCTAGAGTAAATGAAGTTATTGATAAGCTAGGAAAATTTGCTAATAAATTTAATAGTTTAAGATATATAATGGCAATTAAAGCTGCATTTATTACCTTAATGCCAGTGATTATTGTCGGTGCATTTGCAGTATTGATGTCCAATATTGTATTTGATAGACAAAATGGATTAGCCTATTTTGACAGCTTATCTTTTTTAGCGATACTCAAACCTATAGCTAGTAATTTAAATTATGCAACGTTAAATTTTCTAACCATTGGGGCAGTATTTTTGATAGCCATCGAATTAGGGCGGATAAATGGTAATAAAACCTTATTTCCTGGGTTGCTGGCAATAATTTGTTTTATCTCTGTGCAACCAACATTCACAGAAGTAGTTGTTGAAGGGCAAAAATTTCAAGTCACTAATGTGTTAGCTCGGCAGTTTACTGATACCAAAAGTCTTTTTCTTGGTATGTTTATCGCTATTATCTCTGTAGAAATATACTCGAAATTATTAAAAGTAGATAAATTAAGAGTAAAAATGCCCGATAGTGTGCCATCTAATGTTTCAGCTTCATTTTCTGCACTCATTCCCGCAATATTGACGACTTCATTGGTCGCTGCTTTCGGTTTTGTTTTTTACAAATTAACTGGCATGTTCCTATATGACGCCATTTATAAAGTTGTTCAACAACCGCTAGAGTCAGTCATGCAAAGTTTGCCGGGACTATTGTTATTAATGTTTGTAGCACAAATATTTTGGGTGATAGGGATTCATGGTAATCAAATGATAAAACCGATTCGAGAACCGTTATTACTCGGTGCAATTATGGTTAACATGAGCGATTTTGAACAGGGAATTGAACCCACGAATATTATTACCATGCCGTTTTGGGATGTTTATATGAGCATTGGTGGATCAGGTTGTACTTTTGGGTTACTTATCGCTATTTTTATTGCTATAAAACGCAAAGAGATGAGAGAAATCGCTAAATTATCGCTTGGCCCTGGCATTTTTAATATTAATGAGCCCGTTATTTTTGGTTTGCCAATAATGTTAAATCCGATTTTGGCCATTCCTTTTATTATTACTCCACTAGTTACTGGCACAATTGGCTATATCGCTACCAGTATCGGTTTTGCTGGTAAAGCTGTGGTGATGGTTCCTTGGACTACACCGCCAATTATCAGTGCTTATCTGTCAACCGCTGGATCGCTAGGTGCGGTGGTGACACAAATATTCTGCATTCTTATCGCTATTTTGATCTATCTACCTTTCCTAAAAATAGCGGCAAAACGGTCTAAACTTCAATCCTAATTAGGATAAATATTCAAGGAGTACAATCATGAGTAAATTAACGATGGATATCCCGAAAAATTTTATTTTAGGTGCTTCAACTTCTGCATGGCAAACTGAAGGCTGGTGTGGAAAGAGAGAGAATCAGGATTCATATTTAGATATTTGGTATAAAAATGATCGTAACGTTTGGCATGATGGGTATGGTCCTGCCGTTGCCACCGATTTAATCAATCGTTATCAAGAAGAAGTTGAATTAATGAAGCAAATAGGGATCACTCACTATCGAACTTCAATCAACTGGTCGCGTTTCTTGACTGACTATGAGAATGCCACTGTCGATGAAGACTATGCCAAATACTATGATAATTTCCTCAACCAAATTGTTGAAAATGGCATCGTTCCAATGCTCTGTTTAGAACATTATGAAGTTCCTGCTGAATTATTTAATCAATATGGTGGCTGGAATTCGAAACATGTCGTCGAACTTTTTGTTAAATTTGCCGAAAAAGTCTTTGAACGTTACCACCATGTGGTAAAACGGTGGTTTGTTTTCAATGAACCGATCGTCATTCAAACCAGAGTGTATTTAGATGCTGAACGTTGGCCTTATGAACAAAATACCAATAAGTGGATGCAGTGGAATCACCATAAAAATTTAGCTACTGCCAAAGTTGTTCAGCTATTTCGTCAAAAAAATTATGAAGGTAGTGTTGGCACAATATTAAATCCGGAGGTTACCTATCCTCGCTCTTCATCTAAAGACGATCTACAAGCCGCTAAAATGTATGATCTTTTTTATAATCGAGTGTTTCTTGATCCTGCATTTAACGGTGAATATCCTCAAGAACTTATTGATTTATTGGCTAAACATCAAGTTCAGTGGGACTATAATGAACAAGAACTTGAAATCATTAAACAATTTCGTGTCGATGAAGTCGCAATTAATTTATATTTTCCTCATCGAGTTAAAGCACCAACCAAACAATGGCACAAGGATGCCGCATTTCATCCGGCTTTCTATTATGAATCTTTCGAGTTGCCTGGAAGAAAAATGAACAAATCGAGAGGTTGGGAAATTTACCCTAAAATTGTTTACGATTTTGCCATGCGAGTGAAACAAGAATATAACAATCAATCGTGGTTTATCTGTGAAAATGGCATGGGAATTGAAGATGAAAAACGATTTAAAAATAATCAAGGAATGATTCAAGACGATTATCGAATTGATTTTATTTCACAGCATCTTTATTGGACGCTTAAAGCCATTGAGGATGGCACTAATTGTGGTGGTTATATGTTATGGTCATTTACTGATAATGTTTCACCAATGAATGCATTTAAAAATCGTTATGGATTGATAGAAATAGATCTTGAGCAAAACCGCAACAGAAGATTGAAAAAATCTGCATTATGGTTTGAAAATTTAATTAAAACACGTCAACTAACGGTAAATTTAGATGACGAAGACAAATAAGGAGCAAAAGATGAAACAAGTTATTTTTGCCTGTGCAGGTGGCATGTCAACCTCATTATTAGTCAATAAAATTAGAAAAGAAGCACTCGAACGATCGCTAGACTTTGATTTTATCGCTATAAGCGAACAACTGTTGTATCAGCATCTTAATAGTGATAGTGATAATATTATTGCGGTATTGTTAGGACCTCAGATGAGATTTGCTCTCGATGAAAGTAAAAAGCAAACGGAAAAATTTGGTATACCGATTGACATTATTGATCCTGTTGCTTATGGTACAATGAACGCAAGTAAAGTATTAGATCAAATTTTGCAAATGATCAAAGCATAATAATCAATACCAATCTTAGCAAAGTTAATGCTAAGGTTGGTATTTTAGCAGGAACCGGTGAATGTTAACTGACAATAATTTATCAACTCAATATTCTAAAAAACAATATCAAGAAATTGCCGAAATTTTGCTGGAAAAAATTAACCAGAACGAATATCCCTTAGGTTCTAAATTACCGCCGGAAAGAACTATTGCCGATGCCTATGGTGTTAGTCGAACGATTGTACGTGAAGCGTTAATCGCTTTGGAAGTAAAAGGTTTTGTTTCAATTAAGCAAAGTTCGGGTATTTATGTGATTAATAAACCGGATGCAAATTATTGTCGAATTCTTGGACCATTTGAACTATTACAAGCCAGTCAACTTATTGAAACCAACATTGCTTCGTTTGCTTCGCAAATGATAACAATTGCTAATATTGAAAGTTTAAAAAAAATCTTAGAACAAGAGTTGCATGCCACCATGAATAATGAGTTTGATAACAACAATGATTTTAACTTTCATCTCAATATTGCCCAAGCAACGCAAAATCAGATGTTAGTCAATTCATTAAAAAATTTATGGGAACATAAACAAAAGTCATTTAATTGGCAGCAGCTGGTAGAGCATACCAATACCAAAGGTTATCGATTACAGTGGCATGCTGACCATCAACAAATTTTAGCCGCTTTATGTCGTCGTGACAGCGTAGGGGCTTATAAAGCGATGTGGCAACATATTGAAAACGAAAAAAATATTTTGATGAACTTGTCGGATAAAACTTCCATTGATTTTGATGGTTATATTTTTTCATCGATTAATTTATTAGAAAATTTTACTTAAACTACATTTAAACTCGTTATTAGTACGGCAAAATTGCTAATCCAATTATATTACCCACTATGGTGTTGCCATTCTCCTTTGAAAATATTAAAGACTTTTCTAATTGTTGATTAGCAACTAACTTAAAAGCGGCAATTCTGGAGGGATTTAAATGGTGGTTAAGGGAATTAATAAAAATTCCCTTAACTTTATACTTAGTCAGTTCAATTAAGATCGCTATTAAACCTTTAATACATAAAATTGCTTAAATTAAAATACGCCGATCACTACACCAACCGTTGTAATAGCAGTCAAAATTAATATAACTTTGGTTGCAGTCATCTGTTTTGCTGAGACCAACCACCACGCCAATAGCACCATAGATAATGGTAGTATTTTTGGGAATATGTCATCTAGTACACTTTGTAATGATCGGATTTTTTCGCCCATTGGAATTTCTAAAGATGAATTAAGCACAATATTACCTGCGGCTAAGCCACCGACTACCATGATACCAAGTATGTTAAACGCATCGGTAATACGTTTGACGTTATCACCAATAATATTATCAATCGCATTAACCCCCAATTTATAGCCGTAATGGAAGCTGAGATAAGAGATCAAAGGTCCTAAAATACCATAAGCTAAAATATAGAAAATCGGTCCGATAGCATTACCATCGGCAGCCATTCCCATGGCTATTGATAATAAAATTGGTACGATTATCCCTTGAATAAGTGAGTCTCCAATCCCAGCTAAAGGACCCATTAAGGTAGCTTTAATGTTTACTGGTAATTCTTCCGGTACATTTTTACCTAAAGCGATCTCCTCTTCCATTGACGCAACAATACCGTTGATGATTTGACCAGTTTGCGGTTCGGTATTATAAAACATGGAGTGTCTGACTAATAAACGACGTTTTGCTTCGGGATCATTTTTATAATATTTTTCTGCAAAAGGAATATAGGAAAAAGCCCAAGCATGTGCTTGTAATTTTTCGTAACTCATTGAGGATAGGTGGGTAAAACCCCATCGATACCAAATTTGACGTAGTTCTCGTTTGGTTAAACGTTGTTCTTCAATTAATTTATCCATTTTTATTCTCCTTTTTAGAACAAATCTTCATCTTCAAACACATCTGAATTTGATGAATTTGTCTCTTTAATTGGTGTTGCTGCCGATTTATTGCTTGCAATAAAATATAAGTAAGCAACTAAAGCGGAGATGAATACTAGAGCTATCATGCTTAAGCCAGCAAAAGCTAATAACACGAAACCAGCGAAGAAAAAGATTAACTGAATTTTTGATTTAATCACAATATTCATAAGCATTGCGATACCTAATGCCGGCAATACACCGCCTAATACTGAGATGATTTTAGTAATAACTTCTGGGACATTAGCTAATAACCACTCCACCAAACCAGAACCATAATAGATAGCTAAAAAGACTGGAACGGCGCGTAATAAAAAGGTGGTGATTTGTGGATAAAATAGGTGATTTAACACGATACCCCGGGTATTATTAGTTTCAGCTGCATGCTGTGCTTTATTATTCCAAAATGAGTATAATGCCATTCGAGTATTATAGAATATCAAGCCGAAAGTCTGACCTAATAAAACGGAAAGTGTGACGGCTACCGCAGGTTCTTTGGTGGTAGCAAGGGCTAAGCCAATGCCACCATAAGCTGCATAAGTGATTTCACTATTGGTTGCTCCACCAGTTGATAAATTGGCAATAAAAACTGCTTGAACGGCTAAGCCGCACAATACCCCAGCTTGTACATCGCCAAAGGCTAAACCAACTAATAAACCCGCAACTAATGGCCTACCCATTATATAAAATCCACCTGACATACCAAACAGCCATGGTGATTCAATCGCGCCTAAATAACAAAATATCCCTGTTAATAAAGCGGGAATAAAAAGCGTTGTTTCCATAATTTTTCCCTCTAAATATGCAAGTTATAAAGTGTCGTATTTCTTTTTCATTACATCCCAACTTTTAGCTTCATCATCAGGTAGTAATTGAAATTCGATCTTGATTCCTTGGCTTTCAATGTAATCAAATGCTTTATAATCGTTTTCATCAATGGCAACTGTGCGTCCTAATACTTTTGCTCCTGCCCGAGTATTCATACAACCGATATTTAATGTTGGCGGTAATTTAGCACCTGCCTGTAATAATTTTTCAAATGTCTGTGGTGAATCACTGATTAAGAAAAAATTTTTATTTGATTCCATTCCTTGTTTTATTTTTTCGACCCCTTGTTGTACGGTGTAAATGCCAATTTTTAATGTTCCTGCTGCTGCTTTTAATACCCGTTTACGCAAATCGTCTGACGCGATATTGTCACCCACGACTAGAATGCCATCGACAGGTCTGACTTTGGTCCAACGAGTCATGATTTGACCATGAATCACACGGTCGTCGACTCTGGTTAATGTAATTGCCATAATTGTTCACTCCTATCGTTTAATTAAAAATCTATATCTTGATTGTTATTTTCGCTAATTGGTGCCATTGATACCGAGGTTTGTCCTGCTTCTAAAATTGAATCAAGCGTTTCATGAATATCATCTTGGTCTATCAGTGTTCCAGCTTGGATCAACATAGGTAAATTTAGCCCTGCTAATAAATAGACCTTATTCGGATGGGCTAACATATAACGGAAAGTTTCGTTGTAAGGTGTCCCCCCGGTAATGTCACTTATGACAATCACCACACCATTTTTTATAATTTGTTCATCTAAAACTGCTGTTAAGCGTGATGAAAAGTCACTAATTCCTTTATCATCAAGTTTGACAGCGATAAATGGCGATATATCACCGGCAATCATTTGGTAACTAGATAAAATGCCTTCGCACAAATCACCATGTGACGTAACCACGATTTTCATTTCGACCAACCTCCTTTGAACATTATTTAAATATATATTTACATATTTATTTTTTTAAAAAAATATATTATGAGTTATTTTTCATGAACTGAGAGGTTTATCACATTTTCATCAGGCTTTTTATTGACAAAAAGTTAATTATTTTTAATATATGTATTTACATATTGTATTAAGGAAGAAACATGAAAAACTATTCTTTAGGTGATTTAAGCCGACTTATCGATCACACCAATTTAAAACCAGATGCAACCGTTGCTATGATGGAAAAACTATGTAAGGAAGCGAGTGACTATCACTTCAAGATGGTCGCAATCAATCAGGTGCAATCAAAATTGTGCGCTGAACTATTAAAAGGTACCGATGTCGATATCGGCGCAGCTATTGCATTTCCTTTAGGTCAAACAACAATTGAAGCCAAATGTTTTGAGACTAAAAATGCCATTGAAATTGGTGCGACGGAAATTGATTATGTGATTAATATTTCTGAATTAAAGGCGGGAAATTTAAAATATATTGAGCAGGAAATGTCTGAAATTGTTAAAATTTGCCGCCAACATAATGTTATTTCAAAGGTGATTTTTGAAAATTGTTATTTAACTGATGAGGAAAAAATAGCACTTTGCAAAATTGCAGTTAAAGTTAAGCCAGACTTTATCAAAACCTCGACTGGTTTTGGCCCATCAGGGGCAACACTTGAAGATGTTAAATTAATGAAGGCACAGGTAGGCGATGCAGTAAAAGTTAAAGCAGCTGGTGGTATTCGTAATGCTGATACATTTATAAAGATGATTGCTGCAGGGGCAGAGCGTATTGGAACCAGTGCCGGCATCGCAATTATTGAAGAACTTAAAAAAGATTTACAAGCAAAACAAAAACAGACAATCGAAATTTAAGCAATTAATTATATACCCACTATCAGTGGGTATATTTTTTCAAAATTAGCTAGAATGATTTAGCTCAAACACAAATGAATTAATATCACCACGATATTTTGATATTGAATATTCAATTGGCGTTCGATCGTGACTATAGCCAACAGAGTGGAAATAAAAAATAGGATCACCTTCTTCAATATCTAATAAATCACTGGTGGTTTCGTCAGCTTTTAAAACATCTAATTTTCGCCGTATTTGGACAATAGGCAAATTCATCTTTTCTAAGACTGAATAAAGCTTTTGGTGTTTAAAATCATTATGTAAAAAATTAGGTAATAATTTTACCGGTAAATAAGTGGTCACGAGCACTATTGGTTTGTTTTCCGCATAACGTAGTCGAACTAATTTATATATAGCATCTAATTCATTAATAGCTAAATTGTTTGCAATTTCACTGGTTGCTTTATCCACTTTGAAAGTTAGAACTTTAGTGGTTGGATGAAGTCCTTTACGATTCATTTCTGAATCATAACTTTCAATTATATGGGTAAATTCTTGATTAATTTTTTGTTGTTTAACTATCGTTCCACGACGTTTTCGGCGCTCAAGGAATCCATCATTAACCAAAAACTGAATAGCTTGACGGACGGTAGGGCGACTGACTTGATAGATATCAGTTAATTCAGACTCTTTAGGGATTAGTTGCCCTTGAGCATACTCCCCCGATTGGATTTTTTTTAATAAATCTTGCTGTATAAACAAATGACGTGGAATTTTATTATCTGAAACCATGATGACAATTGTTAATTATTATGTTTTAACATATTAATATATTCGTTTTATTGTGTAAAACGGATGCATTTAACTTATTAAAAAATAATAATTTTTACCCTATTACAAAAAATTAATCAAACGCTTTAGCTAAAACGCCTACTCCGGTATAACTGTAAAGACCAGTTTGATAAGCAATAAACGCTGATTCACCTTTCTGCAATGTTAGTGATTCAGTGTCGGTCGATAATGTGACTTTACCATCAAGACACAACAAAATCTGTGCACTATCGACTTTTTCATTACGTATGTTTTCATCACTTTGGATAATTTCAAACTTAAAATCATTGACAGGTACAGGGAAATCAATTTTATTGTCCTTCACGATAGGTTTAGTTAACAATTGATTTAGTGCTAGGCTAGTAAAATCAGTATTATTAATAAGCTCTGAACTATCTATATATTTGTGTGTTAAACCTGCTCTGAGTACATTATCTGAATTAGCCATAATTTCCAGCCCAGTACCAGACAGGTAAGCATGTGGGGTTTTGGCAGATAAAAACATCGCTTGTCCAGGCTGAAGTTCGATGACATTTAACAGCAACGGCATAAATAAACCAATATCGTTAGGATAATCGTTAGCTAAGGTTTTAATGGTCAAATATGGCTCTTCTTCAAATGAGCTAATTTTCAATAATAGCTGTTCAATCAACGAGTTTTTTACCGACTCAGAGAGGTTTAATAGGTAGGCAAAAAAATGTTTTAATTGATCTGGATGCGGGTTGCTTGCTAATTGTGATATTGGTTCAATTAAATCAGGTATCGCTACTGTTTCAAAAAGCGTGACAATTTCTTCAATTTGACGGAAGGAACGCATAGCTTTATATGGTGTTAATGCATATATAAGTTCAGGTTTATGATTAGGATCTTTATAATTTCGATTTGCTGCGTCAAGTGCAATACCTAGTTGGTTCTCTTTAGCAAAACCAAGTTTTGCATTTTCAAGAGTTGGATGAACTTGAATAGATAAAGCTTTGTTAGCGGAAAGAATTTTAAATAAGAAAGGAAGTGAGGCAAAATTTTGATAAGTTTTAGCGCCTAACATTTGCTCTGGGTTCTCTTGAATTAATTTATCTAGCCTGATTTTTCCTTGCTTAGCGTCAAAAACTAAAGAACACCCCAGTGGATGAGCCCCCATCCAGATTTCCGCCATTGGTTGTGACGTTGGATTTGCAATACCAAAGAAATTGGTTATCCCATCAATACTACCCCAATCATAATGCTTGGTGGTATTTTCAAGTTTCCATATAGTTTGACTCATATTTACATCCTTTAAACTATTTGACTCATCAATATCGATAAGTTATGTGATAAATATACTACTGTCATAATTATCTGCAATAAATGATAAAAAAGCCAGTTTAACTTAGAGATTAAACTGGCTTAGTTGACTATTTAGTCAGGTTAATTAATAAAAGTATTTAAATCTTACCCGAGCACCATAACGATCATCGGTATTATCGCCATGTGATTTATTTCTATCAAGTAACGACCAATAAGCACCTAAATAGATATTAAAATTATCCATATCTAAAACATTATCAATTAAATAAGATGTATTAACTGTATGAATTTTATATTTTCCTTTATTATTGATATGACCATCTTTAATTCGATTATCTGGATTAAATTTTTTAATATCGTTATTTGCAAAGTAGTATCCTAAACCGATTTTTTCCCACACAATATCGGTACCAATAGTCATATCTTTTTCATCTTTAGCATCCATATAGGCAAAGCTGGTATTGATTTTAAAACCTTTGTTGGCAGCGTCCCAATCATCTTCGCTATTCCATGAAAAAGTTGCGCCATATCCAGTTCTTTTTGACTGATCGCGAAATTTACCGTTATCATCATAATAACCGTAAGCGTTTTTGACTACATTGGTTTCGGCTGCAATGGCGGTTGAAAAACTGTCATTCTTCCAAGATAGTACCGGACGTAGATAGACCACATTTTTCTTTTTATCAATTTGATAACCATGATAGGTCGATTTATTAAACATTTTTTCGCCATTATTGATTAAGGCATTTAATTCGAAATTCATATGATTAAATAGCGGTTTATTTAATTGAATACTACCACCATTTTTACTCCGACCTCGGCCTTCTTTCATCATATAAATATAACCAAAGCCGTCTTCATATAAATCATTGGCGGTATTGCCTGAATATTCGATAAAGGTGTCTTGTCCAAGCGGAAACATATCATAAGCTTCATAACGCCCAATTTTAATATTCCACTCTTGTTTCTGACCAAAATAAAATGCTGCATCATCTAGATTCATATCACCACTTAAATCCGCTAATGGCTGTACTACGAAACCAGCAAAATTCTTGTCGTTAATTTCACGATAGCCATCTAAACCGATTAATATACGTCCATTGATATCCCAACGATCCTTATCAGCCGGTTTATTTTTTTTATCCGCAGTCTTTTTTAAAGAACTAAGTTGCTGTTTACTACTAGCGGCATCAACGTTAAATTCGACGTCTCCATATAACTTCAACTGTCCTTGTGGAGTATCCCACTCAATAGCCGCATTTGCCATTGAACTTAATCCAACTAGACTACATATAAACATCTTCTTCATAAAATTAACTCCTTGAATAGTTACAATATTTAACAATACTTATGTATGCGATAACAATATTTAACAAATAACGGTGGTGCAATTTTAAAGAAATGCTTTTGGATTCGTGATGACATCGTTTACATAAAATGTTATATGTAGTGACGATGTTTTAAAATGAGCAAAATCAAAATTTGTGACACAGGTAACATTTTTAGGTGAATCGATTAATTATTTATTATTAATATGATGTAATTAACAATGTTATTTAACTTTACTATAAGTAAGCAGAAACTGTATTTTAAAGGCAATTGAGTATATAATGCCGAGCAAATTCATTTAATCATTATCAAATATATAGAGTTATGAAACCTTCAATTATCAGTAAATTGGAAACGTTGCAAGAGCGTTATGAAGAGGTTCAAGCATTACTGTCCGATGCAACGGTTATTGCCGATCAAAACCGATTTCGTACCCTTTCAAAAGAATATGCACAATTAACCGATGTGGTTAAGTGTTTTGCCAATTGGCAGCAAACACAAGAAGATATTGAAACAGCTAAAATGATGCTTGCCGATCCTGAAATGAGTGAAATGGCTCAAGAAGAGTTAAACCAAGCATTAAGTCAAGTTGAACAACAAGAAAAACAGTTACAAGTACTTTTATTACCGAAAGATCCAAATGATGACTATAACTGTTTTGTCGAAGTTCGAGCCGGTACTGGTGGCGATGAAGCGGCCATCTTTGCTGGTGATTTAGCCAGAATGTATACTCGCTATGCCGAATCTCGCAATTGGCGTGTTGAAATCATGAGCTCTAATGATGGAGAACATGGCGGTTATAAAGAAGTGATCTTGTTAGTAAGTGGTGATGGTGTTTATGGGCACTTAAAATTTGAATCAGGTGGACATCGTGTTCAACGCGTACCTGAAACCGAATCACAAGGGCGTATTCACACTTCCGCTTGTACTGTGGCGGTTTTACCTGAGATTCCTGAAGCTGAAATGCCAGAGATTAATCCTGCTGATTTAAAAATTGACACCTATCGTTCATCAGGTGCCGGTGGTCAGCATGTTAATACCACCGATTCGGCAATTCGTATTACCCATTTGCCAACCGGGATTGTGGTTGAGTGTCAAGATGAGCGTTCCCAACACAAAAATAAAGCGAAAGCCATGTCAGTGTTAGCCGCGCGTATTCAAGATGCTGAAATGCGTAAACGCCAACAAGAGGAAGCGTCAACCCGACGTAATTTATTAGGTTCTGGTGATCGTTCAGACCGTATCCGAACTTATAACTATCCTCAAGGTCGTGTGACAGATCATCGTATCAATCTTACCATTTATCGTTTGGATGAAGTGATGGAAGGTAAGTTGGATATGTTAATCGAACCAATTGTTCAAGAATACCAAGCAGATCAGCTTGCAGCGTTATCGGAACAGGATGAATGACCTATTTAGATTGGCTTAAATTTGCGTCGCAAACCTTGACCGAAAGTGAAAGTCCTAAGCGTGATGCTGAAATTTTATTAAGTTTTGTTACGCATAGGACGCGCACCTTTTTAATGGCATTTAGTGAAACGTTATTAACTGATGATGAACTCATTGCTTTAGATGGTAATTTAAAACGGCGTCAAGACGGTGAACCAATAGCGTATATCACCGGTGAAAAAGAATTTTGGTCATTAAAATTTAATGTTTCTAATTCGACCTTAATACCTCGACCTGACACTGAAAAACTGGTCGAGCTTGGTTTAGATTATTTGCCAAAAGTACCTTGTGAAGTATTAGATTTGGGCACAGGTACTGGGGCGATAGCGATTGCCATGGCGACTGAACGTCCTGACTGCTTATTTACGGCAATTGAAAAGAATAAAGATGCCTTGATATTAGCCCAGCAAAATGCCAATCAAATTGGTGTCAACAATGTTTATTTTTTACAAGGTGATTGGTATAAGCCGATTAAAAATCGCAAATTTTCAATGATTACCAGTAACCCGCCTTATATCGATCCAACTGATATTCATCTATCACAAGGCGATGTGCGTTATGAACCGCGCAGCGCTTTAGTGGCTGAAGATAATGGCCTTGCCGATATTAAAGTTATTGTCCAAGGTGCAACCAAACATTTGAACCAATATGGTTGGTTGCTTATCGAACATGGTTGGAAACAAGGCTCAGTAGTCCAAACAATTTTTAAACAACACGGATTTCAATTAGTCGAAACCATCACAGACTACAGTGGCAATGATAGAGTCACCCTTGGTCGTTGGTTTAAACCTTAACTAGGAATAAGTTTATGATTAAACAAAAAAAAGTAAAAGTCGGTAATATCACGGTCGCCAATGATTTACCATTTGTCTTATTTGGTGGTATGAATGTGCTTGAATCGCGTGATTTAGCAATGAAAATTTGTGAACATTATGTCACGGTAACCGACAAACTCAATATTCCTTATATTTTCAAAGCGTCTTTTGACAAAGCGAATCGCTCATCAGTTCACTCATATCGTGGACCGGGGTTAGAAGAAGGAATGAAAATCTTCCAAGAATTGAAACAACAGTTCGGCGTAAAAATTATTACTGATGTGCACACTGAAGAGCAGTGTCAACCAGTTGCTGATGTGGTTGACGTTATTCAATTACCAGCTTTTTTAGCAAGACAAACCGATTTAGTTGTAGCAATGGCGAAAACTGGTGCCGTGATTAATGTTAAAAAACCACAGTTTGTGAGCCCGGGTCAAATGGGCAACATTGTCGAAAAATTTGAAGAAGCAGGTAATGATCAAGTAATTCTTTGTGATCGTGGTAGCTGCTTTGGTTATGATAACTTAGTGGTTGATATGCTTGGCTTTAATGTCATGAAGAAAGTCAGCAATGGATCGCCGGTGATTTTCGATGTAACTCATGCATTACAATGCCGTGATCCAATGGGGGCAGCTTCAGGCGGTCGTCGTGGTCAAGTTACTGAATTAGCTCGTTCCGGTATGGCAGTGGGGATTGCGGGATTATTTTTAGAATCACATCCTGATCCAAGACATGCAAAATGTGATGGTCCATCAGCATTGCCATTAGCCAAACTTGAACCATTCTTACAACAGATGAAAGCCATTGATGAACTCGTTAAAAGCTTTGCAGAGCTTGATACTGAAAACTAATTTAAGTTCAAAATGACTAATAATTAAGAGAAATGCTATGCATTTCTCTTTTTTATTGCCTGTTTTTTATTAGCGACTTGTTTTTAATTATTATTCTTAGATATTTCCTTTCTTAATGTCATCGCCATGTCTTCACCGCAAAATTTAGAAAAAATAATCAATTAATTTATTCGGTAAAAAAAGTGTGGCGAATTTCACAAAAAAAAGCCAAATTTTTAATTTTTTGGTGATTTGGATCACGAATTCAGATCATTTAATTCGCGGACTAAAATATGTTTATGTATTATAAAAATGCATATTTACCTTATCTACACTTTAAATATGTTCAGTAAATATTGTCTAAACAACAATTAAAAGCAGTTGAAAATTTAGTTTAACTTATAAAAACCAATCAAAAGTTGGCAATTTTAATGCTCGTTTACACAGCCTAATTTTAGGGAAGCAACTATGAATAATAATGAATTATTACCCTGCCGTTTAAATCTTTTTACTAAACTTATTTTATCTATCACCGTGTTAACCAGTATATGTCCAGCGCAAGCTGAGTATGCTAGTGATTTTGTCGATGATGCTTCACTAACTGGTAATGTATTTTTCTGGAATCGTGATAGGGAAAGAAAAAATCTTGATGTACATAAATACCAAAAAAATCTTAGACATTCATCATTTAATACCAATTTAGATTTTAAGTCAGGTTATATTGCTGATCGGCTAGCTATTGAATTGGGTGGTTATGGCGCATGGGAAGTCAGTAATGGCGGTAACGGGCATCCGAATGAGATTGGTTTTAGTGGTGCTAATACTCGTTGGAATGAAGATTGGAAAAAAGATGTTAGTGGCTTAAGTTTTTATAAAGCACAACTTAATTTTAAACTTGATGAATTGTTTTGGATCAAGGCCGGTTATATTCAACCTTCAGGGCAAACTTTATTAGCACCGCATTGGAGTTTATTACCTGGTACTTATCGTGGAGCAGAAGTAGGCACCGTACTTGATTTTGATACTGCCGGCGCTTTATCTATGTCCTATATGTGGACAGATAAATACAAAGCACCTTGGTATAAACGCCTCTATGAATTTAAACGCTGGGGAAAAGGCAAAAAAATCGATTTTTTACATTCCGCTGGCCTTAAATACGATTTTAAAAATAATTTAGTGGTGGAAAGCGCATTTGGTCAAGCACAAAATTATATGAATCAGTTTTTTGCTAAAACCTCTTACAAAATGGATGTGTTAGATAATCCTTTAACCATGAGTTATCAATTTTATGGTGCTAAAGATCAATCTCATAAAGGTACCAATGTTTATGATGGTCTAGCGTGGTTGCAAGCAGCGACTTTGGGTTATCAAGTTGGTCCAGTTGGATTCCGACTTGAAGGGGTTTCGGTAAAAGCAGAAGGGGAGCAAGGGTTCTTCTTGCAACGTATGACGCCTGATTATGCATCATCTAATGGACGATTAGATATTTGGTGGAATTCACGTTCTGACTTTAATGCCAATGGCGAAAAAGCCGCATTTTTTGAGGTCACCTATGATTTAGGTCATTTAAACCATTACTTAACGGGTTGGAAAACCGGTGCATCTTATGCTTATGGTTGGGATGCAAAACCAAATTCGACATCAGATAAACGCAAAAATCGCTTAGTAGAATCAGCTTATAATTTCGATTTGGGGTATACCATTCAAGATACTTGGGCAAAAGATACTTCATTCCAATTACACTACACTAAATATAACAACCATGAAAATCATATAAACAGTTGGGATCATGGATATGGCAATATTTTCCAAGATGAACGTGATATTAAATTTATTGTTACTTTCCCTTTCACCATTTTCAATGCTAAACAAAAATAGGTAACCGATATGAAAAAGTTTAAATCAGCTATACTTGCTACTTCGATCGCATCATTATTAACTCTAGGAGCCAGTCAATCGGTTAATGCTTCACAACAAATAGTTGATACGATGAGTTCACAGCTCCGCTTAAATTATCAAATAGTCGATAACAACGCCGTAAACGCAGGGGTAGATTGTGCAGCATTGGGCGCAGATTGGGCTTCTTGTAACAAAGTGACCTTAACGCTTAAAAATACAGGGCCAGCAATAACCAGTAAAGATTGGGCTATCTACTTCCATAATATTCGCATGATTTTAGCGGTTAATAATGATCAGTATAAAATTACCCACGTAACCGGTGATTTACATAAATTAGAACCGACAGAAAAATTTACCAATATTCCTGCTAACTCACAGATAACTATCCCAGTTATTGGTGAATATTGGCAAATAAGTGAAAGTGATGTGATGCCTCGCTGGTATGTAACTTCAACGGATGCTAAACCTAAAATAATTGCCAACACCAATACTGATTCTGATAATTTGTCGGCATTTGTGGCTCCACTAGGTGAACAATGGAAAATATCACCTAACGATCATAATATTTTAATGACCCCTGAAAACCGTTACCAACGTAATAGTGACATCAAAAAAATTGCAGCAGATTTATTGCAAGGCCAAATTTTACCAACCCCAGTTAAACTTACGGTTGGCAAAGAGACCATTACCCTCAATCAAAACGGTGTTAATTTAATGCTTAATGGCTTAGCACAAGCTAGCCAATCAGTGTTAGAAAGTCATTTTAAACAATTAAATATTGCGGTGACAAAACAAGGTTTTAATGTCAAAGCATCGATTGACAAAACAGCCTTTGAAAAAGGTGTTAATGGCAGTTATAAGCTTGATATAACCTCAGAGGGCGCTACTATTGTCGCCTTTGATGAGAGTGGTATTTTTTATGCTGTAGAATCGATTCTCTCGTCAATTGGCAAATCGTCAATCATTAATACACTTTCAGTTGAAGATGCGCCTCGTTTTGAATATCGTGGAATGATGCTTGATACCGGACGAAATTTCAAAAGCAAAAAAGCGGTATTACAGTTACTTGATATGATGTCAAAATATAAGATGAATAAATTCCACTTCCACTTAAGTGATGATGAAGGATGGCGAATTGAGATTCCCGGCCTACCAGAACTCACTGATTTTGGTAGTAAACGTTGTCATGATTTAACTGAAAAACAGTGTTTATTACCACAACTTGGATCGGGGCCAAACAGTGATAATAATGGCAGTGGCTACTTTACTCGCGCAGATTATATCGAAATCGTTAAATATGCTAATGCGCGATTTATTGAAGTTATTCCAGAAATCGACATGCCAGCCCATGCCAGAGCTGCTATCATGTCAATGGAAGTGAGATATCAACGCCTTATGGATCAAGGAAAACCAAATGAGGCTAATGAATATCGATTACTTGACCCAAGTGATACCTCCAATACCACAACAGTACAATTCTATAATCGGCAGAGTTACCTAAACCCATGTTTAGACTCTTCGAAAAAATTTGCTGATAAAGTAATTAGCGAAATAGCCAAAATGCACGTTGAAGCTGGACAACCGATTTCAACATGGCATTTTGGTGGTGATGAGGCTAAAAACATTCACTTCGGCAATGGTTACCAAGATATTCATGCCGCGCAAAAAGAGGCTGGTAAAGGTTTAATCGATCAAAGTGTCGAAGATCATCCATGGGCAAAATCACCAGCATGCCAAACCTTCGTCAAGCAAGGCATAGTAAAAAATATTGAACATTTACCAAGTTATTTTGCGGTTGAAGTGAGTAAAATCATAAAAAATAATGGAATTAATCGTATGCAGGCTTGGCAAGATGGCGTAAAATTTGCCACTAATGCCAAAGCTTTTGCTACCGATGAAGTGGTGGTCAATTTTTGGGATAACTTATATTGGGGCGGGTATGACTCAGTCAATGAGTTTGCCAATAAAGGCTATAAAGTCATCGTATCTAACCCTGATTATGTTTATTTAGATATGCCTTATGAAGTTAATCCAAAAGAAAGTGGTTACTATTGGGCTTCACGCTTTAATGATGAACGCAAAATATTCAGTTTTGCACCGGATAATTTACCACAAAATGCGGAAACCTCATTCGATCGTAATGGTGATGCATTTGCCGCTAAAGGTACCATGAATTGGCCAGGCGCCTATGGCTTATCAGCACAAATCTGGACGGAAAATATTCGCACCGACGATAAATTGGCCTACATGGCTTATCCTCGACTATTGAGTGTTGCTGAGCGGGCATGGCATAAAGCTGAATGGGAAACCGACTATCAAAAAGATCGTGAATTCCAACAAGGCAAAACGCAATATGTTGATCAGCAACAACTGCGCAACGATTGGAATCACTTTGCTAATTTAATTGGTCAACGAGAATTAGCTAAATTAGATCTTGCTTCAATTAACTATCGTCTTCCTGTTCCTGGAGCGAAGATTGAAGATGGCAAATTAGTTGCTAATGTTGTTTTTCCTGGCTTAACTATCGAATATTCAACCGATAATGGCGAAAATTGGCAGGCTTACAACGGCCCGGTAGCGATAAATGGCGCGGTTTCGATCCGCAGTGTTTCGACTGATAATAAAAGAACAAGTCGTGTTGAACAGCTGAAATAAACATTTTAGCTATTCCTATCCGTTTACTGGCGGATAGGAATAGTCTTAATTAAAAAGCCATCATTCATTAATGAATGGTTTCATTAGCTTCATCATCAAATTCGTCATCACTACCATCTTCGAAATAGGTTCCCCAACCGTCATAATTAACGTTAAATTGGTTTGCCAGTGTAATGATTTCGGCAATTTGCGCATTTATTAACTCAGCATCTAATGGACTTTCAGTAATAATGTCAAAACCGATAACAAAATTACCTGTATCATCAACATCTTCATCTGGATCAGTTGCCTCGTAGCCTAATTTATAAGCCTCGACTGCCACTTTTTCTAACTTATCAAAGTTTTGTGATGAAATATGATGTTCAATAATGTAGAGCGCATGCGGATCACTACCGTCTTCTAAAAGTTCTTGAATAATAGCTAGCGTGTCTTGCTGAGCAAGTTGAATTTGATCTTTCATAATATACCTTTTAGTGGTCGTGCAAATTGTGTGGTATATTACACGTTTAAAAATAATTTTCGAGAAAAAAGTGATCGTCGACTTACATTCGCACACTACTGCATCAGATGGTATTTTAACCCCAAGTGAACTAGTTAGAAGAGCTGCTGATAATCAAATCAGTATGTTAGCAATTACTGATCACGATACGGTCAAAGGTTTGCCAGAAGCAAAAGAGACCATCGTGCGTGAAAACCTACCAGTAAAATTAATTTATGGCGTAGAAGTTTCAACCATATGGAAAAATAACGAAATTCATATTGTTGGCTTGAATGTCGATGTTGAAAATTCGCAGTTGCTTGAACTGTTATTAGCTCAAGAGCAAGGGAGAATTGATAGGGCAATTAGCATTAGTGAAAAATTGGCTAAAGTGAGCATCCATGATGCCTATGAGCAAGCTCAACAATTCTCCAAAGGTGATATTGTTTCGCGTGCCCATTTTGCTCGTTTTTTAGTGGCGAGTGGTTATGTGAAAGATATCAAACAAGCGTTTAAAAAATATTTAGGCAAAAGTGGTTATGCATATGTTCCGGCAAACTGTTGTAATATTGCCGATGCGGTTAAGGTGATCCATGCCGCAGGTGGACAAGCAGTTTTAGCTCACCCATCTCGTTATGATTTAACCTTGACTAAATTAAAATTATTAATTAATGAATTTAAAACCTATGGTGGTGATGCCATCGAAGTTTCACAAAGTCGACAAACTCAAGAAGATCTACAGCAACTAGCCAAATTGGCTAATGAATTTGAATTGTTGGCCTCACAAGGTTCGGATTTTCATGATTTGGTAAATTATCTTGATTTAGGTAAAACAGCGCCATTACCGGGCAGCGTTACGCCAATTTGGTCTGATTGGCGCTGATATTAGATCACGCATTTAATTTGTTAAACCATGACAAAAAACTCGTTCCTTACATTTTTTAATCAGCAATTATGAAAGAAGATTATTATGAGCCAGACCTTTTATATACACCCGGATAATCCACAAACCAGATTATTAGATCAAGTTGTCAAAATATTAAATGACGGTGGGGTGATAGCATTTCCTACTGATTCAGGTTACTCACTAGGCTGTTTACTCGATAACAAATATGGTGTAGATCGTATTTGTCAAATCCGAAATCTGGATAAGCACCATAACTTCACATTAATGTGTCGCGATCTATCGGAACTCTCATCTTATGCATATGTTGATAACACCACCTTTCGGTTATTGAAAAATAATACGCCAGGTAAATATGTCTTTATTTTGCAAGCCAGCAAAGAAGTACCACGACGATTAATGAACGAAAAACGCAAAACAATAGGATTGCGTATTCCGGATAACAAGATTGATTTAGCGCTTCTTGAATTGTTAGGCCAACCTTTAATGACCACAACTCTCATTTTACCTGATGAAAATGAAGCCCAATCCGATCCTGAAGAGATTGAAGATAAAATCGGTCACCAACTCGATGCTATCGTTCATGGCGGTTACATTAGCGAACAACCAACGACGGTTATTGATTTGACCCATGATTATCCAGATATTATTCGAAAAGGCAGTGGTGATATAACACCTTTTGAATAAATAAAATTGAGCAATTAACAAGAAAAAATAAAATGAAGAAAATAATGTCGGTTATTTTAGTGCTTAGTATTGGATTAATGTTATTGTTAGGATTTTTCTCTATCAAACAGATAAATTTTATTAATTCATCACTAATAACTACCGGCACTGTGGTTGACTTAGAAGTGTCCTATATAAGAAACTCTGATGGTACACGATCATTATCTTATCATCCTATCTTCTTATTTGTAGATAACCACCAACGAGTAAGAAAGCTTCAATCAGATGTCGGTAGTAATCCGCCCACTTATCGCAAAGGAGAGGTGGTTGAGATTATCTACAATCCTGAAAATCCTGACCATGCAAAAATTAATAACCTTTTCACCTTGTGGTTTACTGAAATTATTATTGGGATATTGGCAATTGTCCTATTTTTAATTAGCGGGAGTTATTTTTATTTTAATGTTAGAAAAAACCGATTTAAGCGTAAAATGCTAACCAATGGTCGACAAGTTGAAGCACAAATAACTTCGATTGAGGTTAATACAGCCATAGTTATTCAAGGTCGCTCCCCTTATGTCATTTACAGTCAGTGGCAAGATAAATTAACCCCTGATGATATATATATTTTTAAAAGTGAAAATATTTGGTTTGATCCGACGCCTTTCATTAATAGAGAGACCATAACCGTCTATATTGATGTAGTAAATGCAAAACGCTATTATGTCGATATTAGTTTTTTACCTAAGGTAAAATAAATCATCCTTAAATAGAGATACCTGTGAAGGTAGCGAGGCAAAATGAAAAAATTGAATTCTGAAAAATTACAAAAAGTGTTAGCCAATTTAGGCAATGGCTCACGTCGTGAAATTGAAGCGATGATCGTTGCGGGCAAAATTAGTGTTGACGGTAAAATTGCAACATTAGGTGACCGGGTCGATGTTAATGCCAACCCTAAAATTCGTATTAATGGCCACTTGGTGCAATTAAGAAGTAAAGAAAAAGAGGTCTGTCGAGTACTCGCTTATTACAAGCCAGAAGGCGAGATCTGCTCTCGCCATGATCCGCAAGGTCGTGCCAACGTATTTGAGCGATTACCACGCTTAAAAAATGCTCGTTGGATCAATATTGGTCGACTTGATATAAATACATCGGGTTTATTGCTATTCACAACAGATGGTGAACTAGCTAATCGCCTTATGCATCCAAGGCATGAAATTGAACGCGAATACGCCGTTCGCGTATTTGGTAATATTACTGACCAACAACTTAATCAACTTCGCAAAGGCGTTCAGTTAGAAGATGGTCCTGCTGCATTTAACTCCATCAAACCACAAGGCGGTGATGGACTAAATCAGTGGTTTAATGTGGTTATTACCGAAGGTCGTAATCGAGAAGTTCGCCGCATGTGGGAAGCCATTGATGTTCAAGTTAGTCGCTTACTTCGTATTCGCTATGGTAATATCACGTTACCAAAAGGTTTGTCGCGAGGTACATGGATGGAACTTGGTATTGATTCAGTTAATTATTTACGCCAATTAGTCGGCTTACCTGCTGAAGTCAAAAGCTTTACCACTAAGTCATCTTCCGACAAACGCATAGCCAAACCGAAACGACCGAAACTTAATCAGACAAGCAGATCTACTCGTCAAAAAGTGAATAAAAAACCGACACGAATGTAAAATTTTGCTAACCCTTAAATAAAAATGACTATTTTATTTAAGGGTAACATCATCCCGCCAATTAATTTTAAACATTTACCAAAACCACTAATAGCATTTATTGTTAATAATTAATAACAAAATGTAAAAAAAGTAGCAATAAAAGTTAATAATTAGCTAAAAGTTTAGCATAAACTCAACCAACAGTTTTTTAATAAACTGATAAAAATCTCCATTTTTATATAAACATATCAAAAATGGATATGAAATACTTGAAATAACTATTAGTAAAAAAGAAGTAAAGAAAGGAAGTTTATGCGCACGATTATTGCTATTTTTTGTATATTTTTATTAACGGCATGCCATACGCGAACAGCTGAAGATGCATTTAAGGAAGGTCGCTATATAGAAAGTATCAATCTTTTAGCTGCCAGTTTGGATGAAAAAGGGCCAGCAAAGTTTGATCAACAGGACGCTATGCGCCTACAAACTATTGTTAGTAATGTAATGCAGTTTTACGAAAAAGACCTAAATCACTTCCATCAATATGATTATCCTCAAAAAATAGATGCATATAAGCATTTATTAACTATGAAAGAGATATTAAGTCATCGCTTTTATTCTGATCACATCAGTTTTTTCAATGATAAATATGACACTAGGCAATTAAAGCAAACTCTTGCTAAAGAGTATTATGATTATGGTAATTACATCACTGGCACTGACAGTGAAAGTTATCGAACAAAAGCCGAATTATTTAAAAATAGTTTGTCATACGACAATTATAAAAATGCCGCTACTTTATATAAAAATGCCAATACTAAATATATGCAGATGGCAGCCAAAAATTACTATGACCAAGGTAAACAATTCGAACAACAGGGAAATTATAAAGCTGCTGCTCAAGCTTTTAGTCAGGCTTCATCGATATACAAACCACTAGGTAAATATAAAGATAGTGATAAACTTGCGAAAGATAATGACAAAAAATATGCTACCCAGCAGGCTCAAGAGGCTTATCAACAAGCTAAACAACTGGCAATGAATGCGACAAAGCGTTATGAATATCGAGAAGTTGCCAAGTATTATGCGCAAGCAGCATCTATATATCGGCCATATGGACAATATTTTGACGCCAGTTCATTAGCTGATACTTATGCTAAAAAAGGCATAATTAAAGTTTATTACTATGGTTCAAGTTTCACTGATGAAATAAGAGATAAATTAAGTGCAAATTATATTCAATTTGCCAATTACTCGAGTAGTGCTGAGATAGATATTCGAATTGACTTTAAAAGTGATTTTGTCGATCTAGATAAATCAGTAACCAATGAAACTAAGATTGAGCAAGTCTTTGATAAATATATTGAAGCAAAAGATAAAAACGGTAATACAACTCAAATCAAAACTTACAAAGATCAACGATATAATTTACAAACAGTAACTCATAGTAACAAATTAACCCTAACGGCTAGCATTGAGGTTCACGGTATCTATAGTTATAGCAAATCATTTAAAATTCAAGAAACCTCAGTTAAACATGACTATATTTATAGTGGTAATGTACCTGCCAAATTTCATAATCACAGTGATGGTCGCTTAAAATCGAAAGATGATTTATACACTCAAGCCAAAAGAGATTTATTATCCGAGCTAAACTCAAGATTAGACGATATAGCCAAAGATCTTTCTTATCTTTAATGGACAATTTTTAATAAGGAAAAATATGATGAGAATTATTACCACTTTTTTAATGATGTTTTTATTAATTGGTTGTACACATCAACGGACATATCGAGATGTTTATGCGGAAAGAAATTATCTTGAAAACATCAATTTGTTAGCTACTACAATAGAAGGAAAAAGTGAAGCAAACTTTAAGAAAACTGATGCCGCACAGCTGCGTCAGTTAGTGACTGATGTAATGAACAAATATGAAGATGAATTAGCCAGCACCAATAACACAGATTATAAAAAGCGCATTGAAATCTATCAAAAACTGTTAGAGATGAACAAGCGTTTAAGTAATCGTTTTTACAGTGCGGAATTAGTGAACTTTTTCGATAAATATCCTGATGAAAATTTGCGACAGAACATTGCTAAAGATTTCTATGACCAAGGGGTAAATTTCGAAACCCAAAACGACTATAAAGCTGCAGCTGAGGCATTTAGTCAAGCATCATCAATATATCAACCACTAAGTAAATATAAAGACAGTGATAAACGCGCTTATGATAATGCTAAAAAACAGGCTACTTTAATGGCCGAAGAGGCTTATCAGCAAGCAAAAATGCTTTCGAAAAACGCAACCCTACGCCTAGAATATCGTCAAGTCGCCAAATATTATGAGCAAGCCGTAAATGCTTATCGTCATTATGGACATTATAAAGATGCGGCTTCTTTAGCTAACACTTATAAACGCAAAGGAATAATAAAAGTTTATGGCTATGGTTCTGAATACTTTTCTGACATAAAATTGGCTCTAAATAAAGATTATATCACTTTTGTTACTTCTCCTATTGACGCTGATCTCAAAATTAAAATAACTTCTGATAAAGAATATAAAGTAACAAACACACAGATTGACATGCCAAACACCCGAAAAGTATTTGATAAATACATAGAACATATCGATGCTCAAGGGAATAGCATTCAAATCCCAACGTTAAAAGATGAAACTTACTATACGAAATTGGATACTACTAACAATATTTTAAGCCTAAAGACTGTAGTAATGATGAAAGGACTTATTGACTTTTCTGACACTATGTATGCAATAACTTCAAGCTATTATGAAAATGATGATGATTTACTACCAGTAGCAAAAAGAGAACAGATCACTAAATTAAGATCATTGCTAGAAAGTATTGCTCAAAAACTTTCTTCCCTTTAATGGACAATTTTTAATAAGGAAAAACATGATGAGAATTATTATTGCCGGTTTATTAATGTTTTTATTAGTGAGTTGTACTTACGAACGCACATCTCAAGATGCTTATGCTGAGGGAAACTATGTTGAAAGCATCAATCTATTAGCGGCAAAAATAGAGGAAAAAAGTGAAGAAAACTTTAAGCAAACTGATGCCGAAAAACTCAGTAAGTTAGTAACTGATGTGATGAACAAATATGAGGATGAATTAACTAGCACCAATAAGACTGATTATAAAAAACGTATTGATGTTTATGAAAAGTTATTCGAGATTAATCAACGCTTAAGTAACCGTTTTTACAGTGCTGAATTGGTATTCTTTTTTGATAAATATTCTGATGAAGACTTGAGGCAAATTATTGCTAAAGATTTCTATGACTATGGTAATTCAATCACTGGTACTGATTCTGACAGTTATCATACAAAAGCTGAGTTATATAAAAGTGGTTTGTCTTACTACAGTTATAAAAATATTGCTACTTTATATAAAAATGCTAATACCAAATATATGCAGATTGCCGCTAAAGATTTCTATGATCAAGGTAGAAATTTCGAAAAACAGAAAGATTATAACGCTGCGTCTGAGGCATTTAGTCAAGCATCATCAGTATATCAACCACTAGGTAAATATAAAGACAGTGATAAACGCGCTTATGATAATGCTAAAAAACACGCTACTTTAATGGCCGAAGAGGCTTATCAAAAAGGTAAAAAACTGGCAAAAGGCGCTGACAGCCGCTCAACTTTTCGTTCAGTTGGCGAATATTATAGGCAAGCCGCAGACGTATATAGTCGTTTTGGACGTTATAAAGATGCAGCTTCTTTAGCTGAAAAGTATCATAATAAAGGTTTAATATCGGTTTATTTTCATTCTGACGATCTCTGTTCTGATGTAGGCTCAGCTTTTTCTGCTGATTATCTCTACTTTGTCAGTTCTTTATCTAGGGCAGATGTCATGGTTAGTGTGACTTGTAATAGCCGTTATTACTCCCCTCAACAATCGTATAACACGGAAATAAAACGTGAAAAAGTATTTGATAAATATGTAGAACAGACCGATGATCAAGGGCATACAACTCAGGTCGAAACTTTTAAAGAAGTGTCTTACAGCGAGTCAACCAGAACTTATCGCAATAGCTTAACATTATCGACTGAAGTAAGCGTTAGAGGACTTATTAGTTCAAGTAGCTCATTTACTATAGAAAAATCTTCAGAAAAATATGAGGTTAATTATTGGGGTGGAGATGTACCTTCACATGTACATGACTATAACGAAGGTGTTTTAGAATCTCCAGATGAATTAGAACAAAGAGCTAAAAGCGAACAAAGCAGTCAATTAAGATCAATAATTGAAAGTATTGTTAAAGATCTTTCATACCTATAAAGGACAACTTTATGAAAATTAAAAAATTAATGAAAATTATTTTGGCCTCTTTATCAATATTTCTATTAGTTGCTTGTGCCCACCAACGCACATATCAAGATGCTTATGAAGAAGGAAACTTTCTGCAAAGCATCAATCTTTTAGCGGGAACAATAGAAGAAAAGAGTGAAGGAAATTTTAAGCAAACTGATGTAGAAAAACTGCGTCAGTTAGTGGCTGAAATGATGAATAAATATGAGACTGAATTAGCGAATACCATTAAATCTGATTATGAAAACCGCATTGAAATCTATCAAAAATTATTAGAGATGTCCCTGCGTTTGACTAATCATTATTATAGTCCGCAATTAGCCTTCTTTTTGGATAAATATTCAAGTGAAGGTTTAAAACAAAAATTAGCTAATATTTATATTGAACAAGCAAACGCTATCCCCGCTATATATCCTGGAGATTATGAGAAAAGAGCAATTTTATATAAAAAATCATTAGATTGGTATTATGATAAAGATATCGAAAAAGCTTATATTTACTCTGATACTAGATACCGGCAACTTGAGGCAGAAGTATTATACAAACTTGCCAAACAACAAATACAATTAGGAGATTATAGTACAGCGGTAACTTGTTTTAGAACGATTATCGATATTTATAAGCCTTTAGGTCATTACAAAGACACTAAAGAATTAACTAATTACTATGAAAAAAAAATGATCAAACGTTAAGCTTATAATTGATATTCACAAGGTGAAAATACAGCTAAAGATGCGATACGACATTATTAATATCGACAGGCAGCAACAAATATTTATGCAAAGTATGGTAATTATCGAGATTCGCAACAAAAAGCAATAAGCTATGCTGACCAAGGTAAAATAAGACTATAGGTGACAGGTAATACAAATTCATTTTCTAATTTTGTTGAAGATTATTTCAAAAATGATGATGCTATTATGTTAGTTAACAACAGCAGAAATAGTGACATTACTATTAATCTTAGTGAAGATGAGCGATATTCGGATGATGGCGGTTCAGTAACAAATGACACTAAAAAGAATGGTGAAAAAGAATATAACTTAAGAACTGAAACATTAGTAAATAATTATAGTTTAAACCTTAGCGTAAATATTTCTGGATTAAGTGGTTATTATGACAGATTTTCAGCTGAAAAAAGTTCGAGACAAGTTAAGTATACCTATACTGGTGATAAACCTAGTTACGAATTTGATAGTACAGACGGTAATTACTATTCTCGTAGTGAATTAAGACAACAAGCAGAAGATGATATAAAATCAAGTCTTAGCAATTACCTTTCTAGGCTTTCTTCAGCAATTCATGAATTATAAATAATAATCAATAAATATAATCCCACTCAGTTATTCTCTAGGTGGGATTTTTATTTTTAAAGATGACTAAATCTCAGTTAAATTTTTAATCAAACAATTATTCAATGCCTAATACCATTCGCCCATTTTTGGTGGCAACATTTACCACATTATCTAAATCTGTATAACGACAGCCAGTGACTAATAATTTAAGTTCTTCCCACATATTACCGGTTGAAAAAGGTAACATATAATCACTGACATTATCGGTCCCAATTGCTACAGGTATCCCGGCGGCAGCAAGTTCATCGACTGGCGTTAATGAATTGCGGGTTGGGCCATGTTCTTCACGGCGTGGGCTATCAATCCAAGCAAATGGGCAAGCAATTACCATCATTTTAGCTTCTTTCATTTTTTGGTAGAGTTTTTGACGATATTGCAAACTATGAGCAGTAATTGAAATACTATGAATGGCCACCACGCGACCATGCATATTATGCTCAATGGTTTTATCAGTTAATTGTTCGGTTTCGATCTCATCCGATGAATTAAATTGGTCAACATGCACATGCACCATCTTGCCTAATGATTTACCGGTCTGCATTAACACATCTAAATGTTTAAGTCCCATTCCTTCACCATGATCGCGCTCATCACGACGAGGTAAACCACCGATAATATCGACTAAATCAGCGCCTTTATCAAACCAATAACGTGCTTCTTTATCAATTACCCCTTTGAGGGTTTGGTTGACTAATTTAATGATAATGTCACTTTTATAGGTCTCACGCGCTCGCAACGCTCCTCGAATTGCGCGCTCTTCAGCAATCGGGTCGATATCGACAAACGACCCCATGGCAGTTACACCTTGTTCAATCATACGCTCAACCGCCATGCTAAAATGCCGGTAATAATCATCTTCGGTCATTGCCGCTTTGACTTTATCCAGCGTATCCCATTTTTCAATCAGAGTTTGTTTTTGATAGACATCAAAACTATCGACAGTGATTGTAAAAGCACGATCAGCATGCATATGTGAATTAACCCAACCACCATTTTGCTTAATTTTATTCATCAAATATGCTTTTAAACTTTGGTCTCGACTGGTTGATAACATTGTTTTATTATCGGTCATAATGTGCCTCTACAATTCAGTTACTATTAAGATTTAAATCGACAAAAAAAATCCTCCAAAAAGGAGGATCAAAATGACTTACACGGGTTATTGTTTGCGATGACTAAATTATTATTTTTCATAGAATATTTATTGCTAGGTTCTAATAAGTTGTCGAGAATTCTAATGTTTTTATTGATAAGATCAAGTACTTTAATTTTAAAAATATCTAAATAAATGAAATGGTTAAAGTATTATTTTTGAGATTATTTAACAGCAAAATAGTTTTTTGCGCTCAGCGATGGGCAATTATTAAATTTTACCACTCTAACTTATTATTTAATAGTAAGTATCGTGGTCGAAAAAATGAGATTAGCATAAAAATGATTTATTAATTATAGTGTGAATCATAAATTAATTTGTTCTAAAGGAAAATATATGACACCACTCAATATTATAGCCACAATTACGGTTAAACCAGAATTTCAAGAGGCATTTACCCCTATTTTTAAACGATTAGTTACTGGTAGTCGAGCTGAAGCAGGTTGCTTGCGTTATGAGCTTAATCAAAGTATTGAAAATCCAAATGTTTATATTGTAGTAGAAAGGTGGCAATCACAGCAGGCGATCGACTTACACAATACCACTGCGCATTTTGTTGAATTCGCCAATTTTGCAAAGGATCATGTTGATGGATTATCGATTTCAGTCGTTAAACAGGTCGACATCTGATAGGTAAAATCACCGACACTCAAAAGTGTCGGTGGCTTATCATATTACATCTTATCAACCGTTTTGATACCAAGCATATCCAAACCGGTCTTAAGCGTTTTCGCGGTTAAAGAGGCCAGTTTTAAACGGCTCAGTTTCAACTCTTCATTTTCAGCCGCTAAAATAGGGCAGTGCTCATAGAAACTGGAGAATAGAGTCGCTATATCATACAAATAAGCACAAAGCACATGTGGAGTTCCCTCTGCGGCGACGTTGGAAATCGTTTCATCAAATTGAATTAATCGAATGGCTAAGGCACGCTCTTTGTCGGTACTTAAATTGATATTACCTGTTAAGCTATTTTCACTGATATTAGATTTTCTAAATACCGAAAGTACACGAGTATAAGCATATTGCAAATAAGGCGCAGTATTGCCTTCAAATGACAACATATTATCCCAATCAAATACATAATCGGTGGTACGATTTTTCGATAGATCAGCATATTTCACGGCACCAATTGCCACCGCATCAACCACTTGAGCCAGTTCCGCTGTAGAAAGCTCAGGATTCTTACTTTTAATTAAGGCTTCTGCACGTTCAGTTGCCTCATCAAGTAGATCATTTAATTTAACGGTATCACCTGAACGAGTTTTAAACGGTTTGCCATCTTTACCAAGCATCATACCAAACATATGGTGTTCTAGTTTCAACGATTCTGGAACATATTTAGCTTTATGGACAATCGTCCAAACTTGTTCTAAATGTTGATGTTGACGAGAATCAGTATAATAAAGAATACGATCAGCGTGTAACGTTTCATAACGGTATTTAGCACAAGCGATATCGGTTGTTGCATATAGGTAGCCACCATCACGTTTTTGGATGATAACGCCCATCGGTTCGCCTTCTTTATTTTTATACTCATCTAAAAATACCACAATGGCGCCTTCACTCTCAACCGCTAACTTTTTCTGTTTTAAATCGGCAACAATACCCGGTAGCATACTGTTATAAATGCTTTCGCCCATGGTATCTTCAACTGTTAATGTTACATTTAATCGTTTATAAGTTGCGATGTTTTGTGTCATGGTAATATCAACAAGTTTACGCCACATATCACGACAATACTCATCGCCACCTTGGAGTTTAACTACATAATTTCGCGCTTTTTCAGCAAAGACTTCATCTTCATCATAATGTTTTTTAGCAGCACGATAGAAAGATTCTAAATCCGACAGTTGCATATCGTTGGCATGTTCATTTTGCATCTTTTCCAGATAAGCAATCAACATACCAAATTGAGTACCCCAATCACCAACATGGTTAGCTCGAATAACATTGTGACCTAAGAAAGATAATACCCGCACACTGGCATCACCAATAATGGTTGAGCGTAAATGACCAACGTGCATCTCTTTGGCAACGTTTGGTGCAGAGTAATCAACCACAATGGTTTGCGGTTTGGCTGGTAAGGTAATATTCAGTTTATCACTACTTAAAGCCAATTCGTTCTGATCGGCAATCCAACTATCTTTTAAAAAGATATTAATAAAACCGGGACCTGCAATTTCCACTTTATCGGCAATATCATCAATATCAAGATGTTGCAAAACCTTCTCTGCCAATGCTCGTGGTGGCATAGCCAATTTTTTAGCAGTAGACATGATACCATTAGCTTGATAGTCACCAAATTGAACTTTAGCTGATTGCTTGATTAAAGCATCACAATTTTTATCGGCACCTGCCATAATCATTGCTTGGGAAACTCGTTGCGTTAGTAATTGTTGAATATTCACACTATACCTAATCGATAAGAAATAAATGAGGCATATAATACCGACAAACGTAACAATTGTCACTGATTGGCTGATATCTAACATCTATTGCGCAATTATCTGGCTATCGACAAAACGCTTGTTTACAATTCTACTTGCTCACACTAAACTATTTATTGTTCTCAACGGGGTGCCCTGGAGGGCTGAGAGTGTCAGAGTGACTGACATAACTCGTCGAACCTGAACTGGATAATGCCAGCGGAGGGATTTGAGTTAATATATCTGCTCAAACCTTTTGTCTTTTACTAATTACTTTGGAGGCAAAATGTTTCGTAAAAACTTTTTACTATCTGTTATTTTTTCCTTATCACTGTTTAGCCAATTAGCCAATGCTGAACTTCCTACCTTAACCGTATATAGCTATAACTCATTTATGTCACAATGGGGGCCGGGTGAGGTGATTAAAAAAGGGTTTGAAGCGCAGTGCAACTGCCAGCTTGATGTTGTCACTTTAGGTGATGGGGTTTCGGTATTAAATCGTATTCGCCTTGAAGGTGATAAAACTAATGCCGATGTTATTTTAGGACTCGATAATAACTTGTTAGAACAGGCAAAACAAGCCAATCTGCTTATTCCGCATCAAATCGCTAAACCGGATAATCTTAATACCAATTGGTGGGACGATAGCTTTATGCCTTATGATTTTGGCTATTTTGCTTTTATCTACAATATAGACAAAGTCAAAAATCCACCTCACTCTTTACATGAACTGGTCGACAATAAAGCTGGTTGGAAGATCATCTATCAAGATCCAAGAACTAGTACGCCAGGACTCGGTTTACTTTTTTGGATGAAAAAAGTGTATGGTAACAATGCCGCAAATGCATGGCAACAAGTGGCTAAAAACACCGTAACTGTTACTAAAGGTTGGAGTGAAGCTTATGGCATGTTCTTAAAAGGTGAGGCCGATTTGGTACTCAGCTATAATACCTCTCCGGTGGCGCATATCATGAACGAAAATGATCGCCATTATCAAGCGGCTATTTTTGATGAAGGACATTATCGTCAAGTAGAGGTGGCAGGTATCATAAAATATAGTCAAGAGGTCGACTTAGCTCGACAATTTTTACGCTATTTACTCACGCCAGAAGTGCAACGCCAATTTGCTGAAAAAAATGTGATGTATCCAATTATTAAAACCGATATACCTAATGCCTTTGCACAAATTAATTCGGTAAATAGATCGCTAGAATTTAAACCAGAAGAGATCGAAAAACATCAGAAAGCTTGGATTCGAGAGTGGCAATCGGCAATTAGTAAATAGTTTTGCTTTAGAACTGTACTACCAATGTTAAAATTTAAATCGTTACTACCGGGAATCAGTGCTGCTAGCTTAATTCTTATTATATTAGGCTCAGCACTCATTGCTATCTGGCGATTTGCCTTACAATCAGGTAATGTAGCGATCTATCTAGATAGCTATGTACTGCATATCGTTTGGATCACCTTTTATCAAGCTTTATTATCGACAATACTTTCGCTTACATCGGCAATCCTAATGGCTAAAGCTCTCTCCTTAATTGAGTTTAAAGGTAAACGATTATTGATAAAGTTAATGCCAGTTACCTTTATTCTGCCGGCCTTAGTCGTGGTGACAGGATTATTATCGGTGTACGGTCAACAAGGGGTACTGGCTTACTTGTGCCAACTACTGCATATACCATTCTCATTTTCAATTTATGGATTAAAAGGAATTTTATTGGCGCATGTTTTTTTAAATTTTCCTTACGCATGCGCGCTATTTTATCAAACGCTAAACAGTGTTCCTATTGAACAAAGACAGCTGGCTGCACAACTTAACTTTTCAACCTTTACCTTTTTTAAATTACTCGAGTGGCCTTTACTTCGTAGACAAATATTGCCTATGGCAGCTCTTATTTTTATGCTCTGCTTTTCGAGTTTTGCTATTGTCCTCGCTCTTGGCGGCGGCCCCAAATATACCACGCTAGAAGTAGCTATCTACCAAGCAGTGCGTGACTTTGACCTATTACAAGCCGCATTACTTGCTTGTGTACAGTTGCTTTGCTGTTTGGCTTTTATCGGTTTAATGCAAAAAATCAACAAAACTGGAAGAAATTTTACTGTCACATTTAGTGACACAAACTATCGATTACCGACAGCCAATTGGCTAAAAGTTATCTGTATGTTTGTTATCATCAGTGGTGGACTATTTATCTTTTTACCAATGCTCACCATATTGATTCAAGGTATCTTTTTTTTCCGAATTTCATTGTTAACATTCATGTTACTACAAGCGTTACTGTTTTCAATCGTTATCGCTTTTGGCTCTGCCATGATTGCGATGTTACTTGGTTTGTTGTTACTGTGGACAAATAGTCGACTGTTAATCAATCAAAAGCGTCAAATAAGCAATCGATTGATGTTGATAGCCTCACTTATCTTAGCCATACCGAGCATGGTACTGGCATCTGGACTATTTTTATTGCTATTTGGTTATAGCAATAACACAGTTTTTATCTGTTTATTAATTATGTTATGTAATGGATTAATCGCCTTACCTTTTATTCTAAAAAATTTAGTCATGCCATTGTATGACATCACAGCGCGTTATTGGCAATTAACCCAGTCATTGAATATTAATGGTGTAGCCCATTTTTATTTAGTGGACTTTAAAGGATTGAAAAGTAAAATGTTAATGAGTTTTGCTTTTGCTGCGGTATTATCGTTGGGTGATTTTGGTGTAATAGCACTATTTGGTGGCCAGTCAGTTGCCACGTTACCTTATTATCTTTATCAACAGATATCGCATTATCATTACCAAGAAAGTATAGTAACAGCAACGATTTTATTACTTTTATCATTTAGTTTATTAGTTGTGATGGATTATGATCGAACTTCAAAAAATTGAATATCATTATAATGACTTCAATATGCACTTTGCGCTAAATATTGCCGCTAAAGAACGAGTTGTTATTGTTGGTCCAAGTGGGGCAGGTAAAAGTACTTTACTCAGTTTAATTGCTGGATTTATTTTTCCTAACTCAGGGCAAATAATTCTAAATCAGCAGAATGTTACCTCAACTTTACCTGGCAAACGCCCTGTATCAATGCTATTTCAGAATAATAATTTATTTAGCCATCTCACTGTTGAACAAAATATAGCCTTAGGCATTAAACCCACATTAAAACTTAGTCGAACCGAACAAACCACAATTGACGATATTTTAGTTCGCATAGGACTAGAGGGCTTTAACCAACGCTATCCGGAACAACTATCAGGAGGGCAACGTCAACGAGTAGCATTGGCACGCTGTCTAATACAACATCGCCCTATATTATTATTAGATGAACCATTTTCTGCCCTTGACCAAGCATTACGTTTTGAAATGTTAGCCCTGGTCAATCAAGTTTGCTCAGAATTTAATCTTACCTTAATGATGGTCTCTCACTATTTGGATGATTCTCTTAACCACTTCTCACGCTGCTTAGTTATTGAAAATGGCAAGATTATTTTTAATGCAGCACCGAATCATCTGAAACAAAACGAAAATCAGAGGATTGCCAGGTTATTGGGTTTTAGATGATACTAATATCCTTGTTCAGATTATTAAAAGTCAAGTCAGATCATAACTTAAAGACTTTAATTGACAGATTAACTAATTGGAATAATGAAAAAATAACTTATATCAATTGTTTGATATTAACTTAGTAAAAAATAATTTAACACCAATACTTTCATCTTTTTATCGAGCTGAGCTTGCATTTATGACATCAATTAATCTTAAGTAATCTTTCAAGTTATATCTCGAAATTTTCCTGACAAATCTTTAATGTTTTAGCTTTTAAAAGTGTATGTAGCTTTTATAAAACGTAATATCAAAAGTCGAATATTAAGGCTTAAAAATGAAAAATTTTTTAGTTATAGCCAATATTAAATGATTAATTTTTCACAAAAATCTTGACGAACTCAATAAGTTAATTTTTTAAAATAGTTGCATAGTTATTTAAAATCATTATACTTCTTACCCCTCAAAGGTTAGTAGCCCACCATTTTAATTAAAAATCAAACAAAACATAAAGTTAAATGACATGGATGTCGAAATGAATTATAATTTTAAAAGCACAATATGGATAACCTATATCTTAAATTCGTTAAAGTTAAGCTCGCAAACTTTATATTTCGCTATAATTTATTTTTTATCGAAATTGCATGAAATTGCGCGGGTTTTATCGCAATCCTTGCAATGTTCCTTTTTATCTCGGCAGATGCTTTCAAGGTTAATGTTTGTTTTGCCGTTAATAGCTTCCTATTCTAGTCTGGCATTAACCTCTAAAACGTCAAATATAATTAATGGTAGTGCCCCATATTTAACCTTCGACGGTGGTCGCTCTCCGGCAAAAAATATTGACGCACTACTCGAAATATCTCTTTCGAATGGAGATAAATTTACCCCTACAAGCAATAATTCAAGTTTAACCAATCCAATTGAATTGCCTACTGCTGGTCAGAGTTTTGCTGATATTGGTATGTTAGTACCAACCAATACAGATTCTATTGCATTAGGTTCACTTATAGGTTCGCCCTATAATTATTGGGGTGATGATGATGGCGATGGTCAGGGGGTTAATGGTATAACTGTTACAGGTAGTTTAAATTTATCCATTGTTGATAAAAATAACCAACCAGTTGCCCGTAATGAAGTGCTTACTGTTTGTAATGCGCCGTATAAATTAACGTTATCTAGTACTGAAGGTGCATTAACAACACGTTATGGTGTACCGAATGAAAGTCATTTTAGTGCGAGTAATGTCAGTTATTATATTAATCCTAAGGCCGCACCAGTGATTTGTTTTGCAAAACCTAACATGAGACTCGGTGGTACAAATTTTTATCCTAATCAGAATGCTGGCCCAGCTTCCATTTGGAACCCTGATAAGGGATTTCTTATTCAGTCGGTTACGCCGTCGTCTTATGGTTCAAATTTTCCTACTACGGGAGCTAATGGTTTATATTTTGATTTAGAGATAGGTGGAGTTGCTCAACCTTTAACATGGAAGGAGGTTTCACCAAATGGTGATATTAAGGCGACGATGTCCAATTCAACAAATACCAGCGTTCGGGTCACCCTGAAAGGTCCTGCCGTTACTGAAAAAACGCAATGGGGCTCAAGTAATCCTGCTAGTATCGGTAAGCCATCTTTTCCTCAGGTATTTGAGTTAGTTGGCCTTGACAATAATAATAACGAAGTCGTCAAGTATGGTTTTGTGTTAAAGCAGTGGTTTGTCCCCCGTGGTGACGACCGACATAATGATATCTACTTTCCAACTGATGTCTCATCTTGGTGTACTAAAATTGGATATCGGTTACCTATGATTGAAGATTTAACCAACGCAGTTAATGGAAATGTCAGCGGTGCTATACCTGCATCATCCGGTAATCATTACCAACGTAATATTGGTGCTGGATTTTTTACGGAGTGGGGGGTCGTGGGTGATTATTTTAGTCTCACCTACACGGACTTTTATTATTGGGCGAATGATGGCATGAATCAAAACGATAAGTATGTCGTTTCGCCTCGGGGCGGCATAGTTCCGATTAGTGCCAGTTGGCAACGCTGGCACGGATTGTGTACCTATCCTTAGCGCTTATTCTTACTCCTTGGGTAAGGAAGCTAGGAATAGGTTAAGTAGAGTTAGAAAGCTAAAAAATAACTGTTTTGTCAAGGCAATGGCGCAAATCAAGAGGGCGATAAAGAGCGATTTTGTGACATTAGCGTTAACCATCCGCTCTAATTGGGCGGATTTTATTTTTGAGAAATGGAGTTTTTTACATTAAAACTATCTAAGGAACGTGTTTTTACTGCTAGTAATTCATTAAACCTATCATTCTTGATGTTAAATTATTAAAAGATTTTTGAACCTCCAAAATTTGGATAAACTAGACTAATTCATTGGATAGGCTACATTAATTCGTACAACTTTTTTAAGGGATAAGATAAGCTACCCTAAAAAAAAGAAAATACGATGAAAATAAAACGACGAGAAAGACGACCTTTAAACAATAGATGAATAAAGTCATGCTCCTAAATAGGTTAATTTACAGTCATAGATAATTTAACTAATAAGACCAAATAATTCAATGTATTAGTCTTGTGCTGCAAAGGGGGGACATCAAACCTCAAACAAATTGAGGAATGCACTTTTGTCCGTATCTCACTAATTTTTCAAAAAAATAAATGATCTTTATTAACTGGCTCTTAAGGTTTTGTTAATCTGCTTTTGTTAGTTTAGTGACACTTTTTAATTGTGATTAATTGTAGCTATGCAAAAGTTAGATAACTCTAGGAATTTTAATTGGTGTTCGTTAGTTTATGTTATTTTGTATTTTTGTTACTTTTCAAGTGCGTTGCAACTTTATATTGCACTGTCGGGACATGCTAATTTTAGCGGTTTGCGGGATTCGATAATTTATAGTTTAATTTGGTTGGTGCCGATACTATTTTTCCCTAATATTACCAAAAAATATGCCGCTTTATATGGCCTTGTCATTGGTGGATTGTCATTGATTTCCATTGGTTATTTTACTATTTATCGACAAGAATTTTCACAAAGTGTCTTTTTTGTGATGGCGGAGTCGAATTTCAATGAATCACATGAATTTATTACCCAATATTTGAGTATTAAGTTAATCGCGGTGCTATTGATTTATAGTTTAGTTGGGATGTTATTATGGTTTAAAGTTAAACCCATTTATGTCAGAAAAAGAACTAAATGGCTAGTGTCGATAGTGATTGTCGTATATGCATTGATGCCGCTGTTTATTAGTTTAGTGATCAAGAAGACGTCGTTGGAACGTGCAACAGAGCATTTGCTACTTCGGATGGAAACTACAGTTCCATGGCAATTAGTTACTAGTTATCTTGCCTATCGTTCGCAATTGTCTAATATGGAAGATATCTTAAATCACCTACAAACCTTACCTAAATTTGAAAATTTAACTGATGCCAATGGTAATACTCCAAGAACCTTAGTGCTGGTCATTGGAGAGTCGACCACGCGTAATCGGATGGGGATTTATGGTTATGAACGTAATACGACACCGTTAATTGAGCAATTTAAAAAGAATAATCCCGATTTTGTAGTGTTCAATGATGTAGTTTCTTCACGGCCTTATACGATCGAGATATTGCAACAAGCACTAACCTTGGCCGATGAGCAACATCCTGATTTATATCTTACTAAACCCTCATTAATTCATTTGATGAAGCAGGCTGGTTATAAGACGTTTTGGATCACCAATCAACAAACCATGACAAAACGTAATACAATGCTAACGATGTTTTCTCAGCAAGCGGATGAGCAGTATTATATGAATAATGATCGTAATCAGAATTCAAGGCAATATGATTCTTCAGTTTTTGTACCGTTTAGAAATGTACTTGACGATCCAGCTGAAAAGAAATTTATTATTATCCATCTACTCGGTACACATATTAAATATGAGTTGCGCTATCCTGAAGGTGATGAGTATCAACGTTTTAATGACAAATCAGGTTTAACTTTTGATTTGGATGACGATAAGTTAGCGGTTTATAACAGTTATGATAATGCAGTTGCATTTAATGATTTTGTTACTACCAAATTATTTAATCTGTTTAAGGAAAATGATCCTAATGGCTTTATGTTGTATTTTTCTGATCATGGTGAGGATGTCTATCAAACTGCGCCACATGAAGTTTTAGGTCGTAATGAGAAGGCACCAACGAGGGTGATGTATACCGTTCCATTTATGCTATGGCAATCACCTAAATGGTTGGCAAATCATCCTAATGATTTCCAATCTTATGTAAATAGAAAATTTAGCACACAGGATTTAATTCATACTTGGTCAGATTTGGCAGGCCTTAGCTTTAATGATTATCAACCGCAAAGAAGTATTGTGAATAAGGACTTTGTGCAAGCAATTCGTTGGATTGGCGATCCTCATGATAAAAAGGGGTTAACCGATTTTGATAAGTTGGCTAAATAGTGATTTACAGATAAGATAAAGGTATGGTATTGTATATTTATACAGTTATTTTCAGATGTTATTGCTCCCTTTATGCGAAAAATTATTCATGTCGATATGGATTGTTTTTATGCCGCTGTCGAAATGCGAGACAATCCTCGTTATCGCAATGTGCCGATAGCCGTAGGTGGCGATCCGCGTAAGCGGGGCGTGGTAGCAACCGCTAATTATATCGCTCGTCAATACGGCGTGCATAGTGCGATGTCAATGGCACAGGCAATTAAGCTGTGCCCAAATCTGAAGGTTATTCCCGGGCGTCATGCGGTTTACAAAGAAGTCTCCAATCAAATTCATCAAATATTTAGGCGTTATACCCAAGCCATTGAAACTCTTTCGCTCGATGAGGCTTATTTGGATGTGACTGACTGTAAGCTTTGTCATGGTTCAGCTACGTTAATCGCCCAAGATATTCGCCAAGCGATTTATAAGGAGCTTGAATTAACCGCTTCGGCAGGCGTGGCACCACTTAAGTTTTTGGCTAAAATAGCATCTGATATGAATAAGCCAAATGGCCAATATGTGATTACGCCTGATCAGGTTGAAGCGTTTATTAAAAAGCTCCCACTTAAAAAGATCCCCGGAGTCGGTAAAGTGACCGAGAAGAAATTAGCCGAATTGGGCCTGTATACTTGCCAAGATGTGGTTAATTATGATCTAACCAAATTACTTAATCAGTTTGGTAAGTTTGGACGTATTTTATACGAACGTTGCCAAGGGATTGATGAACGCGAAGTCTGTAACGATCGGCAACGTAAGTCGGTTGGCGTAGAGCGTACTTTGGTCGATGATATTCACAGTTGGGATGAGTGTTTAGCGCAATTTGATCCGCTGTTTGACGAGTTGGAGAAGCGGTTAAGCAAAGTTCGCTCCGATCTCTCTATTGCTCGACAAGGGGTGAAGTTTAAGTTTGATGATTTTCAACTCACTACACAAGAGCATGTGTGGTCAAAGTTAGATAAAACTGATCTGATAGAACAAGCTCATAAAGTTTGGTTAGAAAGGCGCAATGATCGAGGCGTTAGGTTAATTGGTTTTCATGTGACGTTGATTGACCCACAAGTTGAAAAGCAATTAATTTTTAACTTTTGATAGGGCGCTTTGTTTAGCGAGGGGTAGTTATTAAGAAAGGATCTGTTTAGAATATTAAAATCAGATCCTTTATTCTTACTGTGACTAATTAGCTATTTTAAGCTTTGACCATTGGTCTTAATCACATTTTTATACCACTCAAACGACTCTTTTTTATAGCGTTTCATGCTGCCGTTACCTTCGTTGTCACGATCAACATAAATCACACCATAGCGTTTTTTCATTTCGCCAGTCGTGAATGATACCACGTCGATAATACCCCAAGCGGTGTAACCAATTACGTCAACACCATCGTAATTCATCGCTTTTTGCATCGCTTTAATATGCGCGCCTAGGTATTCGATACGTGGTTTATCGTGAATTTGGTTGTCGTGCTCAAGTTCATCAATTGCACCAAAACCATTTTCAACAATAAATAGTGGCAGTTGATAACGATCGTATAAGCGATTGAGTGTATAACGTAAACCTTCTGGATCGATCGGCCAACCCCAGTCACTGCTTTTAATGTATGGATTTTCAACCGCATTTGGTAATGCCCCATTGACGATATTGTCGCGGTTGTCGTTGTTAACATCTGCTTTTACCACAGTTGACATATAGTAACTAAAACCAATGTAATCAACGGTACCTTGCTTCAAGCAAGCTAAGTCTTCTTCGGTGATATCAAGTTGGTAGCCTTCACGCTCAAACTCTTTTAATGCATATGATGGATAATAGCCACGAACATGTACATCAGGGAAGAAGAAGCGTTGGTGCATAGCGATTTCTGATGCCATCATATCTTCTGGATTACAAGAGTATGGGTAAATAGGCACGTGAGAAATCATACATCCAATTTCAAAATTAGGATTAATTTTTTTACCAGCAATAACCGCTTTAGCGCTGGCTAGTAATTCGTAGTGTGCCACTTGATAAAGTACTTCTTGTGGATTTTCACCCGGTTTAACTTGTACACCAGAGTTAGTCCAGAAGAAAATTGGGTTACTGGTATCCATTTGGTTGTTTATTTCGTTGAAGGTCATCCAATATTTGACTTTGTTTTTATAACGTTCAAAACAACTAATGGCAAAACGTTCAAAGAACTCTACTGTTTTACGATTTCTAAATCCACCATATTGGCGAGCGATATGTAATGGAATTTCAAAGTGAGAGAGAGTAATAACTGGCTCAATGCCATTGGCAATGAGTTCATCAAACACGTCATCATAAAATTGTAGACCCGCTTCATTTGGTTCTAGTTCATCACCTTTCGGAAAGATTCGTGTCCAAGCAATTGAGGTACGAAGACATTTTAGACCAAGTTCAGCAAACAGTTTGATATCTTCTTTATAATGATGATAAAAGTCGATTGCGGTATGATTTGGGTAAAATTTACCGGCTTCGATATCTTGAGTGATTTGTCTTGCAACACCATGCGCGCCAGCGGTCATGACATCAACCACACTTGGTCCTTTGCCCCCTTCATTCCAGCCGCCTTCGAATTGGTGAGCAGCTAATGCGCCGCCCCATAAAAATGGTTTTTTAGTCATTTTTGGTTCCTTGTTATTGCTTAATTTCGAATATGATATCGTCAAGATTTACATCTTTATTTTCAGTTAATGTGATCAACTGGTATTGATCGGTGTTAACAATAATTATCGGGGTAATTAAAGGATAACCCGCTTGTTTGATCGCTTGAGGATCGAAGCTGATTAATAAATCACCTTGGTTAACTTGCTGTCCCTTAGTGATATGATAATTAAATTCATTATTAGTTAGATTAACGGTATCAATACCAACGTGAATTAATAATTCCACACCGTTATCGAGGACCAATCCGACCGCATGTTTTGAACTTTCAAACACTGCACTAACGACGCCATCAAATGGTGCGTAAACATGATTATCAGTTGGTTCGATGGCAATCCCTTCACCCATTAATTTTTGGGCAAATGCTGGATCGGGTACTTCGCTCAGCGGTAATGCTTTACCAATCATTGGGCTAGTAATATTGATTTTATCAAGCACAACTTTTGGTGTGTCGTTTTCGATTTTTTCATTATTTAACTTGTTTTCATTAGTACCCAAAATTTGCAGAAGAATAACTGGTCCAAATAATGCTATTGCTGAGCCAATTGCTACACCGATGATTGAACCATAATGTTCTGGATTAATCGCATTTACAATGGTCAAAGGTCCGGGTAATGCGGCATAGGTATAGTAGTAAGGTGTAAAGAAACCGGCGACCATACCACCAATTGCAGCACAGACACAACCATAAATAAATGGTGTTTTAAAGCGTAGGTTAACCCCATAAATCGCTGGTTCAGTGATACCAAATAGACCTGTCACAAAAGCTGAGATTGATACTCCTTTCATCTCTTTAGAACGAGTTTTGAGGTAGAATCCTAATGCCGCACCGACTTGACCTATTACCGCAATAGTTTGGTAGGCTTGGAAGGAATCTTTACCATATGTATGAATATTTTCAATAATAACTGGTGTAATACCCCAATGGACACCGAAAATAACAAGAACTTGCCAAAAAGCACCGATAATTGCACCGGCTATCCATGGCGCAAGATTGACAATCCAGTTGTAACCACTTGCTAGATAGTGTGCTGCGCTAGCAGTAATCGGGCCAATCACTAATAAAGTTAGTGGTACCATAATAACTAGACAAATCAATGGCATTACTAACGGTTTGATAATGCTATGTAAGCGAGGCTCTAAAAGGCGTTCTAAATAAGAAAGTAACCAGACTAAAAATAGTGGTGGTAATACGGTTGACATATAAGTGGTTTCAGATAGTGGTAAACCGAATAAATCAAATGTGCCACCTTCCTTAATCAATTTAGCAATCTCAGCCCATGTTGGTGACAGCAGTGCTGCACAACACGCTACCGCAATGTAGATGTTACAACGGAAATGTTGCGATGCGGTAATAGCAATAAAGATCGGTAAAAAGACAAATGGTGCCCAAGAGATAAAGCTAAATACTTGGCAAGTACCAGTCTGTTCAAATTCTGGAAAGGCTAATTTAATTAAAATCAAGATCCCTTGTAATATCCCGGCTCCGGCTAATACATAAACGAATGGTGCAAAAACCGCTGACATTGTCGCGATAATCCGATTCAAAATACTACTTTTGCTATTTGCATCAATCTTATTATTACCGCTCATCAGTTGAGTAAATGCGCTATAGACTTTATCAACATTGGTGCCGATAACAACTTGAATCTGTCCACCTTTTTCAACCACCGTGATAACACCGGGAAAACTGGCAATTTTTTCTTTGGCATTTTCAGGGGTGGATTGCGTCACGACACGTAAGCGAGTTGCGCAACGAGCGACAGAAACAATATTATCTTCACCGCCTAACTCATTTAGGATATCAACTGCTAATTTATTATAATCTCTAATTTTAGATGACATTAACTAAGCTCCTTTCAACAGGTAAGAGAACCTATATTATCCTTAAATTAAAAATTGTTAATGACCAATTTTATTGTTTGTGATCTAGATCTCGTTTTTGCAATTTTGATTTATTTATTTCACAAAAAGTATAAAATGCAAATAATTTAGATAAATATTAAAGAACTACCAATGTTAAAATACCAAGAAGTGGCAACTAAAATTCAGCAGGCAATTTATGAACATAATCTGCCCAAAGATACGCAATTGCCTAATATTGAGGGACTAATTCAACAATATCAAGTTAGCCGTAGTACAATTATCAAAGCACTAAATCGTCTTGAAAGACACGGGGTCATTTATCAAATACAAGGCAGCGGTATATTTGTTAGGCAGCCGAAAAAACGCGGTTATCTCAATTTTTTAGAGAGCCATGGGTTTAGTGTTGACTTAAATGACTTACCGGGCGCCTCACAAGTATTTAATGTTGATGTTGTCCAACCTAGTGCCAAAGTTAGAGAAAATTTGCACTGTGAAGATGATGAACAGGTCTATTATATAAAACGATTACGATTGGTTGAAGGTAAGGTATATGGCTTTGAGCAATCTTATTATCGTAAAAAAATTGTCACATATCTTAATCGCGAAATTGCTGAAAATTCCATTTTTAGCTATGTAAAAGATATTTGTAAAATCAATATTGGTTTTTCAGACAAATATTTTAAAGCTATAAAATTAGATGAAGAGATCGCCCCTTATTTAGGATTAAATCCTGGCGATCCCGCTTTATGTGTGGAAGAGATCTTCTATACTACCGCTGGTGAACCCTTCGATTTTTCACAAATTATTTACCACTACGACAACGCACAATTCTATGTGCAAAGTCATTCGAAATAGTCAGCAAGATTTCATTTCGTTAATAAATTATTAACCAAATGAAATCTAATTAATCTAAAGTACTTTATATAAACTTACATCAAATTAGTTTTGCTCAACTTTTTTAAGAGTTTCGAATGAGCCTGATAAGGTTAGGGTGATTTCATATTCAGGTGGTGTATAAATATCAACATCACTAGAGCCCATTGAAGCCATTCTCAACATTTGATTACTGCTATAGTTATATCTTTCATGAATTGCTTCAGGATATCTTGATTGAAATTCAAGTGAAATAGGTGCACCAACGACATATTGTTTAGCTATTAAGCGCTCAACTTTAGAGGTTAATTGGTTTAATAAAAGAGTTTCATGTTTTTTTACTGCGGTTTGAATTGCTTCTGGTGATACGCTGTAAGAGATATCATTATTGACTTCCATTTTTAACTCTTGTGCTTTGGCAATAATTTTACCGATAAGATCGAGTTTATTTATTTTTATCTTTAAAGTGTTATTAACAAAATAGCGTTGCTCATTAATTGTATCTTTATCAATTGGAGAGACAGATGAACTTTTAATTGAAAAGTTAGTTAATCCAATTTTTTTTAATTCATTTGTAATGCTAGTATATTTTTGGTACAGATCTTCTTTTGTTTTGCTTTCACTATTACCTACGGAAACAATTTGGAATAGATAATAGTTAGTTGACTTATCCGTTTCAAACGGAGAAATATTATTTATATTATATTTATCAAGGGTTTTATTTAGATTGATAAAACTGTCATTATTATCAATATTTAATACGACATTAAGAGTAGCCTGATAATTGGTATTTTCTTGATCGTCTTCTTTTTCAATAGTTTTGACACTATTTTTGTAGTCTATAGTGACTAGATTATCGTCAGTGATATTCAGTGTGCTTAGATAGCTTTTTAATTTCTTCATTGTGTTAACGTTAAGATCCGAAGCTTCAGTTGGAGTTGTCCCCTCTGTTTCTAACGTGATGGAAAATTCGACGGTATCAGGTTTTAGTTTAATGCTATCGATAATACTTGAGGTAATTTCTCCTACTGGTATGAGATTCTTGCCATATTTTAATTGTTGTAGTTCTAAATAAGAATTACTGACGTTTAACTCGTTATATTTTGCCTCAGATGAAAATATGGCGCTTATATTGAGTAAAAGAATTAATATAATTTTTCTTTTCATTTTATTTCCTTAATTCAGTGTTGTTAAATGGGCTAGCAAAGTAGATTTAATTTAGAAAGATGTGATATATGGTAATTAATTTAAGCAAAAAAATGTAAAAACATTCAAATATAAAAAAAGCGTCTTACGACGCTTGATTATTTAATTCCATATTCAGCACGATAAGCTTCCACTTGGGAGACTTGATCTTTGCGTGATGGATCTTGATAAAGATAATGGATTAGATCATCTAAAGTAATAATTGAAATCACATCGCAATGATAAGTTTGTTTGATTTCTTGAATAGCCGATAAATCACCGCGGCCTTTTTCTTGGCGATCTAGACAAATTAAAACGCCTGCAAGTTTAGATTGATTATCTTCCAAAATTCGCATTGATTCGCGAATGGCAGTACCGGCAGTAATTACATCATCAACCAACATAACGCGTTGCTGATAAATTGAACTACCGACTAAGTTACCACCTTCACCGTGATCTTTGGCTTCTTTGCGGTTAAAGCAATAAGGAACATCAACATTGTGGTGTTCAAATAGGGCAACAACGGTTGATGAAACAATTGGAATACCTTTGTAGGCAGGACCAAAGATGACATCATATTTTAAATTGGCATCCATCAAGGCAGCGGCATAAAAACGACCTAATAACGCTAAATCCTTACCGGTATTAAATAATCCTGCATTAAAAAAGTAAGGACTTTTTCGACCTGATTTTAGGGTAAACTCACCAAATTTTAGGGCTTGCCTATCTAAAGCAAATTCAATAAATTCACTTTTATATGATTTCATCTATCCTCTCCAATTAAGCTGTTAAAGCTTGTTTTTGTGCTTCAGTAATGGTAGTAATACCATTTTTGGCTAGTTCTAATAGGGTTAATAATTCTTCATGGCTAAAAGGTTCACCTTCGGCGGTACCTTGCACTTCGATGATACGACCATCGTCAGTCATTACTACATTCATATCAGTTTCAGCATTAGAATCTTCAATGTATTCTAAGTCGCACACTGCTTCACCATTAACAATACCTACCGATACCGCAGCCACTAAAGATTTAATTGGGTTTTGCTTAATTTTACCATTAGCTAATAAGGTGTTTACCGCATCAACCAGTGCAACACAAGCACCGGTAATCGATGCGGTTCTTGTGCCACCATCAGCTTGGATAACATCACAATCTAGCGTTATGGTATATTCACCTAATAATTTAAGATCAATCATAGCGCGGAGTGAACGGGCAATCAGGCGTTGAATTTCCATTGTACGGCCGGTTTGTTTGCCTTTTGCTGCTTCGCGTTGTGTTCTTGAATTGGTTGCACGAGGTAACATGCCATATTCAGCAGTTACCCAACCTTGATTTTGACCTTTTAAAAAACGGGGTACAGATTCATCAATTGTTGCATTACAAAGTACTTTGGTTTCACCAAACTCGACTAATACAGAACCTTCTGCATGCTTAGTGTAATGACGGGTAATTTTGATTGGGCGGACTTGTTCCGCGGATCGACCAGACGGGCGCATGCAATTCTCCAGCAGTTTTATTTAACAATTATTTTCGAGCTAATTTTTTTAGGAGGACATCAACAGGAAAACGCTGATGTTTAGCCTAAGCTAAGGGCACATTATACAGAATTTGTGTTACAATGCATACTAAGTTTTTACAAATTTAGGAAGCAATTATGATTTCGAGTATGACTGCGTATGCAAGAAAAGAGGTAAACCGAGCATGGGGTAGTGCTTCTTGGGAGTTGCGTTCAGTGAATCAACGTTACTTAGAAACCTATATTCGTTTACCGGAACAGTTCCGTTCACTTGAACCGATCGTTCGTGAACGTCTTCGTGCTCGATTAACTCGCGGTAAAGTTGAATGTAATTTACGCTTTGAACTTGATCCAGCCGCGCAGCACCAAGAGTTATCATTAAATATAGAGCTCGCTAAACAAATATTAGCCGCCGGTGATTGGATAAAACACGAATACCAAACAGGAGCAATCAATCCACTTGATGTTTTACGTTGGCCGGGTGTGATGTCGAGCAAAGAGCAGAATTTAGATGCAATATCGCAAGAAATTTTAGTTTTACTTGAAACGGCAATCGATGAATTTATCGCAGTTCGCGAACGTGAAGGCCAAGCTTTAAGTGAATTAATCACTCAACGTTTAGCAGCCATCACGGTTGAAGTTGATAAAATTCGAAATTGGATGCCGCAAATTTTAGAGTGGCAAAAAGAACGTTTAAAAAGCAAAATAGCAGAAGCTAATATTGAACTTGATAGCTCACGTCTTGAACAAGAAATAGTGATGGTTGCACAAAAAATCGATGTGGCTGAAGAGTTAGATCGTTTAATGACTCATGTCAAAGAAACCTATTCAATCCTAAAGAAAAACGAAGCCGTAGGCCGTCGACTTGATTTTATGATGCAAGAGTTTAATCGTGAATCAAATACTATTGCTTCAAAATCAATCAATGCGGATGTTACTGCAAGCGCCATCGAACTTAAAGTCTTGATTGAACAAATCCGCGAGCAGGTACAAAATATCGAATAATTTCATGAGTAAATACTTCGGTATTTTAGCCGTTATCTTAGCATCACTATTATGGGGCACAACGGGTACTGCTGCTACGTTTGCTCCCTCCTTATCGCCTTTATTTATCGGGGCATTCGCTATGGGCATTGGTGGGATTTTGCAATGCGGATTGGCAATACCTAGCATCATCCAAGTGCAATCGTTACTCAGATTGCATTATCGTTATTTGATTGTTGGTACATTAGCGGTTGCTATTTATCCCTTAGCTTTTTATTCATCTATGCGCTTATCAGGCGTTAGTATAGGTACCGTTGTTTCGATAGGCTCAGCACCAATCTTGTCAGCAATTATTGAATATTTAAGTCGTGATTTCCAGTTCAGCAAGCAGTGGGCGATAGGCGCCTTATTGGGAATTATCGGTATGAGTATGTTGGCTTTTTCGGGAAATGAGGCAACGCAATACAGTCATCTCAGTTGGGGGATTTTATTAGGGTTAGTTGCTGGCCTTACTTATGCGCTTTACTCATGGTCAGCACGGCAATTAATGTTAAAAGGGATGAATAGTAAAGCAGCAATGGGGGCGACTTTTGGTGGAGGTGGATTATTATTAATCCCAGTGATGGTCATTACCGGCTCGGCTTTTTTGACAACATGGAATAATATAGCAGTTGGATTTTATATGGCATTGATTCCAATGTTTATGGGTTATTTATGTTATGGCTATGGATTATCAAAAATATCGGCCAGTATGGCTATTACCATCACGCTGTTAGAACCGGTTGTGGCGACAATCCTCGCGATATTGATTGTTGGGGAAGATTTATCTTTAATCAGTTGGCTTGGCATATTACTGATTTTTCTCTGTCTAATAATGGTTATCACATCAAATCTAAATAAAAAATCGTTTTAATTCAATTTATTCATCATCGTTTACTTTTCCGTAAGTTAGTCTAAAATGCACACGTCAAATTAATAAGATATTTCCTACTTTTATAGGAAAACTAAAGGAATTGACAACGATCATTTTACGTTAACTAAAAATTAAGTTTTTATGTTTCATCTGTTTTTAAAGGAGTAATAAGGAATAAAAACATGAGTTTTACCGTTAGTCATTATCAATCATCACAAAAATTTAATTTGGTTTTAACTTTAGTTTTTTTCTTAGTGGGTATTATTGCTGCGATAATTTTGGGCATTATCTATTCAGTTATCTCTTATTATTCACCCATAATGTTACTTAATATCGTTATAGTTGTTGGTCTGGGATTGGCACTAGGTATTATTACTACTCAGTTTGCAAAATTAGCCAAAGTAAGAAATACCGTTGTCAAATTCGTCATGGGATTTTTTTTCTGTTTATTTGCTTATTATTCAAGAGTATGTGCTTTTGAAATTAGCCTTTTATCTGGCGATCGACTAGATTATGTTGAACTGTTTTTGTCACCGTTCTCAGTGTTTGACATTATGTTTAATGTTATTCTTCCAAACCGTGAAATAGCCATCACCAAAGGCTCAACGACAAGTAATATTTCTTGTTTCGTTTTGGCAATATTGTATTTTATCGAATTTCTCCTCTTCTTCTGTCCCTTAATTGTTGTACTGAAAATTGATGATTATTATTGTGAAGATTGTCAGGTTTGGTATCAAAAATATCGTTTTTTTTCATCAAGCATTCAAAATTTAGAATCTAATATCACTAATAATATAACTGGCAGTTATGCAGATGTGTTGTCACAACTGACTTTCTTTTCGGCTAAAAAAGGGTTTGCTAGCCAAGTCGATCAATCAGCTGATAGCCTAGATATTTTAGTTCATCATTATAGCAAATGTCCGAAATGTCAGCAAAAAAGTATACTTAGCATATATAAGAACTTATTGGAAAAAGGAAAAAAAGGGCAGGAGTTTAAGCTTTTTAGAAAGAGTATATTGGTTGAAAATGCTTATATTGATAATAAAACCGATGCATTATTTGTACAGCAAATAGCAGCATATTATCAATCCAAATGACTTTATAGGGGGCGTAATGCCCCGTTTTTTTTGTTTGGCGAATATCGATTCATGTTTGCTTTAAGCTATCAATATAACATTGCCTAAACAATGTTGGTTACTCCAAAATCAACAGCAGTTAATGATCTCTCAAGTCATTCAAGTTGAAGAATAGTGGTAGAATATAAATCGATGGTAATAACCTTAAGAGTTGTCTTGTTAGGTTTAGCAAAATAGAGAATCTCGCTATAGCAAAAAATTGGAAGAGGCTAGTTGTTGCCATTTGCTAGCCTACAAAGACAAATGAAGACTTCCTATAACCTAATACAATGGCGGATATTGCCACTAAATCCACATCATAACTAAATGCTCTAATCAATACATCAGGCATAAAACAACCTAATATAAAGCCAACACAGCTAATTACGCTAGCAATTTTAACTAGGTAGATAAAGGCTTCCTTCACGCTGACATAATTATTAGAGCCATAATTATAACCAATAATAGATTGCATACCTTGGTTAATGCCGATAGCAATAATAATCAGCGTAATTAGTCGGTTAGCATTAGCTTAATATGCAATTATATCGCAATGATTCTGATGGTTGTCGATTAGCTAACTTATGGTATAAATTATCAATTTCTGCCTATATAGCCATTGTTTTGACACTATTAAGGTCGGTAGTGGCAGCAATTTTGACAGTATTAATTGTCTCTGAAAATTTATCATTATTCGGTTGGAATGATATATAGCTGATTATATTTTTCTACCAATGAAGACAATATCTCTGTTTTGTGACAGGTTAGACAGATTTTCGTTTTACTCTATTTTAATATTGTTACCTATTAATTTTTTAATATAGCTAATATTATCTTGAATATCTCAAGATAATAAAATAGTTTAACGAAACTAGTTATCCGCAAACCTATTTTGAACGGTTAAAAAACGCTAAACTATAAAATTTGTTTCTACTAGTAAATAAAATAGATAATGCTAGTAAGGTAGTGCCTCTTTTATTATAAATATAGCTAAATTTTAATGGATGAAAAGGAACAATGAATATGAAGAAAATACTTACTTTTGGATTATTAATTCTATGTTTAGTTGGATTTGCTAATGCACAATTATTAAATAATTTATCCTATGATGAAGTACTGAAACTAGCAACTGAAGAAAATGATCCGAATGCACAAAATGAGTTAGGTTATAGACTGGTGCAAGGTAAAGGGGTTCAACAAGACCCCCTGAAAGCGAAAGAATGGTTTGAAAAAGCCGCTGCACAAGGTGATACAGGGGCTGAATTTAATTTAGGCAATATGTATACTCTGGGTATAGGTGTTCCACAAGACTATGCTAAAGCTAAAGAGTGGTTTGAAAAAGCAGCAGCAAAAAATGATCAAGTTGCCCTATATAATTTAGCCGATATATATAAAGAAGGAAAAGGAGTTACTAAAAACCTAGCAAAAGCGAAAGAATTGTTTGAAAAGTTAGCTGAACAAGGTTTTGCTGACGCACAAGTTCGTTTAGGAAACATCTATTTCTTTGCTGAAGGGGTAAGCAAAGATCTTGTTAAAGCGCTATATTGGTATGAAAAAGCTGCCGATCAAGGTCAAGCTGTAGCCCAATATTATTTGGGATGCATGTATTTAGTTGGTGAAGGTGTTGAATTAGATTTCACTAAGGCAGTATATTGGTTTGAAAAAGCCGCGGAACAAGGTCAACCAAAGGCTCAGTTTAATCTGGCTAAAATGTATGAAGATGGCGAAGGTATTGAAAAAAATCTGACTAAAGCGCTATATTGGTATGAAAAAGTGGCCGAACAAGGTAATGCAGATGTGCAATATTATGTAGGAGATATGTATTTCACTGGCGAAGGCACTAAAGAGGATCATTTCAAAGCTCGATACTGGTATGAAAAAGCTGCTGCACAAGGTCAACCAGAAGCTCTGTTTAATTTGGGCGTGCTTTATCGAAATGGCGATGGTGGTCTAAAAAAAGATTCTAAAAAAGCCATAGAATTGTTTAAAAAAGGTTGTGAAGCGGGTATCCAACATGAAATTTGTCTAAAGTTCATGAATGAGCAAAATGTGAATTAAGTAAGCGATTTAACAATTTAATTTTAAAGGGGCATTTAGTCCTAATGCTTATCATAAATTTAATTGACAAGCATTAGTCATGATGTCCCTTTTTTATTAAAGAATGTTAGGCTTGTTTTGGATAATGCCTTCGCTTAATCGATTTAAAATACCAATATAACGTAGCGTAAGCGATACCGGTTGATAGGAAATCAGCGGTGGGTGATGATGCCCAAACGCCATTTAAATCGAAAAATAGTGGTAAAATGTAGAGCGTTGGTAACAGAATTAAAAGTTGTCTTGAAAGGCTTAACAAAATAGAGACTCTCGCCATACCAATACATTGGAAAAAGCTGGTTGTTACCATTTGGAAACCGACAAACGCAAATGAAAACGTAGTATAACGTAGTGCAATCGCGGATATTGCCACTAAATCCACATCAGAACTAAATGCTTTAACCAATACATCAGGCATAAAAAAACCTAATATAAAGCCAATACTGGTAATTATGGTTGCAATTTTGACTGCGTAGATAAAGGTTTCCTTCACGCGGGTATAATTTTTAGAGCCGTAATTATAACCAATAATAGGTTGCATACCTTGGTTAACGCCGATAACAATCATGATAATCAGCGTAATTAATCGGTTAGCGTTAGAATAACCGGCGATCGCATCATCACTTGAAACATGCGATATTGGGGCATAACGTGTTAACTGCCAGTTAATAAAGACCACCACAACCGATGCCGCAACTTGCATAGCAAATGGTGACATACCAATCGACAAAATTGACTTAATATAAGTAAAATCGAGCCTAAAGTTGCGACGGTATAATTTAATATTACTGTTTTTGCTGATAAAGTGCTGCATCACAAACAGAAAGCTAATAAACATTGAGAGGGTAGTTGCAAAAGCAGCGCCGCGCATTCCCCAACCTAAAGCAATAATAAATATAGGTGCAAGAATAATATTAGCAATCACACTAATAAACATGGTCACCATGGCTTTAAACGGATAGCCACTGGCGCGCATCATATTGTTGTAATTGAATGTTAAGGTGATAAATATACTGCCCGGTAAAAACACCTCTAAAAACTCACGGGCATAAACATGATTGGTAGGGCTTGAGCCGATAAAGTGTAAAACCGGATCGATAAAATAAAGTAACAACGCTAAAGTAATACCGCTAAGTACCGCTGTTAACATAAATGAGGTCCCAGCAACCTTTTCTGCCTTGTCAACTTCGCCACGACCTAAAAATATTGAAATACGACTTGCCGAACCAATACCCACCAGCATACCAATACCGGCAGCAAGATTCATTACTGGCAAAATTATACCCGCGCCACTTAACGCTTCACGACCAATCCAATGACCAATAAAAATTCCATCAATAATATTATAAAGTGTATTTACCGTCGTCCCAATAATTGAAGGGAGTGCATATTGCCAAAATATTAGACTAATTTTTTTATGTCTAAAATCATCATAAATATCGCGTGAGTTTGTCATTTTATTCACATTGATAAAGGTTAAGAATTTTTAGAATCACTATACGTAAAAGTATAAACTTGACTAGAATAATCCTGTCTAGTTTAACAGAGATAAGAATTGATGATAGCACTTTTTTAGTGCTTTGATAAAATAGACGCTATTAAATCGTCAAGCTAATTAGGAATCTTCATGAGCGTACAAATAGAAAACGTTGTTTTACATAAATTAATAAGAAAAAGCGATACCGATATCGAATTACAACTTCGTGACTCACTACTCAGCAATGAACAGTCGGTAGCCAACTTAATTGAAGATATTAATCGCATTTATAACAACAAAAGCAAAGCTTACGGATTATTTAATAGTGAGAGCCTTTTTGAACAATCATTAAAAGAGTTACGGGTAGGTAATCAAGATTTTCTTAATTTTAGTCAAGAATCAACCAAACAGCTGCGTAATGAATTAGCCAAATATCCATTTGCTGAAGGTGGTACAGTTATCTTTTGCCATTACCGATATTTGGCTGTTGAATATCTTATTATTGCCGTGTTAAATAGTTGTTTAAGTATGTTAGTCAATGAACAACTCAACATATCAGAAACCCAATATTTGGATATTGATCATGCGGATATCATTGCACGTATAGATATCACTGAGTGGCAAACGGCTCCAGACTCAAAACGCTATTTGACCTTCTTAAAAGGTCGAGTAGGACGAAAAGTATCCGATTTCTTTATGGATTACTTAGGGGCGAGTGAAGGGCTAGATGCCAAAGCACAAAACAAAACCTTAGTTAAGGCGGTGGATGACTATTGCCAAGAGATGCAATTTGACAAGCAGGATAAAACTACTGCTCGTGAAAATGTTTATAATTATTGCCAAGCTCAGTTGCAAGCGGGTGAAGAGATTGAATTGAAAAATCTTGCCAACGAACTGCCAACTACTGCCGACAATAATTTTATGGAATTTGTCAAAAATAGTGAATATGATCTAGAAGACTCTTTCCCTGTCGACCGTAGTTCACTACGTCAACTCAAAAAATTCTCGGGTAGCGGTGGGGGATTAACCTTAAGCTTTGATTCCGATCTATTAGGTGAACGTATCAAATGGGATCCGCAAACTGACTCACTAGTGATTAAAGGTGTACCACCTAATTTGCGTGATCAACTTCAACGAAACAGTGGCTCAAACTAGGAAAAGACTATGAAATATATTGGCGCACATGTGAGTGCTGCTGGCGGTGTCGATAATGCTCCTATTAATGCTTATCAAATTGGTGCAACCGCTTTTGCTTTATTCACCAAAAATCAACGACAATGGCATGCAAAACCGCTTGAAACAGCAGTGATTGATAGTTTCAAAAAACGTTGTGAACGCTATGGATTTACTAGTAAACAAATCCTACCGCATGATAGTTATCTTATTAACTTAGGTAGCCCTGATAGTGAACAACTTGAAAAATCACGCACCGCGTTTCTGGACGAAATGCAACGTTGTGAACAATTAGGCTTAACCTTGCTAAACTTTCATCCTGGTAGTCATCTACAAAAAATATCGGTTGATGATTGTTTAGCGCGTATTGCCGAATCGATAAATATCACGCTAGATAAAACCAAAAGTGTCGTCGCTGTGATAGAAAACACAGCAGGACAAGGATCTAACCTAGGTTATAAATTTGAACATCTGGCACAAATCATCGACAAAGTAGAGGATAAAAGCCGTGTTGGTGTCTGTATTGATACTTGTCATGCCTTTGCTGCAGGTTATGACTTACGCAGCGAAAAAGCCTGCAAAGAGACCTTTGATGAATTTGAAAAAATTGTCGGTTTTAAATATTTACGAGGTATGCATTTAAACGATGCTAAAAGTGAACTTGCCAGTCATGTTGACCGTCATGACAGTTTAGGCAAAGGCACCATTGGTGAAGCTGCATTTAAATTTATTATGCAAGACTCACGAATTGATGAAATTCCACTTATTCTTGAAACTATTAACCCAGATATTTGGGCGCAAGAGATAGTATGGTTAAAACAACTGGAAAAATAATCAAATGCGAATCAAAAAAATAGTAGCGATATGTTTATTTTTCTTATTAAGTTGTAGCTTTTATGCAATTGGTAATACACAAGAAACATTAGATATATTTAATCTTTTTCCTCTAGAACATATGGGGAAGAAATTTTATTTTACATCCGTATCGGAAAACATTACTTTTAATTCTTATGACGAAAATGGTAAAAGAAAAACTAATATTTTTGAACCAGACCCAACTGATAATTACCAAAAAGAGCAATATCTATTAACTAAAAAATATCGACAACGGTTTTTGGCTGCAAGTAAAATATCAGAAACAGACACCTTATTCGTATATGATTATGTTCATAATCAATTGTATAGTTTTCCCATTAACAAATTAGCGGCATTTGCAATAAAAGATGATTATTCAGGTGGAATAGATGAGACTGAATATAATTTTGGCTTTGCAATAACCGCTAACCAATTTCCACCAGATTTCGATCCTTATAAAACTGCGTTTGTTTATATTGGCAAAACCAATCCCTTTGCTCAACAACAACTTACTTTATTAAATTGGCAAGAAAGTAATGATGAAACTTATGACTATTTAGCTCAAGCTTATGGATTAAATTATTACCTAACAGAATGTGTGGCACCATTTGATTATCCTGTTTGTGGCAGATTGGTAGTAAAGAATAAAACCAACAACATTTTATTTGACTATGATTATCAAAATGGGGATGTACATCTACCCCCTTTAAATGGCAAAAATAAAGATCATGAATATAAGATACAATGGTCAGGAAAACTCTTTAAAAATAAACCGTTAGTCGTAATTGGCTTTGTAGATGTGGTTTTTGGCTGTCCAACAATAGACTTTATTGAACCATCTTATAAAAGTATCACGATAAAATGTGATAATCGCCATTAAATTAATTATTAAAAAATGATTGATATAATGAGTTAAGTTACTGAACACAAGCAATATGCAGTGGATGAGAATGAAAATAGTAAAAATAGTACCAGTTTGTTTAATGCTCATATTAAGTTATAGCGTTTATGCAATTGGCAATACACAAGAGCGATTAGCGATATTTGAACTTAATCTTGTTGATGATAGCGAGCCAAAATTCTATTTTGTATCGGTACTCCAAGGCAGCCATATTGTTATTTATGATAAAGATGGCAATAAAAAGCAATCTATTCAACCAATATTTCCTGATATAGAGGATGGTTATAAAAAGGATAAATATCAATTACCTCAAAAATATCGACAAAGTTTTTTGACTGCCAGTGGCATATCCGAAACGGATAACTTATTCGTATATAATTATGAATATAATAAATTGTATAGTTTTCCCATTAGTAAATTAGAGGTATTTGCAATAAAGAGCGACTGTTTACCTACTGATGAAACAAATTATCAATTTGGATTTGCATTAGCGTTGAATCAACTACCTCAAGATTACGATCCTAATGATACAACGTTTGTTTATATTGGAAAGGAAAGTCCTTTTGCTCAAGAGCGACTAACTTTATTAAACTGGCAAAAAATTAGCGACAAAGAGTATAATTATTTAGCTCAAGCTTATGGATTACATTACTATTTAAGGCAATATCCTTCTCACCGCGATGATTATCCTAAATGTGGGAGACTAATGATTATGAATGAGAAGAATAAAATCTTACGTGATGATAACTATGTTACGAGTTCGTCATATGACGGTCTACCTTTAAATGGCAAAGATAACGCTCATGAATACCAAAAGCAATGGACGGGAAAATTATTTAAAAATAAACCATTAGTCGTGTTTGGGTTTTTCTCAAAGGCGTGGAAAGGGTGCCCAGTAATAGACTTTATTGATTCATCTTTTTCTCGTCATGGCATAAATCTACACTGCGATCGTCTTTATATGTGTAAATGATATGCCCTACAGGGCCAGATATTGATAAATTAATACATAGGGAAGTGAATAAAATGCCAATAAAGAAAATAATACCGATATG
>CAMLPV010000004.1 GCA_946482005.1 uncultured Gilliamella sp.
GATGGTAGTGTGGGTATTACCCATGTGAGAGTAGGGAGCCGCCAGACTTTTAAATTTATATACACACCAAATTCGGTGGAGCGGTAGTTCAGTTGGTCAGAATACCTGCCTGTCACGCAGGGGGTCGCGGGTTCGAGCCCCGTCCGTTCCGCCACCTTATCTAGGGGCGTAGTTCAATTGGTAGAGCACCGGTCTCCAAAACCGGGTGTTGGGAGTTCGAGACTCTCCGCCCCTGCCAAAAATGATGATTTTGTTCTAATTTTAGCCGTTCAGCAATTTTTACTAACACAAATAAAAAATTTTTGTTTACAGATTAAGTTAGTGAATTATAATTCCCGCCCAAATACTTTTACAATCTAGAGGATATAAAATGGCTGAAAGTTTTGTAAGTCAACAACGTTTTTTTGATAATAAGAATTATCCAAGGGGATTCTCTCGCCACGGAGATTTCACAATTAAAGAAGCACAAATTTTAGAAAAATATGGCTGTGCTTTTAGAGATCTTGATGCAGAAACCAGAAAGCCTGTTACAGCAGACGAAAAGTCATTTGTAGCAGTGTGTAAAGGAAAAAAAGAACCTTCTACTGATTTAGAAAAAGCATGGTTAAAATACTTATCCCGTATAAATAAGCCGAAACGTTTTCATACATTATCAGGCGGTAAGCCTCAAGTTGATGTTAATGATGATTTCGTAGATAGTGATGACTAATTCTTTTAACCAATATTTTTGTGTAATTGAATTAATAATCGATCCATAGAACGATAACTTAATGCTTCTGAAAGATGTTTTCGTTCTATGTTTTCTGATAGCTCTAAATCTGCAATAGTGCGGGATACTTTCAATATTCTATGCCATGCTCTAGCTGAAAGCCCTAATTTTATCAAAGCTTGTTCTAAATACTCATTATCTTCATCAGATAATTGACAATAAAGTTGAATATCATTAGAGGTTAGTTGACTATTTAATTTTTTATTTCTTTCCATTTGAATGTACCTGGCTCGTAAAACTCTTTCTTTTACTATTTCAGTAGATTCACTCTTTATTGCTCTCTGACGCAATGCTCCTTTAGGTAAAAGTGGAACTTCAATAGAGATATCAAATCTATCTAAAAAAGGTCCTGACAGACGATTTAGATAACGAATGATTTGTTGAGGAGTCGTTCTGTTATGCGTTCCTTGATAGTGTCCTGTAGGACTTGGATTCATTGCTGCTATAAGTTGAAACCTAGCTGGAAATTTTATTTTAGCATTTGCTCTTGAAATAATGATTTCACCTGATTCAATAGGTTCTCTTAACGCATCAAGGACTTTACGATTAAATTCAGGAAGTTCATCTAAAAACAACACTCCATTATGAGCTAGTGATATTTCACCAGGTTTAGGTATTGATCCCCCTCCAACCAATGCTGCAATTGAAGCACTATGATGAGGCGATCTGAAAGGGCGTTTACGCCAATTTTGAATTGATCCATTTGAACTAACCAAACTAGTAATTGCTGCACTTTCTAGTGCTTCTGCATCAGATAATGGAGGCAGTAATGATGTTAACCGAGTTGCTAACATTGTTTTACCTGTCCCAGGGGGGCCTATTAATAATAAATTATGACCTCCAGCGGCTGCTATTTCCAATGCTCTTTTAGCATGCTCTTGCCCAATAATATCCTGCAAATTAGCTAACGTATCATTACCATTATGGTATTCTCTATAAGCTACTAACGGTAAGCTTATTTCTTGTGTCAAATGTTGACATACCTCGACTAAATTATTTGTGATTAATGTATTTCCTTGGTGTATTAAAGATATTTCTGATTGATTCTCTGCTGATATTATTAGCGAACGCTGCTTTTTTTGGGATGAAAGTGCAGCGGGTATAGCACCTTTAACTGCTCTAATTTCTCCAGATAAAGCAAGCTCTCCTAAAAATTCATATTTAGATAAATTATCAGAGGGAATTTGTTGTGTTGCAGCAAGAATTGCAATAGCAATAGGTAAATCAAAACGACTGCCTTCTTTTGGGAGATCAGCTGGTGACAAATTGACAGTTATTTTTTTTGCAGGAAAAGTAAATCCACTATTAATGATTGCACTTCTAACACGATCTTTTGCTTCTTTGACAGTTGCTTCAGGAAGACCAACTAGGACAAAACCAGGTAAACCATTACTAATATGAACTTCTACATTTATTTGTGGAGCTTGTATTCCAATGGATGCGCGAGTGAAAATAGTTGCAAGTGACATAATTTTAATCTTTAACATTTAAATTTATTATCACTTTATTTATAAATAAGTCATGCATAAATCTCATTATTAAATTTATGCGTTTTTGTTCGCAATAAATATGATATTTTTTCTGTTATTTACTCTTTTTCACTAATCAAGTATCTCGAAATAAATAATGATATAAAAAATAGACACGTGTTACTTAATACAACGGATGGACCTGTCGGGGTATCGTAAATGAATGAAAATAATAATCCTCCAATAATAGATAACATACCGATAATTATTGCTATTAATGCCATAGATTCAGGTGTTTTTGAATAATATTTGGCTGTTGCAGCAGGAATAATAAGTAGCGATGTGATAATCAGTGCGCCTACAAATTTCATTGCTATTCCTATTGTAAACGCTAATAATAGAGTTAAAAGCAATTTTGTGAATTGTATATTAATACCGTTACTAAATGCTAATTCTTCACTAACAGTAATGAATAAAAAATTATTCCATTGCCAAAGTAGTAAAGTGCCAATAAGCATTACACAAATAATAATTTGAAAAAGATCAGAATATGTTACAGATAGAAGATCGCCAAATAAGTATCCCATCAAGTCAATACGTATATTCTTCATTAAGCTAATAACTACTAGGCCTAGTGATAATGCACTGTGAGCCAAAATACCAAGTAAGGTATCAATTGGCAATTGCTTTTGAGATTCCAGCCAAAGTAATCCTATAGCAAGTAAAAGTGTTATAAAAATAACAGCATAAAACAAATTTATGTTGAGTAGAAAACCAAATGCAATACCGAGTAAAGCTGCATGTGATAAAGTATCACCAAAATATGACATCCTTCTCCATACAACAAATGTACCTAACGGACCTGTTACTGTAGTTAAAAATAAACCCGCTAATAAAGATGGTAATAGTAACTCAATCATTATCTTTTTTTCCAATTTTAGGTAAGATTATTTAATTATTTTTCTGTTCATTAGTGTGTTTACATAAATCATGTTGATGATTGTGATGATGTTTATAAACAGCGATTTGAGATGCACCTTGTTGACCAAAAAGAGAAATAAATTCTGGATCATTTGAGACACTAGCTGGCGTTCCTGAACAACAAATATGATGATTTAAGCAGATGACTTCATCTGTTTTAGCCATTACCAAATGTAGATCATGTGAAACCATTAAAACACCACAATTAAACTGTGTTTTCGCATTACTAATTAAATCATATAATAAAACCTGTCCATTAACATCTACTCCCTGCGTCGGTTCATCAAGGATTAATAATTGGGGGCGTTTAGCTAACGCCTGAGCAAGTAGCACTCTTTGCAGTTCACCGCCAGACAGTTGGTGCATTGATTTATCAATTAAATATTCTGCTTTTACCAAAGATAGGATGTTTAGAACATTTTTACTGTTTAATTGTTTATTCAAACACATAAAACGCTTTACAGTAATGGGTAAGGTCGGATTAAGTTTGATGGATTGTGGAACATAACCAATTGTTAAGTTAGTTAAACGGGTGATTTTTCCTGATGTATAAGGCATTAATCCCAAAATGACTTTAACTAATGTTGATTTACCTGCACCATTTGGGCCAAGTAACGTTACAATTTGATTTGTGCTAATTGATAACGAAACATTATGTATTATTTTTTGATGTTTTATTTCAACCGAAACATTATCTAGCGAAATTAGCTGAGTCATATTAACGTAAGTCCTTGCTCACCTATATGTTATGTTATACTATAACAATAATGTGATCTATTCTACCATAATTTATAACTATAGGATAATAATGTGAAAAAAAATGCACAAATTAAATCTAATCGATTATTGCGATTCTTAAAAATGCTAAGTCCATTGCTCATTATTAACAGTTTTATTTTAGATGCTAATGCAAACATTATTTCCTCTGTAAAACCCATTGCTTTTATAACTCAAGCGGTTTCTGATGGCGTAACAAATACTGATATTTTATTGCCTGATGGAGCTTCTCCGCACACATATTCTTTAAAACCATCGGATTTAGCTAAAATAAAAACAGCAGAATTAATTATTTGGGTTGGTGAAGACTTAGAAACATTCATGCCTACAGTTTTAAAAAGTATTGATAAAAACAAACAGATTGAATTAATGGATATACCCACCATTAAAAGTTTACTACGAACCAGTACAAATAATCATGATCAACAAGAAACCCATTCTCATAACAACGATTCTGATCATGATCATCATGGTGAATACGATGAGCATATTTGGCTTTCCCCAAAAATTGCCAAAGAGATTGCTCAAGCCGTACATGATAAACTTATTACTATATATCCCGACAAAAAAGATATTATTGATGAAAATTTAAACGAATTCACCGTTAAACTAGCTGAAACAGAACAAAACATTGCAAAAAAACTCATTAACGTACAAAATAACGGATATTTTGTTTTTCATGATGCCTATGGGTATTTTGAATCACAGTTCGGATTAAAAAATCTAGGTAGTTTTACCATAAATCCAGCAGTACAGCCCGGTGTTCAAACCGTTTATGCTATCAAACGAGAATTAAAAGAACATCAAGCAGTATGTATATTTAGAGAGCCACAGTTTAGCCCTGCAGTTATTGAAAAAATAGTGAATGGAACAGATGTTCGTATTGGCGAATTGAACCCCTTGGGTACAGATATTACTTTATCCAAAAATGCCTATTCACAATTTTTATTAAGATTAACACAGCAACTGTTGGATTGTTTAGATAAAAAGTAATTTAGATAATAAATAGTTAAGGTTAATTTTGGCAAGTAAGATTAAATCCACTGATATTGAAAAGAATAAATCTAATTTTCCCTATTTTTCACTATTAGGTGTTCTTCTTGTGGTTATCTTATTTACCGTATTATGGCGGCCTCTTAATTTGGATCGCACGGTATATGTTCCTTTGACTCCTCAAGTTGAAACGACAGTAACAGATAATATTAATTCTCCAGTTGTTGTTGGAGATGGTCGAATTGAAGTTGTTGGCGGTAAGTCAAAAACAGATCAAGTTACTGAATCATCAGATGTTCCTGAGGATGAAATAGTTAAAGATGAGCTAGATGACATTATTGAAGATAAGGGTAATACTGTGCAATATACTGTTGCACGGGGCGATACTTTACATGATATTTTACTGAGATATAACATAAATAGAAGGGATGTTTACCAATTAACTACTAACTTTAAACAGCTAGCCAATTTAAGAATCGGTCAACAAGTTAGTTGGACTACTGATGATTCCCATAATTTACAAAGTTTTAGTTGGATAATATCCAGTAACAATATCAGAATTTACGAAAAATCAGGCAATAAATTTATCGAAAGTTCTGAAACTATAGAAGTAGTACCTCAGGATGTAGTTATAAAAGGGGATATAAAAACCAGTTTTGTTGCTGATGCGCGTAAAAGTGGATTAACAAGTAGTGAAATTGGAGTTATCACTCGAGCTTTACAATGGCGCTTAGATTTTCGTCGTTTAAAAGTTGGTGATAAATTCTCGGTAATTTTATCGCGTGAAATGCATGGTAAACGTTTGTCTAATAGTCAATTAATCGGTGTTCGCATTAAAAATGGTAGCAAAGATTATTATGCTATTTTAGCTGATGATGGTCAATATTATGATATTAACGGCGGCAGCTTATCACAAAGTTTTTTCCGATATCCTCTTGAAAAACAAGCTCGTGTATCATCAGGATTTAACCCACGTCGATTAAATCCTGTTACTGGTATTGTTACACCTCACAATGGCGTTGACTTTGCCGTATCACGAGGAACACCTGTTTTATCAGTAGGTAATGGTGAAGTGGTTATTGCCAAGTATAGTGGTTCTGCGGGTAACTATATTGCTATTCGTCATGGTCGTCAGTATATGACAACATATATGCATCTGGATAAAATATTGGTAAAACCTGGTCAGCAAGTTAAGCAAGGTGATAAGATTGGCCTATCAGGCAATACAGGGCGATCGACAGGTCCTCATCTACACTTTGAGTTACATATTAATAATAAACCTGTTAATCCGTTAACAGCAAGTTTACCTATTTCAGAAGGGTTAACGGGTAAATCAAAAAAAGCATTTTTGTCAAAAGTTAAAGATATTCGTCCTCAGCTAAATTTTTAAAAAATTAAAGGTTAATTTTATACTGAAACATACCCATTTCCTGAAACTTTTTAACGAAAAGAAGGTCAAGGTATCCTTAAGAAATTATGTTATTATAAGGTTAATTTTGATTGAATAATAAATGTTAGGTGTAGCTTGAATAAATCAACAAAAACAACCAAAACAAACAAAAAACGATCCGCTAAAAAGGTTAAGAAAAAGACTTTATGGCGACGGCTTTGGTCGTTCCTGTTTAAAGTCTTTCTAGTTTTTGCTGCTGTAGCTATAATTTATGGTATCTATCTTGACCAGCAAATCAAAGAACGTATTGATGGTAATGTTTGGGAACTACCAGCTGCAGTTTATGGTCAAATTATTGATCTTGAACCAGATAGTGAATACAGTTTAAGTGATGTAGTCACTATGCTAGTTGGGGCTCAATATCGACAGCAAGACACCAAAGCAACGCGCCCAGGCGAATTTATTGTTACTAACGATACAGTACAAATTTATCGTCGACCTTTTACTTTCCCTGATGGTGAAGAAAAAGCGTTTCGTGTCAAAATTTCATTTTATGAAAATCATATTGATCGTATCACTAATTTAGATACAGGTCGTGATTTTGGATTACTACGCATTGATCCTAAATTAATTACTATGCTGCATTCTCCTAATGGTGAGCAGCGATTATTTGTGCCGTTAAAAGAATTTCCTGATTCACTCATACAAACATTAATAGCCACTGAAGATAAACGTTTTTATAATCATTATGGAGTGAGTTTATACTCTATTGGGCGTGCGATTTTTGTTAACTTAACGACTGGTCGTACGGAAGGTGGTAGTACCTTAACGCAACAAACAGTAAAAAATCTTTTTTTGACTAATGAACGTAGTTTAAGTAGAAAGATCCGCGAAGCTTATATGGCATTGATTTTAGATGCCCGATATAGCAAAGAAAGAATCTTAGAATTATATCTAAATGAAGTCTATTTTGGACAAGCAGGTAGTGAAGAAATTCATGGTTTTCCACTCGCTAGCCTGTATTATTTTGGACGTCCTGTCAATGAGCTTACATTAGATCAGCAAGCAGTTTTAGTTGGAATGGTAAAAGGCGCATCACTTTATAATCCTTGGACACAACCAAAACAAGTTCTTGAGCGTCGTAATGTTGTTTTAAAACTTACTCAACAACAAGGTATTATTGATGAAGAGTTATATAACTTATTAAGTCAGCGCCCACTCTCTGTATTACCTAAAGGAGGCGTCATTTCTCCTCAACCTGCATTTATGCAAGTTGTACGCAGTGAACTGAGAAAGCAGTTAGGAGATAAAGCTGATCATCTGTCAGGAATGAAGATCTTCACTACTTTTGATCCAGTTGCTCAGGCAGCTGCCGAACAAGCAGTAACCAATCAAATAGAATCATTACGTAAATCTACGAACAAAGATTTACAAACTGCAATGGTCATTGTTAGTCGGGAAACAGGTGAAATACGGTCAATTATAGGTAGTGCTGAACCACGTTATCCTGGTTACAATCGAGCATGGTTAACAAGACGGTCAATTGGGTCTTTAGCTAAACCTTCAACCTATTTGACTGCGTTAGGGCAACCAGATAATTATCAACTAAATAGTTGGCTTAATGATAATCCACTGTCAATTAAAGTCGATAATGGCAGCTATTGGCAACCGAAAAATTTTGACCGGAAATATCGTGATCGTGTTATGTTGGTGGATGCTTTAGCGCTCTCACTTAATGTACCGACAGTAAATCTAGGAATGGAATTAGGACTTGATGCAAGTAAAAATACTTTAGAAGCATTAGGTGTACCAGCAGATCGCATACCTAATTTACCATCAAGATTACTTGGAGCTTTAGAATTAACGCCATTAGAAACAGCACAGATGTTTCAAACTATTACTAATAATGGCCAACGTTCGCCATTAACTATTCTCCGATATGTATTAACGGATAAAGGAAAGTTGGTTTATCAAAGTTATCCACAGCAACTACAAGCTGTGTCAGCACAGTCCGCTTATTTAACAACTTATGCAATGCAGCAGGTTGTTGAATCAGGTACATCGCGTTCGTTAAAAGCCAAATATGGACCATTTAAACTCGCTGCTAAAACTGGGACAAGTAACGATTCAAGAGATAGTTGGTTTACAGGAATTGATGGTAAAAATGTTGCTGTCATCTGGATTGGGCTTGATGACCATTCTCCTATGAAATTAACAGGAGCAACGGGAGCGCTAAAAATTTATAGTGAATATTTACAAAATAATCCACCTAAGAAATTTGTTTTGCCTATGCCACAAAATATTTTTATGATGCCAATTGATAGCAATGGTCAGTGGCAATGTGGTGGAAGTGGTGTACGTACTTTGCCTGTATGGACCGCTAATCCCCAAGGTTTGTGTTCTGGCAGTAACCAATCGGTGTCAGATAAATCGGCACCATCTTGGGTATCTGAAATGTTAAATAACTAAGTAGGACTCTATGCCTGAATTACCAGAAGTCGAAACAAGTCGTCGTGGTATTTTACCTTATTTGAAAGGTCAGACTATTAAACAAATAATTGTTCGACAGCCTAAATTGCGTTGGCCAGTTGATGATGCAATTAAGAATGCTCAAGGACAAGTTATTTTAGATATTCAAAGACGTGCGAAATATCTGTTGTTACAATTGTCTTATAACTGGATAGTAATTCATTTAGGAATGTCAGGTAGTTTACGCATTTTAAAAAATCATCAAGAAGCTGAAAAACATGACCATATTGATTTGGTTTTAGAAAATGGTGTGATTTTACGTTACACAGACCCAAGACGTTTTGGGTCTTGGCTTTGGGCTAATTCACTCGATGATGTATTCCAATTGCAACATTTGGGACCAGAACCTTTGAGTGATGAGTTTTCAGCAAACTATTTATTTGAAAAAGCAAAAAACCGACAAATACCCATTAAAAGTTGGATTATGGATAATCATATTGTGGTTGGCGTTGGCAATATTTATGCTTCAGAATCATTGTTCATGGCAAAAATTAATCCCAATCGAAAAGTGAATTCTATACAATTAGTGGAATTTGAGAGATTAGTTAATGCTATTAAGCAAGTACTTACTAAATCAATTACACAAGGTGGTACCACGCTTAAAGATTTTCTGCAATCAGATGGAAAACCAGGCTATTTCGCTCAAGAACTTCAAGTTTACGGTAGAGTCGGTGAAAAATGCTATATTTGTAATGCAGAAATAAAATCACAAAAAATTGGGCAACGTAACACGTTCTATTGTGAACAATGCCAAAACTAATTGTCTATTTTTTATGTGACTAATTACTTAAAATAGTCGATGTAAGTTAACAATAATATCAATAACCTAATTGAGCTAAAAAACTAAAATTTATACAAATAACATCTATTTTGTTTCTTTAAACCATCATCAACGCAGATAAGTATACATACCAATTTTTCAATTAATTAGTGTTTACTAACTGAAATGCTAATTATTGGAATGCAGCAAAGAAGTAAATATTCGAAATGTTTTTGCTTTGAAGTGGCTAGACTTGTTACGCGATATCGGATATCTTTTAAGAGTATAAAAGTATTTGTCTTTTATAAAGTTTATTATGTAGCGCTAATTAATTAGTGATAAAATATTAAACTTCAAAGATGTTTCAATCGCGTTATTTCTAATTTGCATTGATTTTAATGTAATTTATTTCGCTTTTATTAAGGAATTTAAGATGATCAAATTTGCTTGTCGCTTTTTGATAACTTTATTTGTTTTATTTTATACGATGATTGCTAATGCAGATGTTCGCATTATTATCACCGATGGCGTTAGTTCAGCTAAACCGATAGCAGTTGTACCTTTTAAGTGGACGGGATCGGGTGTGCCTCCACAAAATATTGAAGATATTATTGCTTCAGATTTACGCAATAGTGGTAAATTTAATCCTATTGATGTTAATAATATGCCACAAAAGCCAGCCACTGCTTCAGAAGTTACCCCTGCTGTTTGGGATCAACTTGGTGTTTCAGCAGTGGTTGTTGGTTCTATTCAACCTGATGCTTCCGGAAAATATTTAATTAATTATCAATTAATTGATACCGTTACTCGTCCAGGTGCAGTTTTAGCACAAAATCAATATTCTATTGATAAGCGTTGGATTCGTTATGCAGCTCATACGGCAAGTGATGAAATTTTTGAGTCACTAACAGGTATAAAAGGCGCTTTTAGAACACGTATTGCTTATGTGGTTAAAACTACCAGAGGACCTTTTTCTCACGAATTAAGAGTCTCTGATTACGATGGATATGATCAAATGACTGTTCACCGTTCTAAAGAACCATTAATGTCTCCTACATGGTCACCAGATGGTAAAAAACTTGCTTATGTAACCTTTGAAGGTGGTCGTTCATCATTAGTTGTTAAATCATTAGAAACCGGCGCTGTTCAAACAATTGCAGCTTTTCCTAAACATAATGGCGCACCTGCTTTTTCTCCTGATGGCAGTAAATTAGCTTTTGCATTATCCAAAGATGGAAGCCTAAATTTATATACTATGGATTTGAGTTCAAAAAAATTAACTCAAATTACATCAGGTCGTAGCAATGATACTGAGCCATCATGGATGCCAGATAGTCAAACAATTGTTTATACTTCTGACCAAGCAGGACGTCCTCAACTCTATACCATTAATATCAATGGTGGAACTCCGCAGCGTTTAACATGGGATAATACACAAAATCAAAATGCCCGCGTTGCTCCTGATGGTTCTTTTATTGCAATGATCTCGACAAATAACGGCGAACAACATATTACTCGATATGATATAGAAACAAATACTTATCAACGATTGACGGATTCATTTTTGGATGAAACTCCAAGCATAGCACCTAATGGAACTATGATTATTTATAGTTCAACACAAGGATTAGGCACAATTTTGAATCTTGTTTCAACCGATGGTAATTTTAAAGCTAAGTTACCTGCGACTGATGGACAAGTAAAATTTCCTGCTTGGTCGCCATATTTATAAATAAAGGATTGAAATTTATTCTATATTCTGAATATTAAAATTGTACAAAATGTAATAGCGTTATAATATATAGCGCTATTATTTCTAATTGATAAATTGTGTTATTTTTATAATTAGTAAGAGATATAATTAAGTAATATTTTTTAAAACACAAAGGAGTTAATACAATGCAATTTTCTAACTTTCTTAAAGTAGCTGCGGTTGCTTTACCATTAATGGCAGTTACTGCATGTTCTTCAAACAAAACCACTACTGACGAAGGTGGAACTACAACTGTTAATGCATCTCAAAAAATTTTAGAGCAAGTTCGTAAATTACAACAAATAAATATCGTATATTTTGATTTTGATAAATATAATGTTAAACAAGAATATGCAACATTATTAGATGCTCATGCAGTTTTCATGCGTGCAAATTCGGGTATTAAAGTTGTAATTGAAGGCCATGCTGATGAACGCGGTACGCCAGAATACAATATTGCATTAGGCGAACGTCGTGCGAATGCAGTTAAATCATATCTACAAGGTAATGGTGTTCCTGGTGGACAAATGGATGTCGTATCTTATGGTAAAGAAAAACCAGCTGTATTAGGACATGACGAAGAAGCTTATTCTAAAAACCGTCGTGCAGTAATAACATACTCTGGTTTCTAATTAGTTTATTTAACGGCTGCTTATGCGGCCGTTTATTTGTCAAGTTCACGCCGAGTATAATAATATGCATAAAAAAGCACTGATATCATTCTTATTTCTTCTATTAAATAGTTATAATTGTGCCGCAAGAAGTTCAGATTTAGAAAGAACGATTCAAGCACAAGGTCAATTACTAGTTGAAAGTCAACAGAAGATTAGTGAATTACAAGCAGATGTCGATACGCTTCGTGGTCAATTAGAAGAAACCCAATACCAGCTTAATCAGACTATAGAACGTCAAAAAATAATTCTTCAGCAACTGATGAATGGTACAGGACTCTCTTCTAATACTAATCCATCCAAGGAGGGTATATCTTTACCTACTTCTCATGCTGAAGACCAACCACCATCAGATTTATCAAGCTGGACAAATTCTGGTAATGATAAAACTGATTATGACTTCATTGTACAATTTATTAATGATGATAAACAAAATGCTGATACAATAGCTGCCTTTCAGAAGTTTATAAAGAATTACCCTAAATCAACTTATTTAGCCAATGCTAATTATTGGTTAGGTCAACTTTATTATAAGGAAGGAAAGAACGATGAAGCTTCATTTTATTATGCTACTGTTGTAAAAAATTATCCATCTTCTTCCAAAGCAGCTGATAGTCTTTATAAAGTGGGCGTTATCTTATTGGATAAAGGTGATAAAAAGAATGCTAAAAACGTTTTTCAACAAGTTATAAGTAAATATGCTAAAGATAAAAAGGTTGTTGATCTTGCGAAGCAAAAATTAGCATCGCTTAAATAAAATGTATAAATAACCAACTATTGAATTAAAATACTAATAAAAGGGTTGCGCTACTTAACAATTATAAGTATTATAGCAACCCGAAATCGCTTGTAGCGTTAGTTATTAAGCATAAAGATTTCATTCAATATGGGTTGTTAGCTCAGTCGGTAGAGCAGCGGACTTTTAATCCGTTTGTCGAGCGTTCGAATCGCTCACGACCCACCACTTTCTCTCTTCATCTTGAAATCATAAAAGCAGTCTTAAACTAATACACTTAACCTAATAAGAAACATTAATGTTAGTCAAAATTTATCTTTAACAAATTTAAATAACACGTATTCTTAATTCCAAATAGGTTAGGTACAAAAAGTGTCGAATAATCAAAATTAATTCCTATCATCTTCATTCACCCTTTCTTAATTTGACAAAATCACTTTGAATAGAAATATTTAACCGTTGTAAAAATATTGTTTAATAAAATCGCATTACTTATATTTAATAATATTAATATATTTCAACAATATATAATTAAAAACCTATTTTACAGAGCTAAAAAACATAAAATAAGTTGTACGTGCGAATAATAATCATTATCATTATTATTGTTGTTTTAGCATTTATCAAATAACACAACAAATAATAGGAAAAATAATGAAATTAGTTAATCAAGTCTTCTTACCGTGCTTATTGAGTTCTACCGCTTTTATCGCTTACGCTCAAGAAAAAGTCAATGATGATAATGATATTGAAACTATGAAAGTTGTCGCAACAATTAAGGATAATAATGATCAGCGAATAAAAAAATCATCAACAGCAACTAAAACATCCTTTGATATAAAGGATATTCCTCAAACTATTAATTCGGTTGATCTTCAACAAGAGAAAATTTATGGGCAAAATGATCTGAATGTCATTGTAAATAAATTACCTGGGGTAGATGCAACTTATGATATGCGAGATGAAGGTATCAAAATCCGAGGTTTTTCCGCCAGCTCCGGCGATATTTATCGTGATGGTATACGCGCGAGTGGACAAGTTAGACAAAGCACCGCTAACATTGAACGAATTGAAGTGTTAAAAGGACCCGCCTCAGTACTTTATGGCAGAGGCTCAGGTGGCGGAATGATAAATATGATTAGTAAACAAGCAAACTTTGATTCACCCACTACGTTAAGTTTGAGAGGGGGATCTTGGGATAAATACGGCGGAATGGTAGATATAAATCATGTTTTACATGATAATATTGCTATACGCATGACAATTGATCATCAATCAGAAAAGAGTTTTCGTAAAGGAATAAAACAACGCGATACAATGGTTTCACCAAGTATATTGTATGATAATTTGGCTGGATTTAATTGGTTAGTACAATATACTCATGATAAATTATGGCGTAAGCCAGATAGGGCGCCAGCCTATTATAACCTACCTAAAGGTGTCTCAATTAAAACAGCTTATGCTCACCCTGATGACTATGTAAAAGATAATTTTAATTCATTACGTTCAGTTATGGGATATGAATTTAATCATGATTGGTCTATCAAGCTAACTAATCTATATCGTAAAGCTGATCAGAATTTCGATCACCTTTATGCAGGTAATTATTGTGATTTAAGTGGTAAACTTAGTAATCGCGCACCTTGCGACTACAAAGGTAAATTAAAATTCCGTCGAGCTTGGCAAGAAACATCGAATAAAACTTATAGTAATACCCTTGATTTAGTGGGTAAGTTTAATACGGTGAGTATTTCTCATGATATGTTAATAGGGTTCGAATATAATATTGAAAAACGAGAACCTAGATTAGCTTTAACTAGCCAATATCCGGAAGCAGTTGATCCATATCATCCTCATTGGAACTCAAAAAAACCTCGATATAACAAATTAAGTACTAAGACTAATCATAAAGCTACATCCAAAGGGGTATATTGGCAAGACCTAATCAGTTTTACAGAGCAGTGGAAATTACTTGCAGGATTACGTTATGATAATTATGAGTTTGCATCGGATAATAAATTGAATCATCAAAATCGGTCATATGATGGACACTCTCTAAGTCCTCGGTTCGGATTAATTTGGCAGCCGATAGAATCCCAAAGTTTTTATGCTTCGTATAGTAAAAATTTTGCGCCATATGGGGGACGTGGTTTAATCACACTTGCGACAGACTCTAAGACTGTTTACGATGACAAACCTCAATATTCTCGTCAATATGAAGTTGGTGTCAAAAGCGATTGGCTTAATGACAAGCTTTCCTCTCAAATCGCGCTTTACGACCTTGAGCTATATAATATTCGTTATCAACCCGATGCAGTTAACGATCCTTATAATTGGCAAGTTAGAGGCAGTGATAGAAGCCAAGGTATAGAATTAAGCGTAATAGGAAAATTGAGCAATAATTGGTACATCAATAGCGGTATTGGCTATCAGCAAGCAAAAGTTCATAAAGATAAAAAAACACCTGCTAACAAAGGCAAATATTTATCCAATACAGCCAAACATAGTGGTTATTTAAACGTACGTTATTTGCCTTATGAAAATTGGTTTACTGAACTGGAAGTTAACTATAAGGGCTCAATGTATAACGATGATAACAATCAGATTAAACGTCCTGGTTATGCATCATGGAATGCGGCAATTGGTTATCAAACTCAATCCGTTGATTTGACTTTAGCGATAACTAATTTATTCGGTAAAGAGTATTGGCGTTCAAGTAGTATGCCTGGTACACCTCGAGCCTTTTTATTAACTGCAAGTTATAAATTATGATACTTAATTAATGTTTTTAGGATTTAAAGATAATCGGTTAACTACTTATGTATTCGTAAAAAGTAAGCATAAATAATAAGTTGCTACAGTAAAGAGGGAATAGCATTCCCTCTTTTTTTATGATGTTTAAACTTTAGCTGCTAATTCAATAATTTTCATTGTTACTTCAAATGATTTTACAAATGATGATAATGGTAAAAATTCGAAACATGAATGAAAGTTATGTGCACCAGTAAAGTAGTTTGGTGTAGTCAGGCCTCTTGCTGATAGTGCAGAACCATCTGTTCCGCCACGCATAGCAATTGTATTTGCCTTAATATTCAATTGCTCAAATGATTGATAAATTAAATCAATTGAACGCTTATCTTCACCTAAATAATTAGCAATATTGCTATAAGTATCGGTTATTTGACATTCGATTTTAGCTCTTGGATATTTACGGCTTATAAAACTTATCACTTCTTGGATATAAGTTTTACGTGCTTCATATTTAGCTAAATCAAAATCTCGGATACTCATTTTTAACGTTGTCGTACTTTGATTACCAATAATATCGTTAAACCAGAAATAACCTTCTTTACCTTCAGTATGTTCAGGCGTTTCGAAACTATCAAAACAGTTAATAATATCGTTAGCAATACCAATAGGGTTGATTAAAACATTTTTAGCTGACATTGGGTGTGCAGTTACACCTTCAATTTCAATAATTGCTGAACCTGCATTAAACGTTTCATAAACGACTTCACCTAATTCGCAACAGTCAATTGTGTAAGCAAAATCGGGTTTAAAACGATTCAAGTCAAGTTTCTTCGCGCCGTTTAAACCGACCTCTTCATCAGGTACGAAAGCAACATAAATATCACCATAGGTACAATTTTGCTTTTGTAATTGATCTAACATTGTCATAACAACAGCTATTGCAGCTTTATTATCGGCACCCAGCACACTTGTACCATCAGTAACAATTAATTCTTCATTGATGTATTTATTTAATTCGGGATGCTCAGCAACTTTAAACCAGATATTTTTATCTTTATTTAATAAAATATCTTCACCCGTAAAAGTGACTCGCTTTGGGTTAATTTTATCCGATAAGGCGACATCAACCGTATCAAGATGAGCGACGTAACCAATTTTAGGTGCATTTGGATTATTTCCAGATAACTTAGCAGTGACAATACTGTGCTCATCAAGATGAACTTCTTGTAGATTAAGATCAATTAACTCTTGTTTGAGTAAATTGGCTAATTGTGTTTGTCCTGACGTAGAGGGAACATGCGCACAACCCATCGCACTCTGACTTGGTATACTAACGTAACGTAAAAAACGTTCAACTAATTGTTCGGTAATATTCATATTGTCTTGACTCCTTATTGATGACTAATGATTTACGGGTGGATAAACATAACCACTATCAAAGCCAATAGGCAGTCCTAGGAACCAAAATAGCAGTAAATTAATTGTTAAAGCAATAAGTAAGCCCGCAGTATATGGGATCATCATAGAGCTTAAAGTACCCACTCCAGTATTTTTACAATACTGCTGACAATAGGCAATGATTAAAGGATAGAAAGCAAACATTGGTGTACTAACATTGACTGCTGAGCTAATACGATAGGCCGCTTGTGTTAGTTCTGGTGAGATACCAACAGACATGAGCATAGGAACAAAGATCGGCGCTAAAATAGCCCATTTTGACGAAGCAGAAGTAATTAATACATTTAACATGCTAGTTAAAATGATCACACCAAAAATAGTGACAACCGATGGTAAATGTAAGGCTTTTAAAAATTCAGCACCACCAATAGCAATCAATGTTCCTATTTGGGAGTGTGAAAAGACATATAAAAACTGTGCACAAAAGAATGCAAAAACAATAAAAGGAATAAGAGATTGAGTAATCTTTTCCATTGATTTGACAATATCACGTGATGATTTAAATGCGCCAGTGATTACGCCATGGATTAAACCAGGAATAGCAAAAAAAACAAATAATAAAGGTACAATGATTTGCATAATTGGTGCTTGATTGCTGGTTAAACTACCATCAGGTGCACGCAGTAAAGAATTTTCAGGTAACAGTAACAATACTAATCCAATAGCAATAATCAAAAATACACAAGAAGCGATTTTAAAAGCGCGATTTTCTAAAGGTGTAATAGCTGGTGAATTAGCCAAATTATTAAGTTCAAGATCGTTATTTAGTGGCATCGTTGCTTTTAAGCGAGGTTCAACAATTTTATCTGTTATAAACCAACAAGCAATTAACACAAAGAATGTACCGCCAAAACTTAAAAAATAGTTACATAAAACATTAACTTGATAAGATGGATCGATAATTTGTGCCGCACTTTGAGTAAAACCTTGCATGATCGGATCGATGATTGATGGCGTATAACTTGAACTAAAACCACCTGCTAATCCTGCAAATGAGGCCGCTATCCCAGCCAGTGGATGACGACCTGTTGCATAAAACATCATTGCCGAAACGGGCATTAAAATAACATAAGCAGAGTCAGCCGCAATATGACAAACCATACTGACAAAGATAACTGACGGAGTAACTAATTTTTTTGGGGTGATAGCCAATAACTTTTTAAGTAACACATGAATATAGCCACTGCTTTCGGCAATTCCTATACCTAATGTGGCAACAATAGTAATACCCAGTGGTGGAAAACTAACAAAATTGGGGACCATTTTAGTAAAAAATGTTACTAAATGATCAGGCGCTAGCATATTAACGACCGCCAGTTTTTCTTTAGTTACTGGATTTATAAAATCGAAGCTTACAAAGGAAAGTAATAATGAAGCAACAAAACAGATAATTAAAGCGAAGAAAAAAAGTGTAGTGACATCGGGGATTTTGTTTCCAATTCGTTCTATAGTATTTAAAAAGCCGCCGGTTCTGATCGGTGACGAATTTGTAGTTTGATTCATAAAAAAATAAGTATATATGTTGTTCGGACCGACAATTTAGCACATATCAATGCGGTAGGTAAACCAAGTGTTAGTTAAGTTTTATTCTGTTTCATTAAGTTAATTTGAACGCTCTCATCATTACTATAATTTATATAACTTGTTATTTTTAAAATATCTTTGATATGCATCTTAATTCATATTTCGTTAGTATAGCCTATATCACCGCTCATCTTTCATGCAAATTATGCTCAATTATTATTAACAACAATGTAATTGCATAAAAAATTTTTAGTGATATATTAATTGAATATTTAGTCATAAAAATAGCATAAATATTCAATCAGGTTAAACGTAACACTTTAGGAAATATTATAATACACGCAGTGGGGGTTATCATGGTTTTCGATATTGATTTAATTAAATATATCTATCAGCACTATCCACAAAAAATTGACCTCATTCGGCAAAGAATCGGAAAACCATTAACCTTAACAGAAAAAATTCTTTATGCACATCTAGCACCAGGAGAAGAGCTTAAAAATTATAAACGTGGTGAAGATTATGTTAATTTTGCGCCAGACCGAGTGGCTATGCAAGATGCAACGGCCCAAATGGCGTTATTACAATTGATGAATTCTGGGAGAAATAGAGTTGCTGTACCATCAACAGTTCATTGCGATCACTTAATTCAAGCGTATAAAAATGCTCATGATGACTTAATTATTGCTGAAAGTAATAATCAAGAGGTCTATCAATTTCTACGAGATGTATCAAACAAGTATGGTATTGGGTTTTGGAAGCCTGATGCCGGCATCATTCACCAAGTTGTTCTTGAAAATTATGCTTTTCCAGGTGGGATGATGATAGGTACGGATTCACATACTCCAAATGCAGGAGGCCTTTCAATGATAGCTATTGGCGTCGGTGGAGCTGATGCTGTTGATGTCATGGCTGGTATGCCATGGGAATTAAAAATGCCTAAAATTATTGGGGTAAAATTGATTGGTAAATTATCTGGTTGGGTCTCACCTAAAGATGTTATTTTAAAACTTGCTGGTATTTTAACGGTTAAAGGTGCAACAAATTCAATTATTGAGTATTTTGGTGAGGGTGCTCAATCTTTATCAGCAACAGGAAAAGCAACAATATGTAATATGGGGGCAGAGGTTGGTGCTACAACATCCATATTTGCATATAGTAAAAAATCTGCCGATTACTTGGCGATAACAGGTCGCCAAGAGGTGGTTGATTTAGCGAATAAATTAGTTGACTGTTTTAATCCAGATTCTGCTGTTTTAGATCAACCAGAAAAATACTATGATCAAGTAATTGAAATTAACCTTTCCGAACTTGAGCCTTATGTAAATGGACCTTTTACGCCAGATTTGGCTTATCCAATCTCACAACTTGCAACAGCGGTTAAAGAACATAATTACCCAGATAATATGGAAGTTGGATTGATTGGTTCATGTACTAACTCTTCCTATGAAGATATGATGCGTGCCGCATCGGTGATTAATAATGCTAACCAATTAGGGCTCACCGTAAAAGCCAAATTAATTATTAATCCAGGATCCGAGCAAGTAAAATATACTTCCAAGCGAGATGGTATATTAAATCATTTTGAACAAGCTGGCGCTGCCATCATGGCAAATGCTTGCGGACCTTGTATAGGACAATGGCGCCGTGATGAAGTAGCCGATGAACATAAAAATTCGATAGTAACATCGTTCAATCGTAACTTTGCTAAACGTAATGACGGCAGCCCAAACACTTATGCTTTTGTGTGCTCTCCTGAGATTGTAGTGGCATTATCTATTGCTGGAAAATTAAGCTTTAACCCATTAACCGATAACCTAATTAACGACAAAGGACAAAAAGTCAAACTTCAAGAGCCAAGTGGTGATGAATTACCGAAACGTGGATTTGAGGTAGATGACGCAGGCTATGTTGCTCCAATTGCTGATGGCAGTTTAGTGGAAATCCATATTGCTACAAATTCTGAACGGCTACAGCAACTTGCACCTTTTTCACCTTGGGATGGAAAAGACATTATATCACAACCGTTGTTAATTAAAGCGACAGGAAAATGTACCACAGATCATATTTCAATGGCCGGTAAATGGCTAAAATTTCGCGGTCATTTAGATAATATTTCAAATAATATGTTGATCGGCGCTATTAATGCTTTTAATCAAAAAAGCAACTCAGTGTTAGATACCCAAACAGGAGATTACATCGAGGTTCCAGCATTAGCTCGCAAATTGAAAGCACAAGGCATTGGTTCAATAGTAATTGCCGAAGAAAATTATGGTGAAGGTTCATCACGAGAACATGCTGCGATGGAGCCACGTTTCTTGAATGTTAAAGCGATAGTTGTTAAATCATTTGCTCGAATTCATGAAACCAACCTTAAAAAACAAGGAATGTTAGCACTGACATTTGTTGATAAGTCTGATTATGACAAAATTCGTGAAGATGATCAGATTAGCATTACCGGTTTAACTGATTTTGTACCTGAAAAACATCTAACATTAACGCTCCATCATCATGATGGTACAACTGACTCTTTTACTGTTGCTCATACTTATAATCAATCTCAAATAGATTGGTTTAAAGCGGGTAGTGCTTTAAATAAAATGAAAGATCAACTTAATGAAAACCGAAAATAAGAGGAATATAAAATGAATCAGCAAGTTTTGATTGAAAATGGACAACTTATTGTACCTGATAACCCGATAATTCCTTTTATTGAAGGTGATGGTATTGGTAAAGAAATTTGGGCGGCAGCGAATAAGATCTTTGATAAAGCGATAGAAAAAGCCTATCAAGGTAAGCGTAAAGTTGAATGGCGCGAAGTACTTGCAGGTGAAAAGTCATTTAATTTGAATGGTAATTGGCTGCCCGATGAAACTATGAATGCTTTTAAAAAATATTTGATTGGTATAAAAGGGCCATTAACAACACCCGTTGGTGGGGGCATTCGTTCTCTTAATGTTGCACTTCGCCAAGAGTTAGATCTCTATGTATGCTTACGACCCGTTCGCTGGTTTAAAGGTGTTGAATCACCTGTAAAATACCCAGAAAAAGTCAACATGACTATTTTTCGAGAAAATACTGAAGATATTTATGCAGGCATTGAATGGATGCAAGGAACACCAGAAGCTGAAAAATTTTATCAGTTTTTATCTGAGCAAATGGGGGTAAAAAAAGTGCGTTTCCCTAAAAGTTCATCTTTTGGTGTCAAACCTGTTTCAATTGAGGGCTCTGAACGATTAATAAGATCCGCAATAAACTACGCATTACAACATAATCTGCCTTCAATTACCTTAGTTCATAAAGGCAATATTATGAAGTTTACCGAAGGAGGATTTAAACAATGGGGATATGAACTTGCTGAAAAAGAATTTACTGATGCGGTTTTTACAATGAATCAATATGCGAAGATACAAAAAACAGATGGAAAGGCCTCAGCAGATAAGGCTTTAAATGATGCTATATCAGCCTCTAAATTGATTGTAAAAGATGTGATTTGTGACGCATTTTTACAAAATACCCTGTTAAATCCGCAAGACTATTCCGTCGTCGCTACATTAAATCTAAACGGTGATTATGTATCAGATCAACTGGCAGCTATGGTTGGTGGTATTGGTATAGCGCCTGGTGCAAACATTAATTATTTAACTGGACATGCTATTTTTGAAGCAACACATGGCACAGCTCCTAATATAGCGGGTCAGAACCAAGCAAATCCCTCATCGCTATTACTTTCTGGTGTTATGATGTTTGACTATCTTGGCTGGTATGAAGTTGGTCAACTGATTACTAAAGCTATGGAAACTTTATTTAAACAAGGAAAAGCTACAAATGATTTAGCTCGTTTTATGCAAAATGGACAATCCTTAACAACCACTCAATTTACTCAAGCAGTAATAGATAACTTATAAAATTAAGGAGCAATTACAAATGAAAGAAAAATTTTTAGTTTATAAGCTATCTGAAACTGTCAAAAACACCAGTAAGATTCAATCACAATTATTTGAAAAATTTAATGTAAAACGTGGATTACGCAATGCCGATCACACTGGCGTCCTAGTCGGTTTAACTAAAATTGGTGATGTATTGGGTTATCAACATTTGGATGATGGCACATTAAAACCAATACCAGGAAAATTATTATATCGAGGCATAGATATTGAAGATCTGGTTCACAATGCTCAAGAAGAACAACGCACAGGTTTTGAAGAAACCATCTATCTACTTTTATCAGGACGGTTACCGGATGCAGAAGAACTCTGTGACTTTTCTAGATTACTTGGTGAATCAATGGCATTGGAAAAACAGACAAAGATAGCCATTATGGAACTCGAAGGCCACGATATAATGAATATTTTGGCCAGAACGGTTCTAGAAATGTACACTTATGATTCACAAGCGGATGATACTTCGCGTGATAATCTTATGCATCAATCTATCGACCTTATTGCTAAATTCCCTGCAATTATTGCTTATGCTTACAATATGTTGAGCCATAGTGCTAAAGGTAAATCATTGCACATTCGCCATCCTCATGAACATTTTTCAATAGCAGAAAACTTTTTATATATGATGAAAGGCTCGGATGGATATACTGATCTAGATGTGCGTGTTCTTGATTTAGCTATGATTATTCATGCTGAACATGGTGGTGGTAATAATTCAACATTTACCGTTCGTGTCACGAGTTCAACAGGTACTGATACCTATTCATCAATTGCAGCAGGTATTGGCTCATTAAAAGGACCGTTACATGGCGGCGCTAATTTGCAAGTTGGTAAAATGTTAAAACATCTCGCAGAACAAATAAAAAACTGGGCGGATGTAAACGAAATTGACAACTATCTACAGCGGATATTGAATAAAGAAGTATTCGATAAAAAAGGGTTGATTTATGGTATCGGCCACGCAGTTTATACTGTATCGGATCCTCGTGCCGTATTACTTAAAGAGATGGCACATGAACTAGCAAAAGAAAAAGGACGAGAAAAAGAATATAACTTCTTAAATCTGCTTGAAGAAAGGGCAATTAATGCTGTTGTTAATCGAAAAAATGCCAGAACAAAAAAACTAGTATGTGCCAATGTTGATTTTTATTCAGGCTTTGTTTATGACATGATTGGTTTACCTAGAGAAGTTTATACACCACTATTTGCTATGTCTCGAATCGTTGGATGGTGTGCACATCGAATTGAAGAACTTAATTTTGATGATCGACGCATAATTCGACCGGCCTATAAAAATATTGGTGAGCTTATGCCATTTATTCCATTAAAAGATCGTTAAAATTATCATCCGTCAGTTTGATTCTGACGGTTTGCACAAAAGCTTATTTTATTAAAAAAAGCATGGTGATTTAAAGCAATAGTTTGTAGACTATCCCACATTGTCGGTTTTTGACTCTGTATTATATAAATGAATCTTTTAAAATCTTTAGCTACAGTAAGTTCCATGACCATGGTATCTCGTGTATTAGGTTTTGTGCGTGATGCTATCATTGCTCGCTTTTTTGGTGCCGGTATGGCTACCGATGCCTTTTTTGTTGCCTTTAAACTCCCTAATTTATTGCGGCGTATTTTTGCTGAGGGCGCATTTTCACAAGCCTTTGTACCAATTTTAGCTGAATATAAGAATCAACAAGGAATAGAAGCAACGCGGACTTTTGTCGCTTATGTTGCTGGTTTATTAACTTTAGTATTAGCCATTGTTACCTTAATTGGCGTAGTGTGTGCTCCTTTTATTATTATGGTAACCGCGCCTGGATTTATGCAAGAATCTAGTGATAAATTTGATCTTGCCACAACGATGTTGCGTATTACCTTTCCTTATATCTTTTTTATTTCACTTGCATCATTGGTTGGAGCAATATTAAATACTTGGAATCGTTTTTCTGTCCCAGCTTTTGTTCCAACCTTGTTAAATATTAGCATGATTATGTTTACGCTATTTTTGACACCTTACTTTAATCCACCAGTATTAGCACTCGCGGCATCAGTTGGGGTAGGAGGCATTTTACAATTACTTTACCAGCTTCCTTATTTAAAAAAAATTGGAATGTTGGTTTTACCAAGAATTAACTTTAAAGATAGTGGCGTTTGGCGAGTATTAAAACAGATGGCACCTGCTATTTTAGGGGTATCAGTTGGACAAATTTCTTTAATTATTAATACGATTTTTGCTTCATTTCTTATTTCTGGTTCTGTATCGTGGATGTATTATGCCGACCGACTTATGGAATTTCCTGCTGGCGTACTAGGGGTTGCACTTGGCACAATTCTATTACCTTCCCTATCCAAAAGCTTTTCTAAAGGTGATTATAAACAATATTCAGAGTTGCTAGATTGGGGATTGCGACTCTGTTTTCTTTTAGCATTACCAAGTACTGTCGCTTTAGGTGTTATATCTCGTCCACTTATATCAACCTTATTTGAATATGGGCAATTTACCTTAAATGATGCCTTAATGACTCAGCGAGCATTGGTGGCTTATTCTGTTGGTTTACTTGGCATGATTTTGATTAAAGTATTAGCCCCTGCTTTTTATTCACGACAAGATATTAAAACTCCCGTCAAAATTGCAATTGTTACCTTAATTTTAACGCAACTGATGAACCTTGTTTTTATTGGACCATTACAGCATGCAGGACTTTCACTCTCAATTGGTCTTGCAGCTTGTTTTAATGCAGCGTTATTATTCTGGCAATTACGAAGAAAACAACTATATCAACCACAGCCGGGATGGTATAACTTTTTAGCTAAAGTAATTATTGCTGTTATTTTAATGTCTGTTGTTTTATGGTTTGGCGCGCAACTATTACCTGATTGGTCAACTGGATCGATGTTAATGCGTATTGGGCGACTACTGGTGTTAGTCATAGCTGGTATTATTATCTATTTTGCATCATTAATAGCAATGGGCTTTAAGATAAAACATTTTATTAAACGTATTGATTGATAACAACTATTGCCGTTAACAAAATTTTGTCAAAAAGTTTCAGGTTAACATAACGTTTCAGTAAAAAATGTAATCAAATTAGAGATTAGGTCTGGTATTTCAACATTATTGAATAATTAGACATTTATGATTTTAGAATTAATTTTTATTTTCTTATAAATATCTAATTTAATTATCATGGACCGATACAATTATCGGTCCAGCTACTTATGAAAACAATCTATTAAAATTATTTTTAAATTGATATATTATATTGTTCAATCAAATAGATAGGTTTAAATAATTCCTATTCTTTTTACAAGAATGAACGATATGGCAATTCTGGTTCATCAGTAAAGATATCTCTAAATCCTCGATAATGCTGATAATGCATTTTATGTTGATCAGTAGGATATGTATATTTACCCCCAACTTGCCAGAAAAATGGTCTAAATTGATATTCAAGACGATCTTTTTTCATTTCCCAAAGAACTTCAATTTCACGAGGATCACTTTGGAAATTTGACCATATATCATGATGGAATGGAATCACCACTTTGGTATTAAGCGATTCAGCCGCACGTAAAATGTCTGACGAAGTCATTTTATCGGTAACACCACGAGGATTTTCGCCATAAGAAAGTAAAGCCACATCAATTTTATAATCATTACCATGTTTTGCATAGTAGTTAGAGTAATGTGAATCTCCAGAATGGTAAAGTGATCCTCCAGAAGTTTCAAATAAATAGTTAACCGCACGATCATTCATACCATCTAGAATCGATTTATCGGTAGAAGATACACCTTTTGGTAGAGTAACCAGTGATGTTCTATCAAAAGAATCTAAAACGCGAATTGTAATATCACCTACTTCAATTGTTTCGCCAACTTTAGCAACGATACAACGATCTTCTGGAACCCCCCAACTTTTCCACAATTCAACACAAGCTTTTGGACCAATAAATTTAACTTTTGGAGAGCAATTTTGAATTACAGCAGCAGCGACATTGACATCAATATGATCGGCATGATCATGGGTTGCCATTACTGCATCAATTTCCTTAATCGCAAATGGATCTAATACAAATGGACTGGTTCTTAAATTAGGTTGCAATTCACGAACGCCACCCATGCGCATCATTTGATGCTGTTTGTTCATTAATGGGTTAGCATGTGTTTTTTTTCCTGTACCGCACCAAAAATCGACAGAGATATTAGTATTACCTGCTGATTTTAACCAAATTCCGGTACAAGCTAGCCACCACATGGTGAAAGTATTTGGTTTCACAACGGTGTTTTCAATCTCTTCATTTAACCAAGTTCCCCATTCAGGAAAAGTGTTCAAAATCCAAGAATCTCGGGTAATTTCATTTACTTTACTCATACTATGTTCCTTTTTTTATTTAATAGTTAGACTAATATCACTTCAACTCCCTGCTTTTTAATGCATTCAATTACTTCCTTATTTGCTTGCGCCCCAGTAATCAAAATATCAATTTTATTTACTGGGCAAAAAAGCATGCCAGAGTTTGCTTTGGTATCGATCTTTGAGCTATCAACCACTACGACTAATTTTTCTGCTTTTTCTAATATCTGTTGTTCAGCAACAGCACTTAAAATTTCACTTTTATAAAGACCTGTTGATGTTAATGTTTTTCCACTAGTAAACATCCATTTTGCGGCATAAGAATCGGTGATACTTGCAATAGGATTGAGTATGATATTTTGTGTTTTATTATATAACCCACCCATAATGATCACATTTTCATGGTCATGTTCAATCAAATAACACGCTAAAGGAAAATAATTAGTGATGATTGATACATTTTTTCCACAAAGTTCTCGCCCTAATAAAAATGCCGTTGAACCACAATTAATCACTATATTTTCATCACTACCGCATAACTTCGCTGCTCGAATCGCAATCCGTGCCTTTTCGTGATAATGATCAGTATTGTTATTACCTATTGGGGCCCAAATTGGTTTCTGTTCTTCAAGACGCATAATGCCATTGCGTACTTTTTTGACACGACCATCTTGATCTAATTTTGTGATATCTCTTCGAGCGGTCGCGGGTGATATTGAAAAATGACTGATTAATTCGGTCACTTTTAATTCACCTTTTTCGTTAACCAAAGCGACGATCTCGTTATGTCGCGTTAATTCATTCATTAAAATTCCTCATTTCAATTTGAGCACTTTTGATTATTTTGATAATAATTTTCATTATTAAAATTGTCAATTATCTTATTGTTTTTATTTGTTAATATTTATTTAATTTATTGATAATTATAAATATAGGTTTAAATTGATATAGTTTTTTTTCATTATTATGTGAAGTTGATCACAGATATGGTTTCTGATTTTATAGAAAAGTGATCTTCATCAAAATAATCATAAATAATCATTGTATGATTTATTTTGATTATAGAATATAACAAGCGTTAATCAAGCCATCTTAATTTGATTAACAAAGTATAGGGTTAATTTAGCTCAAAGATTCACTCGACAGTGAACAACTATATAAAAAGGGCATTAGGATAAGTTTTATTATCGCTTTGTAAGCACGATATAAACTTCAAATTTTAAAAAAGCCCATAACCAATGAGAGGGGCATATGGAAGTAATCTATAACGTATTTTATATTTTTTATAGTCAAGTCATGACTAAAGCACCATTGTTACTCGGTTTAGTAACAATGTTAGGTTATTGTCTTTTACGCAAAGATATCACCACTATTTTGAAAGGAACAATCAAAACGATTGTTGGTTTTATGTTGTTACAAGTTGGCTCAGGTGTACTGGTTTCAACATTTAAACCAGTGATTGCCAAATTGGCTGAGTATCACGGCATTAATGGATCGATTATTGATGTTTATGCTTCTATGATGACTGTAGAACATAATATGGGTGATAAATATTCTTGGGTAGGCTATGCCGTATTACTCGCATTGGCTATCAATATCCTTTTGGTCATTTTTCGCCGTATCACAGGTATTCGCACCATTATGCTAACAGGCCATATTATGTTCCAACAAGTGGGATTAATTGCCCTGTTTTATTTTCTGTTTGGTTACAGTATGTGGGAAACAATAATCTACTCTGCCATTATTACCGCATTATATTGGGGAATATTTTCTAATATGATGTTTAAATCTACAGAAGCTGTTACTGGAGGAGCGGGTTTTTCAATTGGTCATCAACAACAATTGGGGTCTTGGATCGCTGTTAAATTAGCACCTAAATTGGGCGATAAAAATGACACAGTTGATAATCTAAAATTACCTAAATGGTTACATATTTTTCACGATAGTATCGCTGCAACAGCGATTGTGATGACATTCTTTTTTGGCATCATCCTTCTTTCATTTGGTTTGGATAATTTGCAAACCATGGCAGGGTCAACCCATTGGACAATTTACATTTTAGAAACAGGTCTTAAATTCGCCGTCGCAATACAAGTCATCGTCGGTGGGGTCAGAATGTTTGTGGCTGAATTGTCTGAAGCGTTTAAAGGTATTTCTGAAAAATTAATTCCTAATGCCGTATTAGCCATTGATTGTGCTGCAATTTATGCTTTTTCACCAAATGCAATGGTATTTGGTTTTATTTGGGGGGCATTAGGACAATTTTTAGCAATTGCCTTGTTACTTATATTTAAATCACCAATTATGATCATTCCTGGTTTTATACCAATGTTTTTCTCTAACGCAACAATTGGGGTATTTGCTAATCACTTTGGTGGTTGGAAAGCCGTTATGAAAATCTGTTTTGTTATGGGAATGATTGAGGTATTTGGTTCAGCTTGGGTCATTCATATCTTTGCAAAAAATGGCACTCCAATTGACTCTTGGATGGGGATGGCTGACTGGGCGATATTATTCCCACCTATTATACAAGGTTTGTCTTACTCCCACTTATTTATCTATCTGATTATTGCATTGGCTTTAGTGTATATGTTCTTTGCCGCTAAACAATTACGCCAAGAGGAAGCAAACGCAAAAATTGAACCAGAACAAAATAATATTCATCAAGATGTTAATGAAAACGTTGTTGAAAAAATGGATGAAGTGGCAATAAGCGAAGGGCGAGCAGTACGAATCTTAGCTGTGTGTGGTAGCGGACAAGGCTCTTCTATGATGATGAAAATGAAAATAGCTAATTATTTAGATAAGAAAGGCATTGCTAATGTCATGGATTCTTGCGCAGTGACAGATTACAAATCACGGTTACCTAATATTGACATTATTGTGGCGTCTAAACATTTAATTAACGAGATTGAAGTTAATGAAGGACAACATGCTTTAGGTGTCCAAAACATGTTAAATCCAAATACATTTGGTGAAGAACTTATTGAACTTATTAAAAAAGTGCTTGCTCAATAACGAATTGATTAAAAAAGGAGTACAACAATGGCATTGAAAGAATCATTAATTGAGAATAACTCTATTTTACTAAAAGCGGATGCATCAACTTGGCAAGAGGCGATCAAATTGGGTACAGATATGCTTGTTGCTTCCAAAGCGATTAACCCTTCTTATTATGATGCGATTATTAACTGTGTAAAAACAATGGGGCCTTACATTATTATTGCACCAAATTTTGCGATGCCTCATGCCAGACCGGAAGATGGTGTAAATCGCACTGCTTTTGCTTTAGTGACATTAAATTCTCCAGTCTATTTTGAAGGTGAAGAGCAACCTGTTGATGTGTTAGTTACCTTAGCAGGCAGTACCTCAGATGAGCATATGCAAGGCTTAATGGAAGTCACGCAAATATTAGATGACGAAGACAGCCCAACAGGTATCGATCTTGATAAGTTGAGAGCATGTAATAGCAAAGAAGATGTTTATGCTGTTATTGATAAGGCTTTATTAGGAGACTAATGTTATGTATCAAGCATTAAAAGAAAGAGTATTACAGGCTAACTTAACCTTACCTAAATACCATTTGGTCACTTTTACTTGGGGTAATGTTTCTGAAATCGACCGCGCTAAAGGTGTTATTGCTATCAAACCTTCAGGCGTTGAATACAACAACATGAAAATTGACGATATTGTGGTCGTGTCATTAACGGGTGAAATTGTTGAGGGTAAATTAAATCCGTCTAGTGATACTGCAACCCATATAGAACTTTATAAAGCCTTTGAAAATATTGGTGGTATTGTTCATACACATTCTCGCTACGCAACAGTTTGGGCGCAAGCTGAATTAGATGTTCCAGCTTTGGGTACGACTCATGCCGACTATTTTTATGGTGATGTGCCTTGTACTCGTCGTTTAACTGATAGCGAAATCAATACTGATTACGAAAAAAACACTGGTTTGGTCATCATTGAAGAGTTTAAACGAAGAGGCATTGATCCTACAGCGATGCCGGCAGCCGTTATTTCTGGACACGCTCCATTTTGTTGGGGAAAAAACGCTTCGGATGCTGTACATAATGCTGTGGTTCTTGAAGAAGTAGCCATGATGGCAATATCAACCCGACAACTTAATAAAACAATTAAAATTCAACAAACTTTATCTGATAAACACTATTTTCGTAAGCATGGAGCAAATGCTTATTACGGACAAAAATAGTATTTATAAGGGAGAAATAAAATGACAAAACCAAAATTACAAATTGCATTAGATCAAACAGAATTAGAGCCAGCTTTAGCGGTAGCCAAGAACGTAGCTGGATTTGTAGATATTATTGAAGTTGGAACCATTCTTGCCTTTGGCGCAGGTATCAATGGCGTAAAAACTTTAAGAGAAAAGTATCCAAACCATATTTTGGTTTGTGATTTAAAAACCACTGATGGGGGTGCTATTTTAGCAAAAATGGCTTTTTCGGCGGGGGCTGATTGGTTAACTGTTTCAGCTGCCGCTCACATTGCAACAATTGAAGCTTGTAAAAAAGTGGCTGATGAATTTGGGCGTGAAATTCAAATCGAACTTTATGGACATTGGACTTTTGATGATGCAAAAGCATGGCGAAAACTGGGTATCAAACAGGCAATTTATCATCGATCTCGTGATGCTGAATTAGCTGGTGTTGGTTGGGGTGAAGAAGATTTAACTAAAATGCGACAACTTTCTGATTTAGGTTTGGAACTATCAATAACAGGCGGCATTGTCCCTGAAGATATTCATCTGTTTGCGGGTATTAAAACGAAAGCTTTTATTGCTGGACGAGCTTTAGCCAATGAAAATGGTCAAAAAACTGCTCAAGACTTAAGAGAGCAGATTGCTAAATATTGGTAGGGGTGCGCACTAACAGTCGGGAAATCGGCTGTTAGTTTTTTTACCTTGATATTATCGGATCTAAATTATGACAAATAATACAATCAATTTAACCAGACAAACTCCATGTATGGGTATTTATGAAAAGGCACTACCTAATACACTTTCTTGGCAGCAAAAAATGCTAGAGGCAAAATCTTTAGGATTTGATTTTATCGAACTTTCTATTGATGAGTCTGATGAACGTCAAGCTAGGCTTGATTGGTCTGATGAAGAAATCTATTCATTGCGTCATCTATGTGAAGAAAATGGCGTTTTTTTTCACTCAATATGTCTTAGTGCACATCGCAAATATCCGTTTGGTTCTGCTGATGCAACGATCAGAGAACACGCTAAAAGTATTATGTGTAAGGCTATTACCCTTGCTTATAAACTTGGTGTTAGAGTGATTCAACTTGCTGGATATGATGTTTATTATGAGCCAGCTAACTTACAAACCCATCAACGCTTTATTGCCGGTATGCAATGGTGTGCAAAACAGGCAGAAAAAGCAGGTGTTATGCTAGCTGTTGAAATTATGGATACTAACTATCTAAATTCACTGAGTAAGTTTGAAATTTTAAAAGCCAAGATAAATTCACCTTATTTTATGGCCTATCCTGATGTGGGAAACATATCCGGTTGGAATTATGATGTTAGTACTGAGCTATTATTAAGTCGTAACCATATTGTTCAAATTCATTTGAAAGATACCTATAAAGTAAAACCCAATTATGCTGGACAGTTTAGAGATTTGGTGATTGGTGAGGGGGAGGTTGATTTTTCCGCAGTATTTAGAACACTTAAATCTATTGATTATTGTGCACCATTAGTGATTGAAATGTGGGCAAAAGATAATCAGTGGAGAGAAAATATTATTACTGCCCAACAACGTTTAAAATCCATTGCTGGTCAAGCCGATTTTCCACTCTTTAACGCTTAGATTGAGGCATACAAATAAATTCTTATCTTATAATTTGCTTCATCATACTTTAAATGATGAAGCATTAATCCTGTTTTACATAATAATTCACCGAAAAATAGCGCTGCTTATTAAGGTAATCATCTAAAAAATATAATGTTTTATAGTAATTATCAATAATATAAGTTCTGATGATCATTGTTGATTAAAAAAGTCTTTGGTATTATTGTGAACATATTTTAGCTCAATATAACCTTTTAATGACTCAATAGAACATTGTCGTTGAGTTTAATTTTTGTTGTTATCAAATTGTTTTTTTAAAAAAGAGAGAATTAACTGATTTTGAGTATCAAAATGGAAAAATTAGCTTTTTTTAAGCTACCTTTTATTTTTATTGTACTATTTTTTTTCTGTAGTGCTTTTATTTCTATTATTAAACTTGGTATTACCTTTATATCAACCTTTCATGATTATAAATTCTTATGGGGTATATTATATAAACTTGCTCCATATCAATTACTACGTTCAATCCCAGAATGTTTACTGTTATTCGGTATCTCAGCGATCAGTTTATATCGAGTTAATGTTCATCGAGTGACATTTAAAAATATTACATTGTTAATTTTTAATGTCATTATTATTTGTACAATTAGCTATTTTATCAATGCGATAGCTGAAGCTATTTTTGATAATGTATTAATCAACATGATTAATGTGGCTTCATGGTTATTTATTTTAGTCTTATGTATTATCCCCAGTTGTCTATTTTACTTATTTTCAGGATTATTTACCTATTTCTATATCAAAGTATTAAATAATTATTTTGACAAAAATAAACAGACTTTTGAACTGACTATAATCAACAGCACTAAAATTCATTTTATTTTGTTTTTAGTATTTTTCTTTTTTATTTTAATTGCTTATCCTTCTTTTATTTTAGATGTCTTAGTACACAACAGTTACTATTTTATTTCATTTTGGAAGCATATTTTCTTACCAATTTGTTGTTATTTATTTAGTTTATTAGTTGTTATTTTGGTTAGTAAAAATATGTTTACCCAAATGTTTGTTGTATTACAAACGGATAGAATAATTAAGTGTGCCGTCTCCTTAAATATCATTATTTTTATTTTAAATTTTATTTTATGGAGAGTGGCCAATTGGTTAATTAATCATGCGTTATTACAAAATACAGCCCTAACATCCATAGTGATCATATTGTTAGGCTCTACATCATTTATTCTATCATGCTTAATGATTCGAAAATTAACTAAGTATTATTTTCATCCATCAGTTAAATATCAGATTAATTTATACTATTTGTTTTAACTTTTGTTGTTGTTTTAAGAATGTATATATCTCTTGTTGTGATTTTAGTGTTCTAATATTTTGTAACATCTCAGATGCTTCTACATAATAGTGCCTTAAATAAGTAAGCCATTGTTTAATGCGAGCAGAATGATAAAGCGGTTTTACATCATCAATAGAAGAATTTGCATAGCGGATTAAAATTTCCAATACTTGCGACCAACTTAAGGCTGGTTGTTTGTTGCGGATCATATTGGCTAGATTGGGGATAGTTAAAATCCCACGTCCTAACATAATGTCTTGCGTTTGACTTTGAGCAATGCATGTTTGTGCATCTTCAATAGAGAAAATTTCACCATTGGCAATTACAGGAATTGTTAGGTTTTGTTTGATTTTTGCTATTGTTTGCCAATCAATTTTATCCGCTTTATAGCCATCCTCTTTGGTTCTGCCATGAATTGCAATTTCATTAGCTCCAGCACATTCAATTGCATTGGCGATTTCATAGCAATGAGATTTATCTGACCAACCTAAGCGAATCTTAACGGATAATATTTCCGAGCGACCAATAGCTTGTCGAACTTGACTAACGATATTAAAAATTTGTTCCGGATATTGTAATAAATAAGCTCCTCCTTGACTGCCAACTACGGTTTTAGCGGGGCAACCAAAATTAATATCAATACCAAATGAACCAAGTTCAATCGCTTTTACTGCATTTTCTGCCATCCATTGTGGTGATTGACCAAGAATTTGCACTCGAATAGGGGTACCTGAAGCAGTCTTGCCTCCATTATGGAGTTCAGGACAAAGGCGATAAAAGGTGCGATTGGATAATTGATGATGCGTGACTCGCACAAATTCTGTTACACAATAATCAAATTGATTAATCTCAGTTAAAATTTGTCTCACTTGATAATCAAGTACCCCCTCCATTGGAGCTAAAATAATTCGGTTATTTTGTTTCATACTGTTTATTGGTCAGTTTGGTGATTACCACAGACAGGGCAATTTGCCTGCTTAGATATAGTAAATTGATTAAATTGCATGTTCATTGTATCAATCATCAATAATCGACCAGATAACGGGCGACCATAATGAGTAAGGATTTTTATTGCTTCTATGGCTTGCATTGAGCCAAACATACCAACTAAAGGCGCCATAACACCGGTTTCAACACAAGTAAGCTGATCATTCCCAAATAGACGACTTAAACAGTGATAACATGGTTCGTTAGATTGGTAAGTAAATACACTTAGCAAACCTTCCATTCGTATTGCAGCGCCTGAAACTAAAGGTTTCTTTTCTTGAAAACAACAGCGATTAATCTGTTCACGGGTAACTAAGTTATCTGTACAGTCAATAACAATATTATGTTGCTTAATAAGTGAAATAAGATCGCTGTCCTTTAGTTGCTGATTAACCGTTTCAATCACTATATTGGGATTTATATTGGTTAAAGCGTGTTTAGCCACATCAACTTTATTTTGATTAATTGATTTATGGGTATATAAAATCTGACGATTTAAATTTGAAGCCGATATGGTATCAAAATCATTTAAAGTTAACTTACCAATGCCTGATGCAGCTAAATAGAGAGAAACTGAACAACCTAATCCCCCTAATCCAATAATTAATACTGCACTATTTTTTAAAATTTGCTGCTTTTCAATGTCGAAACCCTGCAAAGTTATTTGCCTGTCATAACGAAACAATTCTTGATCGGTAAGCGTTAACATATGAAGTGATTATTGTTGTTGATAATGAAGTGGGTAGTATAACAAAAACTTGGCACAAGGTTGTGCCAAGTTTTAAACTTTATTTGTCAAAACCAGATAGGAATTTTAAATATTCCTCTTTTGTCATAAGAGGTTTGTAATTTGTCATGAGTGTTTGAGCGGTTTGAGCGTCATCATATAGCAGGTCAATAATTGTACAAGCCATCATTTGTGCAGGGCGTATATAAGCCATCTCTTCATCAAATACGGTGTAATCTTTACCATGTAAAATCCCTCTAACCGAACCAATCCAAGGATGACTTACTGGCATAATATGTGATAAATCACCCGTATCTGTACTTCCTGTCATATGCGGTGCGATTGAAACGTTTTCTTCACCAATTAAATTTTCAGCGTTTTGTTTTAAAAGATCATTAAGGGTTGAATTATTATGTAACGGTAAATAACCTGGTAAATCTTTAATTTCACAAGTTGCACCAACAGCCATTGCGCCAGCTTTTAATGCTTGATTAATTCTTTCATTGGCATCAATCATGGCTAGAACATTGCCCGCTCGTACATAGCTTTCCATTCTTACATCGCTTGGTACAACATTCACCAAATCACCGCCTTGGGTAATAATTGGATGGAATCGAATGTAATCTTTTTCTTGAAATGTTTCACGAATAGCATGAACGCCCATCATTCCCATCATTGCTGCATTTAAAGCATTTACTCCTGCGTGAGGAGCTGCTGCAGCATGGGCTGCTTCACCTTTATATTTAATTAATTTACCGATAAAGCCATTACTTGTTGTTGAAATTTCTATAAAACCGTCTTGGCGTTCATTTGGTACACTCGTTAAATGTATCTGTAACGCCATATCAACATCATCAAAATCACCACGTGAAATTAATTCTGGTTTACCGCCAATGTATTTGATTTTCCCTTCTTCAATTAATCGATTGCGATAGGTTATTTCAACATATTCTTCTGCTGGGACAGCAAATGGTACCACATCACCGGCTAAAAATTGCATTGCACCTGAGTCAATTAATCCCATAGTAACCGCCATCATATTAGCGATTTGTGCATTATGACCACAACAGTGAGCAGCTCCAGATGTCTCATCCGCAGCAGGGTGGTCGGCACAAATAATTGCATCAAGTTCTCCAATAACTGCGACGCTGTATTTGCTTCCTTTACCACCTTTAAGACGACCTTTAACCCCTGTGAGTGCTAATTTATTTTTAAAAGAAACACCCAATTTTTCAAAAGCATCTTCTACTTTTTTAGCCGTTTTGTGTTCTTTATAGCCAAGCTCTGGTTCGGACCAAATCGCTTCAGCAATCGATTTGATGTCTGCTTTTCGGTTTGCAATCGCGTCACAAACTTTTTTCTTTAGTTCTTCTTTAGTCATAAATTAAATCCTTATCTAAATTAGATAACGCCTTCCCAATGCAAAGTGACTTGAGCAATTAAGGCTGCAAAAATAAACGTACCCGAAAACACAGCCAAAGATACGGGAATAATGCGCCAAGAGATATTTTTAAATAGTGCAAGATCTTTACCTATGGCGAGTCCTGCATAAGCAAGTACTGGTGTACAGACTGCAAGTAGCGAAACTTGATCTGTAATTGCAACCAATTCTGTATGGTATGGAAATATTGGTGAGGAAACTACGGCTGCAACAACCGATACCCATAAAATTACTGGAAATTTTTCAAGTCCGGGTAACTTACTTAGTAAAAATCCTATAATAGAGATAACAGCTAGCACAGCTAATGCTTCAAGTGATGAAATAATATCAATTTTATAACCCACACTGTTTCCAGCAGCCATAATAATGGCGACCAAAATAAGTACAAAAATTGTTTCTAAAATCTTCATTGCTGGATCCTTATTTATTGCGTCGAAGACGGGCTAACGTGTTATACATAAAAGAAGCAAAAGGTAAAGAAAAGAGCGTATAAATATATATACCAACCATACTAGACATTAAATTTGCTGTTGATGCATAAGCTTTAATATTTTCTGATAAATCTGGATATAAATCACTTATCGGGGCAAGTGATGCCGCCATCATACTTCCACTTCCTACGCCGGCCCCCATGGCTAAAGCATAAGGATGAAGAATATTCAAATGAGCCATTATACTAGCAAGAATACTCATCCAAATTGCACCATAGAGAGTGCCACATATATACATAGCCATTACACCCCGACCTTCTGGTGAATCTAAACCATATTTATCCGCTACAATGGCTATATTGGGTTCGCGAGCAACGGAATAAGTTGCCCCAACAGCCTCTCGTTTCATACCTAATAGCATTGCTAGTGGCAACCCGAGTAAAATTGTTCCAGCAAAATGACCTAATTCTTGAAAAATTAGAGCTAATTTAGCATCTTCTAAAATCATATCAATTTGGGGACCTACCGCTACACCAAGTTTTGCAACAAGTAACATTAATGTAACCATCATAACGATACTTGCATTTTGCATATTTTTATTGGTGAGTATTTTAAGCTTTGGCAAGCTAATGATTCCGCCAAAAACCATTGCATATAACATTGGGTAAACGGCAATAATCCATATCGATTGCTTGCCGATAAGTTCACAACTAACTACTACTAAAAGTGCAATTATATGCAATTTAAAGTCTCGTAAAACTTCCATTCCTGCTCCTTTTTTTAATTGTTATCTTTTTATATTAACGTTGCCCCTAAGGTATTTTGAAAGTGTTTTAAAGCCCATTGATGGCCAATAGGATCAAAACTTGCAACTGCATTTTGATGAATAACTATTTTATAACCTAAGTTATAGGCATCTACGGCTGTATGTAAAATGCAAATATCCGTACAAACACCAATTAAATGGATTTCGGTAATATGTCTTTCGCGTAAACGTAGATCGAGATCTGTACCACAAAATGCTGAGTAGTGGCGTTTGTTGATCCAGTATATATTGGTTGAATTTTGATATCTTTGATAAAGTTGATGTAATTCACCGAATAATTGTTGTCCAACAGTTCCAACAATATTATGAGGTGGAAAAAGTGAATTTTCAGGGTGATATTCATCCGACGGATCGTGGGCATCAATTGCAAAAACGATAAATTGATTATTTTTAATAAATGAGTTAGTTATGTTTAACATTTCTGATTCAATTTGTTGACCGGCTGAGCCTGTAGTTAAAGCGCCATCATCCGCAATAAAATCATTCGTGTAGTCAATTGAAATTAAAGCTTTCATATCAAGTTAATAATATTTAAATAATACTTAAGCTTATTAATAAATATTTGATATTACAAGTTAATAAAACAAACATTTTTCAAGTACAACTAAATAATCCGAGTTTATGTTAATTATCTTATTGAATTTCAATAAAATTATAAAAAGACATATAAAGTAAAATTATTATCATTAACTTAGTATAAATAAAATAAATAGCGATTATTTTAAAACATAGTCTTTATACCCTGATAAATTGCTCTATAATAATTATTATTTTCGACAATTGTACACAGGATATATTTAATGAGAACAATTTATTGCGGACAATTAAACGCAAGTTATATTAATCAAGAAGTCACACTATGTGGATGGGTCAATAAACGCCGAGATTTAGGTAAAATGATTTTTATTGATATGCGTGATCGTGAAGGAATTGTGCAAGTTTTTTTTGATCCTGATTATCCGCAAGCATATCAGTTAGCTGGCGAGTTACGCAATGAATTTTGTATTCAAATTAAAGGAAAGGTAAGAGCCAGACCTGAAGGTCAAATTAATAAAGATATGGCAACCGGTGAGGTTGAAATTTTAGCGACCGAACTTACTATTTTCAATCGTAGTGATGTATTACCTCTCGATTTTAATCAAAATAATAGTGAAGAACAGCGGTTAAAATATCGATATATAGATTTACGCCGCCCAGAAATGACCTCAATCTTTAAAACTCGTGCACAAATTACCGCATTTGTTCGTTCATTTATGAATGAAAATGGTTTTTTAGATATTGAAACTCCTATGTTGACCAAGGCCACGCCAGAAGGTGCTCGTGATTATTTGGTACCGAGTCGAATCCATAAAGGTGAATTTTATGCATTGCCACAATCACCACAATTATTTAAGCAATTGCTTATGATGTCTGGGTTTGACCGTTATTACCAAATTGTTAAATGTTTTCGTGATGAAGATTTACGAGCCGATCGTCAGCCAGAATTTACACAGATAGATGTTGAAACTTCATTTATGACAGCCGAACAAGTTCGTGAAATCATGGAAAAAATGATACGCGAACTTTGGCTGCATGTTAAAAATGTTGATTTAGGTAAATTCCCAATTATGACTTTTAGCGAGGCAATGCGTCGTTATGGTAGTGATAAGCCAGATCTACGTAATCCGCTTGAAATTATCGATGTGGCTGATTTGGTCAAAGATGTCGATTTTAAAGTATTTTCAACTCCAGCAAATGATCCAAAAGGTCGAGTAGCATTGCTTTGCGTGCCAAATGGTGCTCTATTAACACGTAAACAGTTAGATGAATATACTCAGTTTATTTCTGTTTATGGTGCAAAAGGTATGGCTTGGATCAAAGTCAATGAACGCAGTAAAGGTTTAGAAGGTGTACAAAGTCCAATCTCTAAATTCTTTAATGAATCACAAATGGAAGCGTTGTTAAACCGTGCTAATGCGAAAGATGGTGATATTTTATTATTTGGTGCTGATAGCTATAAAGTTGTTAGTGATGCATTAGGTGCATTACGCTTGAAAGTTGGCAAGGATTTAGGCCTCACAGATGAAAACAAATGGGCGGTACTTTGGGTCGTTGATTTCCCTATGTTTGAAGAAACAGATGAAGGTTTAAGTGCTATGCATCATCCGTTCACATCACCAAAAGATTACACACCGGAAGAGTTAATTAACAATCCTCAAAATGCTATGGCAAATGCTTATGATATGGTAATCAATGGCTATGAAGTCGGTGGAGGATCGGTACGTATTCATCGCAGTGAAATGCAACAAGCGGTATTTTCAATATTAGGAATTGGTGAACAAGATCAACGTGAAAAATTTGGTTTCTTACTCGATGCATTAAAATATGGTACACCACCTCATGCTGGTTTAGCTTTTGGGTTAGATAGATTAAGTATGTTGCTCACAGGAACAGATAACATCCGCGATGTAATTGCATTTCCTAAAACAACAGCGGCGACGTGTTTGCTTACTGATGCGCCAAGTCCAGCAAATTCTGCTGCATTAGTAGAACTTGGTATTGAAGTGGCTAGAAAATAACGATATTTTGATGCGAGAATATAAAAAACCTGAGTCGGTTCTGGTGGTGATTTACTGCCAGACAACCAATCGTTACCTTATGTTACAACGCAAAGATGATCCATTATTTTGGCAATCAGTAACGGGTAGCATGGAAACAGATGAATTGCCACGTCAAACAGCAATTCGTGAAGTTTTGGAAGAAACAGGCATTGATATTATAAAGGAAAATCTTGAACTAATTGATGCTAACCATACGGTTGAATTTGAGATTTTCCCACAGTTTCGACATAGATATTCGCCAGAAGTTAAGATAAATAAAGAACATTGGTTTTATTTACCTCTTGCTAAAGAAGTAATTCCAGTTCTAACCGAGCACTTAGCTTATCAATGGCTGACTATGGGTGATGCAGTTAACCTAACTGCGTCGCCTAATAATAGTCAGGCTATTTGTAAAATTAACAACTTTCTTAAATTGAGTTAAGAGGTAAAAAATGAAATTAAGCCAGTATATGATTGTATTTTTTTGTTTATTTTTTTCAATAACGTGTAGTTATGCCGAAGTTAAAATTGAAAAATGTAAGACAAATGATAGTGATTATATTATTTTTGATGAATATGATTCTCAAATTGCTGAAAAAATAATTGATTATAAACTACATAACCAACCAGAAAAGCGAGAAAGTAGTATTATTAAAATATTTGCGAATGAAAATAGTGATGATCGTAATTATTGGTTAGCTTCTTTCCAATTTGATGATCAAACTCAACAATATCTTTTTTACCAAGTTGAACCCGACACATTTATCGAAATTGATAAAAACCAATTTGAAGCTTTACTACCTAAAATTGTAGAGTGTAATCAAAATCAACAAACACCCATTTACAGTGAAAATTTTGATGAAGACTAATTGCGATTAAAAAGATAACCACTTTAAGGATTAAAAGGTACCTTTGGATATGATCTACAAAAGATCAATAAGTAATAGAGAGTGATAATAATGAACTTTCCTGATTTTCGTGAATTTTTAGATTATCTTGAACAACAAGGCGAATTAAAAAGAATTACTTATCCTGTTAATCCTTATCTTGAAATGACAGAAATTGCCGATCGGGTATTACGTAATGAAGGGCCAGCCTTATTGTTTGAAAATCCGATTGGTTATGATATGCCAGTCTTGTGTAATTTATTCGGTACGGCTAAACGTGTGGCTATGGGGATGGGACGCGAAGACACTTCGGCTTTGCGTGAAATTGGGGAATTGTTAGCGTTCTTACGTGAGCCCGAACCACCTAAAGGCATTCGCCAATTTTTTAATGTATTACCTAAATATAAACAAGTCTTAAATATGCCAGTTAAACAACGATCGTCAGCACCCTGTCAAGAGGTGGTCTTTGAAAATGATGAAGTTGATTTAACGCGTTTACCCATTATGCACTGTTGGCCCGAAGATGTTGCACCTTTATTATCTTGGGGATTGACTATTACCAAAGGTCCTTATAAAGATCGACAAAATGTCGGTATTTATCGCTTACAGCTCTTGGGTAATAATAAATTAATTATGCGCTGGTTATCACATCGTGGCGGTGCGCTGGATTTTTCTGAGTGGCAACAAGCACATCCTAATGAAAAATTTCCAGTTAGCGTAGCCATTGGTGCTGATCCTGCGACCATTTTAGCTGCGGTCACACCCGTACCCGATACTTTACCTGAATATGCTTTTGCAGGATTGTTACGGGGTAAACGAACAGAAGTAGTTAAATCATTATCCAACGATTTGGATGTACCAGCAACGGCTGAAATTATTCTTGAAGGTTATATTGACCCCAATGAGTTAGCACAGGAAGGCCCTTATGGTGATCATACTGGTTATTATAATGAAATTGAACAATTTCCCGTCTTTACTGTAACTCATATAACACATCGTAAAGATGCGATTTATCATTCAACTTATACTGGGCGACCACCTGATGAACCTGCAGTCATGGGACTTGCATTAAATGAAGTGTTTATTCCAATTTTGCAAAAACAATTTCCTGAAATTGTGGATTTCTATTTACCACCGGAAGGATGCTCATATCGTATTGCTATTGTCACTATAAGAAAGCAATATCCTGGGCATGCCAAGCGTGTCATGATGGGCGTATGGTCTTATTTACGTCAATTTATGTACACTAAATTTGTGATTGTTTGTGATGATGATATTAATGCTCGAGATTGGAAAGATGTCATGTGGGCGATTTCAACACGTATGGATCCACATCGTGATACGACTTTTATCGACAATACTCCGATTGATTATTTAGATTTTGCTTCACCTATTTCTGGGTTGGGTTCTAAAATGGGGTTAGATGCAACCAATAAATGGGTAGGTGAAAGCAGTCGAGAGTGGGGGAAAATAATAAAAAAAGATCCCAAAATTGTTGCCCATATTGATGAAATTTGGGACAAACTTGGAATATCATGAATTAAATATTGCAAGTGAAAAATAATTATAGTTAAAATTAGATACTGTAGATAAATGAATCAATAAAATAAAAACTATTTTTTTTTAGATGGTTATGTATAATTATCGACCATGGCATGGTAATAAAAAAATTATGAAAAAATTTCAAATCTTATTAGTACTAGTTTTATCCATTTCTTATGGTGCTTTGGCAAATGAAACTAAAGTGCAATCAGATACGGATCTACAAGTTGCCGAACCTGGGGCATTGATTCCATCTTTGCGTGTATCTGCAGAAAATGGGAATGCTGAGGCCCAATATTCTCTGGGTACTATTTATAAACAAGGATTAGGTGTTGAAATTAGCGATATCAGAGCATTATTTTGGTATAAAAAAGCCGCAGAGCAAGGTTTAGCGAAAGCACAAAATAATTTGGCCTATATGTATCAAAACGGTTTGGGAACCGTTGCTGATCTATATGAAGCGTTCAAATATTACAAACTCGCTGCAGATCAAGATTATGCATTGGCCAAATATAATTTAGGCTTAATGTATAAAAATGGTGAAGGCACCGACAAAAATCCATCAAGTGCGGTTAACTACTTTGTTGAAGCAGGTAATCAAGGTGTTTTAGATGCTTATCTAAATCTAGGCATTATGTATTTTTTTGGTGATGGTGTCCAACAAGATCGTATGCTGGCTGCCGATTGGTTCAGTAAAGCTGCGACAGAAAGTAATCCAGAAGCCCAATACTATTTGGGATTGATGTCAGAACATGGTGATGGGTTGACTAAAGATTATGTCGCGGCTATCTATTTTTATACTCAAGCAGCTACACATGGTCATGTGCTTGCCATGTATAATTTAGGTATCATGTACGCAACGGGCACGGGTACTAAACCTGATAATGTACAGGCTGCAAATTGGTTTACTAAAGCTGCGGAAGCCGGTAATGCTGATGCTCAATATAATATTGGGGTTATGTATGATGTAGGTGGAGGCGTTTCAAAAGATATTGCAAAAGCCATTGAATGGTATATCAAAGCGGCTGAACAGGGTAGTGTTGATGCTCAATATAATCTTGCTATTAAATATTTAGATGGTGAAGGAACAGAAAAAAATATTAATAAAGCGATATATTGGTTTACTAAAGCGAGTGAGCAAGGTGACCAAGATGCTAAAGTTTATTTAGATGAATTATTAGAAAAATAAAAAGAGCAATTGCTCTTTTTATTTTTTCCTGCTTTTAACTATCCTGAGTTACGCATACCTGCAGCAATACCAGAAATAGTGATCATTAATCCTTGTTCAACGCTACTATTTTCAGCCTCATTTCGATTACGCGAACGACTTAATAATTCAGCCTGTAATAGATTTAGTGGCTCAATGTAGGTATTACGCAATGCAACAGATTCTGCAATCCAGGGTAGATCAGCCATCAAGCTGATATCATCGGTGATAGTAAGTACCGTGTTGATATCTTGAGTTAATAGGTTTCTTAACTCTTCTCCCAACGGCCACAAGGCTGGATCGACAAGCCTTTGCTCATAATATTCATGGATATTTGGTGCTGCTTTAGCATATACCATTTCGAGCATACCTAAACGTGCATTAAAGAAAGGCCAATTATGATACATGTCTTTAAGTAGATTTTTGTTACCTGCTTCAATAATTTGTTTAAGTGCTGTTCCTGCACCAAGCCAAGAGGGAACCATCAAACGATTTTGTGTCCAAGCAAAAATCCATGGAATAGCTCTTAAACTTTCAATACCGCCACCTGTTCGTCTTTTTTGTGGACGAGAACCGAGTGGTAATCTACCTAATTCAGTTTCTGGCGTTACCGCTCTAAAATAATCAACAAATTCAGAACGTTCACGAATGTAACTGCGGTAACAATGACAAGAGATATCCGACATTTCGTCCATAATATCTCGCCAGTCCTGTTTAGGTTCAGGAGGTGGTAATAAATTCGCTTGCAAAATGGCTGATGCGTATAACATCAAGCTACTGAGAGCCACTTCAGGCAAACCGAGTTTAAAACGAATCATTTCACCTTGTTCGGTGACTCGAAGTCCTCCTTTTAATGATCCTGGTGGTTGTGACAATAATGCAGCATGTGCAGGCGCACCCCCACGACCAATTGAACCACCACGACCATGAAATAAAACTAAATTAATATTATATTTTTCGAATAATTTAACTAACTCTTCTTGTGAACGATACTGAGCCCATGATGCAGCAAGCGTTCCAGCGTCTTTAGCTGAATCAGAATAGCCGATCATAACCATCTGCTTACCATGAATCTTTTCGCGATACCATGGAATATCAAGCAGTTTTTGCATAACAGTCTTAGCATTATTTAAATCGTCTAAGGTTTCAAATAATGGTGCTACAGGAATCACTTTTTGACAGTCAACTATTTTTAATAGTAAGTAAACAGCCAAGATATCTGAAGGTGCTTTGGCCATTGAGATCACATATGAAGCAATGGATTCTTCACCTGCTTTTTTAATAACTCGACAGGTATCCAAAACTTCTTGAACCATTTCATTTGGTTGCCAATGGTAAGGTAACAGTGGACGATTTGATTGCAGTTCAGTTAACAAAAAATCTTGTTTTTCTTCTTCTGACCACTCAGCATAACTGCCTAAGTTAAGTTCTTTGGTTAATGCATCTAGCGCTTCAGTGTGCACGGAACTATCTTGACGAATGTCTAATCTAACCAGTTGTAGACCAAAACTTTTTATACGTCGTAAAGTATCAAGCAATGGTCCGTGTGCAATCGTTGACATGCCATTTTCGATTAATGATTCATAACACGTATAGAGTGGCATCCATAATTGTTCGTTTTTAATTAAAATATCCGCTGGAGGTAATACTTGTTCATTATTTAATAATGACACTATAAAACTGTGGGTTTTTACTAAACGTGCGCGCAATTGTTTCATTACCGCGCGATAAGGTTCAGTTGCTGTTTTATTATTTTCATCTAATAGATCAATGACAGATTGACTGCACTCAGTCATGGATAATTCACGAACCAGAATTTGAATATCCGCTAAAAAAAGCTCAATTGCTTTTAATCTGGCTTGCAACATGACTTTTTCAGTCACTTTTGCTGTTACATTAGGGTTGCCATCGCGATCACCGCCCATCCACGAAGTAAATTTAATTGGAACGTGCTCAACAGATAATTGTTCATTAAATGCATCGACTAACTGATCATTAAATTCACGCAAGAAAAGTGGTACACCTTCCCAAAGACTATCTTCAATAACCGAAAAGCCCCATTTAGCTTCATCAAGTGGTGTTGGTCTTTTTTTACGAATCTCATCAGTGTACCATGCTTGACAAACTAACTGTTTTAAACGGCGCATAATTCGCTCTATTTCATAATCAGCTAAATCGTCATGATCAAGTTGCGATAAACAGTTATTAATCGCAGTGTACGTATTTATCATAGTTCGACGATTGATTTCTGTAGGGTGTGCAGTTAACACAAGTTCAATCGAAAGGTCATTAATGGCTTGAGTAATCGTCTGATTTGAGAAGTTAAGATTTTTTAACGTACTAAATAGTTCTGTCATTTTTTTGGGGCTGCTTGATGCTTCACCATGAGGGGATATTCCATAATATTCTGCCGCGGTGTTAACTAAATTCAAGAACTGATTAAATGCACGCGCCACATGTAATAAATCTTCATCGTTAAGATTTTCAATGAGTTTAAGTAATTTATTATGAGCTTGCTGATTACCTTGTTGAGCTGATTTTGATAATTGTCTGATTTGTTCAACTAAATCAAAAGTATCATTGCCTGCTGCCCGTTTAATTGCATCACCTAGTAAAGTACCTAGCATATTGACGTTGCTTCGCATAGAGGAATATTCACTGTTCATTATCTTCTCGTTTTTATCTTTATTAAGTCAAAACAAACTTTAAGCTGCCTAATGAGCATGACAATTTAAAGGTGTTGGGATAGATGTTAGTTAATGTGCTTAACTTATACACTTTATAACAATACTATATTGAATTTAAATCATAAAATTTTATAATTTTTATTTTTTTTAAGGTTTTAATTATATTTGTCATATTTTATTGATTGATAAAAACAAAATTTTCTATCATTTTTTAACCAAATTGCATTTTTTTATGTTTGTTTTCTGTTAACACAATGTCAGCAAACTGTATCTTGATATGATTTGGGTATATACTAACAAAACTATAAATGCATATTGGATTATTATTTGATGCTTATTGTTTTCTATATTGCGTCGATTATTGCGGTGTTTGCCGGTATAAAAGCAATTAGTTGCTTACGTGTTGATAAGGCTCTTTTGTACTTTATGGTTTCACTTTTTTCTTCGGCCTTAATATTTATTTTGCTTGATGCCTATTTTTCTGTTGTTTTATACATTCTATTATTTATTGCTGGCACAGTGACTTTGTTTCTATCTGTTGCCATTGTATTGCGAATTCGTATAGATAATGTTGAAAATAGGAAACGAGGTATCAGCCCTAAAATTTGGTTAGGGCCTTTAGTCTTAGCATTTATTTTACTTGTTGTTCTTATTTATGGTGTAGTTAGTACTGACTATTCACAGCTCAACGAGTCGCATGAATTGATGCACGAAATGTCAGTATATGCTTACATTTTGATATCTGAACTCGCTGGTTTTTTATTATTAGGTGCAATTGTGATCTCTTATCATTTTATGCATCGACTCTTGTCGGAGAAGTAATATGATTCCTCTTATGTATAGCCTTATTCTTGCCTCAATTTTATTTGTGATAGGTTTATTAGGGGTAATGATTCGACGTAATCTCTATTTTTTGTTACTAAGCCTTATGATTATGAATAATGGTGCTATTGTTGCATTAGTTTCTGCAGGTAGCTATTGGCAACAATCGGAAGGAGAACTCCTTGCTATTTTAGCGGTGATTACTGTATTAGCTCAAGCCTGTGTAGGACTTGCGTTGCTTACGAAATTAATTTATCGCCGAAAAATCTTTAACATTGATTCACTGAGTGAAATGAAAGGATGAATTTACTTTACTTAACTATTATTATTCCCTTGCTGTCTTTTTTATTGCTAGTTTGCTTGGGTAGACATCTTCGACCGATTAATGTCATGATTATCGGTTTTAGTACAATGCTAATAACAAATCTTATTACTATGTTTACCTGTATTGATTTTGTAAAAAACACAGTACCGGATATGTTGTTAGTGTACAGCAGACCATTATGGACTTGGTTTTCAGTTGGGGATTTTGTCGTACCTTTATCATTAACATTAGACGGTTTATCGTTAACTTTCTTAGTGATAATTGCCTTTTTGGGATTACTAATTTATTTCTTTGCGGCAAGTTATTTAACATCAAAAAAAGATGTTTATACTTTTTATGCCTATAGCAATTTATTAATCGCGAGTATGTTAACCATTATATTGGTTGATAATCTATTGGTTATGTTAATTGGTTGGGAGGGTGTGAGTATAAGTACTTACTTACTTATTGGCATCTATTATAAACAATTGCGCAATGGTTATGCTGCCGTTAAAGCTTTTGTGCTTATGCATTTAACGGATATCTTTTTAATCATTGGTGTATTTTTACTTTATCAAACTTTAGGTACTTTAAATATACGTGATATTTTAACCCAAGCTCATGATAATTTAGCGATTGATTCCGATATTATCTTTTGGATCACATTGATGCTATTTTTTGGTGCCATTAGTAAGTCTGCTCTTTTTCCAATGCAATCTTGGTTTGTCGAAACAACATTAGCGCCAATGCCTGCAGTAGCTTTAATGCAATCATCTACTGTCATATTATCTGGTGTATACTTGATTTTAAGATTAAGTAACTTGTTTATCATGTCTAGTGATACGTTAGACATCATGACTATTTTCGCTTCGTTGACAATCTTATTTGCAAGCTCAATTGCCTTAGTACAAAGTGATGTTAAACGAATTATAACTTATATTAATTTAGCTCAAATTAGTTATTTGTTTTATGCTTTTGCAACTCAAAGTTGGTGGTTATCGCTTAATTGTTTAATTAATTATGTTATAACCAGTACTTTATTAATTTTAGCATCGGCAATATTACTCAAAAAATGTCAAGGTGAGCGAAATATTAATAAACTCGGCGGACTTGCAAAATCATTTCCAGTTCTCTATGCCATATTTTTGATTATTATGTTATCGTTAAGTGCGATTCCTTGGATTTCAGCTTCATTTTATATTAAAGGTGATATTATTTGGGGATTAATGATAAAAGAACATTTAATGGCAGGAACGATAGGTTTATTAGGTATTTTGCTATCGAGTTTAAGTATTTGGCGCCTAATTTTTATGGTCTTTTATCATAAACCAAAAATTGCTGAATTTGCGAAAACTAAATGGATTAGTTATTGTCCAATTTTTATCTTACTGATATTTACAACGGCCATTTTTATCTATTTCCCAATACCAGCTCAAAATATTATTCCAATTGCCAAACTGGATACTAGTAGTCTGTTATCGTTTCAATTATTGTTAGCAGCAGTAACCATATTAAGCTTTGTTATTGCTTATATTTTTTATGCACACCCAAATAGTGAAGTGCAAGAGGTATTAAATACGCCAATCGTTAAATTTATCGTAAGATTATGTAATTGCGATTGGCGATTTGATTATTTACTGAATATCATTTTTGTAAAACCTTATGTGTATTTAGCGAACATGCTTAAAAAAGATCCACTGGCGATATGGGACAATTGGATTATGTTGGGCATAAAAAAAATAAACTCATATATTGTCAGCTTAGAAAATGGGCATATTCGATGGTATATGGTATCTATTGTTATAGGTAGCATTATTATATTAATGTTACTGGTTTTTATTTAATAAAGGTGTAATCACTCATGTTGTTATGGCTTGTTTTTTTACCTGTTATAGGTGGATTTATTAGTTGGTTATGCCATGTATTTTTATTGCGGATTGTAAGATCCTCTCGAATGGTATCGCGTTGGTATCAATTACCGATGATTATTGCTTTCATGACCATTTTTATAACTTTATTGTTATCACTTAGCTTATGGCAAGAAGGGATAACTGTTTTACAGCAAGGCAATAATTGGAAAGAAGAAGTTAATATTGAGTGGATTCCTTTGCTTAATATTCACTTTCATTTAGTCTTAGATGGCTTATCCTTAGTTCTAATTACCTCAACTTTATTTATTGTGTTACTAACGATTGGTTATTCAAGTAAAGAAAGCCCTAACAATTTTGGTTTATTTTATTTATGCATTTTATTTATGACATCTGCCATTATGATGTTATTTGTCATAACCGATCTATTTTTAATGTTCTTTTTTTGGGAAGCAGTGGCAATACCGATCTATTTCCTAATTTCTTTATGGGGAAGGCGAGACTCAAATTCTCAATTACGTTTTAATGGAGCAAGTAAATTTTTAATTTATACTCAAATTAGTAGTTTACTGATGTTAATTTCAATTGTTTCATTGGCTTTAATTAACTGGACTTTATCTGGCCATTGGACATTTGATTACCAAGAACTAACCAAAACACCTATTTCAAGTTACACAGAATTTATGTTAATGTTAGGTTTTTTAGCCGCCTTTATTATACGTATTCCGTTTGTACCTTTTCATAGCTGGTTTATTGATGCGCACATTGAATCATCAACTACAGGTTCAATGATGATAAGCGGATTATTACTCACAACCTCGACATTTGGTTTGTTACGTATTGTTATTCCGCTCTTTCCTAATGCTTCAGTTATGATTATGCCGTTAATTATGATCATGGCACTTCTTACGGTTATCTATTCGGCATTACTGACATTTATTCAAACTGACATTAAAAAATTAATTGCTTATGTACATATTGCTTTAATGGGATTTGTAACTGCAATTATCTATAGTGGTTCTGTTATTGCTTATCAAGGCATTGTAATACAAATGATTGCTATTAATTTAGTTATCGTTGGCATGTTTATGATTAGTGGCTTGTTAGTAGAATGTTATTCAACACGCAACATTAATCAATTTACAGGTCTTAAACAACAAGTACGCTATATCTCTTCTTTTACCTTATTTTTTATGTTAGCAATTTTAGGTATTCCGGGCACAGCTAATTTTGTTGGAAATTATATGATGTTGCTTGGCAGTTATTCATCGTTTTCATCTTATACAATTTTGCTTGTTGTTGGTCTATTACTATTGTCTATTTCTTTTATTATTCGGATGCAACCTATATTTTATGGCATTGTTGAAAAAAACTGTGTAACAAAGCATCAACTTGATAAAAGAGATATTTTGTTACTTGCTAGTGTATTTATTGTACTTGTCTTTATTGGCTTATATCCGCAAATAGTTTTAGATATGTCTTATTCTGTGGTGAATCAAACACAGCAAAATATAACTGCAGAACGAGTAGGAGAGTAATAACTTATGATAGCATTATCGCCTATATTTATAATAAGCTTGACTATCATTGTTTTGCTTATCTTATTAGTTTTCTTAAAAATAAATACAAAAACATGCGCCTTGATAACCATATGTGGTTTAGGATGTGCGTTAGCCTGTGCTATTACCATTGGCTACAATATTTCATCTAGCACCCAAATGATTACTAATATTAGTAATGATAATATGCAAATGTCAGACAATTCTGATTCTGATGCATCAACTCAAGACGCTGCGCTTTCAAATGAAAAAACTATTGCAGTAGATGCTGTTCCAACTGAAACTGGTGCCTCGTCTAATGAAAATAGTGTTAATTCGCAAGTTGATACCAAGACCGAAAATAATAATACCGAAATTAATACTAATTCAGGAGCCAATACTAATACTGAAGCAAATACTAACATTAATAGCGAAACAAATACTCATTCAGAAACCAGCACTAATAATGAACCTAGTACTAACATTAATACCGAAACGGGTACTAATACTGTAACGAACGCTAATACCGAAGCGAGTACTCCTGCTGAAAGTAATGCTAATACTGATGCGACGACTATGACGGTTGATAGCAATAAAAATGATATCAATCCACAAACAGATTCTTCTGAAGAATACTGGAAAGCTCGTCAAATCACTGCACTTTTTACCTGTGATGGTTATGGATTATTATATACTAGCTTAATTTTAATTATAGCCATTACCGTATCTAGTTTGGCTTATCGTTGGTTTGTAGAAGAGCATTTACCTCATGGTCTTTTTTATGTCATTTTATTGTTTATGACCTTGGGTGGTATAACGCTAGTGTATGCTAGCCATTTAATTGCATTGTTTATTGGTATTGAATTGCTTTCAATACCTTTTGTCGGATTAATAGGATATCAATATATTCAAACGCACTCATTAGAAGCCGCCGTTAAATATATGATTTTATCGGCTGTGGCGAGTGCATTTTTATTAATGGGAATTGCTTTTTATTATGCGTCAACAGGCGAGCTTACTTTTAGTGGTTTAAGTTATCAACTCTCAACGATGTCTTATCCAAGTAATTTATTACTAATGGGAGTTTGTTTAATACTCGTTGGTATAGGCTTTAAACTATCATTGGTTCCATTTCAGCTTTGGTTACCTGATGTTTATCAAGGTGCGCCTACTGTTGTGGCCTTACTATTATCAACTGTTGGTAAAGTTGCATTATTCTGTGCTATTGCAAGATTGTTTTTATTGGCACCGATTGTTAATAATGAAACCATTCGTATGATTTTGGTCATGATGGCCTTTTTGTCTATTTTATGGGGTAATTTAGTCGCGTTAATGCAAACCAGTTTGAAACGGTTGCTTGCTTACTCCTCAATTGCACATTTCGGGTATTTATTGATCGCTTTAATCTCTGTTCAATATCAAGTACTTGCTTTAGAAACCATTGGTGTCTATTTAATCGGTTATATTTTGGCAAATATCTGTATTTTGGGTGTTATTAGTCTAGAGTCTCATTCAAACGAGCTGCAAGATCATGAAAACGAAGTTGACCTCTCAGGCCTATTTTGGCGTAGACCGATATTAGCATTAACCATGGGAATAGGCTTATTATCATTAGCGGGGGTTCCGCTTACAGCAGGCTTTGTAGGTCGATTTTTACTGGTATTATTAGGTGTCACTGCGGAATTGTGGTGGTTGATAGCCGCTGTAGTAATAGGTAGTGCATTAGGACTCTATTTCTATGCACGTTTGATAATCAATCTTTATATCAGACCAACTTATCGCGATGATCAATTGCTAAACAATCCAGTAATTAAATTGAAATGGCAAGATATAAAAACAAGTGAACTTATTATTGGTTTATCTGCACTATTAATTTTGATTTGCGGCATTTATCCAAAATGGTTATTCAACTTGGTAAGCATGGCGCAATACTTAACAACCTAATAAATACGTTTCCGCCTTCATTATTATGTTGGCGGAATTACCATGGTATTATCTAATATAGAATGCTATTTTTTATACTTAAACGTATAGTGAATCTGAAACTTCTTGACAAGAAATAGTTAATAACAGATTTGTTTCTTGTGTTATAATTCTGACCTTTAATATTTTATTTGAATCAAGAGGACCTGTATGGACTTTTTAATCTCTAATGCTTATGCTGCTGATGGCGCTACAGTTGAAAATAATCCTTATTTCTTACCTATCATGTTAGTTGTATTTGGTTTGTTTTTCTATTTTATGATTATGCGCCCACAACAAAAACGTGCTAAAGCTCATCGTGACTTAATGGCTGCTATTTCTAAAGGTGATGAAGTATTAACTAATGGTGGACTTATTGGTCGAGTAGCAAAAGTTAACGAAAATGGTTATATTGCGTTAGAATTAAATGATTCAACCCAAGTTGTGATCAAACGTGACTTTATCACATCTGTTTTACCAAAAGGGACAATGAAATCACTATAATAGTGTGTTTCCTATTATAGTTCATTGTGTTAATTATCTAATCCCACAAGAGAATACGTCGTGTTAAATCGCTATCCTTTGTGGAAGTACATTATGTTGGTCGTCGTGATTTGCGTCGGCCTTCTCTATGCACTTCCAAATATTTATGGTGAAGATCCTGCTATACAGATTTCTGGTTCAAATACTTCTGACATTGATATTACCACGCAAGATAAAATCAGAAAAATTTTGGCAGATAACCACATTGAAACCAAATCATTTGTTTTTGAAAACAAATCTGTCTTAATCCGTGTTGGTGATAACGATACCCAGCTAAAAGCTAAAGAGCTGATTTCCAAAGAACTAGGTGACGCTTATATTGTTGCTTTGAATTTGGCACCAGCAACACCAAAATGGCTTACTGTATTAGGTGCAGAGCCGATGAAACTCGGTTTAGACTTACGAGGTGGTGTTCACTTCTTAATGGAAGTTGATATGACCACTGCATTAAGTAAACTCACTGAACAATCCATCGAAAATTTAAAATTTGAGTTTAATAATAGCAAATTAAAATATAAAGCACTTAATAAAGACGGTAACCAACAAATTGTTATGCAATTTGATAATACCGAAGACCGTAACAAAGCCATTACTAAGATCAATGGCCTCCCAGATTTCAAACTTATCTCTCAAAGTGAAAACAGTATTACCTTAAGCGTTAGTGAACAACGATTACAACAAGCTAAAAATGATGCTGTTCAACAAAATACAACCATTTTACGTAACCGTGTAAATCAATTAGGTGTAGCTGAACCGATCGTCCAACGCCAAGGTGCAGATCGAATAGTCGTTGAATTGCCTGGTATTCAAGATACAGCATTAGCTAAACGTATTTTAGGTGCAACGGCTACCCTTGAATTTAGACAAGTAAATGAAGAAAACACCGCCAATTTACCAGCCATGCTTGCAGGTGAAATGCGTGTACCTTACGGATCTGAAATCAAATATATGGAAAATGGACGTCCTGTTTTACTTTATAAACGTATCGTTTTAACGGGAGATCATATTACCGACTCGACGTTCAGAGTTAATGAATATGGTCAACCAGAAGTTTCCATTACCCTTGATAGTTCAGGTGGTAAGGCAATGTTAAACTTCACTCAAAAAAATATTCACAAAGCAATGGCTACATTATTTGTTGAATATAAAGATACCGGCAAACGTGATGAAAATGATAAACCGATTCTTGAAAAACAAGAACGAGTTATTAACGTTGCGACAATTCAAGGTATTTTTAGTGAACGATTCCAAGTAACGGGCATTAGTAGCGTTGATCAAGCTAAAAACTTATCCCTATTATTAAGAGCAGGGGCACTGATTGCACCAATTCAAATTATTGAAGAACGTACAGTTGGGCCATCAATGGGACAAGAGAACATTACACAAGGTTTAGAATCTTGCGTATGGGGCTTATTAGTTTCTGTTATCTTTATGTTAGTCATGTATCGTTTGTTTGGTGTATTTGCAAGTCTTGCATTAGTCGCTAATCTTATTTTAATTGTCGGAATCATGTCCTTATTGCCTGGAGCCACATTAAGTATGCCAGGTATTGCTGGAATAGTATTAACGGTCGGTATGGCAGTTGATGCCAACGTTCTGATTAATGAGCGAATAAAAGAAGAGCTTAGTAATGGTCGTGGTGTTCAACATGCAATTAATGAAGGATATGCAGGAGCTTGGAGCAGTATATTTGATGCTAACCTAACGACATTAATTACTGCGATTATCCTTTATGCTGTCGGTACGGGATCAATCAAAGGTTTTGCGATAACATTGGGTATAGGTATCATTACATCAATGTTTACATCGATTGTAGGTACTCGTGCATTAGCCAATCTTATTTATGGCGGTCGCCGTGTTAATAAGTTATCAATTTAGAGGTTTATTGTGACTGTTAATAAAAATGAAAATCATGATGTAAGAGAAATGAATCATGGCCGCAGAGTCCTCGACTTTTTAAAATTTGGCTTTGTTGCTTTTGTTATCTCAATGTTATTGGTAGTGGCGTCATTTGTTATTATCTTTGTTAAAGGTTTTAATCTTGGACAAGATTTTACAGGCGGTACGACTGTTGAAATAACCGTGACCAAAGACGTTAATCTTGATGATCTACGTAATAGTTTGCGTAATGCGGGTTATCATGAACCGATTGTACAATACTATGGTAGCAGTAAAGATATTATCATTCGATTACCTTCCGCTAAACAAGAGGACGGTGATACATCATCAGTAATCGATAATGCACTAGGTACAAAAATTTCTAATTTAATACATAAAGAAATTGATGAAGATGCACAAATTAAACGAATTGAATTTGTTGGACCAACGGTTGGTGCTGAACTTGCTCAAGATGGTATTTTGGCAATTTGTGCAGCATTAGTGTGTATTCTAATTTATATCGCATTTCGTTTTGAATGGCGATTTGGTACTGGTGCGGTAGTTGCATTAGCGCATGATGTTGTAATAACTGCTGGGTATTTATCACTGTTTGAACGCGAATTAGATCTAACAATTATTGCTGCAATGCTATCAATAATAGGTTATTCACTTAATGATACCATTGTGGTATTCGATCGAATTCGTGAAAACTTTAGAAAAATACGTCGAGCATCACCTTATGATGTTATTAACATCTCTTTAACTCAGACATTGCATCGAACCTTAATGACATCAGGTACAACACTTGCCGTGGTTGTTATCCTTTATATTTTTGGTGGATCTATGTTGAAAGGCTTCTCAGAAACATTAGGCGTTGGTATCGTACTTGGTACGATTTCATCGATTTATGTGGCTGCGTACATGTCACTTAAACTAGGTGTTAAACGTGAGCACTTTATGCCTCCAAAAGTAGAGGCTGAAGGCGCCGATCAACCTTCAATATTACCTTAAACACATATTCTGCCACATTTATTGTGGCAGAAATTTTTTGATTAATTATCAGACAAATAAAATCAAATAGATTGACACTTATTCTTTAGTTGCATATCATTACCCGCAGTTTCTACCTTTCTATTGGGGCCATAGCTCAGCTGGGAGAGCGCAACGCTGGCAGCGTTGAGGTCAGGGGTTCGATCCCCCTTGGCTCCACCAATTCAATAAACAGTAACATTCTTTTAAACTCTTTAAAACACATAAAACCCAACAAACACAAGGCTTAAAGTCTATTTTATTATTCATTAAGCACCAGTAAGGTACATTTACAACCAGAATTTTTAGGTATATGCTTAGGTATACGAATACAATATACCTAAAAACCGTATACCTAAAATCATTATGGCAAGAAAGACTCTACCATTAACCGACACACAAATAAAAGCAGCCAAGCCAAGAGATAAGGATTATTCTTTGTTTGATGGTGGCGGTATGTATCTTTTAATCAAAGCAAATAACTCTAAGATTTGGCGTTTTAAGTATACGCGCCCGTATACCAAAAAAGGGGCATTAATAAGTTTTGGAAGTTATCCCGAAGTTTCACTACAGCAAGCAAGAAAGCTAAGAGATGAAGCGCGAGAACTCATTAAACAAGGCATAGATCCTCAAGAACATAAAGCCGAATTAGAACAGCGCAAGCAAGACGAAATAAGCAGTACATTTAAAAAGGTAGCTACTGACTGGTTTAAAGTTAAGAGTGGTAAGGGATTAACAGAGAGCACGCTAAAAAGAACGTGGGAATCATTAGAATTACACATATTTCCTTATATTGGTAATAAATCTATTTTTAAATTAAAAGCTAAAGATTTTATTCAAGCAATGGCTCCGTTAAGAGCGAATGGAAAACTAGAAACCATTAAAAGACTTTGTCAACGAGTAAATGAAATCATGTTTTACGCTGTCAATATTGGCTTAATTGATGCCAACCCTGCCGCCAAGATAAAAGATGCATTTGAAAGCCCTACAAAAGGACAAATGCCAACAATCAAAGCACAAGAACTACCCGAATTTATGCAAGCCTTATCTATCGCTAGAGTCGAATTACAAACACGTTGCGTTATTGAATGGCAATTACTAACTATGACCAGACCAAGTGAGGCAGTTAGTGCGAAATGGCAGGAAATTGACTTTAATAATTGCTTGTGGGTAATTCCTGCTGAAAAAATGAAGATGAGAAAAGAACACACAATCACATTAAGTAAACAAGCTATTGCGATATTATCTATTATGAAACCTATTACAGGTCACAGAGAGCATATATTCCCAAGTATGAAACCCCCTTTTAATACCCCGATGAGCGCAAGTACAGCGAATATGGCAATTAAGCGAATGGGATATAAAGATAAGTTAGTGGCGCATGGATTAAGAGCTTTAGCGAGCACAATACTAAACGAGCAAGGCTTTGACCCTAATGTTATTGAAGCCGCGCTCGCTCATGTTGATACTAATAGCGTCAGGCGAGCCTATAACCGTGCTACTTACCTAGAACAGCGCAGAATTATGCTTGACTGGTGGGGTGACTTTGTCGAGCAAGCAAGTAAAGGGAATGTCTCATTGTCAGGTAACCGCAATTTAAAACTTGTTAATCATTAACTCTATCTAGATACCGTCACTCAAATTTGAGTTATTCACTTCAATAACTTCATATTAAGCCTCCTCATATCTGAGGGCGCTTTTTCAAATGTCACCCTTTATTTACCCAGTCATTAGGCTGTTTTTATGCTTACCTCCCCATAATCTTAAACTTTTAATATAAAGTGTTCACTACTATTCACCAACCTTATATTAATTTATATATATTAATATATTATATACTTATTATATATATTTTTTGGTGTTCACTAGTATTCACTACTGTTCACTACTATACACATTATTAAAATAATCTTGATCCTGTAATTAACTAATTGAAATATAAATATATTTAGATAGCGTTATTTTCTTATTAAAATAAAATAATTATTAATCAATATTTTAAGTTAGGATGATTTTAAGGTTGATCCAGAGATATTATTAGAGGAAAAGAATAAATGCTCTATGGTGATTTCCACCATGCAGGTATTACATTTGCAATCTGCTAAAAAGTCAGCAGGTTTATTACATTTATTCGAGTTACTCAACCATAGCTATTTGGTTACCCATTTAGTAATAGCAGTCAAAAAAATTATTTCAATTCGCGGTTATACGTATAAATGGGGACGGGTGATTTTTAGGATGCTTCGTTATGAACTTTTGACCCACCCTCCCAGCTATAAGGATTGTCACTGTGTGAAAAGAAACCAATATTTATAAGCTGTAAAGATTTTATTGATATCACTATGGGTACAAAAAGCACCAAAAAGCCCTGTTGTAAAGATATTTTTAAAATTCTTCTCTTGGCTAGGTTATAGTTCCTTGAGTCCATAAAAACAGAGCGCAATTTTGCGCCCTTTGATTTTATTGATAAAAAGGCAATAGATAACTTAGCAGTAATTGCTTACATTCATTTACACAAAAAACCAGATTAATACAGCTATATTGTATAAACTATATACATGTTCACAATGGATATAATGCCACAATGTGAGGATGTAGTATGAGTAAGCAAGTAGCTATTTTGGGTGATGCAACTAATTATGGTGGTAGGATTATCACGGCGTCAGGTCAGGGGTATAGTGATGGTGCTCAAATTGCTCTATTAGGTGATTTAGTTTCCTGTCCTAAATGCAATAGCACAGGCAGAATTATAGAGGGAGCAGACAACTTTATTATCGATGGTAAACCCGTTGCCTATGATGGCTGTATTGTTGCGTGTAAATGCTCGCCTGTTGGTGGTCATAGGATTTTAGCGTTAAAAAGCACTATGTATGTTGGGGTCGGTAGTGGTGGTGGCTCTGTTCAATCGAATTCGTTTGCAGGTAATCAAAAACAATTGAGTTCCGCGAATGATGACCAAAACAATTTAATTAGAATTGACGCGCGCCGTTTATTACAATGCGCTGATGAATTATGTGAAAAGCACTTATATCATGATGATATTAAGCAGGCGTTCAAGCAAGAAGTCGAAGCGTTTGCTAATGATATTGTTGAAAAGGTAGACAGCGGTACAATGACGTATGAGCAAGGCGCTGAAAAAATCAAGAAAGAAGAAAAAAGCCTGAAAGAACAAGCGTTTAAGTGGCTAAAATATGGGCTGTCTATTTTTGGTGGAGCGGGATTAACTGAGGCAGGAGTCGCCCTTTGTTATACGGGATTGGGATGCATTATCGGCGCACCAATGATAGCTCATGGATTAAACGGCATTTATGAGGGTAGTGCAGGCGTTGTTAATAGTGTAATGAATGAAATTGATGGTGGGGATCGTAGTGAAGAAGTAGATGGTCCACTAAGAGAATTATATAAATCTGGCGCTGAGGCACTGGGATTTGATGCATCAGTAGGTAGCATAGCCTATGATATAGCTGATCTGAGTGGATCATTGTATAGTAAATTAAAATTAGTGCCAAAAATAACAGAAATTGGAACGCCAATAAAAAAATTATGGTACTACGGACGTCAGGATTTAGTTAGATATTATACAACAATGAAAAAAGCAGCTTTGGGCGCTGAGATAGTCTCTGATACAATTTCATTGGGGACAATTATTACTAATGTTGTAAATACTTTCATTTATGATAAAGAGAATGATCAGCCAGCTTTAGTGGTTCCTGAACCAGAGAAAATCACAAATGTAGGTGAATTAGCGGATAGCTGTCAAATAGTTATAGTTATCACATTTGCTGATGAAGAACCGCCACACTATTATTTGTGTACGCGCCCTAATGGGGAACAATATAAAATTGAATAATATAAAGGATTATCGATGCTAATTATTTTTTATTATTTTTTATCTATAGCAACTTTATTAGCGTGTTATTATTTTCGTCGCGCTCGTTTTACAGAACAGGATTATAAATATAACAAACCGTTAAGATGGAAGCGACGAATTCTGATAATTTGGACATACTTGTTTGCAGCAATTCACGGTAGCATTTGTTTTAGGGAAAATCTTTTCACTAATATAGATAATGATTATATTAGGGCATCAGCAGGATTTTTTATGGTTGTATATATATTTGCAGTGCTGTGGGCAGAAGAAATTACCCACCCTTTCGATAAAAAGAAAAAATAGCAATCGAATTAACAAACAATAACCGCCTAAATGGCGGTTTTTTGTCATTTGTATTTTTGTGCTTTACTTTCACAAATTTACACAAATTGTTGTATTGCTACTTCAAGTTGACTATAATCGTTACATGTTACGGGTATACATGTTACAAATTCACAACTAGACCTGTAACATGTATATGGAGGATGTAATATGAATGTAGCGCTAAAAAGACAAAATTGCTTAAGCAATATACCACAAAGGGATGGTAAAGTAGCTCATCCCAAACCGTCTGTTGGTGTGCCACATATTGAACGAGTGACACAGGCTGCCACAATCGCTTGTATTCGTTATAAAAAAACAATAGAAGAGTTAGCTAAAGTATAAAAATGAGCTTAGAGGATTATGGAGAAGTTGTTGATGGAGTTAACTACTTAACCGTAGGTGATCTGAAGTTCATTAATTATTTTGTTATTCAAAGGTATACGCCTGAAGAACCCATTTCAATTCTAAAACCAAATGAGTTGGCGTCTTTACAAGCCAGACCCGCAATGCATCGATATTATAATCAAACCGATGATATATTTGAATTAGCTTCTGTTTTAATTGAAAGTATTGTTTTGAACCATTGTTTTGCTAATGGAAATAAAAGAACTGCATTTGTTGCAGGGTATATATTTCTATTACTCAATGGTTACGAACTTACCGCGCCATCAGAAGATGTCATAGAGATGATGGTTGGTGTTGCGGAAAAAACTTTTGATGCGGCGGATTTGGAGCGATGGCTTGCATATTGGTCAAGAGATTTTGATGCTAGAATTTTGTGCACTCCAGTAGAGGAATTTCCACTAGATTTTATTAAGGATTTAAATGCCAACAGGGCATAAACTTTTACTAAACCACCGCCTAAATGGCGGTTTTTTTGTGCCTAAAATTCATAAACATTCAATTTTAGAAAATCTCAATTAGAAATGAGTTTTAGAGGGTATCAGGTGGTTATCATGGTTTCACCTCGGTTCATCCCTGTGTGACTAGAACTCATTTCTAAGGGAGAAAACAATGGAATTAGTTTTAGAAATTATTGAACAGGACTAATACATTGAAAAAGTACAATAAAGCACCTCTGCCATTTCAAGGGCAGAAACGCAACTATTTAAAAATATTTAATCGGGAACTGCAAAAATTATGTAGTTTCGTTAAATTAAAACAGTTATCATTCATAATGAAGACAACTCACAAATCCCTTTCATGGGGTTGAATTTAAAAATATCACTTCAATAATTTGAAGTAAGTTAGAAAATGAATAAAGCAGAAAAGAAAAAGATAAATCGCTATTTTCATGGTGTTCCCAAAATAAGACTAATCGTATCGATTGAATAATCAATAGTTGATGAAATAGACGACCTTATTAAACATGATAGATGTCATCCAGCCAGTAAAAACCGTTCGGAGTTTGTAAGATTGTCGATAATGGATAAGCTGGATAGGAGTAAGAGAAAATGAACACAAAAAAGAAAGATAATATTATTGTAAGTATCATTATAACCGTTTTATTGTTTTCAGCTATTTTAGGTTTGATTTGGTTATATAGTCCTGATGCGTTTAAGCATGTAAAAGAAATGAGATTCAATGATTGGGGCGATTTTTTAGGTGGTACTTTTGGTACTGTAGCTTTGTTTTGGCTCATATTGGGCTATATGCTTCAAAAGCAAGAATTACAGCAAAACACTGAAGCTTTAAAGCTTCAAGCTGAAGAATTAAAAAATACTGTTGAAGAATATAGGCATATGGTTGAAGTAAATAATCAGCAGTTTTTATTGTATAAAAAAGAGCTAGATATTTTAAATTCACCTAATCTAATAATTGATTTGACTTACTCTTATCATTATGACCAAGAACATATGTTAAGTTTAGTTGAGTTACATATTAATATCAAAAATGTTGGAGGAGAGGCTCAGAATATTAAAATCAAGATAAAGAATGTAGACGGAGAATGTGAAATCGGTAATTTAAAATGAGGAGAGAATATATTAAGATCCACTTGTATTGAATTTGAAAAATTACATTTAAGCAATGAGTTATTTATTTCACGAGCTTTAATTGAATATAGTTATTTGATGGATAATCGAATTGAAAATATAAAAATAATGGAAGATATAAAACTAGATAATTCAGTTTTAGAATACTTAGAAATTGTTAATAGTATAGTATAGAGCTAATTTCATGTATGAAAATTTACAATATATAGTAATACATAATTAAAATTTACTACTATATGTAGTAAATTTTAATATCAACCGATTAAAAAACAAGCAAACAAACCAAGAGGAGAAAAATATTTTTTAAGAGCACTTTTTCACTGGTTGATTCATTACAAAATTAAGGCGATTATACAAATCTGATCATAAACTGAATTACTTGAAATTTAATTTATTTAAAAATCATAGAGTTAAAAATAATGTTTATTAAAATCAGATCGTAAATCAAATGACAGCATTTTTACGGCGTTACTAAAGTTAAATAATACATAGCAACCAAAATTGTATTTAAAGGGCTTAGAGCGCTCATTTTTCGCCTTATTTTGGATATTTATTATTTAGTATGCTTTATTTTTCAAAATACTTTGATAAAATACTAGTTAAATCGATTACTTGGTTATTTATACAGGTAGTTAATTGAAAAGCTATTAATGAGGAGTATCTAAGTTGATAGTTTTAAGGGGAGTTGGTTCACGGTCGCCAAACTTAGAAGCCAGATCCCCTAGTGCGAAGAAATTAAACATGATACGGATAGAAATGTAACAAATTGTTTAACAACCTCAGTTATATATTGTCTTATCTACCAAAAGTAGTCAATGCCAATATCAACTAACTGTTCATTTATTAATCAATTTATATTTTTCCCTTTCCCCTATATCATTGTTTAATTCTTTTTAATTAGTAATTTAAAAAGAGATTTTCATATGAAAGAAATTTTAAACAATAAAGATAGCCTTATCCCATTAAAAGATTTTATTGCCTTAATTGGTTATAAAAGCACATCCTCATATTATCAAATGCTCAAGAACGACAAAACCGCACCTAAACCAATAAAATTATTTGGTCGAAAAGTTTTTTTATCTAGTCAAGAAGTTAATAGCTGGATCGAATCAAAAAAAGCGGCAAGGAGGTAATTTATGCAAATTGAAAACCCTCTATATCGCGTTAAGTGTCTAGCTAAAAAATACTGAATTAACTAATTGATTTTAAAGAAAAACGAAAAAATTCGTTACGGTCACCCCTTGCCTAAATTTAGCTAAAAGGGGGGCTTTTCTGACACGTTAGGAGTAATACTTATGACAGATTTTAATAATTTAGTACCAGTAACAGAAACTCAATTCAACAGTAAATTACAGCAAACAGTTAGCGCCAAAGCATTACATTCTTACTTAAAAGTAGGAAATGATTTTTCCACATGGATAAAGGGAAGAATAAAAGAATATAACCTAATTAAAGATGATGATTTTTTAATCTTTGATTCATTAGAATTCAGGAATCAAAGTACAAATAATGAACAGTGGACAACTAAGCGAGGCGGAGACCGTAAAAGCACTGATTATATTCTCACAATTGGAACCGCTAAAGAATTAGCAATGATTGAAAACAATGAACATGGGAGAGCCATCAGAAAATACTTTATTCGTTGTGAAGAACTCCTTAAGAACATTGCACCCGCCATCCAAAAGAAAGAGCTAAAACGCTTAAAGGCACGAAATGAAGTTGCAAACTATAGCCGTCCTATGTGTGATGCATTAACTCTACACAGGCTATCACTTGGCAAAGAGACAAAACCTCATAACTATACCAACGAATTTAATATGATTAACGGTATTGTACTAGGTATGACAGCTAAATCTTTCCGAAAAACTCATAATATAACTGGTGATATCCGCGATTACCTTAATGAAGAACAACTAAGCCAAATAGCCTACCTTGAGCGTTCTAATATTACCTTACTTGATTTGGGGTGGAGTTATGAGCAAAGGAAAGATGAACTAATCAAGCTATCACAAAGCTACATCACTAGATTAATCAGTAAAGAGGCTTAATCATGACTACAAGCTCATATAATAACCTAGCAATACAGATGTATATCCAAACATTAAATAATCTCCCTGTGAAGCGTTACGGCGCAATTTTCCGACACGTTAGGGAAGATTTTATTGATATCACTACGAGCGCGCGTATGAGTTGGAAAACTTATTGCATGGGGTTGAATTTAAAAAGTTGGTTTTGCATGTCCATAAAAAGAGAAAGCAGAATACTAATAACTTGGTTTTGTCAGTCCATAAAAAGGAAACCAAGAAAACAAATACCACTTTTTGGTGGTATTAAGCTAATGCATTATTTCTTGTTTGGTTTGTTTAATTTTTCGCGACAAGCATCAATAACCCAAGCAGAAAAGTTGGTATTCTCCTTTTTGGATTGCTCGTCTATTTTTGCTATTAGTTCATGTGGAAAGCGGATATCTTTACGTTTTGACTTACTAGTTTCATTTGCCATATTGGATATTCATAAGTTATTAGTACGGACAATATACACTAAAGTAAAGAATAAAAATAGTGTTGACATGTGCGGACAAAATAAAATATATTGTACGGACATATTAAATTTTAACATTTTAATAAAAACAATAGCCCAAAGAGTTCGCACCTCAATGAGCTATCTAACCACAAACATTAAACGGAGTAATGCTATGGCTAATAGTAATGATACCCTATGCCCTAAAAATGGGCAATATGACCTACCTAACCTTTTATCTGTTTTGAATTTATATCAGGCTGATATCCAACCACAAAACTTATTACACGCAAAAGCACACTTAGAGGAACTCAGACAATCAATTCTATGGGGAATCGGTGCTATTGGTAATTTGTTATTTTGGGCTTCTGAATGTGAAGAATATGAGGAACAACAATTTAAAGACGATATACGCGATATTGGTTACTTGTTAGCACAATTAAAAAACGTTGCTTGCTTTGCTTCCAATCAAATTAATTTACTTGACGATAAACTTAATGATAAGGAAATTAACGATAATAAATAATAACCCAAAAATAACCGCAATTCACCATATCATCGTTGATTCAGTTATGGCAATAGTAGCAAGTTTGTTTTTAATTGAGCAGATTAACAAAAATGATAGTCAAGTATTTATTCATGAGGGTACTAAAATTGATATTAATAAAGATTTAATTGTACTAGGGTTAAAAATCAACCTTAAGCAATACCTGATTGAGAATTTCGGCGAAAGCGAGGGATTAAATCGCACTTATGGCGCGTTAAAAGACATGTACACAGAAAGCGCAGATAAACCTATTTCATTAACCCCATTAGGGCAAGAATTACTTTCAACATTGTTTATTGGTTTAGTCGAAGATATCAAAGCTGAATCTAACGCGACAGTCCATTAAGGGGGCAGTAATGAGAATAAACGAAATTACAGCCGAAGCGGTGGGTAAATGGCAATCAATCTTTAGTTCATTAGACATTGAGGTGGGTAATGGCAAACATTGCCCCTGTCCCGTCTGCGGTGGTAAAGATAGATTTAGATTTGATAATAAAGATGGGCGCGGTACTTATATCTGCAATCAATGTGGTAGCGGTGACGGCTTAAATCTTATCAAAAACTATTATCATTGTGATGCTAAAGAAGCGAGCAATAAAGTAGCAGAATGTTTAAATTTAAATAATCATGTAGCCACAAGCTCGGATTTCAAGTCCGACCTACAGAGTAAACCCATATTTAAAAAGGTTGAATATTTATTATCTAAAACAATATTAGGTCAATCGGATTACCTCACTGAAAAAGGGTTAACGTTCGACTTACCCTTGCTAGATAACGGGCGTATTTTTGTGCCTGTTATCAATATCAACGGTGAATATACAGGCGGTCAATTTATCGAGCTAGACGGAAGCAAGCACATAATGAAAGGCTCGAATAAAAAAGGTGCTTTTATATGGGTCTGCCCAAATTTGGGCAAGCCTGACGAGGTAAAAAAAGAATTGCTCACAGCTACCGAGATTATTATTTGTGAGGGATTAGCCACAGGTATATCGATAGCGGTATTCCGCCATCGGTCAATGGTGATATCTGCTATTGATGCAGGCAACCTTATTCATGTGGCTAACGCTATTCGTGAGGTTAATACTACCGTAAATATTATTATTGCGGGTGATAATGATATAGGTAGTCATAGAAACACAGGTAAAGAAAAAGCGATAGAAGCGGCTAAAGCGGTAAATGGTTATTACACAATCCCTGACACTGATTATAAATGTGATTGGGATGATTATAGACAACAATTTGGGCTTCAGAAAACTTCAGCTTTATTCGATAAAAACTTATCAAAAATTAACGTTCAAACCTTAACAAATACTAACAACCAAAACTTGAAAAAACTTGAAACCCAAAACATGAATTTATCACAAATGGCATCAAATCAGCGCGCCGAATTGCTAAATGAGCATTATAACCATAACCTTGCTATTAATCTTACTACCGATGAAATCTATCACTATCAAGATAATGCATGGCAACCCATTAGCGATAAAGTCTTAATGCGAACACTAGCCGATTTATTCACCCAATCAGGCGAACCATTTAACCCTATGCGAATTAGCTCAGCGGTTGAATCGCTCAGATTATCACTGCCTATAATGGGAACACCTCAGAAAGATTTAATCTGCTTTAAAAATGGTGTTTATGAGCTGAAGACACAAACTTTCAGGCCACACAATAAGCAAGATTGGTTATTGGTAAGTAATGATATTGATTATTACCCTGCCAAAGAAAATGAATCTTTCGAAACTCACGCACCTAACTTTGCTAAATGGCTAAAAAGAGCATCAGGCAATCAAGATAAGGCTAAAAATATCTTAGCTGCGCTATATATGATATTGGCTAATCGCCATGACTGGCAATTATTCTTAGAGGTTACAGGCGCAGGCGGTAGCGGTAAAAGTGTATTTGCTGAAATCGCAACTATGTTATCAGGCAAGAATAATACTGTTATAGGCACAATGGAATCACTGGAAAAAGCAAGAGATAGAGCCTTAGTAGTTGGTTACTCTCTTATCATTTTACCAGACCAACCGCGATATATGGGCAGTGGTGCAGGTTTAAAAGCGATTACTGGCGGTGATGAAGTAGCAATTGACCCTAAACACAAGCAGCCCTATTCCTGTAAGATTCCAGCGGTAGTGTTAGTAATCAACAACGAAGCCATGCGATTTAATGAGCGCAACGGGGGCATATCAAGGCGAAGAGTAATATTTCACTTTGGCGAGGTTATACCAGAAAAAGAGCGAGATTTAAACTTGGTTAGCAAAATAGAGCAAGAACTCCCCTCAATTGTGAGGTTGCTATTAAATGAGTTTACCAGTCCAGCAGAAGCCAAAGAAAGACTACACCAGCAACAACAATCAGACGAAGCGACGGCGATTAAACGCGAATCTGACCACTTGGTAGATTTTTGTAGTTATCTTGATGTGCTGGATCATCCCAATGGTATGCTTATGGGTAATTTAGGCATAATACCATTTAACCCTAAAAAATATTTATATCATGCTTATATTGAGTATGTGCGAAATACAGGGCTTAATAATCCATTGTCCTTGAGTGGGTTCGGTTTATCATTAAATTACGCCATAAAAGAAAATAGAAAGGCGTACATTAAAAAACGAACTAATATAGGGGTAAAAACTAATTTAGAAATAAACCCAGATATGTGTAAAGATTGGCTACCTAAAGCCGAAGATCCTAACTAGTAGCTCAAATTGAAGCACTAAAATAAGACCGCCCTAATTGGCGGTTTTTTATTGAGTGAATACCTAAAGTGTATACTTGTGAATAGTAAACATTCAAGTATACACCACTCAAACCCTTTTAGAATAAGGCTTCAAGCAGGTAGTGAACACCGTGCATACTTTTTTATAAAATTTTATTTTTATGGGGGGGAGGTATAAAAAATCTAAAACATAATTAACGGATACCGCTCACCTAGATAAATTTTTACACCGTCAAAATTCTAAAACCAATTTTTAACCTTTCAATTTGGCAAGATTAAAATACCTAATATTGGGGGGCACTTTTTGTTTTAGGTATACGTTTAGGTATACGATTCGATTTTTAAAAGTTAATCTTCCAGTATTTTCAGTGTGTTTATCTATATGATTCTGTTTCCCTTGGCCCACCAATTCAATAAACAGTAACATTCTTTTAAACCCTTTAAAACACATCAAACCCAACAAACACAAGGCTTAAAGTCTATTTTATTATTCATTAAGCACCAGTAAGATATATTTACAACCAGAATTTTTAGGTATATGTTGAGTCATACTGACAGTATTTCTTTAAAAAATATATCATTCTATAAATAATGGTTGTGCTTAAATTAAATATAAAACTAAATTAGCGGTGCATAAACTGAAATTTACACGTAGTGTATTTAACAAACAAAATTTTGCGGTCAATCTTATTAAATTTATGTTATTCGACACAAAAACTAATAATGTTAGTAATTTTATAATTGAGTTACTTATTTGAAGTAACGGTGTAGTATATTTGTTGCTGTTATTATTATATTGAACAAGCCAAAAATTATATTGTGGATAAAATAAATGAACTTTGTTTCTTGAAATTAATTTAATTGAAAATTATGGACTAATTAAACTTTAGTAATAAATTTTTAGAGATAACATACCATCACTATCGCTACAATATTAATAACTATCTAAAGGTTAAATGTCATGGAATATAACTCTACCCGATCACCTAAACAATGTTATGATATGAATGATATTCGTACTGAGATCGATAAAATTGATCATACTGTTATTAAACTATTTGCTACTCGTTTTGAGTATGTCAAAGCGGCCAGTAAATTTAAGAAAAATGCTAATGACGTACAAGCAAAAGCCCGTTTTGACAGTATGCTTGAACAACGAAAGCTTTGGGCAAATGAGTTAGGGCTAAATGGTGATGTGATTAAAGAGTTGTATGCTAATTTGGTTCGTTATTTTATTGATGAAGAATTAAAACAATTTAATAATAATGAAAAATAAGGATAGTTTCTGTATGGCTTATGCAAGTAAACAACAGTTATTGGATGAAATAAATAAAACCGCCAAGCTATTTATCAATGAATTTACTGATTTATCAGAATCTGAAAAAGATCTTTTAATTGATGGTGTTGATCGTACACCTGCCCAAATGATTGCTTATCAGTTAGGTTGGTTAAAATTAGTTAAATTTTGGGATGATGACGAACTAGCAGGAAAAACACCCGAGTTACCTGCACCTGGGTATAAATGGAATCGTTTAGGCAGTTTATATCAAACATTCTATGATACCTATCAAGATCTTCCTCTATCAGAATTAATCCAATCATTTAACCAACAAATTGCGATCTGGAACAGTTGGATTGAGTCTTTAAGTGATGATACCTTATTTATTAAAGATGTTCGTAATTGGACTAAACCTTATCCTGAATCTTGGACAGTCGCTCGTTTTATTCACATCAATTCTGTTGCGCCATTTAAATCGTTTAGATCGAAAATCAGAAAGTGGAAAAAACTCAACAATCCAGTTTAAAAGTAACTTAATATTAAATATAACTATATAACTATATAACTATATAACTATATAACTATATAACTATATAACCTAATAGGATGAATATGGCTTTTTCAGAAACCGAACGCCAGCAATTATTAGAACTAAAATTTGTTGGCACTAAAATTATTGAAAGACTTGAAGAAATGCAACTTGATTCTTTCGATAAATTACGCAATGCTTCTTTGGATGAAATTCTTAACAAAGGCGCATTATTAACAGGCTCAACTTGTTGGAAAAACAGCCATCAAGCAAAAACTGCAATACTCAATATTTTGCATTTAGTACAAAAAAATAGCTAAAATATTTATAGTTATAAGATAAAATGAAAAAATAATCATTCTAGTTGAGAAGCCCTGATATGAAAAAAATGTTCTTATTACTGTTATTGATGACAATTAGTATCGTTTGCCATGCTGAAGAGTCCTGTACCAATAAAACCTCTGTTAAAGATTATCAATTTGATATTAACAATCAACCTTATAAATTTACATCTTACTTTTGTGAAGATGAAGATCAAGATAGAGTTTTTCCATATCCCGCTATATTAGAAATACACGGCAAAAATTTTAATAAAACGCTTAAAAATGTTATAGGAATGGCAGGTAAGATTGGCGTCATGTTTTCAAACTGGGATGATAAAAATACACCTGTATTCCATTATACTTTCAAATCACCAAAAAATGTTGAGGCTTATATTCCCATAATCATTGATGATAATAATGTAATGGTTGAATGTTCATACATGGATAAGACATTAACAACTGGAATAAAAGTTAAATATTCTTATTGTGGTGATTTGCAAATTGTTGAAGATGGCTTTGGAGAAGTTGAAGAGGGATTTGACAATTTACTTCCTGAGTTTTATTTAGAATTAATATATGATTTTTCAGATTTTATTGAGAATAAGAAGAGTCTGAAATACAAAAATTTTGATGTTTTTATCGGCAAAATCGATGATATCAGTTTTTACCGTCGCTATTCATCTATAAAAGATTATAAATTGAATAAATATATGGTTGTTATAGCAAACAAAGAAAAAGAATACCAATTTAAACAAGAAGATGAAATTTATCAACGTATGGGTAATCCTTTTATTCCAGAACGTTTTATTGGTCTGGATATTGTTGACTCTAAAGGGAATATAAAGTTTTATGATAAAAATTCCTTATCGGCATTATTAAACGAATCGACAATAAAAAGAAACATCAAATCTTATATACAGAATGATAAAAAAACACAACTTTATAATCAACCCGATGATAACTCGGCAACAAATACTTACCTAGTCAAACACGATTTTGTCACAATTTTAGATGAGATTTTGAATAAATACCAAGACGATATTCTTTGGTACAAAATTAGTTATAAAAGTAAAGAACACGGTAACATAACTAAATGGATTAAAGGAAAACCGTTTACCTCTAATTTTGATTAGTTTGAATTCGAATATTTGGCATAAAACAAGTTATCACAGTAACAAGCGCAGTAAAATAATTAAATGGATTAAAGAAGAATCATTTAACTTTAAGAGAAATGATTAACGATAACACTTAATTAAATAAATCAGAATGTATATTGATTAACCAGATAGAGTAAACAATATAGCTGAATTACAATTCTTAATATTATTGTTATTTTGTCAAAAAGTTTGAGGAGACGGGTATGTTTCAGTATAAAACTAAGAAAAAAATTGGTAGCGTTTTTAATTGATTATTTTAATTATTTAATAAGTGGTTATAATTAAATTGTTTCTTATCCCTATATATAGTGATAAATCGATACTATACCAATACAAGCTTATAAACGTTTAGTGTTTCCTATATACATAAAGTTAAATTTGTCTGCTAAGGAGCAAATCAATTTTAGTTACCTTTACTGGTAAATAAATTTATTATTTAAAGGCGATACAGTAATACATATGATTTTTAATACTATTCTTTAATAAATTCATTAAATCTAAAAGTTGACCTATTTATTTTATGGATAGAATATCTATTTTTAATCCTCACACTTATTAGTAATTAAACTTATCCCTCATTTTGATGAATTTAATGTGATCAAAAACACAATTTTACTATTATTGCTGAGTTTATACACAAAAAAGTTAATGCGGATAACCTTTTGAGAATGATAAGATAGCTTATAGCAAAAGGTTTTATGACTTTAGCTTTTTATACTATGATGTATTTACAAATTAAAAATTGTAGTTTTATATCATGTTCTTTACAAAAGAATATTTGTCAAATAATTAAATTGTTGTAAAGTAGGCAGTCTTTTTTTAGTAGTCAATGGATTAAGGATTTTTATGAAAACATGGCAGCGAGTTTTAGCTTGTTTTTTGGGTGGTTGTTTGATTATTGGCGCATTTTGGTTTTTTACACAAACTCCATTAAGTGATGGTGATAATCAGATAGAAAAAGAAAAAAAAGCGATCATTTCTGAGTTTAATTCAAATAAAGAGAATATTTTTACACAAATTAACCGGTTAATCTCTGAAGAAAAATATGATGAAGCGATTTCTTTAGCCAGTAAATATCAGGTTACAGAAGACGAAGCATTGTTAAAATTGAAAGATCAGGCTCAAGCAGAGTTAACAAAAGTTAACACCCAGAAACAAATTACAGATCTGTCAAATGAGCTTAATGCAACCCCTGAATCTGAATTACAGAAACGATTTGATTTATACAGTAAACTATTAGAACTCGTTCCTGATAATTCGGAATATAAAACTAAACACGCTGAGTTAAAGCCAATAGTAGAAAGACTACAAATGATAAGCTCTCAATTTACGGGTGAAAATGGTGCTCATCGTAAACTTGAAAAATTTATAAAATTTAAAATGAAAGATGTAAGTACTTATAAACATCTTGAAACTAAATATGTTGAAAATGACGATAATACGTTAACAATTACCACCACGTTTGATGGTAAAAAGGGTGATAGTGGTAAGATTACTAAAAATACTGTCACAGCGATTGTTGATTCAAATGGCAATCCAATTCGTATTGTAAGTTGGAAATAAAAGGAGCAATAGCTCCTTTTTTAAAGTTATTAAATATGTGGTAACACTGCATAATAATGCGATATTTTTTCACTTTCTGCTTGTTCACCTATTTTTTATTGCATCTCATCTCTAATTTAAATCGGTTAATTTTCCTTAAATTTAATAGTTACTGTTTCGATCAGTTAGCATAAAAACCTAATGATTTTGAGTAAAAAGATGAATCTTTCCCTTTTTCAAGTAAAACAATGATGGCTTGCGGTTTATGCAGTTGCTGTCTAATTTTTTCTGAACTTTTTTCATCAAGTTGTTTAATGCTATTTTCTATTTTTTTCCATTTTGATAGGCTGATTGGCACTCGGCTTTGTTCCCATGCATATTCACTGTTAACACTGTAAGGGATTATTTTGTTTTCTTCATTAGAATAAGCTAAATATAGATCGATATTATCTTTAGATAATCGGGTGGACAATTCAACATCTTCATCCCAATAGCTATCGGAGCCTCGTCTATAACCACTGTTAATATCTAATACACTCTGATTGGCAATAGAAGAGTGACTAAGCGACTTTCCTTTTTCCTTATAGTAAACTTCTGATAACCCTGACGGAGGCTCAATATCTTCAGCATAAACAGAATCAATCAATAAACGTGCCTCTTGAGGCATTTTGATATATGTTTGCTTACGTAGGATTTTTTGAGTGAGCCATAAATAAGCGTGATTAGGGTATACATAACTGGTATTGCGAAAAGCAGGATTATCCAGCCAATCTTTTTGCGGCTCATCTTGCCAAGGTGGCGCAAACACAGTAAGAACAGGCGGATCTCGCTCATCTTTTGATAGATTTTCTTTATTATCAGGTTTGATATTGCCGTATTTATCTCTTACATGTCGTTGTAAACGACCGGCACGTTGTATCAATAGATCGATAGGGGCTATGTCACTTATCATTTCGTCAAAATCAAGATCTAAAGATTGTTCTATGACTTGGGTTGCAATGATCACTTTTGCTTGACGAATTTCACTATTTGAGGATTTTCCTGCCCATGTTAAGGCTTTTTCTTCAATTTCCAGTCGATCACAAAAAGCAAATCGACTATGAAAAAGTAAAATATGATCAGTGTCTATATTTAAGGTAAGTTGTAGTTGCTGATATAAGTCAATGGCATCAATTACACTATTTTTAATCCAACAGATAATTTTACCTTGTTTTATTGATTGTTCAATTTTACTTATACCAGTTTCAATATCGGCAATCCATGCTATTTCAACCTGACGTTTTACTTCTTCTCGGGTATCTATTGGTTGTTCAGTCAGACCATGATAATTAAGTCTCGTTATAAGCGGAAACGGTAATGACTGATTTAAAGATAATGTTTGCTGCTTATTTATTAAGCCATTATTAAATGCATTAAGTAACTTTTCACGTAAAAAAATAGGTAATGTGGCAGTTAGAATAATGGCGCTTCCGCCTTGTGTGGCGTGATAATTAAGTAATACTTCTAGCAGCTTTACCATGTAGCTGTCATAAGCATGAACCTCATCTAATATAAGTAATTTATGTCGCAGACCTAATAAGCGCAATGATTGATGTTTAAATGGCATAATAGCCATTAAAACCTGATCGAGTGTACCTACGCCAACTTCTGCTAATAAGGCTTTTTTACGAGTATCAACAAACCATTCGTTACATTCAGCACTGACAGATTGTTCACCATTAGAATATTTTTGTTGGCTGATATGATCGTTCGTTAAAATGGATTGGGTAAAATTTGGATTCATATAGCTAGCGCCGTGAGTCAATACTAATGATGGATGACTGCCTGTTTGATATAATTTTTCGTAGACATTTGCGGTGCGTTGATAAATGGCATTAGCTGTTGCCATAGTTGGTAGACCAATATAAATTCCTTGTACTTTTTGGGCTGACATTAATCGACTTGCTAAAATCATTGATGCTTCGGTCTTTCCAGCGCCGGTTACATCTTCCATAATAAACAATTCAGGGTTCTTATCAGATAATTGACAGGATAATGCGTACTCTTGTAGTGGTGTTGGTTTTTCAATAAAGGGAAAGAGATTTTTAATGTTCTTAAATTGAGCAACAGAAGATAATTTGGGAAGAGTTGCTATGGCATTTTCTGCTTGAATGATTGCATGATTTTGCCAATATTCCGATAATGGCATCACTTGCCAATTAAATGAGAATAACTGCTCATTTGATCCTAACCAATCGCTGATAACAGTTAAACCAGCAATCAACCAACTTATTTGGTTCAGTTTTTCTTGATGTGTTTTATTGATAAAAAATTTTAGATAATGTTGTAATTTATTATCTTTAATAAAAAGCTGATAAATTGCTTGAATATAATCGGATGCACTTTCTTTATCTTGTTCATTAAATGCTAACTTACCTTTTATATCTTTTAGTAGTTTAGGAGGCTTTCCATGATGCCCAGTCATGATTAGTAACCAAATATTATATAAATTCTTAATTTTTTGATTATATTGGTCTAGCTGAATTTCTGGTTTGAGTGATAAGGATTCACGCCATAACCACCAACCCAGTGAGTCATGTCTTGATAAATATTCTTTTGAGGGATCAGCGGCAACAAGTTGTGGGTTATTGTGCTTAAATAGTTTTTGAAATCCATTAGCAAATTTACCAATATCATGCCAAGCTAAAAAATAGGCAAACCAAAGTGCAGCTTGTTCTTTATCATTTGAAGAAAAGCCTATTTGTTCAAATAATTCAAAAGAATTGAAATAATTGTGTTTGACTATCTGATAACCGCATGCCGCTACATCTAAATTGTGATAAGCAAGTAAATGATAGGAAGAATTATCGGCATTTTGTCGACATTTTCCCCAATATTGATAAAAAGATTCCACCATTATAATTATTATCCCTTTTTAATTGTCGATAGATTGATTCATATTTTTATTGGATAACAAAGTGAACGATATAAAAATAAATAATTTCATATAATTAACTTTATTATCTGTCCTATCATTGTGCTAAATAGATATTGTGTAGTAAATCGATTTTTTGTCGTTAATTATTTTGTTAAGGTTGTTTACTAATCTATTTAGATTCTAATGAATAGAAAGCTTATAATTTGTTCTGATACTAATATAACTGGTTTAATATAAAAATACAGATAATAATTTAGAGTTTTATACTGAAACGTTATGTTAACCTGAAACTTTTTTACAAAAAACTTGTTTTTTTAAAAGGCTAAATGGATTAAGTGTTATGTTTATCTACTCATAAAGACAGCTATTAATAAATGTAATATCGGTATTAATGTTAACGTTTGTATTTATTCTTGAGTTTATGAATTAGGTTTTGCTCATTTAGTTGAAGTTTGGCAAAATAGATGACCTATTATAGGTGGAATAGTTGTTTGGAATTATGATGACAATAATTTCAATACTACTCATCAATATTGATATGAGTAATTAAACAGGAATAACATTAGGATGATTAACCAAATCAAACAAAAAATAAACGCAATACTTATAACAAGCTGTATAAGTGGGTTAGTTATTTGTTCTATGACGGTTAATGCTCAAGAAACTCAGCCAGAACAATCACCATCAGCAATAGAGGTTAAAACTGATACTGATTTATCAAATCAACCATTAATAAATGATGAAGCTAATTTTGTTGGTCCTGTTCAAGTTACTGAAAAAATCTATCATAAAACTACTTTTTCTTTATTAGGTGAGCCTAAATATCCTAAAGATTTTGATCATCTTGATTATGTAAACCCAAAAGCACCAAAAGGTGGAACGATTAAACTTGCCGAAATAGGCACTTTTGATAATTTTAATCGCTATGCAAGCCGAGGTGCGCCAGAAAAGAACTCAGGATCATTATACGACACTCTTTTTACTAACTTAGCCGATGATATTACCAGTTTTTATCCACTAATTGCGACATCCGTTACCTATTCTGATAATTATCGTTGGGCGGAAGTTGCCATTAATCCCAATGCCCGTTTTCAAGATGGTAAACCGATTACGGCACATGATGTTGAATTTACCTTTCAAAAATTTATGACTGAAGGTGTTCCTCAATATCGTGTCTATAATCAGGGTATTACTGTTAAAGCGCTGGATGATTACCATGTGCGCATTGATTTACCTGAAACAGATCGAGAAAAGTTATTATCCTTTATTGGTAATATGCCTGTTATACCTCAACATTTTTGGCAAAATCATAATTTTGCAGAGCCAATTGCTACACCACCTGTGGGCAGCGGACCTTATTATATCAGTAATTATAAAATGGGACATTATGTGGTTTATCGACGCAATCCTAACTATTGGGCAAGTAATTTACCCGTTAATAAAGGGATGAATAATTTCGATGAAAAACGCATTGAATACTATATGGATAGTAGTATTTCGCTAGAAGCTTTTAAAGCGGGTGAATATGATCTTCGTGGTGAGGGACAGCCTAAAAACTGGTTTACTCAATATCAAGGCCAATATTTTGATTCAAATAATATTATCAAACAGGAAAAACCGATTCAAACGGCTGTAGATACCAAATGGTTAGCGTTTAACTTGCAAAAAGATTTGTTTAATGATGTTAAAGTTCGTGAAGCAATTACTTTAGCGTTTGATTTTCAATGGTTAAATCACGCTTTTTATTATGATAGTTACAAAAGACCTTACAGTTTTTTTGAAAACACCATTTATGCGGCGATAGGTACGCCAAGTGAACAAGAGTTAAAATGGCTTAATCAATATAAAGATATTATTCCTGAACGGGCGTTTGATAATGCCTTTTACATTCCTAAAAGTGATGGTCTTGGATTTAATCGTGATAATTTATTAAAAGCGACTGATTTACTTCAACAAGCTGGATGGATTATTAAAGAAGGTAAACTCGTTAATGCTAAAACCAATCAACCTTTTGAATTTGAACTTGTTACATATCTTGGGGATGATATTAAATATGCGATACCTTTTCAGCAAAACTTAGCTCGTCTAGGTATCACCATGAAAATCGTGTCACTTGATTATGCTCAGTTTACACGCCGTTTGCGTGAGCGTGATTATGATATGATGCCACGTACTTATGGTGCTGAAAATTATCCCTCATCAGACTTAATGATCCTTTGGGGAAGTAACTATCTTAATTCATCATGGAATGCTTCAGGATTACATAATCCAGCAATTGACGGAATTATCGCTGAAATTACTAAAAATTTAGATAATCAAGCTCAGCTTATTCCTCTTGGGCGCGCTCTTGATCGCATCTTAACTCAAGAATATCCTATGATTCCAATGTGGTATAACAGCAATACCTACTATGCATATTGGAACAAATTTGGGCAGCCAGCTGTTCAACCCGCTTACGCTATTGGCGTAGATAGTTGGTGGTATGATGCAGATAAAGCAGCTAGCCTGACTAAAAATCGGAAACATTAATATGCTTAATTATCTTATTCGACGATTATTACTCATTATTCCTACGCTGTTTGTTATTTTAACGATTAACTTCTTTATTGTACAAGTAGCGCCAGGTGGCCCAGTTGATCAAGCATTAGCACTGATTGAAAATGGTCCAGAAGCAGGACAAGCTATTTTGCCGGGAGGTGATAATAGCGCTGTAAAATTGCAGCAACCTAAAAATGAGTCAACTTATCGAGGATCGCGCGGGCTTGATCCACAGATTGTGGCTATGATCGAAAAACAGTACGGTTTTGATAAACCAATAATAGAACGTTATTTTGAAACATTAAAAAAATATGTCATGTTCGATTTTGGTAATAGCTTTTTTAAAAGTGAATCTGTAATAGGTTTAATTATTAAAAGTTTACCTGTTTCGATTTCACTCGGCCTTTGGAGTACCCTCATTGTCTATCTTATTTCGATTCCTTTAGGGATCCGCAAAGCAGTTAAAGATGGATCAGCTTTTGATTTTTGGTCAAGTACGTTAATCATTATTGGCTATGCGATACCCGCTTTTTTATTGGCGGTGTTACTCATTGTGCTGTTTGCGGGTGGAAGTTATTGGGATATTTTCCCATTACGAGGATTAGTATCCAACCATTTTGAGCAGCTCGATTTTTGGGGTAAGGTAAAAGATTATGCTTGGCATATCTGTTTACCGACTATTGCAATGGTGATCAGTGGTTTTGCATCGTTAACCATGCTAACCAAAAATTCATTTTTAGATGAAATCCGTAAACAATATGTCATAACCGCTAGAGCCAAAGGTCTAAGCGAACGACAAATTCTTTATAAACATGTATTTCGTAATGCAACTTTACTTATTGTATCCGGCTTTCCTGCTGCATTTGTCGGTATCTTATTTACCGGTTCGTTACTGATAGAAATTATTTTTTCACTCAATGGGCTTGGGCTATTGGGGTATGAGGCGATCATTCAACGAGATTACCCGATTATTTTTGGCTCGTTGTATATTTTTACGTTAATCGGACTAATTGCTAAACTATTATCCGATTTATCTTATATGATAATTGACCCACGCATAGACTTTGAGGCTCGCAATTGATGACTAGTAATTACTCTATTAATCAGCAACGTTGGCAACGATTTAAACACAATCGGCGTGGATATTATTCACTTTGGTTGTTCATGATTTTTTTTGTAATTAGCCTATTTTCTGATTTTATTGCTAACGATAAACCGATTTTTATTAAATATCAGGATAATTACTATTTACCTATTTTTCATTTTTATCCTGAAAGTGAATTCGGTGGACAATTTGATACTCAAACTAATTTTTTAGATCCGGCTGTGCAACATAAAATAGAAGCAGATGGTTGGATTTTATGGCCTCTATTTCGTTATAGCTATAATACGTTAATTTATGATACGCCAAGCACTTTTCCAACTTCACCATCACTTTCTCATTGGTTAGGTACGACCGATGCTGGTTTTGATGTATTGGCAAATATATTATATGGCTTTCGTATCTCTATGTTCTTTGCCATTTTATTAACACTCTTTACCACGATTATCTCAGTTATTATCGGTGCTGTTCAAGGTTATTATGGTGGCAAAGTTGATTTGATTGGACAACGTTTTATCGAAATTTGGTGTGGATTACCTGAGCTATTTGTGATTATTTTACTGGCGAGTATTTTACCCCTTGATTTTTGGTGGTTACTTGGAATAACAGTATTATTTGGTTGGATGGCTTTATCTGGAATTGTGCGTACTGAATTTTTGCGTACCCGTAATTTTGATTATATCCGTGCCGCCAAAGCAATGGGTGTCGGCGACAGCAAAATTATGTTTCGTCATATTTTACCGAATGCAATGGTTGCAACATTAACATTTTTACCTTTTATTTTATGTGGTTCAATTACGACATTAACTTCTCTGGATTTTCTAGGTTTTGGTTTACCTATTGATTCGCCATCTCTTGGTCGTTTGTTGCTACAAGGTAAAAATAATTTGCAAGCACCTTGGCTTGGTATTAGTTCATTTTTAATTATTGCAACTTTGCTATCATTGCTCATTTTTATTGGTGAAGCAATCAGAGATGCTTTCGATCCAAACAAGGGAGTGTATCGATGAGTTCTACTTTATTATCTGTTGAGGATTTAAGTATTGCTTTCAAACGTGATACACATTCACAATCGCGTGTTGTAAGCAATGTTAGTTTTAATATTGATGAACAAGAAACACTTGCTTTGGTTGGTGAGTCAGGTTCAGGCAAAAGCGTAACTGCGTTATCCATTTTACGTTTATTACGTAAAGAACAGGTGAGTTACCCAACGGGTGATATTTTATTTGAAGGGCAATCCTTGCTGCATGCACCCGATAAAGAGCTTCGTAAAATTCGTGGTAATCAAATTAGTATGATTTTCCAAGAACCGATGGTATCGCTCAATCCATTACATACCGTTGAAAAGCAGCTTTATGAAGTACTTTCATTGCATCGTGGTATGCGGCCTAATGCTGCCCGTAGCGAAATTTTGCAATATCTTGATCGTGTTGGAATTAAAGAGCCTAAAAATAAATTATCTGCTTTTCCTCATCAGCTATCGGGTGGGGAGCGACAGCGAGTCATGATTGCCATGGCAATTCTAACTCATCCTAAATTATTAATTGCTGATGAACCTACCACCGCTTTAGATGTATCCGTACAAGCACAGATTATTCAATTACTTAAAGAGCTTAAAAATGAATTGAATATGAGTTTGTTATTTATTTCGCATAACCTTGGTATTGTCAAAAAGTTAGCTGATAAAGTGGCCGTTATGCAACAAGGTAAAATTGTTGAATATAATAGTAAACAACGTATCTTTTTGCGTCCTGAACATGAATATACTCAAACTTTGCTAAATTCCGAACCAAGTGGTGATCCGGTTGTTTTGCCTCAAACGCCAGGAATATTGCTTAGCGTTAACCATCTTAATGTTGATGTAATAACTAAAAAAAGGCTGTTTAGTCACGAACAAAAAAGAATTGTTGATAATGTAGGTTTGACGATACACCAAGGTGAAACAGTGGGTATTGTCGGTGAGTCGGGTTCAGGAAAAAGTACAACAGCTTTGGCTATTTTACGATTGATTAAATCTCAAGGTGAAATCTTATTTGATAGCCACCCAATACAGAATTTAACGGGTAAAAAACTGTTACCATTTAGAAGCCGAATCCAAGTTGTGTTCCAAGATCCGTTTTCGTCACTCAATCCTCGTTTTAATGTTGAGCAAATTATTAGCGAAGGTTTAGTTACTCATAAAAAACTGAGTAAAAATGAACGTGAAAAAGCGGTAATTGAAATCATGCAAGAAGTCGGTCTCGATCCTGATTTACGTTTTCGTTATCCAACCGAATTTTCTGGGGGACAACGGCAACGTATTGCTATCGCTCGAGCATTAATTTTACAACCAGAATTATTGATTTTAGATGAACCAACTTCATCTTTAGATCATACTATTCAAAAGCAAATCATTGAGTTACTCAAATCTCTACAGGAAAAATATCAGCTTAGTTATCTCTTTATTAGTCATGATTTAGCACTAATATATTCAATATGTCATCAAGTCATTGTTATGAAAGATGCACAAATTGTCGAGCAAGGTTCACGAGAAAAGATCTTTTATTCTTGCGAACATGAATACACCAAAGCGTTACTGTCATTTTTAGATAAACCTCATCGCAGAGGAAGCAGAACCCTCATTCATGCTGATAAAGCTGAAAAAATAGAAAAGGGTGATCACAAAAATGATAATTCACAAAATCAAAAACAAGAAAAAAAGGTCGATTGGGAAAATGCGTTATTAATGCGCAAAAAATAGTTGTACGTAAAGCTATGGTTGAATTTAGTTCACTGTTTGCCAATGGATGAATATTTATCTCTATTTATTAGGTTAGTTATGAAAAAACAAACATTACCTTGTTCTATAACACTTTGCACATTGTTACTTTCACCAACTGTAATGGCGTTAAGTTGTAGTGAAAATCTTACTCAAAATAGGGTTCAAGCAAATAATTATATTTTTCAAATTTTGGATTTTATTGATTTACCCGCTCAAGGAATTAAACAAGAAGTTAGAACATCAACAACAATAATTAATAATCGTAATGAGTCAACAGCTAAACAGATTCTCAATTATGATGAAAATGGATTAATTACTCAAAGCCAATATATTTTGTTCTCGGATGATAATAAACGTGTTTATTCCGAAAATTTGCAAAAAACAACCGCCGGTTGGGAAAACTTTATTGAAGATCTGGAATATAAAACAAGCAGTATCATTCAATTTAAAACCGATGAACAAGGTAGAATCGTTGAGTCACAACAAGCAAAAAAAGCGTTAGACTTTATCTTCACTGAAACGGATAGTTACCAATATGATAGTAACAACTGTCTGATTAGCAAACAGGTACAATGGAAAGTTAAAGGGGTTGATGATGAGGGTAAATTTACCGGTGTTGATCAAAATGGTGCGTCATCTTATACCTTTAATTATCAACAACAGCAATTAGCTAAAGTTTTATATCAGTTCAGTAATAATACCCAAAATGAAACTAACTTTTCATATCAATACGATAATCAATATCGCTTAACTGCAATACAATCAGCTTATCTATCGGCAAACAAAGATGAAGTGAATTATACCACTCAATTCTTAACCTTTGATGGCAAAAACGATTGGCTCACCGCGACTAAAATAAGACACGATCAAAAAAATAAACAAACTAATATTGTTAGAGAAATGACATATTACTGATGTTTAACATTAATCAGCGTTATCCAACTGGATAACGCTTTTTATCGATTAATTATATCAAACTCTATTTTAGTTAACTTCGGACAAACAAAATATAAACGGCATGCATAGTCCATGCAAGGGCTAGCGCAACGGTAAGTATTTTTTCCCGTTTTGGATGGATATTATGCTGATGCAAAATAGTAATAATCTTCTGTAATGCGCACCAAATCGGCAATGAAATCATTAAAAATAAAAATAATTTACCAGTTTCTGTATTTGCTACTTTAAGTATATAAGAACGCGTTGTTGCATTACCAAAAGGAATAATGAATGCAATTATTATCATGATGGCTGGCAAAAATATCGCAGCCCATGTGCCACCTAAAACAAATAATCCTTTTGCAAGACTTCCCTTTGAATGTGTAGTTTGAATTTCTTGATTTTTCATCGGATAAATACCATCTATTTTAAAACAAATAACACTAAGCAAATTGAAATAGCTATTGTCACTAACCATAAACCGATAGTGAATAAATAATCTTGTGCTCTCTTATTTGATCTTGTTGAAAAAATAACTTTAGGGACTAAATTAAACCAACTTATTGAATGACAAATAGCAACCAATAATGCTAGGCAATTGAGCACAACAACAAAAGGACTACGTAAAAAGAAGATAAAGCGGTAAAACTCATCTTGTCCCATATTATTGGTATACATGCATATTACGCCATACATTAACATTAAACTGCCCCAAAGTATCGCAAAGGGGATTAGTTTATTGATGATTGACCAAAACCGAGATTGCTTTTGTGGCAAATCACTATATTCGGACTGATTACTGATATTACTTATATTGTTATATAATTGATAATTATCATTATTTTTTTTAATCATAACTTTCTCAATGTGGGTAACATTTTTAGGTAATTAACGTTTTTAGAGTTTAATTAAGTATTATAAACACTAAGCTATCCAAATCGTCAAATTAAAGTCGCACATAATATCGGTTTTTGACCTAACAACACTAGGCAGAAAGTGCGTTAAAGGTCAATAGCCATAACATTAAAATATCGAGTTATCAGATAAATAGAAAGAGTAGATAAAAAAACAAAAAATTTAAAAAAAGAAGCTAAGCTCACATTTTTTAAGATTGATATTCGTTAAACTAATAATAATGTTTTATCTATTTAACTTTGAGATGAAAATCCCCACGAGAGTGGGGAACTGATTTTAATTATTACTTGCTATAGGTTTATCCCTATCAAGATAAGGAACATTGATTACAAATAACAGTAGGATTGTAACATAAATAAATTTATTATCATAATTATCACTAGCTATCTTATATAATTATTAATAGCTATCTTGCCTTTTTTGTTGTTAATTAGAAAATTTTATGTTAAATTAAAAATAGCTAAAACATACTAGCTATACATTATCAGCATTGCATGAAATAACTATCGATATAAGTACTCATTGAGTATACAGCATCGCTAATATTTTCCAATTTTTTTATAAGGAGAAAGTTTTATGTTTTTATTAAAAAAATTATTATCAATATGTAATTCTCTAGGAAATATGTTTAATTACCGAAAAAATCGATGGGCAATTGAATTAATGCATATAACAAATGATCAAAAAATTCGATCGTATACTTTAAGTTTTGAAATCAATAAATCAGCTTCATATAGAATTAAATGATTTAAGCTTAAACCGATAAGCGGAATAATTTATATTTCGCTTATTTCAAACTGGAAAAAGGAGTATAAATTGCCTACTTTATCATTGTTAGACCATGAATGGATTCCTGTAAGACATTTTAATGGTCAGATAAGTAAAATTAAGCCCAGTCAGTTAATTGATGAAACCATTTCTGATTTAGCCTATTTTAGACCTGATTTTCAAGGTGCTGCATACCAATTTCTTATTGGTTTACTGCAAACTGCTTTTTACCCCAAAAATGATGATGAATGGTTAGACTATTGGGATGAGGGTATACCCCAATCACAGCTAGATAAAGCATTTGAACAAATTAAACCAGCAATGCAATTTGGTGCTACTAAACCTGCTTTTATGCAAGACTTTACACCATTAAATGGTAATAAAGTACCAATATCGGGTTTATTGGTTGAGGCACCTGGTGAAAATGCTTTAAAGAGAAATACAGATCATTTTATTAAGCGGGATTTTGTTAAGGCTATCTGCCCACATTGTGCAGTTATGGCATTATTTACTTTACAAACTAATGCCCCAGCAGGTGGACAAGGGCATCGAGTCGGTTTGCGAGGCGGAGGACCAATTACCACGTTAATAATGCCTGAGCTGAACTCGCCAACACCATTATGGAAAAAGTTATGGTTAAATGTAGTACCACTTAATGGTGATGAAAAACCACAACGCTATGATGAAACTGTCTTTCCATGGTTAAACAAAACCATAACCAGTGAACCGCCAAAAAATTTAAGTGTATATCCTGAACAAGCTAATTTTTGTCAAGCTTTTTGGGGCATGCCTCGCCGAATTGAGCTAGATTTTGACAATATAACGCAAGGCCATTGTGATCTTTGTGGTGAGGAGTCGTCTGAGCTTATTAGCTATTATCAAACTAAAAATTATGGTGTTCAATATCAAAACTGGCGGCATCCTTTATCCCCTTATCGAACGGACAGTAAAACGGGAGCACCGATTGCCATCAAAGGTCAGCCTGGGGGGTTAATTTATCGCGATTGGTTAGGAATGGTTACTACTAATGATGATAACCAATCAGCTCAAGTTGTTAACGTTCATGATTATCGTGACTTGGAATCTCACCAAGAATATCACCTTTGGTGTTTTGGTTATGATTTTGACAATATGAAAGCTCGCTGCTGGTATGAACATAACTTTCCGGTCTATCCAATATTTGCTGACCCAGATAGTGATATTAAAGAGTTAATTGCACTAGCACTTGAGTTTAGTAATGAAACTTTAAAAATACTACGTAAGGCCTTGGCTAGTATCAATAAACAATCAAGTTCCGTTGATATTGCTTATTGGAAAGAAACTGAAATACCTTTTTATGAATTTGTTACACAACTTATTGAACAAAAAGATAACCCAAATGGTCGCTTTCATTTTTTGTTAGGTTGGACAAATACCTTGTTAAAATATATCACCCAAATTTACGATAAAGCTGCTTTTTCAGATCCAGATCAACAGATGATCAATTCTGAAAAAATTAGTACAAGAGTAAAATTACTTAAAGATTTTAACAAACTTAAAAATATCAAAAAGATTAAAAATAATAAACCGTCTTGATAGCATGTAGGGAGAACAACATGTCAGATACTACCCCAAAAGAGCTGATAATCTTAAATGATAACCATAAAAAGATTATTGATGAATGGTTTTCTATGTTGCAGCAACGGCAAGGTAAATTCAATGGTATTACTTATAATGGACGCAAATTGCGGGCTGAATTACGTCGAAATTCATTATATGAATTAATATGTTCACAAGCTGGCTACAGGATTTTAGCTGATAAACTTATTAATAACGACAGTAAATTAGCTAAAACAGAAGTTCATTATTATGCATTACGGATATTTGCCAATGTAGCAGCTTTTGCAGAAAAGAATAATGATAAATCGCCATTTGCTACACAATTGAGTGAAAAAATTAATGGAGGCGAACGTAATTATTTAACTGAACTGCGATTTGAACGCCTTCTTGCCAGTGAAAACCCTGATGAATTTTGTCAACGTTTAATTCGTGCTGTTAAGTTGCGAGGTGAAAAAGGGGTTAATCTAACTTCCCTTGCTGATGGCATCTTTTTATGGATGCAAGAGTGGGATGCACGTGAACATGGTTGGCCAGCTGATACTAACCCATTTAAACGCCTTTCTGTTCGTTGGGAAATGGACTACTTTTCAATTAAAAATAATACTAATACTAATACTAAGGAATAATCATCATGACTACATTTATTCAATTACATTTATTAACCGCTTATGCTCCCTCAAACTTAAACCGTGATGATTTAGGTCGACCAAAAACCGCTAAAATGGGTAATACTGACCGTTTACGCATTTCGTCACAAAGCTTGAAAAGAGCTTGGCGAACCTCTGACTTTTTTTATCAATCATTGAGCGATCATATTGGCGCTCGTTCTCGTCGCTTTGCTCGAGATTGGGTATATAAGCCAATGATTGATAATGGCATATCTGAAAAAATAGCTAAAGAAAGTGCAATTAAAATAGCCGGTCAGTTTGGTAAAGTAAAAAATGAAAAATCACCAAAAGATCCATTGAGTAATTTAGAAATCGAACAATTAGTACATATTAGTAATTATGAACAACAAGCAATTAAACAATTAGTTGATTTATTAATTAGTGAAAAACGTGAGCCTACCGATAATGAAGTTAAGTTATTGCGTAAAGAAAATAGTAGTATTGATATTGCATTATTCGGACGAATGTTAGCAGATAGCCCGGCATTTAATATTGAAGCTGCGTGTCAAGTTTCTCATGCATTAGGGGTAAGTACCGTAACCATTGAGGATGATTTTTTTACTGCTGTTGATGATTTAAATAATAATGATGTTGATGCTGGCTCAGCACATTTGGGCGAGCGTGGATTTGCCTCTGCACTGTTTTATACTTATGTCTGTATCAGCCGTGATTTATTATTAGAAAATTTAAATGGTGATGAAGTATTGGTTGAAAAAACCTTAAAAGCTTTAACTGAATCAGCAGCCAAAGTAGCACCAACTGGTATGCAAAATAGTTTCGCTTCACGGGCATATACTTCCTACTTATTGATAGAAAAAGGGAGTCAACAACCTCGCTCTTTAGCGGTAGCTTATTTTAATCCAATTCGTAGTCAAGATCTGGTTAATGATGCCATTACCCGTTTAGAAGAACAACGTGATAAATTTGATAAAGTTTATGGCCAATGCGCTGATAGTCGCTATGTTCTCAATAGTGAAACAGGAGAAGGAACCCTTAGTGCTGCATTAGATTTTGTTGCACAAAAATAGGAGAGCTGACAAGATGATCAACCATCTTATTTTTCAGATTTATGCCCCTTTTACCTCTTGGGGCGAACCTGCTGTTGGTGAAGTTCGCCACAGCAATATTATTCCCTCTCGCTCTGCTTTATTGGGATTAGCCTCAGCTGCACTTGGCATTCGCCGTGATGATAATCAAATTGATAATTTTAATCAGCATTATCATTTTGCGATTCGTCCTTTTATTGCTAATAATAGCTGGTTTAGAGATTTTCATACTGTTCAAGTTCCGAGAGCTAACAAAAAGAAAGTCTGGTATACGCGCTTTGATGAAATCCGACAAAACCCCCTTGAGCTGGAAACTTTATTATCACAGCGTGAATATTATAATGATGTTTACTATCAAATTATAATGTCTGAAACTGAAAATGCACCCTATAGTTTAACCCAAATACAACAAGCATTACTCAACCCCATTTTCCCATTATACGCAGGAAGGAAAAACTCACCTTTATCGTTGCCTTTGTCACCTATCTTGTATCAAGGAACATTGCGTGATGCTTTTATTTTTGCAGATAAACATTATCAAGAGTGTCATCGTCAAAATCCAGTTATCATTAAATTATTAAAAAGTACTGCTGATGAATATTATTGGGAACAGGTCAATCAAGAAGATCACTTTAAGGTAATTAAAATTCAGCTTCGTCAAGATCAACCAGTAAGTCGTGATCGCTGGCAATTTAGTTATCGTCAGCAGTTTTCAGGCAATTTGAAAGGGAGTGAATAAATGTATTTTTCTCGAGTTACTTTAAAACTAAATCAACTTCCTTATGTTATGCAACAGAAAATGCGAAATTCGGGACCTTATGCAATTCATCAATGGTTATGGCAACTCTTTCCTAATCAAGAAAAACGTACTTTTTTATTTCGTGAAGAGCGAATTGATAAAGGTTATCAATATTATCTATTATCGGAAGTCGCACCACTCTCAAATCATCAGTTTTTTTTAATAGAAACTAAACCGTATCAACCAAAATTAACAGCTGGAATGAGATTGTTTTTTTTACTACGGGCGAATCCAGTAGTGTTTAAAAATGGTAAGCGTAGTGATGTGTTGATGGACGCTAAATATCCGATTAAAAAACAAAGGTTAAAAATAAAGACTAATGAGATAAAAACTCGCCAAAATGAAGCTGCAATAAATTGGTTAATTAAACAGAGTGAAACCAGAGGATTTTCATTATCAACGACTAACGATCAACAAGTAAATTGTGCAGTAATTAGTTATGTCCAACAGCAATTTATTAAAAAAAGTGATCTTAAACCAATTATTTACAGTAGCGTTGATTATCAAGGCGTGTTGACAGTGACGGATGCTGAATTGTTTTTAAATACCATCTATCAAGGAATAGGCAAAAGTAAAGGATTTGGTTGTGGTTTATTCTTGATAAAACATTATCAATAGGATAAACGGTTATGGTTTTTATTCCACTTAATCCCATTCCTTTAAAAAATAGAACTTCAATGATTTTTTTGCAATATGGACAAATTGATGTTCTAGATGGAGCGTTTGTATTAATTGATAAAACAGGCATTAGGACTCATATTCCAGTGGGTTCTATCGCTTGCATAATGTTAGAACCGGGCACCAGAGTTTCACATGCTGCTATCAAATTGGCTGCAATGGTTGGAACCCTGCTCGTTTGGGTAGGTGAAGCAGGCGTAAGAATGTATTCATCGGGGCAACCCGGTGGAGCAAGATCAGACAAATTACTTTACCAAGCTAAATTGGCTTTAGATGATGATTTACGTTTAAAAGTGGTCAAAAAAATGTTTGAGTTACGATTTGGTGAACCGGCACCGAGTCGTCGCTCTATTGAACAGTTACGAGGCATTGAAGGATCGCGAGTACGTGAAACTTATTCATTACTGGCTAAACGTTATCATGTTAAATGGCACGGAAGAAAATACGACCCTAAAGATTGGCAAAAAGGAGATACGGTTAATCAATGTATAAGTGCAGCCACATCTTGCTTATATGGGATCACTGAAGCGGCTGTTTTGGCGGCTGGCTATGCTCCAGCAATCGGATTTGTACATAGTGGCAAACCACTCTCATTTGTTTATGATATTGCTGATATTATTAAGTTTGATACCGTTGTTCCCAAAGCGTTTGAAATAGCTGCAAAAAACAAGATTGATCCTGATCGGGAAGTTCGTGTGGCCTGTCGTGAAATTTTTAGAAGCCAGAAGACATTAGCAATATTAATTCCGCTTATTGAAGAAGTTTTGTCCGCTGGTGGTATCGAACCGCCTCTACCACCTGATTATGCCCTGCCACCCGCTATCCCAGAACCTCAATCTTTAGCCGATAGTGGTTTTAGGAGTCGTTAATAATGAGTATGTGTGTTGTGGTAACTGAAAATGTTCCACCTCGATTACGTGGTCGTTTAGCAATTTGGTTACTTGAAATTAGAGCTGGAGTTTATATCGGTGACATATCAAAACCAATAAGAGAAATGATATGGCAACAAATTGTTAAACTTGCAGAGGAAGGCAATGTTGTCCTTGCTTGGGCAACTAATACAGAATCAGGATTTGACTTCCAAACTTATGGCGCTAATAGAAGGGTTCCGGTAGATTTAGATGGACTAAGGTTAGTCTCTTTTTTACCTATTGAAAATCAATAGGTTAAAGTTCTTTAAAAATATGAAAAAATTGGTAGATTTTTTGGTTGCCAATAAATCTAAATAAAACAATTATATATATTTAGAGTGTTCCCTGTATACACAGGGATAAACCGCGATAAAAAAATAATTTATCGTTTTCTTTTTTGTGTTCCCTGTATACACAGGGATAAACCGCCCTTTTTAGGGCTTCATATACAATTATTGCAGTGTTCCCTGTATACACAGGGATAAACCGCTATAATAATGGTACACACAGCTAATGCGTACGTGTGTTCCCTGTATGTACAGGGATAAACCAGTTATATATTTGTGCCAAGTTCCGCCGTTCAGTAAGTTCCCTGTATACACAGGGATATAGTTAGATTAATTAGGTAAAGTAATGAAAGGCTTTTAGCTACAGGGTTATAAGCATATACTCTCCTTAAAGTCTTAATAACGTTTTAACTTTATTTCTTTACTAATATAGGCATATATTCACTTTTATATTTTTATGAATATAAAAAATCGAATGAGATTTATTAAAAATCTTAAATAGTTATGAAGTTCATTTTAAAACATGAAAATTGAAAGTAACTGTTAACTAAACTAATAATCAAAAATAGCGTACAATAGTGCGTTATTAAACATATGATCATCATAAATAGTTTAGGAATTTAGCATGACAGGCAAATTTATTGTCATTGAAGGTCTTGAAGGTGCGGGTAAAACGACAGCAGTTAATACCGTTGCTCGTATTTTGAATCAATATAACATTGGCGATTTACAATTTACTCGTGAACCAGGTGGTACACCCATTGCTGAAGCATTACGCAATCTTATTAAAAATGGTTTGGATGATGAACCTTTGACGGATAAAGCCGAATTGTTGATGTTATATGCCGCTCGTATTCAATTGATTGATAATGTGATTAAGCCTGCTCTTAATGCTGGTAAATGGGTCATTGGTGATCGGCATGATTTATCAACGCAAGCTTATCAAGGCGGTGGTCGCCAGTTAGATAAAGTTTTTATCACCACATTAAAAGAGCAAGTTTTAGGTAATTTTAAGCCGGATTTAACTTTATATTTAGATATTGAACCACAAATTGGTTTAATGCGTGCTAAAGCAAGAGGTGAACTCGATCGTATTGAACAACAGTCATTACCCTTTTTTGAGCGAATTCGTCAACGTTATTTAGAGTTGGCAAATCAAGATGAAACCATTTTTACCATTGATGCATCTAAATCAATCAATCAGGTGACAATGCAAATTGAACAGATCCTAACAACATGGTTAACACAACAGGTTACTAATGTATGATTTTAAATGATTATCCTTGGCTGATATCGCCTTATCAACAATTTGCTGAAGGAATTATACATAAAAAGACTCATCATGCGTTATTGATTAATTACCTGCAAGGAAGTGGTGAAGATGAGTTCATTAATATGGTGGCTAATCGTTTATTATGTTTGTCTGCAGAGCAATTAGAACCTTGTTCAAGTTGCCACAGTTGTAAGTTATTTCTGTCCCATCATCACCCGGATTTTTACATCATAACGAATGAACAAGATAAACAATCTATTGGTATTGATCAAATTCGAAAAATTACCACTAAAGTGTACGAAAAATCCCAACAAGGTGGCAATAAAGTTATTTGGATTAAGCGGGCCGCTTTAATGACAGAAGCCGCAGCTAATGCATTACTTAAAACATTAGAAGAGCCTCCAGAAAATACCTACTTTATTTTAAGTGATGAGCATAATAGCCATTTATTACCAACAATTCATAGTCGTTGTTTTTCTTATTTTTTATCTGTACCTAAATTGGAGCAATCCATTGAGTGGTTAAAAAAGAGACATAATCAGCAAAGTAGCGATAATGAGCTTGCCTCTGCGCTGTTATTGAGCGAAAATGCGCCATTAGCTGCACTAGCTTTATTAAAACCAGAAAAGTGGCAGCAAAGAAAAGCATTTTGTGACCATTTATTACGTGTTGTACCTCATAATGATTATTGGCAACTTGCAAAAACATTTGATAATGAAGAATTTATTGAATGTATTATTTGGTTTTGTGCTTTATTAAGCGATGCATTAAAGGCAAAACAAAAAGCTGGTCGTTTTATTGTTAATCGTGATCAAGTACCATTAGTAAGATTATTAGCAACTAAAAGCAATGAAAAAATTTCTGCACTGTATGAATTATGGCTGCAGGCTAGGCGTTTATTATTGTCTGTAACAGGGCTAAATAAAGAATTAATTGTTTATAATGTGCTAGCTCAGTCTGAGATGATTAGTGATTAAGGCGTTAATATACTTTCTAAAGAACTTTCAGGTTCGATATATGTTTATAAAAGGAATGCAGTGAGTTATTTATCTATTGAATTTGGACTAATCTTTATCGTTTTTTTTGCGTTATATTGGCGGTATCGTCTTTTTCCTAAATTACAAAATAAATTACTTTTAGTTTCAAGTTATCTTATTGTGGCCAGTTTTAGCTTGCAGTTTGCGCTAATTCTTTTTATTTATACCTGTGTAATATATTTTTTCTCAATTATGATTGCCCGGTCAGATGAAAATGGTAATCGGTGGTTAATCTTGGCATTATGTTTATCAATAGCTAATTTGTCGCTGTTTAAATATTTTGATTTCTTCCGTTATGAGTTACAGGCCTTATTTAATTTCCTCCATATACCAATCGCACTACCTGTTGTAACAGTACTTATTCCTATTGGAATATCATTTTATACTCTTCATTCAGTTAGCTATATTGTCTCTGTTAAAAAAAGTGAATTACCTGTAGCTAAATTTTGGGATTTTGCACTGTTTTTATCTTTTTTTCCGAGTGTTATAGCGGGTCCAGTTAATCGTGCTAAAAATTTTTTACCTCAAATAACTACCCGTCATCCCCGCAAGATTTTACAACCTTTTAGAGCTTTTACTTTAATAATTTTATCTGTAATTAAAGTCTATTGTTTAGGCGGAATTATAAGTGAAAACTGGGTTACGCCAATTTTTGCTAATCCTTTAGAATTTAGTGTTATTGATTTGTTAGTAGGACTTTATGGTTATGCAATTCAAATTTACTTAAATTTTTCAGGCTATACCGATTTAGTTACTGGTATTGCTCTTCTATTAGGATTCCGTTTACCAAATAATTTTAACTTCCCTTATTTAGCCTGTAATCTGCGAGAATTTTGGAGCCGTTGGCATATTAGTTTATCGCACTGGATTCGTGATTATATCTATATTCCTCTTGGTGGTAATCGAAAAGGGCTTATTCGTACGCAAATTAATGTGATGTTGGCGATGTTAATATCGGGTTTATGGCATGGTGCTGGGATTAATTTTATTATTTGGGGCGCATGTCACGGAGTTGGTATTATAGCGCTTAATATTAGTGAACATTATTTTGGTCGAGGTTGGGTAACTGAACGTTCTCCTACATTAGCAAGGTTTCTCACTTGGCATTACGTGTGTTTTTCATGGTTATTTTTTAATTGTGAAAGTTTGCCTGATGCATTAGATTATTTAACCGCATTAACACACAACTTTTTGATTGAACCAAAATATATTGTAACTTTTTTAATTATCTATGTAGTATTTTTTATTTATCCGATATTAAAAAATATTCCAAATTGGTTTACTTTACTGATAAGTAGAATAAATCTGATTTACTTACCTATCATTTTTATTTCAGTATTGTGGTTGACAATATATATTGCACCATCTGGTGTGCCAAACTTTATTTATGCTAACTTTTGATTATGATGATAAATTATTATGGAATTTAAAAAATCGGTTATGAAAAATAAGAAAAAAACTTATTTGAATCTGAAATGGCAATCTCCTAATACATTGAATAAAGTTGCTTTCAAGCGTTCAAGAAAATTTGTTAAAAATAATGTTATTTCTGAAATTGTAAGAAGTACTTTATCTGCTCGATATATTTGTGTAATTTTACTTTTGACAGCGGTTGTTTTGATGTCAATTTATTACAAATCAATACTAATTTATTGGCAACAAACTTATCATTCAGATCTATTGGATTCTGATACGCTTACTGAAGATCCCCCACCTGAAGAGTTGGAAAAAGATACAAGCGAAAGCATTATTGCACCTCAAGATGATTTAGACTCCAATGCAAAAGTGGATTCTGATGAAAAAGAGGTTACTGATGAATCTGAGCAAACTGAACAAACTGATGACGTGCCTGAACCTATCGAGGCTATTGAAGAAAATCGATCCGAATCAAAAGAAAATAAACTTGAAACAAAAGAAGATATTCTAAGATTATTTGCAAGGGATGAATCACTTGATGATGAATCACTAGAAGATGAATCACCTAAATTAGAGATTATTGATTCAGACACTAAGTCAGAAACTACAAAACAAACAACGCAAGAAACAATAAATAATACTGAAGATAAAGTTGAAGTTAAAGAGAAAACTGAAGTTAAGGCTGAAGCTGAAGATAAAGTTGATGAGAAAGTTCAACAAACATCTACGGAAGTTAAAGCAATAGAAACGCAAATAACTCCGATAGATCAAAATGAGCAACCAGAGGTTTTGTCTGATGATGCATCATTAGTTGATGAATCAATACCAATTGTATTGACTCAAAATGATAAAGTTTTTTTTGCTGGTGACTCTTTAATGCAAGGTGTTGCACCATATGTTAAAAAAATGTTATTCAAACAATATAGAATTGAAAGCATTGATTTAAGCAAACGTAGTACTGGACTAAGTTATCCAAAAGCTTTTGATTGGCCAAAAACGATTAATGATAAACTATCTGAAGATCCTTCAATTAAATTACTTGTCGTTTTTTTAGGTGCTAACGATCCATGGGATTTTCCTGTTAAAGGTTATGCAACAAATGTAAGATTTAAATCTAAACTATGGGAAAAACATTATCGTTTACGTATTGCCAGTATTTTAGAACATGTCCAAAAACATCGTGTTCAAGTCCTTTGGCTTGCACCACCTTGTATGCGTAAGAAAAAACTAAATGATGGTATGGTTTATCTTAATAAATTATATCAGTCAGAGCTTGAAAAAACTCAACAACATTTTCTAACAACTAATGAATTACTCGGTTGTTCATACGAAAAATTTAATAGTTTTGTTGAGACGAATAAAGAGAAAATCAGGGTAAGGGTTGATGATGGGGTTCACTTTACACCTTCAGGTCAAAAAATTCTGGCAAAAGCTATTATGGAAAAAATAATTTTCAAAAAATTAGAGGATGTCCATAGTGAATAAGTTTTTAAAGTCTTTTCTGACTGTTATTTTGGTTACTTTCACTTTTGGATATGGTGTGACTGAAAGTGAAGCTGTTACGGGGTCCGGAATTATTGATTTTGGTGATCCAAATGCGAAACAATTTGCTACCCGATTGAAATCATTAATGACCAATAAAAGAGCAAATAATGTTGTTAATATCACTCAATTTGGTGATTCGCATACCGCAGCAGATTTTTTTACTGGTGAATTTAGAACATTGATGCAGGGAAAATATGGTGATGCAGGTATTGGCTGGATAACACCAATAGCCATAAAAGGTCAAAGTCATGCAGCAGTGACTTGGAAAAGTAAAAATTGGGATGTGTTAAGTAGTAGAACCTTGAGTAATAGAGATTTTCCTATGGGTGGCTTTATTGCTAGACCTAACCAAAATTCTGCGGTATTACAGATTCAACCCAAATCAGATTATAATGCGGATTGGCGGGTTCAGTTAATTTTTAAACCATTAAAAAATACGTCTAATTTATTTGGTCTTTATGATAATAATAATAAAAGAATTAAATTTGACTATGTCCCTAAAGCTAATGTTTGGCAAAGTGTATCTGTGGTTGCTAAAATGCCACTAAAAATAACAGGACAAAGTACCGTTGAACTTGGGGGCATTTGGTTAACTCGTTACCAGCAACCTGGCGTTATTGTCTCAGCAATTGCTACAAATGGGGCAAGGCAGGCTATATGGCAGAAATGGAGTCCAAGTTGGTTTAAAGAACTATCTTTATCAAAAAGTGATTTAATTATACTCGAGTATGGAACCAATGAAAGTTTTGATGAAACTTTAGATCTCAATGCATACCGAAAAAATTTGATTAATAATATACGGCTCATTCGTAAATCATTACCCAATGCCGCTATCTTAATAATGACGCCACCTGATACAATGGTTAATCAAAAAGATATACCTAAATCATTTTCGGCAATAATGAATATTCAAAAACAAGTAGCTAGAACTGAAAAAACATTATTTTGGGATTGGCAAAAGGCTATGGGGGGTAAATTTGCTATTAAAGAATGGCGTAAACGCGGTTTAGCTCGCCCAGATTTAGTTCATCAAACTTTGAAAGGTTATAAAGAAAGCGCACGAATATTTTATAACGATTTAAATGAATTTGTACAAAAAAGATAGATAAAATTTAAGATAAAAAAGGGATAAATGAGTTATGTCATCACCAATTATTGTTGCTGTTGATTTTGCTGATGTTAAGTCAGCTTGGAATTTTATTGATCGGGTTGATCCGAAAGATTGTCGTTTAAAAATTGGTAAGGAATTGTTTACTCATGCTGGTCCTGAATTTATAAAACAAATTATGAATAAAGGCTTTGAAATTTTTTTAGATCTTAAATTTCATGATATTCCAAATACCGTGGCTAAGGCAGTAGCAGCGGCGGCTGATTTAGGTGTTTGGATGACTAATGTTCATGCTAGTGGCGGAATTCGTATGATGGAAGCTGCAAAAGATGCACTTTATCCTTATGGTAAAGATGCACCACTTTTAATTGCGGTAACAGTATTAACGAGTATGGAAGCGGCTGATCTTAAAGAGATTGGTATTAATGTTTCACCTTTAGAACAAGCAACCAAATTAGCTATACTCGCGAAAAATTGTGGGCTTGACGGAGTGGTTTGCTCCGCTAAAGAAGTACAAAGTTTTAGAACTAGACTTGGTAGTAATTTTAAATTGGTCACGCCTGGTATTCGTCCTGTAGATTCAGGGCCTGATGATCAGCGTCGTATCATGACACCACAACGTGCTCAAGCGGCCGGTTCCGATTATTTAGTCATTGGTAGGCCAATTACGAGAGCAGAAGATCCTGCTAAAGCATTACAATCTATTTTATCTACCCTTGATTTAAGTAAGAGTTAATTTAATTATGTCCGATAATCCTCTTGTTTATTCGACCGATCAAGGACGAATTAAACCAATAGAAGAAAAATTATCTCGCCCTAAAGGTGATGGTATTATACGTATTCAACGACAGACTTCGGGGCGTAAAGGGAAAGGCGTATGTGTTATTTCTGGTTTTGATTTGGATGATAATCAATTGTCTAAATTAGCAGGAGAACTAAAAAAACGTTGTGGATGTGGCGGCTCTATTAAAGATGGAACGATTGAAATTCAAGGCGATAAAAGAGATTTGCTAAAGTCGTTGTTAGAAGATAAAGGCTTTAAAGTTAAACTTGCTGGCGGATGATTTAACTGATAAAACATAACTCCCATATATAAAATTATGGGAGTTACATATTCAAAAATTAATTTGAACGATAAGTGCGCATTTTTTTACTGATATCGCGACGTTCTTTAGATATTTCAGCATTTTTAATAATATAATCATCAACTCGATCATCATAATCGCTTTTCATATTAGCAATAATAGCTTGAAGTTCTTCATACGTCATATTTGGTTTAATGTATTCACTTAGGTTTTCAAGTAAGAGTACACGTTTTTGGTTATCGCGAATTTTTTTCTCATTATCTGAAATTTCGCGTTTTAATTTATTTAAACGACGTGATAGGCGAATGTATTCTAATACATCTTGAAACGATGGTGCACTTGCTTTTTCCTTGTCCATCTAAAACCCCTTAATTGTAAAAAATTGAAAAATAAACCTTGTCTAATTATATACTAATAATTTTTTAAGGTCATATTAATTATATTTTTAAATATCATCAGATTTTGTTGGAAAATTCAATAATTAATTGCCTTATTATGATTTATTTATCGGCATTTGGCATTATTGTTGAATTTAGTCATTAATTTTATACTTAAACGTATGCACTTCCTCAAATTTTTTTACAAAAAAGAGAAAAATTAAAACAACTATTAAGAATTATTACAAAATATTATACAATAGCCCAATATTTCTAAAGAGTATCTAATGAGAGAATCATAATGAGCTGGATTGAGAAAATTCTAAGTAAAAATAATATATCGTCAGATCATAAAAAGGCGAATATTCCCGGTGGGGTTTGGACCAAATGTAGTAATTGTGAACAGGTCATTTATCAAGCTGAACTAGATCGTAATTTAGAGGTGTGTCCGAAATGTGATCACCATATGCATATTGCTGCAAGAGTAAGATTATACCGATTTTTAGATGAAGGTTCGGATGTTGAAATCGGTGCAGAACTTGCTCCAAAAGATATCTTAAAATTTAAAGATACTAAAAAATATAAAGATCGGTTAACCGCTGCTCAAAAAGATACCCGTGAAAAAGAAGCCATGGTGGTTATGAAAGGCACACTACTTGGTATTCCTGTTGTGGTCGCTTGTTTTGAGTTTGCATTTATTGGCGGCTCAATGTCCTCAGTTGTTGGCGCATTATTTACTCGTGCTGCTGAACAAGCTATTGCCGATAAGTGTCCATTAATCTGTTTTTCAACTAGTGGTGGTGCACGAATGCAAGAAGCTCTATTTTCATTAATGCAAATGGCAAAAACGAGCGCTATTTTGGCTAAAATGCAAGATGAAGGTTTACCTTATATTTCAGTTATGACTGACCCTACAATGGGCGGTGTATCAGCAAGTTTAGCTATGCTTGGTGATATTAATATCGCTGAACCAAAAGCATTAATAGGTTTTGCAGGTCCTCGTGTTATTCAACAAACCGTTCGAGAAACGTTACCCGAAGGCTTTCAACGTAGTGAGTTTCTGCTAGAAAAAGGCGCACTTGATATGATTATCCATCGTAAAGATATGCGGCCAAAAATTGCTGGTTTGATCGCGAAATTAATGAAACTTCCAGCCCCTTTTTATGATGCCACCAATAATGAAACAATGTAACTAATCATGCAAGTTGAAAAACCTAATGCCTTGTCTGATCTATCAGCGTGGCTTTGTTATCTAGAACAACTACATCCCTCGACAATTGATCTCGGTTTGGAGCGTGTCAAAACTGTTGCTCAGCGCCTTAATTTATTGCAACCAGCGCCTTATATATTTACGGTTGCTGGTACTAATGGTAAAGGAACAACTTGTAAAACACTTGAGATGATATTACTTGCGGCCAATTTACATGTTGGTGTTTATAGTTCTCCTCATTTATTACGTTTTACAGAACGAGTGCGAATTGATAATCAAGAATCAACAGAGCAAGAAACGATAAATGCATTTACACAAATTGAGGATGCGCGCGGTGAGATCTCACTTACCTATTTTGAATATGCTACTCTCGCTGCTCTGTATCAATTCAAACAAGCTAAATTAGATGTTGTTATTTTAGAGGTCGGATTAGGCGGTAGGCTTGATGCAACTAATATTGTCGATGCTGATGTTGCAATTGTGACAACTATAGGTATTGATCATGTTGATTATTTAGGTAGTACACGTGAAAGTATAGGTCGAGAAAAGGCAGGTATCTTTAAGTCTAAAAGTATTGCTATCGTGGGTGAACCAGATATTCCTATGTCAATTTTAGATGTAGCTAAGTCCGTCAATTGTCCTATTCATAGCATTAATCATGATTGGTTTTATGAGCAAAAAAGTAGCGATAAATGGGATTTTTATTCTAGTCAATGTCAATATCAATCTTTACCAATTCCTAAAGTCCCTTTAGCTAACGCTGCAACAGCAATTGCCGCTTTAAGTTATTCATCAATCCAAATTGAAACAAGACAAATAAGTGAAGGTTTATTGAATTCAAGTCTGGTTGGACGATTTCAGACAATAAATACAGAACCACTAGTAATAATCGACGTCGCTCATAACCCCCATGCAGCAGGCTACCTAACAAAACAATTAGCATTATTGCGAACAGAAAAAAAATATTTAGGTAAAGTTAGATTTGTTATTGCTATGCTTAAAGATAAAGACATTAAAAGTACTTTGTCTATATTGAAAGGGGATGTTTGGTATTGTGCCTCACTTTATGGTGAACGTGGATGCCGTAGTGAAGTATTGAAACAATATTTAATAGAGGATAATAAGTTTAATGTATCAACATTCGATAACGTTTTAGATGCTTATCAAATGGCTCTACAAGATGCTAAAAAAGATGATATTATAGTGGTATGTGGTTCGTTTCATACGGTATCTGATGTTTTAGCTAATTTAGCGGATTAAGTTTAATTAATCATGATGAAAAATAAAAAAAGTAGCAGCAATAATCAAAATAGAATAAGAAATCAACTTGTTGGTTTTGCAACATTATTGTTAATTTTAGCTGTAATAGCGCCATGGATCCTAATAGATAAATCTAATCAACGAACTTTAGCTACTCCAATTTTACAACCAGAAATAGTTAATCAACAAAATCAACTCATAAATTCACCTAATGAATCAGGGGGTGATTTTGACAATACTAGTAATATACCTAATACTTCGTATATTTCGGGTGTAGATCAAAATTCAAGCCCATTGACGTTACAAGATATTTCCGAAAATGACGAGTCAGATTCGAAAGTTTCAGTTTCAGGACAAGAAACCAAAACATTTATGATCCAACTAACAGCGTTAAAAAATAAACAAAAAATTGAAGAACTCGTTGCATTATTGAGATTAAATAATTATAACGTGAGGCTCATACCTAAAAATCCAGAACCGAATCAAGTAATTAAATTACAAGTTGGTCCATATGCAAAAAAGGAACAAGCAGAACAAATTATTACTAATTTAAATAATTTGACAAAATTGAAAGGGATTATTGTAGCCAATTAAGAATTATTTTTTTATATCAAAGATAATTCTTAATTTATAACTTTACAAGTTTACATATAGTATTATTTACGATAATTAGCGGTAAAAAATATTTTTAAACATAAAATAGCGGATTATTATGATGAATTGGGTTGATATTACAATTATAAGTATTATTGCTTTTTCAGCTTCAGTTAGTATCGTTCGGGGTTTTATAAGAGAAGCTTTATCTCTTGTTAGTTGGGGATTAGCTTTTTTTATAGCGGGTCATTTTTATACTTACATCACGCCATACTTGACCTACTTTGATAGCGACATCATTCGTATTGCAGTAGCAATTACTATCCTTTTTTTTGCTACATTATTAGTATGCTCTGTTGTTTCTTATGTTATTGGCCAATTAGTTCAAAAAACTGGCTTATCCGGTACTGACCGAGTTTTAGGTATCTGTTTTGGAATATTACGTGGTATTTTAGTTGTTGCAGCATTACTCTTTTTCATTGATACCTTTACGCCATTATCAAAATCACCTTATTGGACCCAGTCACAACTTATTCCTCATTTTCATTTTATTATTCGTTGGTTTTTTGATTATATCCAAAATTCATCATCTTTTTTAGTTCATTAAGTTTGAGGTAGTCATTATATGTGTGGTGTTGTAGGTATTGTAGGAAGTGGTACAGTCAACCAATCAATTTATGATGCATTGACTGTGTTGCAACATCGGGGACAAGATGCTGCAGGTATTGTTACAATTGATAATCAAAATCGCTTTCGTATGCGTAAAGCTAATGGTCTAGTTAAAGATGTATTCCAAGAACATCATATGCAGCGTTTACAAGGTAATTTAGGAATTGGCCATATACGTTATCCAACAGCTGGAAGCTCCAGTCCCTCGGAAGCACAACCGTTTTATGTCAATTCACCGTATGGCATTGCTCTTGCTCATAATGGTAATTTAACTAATACCGATAAACTGCGTAATAAAGTTTTTGAGTTAGCTAGGCGTCATATCAATACTAATTCCGATTCAGAAGTTTTACTTAACATTTTTGCCAGCGAACTCGATAAATTTCCAACTTACCCTCTTAGCCCAGATAATATTTTTACCGCAATTCATAATGTACATACGATTATTAAGGGGGCCTATGCTTGTGTAGCAATGATTATAGGACATGGTTTGGTTGCTTTTCGAGATCCTTATGGAATCCGTCCGTTAGTTATTGGTAGAAGAGTTTTAGAAAATCAAAAAATCGAATATATGGTTGCCTCAGAAAGTGTGGCATTAGATATTCTTGATTTTGAGTTTATGCGTGATGTTGATCCTGGCGAAGCGATTTATATCACTCAAGATGGGCGATTATATTCACAGCAATGTTCAGATAATCCTCAATATTATCCATGTATTTTTGAATATGTTTATTTTGCAAGACCGGATTCATTGATGAATGGTGTATCTGTTTATCAATCTCGCATTTTAATGGGGCAAAAACTAGGGCAAAAAATAGCAAAGGAATGGAAGAATGTTGATATTGATGTTGTCATACCTATTCCAGAAACATCGTGTGATGCAGCGCTTGAAATAGCAAGAATATTAAATAAGCCTTATCGACAAGGATTTGTTAAAAATCGTTATGTTGGACGAACATTTATTATGCCGGGACAAACGGCACGTAAACTTTCCGTAAGAAGAAAACTCAATGCAAATCGTATTGAATTTGAAGGTAAAAATGTTCTCTTAGTTGATGATTCAATCGTACGAGGTACTACATCAGAAAAGATTCTTGAAATGGTTCGCTCGTGTGGTGCGAAGAAAATTTATTTGGCTTCTGCCGCACCAGAAATAAGGTATCCTAATGTTTACGGTATTGATATGCCTGTTGCAAGCGAATTAATTGCATATAATCGAACCGTTGATGAGATAGCTAAAGATATTGGTGCTGATAAACTTATTTTCCAAAACCTTTCTGATTTAATTGATTCAATTAAAATCCTCAATCCAAACATAACCCATTTAGAATGCTCTGTTTTTAATGGGAAATATATTACCGAAGATATTGACGATGAATATTTGTCTTCGTTAGAAATAAACAGAAGTGATAAGATTAAGTTAACACTATCTAAAGAATCAGAAAATCTAGAAATTTATAATGAAGGTCAATAAAAAAACATCTAAAATGAAAAAATGTTAAAAACAGATGAATTATTAGACGGTTTATCTGTTTTTTATTATCCAATCAATTTGTCACACACTTCCAATCATAACAAAAAAGTAATTTTGAATTAATTATTACAACGTTTATTAAGTTAAACAATTAGTTTACTAAAGTCACATTATTATTCTTTTCATTTAACACAATGAAAAATAATAAATTTATCTTTATTTACAAAAATAAAACAAAATTAATGTAAATTTATTTTGATTTATGACAATTTTGTAATATCATTCCTCCCGTATAAAGGGTTTAAAATAATTTTAAAATCCTTAAAAGAAAACATGGAAAGAAAACAAATTTGAAGCATTTTTTATCAGAATAAATTGACAATAAAAATTTAATGGTAGATGGCTTTATTAACAAATAAAAAAAGAACTTGTTACTGCGTAGCATTGTGTCGGTGAAATATAAGGAATAATTAAGATGAGAAATAATCTTAATTTAAAAGTTATCTCTACACTAATTATCATGGCTTTAGGCTGCCAGATGAGTTGGGCAGCCGATGGTACTGTTTCTGAAACAGTAACAGCTGTTGATAGTAATAAAGTGATCGAGTTAAAAGATGGTACCAAAGTACGTGAAATGGTTAATAACCAACAACGTAGCTTATATCAAATAGCACTTTTAAGTGGCGTCTCTGTCTCAGAATTAAGAGAGATGAATGCTGGGCGTTATGACAAAAAAGATATGGTAGAAGTCGGAGAGCGTTTAGTGCTCCCTGAGAATTCTCCAATATTGCCTGCACTGAAAAAATCAGATTCTGATACTCAAGATAAATATGCTCATTTACCTAAATTAGGTTCGGATGATAATTATGACGTTAAAGCTGATAAAGATGCTTTAGCAAGTCAAGTTGCATCAACTTTACAGACTTTAGCTACTCAAGATTGGAAACAAATTACCTCTTCTGAAAATGGTGGCATCTCTGGGCATGTAAAAAATAAAGCAAAAGATTATGCTGAAAATTATGTCCGTAATAGTGTAAGAAACCAAGTTGTTGATCCACTAAAAGGTGCTGCACAAGATTTTTTAGGGCAATTTGGTACAGCGCAATTACAGTTTGATATAAGTGACACCGGTTCATTTAATAATATCAATGCTAAATTATTTAGCCCATGGTACGACACCGAAGATACTTTGATCTTTACTCAATTATCGTTTCAAGAATATGAGCATAATCGACGTATTGGTAACTTCGGTATTGGACAACGTTGGGATGTAGCTGATAAAACATGGTTATTAGGCTATAACGTATTTTTAGACCACGATTTTCAACGCTCTCATAACCGTTTGGGTATTGGTGCTGAAGCTTGGACAGACTATATGAAGTTTGCCATTAACTATTATCACCCTTTATCTGATTGGAAAAACTCAAGGGATTTTGATGATTATTTAGAACGTGCAGCAAGAGGTTTTGATGTGCGTTTCCAAGGGTACTTACCACAATACCCACACTTAGGTGGTTCATTGATGTATGAACAATACTATGGTGATAAAGTAGCATTATTTGGTAAAGATAATTTACAAAAGGATCCTAGAGCTATAACTGCGGGTATTGATTATACACCAGTCCCTCTATTTACGGTAAAAGCTGAACATAAACGCGGTCAAGATAGTAATAAAGAAACTAAAGCAGAATTGACCATGAACTACCGTATCGGAATGCCTTTAAAAGACCAATTAGATCCTGATATGGTTCAAGCCGCTCGATCAGTTAAAGGTAGTCGTTATGATCTTGTCGATCGTAATAATTACATTGTTCTTGAATATAAAGAAAAGAAAATGAGTGTTGATTTGGGACTTGAATCACTGCAATTATTGGAAGGTGAGTCTTATGATGTCAGCATTGGCGTTCATAATGCTAAAGGTATACGCAGTGTCTCATGGTCTGGTGATATGATGGAAATTGATGCGGGCGGTGGTTTCTTTTGTTTTGCAACAGGAACCTGTGGTTCTTCTAACTGGTTAACGCCTAATGCCAATATTAACAATTGGAAAATTGTCGCACCTAATTATGTTGATTCTAATGGTCAACGTCGTCCTATAAGTACCAAGGGTAAATATACGTTAGCCGTAACAGTTACAGACGAAAAAGGTAAATCTGCAACATCTAACTCGATTTCATTTGAAGTATTACCAAATCTAAATACGCGTAAAGTTGGGGTTTGGGTAGTAGATGAAAACGGAAATAAGGCTTCAATGGCTAGCAGACCTGCGGATGGCCAAAGCGCAATTACTATTTTTGCAACATTAGTTAAGCCTAAAGTAGACATCGGTTCTATTACTTCTGAAAACGACGTAGATGGTTTTAGTGATGAAGAAGTAATGGATAGCATACCTGATAATTTTGCATCAGTATTAAAAGGGTGGTCAGCTACAAGCAATGGTAAAAAAGTAGCTTTAATTGACGGTACATCAGGTAATGTGAATGCCTGTCCATCACAGGAACCTTGTGTCATTGTAAAAGGTTTTGAAAAAGTTAAGATGGGACATAAAGTATCTTCTAATGCTGCAACGGCTGCTGATATAGAAGTAGTTGGGGATAGCTACATTTTAGATGTTGCTTCTAATCTCGCTGGTGCTGTTGATTTTGCAATTACCGTTGATAGATTTGGAACTTCCTTTAATAAAGCTACCGTTAATTTTACGGGTGGACAAGCTAATACCATTAAAGTTTACCAAGAGGGTGGTGTATTAGTGGCTACAAGCACAGGTAATTCATTGCAGTTTGATCCAAATGCTATTAAAGAATGGAAAGTTGATAGTAAATATCATGTGAAAGGTTATGATGTTAATGGTCAGGAACTTAAAGATCCGTTTGTTGTTTGGTCACTTGTTGGATCCAATGAAGAGGCTTGTCCGGGCAGTGCTGCAACTTCTCCGTTACCAGGTCATGCACAAAATCCAAATGGTCCTTGGTTTAATGTTGCTATGGGACCTAATGCAAATTACAAGATAAGAAGTAAGAAAACGTTGAGTTATGCATCAGCAGGTAAAGGTATTGATGCTGTTGCTAATGCACCTGCTCATTTGGATTTACAACCATCGGTTATACCTTCACCATTAGCATGTGCGGGGGATCAAGGTTTTAAATTGCAAGTAACGATTACAGATTATAACTAATTAGTTAGTGTGTATTGTTCAGGTGATATAAAAGTATGGTTATAGGTTTTAGGCTAACGAATGATTTCGGTGGTCTATATTTGGGAACACCAACAAAAGTGTTGTATTCAAATCAATACAACATATTTAATTTAAAAATAAAAATAGGAAGTTAAACATGAAAAATTTAACAATCAAAAAAATTGCATTTGGCTTGTTATTAGCAGGTTATGCATCAAGTAGCGCTTTTGCAACATTAACTGCAACAACTAACGATACAATACAAGGTAGTGCACCTGTACTTTCCAAATTAAATGGTGACGTTACCGCTCAAACTGTCACTGTAACATTTACTACTGATTCTGATGGTAACACTGAAATTGGAGCAAATGACAACGTTAAAGTCGGCGACTGGATGAAAATTTCATATCGTTTGCTCGACAAAGATGGTGATATTGATACTAAAAGTATCCAAGAATCACTTACTGTTTTTAAAAGAACTAAAGATGCTTCTGGCAATTATGGCGCATGGGAAGGTTTAAAGGCTGATAAACTTAAATCTATTACCACTAAATCTGAAGCAAATACAGAGGGTGTACAACTAGGTTATATTATATTTCAAATTGATGATCAATTCGCGGGTGTAGATCAAATTGGTTTTAAATTACAAGAAAGTACTGACTTTGGTGCACCTAGCAAAAACCATTGGTTAAATGTTTCTGATGTTTGGTCATCAGCTGCCCCAGTTACAACTGAAAACGGTACTGAACCAACTGAACCACCTTCAACACCAGCAGGTCCAGGTGATCAAGCACCAGGTAAAGGTCCAATTGTTAGTGATACCTTTAAAGTTGGTATCTTCAAATACGACGCGCAGGGTAACTTAGATACTAAAGTTGATTATGCTGCAGCTGGTGCAACTAACCCTAAATATGGTGATAAATTCGGTGCTGTAGTATGGAATGATGCTGATAAAAACGGCAGTATTGATGATGGTGAGTTGATTAAAACTTCGGCATACACATTTAAATGGACACTTGACGGTAATTATGAAGGAGTTGCTGCTACTGAGGATGTGTTAGAAGCAACTAAAACAACAGCTGATGGTGATACTATTTACTTAGGTAGCGAAACAGCAAATCATAACTCAATTTATAACACAACTTATAAAGCTGGTGCTCAAGGTTATAGATTGAAAGTTACAACTAACGAGTAAATATAAGTTGGTATTTTTATAAGTAATAATAATTACTTAAAATATTGTTAAAACCACTCATACGAGTGGTTTTTCTTTATTACTAAAAAATATTTATTCATGTATGGTTTATGTAAATCATTTGAATAAAAATAAATCGGTACATTATAATGTTATGAATGATAAAAACTTATATTTTTAGTTTTTAAGATAGTTTATATAACTTTATTATATGATTTAACCTCACGATTATTAGTCAAATAAAATTAAAAAGTGAAATGATTCTTCTTATTTTTAAATGGATGCTTTAGAATGCTAATAATCCCAAATAATATTAATTTATCATGATTATTCCTTGGCAAAATCTTAATCCACAAACGTTAGATAACATAATTGAATCCTTTGTGTTACGTGAAGGTACCGATTATGGTTTACAAGAAAAATCCCTCCAAGAAAAGGTTACTCAAGTAAAATCTCAGTTACTTGATGGAACTGTGGCAATTTTTTGGTCTGAGTTACACCAAACAGTTGATATTAGACTTGTTAAATAATGGCTAAAATCCTTATTGCTTAGTATATGATTTATTGTTCAACTTTGTTATAGTGTGTAAGTTGTAAATTGAATGGAGAGGAAGGAATAATGATTGGTAAACAGCAAACGGATACAACATTAGAGTGGTTTTTATCTCATTGCCATATTCATAAGTATCCAGCTAAAAGTACCCTTATTCATCAAGGTGAGAAAGCAGAAACTCTCTATTATATTGTAAAAGGCTCTGTAGCCGTATTGATTAAAGATGATGAAGGTAATGAAATGATATTATCTTATTTAAATCAAAATCAATTTTTAGGAGAATTAGGTCTTTTTGAAGAAGGAACAGAGCGAAGCGCTTGGGTTAAAGCAAAAACAAGTTGTGAAGTTGCTGAAATCTCTTACAAAAAATTTAAGCAACTTGTTCAAGTCAATCCCGATATTTTAATGAAACTTGCGAGCCAAATGGCTAGCAGATTACAAGTAACATCAGAAAAAGTCAGCAATTTAGCCTTTCTTGATGTTGCTGGTCGTATTGCACAAACCTTATTAAATCTGGCTAAACAACCGGATGCCATGACACATCCTGATGGCATGCAAATTAAAATTACCCGTCAGGAAATAGGTCAGATTGTTGGATGTTCTCGTGAGACTGTTGGCCGAATTTTAAAAATGCTTGAGGATCAACATTTAATTTCTGCTCATGGTAAAACTATTGTTGTTTACGGAACACGCTAAGTGATTAAACAAATATTTAATGACAAGTTGATAAAATGATTTATATGACACGGCATATTTCATGATTCAAGAAAGATACATTCCTAACCATGTAGCGATTATTATGGATGGAAATGGTCGCTGGGCACAGCAACGAAAACAGTTACGCGCAGTTGGGCATAGAGCCGGTTTAAAAGCCGTACGTAAAATTGTTACCTATGCTGCAACTCTTGGTATAAAAGTTTTAACGCTATATGCTTTTAGTAGTGAAAATTGGAAACGCCCAGCGAATGAAGTTTCTGCTTTAATTTCTTTGTTTATTTATGCTTTGAATCGTGAAATGAAAAGTTTACATAAAAATAATGTTCGATTAAATATTATTGGTGATATTTCCCAATTTAATGATGATTTGCAAAATATGATTATTAATGCAGAACAATTAACAAAAGATAATTCTGGATTAGTTTTGAATGTTGCTGCTAATTATGGTGGTCGTTGGGACATTTTACAGTCAACTAAAAAAATGGCTAAACAAGTCTTTGATGGAAAAATAACGTTAGATGATATTACTGAAGAACGATTTAACTCGGAAATGAGTATGCATGAGTTTCCTGAAGTGGATTTAGTTATTCGCACTGGTGGTGAATATCGAATCAGTAATTTTTTATTATGGCAGATCGCTTATTCTGAACTTTACTTTACTGATGTTTTATGGCCAGACTTCAATCAAACGTTATTTGACAAAGCAATTGATGTTTTTAATACCAGAGAGCGACGTTTTGGTGGTATACCTATAGAGGAACATTCATGTTAATTCAACGATTACTTGCAGCAATTGTGCTGATTCCACTTGTGATTATTCTACTTTTTTTTACGCAACTGTCGATATTCGCTTGTATCATGATTGCTGTTGTCACTATAGCTGCATGGGAGTGGTCTCAGTTTTTACATATTACTAATAAGCATTCAAGATTAATGTTTGCTTTTTTTATTGCGATTATATTAGCTTTATTATATTTTATGCCAATCTCTTTGGAGCTAAAATCCAAGCTGTATAATATTATATTATCATTTTCAATTATCTGGTGGTTAGTTGCATTATTCTTAGTTATAAGTTATCCCAAAACCTTACATTATTGGTCTAACGTTGCTGTAAAATTAATTTTTGCCTTTTTTACATTAGTTCCATTTTTCCTTAGTATGATAGAGTTAAGATCCATTAACTATCATTCAAATTGTTATACAGGCGCAATCTTGTTGTTATATGTATTTGTGCTAGTATGGGCAACAGATACTGGAGCTTACTTTGCTGGACGAACTTTTGGTAAACGAAAATTAGCCCCAAAAGTTTCCCCAGGTAAAACTGTAGAAGGTTTCATTGGTGGTGTTAGTGTCGCGATTTTAATTAGTTTGATTGTTTATTGTTCAAATCTATTCAATATAAAATTTAACGTTTTTTTTATCAGTTCTTTTTTTGCTATCTTAGTCTCAGTATTAGGTGATTTAACTGAAAGTATGTTTAAACGCGAGGCAGGCATTAAAGATAGTGGTAATTTAATACCAGGACATGGCGGTATTTTAGATAGAATTGACAGTTTAACAGCCGCAGTTCCAATTTTTACAGTACTATCTTTATACTTATCATAGAGAGGTAATATATTTTGCTCTGGCCGTTGCTGCTATTTATCATTACTATGGGTATTTTAGTCACTGTACATGAATTTGGGCATTTTTTTATTGCTCGTTTATGTGGTGTTCATGTTGAATGCTTTTCAATTGGTTTTGGTAAAAAAATATGGTCACATAAATTTTCAAGTGGAACTGAATTCGTAATTGCTATGATTCCTCTTGGTGGTTATGTTAGAATGCTCAATGAAGATACAAAAAAAACTTCAATCCATGATGAGAAATTTGCTTTTAATAGAAAAAAAATCTGGCAAAAAATGGCAATTATATTCGCAGGACCTTTTGCCAACTTTGTTTTAGCTGCGATAATTTATTGGATCATTTTTTTAAATGGAGTAATGGTTTATCCCGTAAAAGTAAAAGATACTATCGCCAATACTCCTGCTTCTACATTGTATATTCCTTACGGAGCAGAGTTAAAAAGTATTGATAATATTAATATTAAAAGCTGGAATGATGTAAATTTAGCCTTGGTATCTGTATTAGGTAAAAATAGTGTATCTTTATCTTATATTGATACAGATAATAATGGTAATCCGATAGAAGTAACAAAGAGTGTTGATATTAGCCATTGGAATTTTGATATAGAGAAAGAATCGTCCATTACGGCATTTGGTTTTCTTCCTAAAACGTTGGAAGTTTATCCAATTGTAAGTAAAATTGTACCAAAATCGGCTGCAGAAAAAGCTGGGTTACAAGTAGGTGATGAAATTATCAGTTATAATAATCATCTTTATACAAATTGGAATGATTTTTCTGCTGAAATAAAAAAAGCGAATGCAATGGTATTAAAGGTTAAGCGGGGTAATAGTGAAATTGATCTTGATTTGATACCAACAGTTCAGAAAAATGGAGAAGGTGTAGCTGGTTTATATCCTTCTTCAGAGGCAGTAGTTAAGCAATACGGTTTTTTAGAAGGACTAGGTAAAGGTATTGAGCAAACAGTATTAACGACAAAAGTAACTGTAGGTTCACTATATCAATTAATAACAGGTGTTATTGGCCTTAAACATTTATCAGGGCCTATAACAATAGCAAAAAGCGCAGGGCAAACAGCAAGTTATGGTTTCACTCCTTACTTATATTTTTTAGCATTTATTAGTATAAGTTTGGGTGTTATCAATCTTGTACCATTACCAATATTAGATGGTGGGCAACTCGTCTTTTTATTGCTTGAAAAGATAAAAGGGAAAGCCTTATCAGAACAAACCCAAGAACGATTATTTCGCATAGGGTTTTTTTTATTAATATTAATAATGGGAATTGCACTATTTAACGATTTTTTACGATTGTGATGGGATGAGGTTATAAACATTTACAATGAAAATAAATAAATTACTTATAGCATCTTTGCTGTTCAGTGGTACAGCAATGTATAGTTCCAACGCATTTTGTGTTGATGATTTTATAGTAAAAGATATTAAATTTGAAGGTTTGCAAAGAGTTACTCCTGGTGCCGCATTGCTTGAAATGCCTGTTCAAGTTGGCGATTATGTCAATGAAGCGGATTTAGGGCGTATTATCAAATCCCTTTATGCTAGTGGTAATTTTGATAATATCAGTGTTTCCCGAGATGGTAGTAAATTGATTGTCCATGTTCAAGAGCGACCAACTATTGCGAGTATTACTTTTTCTGGTAATAAATCAGTAAAAGATGATATGTTGAAAAAGAATTTAGATAGCTCTGGAATCCGGGAAGGTGAAGCATTAGATCGTACAATGCTTTCGGCAATTGAAAAAGGTTTAGAAGATTTTTACTATAGTGTTGGTAAGTATAATGCAAAAGTTAAAGCTGTAGTTACCCCATTATCTCGTAATCGTGCAGATTTAAAATTGGTCATTGCAGAGGGTAAATCGGCATTGATTGATCAAATCAATATTGTTGGTGCTAAAGCATTTTCTTCAGAAGAACTTATTTCACGTTTTTCACTACGTGATGAAGTTCCATGGTGGAATATGCTTGGTGATCGAAAATATCAGAAACAAAAATTGGCTAATGATTTAGATGAATTACAAAGTTTTTATCTAAATCGTGGTTATGCTCGTTTTAATATTGATTCCACACAAGTTAGTTTAACACCAGATAAAAAAGGAATTTACGTAACAATTAATATCCATGAAGGTGAACAATACAAGTTATCTGGTCTTGATTTCAAAGGAAAATTTGCTGGACATAAAGATGCGATCGCCAAAATAGCTAATGAGCGCGTATCAGTTGGAGATTTATATAATGGTAAGAAAATAACCGATATCGAAGATAATGTTAAACGCTTACTTGCTAATTTTGGTTATGCTTACCCTAGAGTCATTATTCAACCAGAAATGGATGATTCTAAACATACTGTAAAACTTATCGTTATGGTTGATGTCGGACAGCGTTATTATGTTCGTAATATTAAGATTGTTGGTAATACAGTAACAAGTGAAAGTGTTATCCGCCGTGAGCTTCGTCAAATGGAAGGCGCATGGTTAAGTAACGGGTTAGTTGAGTTAGGTAAGGAACGCTTAAATCGATTAGGTTTTTTTGATACTGTCGAAGCGAATACTGAACGAGTGCCAGGAATAGATGATCAAGTTGATATCATTTATAAAGTTTCTGAGCGTAATACTGGTAGTATTAAATTTGGTGTGGGTATCGGTTCGGATAGTGGTGTTAGTTTTAATGCCGGTATATCGCAAGATAACTGGTTAGGTACCGGTAATAGCGTATCATTTGATATTAACACTACTGATACGGATAAAACTGCCTCTGTTTCAATTGTTGATCCTTATTTTACTGTTGATGGCGTAAGCTTAGGTGGTAGTATTTACTATAATACTTATAAAGCAGATGATGATGATGAAGAGTCAGAATATTCAAGTAAAACATGGGGTGCATCAGCAAATTTAGGATTTCCAATTAGCGAAAATAATTTCATTCGCTTTGGTACTGAATATGCCAACCATAAGTTGTCTGATATGAAAGCTCAATATGGAATGTGGCGTTATTTTGAATCTATGGGCGAAAAGATGAAGAATAGACGTTCTATTTCTTTCGACACTAATGATTTACTGCTAAATGCTTATTGGACGTATAATTCATTGGATCGAGGATTTTTCCCTACTGATGGTTTAAAAGTGACCGCTAGCGCAAAAGTAACTGCGCCTGTATTCGATAACCGATTCTACAAAGTAGTCACCGATGCTTCCTATTATTATCCATTTGATTCTGAACATCATTGGGTTTTCTTAGCTCGAGGTCGCTTCGGTTATGGTGATGGTTTTGGTGGAAAAGAGTTGCCATTCTATGAGAACTTCTATGCTGGTGGTTCAACTGTACTGCGTGGTTTTAAAGCCAATACTGTTGGTCCTAAAGCGGTTTATTTTAATAGTGATAATGGTTGTAGTGGTTTAGATAATACAAGTAAATGTAAAAGATCGAAAGATGCCGTTGGCGGTAATGCGTTAGCATTTGCAAGTACAGAATTGATTGTTCCTACTCCATTTGCTGGAGAAAAATATACAGATAGCATTCGTACTTCTGTATTTTTTGATGCAGGTACAGTATGGGATACTGAGTGGAATTTTAAGAACAAGGATATTCCAGATTATAGTTCACCTTCTGACATAAGAATGTCAGCAGGATTGGCTGTTCAATGGATGTCACCATTAGGTCCATTAGTCTTTTCTTATGCTCAACCTCTTAAGAAATATAATGGTGATTCAGCTCAACAATTCCAATTTAATATCGGTTCGACATGGTAATTGCATGTCAAAATTAATAAATAGACATAGGTGAAGAAAGTGAAAAAAATTATATCTGTTCTTAGTATAAGTGCTGCATTACTGTTTACTGGTATAGCAAATGCAGAAGTTAAAATCGGTGTTATTGATGTAATGTCTGTATTACAAAATATGCCTCAACGAGAAGCGGTTGGGCAAGCTTTGAATAAAGAATTTGAAGCCAGAGAAAAATCATTGCGTGAAGAAGAAAAGAAAGCTAGCGATGCGGCAGCTCGTTTAAAGAAAGATGGTTTAACATTATCAGCGTCTGAAAAAACAAAGTTAAATAAAACAATTTCAGATTTTGAAAATAAAGCAAAAGCATTTACAACAGATTACCGCAAACGCGAATCAGAAGAAGTGGGTAAATTATTAACTAAAATCCAAGAAGCTGTTAAAAGTATTGTTACTACAGAAAAATACGATCTTATTTTAAAAGCAGAAGCTACATTATCAGCATCGGATGCGGTAGATATCACTAATAAAGTATTGGAAAAGGTTAAAAAATAATGTTTGCTTTCCGTTTAGAACAGTTGGCTAAACAACTTGATGCAAAGTTACATGGTGATGGTAATATCACTATCACAGGTATTGCATCAATGAAAAGTGCAGTATCTGGTCAAATTACCTTTTTGTCTGATAAAAAATTGCAGAATAATTTATCAGAATGTAAAGCTTCTGCCGTAGTAATGACAGAAGAAAGTCTTAAGTATTGGCAAGGTGCTGCATTAATTGTAAAAGATCCTTATTTTACTTATGCAAAATTAGCTCAGTATCTTGATACAACACCTGCACCAGCTAAAGATATAGCGGCATCAGCAGTAATTGATTCATCTGCTCAGTTAGGTAGTAATATTTCAATTGGAGCTAATGCTGTTATCGAAAGTGGTGTTACATTAGGTGATAATTGTGTTATTGGTGCGGGTTGCTTTATTGGTAAAGATACAAAAATAGGTGCAAATACAAAATTATGGGCTAATGTCACGGTTTATCACAACTGTATTATTGGCGATAATTGCTTAGTGCAATCAGGAACGGTAATAGGAGCGGATGGATTTGGTTACGCTAATGATAAAGGAAACTGGATTAAAATCCCTCAATTAGGACGTGTTGTCATTGGCAATAATGTAGAGATAGGTGCATCAACCACAATAGATAGAGGTGCGCTGGATGATACGGTTATAGGTAATGGTGTTATTATTGACAATCAATGTCAAATCGCTCATAACGATATAATTGGTGATCATACCGCAGTTGCGGGAGGCGTTATTATGGCTGGTAGCTTAACTATTGGTCGTCACTGTCTAATCGGTGGAGCAAGTGTTATTAATGGACATATGGAAATATGTGATCAAGTAACCGTTACTGGTATGGGAATGGTGATGCGTCCTATCACTGAACCTGGTGTATATTCATCTGGGATCCCACTACAAGAAAATAAAGTATGGCGAAAAACCGCTTCGTTAGTGTTACATATTGATGAAATGAATAAACGTTTGAAAGCGCTTGAGAAGAAACTATTAAATGTCTCGACGTAGACGTTTACGGTCGGTATAATGCTCGCCTATTTTATAAATTTGTTGGCTCAATTATCAATTTAAAATAATCATGAGCAGATATTATTCAATAATTTCGAGGTATAAAGATGCAAGTTTCGGTGGAAACAACAAAAGGTTTAGGTAGACGTTTATCAATTACCATTAAATCAGAAGATATTAAAAAAGCAATTGATAAAGAACTGATTAATACTGCAAAAAAAGTAAGAATTGATGGTTTCCGCAAAGGAAAAGTACCTTTAAAAATTGTTGAACAACGCTATGGTGCGTCGATTTTACAAGATGCATTAAGTGACTTAATGCAACAAAATTTTATTGAAGCGATTGTTCAAGAAAAAATAAATCCAGTAGGTGCACCAACTTATACTCCAACAGAATATAAAGATGGAGAAGATTACACCTTTACTGTTGAATTTGAGGTTTATCCTGAAGTTAAAATCAAAGATCTAGATAAGATCGAAGTTGAAAAACCAGTAGCTGAAGTTGTTGATGCTGATGTTGAAACTATGATTGAAACATTACGTAAACAACAAGGGACTTGGAAAGAAGTTGAACAGTCAGCTAAAGAACAAAATCGTGTAACTTTAGATTTTGTTGGTCAAGTTGATGGCGAAGAATTCGAAGGCGGTAAAGCTAATGATTTTGTATTAGTATTAGGTCAAGGTAGAATGATTCCTGGGTTTGAAGATGCTATTTTAGAGCATAAAGCTAATGACCAATTTGATATTAACGTAACATTCCCAGAAGATTATCATGCCGAAAATTTAAAAGGTAAGCCTGCAGTATTTTCTGCAACATTGAAAAAAGTGGAAGAGCTTGAACTTCCAGAGCTTACTGAAGATGTCATTAAACGGTTTGGTATCGCAGATGGTACAGTTGAAAGCTTACGTATTGAAGTACGAAAAAATATGTCGCGCGAACTTAATGCAACTATTCGTAATAAAATTAAATCACAAGTTATTGATGGTTTAGTTAAGAATAATGAAATTGATGTTCCTTCTGCATTAGTAGAACGCGAAATTGATGTACTACGTCAACAGGCTGTATCACGATTTGGTGGAAACATAAAGCAACCAATCGACCTTCCGAAAGAATTATTCGAAGCTGAAGCTAAACGCCGTGTATCAGTTGGTTTATTATTTAGCGAAATTATTGAAAGCAATAAGATTAAAGCTGATGATGCAAAAGTTAAATCATTAATTGATGAAATTGCCTCTGCTTACGAAGATCCTAAAGAAGTTTTAGAATATTACAGTAAAGATAAGAAAGCGATGGATAACATTCGATCTGTAGCGATTGAAGATCAAGTAGTTGATTTATTATTAGCTAGTGCTAAAGTAACCGATAAAAACTACTCGTTTTCTGAATTAATGAATCAGCAAGTGGCTTAATATCTATACACTGCTTCATTAAATAAAAAGATTACTTTTAAGCCCAAATAAGAATTATCTGTTTGGGCTATTTTGTTTAATTAGGAGATAAAAATGCCTTTAGAACCATATATGGGTGTGATTCCAATGGTTGTTGAGCAAAGCTCTCGTGGAGAAAGAGCTTACGATATATATTCACGGTTATTAAAAGAGCGAATCATCTTTTTAACAGGACAAGTTGAAGATAATATGGCTAACTTAATTATCGCTCAAATGTTATTTCTAGAAGCTGAAAATCCTGAAAAAGATATCCATTTATATATAAATTCACCAGGTGGTGTTGTTACAGCCGGACTGGCCATTTATGATACTATGCAATTTATAAAACCCGATGTTAGCACAATTTGTTTGGGACAAGCATGTTCAATGGGATCATTGCTTTTGACTGCCGGAACAAAAGGTAAACGATATTGCTTACCTAACGCTAGGGTAATGATTCATCAACCATTAGGCGGTTTTCAAGGACAAGCTTCCGATATTCAAATACATGCACAAGAAATCTTACAAGTAAAAAGCCGTTTAAATAATATTTTGGCAATGCATACTGGTCAAGATATTAGTGTAATTGAAAAAGATACAGATCGTGATAACTTTATGTCTGCCGAAAAAGCAGTTGAATATGGTTTAGTGGATGCCATATATAGTAAACGTTCATAATAAATTAGCTAGGTGGTAAAAGTGAATAATGAAAGCTCAGAAAAATTACTCTATTGTACTTTTTGTGGTAAAAGTGAACATGAAGTTCGCAAACTAATTGCAGGACCATCATCTATTTATATTTGTAATGAGTGTATTGGGCTATGCAATGATATTTTAAAAGAAGAGACAAAAAGTTTTCTCTCACATGAAGAATTTAATAGTAAACCATTACCAACTCCTCATGAAATTCGAAACCATCTTGATGAATATGTTATTGGTCAAGAAAAAGCAAAAAAAGTATTATCTGTAGCTGTTTATAATCATTATAAACGTTTACGTAATTATGCAAGTCATAATGATGTCGAATTAGGTAAAAGTAATATTTTATTAATTGGTCCAACTGGTAGTGGTAAAACATTATTAGCCGAAACTTTAGCTCGCTTTTTAGATGTTCCTTTTGCGATGGCAGATGCAACAACATTAACAGAAGCAGGGTATGTCGGTGAAGATGTTGAAAATATCATTCAAAAATTATTACAAAGTTGTGATTATGATATTGAAAAAGCACAACGTGGTATAATTTACATTGATGAAATAGACAAGATTTCAAGAAAATCAGATAATCCTTCAATCACAAGAGATGTGTCTGGAGAAGGTGTACAACAAGCCTTATTAAAAATTATTGAAGGTACTATTGCCTCTGTGCCTCCCAAAGGCGGACGTAAACATCCTCAGCAAGAATTTTTACAGGTAGATACCTCAAAGATTCTGTTTATTTGTGGTGGGGCGTTTAGTGGCTTGAATAAAGTAGTAGAAAATCGAGTATCTGTTAATACTGGTATTGGCTTTGGAGCTGATGTTAAAAGCAGTAAAAATAAGGCAACGGAGTCTGAGTTACTCGCTCAAGTTGAAGCTGAAGATTTAGTAAAATTTGGTTTGATTCCTGAATTTATTGGTCGATTACCCGTAATCGGTACATTATCAGAATTAGACAAAAATGCCTTAATTAGTATTTTAACTGAACCTAAAAACGCTTTAACTAAGCAGTTTGAAACATTATTTAGGTTAGATGGAGTTGAATTAGAGTTTACTGAAGATGCATTAAACGCTATTGCAATAAAAGCGTTGCATCGTAAAACAGGAGCTCGAGGTTTACGTTCTATTGTTGAAAATATTTTATTAGATACAATGTATGATTTACCATCTATGAAGAATATTAAAAAAGTTATTGTTGAACAAGAAACAGTAGAGAAAGCCCAAGCACCAGCTTTAATTTACCGAGAAGATGTTGAGTTGTCAGCTTAACTATGAAGATGCTTGTTATTGTTGAAACTTTAACAAGCATGATCTAATTTATATTATATCTAATTACATGTAGATATTGTCAAAATGTTTAAGGAATAGTATATATTTGACTCATAACAATAGGCTTGAATATCTAAAATCAATCCCAATATCAACATAATGGGTTTGTACTATTAGAGAGAAAAAAATGAAAACAAAACAAACTAAACAAATGATTATGCCTATTTTACCATTACGTGATGTTGTGGTATTTCCACATATGGTAATTCCTCTCTTTGTTGGTCGAAATAAATCGATACGTTGTCTTGAGAGCGCAATGGAAATGGATAAACAAGTTTTCCTTGTTACTCAAAAAAATCCATCACAAGATGATCCAGATGTTGATGATTTATACGAAACTGGGACTGTTGCCAATATTTTACAACTGCTTCAACTTCCAGATGGAACAGTAAAAGTTTTAGTTGAAGGTGTTGAACGAGCTAAAATTGTTGATATTTTAGAACAAAAAGAAGACGACTTTTTTATTGCCAATATCGAAACATTGCATGAAAAAAACAAAAATGATGATTTAAATGAAGCTTTAATGCGAGTTGTACTTTCTAATTTTGATGATTATGCAAAACTGAATAAAAAGGTAACACAAGAAGTTGTTGATTCAATTCGTTTGATTAAAGAGCCTTCACAACTGGCTGATTCTATTGCCGCTACATTATTTTTGAAAGTAGAACAAAAGCAAGAATTACTGGTTACAGCTAATTTGGAAAAACGTTTTGAGTTACTCATTTCATTGATGGAATCTGAAATCGATTTATTGCAAGTTGAAAAAAATATTCGTCAGCGTGTTAAGCAACAAATGGAAAAAGCGCAAAAAGAGTATTATCTTAATGAGCAAATAAAAGCAATTCATAAAGAATTGGGTGATATCGATAATAAACCAGATGAATATGAAGAGTTAAAAAATAAAATTACCAAAGCTAAAATGCCACAAGAGGCAACAGAAAAAGCTTTGGCTGAACTTAATAAACTCAAAATGATGCCTGCAATGTCTGCTGAAGCAACTGTAGTCAGAGGATATATTGATTGGATGATACAAATTCCGTGGCATAAACGTAGCAAAGTTAAAAAAGATATTGAGGGCGCTCAAAAAATTCTAGATAAAGATCATTATGGTTTAGAAAGAGTTAAAGATCGTATATTGGAATATTTAGCTGTTCAAGGTCGAATTAATAAAGTCAAAGGACCTATATTATGTCTAGTTGGACCTCCAGGTGTAGGTAAAACGTCTCTAGGCCAGTCTATTGCTAAAGCAACAGGGCGTAAATATGTCCGAATGGCATTAGGTGGGGTTCGTGATGAGGCAGAAATTCGTGGACATAGAAGAACTTATATCGGCTCTATGCCAGGTAAATTGATTCAACGTATGGTAAAAGTTGGTGTCAAAAATCCATTATTTTTATTGGATGAAATTGATAAGATGGCATCGGATATGCGAGGCGATCCTGCTTCTGCGTTGTTAGAAGTACTTGATCCTGAACAAAATAATGCTTTTAGTGATCACTATCTTGAAGTTGATTATGATTTATCTGATGTAATGTTTGTTGCTACTGCTAATTCGATGAATATTCCAGCACCATTGTTAGATCGAATGGAAGTTATTCGTCTTTCAGGCTATACAGAAGATGAAAAATTAAATATTGCTAAACAGCATCTTATTACTAAACAAATAGAGAATAATGGGTTAAAACCAAAAGAAATTAGTATAGATGATTCAGCTATAATTGGAATTATTCGCTATTATACTCGAGAAGCAGGGGTTCGTAGCTTAGAGAGGGAAATAGCAAAAATTTGCCGTAAAGTTGTAAAACAATTAGCTTTAAATAGCAAGTTGAAAAAAGTGACGATAACTCAGGATAATTTAAAAGATTTCCTAGGAGTACAACGATTTGATTATGGTAAAACCGATAATGAAAATCGAATTGGGCAAGTTATTGGTCTTGCTTGGACTGAAGTAGGCGGTGATTTACTTACAATTGAATCAGTTAGTGTACCGGGTAAAGGTAAATTAACTTATACGGGTTCATTGGGTGATGTGATGCAAGAATCTATTCAAACCGCATTGACAGTGGTTCGTTCTCGTGCTGAAAAGTTAGGTATTAATGGTGATTTTTACGAAAAACGTGATATTCATGTCCATGTACCCGATGGGGCGACACCGAAAGATGGTCCAAGTGCAGGTATCGCTATGTGTACATCATTAATTTCAACGTTAACAGGTAATCCTGTTCGTTCTGATGTTGCTATGACTGGCGAAATTACTTTAAGAGGGGAAGTATTACCTATTGGCGGTCTTAAAGAAAAATTACTTGCAGCACATAGAGGTGGAATTAAAACGGTTGTTATACCGATGGATAATGTGAAAGATCTAGAAGAAATTCCAGATAATGTTAAAGCTGAAATTGATATTTGCCCAGTAAAATGGATTGATGAAGTAATAACAATTGCATTACAAAATAATCCGTTTGGTATAGAACTTGAACAAGATAAAATTAGTTTAAAACATGCAGCGAAAAAGGCAACTAAACAAATAAAATCTAAAATTCCAGTTCAGACACAATTAAATTAATTGTATTTAATTTTAAAAAGATCAACTTAGTGTTGATCTTTTTTTATCTCTTAACGTTCCGATAATAGCCAATTTAGGTAAATATGCTATACTTGCCGAATTAATCTTTAGATATATGGAGAATCGCAAGAAATGATGGAGACAATCCGCACAGCTGCAAACCATATTGTAGTTAAAATTATTTTTGCAATAATTATTTTATCATTTATATTCACAGGGATAGGTTTCTTTGGGTTTGGGGGCGGTAATAATGCGCGTGATGCTCAACAATACATCGCAAAAGTTAATGGAGAAGGAATAAGTCGAGCACAATTTGAAGCTCAAGCAAGGGAAATTACTTCAAGTTCAGCGGGTGACCCTGCTTTTATCAAACAACTTCGCCGTAATGTATTATATTCACAAATTACGAATTTTCTATCTTATAAATTTGCCGAGCAGTTAAATGCAAATATTAGTAATGAAAGTGTCAAAGAATTTATCAAGAAACAACAGGTGTTTTTTGAAAATGGCAAATTTAGTAATAAAAAATATTTACAACTCATTTCTGAAAACGGCTACACACCTGATAGTTATGGTGAAACTTTGAAAACCTATTTGCAACAACAACAAGTCATTAATGCTTTAGTAAACTCAAGTTTTGTATTACCTATAGATTCAGAGTTATCGAATTTAAAAGATCAAACTAGAACAGTTTATACATCAACTTTGAGCCCTAAAGTGGTAAATATGGATGATGTTAAAATTACTATTGAAGATGAAAAGAAATATTATGAAGAACATAAGAGCGAATTTTATCGAAAGGAAAGAGTTAAATTTAATTATATTTTAAATGAAAAATATAATTATATAGATAAAATTCGTGTAACTGATGAAGAAGTACAAAAACAATTTCAAAAAAATAAAAAAGATTATTCTTTCCCTGAAAGACAAGCTTACAGTGTAATTTATGTCACTGATAAAGAACAAGCAGATGATATTATGAAAGATCTATCATCTGGTGGTAATTTTGAGACTATTGTTAAAACGGTTAATCAGGCCTCTAGTACCTCTCCGTATGGAAAGAATGGTTCATTGGGATGGTTTACTATGGATGATTCTTTACCTCAAGCATTTAAAGATGCTAATTTAAAAAAAGTTGGACAAATTTCTAAGCCGATAAAAGTTGATGATGGTTATGTTATCGTCAAATTAGATAATGTTCAAAAATCTAGAGTCATGGATTTTGATTATGCAAAACATATGATTACTTCAAAACTGCAAGATGAAAAACTAAATGCTATATTTTATTCTGTAGAAAATAAAATTCAGGCTGCGGTAAACAAAAATCCTAATTCATTAGAAGCGATTGCAAAAGATTCTGATTTACATATAGTTAATTCAGATTGGTCTTATTACAATGATATCGCTACTATCTTACGATATCCTGAAGTTAGGGATGTTGCATTTGGTGATCAAATGATTGTTGATGGTCAAGCAACAGGTAACGTTTCGGAAATGATAACTGTTGGTCAAGGTATTGATATGATTGATTTTGTTATTCAAATTGTTGATTATCGTAAGGAAGGGATAGCACCTTTTGAAGAAGTCCAAGATGAAATTAATAAAAAACTCTATCAAAATATTGCTAATGAACGTTTTACATCGACTGTAGATAATATATTAGCGCAATTAAACGAAACAGGTAGTTCGTCAAATGTAAACTTTGCTCAAAGTTATAAACTTACTCGGGATTCAAAAGTGCTGGATAAGAAAATTGTTGATATGGTTTTTGATTTGGTACCATCAGTTACATCTAAACGAGTTTTTGGTGTTCAATACTTAGATGATAAAAGTGCTGCTATTGTGGTATTAACCGGCGTAAAAACACCTAACGAACAGAAAGATATTTCGTCTGAATTATTACCATTATATATCAATAATATCTATTCTTCTCTTACTGAAGATATTCGTTCCAAAGCTAAAATTGAAATTATGCCAGATGCTAATTTGTGATCCAAATCATAAATTAATGCAAAATTCAGCAAAAATGAAAAGTCACTTCGGTGACTTTTTTCATTTATGAAATTAATAAACGTTTAATATTTGATTAAATGAGATAGTTAAAAAGCATATTAATTGCATAACTATTTTTAAGAGGTTAATCAAATGAAACTATTTTCAATTTTTTGTATTTTATTATCAAGTATCACTTTTTCCGGATTAAGTTTTGCGGATAATTCATCTAATGAAGTAACTAAAAATGAAGTAACTAGAAAAGATCAGCAACAAATTATACAAGTTAATATTAATACAGCTACAGCAGAAGAGTTAGCTAAAGTTTTAACAGGTATAGGGATAAGTAAAGCCAAAAAAATTGTTGAATATCGTGAAAAATTTGGGGCATTTGTATCTATCGAACAATTGAAAGAAGTTTCCGGTATAGGTCAAGCTACGTTGGACAAAAATGTAGGTAAAATAGCGTTATAATTTTATTTTAAGCCGCCGATTATTAATATCGGTCGGCGATTATGACATATTAATTATTGATAGGATCAATATCAATACTCCATCTTACTTTTGATGTTTCATTCCATTTTTCTATATCAATAATAAGGTTATCTAAAATTAATTGTAATAATTGCCTATTTGTGTGTTGTAACAAAAGTTGCCATCGGTAATATCCTGCTTTTTTAGGTTGATTTGCTGGCATAGGACCAAGTTGCCATAAGGAATTATCACCATACTCTTTTAATCTGTCATGAATAAGTTGCAAAAACTTTTGTGCATGATGATTATTGCGATCAGCCGCACGAATTAATGCTTGATAACTGAATGGAGGTAATAGCGTTTGTTGACGTTCTTTTAAGGTCTGTTTAGCGAATTCTTGATATCCATTATTTAATAATACATTTAATAATGGATGCTCAGGATGATAGGTTTGTAATATTACTTCTCCTGTTTTTGTTTCTCGGCCAGCTCGTCCTGACACTTGAGTATAGATTTGAGCAAATTGCTCTGTGGCTCGAAAATCACTCGAAAATAAAGCTCCGTCGACATCTACAATACCAACTAATGTTATATCAGGAAAATGATGACCTTTAGCTAAAATTTGTGTGCCAACTAAAATATGTGCACCACCTTGCTGAATACTTTGTAAATAATTCTCTAATGATCCTTTCTTAGCTACTGTATCACGATCAATACGACTTATTTTAGTGTTAGGAAAAAGAAGCTGAAGTTGTTTTTCTAATTGCTCAGTACCAAAACCAACCGGTACTAAATGAGTTGAACCACATTTTGGACATTGTTTTGGAATCGCTCTTGGTGTATCACAGTAATGACAACTAAGTTTTTGTGATTGGTTGTGAAAAGTATATGGACGATCACAACGAGGACATTCCGCAATCCAACCACAATCATGACATATTAATAAAGGTGAATAACCACGCCGATTTAAAAATAACATGACTTGATTATTATTGTGTAAATGTATTTTTATTTGTTCAATTAAGGGTTGTGATAAGCCAGCTACAAGTGTTAAACCTCGAATATCTAAAATAGATTGCTTTACCGGTTTAGCATGACCTGCACGTTTTGTTAATTGTAACAATTGGTATCTATGATTTTTAACATTATTTAAAGTTTCTAATGAAGGCGTTGCAGAACCTAATAAAATAGGGATATTTTTAAGTTTTGCACGAATAATTGCTAAATCACGAGCATTATAACGCCATCCTTCTTGCTGTTTATAAGAACTATCATGCTCTTCGTCAACGATAATCATGCCTAAATTTTTAAATGGTGTGAAAAGTGATGAACGGGTACCAACAACAATGGCATTTTCTCCATTTTTGCTTCTTAACCAAACAGCTAGTCTCTGTTGATTAGTTAATCCAGAATGTAGAATATCTATTGGAGCATTAAATCGTTCTTTAAAACGTTTAATTGTTTGTGGTGTAAGGCTAATTTCAGGTACCAATACTAATGCTTGTTTACCTTTAGCTAATACATTAGATATTATATTGAGATACACTTCAGTTTTTCCTGAACCAGTGACACCCTCCAAAAGAAATACTGCAAAATTATGACGATGATTATTTACTGTATCTATTGCATAGAATTGTTCTTGATTTAATTTAATCAAGTTTGGATTTGCAGAAAAATTTGCTTGCCACATTATATTATCTGCTTGGACATTTACGCGTGTTATTAGTTTTTTTTTCTCTAATTCATTATAGATAGTAGTGCTTACGTTGATAGAATCAACAGTATTGTCTCTAAATGATGATAATAATAATTTTTGTTTTGGTGTTCGTGATAATGCGGTCAGATCGATATTCTCTCCTAATTCAGTTAATTGCCAATGTGTGATTTGAGCTTTGTTAGCTTCGCGTCCTTGCCTTAATAAAACAGGCATCGCATGAAATAACACTTCACCAATTGGATAATGATAATAACTTGCCGCCCAATTTAATAATTGCCAGATATCTGGAGTAAAAAGAGGTTCGCTATCAATAATTGTAGTTATATTTTTTAAACTTTTAATATCAATATTGGTTTGTTGATCTATTTTAACAATAATACCTATGGCATTGCGGGTACCAAATGGAACTTTCACCCGCATTCCAATTTGGGCAGGCTTGGTTAAGTTATAATCATAAAGTTGGTAAAGTGGTACTGGTAAGGCAACATGAGCAATAAGCATTGATAATCACAACTATATTTAAAGAGAGTAATATTGTACGCAGTTTTTATTTAACTCGCAAAAACATACCAAATTTATAGATAATTTGAAAGGTCAAATCAAACTAATTTTTTATATGTTCTGATAATGATTAATTTAATCAGTTGAGTAGCTACTTGTAAAATTTTGCTATCTTGGATATATTCTAAAGAGTTGATAAATTTTTTAAGGAATCAAAAATATGCCCGAGTCATTTTCGCATATTAATCAGCGCGGTGATGCTCATATGGTTGATGTTTCAAATAAACAGCTAACAATGCGACAAGCAAGCGCAGAATCATTAGTTTTAATGAATACCAAAACACTTGATATGATTATCGAAGGTAAACATCATAAAGGGGATGTTTTTGCGACAGCAAGAATTGCTGGTATTCAAGCTGCAAAAAAAACTTGGGATATTATTCCTCTATGCCATCCGCTTTTACTCAGTAAAATTGAAATTAATATTGAAGCTGATCGAATAAAAAGTTGTATTCGAATTCAAGCTAACTGTCGATTAAACGGGCAAACAGGTGTTGAAATGGAGGCTATGGTAGCAGCTTCAGTTGCTGCTTTAACTATTTATGATATGTGTAAGGCTGTACAAAAGGATATGGTCATTACGCAAGTAAGATTATTGAATAAGAGTGGTGGTAAGTCTGGAGACTTTATTGCCAAGGAACTAGATGAATAAAATTATTTTTTTTGCTCAAATTAGAGAGTTAGTTGAAATTGACAGCATTATCTTAGATGCTAATCAAGTTTCTATTTTGGAATTACTTGAACAACTCAGCAAACGTGGCGATAGGTGGGCTTTAGCATTCAAAGAGAGAGTTATTTTATGTGCCGTGAACCAAGTATTGGTTGATTCTGATTATATTATTCAGGCTGGCGATGAAATTGCCTTTTTCCCTCCTGTAACAGGTGGTTAAAACGATGGATATTATTAAAGTAAATGAAGAGTCAATTGATAATAATCAGTTAATTAATTGGCTTTCAGAATTACCCCAAGATGGTGCTATTGTCACTTTTATGGGTAAGGTTCGTTGTTTTGAAAAACAGACATTGAGCCTTTATTTAGAACATTATGCAGAAATGACAGAGAAAGTTTTAGCTAATATAATCGCTAATGCTCGAAAAAGATGGCAATTAAGTCGAGTTGTGGTTATACATCGAGTTGGGGAAATTAATGCTAATGAGCAGATCGTATTTGTTGGGGTAAGTAGTGCTCATCGTGCCGATTCATTTGCGGCTGCTGAATTTATTATGGATATTTTAAAAAATGAAGCGCCATTTTGGAAGAAAGAACGAACCATTGATGGCGATAGCTGGGTTGAAGCAAAAAAAACTGACGTAGATGCATTGAAAAAATGGAATTAATCCCTATTTAATATATAATACGATAGTTTATATGGCATTTTTAGGAGAGATAAGGAATGGCAAGTTTTTCGCCGAATGGCTTGATTAATGAACAAGCTGGCAGTCGTGTACAAACGTATATGAGCCATGTATATGGTTGGATGACTGTTGGTTTATTATTAACAGCTTTAGTTGCTTGGTTTGCATCAAGTAATCTTGCGCTGATACAATTATTATATAAAGGTATGTGGGTATTGATGATAGCGGAACTGGCATTAGTTTTCGTTATTTCTGGCATGATTAATCGTCTTTCTGGCGCTGCCGCAACGACATTATTTATGCTTTATTCGGTTTTAAATGGTTGTACCTTTTCAATCTATTTTCTAGTTTATACTTCATCGTCAATAGCAAGTGTGTTTTTTATTACCGCAGGTATGTTCGCAGCTTTGGCTTTTTATGGCTATACTACTAAGCGAGATTTGTCTAGTTTCGGTCGTTTCTTATTTATGGGATTAATTGGATTAGTCATTGCATCATTAGTGAATATATTTATGCATAGTGAACCATTGATGTGGGCTATTACCTATATTGGTGTATTTGTTTTTGCAGGATTAACTGCTTACGATACTCAAAAATTGAAAGAATTAGGTGATGGTTTACCTCAAGACGATCAGAATATATTTAGACGTTATGTTATTTTAGGTGCATTACAACTTTATCTTGATTTTATCAATTTATTTATTATGTTATTAAGAATTTTTGCCGATAGACGATAATGGTTTGAATCTAGAAAGAGGGCTCAATTAGAGCCCTTTTTTGTTAATATTTTATTAGTATTTATCTAGATAATGCTAACTTGTTAAAAAGTTTCAGGAAAGCACTACGTTTCAGTATAAAATACTGTAAGATTCTTTTGATGTTAAGTGAATGGATGGTCTACTAGTGAGTACTATGAAAAAATTATACTGTTTTGTTTTAATAAATATCTTCATTTCATCTCTTATTGCAGTACGTTTCTTTCTGGTTCCTGATGTAGCGTTTTCTTGGCTTGGTAGCACATTTTCAGTGTTTGCTGTACTTGGACATTTTTTTTCATTATATATATTGTTTTTTTTAATCTGTATACCAACCCTGTGGTTAAGAAAATATTTATGTTATGCCATTCTTGCTATTTTATTTAGTTTTATTCAAATAACATTATATGTTGATACAATTGTTTTTCAGCAATATCGATTCCATATTAATGAATCTGTTTTATCAATGGTATTATCAGGTCAAGTTGTTGATTTTTCTATAACAACGTATTTGTTAATGCTGGCGCTTATTATCGTTTCATTTTGTGTTGAATATCTTATTATCTATATTATTGATTTCCAAGTATCTAAACCTCATAATAAATCGAAAGTAATTTTATTATCCACACTGCTATTAATTGCTTCTTTATTTATTAGCCAGTTTGGACATATGGTTGGTTTTTATTATGCTTATTCTCCAATAATGGTTGTGAAAGAATATATTCCGCTTTATCGTCCATTGACTTCAAAAAAAATCATGAGTATTTTTGATAAGGAAGGTGCACGAAAAGTTGTTTATGATAAAGATAATATTAATGCAACTGTCGATTATCCTAAAAATCCGTTAGTGATTAACCCAGAAAATAAAAAACTTAAAAATATAATATTTATTGTTTTAGATTCATGGCGATATGATACTTTTAGTAATGAAATCTCACCAAATACTTTTCAGTTTGTTAAGAATAATAATGGCGTGATCTTTAATAATCATTATTCGACAGGTAATGCAACGCGTACCGGTATTTTTGGACTTTTTTATGGTATTCCAGGTACTTACTGGGATTCATTTTTACGTGGTAGCATTCCGTCCGTATTTATTACAACTTTACAGAAAGAAAATTATAATATTGGTATTTTTACATCAGCTAAAGTTACTGCACCTGAATTTGATCGAACTGCGTTTGTTACTATTGAAAACTTAAGAATTAGTAGTAAAGATGGCTCAGCATCTAAACGGGATAAACAAATCACTGATGATTGGTTAGCATGGTATAAATCGCGAGATATTTCAAGACCAACATTTTCTTTTTTATTTTATGATGCGCCTCATGCGTATGATTTCCCAGATGATTTTTCAGTTAAGTTCAAACCTATTGGCGATCTTAACTATATGACATTGAACAATGATACAGATCCTTTGCCGATTTTTAATCGTTACAAACAAAGTGTCTATTATGATGATTATTTATTACAAAATATTTATGATGAACTTATTAAATCAGACTCTTTAAATGATACATTGTTAATTATAACAGGTGATCATAGTCAAGAAATGAATGATAATAAACTAGGTTTTTGGGGGCATAATGGTAATTATACTGATGCACAAACTAAGGTACCTTTTATTATTGTTGGTGCGACAGAGTTAGGTAATTTGATAAATAACAGTAATAAATTAACTAACCATGAAGATGTTGTCCCAACCCTAATGAAGCATTATTTATATGTTGAAAATGATATAAAGGATTATTCTACCGGATATGATTTATTCAAACCTATAACTGATCGTAATTGGTTATTAATGTCTAACTACAGTTCTTATGCTGTTAGAACACCAGATAATATCTATTTTGTTAATAGAATTGGTATTAGTCGTTATATGGATATACATAATCGTGAGGTTAACGAGGTACCAAATTACCAAAATATTCAAGAAGCGATGAAAAATATGAGTTATTTTTTCAGTCAAAGAAAAAATCATTAACATATTAGAACGGAATATCTAGCAACAAATCAAAAATTCTATCCGCCATATTCATGGCGGATAGTGATAAAAATTAACGAACATCAGCACAATTTAAACAATAAATATAACGATTTTGGGTGTCGTTAAAATTATTCCATAAAGAGATATGTTGTTTTAGCTGTTTTGCTTCAGGAAGATGTTCAAATAATATCTCAGCTGTTGATTGCGGTAAGATAGCTATCATATCTGAATATAATGCATTAAACCAATTTACTTCAGATTTTGGCCAGTCAATTTTATAATCAGTTAAATTTGCTAATGTTGCAGCTATTTCAACGGCATCATCAAAATCACCTAACTTATCAATAAGCCCTATTTTGTCTGCTTCTGCTCCTAACCAGACTTGACCTTGTCCAATTTTATCTACTTGTTCCGTTGTCATTTTTCGCGCTTTTGCTACTAGCGAAATAAATGTTTGGTAGCCATTGTTGATGTTCATTTGAATTAATTGGTTTGTTTCTTCAGGCAAGTTTTTAGTTAAATTATTGCCTGCCAATGGTGATGTACTTACTCCATCACTATAAACACCAATATGAGATAAAGAGTTTTCAAATGTTGAAATAATACCAAAAATACCAATAGAGCCTGTAATTGTGTTTGGACTTGCAACAATATAATCAGATTCAGTTGAGATCCAGTATCCACCTGATGCAGCCATTCCGCCCATAGAAACAACGACAGGAATTTGATAACTACGTAAAGCTTCTAATTCACTACGAATCGCTTCAGATGCATCAACACTACCCCCAGGGCTATTTACTCGTAATACTACAGCTTGTATATTTTGCTTATCTAGGTTCTTACGAATTTCTTTAAGTTGCTGAACAATGTCTTCGCTTCCTGCTACATTATTGCTATTTTCACCATTGGTGATCGTACCATTGACAAAGACAACAGCGATAAGTGGAGTATTACTCTTATTATTATCACCAACTAATTGTTCATTTTCTGATTTAAGTTGATAATCGTAAATACTAACTTCATGTTGATCAGTGAATTCTAATTCATATTGATGACTTGAAGCAATAACATCAACTAAGCCATTAGATAAAGCATATTGAGCCATATTACCATTAGCAGCTCTTAATTCTGATAGCATTGTTTCAGGTGCAGGCACTAATTGTGAATTGGCTTTTTTTCGTTGTGTTGAGATATCATTAAGGTAATTATCCCACATATGGGTTAACCAACGAGTTGTATTATTTCTCGCATCTTCCGACATGTCATCACGAATAAATGGCTCAATGGCAGATTTATACGTTCCTACTCTGAAAACATGTGTATTAACTTTTAAATTATCAAGTAGGGTTTTATAGTATAAGTTGTTTGCAGCTAATCCATATACGTTGACTGAGCCAAGAGGTGTTAGATAGATTTTATTAGCATAACTCGCTAAATAATATTGGCTCTGATTATAACTTGTTCCAAAGGCATAAATTGGTTTTTTAGCTTCTTTAAATTTGGTTAAATACTTGCCCACATATTGTAAAGAGCTCAGATCGGCACCAACAAAATTATCTAATTTTAAAATAATGCTTTTAATATTTGGATCGGTGGTTGCTTGGGCAATTTTTTGCGTTAATATAAACAAACTATTTTCGCGGGAAGTATTTACTTTTTTACCATAAATTTTATTTTGTAGTGCATAGATTTCATCATTGTAATTCGTGTTATCAACAATAACACCTTCAAGATCTAAAACCAATGAACCATATTGAGGAACTGTATCTTGCTTTTGAGCTTCATTTATTAAGCCAATACCGCCGAAGATAAGCAGAATAATAACTAAGAATATCAAATTAAGAAACGTTTCTCTTATTACATTAATCACTTTCCAAATAGATTTTATGACAGATAATGCAGACATAATAATAAGTCCTTGTTAATAATAACTTTAATTTTTCGTTTCAATATTACGTTTTTTGAAATATTTTTTATCTTCAAATCGTAAACATGTCAGTTTTCCTCCCCAACAACATCCAGTATCAAGTGCATAAATATTTTCTGGTGTACCTTTACCATTTAATGCAGCCCAATGCCCGAAAGCAATACTATATTGTGCGGGTATTTTACTTGGCAATAAAAACCAAGGTTTAAGTTTTATTGGTGCTTGTTCAGGTGATTTTTTAAAATAAAAATCTAACCGGCCATCTTCATAACAAAAACGCATACGTGTTAGCGCATTTGCAATATAACGTAGGCGATCCAATCCTTGTAAATCTGATGACCATTCATCAGGAAAGTTACCATACATTTTATCTAAAAATAAGGGATATGAATCACTAGATAGCATAACATTCAGATCGTGAGCGCATTTTTTTAGTAATTCAAGATCCCATTGTGGTGAAATACCCGCATGGGTCATGATTAATTTTAATGATTCATCAATTTGAACCAATGGCTGTTTACGTAGCCAGTTCATAAGTTCATCATAATCGGGAGCATTGATGACTTCATCTAAATTATCTTTCTTTTTAACAAGTGTAACACCAGCATATACTGATAATAAGTGCAAATCATGATTACCCAAAACCATACGAATTTTCTGACTATTTTGCTTAACAAATCGTAAAACATCTAATGATTTAGGTCCTCGGGCAACCAGATCCCCTGTTAACCATAAAGTATCTGAAGATGAGAATTTTGCTTTTTCAAGTAATCGCATGAATTCATCATAACAACCATGAATATCACCAATGAGTAAATTTGCCATAATATTATTTCCATGCATTTGCAAGTTGGCAATATTGTTGAACAGTTAGATTTTCAGCGCGTAAATTTGGATCAATATTGAGTTCAACTAATTGTTCGGCTGTAAACATATTGCCTAAACTGTTACGGATCGTTTTTCGGCGTTGATTAAATGCTTCAGTTGTTACACGAGAAAGTATTTTGACATCATTTACTTGATAAGGTTTTTCTTTATATGGAATCAACTTTACAACCGCAGAATCAACTTTTGGTGCTGGTTTAAATGATGTTGGAGGTACTTCTAATACTGGAATAATTTGGCAAAAATATTGTGCCATTACACTTAATCTACCATAGTCTTTACTATTAGGTGCGGCGACAAGTCGAGTTACTACTTCTTTTTGTAACATAAAATGCATATCAGTAATGATATTGGCATATTCAAATAAATGGAACATCAACGGTGTAGAGATATTATAGGGTAAGTTACCAAATACTCTTAATGGTTTACCTAATTGTTGCTTTAATTCATTAAAGTCAAATGTCAGAGCATCTTGTTCAATAACTGTCAATTTATCATTTAATAGAGGATTATCAATCAATCTACTGGCTAAATCTCTATCAATTTCTACAACCGTCAAATGGTCAACGTATTTACTAACTGGAACAGTTAATGCAGCTAGTCCAGGACCAATTTCTACTAGAGCTTGATCTGCTTTAGGCTGTATAGCTGCAACAATGCTTTCAATAATATAGTCATCGTGTAAAAAATTTTGTCCGAATCGTTTACGGGCGAAATGCCCTTGGTGTACACGATTATTCATGCTTATCTTCACCTGTAATGTTAATGTAGGCATCGCCTTTTAATTCTTGAATCCACACTTGAGCTTCCTCACTAAATTTACGATTAAATATCAATCGGTAAGCCCGATCTTGTTTAACTGCATTTGTACCATCAGTTTGTTTGGTATCGAGTAATTGAATCAAATGCCAACCGAAAGATGATTTAACTGGCTGGCTGATTTCACCTTTTTTTAACCGAACTAGGGCATTTCTAAATCCACTGTCATAGACATCTGGGCGACTCCAACCTAAATTTCCTCCATTTTCGGCTGAGCCAGGATCTTCTGAATTAGCCTTTGCGGCTGCTTCAAAACTTATTGCACCACTGATTATTGATTTGCGAATATCATTCAATTTTTGTTTAGCTATTTCGTCTGTCACCAATACATTTGTTTTAATTAAAATATGGCGAGCATTCATTTCTTCAATAGTATATTTTTTGGGAGCTTCTGTGCGGGTATCATCTACTTTCAAAATATGTAATCCAACGCCAGAACGAATTGGGCCAATAATACTGCCTTTTGGTGCTCTAATGAGCCGTTCTTCAAAGATAGTTGGTAGCTCGTTGAGTTTATTCCAACCCATATTACCGCCTTTTAAAGCGTAATCATCATTTGAATATGTCGCTGCTAATTTTGCAAAATTTTCACCTTTTTGTGCCCGATTAAGGATATCATTTGCTTTGTTAATTGCATTATCAATTTGTTGTTTAGACGCTTTTTCTGGTACTGATATTAAAATATGACTAATTTTGACATCTTTATTGTTGGCTGGTTGTTCAGCAAGATTTTTAGTCAAAGTTTCAACTTCTTTTTCTGAAATTTTAATTCTAGGCCTAACCTCATTCATTCTGGTCTGTTCAATCAACATGTCATTATGGATTCGTTCCCGATAACTGCTGTAACTAATACCCATTATTGAAAGTTTACTTCTGAGCTCATCAATCGTCATACCGTTTTGCCCTGCGATTCTAGCAATAGCATTGGTGACTTCATCATCATTAATTGTTATTTTGGCTTTCGCGGCTTTTTGTAAAATTAAATTTTCAATAATTAAGCGATCCAGAATTTGTTCTCTTAATACTTTATCATTAGGTAGATTGCTCGCATCTGTACTGGCCTTAATTGTTTTTAACATGTCGTTAATATCACTTTCCAAAATGACATTATTATTAACTACCGCAGCTACTCGTTCAATAACCTTAGGTGCAGCAACGGTTGATAATGGTGTAAGTAGTCCTATGGTTAAACTTAAACTTAAATTTAAAGTAATCAATAGGTTTGATAGTTTCATATTTGCGCTACTCATGTTGTTTGTTACAGTATAAATATTACTGTATTAATTTATTTAGTTATATTAAGTAAAATTAAAATGTTGTTGTGTATGGCAGTTTACCAAAGTTTAACATTTTTGCTTTCGCATCACGGTTACGACCTAAACCTTGTAATTCAAAATTAACTGAAAGTTTATTTTCGTATTTACTACTACGTGAAATTGAATCCCAATCTGTTAACTTTCGTCCATATTGTACGGTCATTCCCCAGCAACAGTCACTGTAATGTAACCCTATTGAGCTATCGACAGTTTGCCCTAAGCCGACATCGTAATAGTATGAACCTACTGCATTGATCGTTTGTGACAATGGCCACGCCGTAACAAATCCAGCTTGTGATATATCTTGTTTATAATTCTTATATAAAGAATTTGAATCAACCGTATTGATATAATTATGGTTAGCATAACGATAAGATAGTTGTAATAATTTTTCACTTGATGGGCGATACTCAAATATTGCATTAGCTAAAGATACGGTATCAATTCGAGTATCATATTGTATACCACTTCTGAAAATTACATCATTAGTAACCCGCCAAAAATTATCTGATGCCCAAGTGATACTACCAGTATCCGAATTTTTATCTAACTCAGTATTATGTTCACTGGTTTTTGATTTAGTAAAATAAGTTATCTGCCCTATGGATAAATTAAACTTTTCAACTTTATTATCATCGTAAAAACGAGTTGTTACCCCTGTAGCTATATTATTAGCGGAAGCAATTCGATCTAACCCACTGTATGGTTGATCTCTAAATAGACCTACATAATCAAACTGTAATAAGGTTGAGTCATAAGTTCCTATATTAGACTGATTTCGATATGGAATATAGATATATTTTACGCGCGGTTCTAATGTCTGGGTATAGCCATCAATGAAATTGAAGTCACGTTCAAATATAATTTTACCGTCAATACTAAATTTTGGTATAAAGCGGTTAACGTTTTTATCTAACTGTTTATATCGATCAATATTTCTTTTAATATTATCTTGACTATAATGGGTTGCCATTATACCGGCTGAAGTGGTTAAGATTGTCCAAGAATTAGTTAAAGTATAATTAAATGATGGCTCAATATGAGCTCGCCATGCTTTAGGATTATTTTTTCCTGAGCTTATAAAATGAGACACTTGCGAAAATGTTTTGAATTTTAGCGGTCCAAAATCATAATTATAATAATTAATATTTAATTGTGGTTGAGTTTGATACAAAGAATCTTTAACGCCATCTTGAAAGGCTTGAAAGTGTCTATAACCCAAAGTAATATCCCAGTTAGGATCATTATAGCCCAGTTTATAAAACTGTGTAAGATAACCTGCTGTTTGGGATGTATATTTAGAATCTAAATCTGCTAGATATTGATTATCACTTACACGGGTCGAATCAACAGTAAGACGCCAATTGTAATTAATTAATTCATCGTTTTTCCAATAGAATAACCAGCGATGACGATTGTCATCATAGTTATTACCATTTAATAATCTATCCCTATCTTCGCTATATTTAGCATCATGTTGTAACCAATCAAATGCTAGTGTACCCAAACCAAGTTCATTTAAATAGCGGAATTCAGTTTGTAATTGAAGACCTCGACGTTGCAATACCCTTGGAGTAAATGTGGCATCATAATTAGGTGCAATATTCCAATAAATAGGTAAAGCAAAATCTACACCACTGACACTGTCATAACTTAGATTAGGAATTAATAAACCAGAACGACGCTTATTGCCTGTAGGTAATTGTAAGTAAGGCGAATAGAGCACGGGAACTTTACCAATACGAAATACTGCATTCCATACTTCAAGTAATTCTTCTTCATTATCGTGAATAATCGTTGAACCTTTAATACTCCAAGTACTGTCATCGACAGGGCAGGAGGTAAAACTGCCATTTTTTAGAATTATCAATCGATTTTTCTCAAGTTTCATCTCATCAGCATCACCACGACCGAGACGATTGACAAGATGGTACTCACCAGGGCTAATTTGAGTATCATTATTATTAAGATTCATTGATGCATTATTGCCTTTTATATTGATCAAATTATCTTGATAATTAATGTTACCTTGTAAGATCGCCATACGATTATTTTTATTCGTTGAGTCAATTGTAACTTTATTCGCTTGTACTGTGCGGTTTCCTTGTTCTATTGAAACATCACCTTGATAAATGACTGTATTTGGATAAATAGCTTTAAATTGGTTTGCTTCGGCATTAACTGGTAATGTGTTAATATCACCTTTAACTAAAGGCCGATCAAATTTAGGAACATTGGCAAGACATTGTGGATTATTACTTTCAGCTTTAGGTAAACCTATAGCGTAACAGCTATTAGACAATGAAAGGGTAACGGTAATTGCAATAAATGACGGCGTTAATTTTTTCATCAATGATTAAAGGTAGTTATGATTATTATATGCTAAACATTATAACGATTATTTACAAAAGTGCGAACGAAAAATTAATGTTTGGCTCTTCGCTTATTTGTTTTACTCAATTGCTTAACCATTGCTATTCTTTTGTCAACCGAAGTATGCTGAAATTCATCCCACCATTTAGCCAGAGCTAAAAGCTCACCTTTTTCGATGGATGCACGCATTTCTAATAAGTCATAAGCTGCACGGAATTTAGGATGTTCCAAAATTGCAAATGCACGTTTACCTTCACGTTTTTTCATTCGTAATTGTAAACGCCAGATATCTCCCATTATTGTTGTCAACCTTTTAGGTATTGCAATAATTCGGCATTGTTCACTTAGTACATCATTAATAGCCATTGAAAATGCATCATGAAATAATAAACCACTTTCAACGCAAGTTAATTGTGCCTGTTCAATAATTGGATACCAAAAAAAAGCGGCAAATAAAAATGCTGGATTAACACGTTGCTTATTAGTTATGCGGTAATCAGTATTTTTTAAAACTTGCTCAATCATTTTTTCTAAATAGCTATTATTATTTTGAGTAAATAGCCGTTCAATGACAGGAAATAGCTGCTCAAAAAGATGATATTTTCTTAATAATAAATAAGTGTTATAACCATTGCCTGATTGTAATAATTTTAGCGATTCATCAAAAAGTCTTGCTGACGGAATATTTTTTAACAAAGGTGCAAGATGTTTAATTGGCTCAGAGGTTGATGGCTCAATTTGCATATCAAGTTTAGCGGCAAAACGAATCGTTCTTAACATCCTAACGGGATCTTCTCGATAACGAACTTTTGGATCACCAATTAAACGAATGATTCCATTTTGTAAATCTTTTAAGCCACCACAATAATCACGTAATGTAAAATCTTTTATACTATAATAAAAAGCGTTCATTGTGAAATCACGACGAACGGCATCTTGTTCAATTGTTCCGTATACATTATCACGCAGTAACATTCCCGATTGGGAACGTTTGGCGATATTGTTTTGTTCATCCTGGTTGCTGTGTTCACCACGAAAGGTTGCTACTTCAATAATCTCTTTACCAAACATAATGTGTGCCAAACGAAACCGTTTTCCCACTAAACGGCAATTGCGGAATGTTTTTTGCACTTGTTCTGGTGTCGCATTGGTTGCGATATCAAAATCTTTGGGTGTTTTACCAAGTAAAAGATCACGAATACAACCACCAACTAAGTAAGCTTCATACCCTTGTTTGTTTAATCTATAAAGAACTTTTAATGCATTTTCACTAATATCTTTACGTGAAATATTATGTTCATTGCGAGAAATGGAAATATACCGAGATTTTTTTTGTTCTTCAATGTGAAACATTTTACGGCAAAAGCGAGAGACATGTTTAAAAATAGTGCACCTCTGAAAGTGTATTTACTCAAGTGATATTGCGCGAAATTATATCTCAATTACTTATAACTTTCCATTTTTCTTCATTTGTTAACTTTAACTATAGTAAAATTAAATATTTTATGATTTTAGTTTAATATTGTATTTAAATTTTTAAACATAATTATCAACAATAGCACTTTATATAGTACAATTAGCAATATTGCTGTAGAAAGCAACATTATCTATTTACATGTATTTTATGTGTAATTTTACTATCTAATTATGATTAACTAACCTATATTCAAAGATTTTTAATTTATTGAAAGAAATAGTTTGTATAAATAACATGATAAATATGTGAGTTATATTTTTAATATGTTAATTTTTTCAAAACAGAATTAGTCAATAAAAATCGTTTGAGTATATACCATTAACTGATAACTTATTTTGGGGACATTATGAATATTCGTGATTTGGAATATTTTGTTTCGTTAGCTGAATTTCGTCATTTTCGTAAAGCTGCTGATGCTTGCAACGTGAGTCAACCAACTTTAAGTGGGCAAATCAGAAAATTGGAAGATGAACTAGGCGTAATGTTACTAGAACGTACTAGTCGCAAAGTTTTATTTACTCAAACAGGAATGATGCTTGTTGAGCAAGCAAAAGAGATATTACGCAATATTCAAATCCTTAAAGAGATGGCTAGCCGCCAAGGTGAAGAGATGTCTGGGCCGATGCATATCGGTTTAATACCAACTATTGCCCCTTATTTATTACCACATGTAATAACGGTACTACATGAATCTTTTCCTCAACTAGAGCTTTATTTACATGAAGCACAGACTGCTAATATTGTCGCTCAACTTGAAAGTGGTAAGTTGGATTGTGCGATAATTGCGCAAGTAAAAGAAACAGCGCAATTTATAGAATTACCGTTATTTAATGAGCCAATGTTTTTAGCTGTTCCAGCAAATAATGAGTTAGCAAATAAACAAACAGTTAAACTCTCTAATTTAAAAGGTGAAAAATTCTTAATGTTAGAAGATGGGCACTGTTTACGTGAACATGCTATGGGATATTGTTTTCAAGTAGGTATTGACGAAGATAAACAATTTAAAGCAACCAGTTTAGAAACCTTGCGTAGCATGATTTCTGCTGGTCGAGGAATAACCTTGTTTCCTGAGCTAGCAGCTCCAAATGAAAGAATACGAGATAATATATGCTATATTCCATGTACTGATCCTGTTCCAGTACGTAGTATTGCTTTGATTTATAGACCTGGTTCACCTTTGCGTTCACGTTATGAAACAATAGCAAAAACGATTCGTGAACATATGCCAAAAGTATTTGCTGAAAAAGAACGTTTATTAACATCAACAAATTAAAAATGAAAAATATTAAAACCAGTGGTGTACGCGCACAGCAGAAACAGAGAACTCGTCGGTCACTAATTGATGCAGCTTTTAATCAATTGAATGCAGAGCAGGGATTTGCCAGTTTGAGTTTGCGTGAAGTTGCTCGAGAAGCAGGTATTGCTGCAACATCATTCTATCGACATTTCCGTGATATGGATGAATTAGGTTTAGCAATGGTTGATGAAAGTGGTTTAACTCTTCGCCAATTGCTGCGCCAAGCACGAAAACGTATTGAAAAAGGTGGTAGCGTGTTGCGTACTTCAGTAACAACGTTTATTGAGTTTATAGATAAAAATCCCAAAGTTTTTTTACTATTACTTCGTGAAAAAGCAGGGACTTCATCGGCCTTTCGGTCAGCCATTGCGCGTGAAATTCAACATTTTATTGAAGAATTAGTTGACTATTTGGATAATGCTAACCAAATGCCTCATCATTATAACGTAGCACAAGCAGAAGCAATGGTAACCATTGCTTTTAATGCAGGAGCAGAAGCGATTGATTTTGATATCATTCAACGTCAAAAATTAATCGAAGATCTTATTTTCCAGCTTCGAATGGTTTCACGTGGTGCCTATTATCTTTATCACAAAGAATTAATTAAAGAAGGAAAATATTAATTACAAGTTTTTATACTCAAACGTATAGTTAACCTGAAACTTTTTGACAAGAATTAAATTACCATTCTGTTTATTCATTGCGTAGCCTAATAAAATAAACTATTGATTAACAATTTATTAAATTTATTATATCGTTAATTAAGCGTAATTGTTAAAGTTAAAAATAGTTGCATATTTTAATAGGAATTAATTTAATGGTTAAACTATACTTTTTGCTTAATTTTCTTATTTTATTTTTTCCATTTATCTGTTCTGCATCAGAAAATATAGGTTTTAAGAAAATTTATTATGATAAACAAGATGGTAGACCTATAGATATTGCCGTCTGGTATCCTACTAACAATAACCATGGCGCTGTTACTATAGCTGAAAATGCTATTTTTTATGGTCATGAGGTTACTCCTGATGCTGAACCGAAAATCAGTACGACTAAATATCCACTAGCTTTGCTTTCACATGGTTATGGTGGAAGTTGGCAAAATCTAAGTTGGCTTGCTAATGAACTTGCTTTAAAAGGTTATATTGTTGCTGCTCCAAATCATCCAGGAACAACCATATTTGATCGTAATATTGAACAATCATCTAAACTATGGTTACGTCCACAAGATTTAAGTAAAACAATTGATGCTTTAATTGGCAATCAAACATTTTCAAATATTGTTAATTTTAATCAGATTGCCGCTATAGGGCATTCTCTTGGTGGTTGGTCTGTAATTGCGCTTTCTGGCGCTAGATTTTCGACTAATTTATTTAATCAGGATTGTAAGATACATTCTTATTTGAAAAGTTGTCATTTGCTATCTGAACTTGGTTTAGCAAATTCAGAGCTGAATAAAAGTATGTTAGACCCAAGAATAAAAGCTTTTATATCTTTAGATGCCGGTTTGACAAGAGGATTTACAATTGAAAGCTTGCAAGAAATTAAAATACCTTCTCTTATTATTGGTGCCGGCATTGATCTTGATGATACAAATGCTCAACTTGAATCCGGCTACCTTCAACAATTTTTAGCAAAGTCATCTGCCACTTATATTACTATTCCGGATGCAATGCATTTTAGTTTTATCCAAATGTGTAAAACTAATGCAATAGAGATATTAAACCAAGAAAAACAAGGTGAAGGAATTATTTGTAAAGATGGAGGAATTCGTCAGAGAAGTGAAATACATAGTGAAATTACTCATCTTGTAGTTAACTTTTTGTCAGATACATTTTCAAATAATAAAAATTAATGCTCAAAAAAAACTGCGACAAAAGTCGCAGTTCATTTAGCTATTTATAATAGTAAAATTATTATAAATTTTGTAACACTTTTTCAACACTATCTTTGGCATCGCCAAATAACATATAGCTATTTTCTTTAAAGAATAGTGGGTTTTGCACGCCAGCATAGCCGGTATTCATTGAGCGTTTAGAAATAATCACTGTTTTTGCTTTCCAAACTTCAAGAACAGGCATACCTGCTATAGGGCTATTAGGATCTTCTTCAGCTGCTGGATTAACAGTATCATTTGCACCAATAACCCACACAACATCCGTATCAGGGAAGTCGTCATTGATTTCATCCATTTCAAGAACGATGTCATAAGGTACTTTTGCTTCTGCTAATAATACATTCATATGACCCGGTAAACGACCAGCAACAGGATGGATACCAAATCTTACTTCAATACCCATTGCACGTAATTTTTCAGTAATGTTACTTACTGCACCTTGTGCTTGAGCTACAGCCATACCATAGCCAGGAACGATGATAACAGAACGAGCTTCTTTTAATGTTTGTGCAACTTCAGCAGGTTGCATTTCACGATACTCACCTTGTTCTTCATCAGATGAACTCGCTGCATTACCATCGCTCCCAAATCCACCAGCGATAACACTGATAAATGAACGATTCATTGCTTTACACATGATATAAGAGAGAATTGCACCAGAAGAACCCACTAACGCACCAGTTACAATTAGAAGATCATTTTGTAACATAAAGCCTGCCGCTGCTGCCGCCCAACCAGAATAGGAATTAAGCATTGATATAACAACAGGCATATCCGCACCACCAATTGATGCTACAAGGTGGAAACCGAATACTAGTGCAATAATTGTCATGATAAGTAAACAAACTAGGGCGCCTGCACCAGTTTGTGCATTGATGAATGTAAACATCAAGATAACTGATACAACTATTGCCGCTAGATTTAGATAGTGTTTATTTGGGAGAGATAATGGTTTTGAACTAATTTTACCATTTAACTTTCCAAAGGCTACAATTGATCCAGAGAAAGTAACTGCACCGATAAATACACCTACAAAAATTTCAACTAAATGAATTGTTACTTCATTCGGTGCAACCTGGTGCGGATCTAAAAAGCTGTTTATACCAACAAGAACGGCTGCCATACCCACAAAGCTGTGTAACAAAGCAACCAATTCAGGCATTTGTGTCATTTCAACATTTTTCGCTAGATACAAACCAATAGCAGCACCGATAATCATGGCAATAATGATCCAGTGTAATCCGCCATTTATGCTGGCAATTGCTGCGATAAGAGCTATTGCCATACCGATCATACCGTAGATGTTTCCTGATTTAGCTGATTCTTGATTGGAAAGACCTCGTAAACTGAATATAAAAAGTAATGCAGCAATAACATAGGCTGCTTGAATAATTCCGTTACTTAACATTATTGATTCTCTCCTTTATTTGCCACGTTGGAACATTTTTAGCATTCTTTGGGTAACAAAGAATCCACCAAAAATATTAATACTAGCAATCAAAATAGCAATAAATGCAATTGCCGTAGTTAAGCCATTATCATCGCCGACTTGCAATATAGCCCCAACTAATATAATTCCGGAAATAGCATTGGTTACAGACATAAGTGGTGTATGCAAAGAATGGGTAACATTCCAAACTACGTAATAACCAACAACGCAAGATAGTGCAAATACAGTAAAATGTCCTAAGAAGCTTTCAGGTACTGAGTTTGCTAACCAGAAGTAAGCAATAATGATTAACGTTAAAATCCCATATTTTTTCTGAGGATCCATTGGTTTTGGTTCTGGTTTTGCAATAGGTTCAGCTGCTTTTTTCTGAGGCTGAGCCGATACTTGAATTGGTGGTGCAGGCCAAGTAATTTCTTTATCTTTGACTACAGTTACACCACGGATAACCACATCTTCAAAGTTAATATCAATGCTGCCATCTTTTTCTTTAGTAAGCAGTTTTAATAAATTAACAATGTTAGTCCCATAAAGTTGAGATGCTTGAGCTGGCATACGATTAGCTAAATCTGTATAACCAACAATTTTTACATTATTGTCTGTTTCAAATACTTCACCTGGTTTTGTTAACTCGCAGTTGCCTCCCGTTAAGGCTGCTAAATCAACGATAACGCTACCTGGTTTCATTGATTCAACCATTTCTTTCGAAATAAGTTTTGGTGCTGGTTTTCCAGGGATTAATGCTGTAGTAATAATGATATCTACGTCTTTTGCTTGTTCAGCAAATAATGCCATTTCAGCTTCAATAAAGGCAGCAGACATTTGTTTTGCATAACCGTCACCAGAACCGGCTTCTTCTTCGAAATCTAACTCTAAGAAGTCAGCACCCATACTATTAATTTGTTCTGCAACTTCTGGGCGTGTATCAAATGCACGAACAATCGCACCTAAACTAACTGCTGCGCCAATTGCTGCAAGGCCTGCAACACCTGCGCCAATTACCAAAACTTTTGCTGGCGGTACTTTACCGGCAGCCGTTACTTGACCAGTAAAGAATCGACCGAATTGATTTGCTGCTTCAATAACAGATCGATAGCCTGCAATATTAGACATTGAGCTTAATGCATCAAGGGACTGAGCGCGCGAGATACGTGGAACACAGTCCATAGCCATTACAGTTATATTTTTAGCTGCAAGCTTTTCTAAAAGTTCTTGATGTTGGGCTGGATAAATATAGCTAATGAGAGTTAATCCCTCTTTCATTAGTAAAATTTCTTCATCAGTTGGTGCATGAAATTTTAAAATAAGGTCATTTTGCCAAATATCATGATTATTTTGAATTGTTGCTCCAGCATCAATAAATGCTTGATCTTCAAAATGAGCAGCGTGTCCTGCACCTTGTTCTACAGAAACTGTAAATCCAAGTTTTAACAGTTGTCCAACTGTTTGGGGAGTTGCTGCAACTCTAGCTTCATTGGCTAACCGTTCTTTGGGTATACCGATATGCATTGCATTTCATCCTTATGTTAAAGTGAGTTGGTAATAGTGCTTTGATTCTAGCATAAAATAGCGTCAGAGCGAGTAAGTAATTTATTTTTTATCATTCAGTCCACATTATTATTTTTTATAATATTATGTGATTATCTTGATAGATACGCTAAATGGTAAAAAGCAATCGTAGATATAAAATATCTGATTGTTTGTTTTTAAGTCAAAATTGTTGCTTTTTTAAGATATTTTTCTATTTTTAAAGCAATTGACCGTATTTAAGTTTGGTTCCGTTTGCTTCTGTTTTACTTCATAAGATATGATGATTAATACTCTTTTAATGATTCAATTGAGATCTAATCCAAATTAGATATTCAGAAGAAAATCAAAAAACGAAGAGAAAATGTGAATAACGGCTTGTGTGTTTTGAAGCAATTAATGTTAGCATCGTCGCTCAAATATTTAGAGGCATTAAAAGGTCGTCAGGTAATGTTAGTAAAAAACATGACCAACTAAACTGGTAATCATACTAATTAGTCTTTTGTTGCTAGTTATGTTGAAGAAAAGGTTTATTTTGTCATCTAAATTGAAACAAATTAATTTATTTAATTTGAATATAATCTTCACATACTAGCAAAAATTAATACGTTTAACTTATATCAATCTAAGAAAGAATCGATAAGTAATGCAGTTATTTATGTTTCAGATGAAAGTATGATTGCCATTTATCTTAGGAGGAATTTAACAATTACTAATAAAAAAATTGTAATCTTAGAACCTTATTTAAAAAAATCTGATATTTTATTAGTTCAACTTGAAAATATTATTAATACTGTTTTTAATGCAATGAAATTACCTAAATCTGTAGGAGAAAAAGTTGTATTTAATCCTACTCCACACTCTAAAGATATCATTCAACTATTATCCCAAAACAGCACCGAGGCGAGTTTAATGTGACTAATTTAGATACAGCAAAACTTGTTGCTTAAAAAATATATTCAGTAGGTATTCAACCCATTATTTTTACTTTAGTTAGTAAAGATTCACTGATTTTTAATGGTAAAGATCATCAATACATTAACGCTTTTTAGCCGTAACTTTAGATATAACAGGTGCGAAAGATACTTTTAATGGAGCGCTTTGTGTCTCACTAGCAAAAGGCGAATCACTTTACTACTCAGCAAGTTATGCTTCTGTTTTTGCTTCTTTGACAATAAATAGTTAAGAAGCACTCAATATGCCGTTTCATCAAAGTTTACTTCAAAAAATGGCTAATAAATAAATTTACTAGAGGAAACGATTTATGACAAATCAGCCGAAAAAAATTATTTTAGATTGTGATCCCAGTCATCATGATACTAACGCGATTTTATTGGCACAGGGTAATCCTAATATTAAATTAATTGCTGTTAAACCCTGTGTAAGAAAAGTTGACAGAACACTAAATATTAATAGTGATTCAGAATTAGATGTTCAAGTACGCCCAGAAGCATCTATACAATTAGGCTCAAAATATTCAATTGATTTAATTCTTGATTCTTTAGAACGCTCCTGTGAGGTAAATGTATGTTAGATCAAAGTAAAGAAAAGAAAAATATAATAACATTAATGGTTGCGTTACTTGCAGCTTGTGTTGCATTTCAACTTAATGCAAGCATGTTAAGTCCAGTATTAGTAACAATAGCTAAAGAGTTAGGAACCAATGATGCCGCTGTAGGTTTATCGCAAACTTCTTTTTTTACTGCTGCTGCTTTATTTTCACTATTCTTACCTCGTTTGAGTGATATAAAAGGTCGAAAAAAAGTATTAACCCTTATGTTGCTTATTATGACATTAGGTACCATACTTGCAGCACTAGCACCCAATATAGAAGTATTGTATGCAGCCCGAATCATACAAGGTGTATCAGGTCCTGTTGTACCACTTTGTTTATTAATGCTTAGTTATGAAGTTAAAGATGCCAAACAATATGGTATGTTAATGGGAATTATTACAGCCGTAAATGGTGGCATTGCTGGTGTTGATGCAATTGCAGGTGGCTTACTTGCTACATATTTTGGTTTCCGTTCAGTATTTTGGGTTATTGCTGTCGTTGCTGCTATTTCTACCTATTTTGTCTATCGCTTTGCTCCAGAATCAAAACCGTCAGCTGGAACTAAAATGGATTGGATAGGTGTTCTATTCATTGTTCTTACTATTGCAGCTTTGCTATTAGCACTTAATGAGGCTGGTAATATTGGCAATGCCAATTGGCTTTATGTCACTGGACTCACATTGTTTGCTATTGTTTGTTTTATGTTATTTTGGCGTACCGAAAAACGCAATAAACAACCTTTGGTTACAATTGAACATTTAAAAAGAAGAGCAACGTGGGCTTTATTATTAACCACAACATTAACCATGACAGGTATTTTTGCGATAGTAAATGGTTTAGTTATGTCAATAGCCCAAAATCATGAAATAGGTTTTGGACTTGATCCTGATTGGGCTTCACTTATTCTTCTTACTCCCTATGCGTTAATTGGTTGGTTTATTGGTCCATTCTCAGGTCGTTTAGCTCCAACGATGGGATATAATAAAGTATTAAAACTAGGTTTATTGGGTTGTATTATTGGTATTTTAGTAATCATGTTTTATGGTATTCATTCCTTAACAATTTTATCTATTTGCGTTATAGCATTAGGTATTTTTTATGCAGGAATGGCTAATATTATCTTAAATGGATTAGGTATCGTTTTATCGCCATCAAATAATCCAGGTTTTTTACCTGGTATGAATGCAGGTGCATTTAATCTAGGTGCAGGATTAAGTTTTGCATTGTTACCCGCTATACAAATGGTAAATGCAAATACATTAACTGGTTATTTCAACGGTATGTTATTGGGATTAATTATTACCATTTTAGCTTTACTTTCTAGCTTTCTAATTCCTAGACCTATTAATGCAGAGTTATAAAAAATATTAAACTTTCAGCGAATCCTAGATAATACTATCTAGGATTTTTAATTCTGAATGCATTTAAAAATAGTCTCTTTATTGGTTTACCACTATTTGTTATTAAATGTTTTTTGAAAATTTACACTCTACTCTTCTGGTATCAAAGTAAAAACTAATGTTGTGAAGAATTTATCTTGAGTAGCTAACTTGCTATTTTTAATTGGAAAACCAATTTCAACACCAATGACATTTAAACCTTGGTTAGGAACAATAATATCAACTTCTCCGTTATTATTGGTTTTTATCGTTTGATCTAAATTATTCACTACATCAATAATTACAGGAACATTTGCAAGAGGTTGACCATCTTTAAAAACAGTAATAGGTAATGTGTCCCCACGTTTCAATTTTGTTGGATCAATTTTAGGTACGATTTGTAATGGAATATCTTTAATGATTTTAGGGTTAGTAACAGATGATAAATAATTTACACTATATTTTATGGCATGAATACCAACAGTAGCGCCTTGGACTTGATTCATGGGTAAATTAACATATTTTCCATCTGCATTTTGTGTCCAGTATCCATAATCAAAATCAATCGTCACAACTGATGTTTTGTCGGCTGGCTCAATGGTCACATAGTTACTGTGTTCTTTTTTTATAACAGATGATGGCATCCAATCGTTTGTGTAGGCATGAATTTGTTTTACCGTATCTGGGTTATAACCGTTGTCCAATGGGCCTTCACCTAAAATAATCTGTTTTTGATCAACTCGATTGGCAATCCAGATACCATGGGCAGAGACTTTTAGAGTTATAAAGTAAGTAGCAAATCCTACTAGAGTTAAAAAAAATATTTTACGCATATATCCACCTTTATTTTAAATATAAATGATAATCATTATCATTATTGTTTTGATGTTTAGTAATGTCAAGCTGAGCATGGGTGATTGATAGGATAAATTTGATAAAGGTAATATAAAATAAGGCTGGATAAATAAATGTTTACTTACTGTTTATATTCAATCATCTAATCATAAATCTTAAGTTTGGTTATTTTTAACTATTACAAATTGTTATATAATCAATAATATTTTGTCTTTAAAACTATATATTGTGTTTATTAAACTTTTTAAGGTACTTTTACATAAAACGATACGTTAATCTAAGGAAACCTCTATGATGGATTTTTCCCAATCAGTACCTGAACTGGTCTCTTGGGCAAAAAAGAATGATTTTTCAATTACGTTACCTGTTGAAAGGTTAGCTTTTTTATTGGCTATTGCTGTATTAAATAGCGAGCGTTTCGATGGTGAAATGACTGAGTCGGAATTAATTGATGCTTTTCGGCATGTTTCACAGATTTTTGAACAAAGTGAAGATACTATTACTGTAAGAGCTAATAATGCTATTAATGATTTAGTGCGTCAGCGTTTAATTACACGTTTTGCAAGTGAAATGACTGATGGTTATTCGATTTATCGTTTAACTCCCCTTGGAATAGGGATCTCTGATTATTATATTCGACAGCGTGAATTTTCGTCACTCCGTTTATCCATTCAGTTATCTATTGTGGCACAAGAATTGAAACGTGCTGCAGATGCAGCACTCGAAGGGGGGGATGATTTACATTGGCATCGAAATGTCTTTGCCCCTTTAAAATATTCGGTTGCTGAAATTTTTGATAGTATTGATATAACACAACGTGTTATGGATGAACAACAAGCAGATGTTAAGCAAAATATATCTGCATTATTAAGCCAAGATTGGCAAGCAGCAATTAGTAGTTGTGAAGGATTGCTAACAGAAACATCACAAACACTTCGTGAGTTGCAAGATACTTTAGCTGCAGCAGGCGATAAACTACAAGCCAGTTTGTTATTAATTCAAGACGCAACACTTGATAATCCTGAACTTGATAAAATTAATAATGTAGTATTAGATTTACAAAGTAAATTAGATCGAATTATTGGTTGGGGGCAAAAAGCGATAGACCTTTGGATAGGTTATGATAGACATGTTCATAAATTTATTAGAACAGCGATTGATTTAGATAAAAACCGTGTATTTTCTCAACGATTACGTAAATCAATTCAGAGTTACTTTGATTTACCATGGTCTCTTACGTTTGCAAATGCTGATCGTTTACTTGATATGCGTGATGAAGAACTCGCATTACACGAAGCAGAAGTTACAGGTGAATTACCGTCAGAACTTGAATTTGAAATGATTGAAGAGATTCAAGAACATATTATTAAACATATTGAACAAAATTTATTGATTTTTAAACAAGAAAATAAACCACTTGATATTGGTATTGCAATTTGTAGCTATTTAGCACAATTTCCACGCGAACAACATTTTGATATAGCAAGGTTATTTATCGATCAGGCTATTCGACTTGGTATTGCCGAAGATGATTTGCTCGGTATACCTAACGAATGGAAACCTATTAACGATTATGGAGCTAAGGTACAAGCACATGTCATCAACAGATACTAAAGATTTTGAAACACAACAAACAGCACATCATCTTGATGAAGTTATGGGACGCATAGCGGCAAGTTCACAAGCATCCATTGATAAATATATGCCAGTTAAATTGGCGCAAGCAATTGCAAACCCAATTTTTCCTGAGCTTGATAGTACTTTGCGTTCTGGGCGTCATATTGGCATTGATGAGCTTGATCATCATGCATTTTTAATGGACTTTCAACTAGAACTTGAACAATTTTACCAACGTTATAATGTTGAATTAATAAGAGCGCCAGAAGGTTTTTTTTATCTTCGACCTCGCTCAACAACGTTAATTCCTCGCTCGGTATTATCTGAGTTAGAAATGCTAGTCGGCAAAGTGCTTTGTTACCTTTATTTAAGTCCAGAACGATTAGCACATGAAGGGATTTTTACGTTGCAAGAGTTGTTTGACGAACTGATATCATTAGCTGATGAAAGTAAATTGCTTAAATTAGTTAATCAGCGATCTACAGGATCTGATTTAGATCGTCAAAAGTTATTTGATAAAGTCAAAACTGCTTTAAATCGATTACGTAGACTTGGTATGATTTTCTTTATTGTTGGTAATGACAGTAGCCGTTTTCGCATTAATGAATCAATTTTTCGTTTTGGTGCAGAAGTTCGTAGTAGTGATGATGCGCAAGAAGCTCAATTGCGTTTAATCCGTGATGGTGAAGCAATCAAGATAGAATCATCACTTATCTTAGATGATAATAATGAAGACCAAGATGTTAATGAGGAGATAGAATAATTATGATTGGACATGGTAAGTTTCACTCATTGACACTGATAAACTGGAATGGTTTTTTTGCTCGAACCTTTGATTTGGATAAATTGGTTACAACTCTTTCTGGTGGTAATGGTGCGGGTAAATCAACCACAATGGCAGCTTTTGTTACTGCTTTAATTCCTGATTTAACTTTATTACATTTCAGAAACACAACTGAAGCAGGGGCAACATCTGGTTCACGAGATAAAGGTTTACACGGAAAATTAAAACCTGGTGTCTGTTATTCTATGCTTGATGTAATTAATTCTCGTAATCAACGTATAATTTGTGGCGTACGTTTACAGCAAGTAGCTGGTCGAGATAAGAAAGTCGATATTAAACCTTTTTTGATACAAGGTTTATCTGTTGGTATTACTCCAACAGAATTAGTCACTGAACGTTTAAACGATAAACAAGCACGAATCCTTTCATTACCTGAGTTAAAAGAAAAAATTGAAAGAATGGATGGCGTTATTTTTAAACAATTTAACTCAATTACTGACTATCATTCGGTGATGTTTGACTTTGGTATATTACCGAAGCGTCTGCGTACATCGTCCGATCGTAGTAAATATTATCGCCTGATCGAAGCTTCTCTTTATGGTGGTATTTCAAGCGCTATTACCCGCTCACTACGTGATTATCTATTGCCCGAAAATAGCGGTGTACGTAAAGCTTTCCAAGATATGGAGGCCGCACTACGTGAAAATCGAATGACATTAGAAGCTATTAGAGTTACGCAATCTGATCGAGATTTGTTTAAACATCTTATTACCGAATCGACTAACTATGTAGCTGCTGACTACATGCGTCATGCTAATGAACGTCGTGTACACATTGAATCCGTGCTAGGCTTACGCCGAGATATGTTTAAAACACAAGATCTGCTTTTAAGTAATCAATTCCGCCAAGTTGAAATGGCGAAAGAGTTGAAAGAATATCAAGAAGCACAAAGCGATTTGGAAACTGATTTACAAGCAGCCAATGATCATCTAAATCTTGCACAAACGGCATTGCGTCAACAAGAAAAGATTGATCGCTATCAAGCAGATTTAGATGATTTAAATGTAAAGCTTGAAGAACAAAATGAAGTTGTACTTGAAGCTAATGAACAATATCAAGCTTATCGAGACCAATTTGAACATTCAGAACAAGAAGTTGATGAAATAAAAACACAACTGGCTGATTACCAGCAAGCGCTTGATGTTCAACAAACCCGAGCTATTCAATATCAACAAGCACTGCAAGCCCTTAAAAATGCACAGTCTTTATGCAAATTACCTAAATTAGGCCTTAGTAATATTGAAAATCATTTTGCAGAGTTTGATGAAAAACAAAAAGAGATAACTGAACAAGTATTAGAACTTGAGCAAAGACTCAGTGTTTCTGATGCTGCGATCAATCAATTTGATAGAGCTTATCAACTTGTTGTTAAATTAGTGGGTGATGTGGTTCGTAGTGAAGCATTTATTGCTGCCAAAGAAGCATTAAGGATATGGCCGTCACAATGTTATCAAGCTGATCAAGCTGAACATTTACAATTACAACTAGATGAATTAGAACAACGTTTTTTTGAGCAAAAAGAAGCAGAATCATTATTAACCCAATTTTGTAAACGTATTGGTCGTCAAGTTAATTACGATGATCTGGATGAATTAAAACAAGAGCTTGAAGTACAATTAGAAGAAAGTGCGGAGCTGGCTCATGAATCAAGTGAAAAACGAATTGAATTTAGACAAGAACTGGAACAAATTCAAGCGAAGATTACTGAATATCGACAAAAAGCACCTACATGGTTAAAAGCACAAGATGCTTTAATTTCTTTGCAAGAACAAACTGGTCAAACATTTACTCATAGCCAAACGGTCACACAACATATGCAGCAATTGCTTGAACAGGAACGCATACTTGTTACTGAACGTGATCAAATCAATTCTAGACGTAATCAACTGGATATACAAATTGAACAACTTAATCAACCAAGTGGGGTTGATGATGGACGATTATCGGCATTGGCAGAACGATTTAATGGTGTATTACTATCTGAAATTTATGAAGATGTCACTATTGATGATGCCCCTTACTTTTCAGCGGTATATGGTCCATCAAGGCAAGCTATTGTGGTGCCCGATTTATCCTTAGTAAAAACACAACTTGAAACTCTTACTGCAAGTGAAGAAGATTATCCTGAAGATATCTATTTTATTGAGGGTGACCCATCATCATTTGATGATAGCGTATTTGACTGTGAAGAAATGGATAAAGCAGTATTGGTTAAAACAGGTGAGCGTCAGTGGCGTTTTTCTAGCTTTCCTAAAGTACCATTATTTGGCCGGGCTGCACGCGAGGTTCATCTTGAAAAATTATCAGTAGAACGTGACCAACTGCATGAACGTTATGCAACTGTCTCATTTGACTTACAAAAGTTACAACGAATTGAGCAAAATGTTGGGCAATTTATTGGTCAATATTTAGCGGTAGCTTTTGATATCGATCCTGAAGCTGAAGCACAGAAATTAGCAACTAGGCGTACGGAGATTGAACGTCAATTATCATCTCAAGAAAGTATTGATAAACAAAATCAGCAACAAGTATTAAGTTTAAAAGAACAATTAACTACCGTTAATCGACTTGTTGCACAAATGCATTTATTGGCTGATGACGATCTTGCTGATCGAGTTGATGACTTGCGTGAACAGGTAGCAGAAGCACAAGAAGCAGTACAATATGTCAGTCGGAACCGTAACACTGTTTCAGAGCTGGAACCGATTGTTGCTGTTTTACAGAGCGATCCAGAACAAAATGAAGTTTTACACGAGCAATACAACACTGTAAGAGCACAACAACAAACGATTCGACAACAAATTTTTGCGCTAACTGAAGTGATGCAACGTCGATCTCATTTTAGTTATGAAGACTCGGCTGGTATGTTAGGTGAAAATGCTGATTTAAATGAAAAATTGCGTTCTCGATTGGAGGTAGTTGAAGCTCAAAGAACTGAATCCCGTAGTCAAATGCAGCTATATCAAGATAAATATAATCAGTATAACCAAACATTTGCTTCATTAAAAAGTGCTTTTGAAACTAAGCGAGATATGCTGAATGAACTACAGAATGAGATAGAACAAATTGGTGTAAAAGCCGATGCGATTACCGAAGAGCGTGCCCGAATACGACGTGATGAAATTCATCAAAAACTTAATAATAATCGTCAGCAATGTACCTCCCTTGAAAAGCAATTGATTGTGTGTGAAAGCGAAATGACACAAATGCAAAAACGTTTGACACAAACATTACGTGAATATAAGCAATTACGTGAACAAGTGGTACAAGCTAAAGCAGGATGGTGTTTAGTATTACGATTAGTCAGAGATAATAGTGTTGAGCGTCGATTACATCGTCGGGAACTTGCTTATCTAAGTGCTGATGAGCTACGTTCTATGTCGGATAAGGCATTGGGTTCACTACGTTTGGCTGTAAATGATAATGAGCATCTGCGTGATGTATTAAGGTTATCCGAAGATCCAAAACGGCCTGAACGTAAAATCCAATTCTATATTGCAGTTTATAAACATCTGCGTGAACGAATTCGCCAAGATATCGTGAAAACCGATGATCCAATTGAAGCTATTGAACAAATGGAAATTGAATTATCTCGCTTAACTGAAGAACTTACTTCGCGTGAGCAACAATTAGCGATAAGTTCCAAAAGCGTGGCTAATATTATACGTAAAACTATTCAACGTGAACAAAATCGTATCCGCATGTTAAATCAAGGTTTACAAGCAGTGGCATTTGGTCAAGTTAATGGCGTACGTTTAAACGTAAATGTTCGTGAAGCCCATTCTTCATTATTGGCGGCTCTAGCTGATGAAAAAAGTGAACATCAAGATCTATTTAGCAACAATAGAATCACTTTCTCTGAAGCTTTAGCTAAACTGTATCAACGCTTAAATCCACATATAGATATGGGACAACGCACTGCGCAGAATATCGGTGAGGAGTTACTTGACTATCGAAACTATCTAGAGATGGATGTTGAAGTTAATCGTGGTGCTGATGGTTGGTTACGTGCCGAAAGTGGTGCGTTATCAACTGGTGAAGCGATTGGTACTGGTATGTCGATTCTCTTAATGGTAATTCAAAGTTGGGAAGAAGAATCTAAGCGCCTGCGTAATAAAGATATTTCACCATGCCGACTATTATTTTTAGATGAAGCCGCTCGTCTTGATGCTAAATCAATTGCAACGCTTTTTGAGCTATGTGAACGATTAGAAATGCAGCTCATTATTGCAGCACCTGAAAATATCAGTCCAGAAAAAGGGACTACATACAAATTAGTTCGTAAAGTTATTAATAATCAAGAGCATGTTCATGTTGTTGGATTAAAAGGCTTTGCTTAATAATATTGCTGGTGATTGCCAGCAATATTTTATTTTTTTAAGAAATTTAGTCGTATATGATGTATGCTAAAGTAGAAAAATATTTTATCGTTTAATTTTGTATTTATGCAAAAAATAGTTCTATTTTTGTCAAAAAATATATTTTTTTTATTTAAAAAAGTTAAGGTTAAGTAAAAAAAATATCACTTCCCTTGAAATACTTATAATTAATCAAAAGGTTATTTATTTTCATGTGAAAATTAACTGTAATCATAATTGACTTGATTCAAATTTTATTTTCTGTTTAAATATTTATGAGTTTAAACAGTACCATGTATTAATGGTATTTTTTAGATTCTAATATTGAAAATAACTATTGTGGAAAAAAGGAACACATTATGAAAGAATTAAATTTAGTAGAAGTAGAACAAGTTTCTGGTGCTGGCTGGATCGCTGATGCAGGCGGTGCTTTAGGTGCTGGTATTGGTGCTGTTGTTGATGCAGCTCATCATAACGTAAGCACTGCTGGACAAGATTCAGGTAGATTATTAGGCCAAGGTATCGGTCAAGTTGTTGAAGCTATTATCGGCTTACCTTTCCCAACACTTCGTCCTTAATTAATGTCTTAAACGGGAAGCGATGATTTGCTTCTCGTTTTATTGTTAAAAATCATATAGGAAATTGAAATATATACCTTAAGCTAAGATTTAGCATTTTTATTTTGAAAAATTGATAATAGATTAATTGTAAAATTAAATAGTAAGTTAAATTATTTGAGTTTTATTGAATATGAATCATCCACGATGATAAAAGTAAAAGTTTTTATCATTATCATGCCATTTAATCTCAATAAATTTGGAAGGGAAATATTGAAATTATTTGTGATCTGCTTTAATACAATAGATCAAAAAATTAACAAATAACAATCTCCTTTTGCTTAAACAATACAAATTATTTGTTTGTAAAAAGTTAACATTAAGTAAAAAATAGTCATTAATTTTAAAACACTTATATTCAATTAAACATTCATTTCTTTCATGTGAAAATTATACGTAATTATAATTGACTTGATCATAATTTTATTTTCTGTTTAAATAATCATGAGTTTAATCGATACCATGTAGTAATTGGTATTTTTTGAATTCAAATTTGATAATAACTATTGTGGAAAAAAGGAACATATTATGAAAGAATTAAATTTAATTGAAGTTGAACAAGTTTCTGGTGCTGGTGCTATTATGGATGCTGCAGGTGCTTTAGGTGCTGGCATTGGTGCTGTAATTGATGCAATCAATAATGATTTAACTCAATCTTCTCAAAATGCAGGTCAAATATTAGGCGAAAATATTGGTAAGATTGTTGAAACTCATTTAGGTCTACATTTTCCAGGTTCTGTTCGTTTTTAATTGATATTGTTTAATATAGTTAAACGAGAAGCGATTGTTCGCTTCTCGTTTTGTTTTAAAAAAATGATCTAGTGATTTGAAATTAGAAATTTCAAACTAAAAATTAGTATTTTTATTTTAGAATAATATACGATTGTTCAATTAAAAAATAAAATTTGATAATAAATTAATTAAGAATGTATTTTATTTGATTGGTCATATATTATGAAATCGATCTGACTTTTAAGTAAATTATTATTTAGTAATAGACTTATAAGTATATTTTAAACGCGATTTCTTTATTAAAAATTAAAATCCATATAGTTGAAAAACTTATTGAAATAATTAAATAATAAAAATAATTATAAGCAGCTAAGTACAAACAGCTAAGTATAAGTACAAACAGGTAAAATATTTTATGGAAAATAATGGATTGTTTCGTCAAGAAGCTATTAATTACCAGAAAGCAAAATGGATGGGAAAAGCATTATTAATAAAAGGGTATTCTGCATGGTTTGTCTTTTTATTATCAATTGTTTTTATTATCGTTTTAGTACTTGCTGTCATATTCGGTACTTATACTAGACGAATTAATGTACCTGGTGAAATAACTACCCAACCAAGAGCGATTAATTTATTTTCAACACAGCAAGGTTTTATTATTACCTCTCATGTAAAAGTTGGCGATAAAGTTAAAAAAGGCGATCCAATTTATGAATTAGATGTTAGCCAAACTACACAGCTAGGCAATGTCACTCAAAAAACAATCGAATCAATTAATAATCAAATCAAAAATATATCTGAAATTATTGAAACTCTAAAAGAAAATAAACAAATCACATTAAATGCATTGAAACAACAAATAGATGAATACAATAAATTTCATCAAGATTCATTATTACTCGTTAAAAATGCAGAGAAAGGTATGAGTGAAATGTATGAAAGCATGCAAAACTATGCTGATTACCAAAAAAAGGGACTTATTAATAATGAACAATTCAATAATCAAAGATACTTATATTATCAGCAACAAAATTCTTATCAATTTTTACAAAATCAAATAATACAAGAGAACTTAAGTATTATACAACTTAATAGTGAATTAGTTACGAAGATAGCTGATTTTGATAACAAAATATCTGAATATCAATTTCAGTTAAATGCTCTACAACGCCAATTAACCGAAGTAAATGCTAAAGGAACGTTAATTATTAGTGCTCCGAGTGATGGACGTATTGAATCCCTTAGTGTAACAGACGGTCAGATGGTAAAAACAGATGATAGTCTAGCACAACTTATTCCTGCTAATACTGATAGTTACTATTTAGTTCTTTGGGCTCCTAATGAAAGTGTCCCTTATATTTCAGTTAATGATAAGATTAATATTCGTTATGAAGCTTATCCCTATCAAAAATTTGGGCAGTTTTCAGGTAAAATCATGTCAATATCTAAGGTGCCTGCCTCTAGCCAAGAAATGTCAACGTATAGTAGTTCGCCATTATCTCAAAACAATGTTAACTATCAAGCTTATTACAAAGTAATGGTTTCGCTTGATAAACAACAAATGGCCAAATTTAATAATAAAATTAAATTAACAAATGGAATGAAAGCTGACATTACTCTATTTTTAGAAAAAAGACCTATTTATCAATGGATGCTATCGCCTTTTTATGATATTCAGAAAAGTATTACAGGACCAGTCAATGAATAGAAACCAGTTTCAGCATATACTTCAAAGTTTACATTTTGGTTGGAAAAGAAAAATACCACAAATTTTACAGACAGAAGCAGCTGAATGTGGTCTTGCATGTTTAACTATGATTTGCCGTTATTATGGGATGAACGTAGATTTATTTAGTCTAAGGAATCAAATTGGTGTGTCATCACATGGTGTAACGCTTGCCACGTTAATTAATATGTCAACTTCTGTACATTTAATAAGCCGTCCACTTTCCTTAGATTTAAATGAGATAAAACAGCTAAAAACTCCTTGTATTTTACATTGGGATCTCAATCATTTTGTTGTATTAGTTGCGGTAAAAAGAAGTAAATTTATTTTACATGACCCTGCATTTGGTCGCCGTGAAGTAGGTCTTAATGAAATGTCAAAACATTTCAGTGGAATAGCGCTTGAGTTGTGGCCTGATAAAGAGTTCAAACCTCGCACAGAACGCAGTCAACTTAGTTTGATTAAAATGCTCTTTCAAATTGATGGTCTAAAAGGGTTCTTAGTTAAAATTTTATCACTATCTCTCATTATTGAATCCATTAATTTATTGCTACCTGTTGGAACCCAATTGGTCATGGACCATGTAATTATGGCAAAAGATCATAGTTTACTTGGGTTAATCTGTGTAGGATTACTGTTTTTTATATTATTTAGAACGTTTATTGCTATGTTACGTTCTTGGTCATCATTAATTATGGGATCTTTAGTTGATATTCAATGGAAAGCAGGTCTTTTTGGTCATTTAATGAAGTTACCATTGGCTTATTTTGAAAAAAGAAAACTTGGTGATATTCAGTCTCGCTTTTCATCTTTAGAAACAATTTGTAAAACACTAACTAATAATATAGTAAAAAGTATTATTAATATTTTGATGTCAATTGGTGTTTTTATCATGATGTTTTTGTATGGGGGCTGGTTGGTATGGATTGTCTGTGGTTTTACGCTAATATATATAATATTACGTGTGGCAACCTATCAGCGTTATCGACAAGCATCAGAAGAAAAAATAGTGAAAGAGGCAAAAGCTAATTCTCATTTTATGGAAAGCTTATATGGTATTGATACCTTAAAATCACTGAAACTCACTGAGTCAAGGGCTCAATATTGGCTCAATATGAATATTGATACAACTAACGCAAATATTCGTCTTACTAAATTAGAAATGATATTTAGTGGTGTTAACACATTGATTATGATGATTGAGCAAACATCAATATTGTGGATTGGTGCTGCACTTGTTATGGATGATAAGATGACGCTAGGTATGTTTATCGCATTTACTGCATATCGAGCTCAATTCTCAGAACAGGCTGCAAATTTGATAAATATGGTATTAGATTTGAAAATGCTAAATTTACATACTGAACGACTAACCGATATTGTGTTAACCGATACTGAAAATGATATTGAATCAAAATACTCATTTCCTAAAGATATTCCTGTTGAATTTGAATTGCGCGATATAGCGTATCAATACGATAATCTTTCTAAACCTATTTTTACTAATATAAACATGAAAATTCAAGCAGGTGAAAGTGTTGCAATTATTGGTCCATCAGGTGCGGGTAAAACAACATTGATGAAAGTTATGAATGGATTGCTTACTCCTACACATGGTGAAGTTCTTATAAATGGAATTGATATTTATAAATTTGGTGTCAATAATTATAGAGATATTATTGGTAGTGTATTACAAAATGATAAACTTTTTGCTGGTTCTATATCGGATAATATTTCAAGTTTTGATACTGAAAAAAATTATGAATGGCTTGTTGAATGTGCAAAATATTGCAATATTCATAACGAAATTATGAGTATGCCAATGGGATATGAAACGTTAGTGAGTGAGTTAGGAAATAGCTTATCTGGTGGACAAAAACAACGATTGTTAATTGCAAGAGCATTGTATCGTAAACCTTGTTTATTATTTCTTGATGAAGCAACAAGTCATCTAGATGAAGATAATGAATTTACAATTAATAAGGCGATATCTTCATTAAAAATAACGCGTATTATTATTGCTCATCGAAAATCAACAATAGAAAGTGCTGACCGTATTGTTGAAATTGGTTCAGTAAATCATTAAAAATTAGCAAGTAAAATAGACAAAATAAATAATGAGAAGCAAAAATTTTCACCTATAAATAGGTAATAAAGTTTTTTGAAGTTAAAGAAGTAGTTTGAGATGATAAAATACTTCAATTTATTAACAAATAATATGTGATTTATAATTTTGGATGACAAAAGAATTAACGCTAGTATAAACATTGTTACTACCATGTTTAACTAGCAAATTTTCTGCAATAGTAATATTTCTGATATTTTTCACTTCCCATTTTCACTTCTCTATTTGCAGAAAGTTGTACATCAAAATTAAGAGCAAAAAGATTATTTAACTTAGTTTATTCTGAATACTGAAATTCAACAATAAAAAAATAGTTATTTAATTTTTTTGTTTTAGTTCTGTTCAGAATACTAAGACTACAGAATATGATAATTATCTAAATAAAAAATAAAAATATGGTAAAAACACAGTAGCTAATGCCATAGGTATATAATGCCGTCATTGATTTCAGCTATAGAGAACTTGATATTGTTGGGTTAAATGAGATTACTAAAAAATAATTCATAATATGTACGATAAAAAGTTTTGCCAACGATAGTCAGCAAAACTTTCTTTATCAGGTTTGTTAGAAAATAATAAAATATTAAATTATATGCAATTAAGATAATGGCTATTAATATTATCAATGAATATCCAATACCGCATGAAATGCTTCTTGTGGGATATCAACACCGCCAAACTTACGTTGCCTAATTTTATTTTCCTTAATATTTTTAGCTATCTTTTTCTTTTTCGATGCAGATCCTGAATAGCCACGTCCTGTTACACTTTTACGTAATGGTGGAATATCTTCCCTTGCAATGACTTTATTTTCAACTACCGATTGTACTGGCATTGGGTAAAGTTTGCGAGGTATAACATGTTTCATTTTCTGAACTATTTGTTTACCGCGTTCAAAGCTTTTATCTCGTGGTAAAATAAATGAAAAGGCATCGACAATTTCATCATTTAGCCAAATATCCATTTTAACCAAATCAGTTACAATATAACTTCGGTCTCGATAATCTATTGATGCATATCCATGCGTAATTGATTTAAGTGAATCATAAAAATTATAAGCAATTTCTGAAATTGGCAGTTTAAATGTCAATTCGGCCATTTTATTATTCAGATAAATCATATCGACATAAATACCGCGTTTTTCCTGACAGAGTTCCATAATCTCGCCAATATTTTCCATAGGAATAATAATTGCTGCATCAATAAATGGTTCTTCAATATATTCGATCTTTTCAAAACTAGGCAGTAATATAGGGTTGTTAACGCTAATAATTTCACCATTTTTTAACGTTACACGATATTCAACGCTAGGAAATGTAGATAGAATTTCGATTCCATATTCTCGTTCAAGCCTTTCTTGAATAATTTCCATATGCAAAATACCTAGAAATCCACATCGAAATCCCGCCCCAAGTGCCATTGAATTTTCTTGTTTATAAATGAATGCTGAATCGTTAAGCGATAATTTTTCAACGGCATCTTTCAGTTTTTCTTGATCTTCATTTTTTATTGGAAATAGACCGGCATAAACCATTGGTTTAACCTCTTTATAACCAGGCACTGCATTAGTATCAGGTTTATTGGGGTTAATTAATGTATCACCGACTTTTACATTTGACACAATTTTAATATTTGTAGAAATAAATCCTACTTCACCAGCCATAAGTTCTTCGACTGATTTCATGGCAGGTAAAAATACCCCTACTTGTAACGCTTCAAATTCAAGTTCGCTTTTGAGCATTTTAATTTTCATTCCAGTACGAATTGAACCATTAAAAATGCGAACATGTAGCACAACACCTCGGTAGACATCATAGTGAGAATCAAATATTAAAGCCTGAAGAGGTTTATCTTTGTTGCCTTCAGGTGCAGGAATATTTTCAATGATGGATTCTAAAATTTTGTCAACTCCAATCCCAGTTTTAGCCGAAGCTAAAATAGCCTTGTCTAAATTTATACCTTCAAGTTCTTCAAGTTCCTTGATTACACTTTCAGTATCAGCATTTGGCATATCAATTTTATTAATAACAGGAATGATAGTTAAATGTTGTTCTTGAGCTAATTTCAAATTTGCAATAGTTTGTGCCTGCACGCCTTGGGTTGCATCAACAAGTAACAATGCACCTTCACAAGCCGCTAAACTACGTGAAACTTCATAATTGAAATCTGTATGACCAGGAGTATCAATTAGATTTAATTCATATTCAATACCATCATATGCTTTATAATACATACGAACAGTTTGAAGCTTAATAGTAATACCACGTTCTCTTTCAAGATCCATGTTATCTAATAATTGCTCTTTCATATCACGTTCAGAGACAGTATTGGTCATCTCAATTAATCTATCTGCCAGTGTTGATTTACCGTGATCGATATGGGCAATAATACAAAAATTTCTTATATTATTTGGGTTCATTTTAATTTCTCCCATACTTTTATTAAATATTGGCGTGAACTATAATGGTTAGAGTAACTCTAAGTCAAGTTTATCAAATCATTATGATTAATAAGCTATTTAATTGATTTATATGAATAAATGGGTATAAATATGGTAAATATAAATGACTGTATTGCATCAATAGCTCAAAATGGTGAACTAAACCAAACACCTAAATATACAGTGACTAAAGCAGCTAAAATGTTAGGCTTATCAGTGCATACACTAAGGTATTATGATTCATTGAAATTATTTCCATTTCTACAACGCGATCTGAACGAAAAGCGACTTTTTTCTGATGCAGATTTGCAATGGGCAAAATTGATTGAATGTTTACGTAATGCGAATATGTCAATTAAAGAGGTACAACATTATGTTAAGTTATGCTTACAAGGTGATGAAACATTGGATGAACGTCTAACCATCATTAATCAACAAGAAAAGATTTTAATCAATACTATAACTCAACTAAATGAGCAATTGGCCTTATTGAAATTTAAAAAACAATATTATAAAACAGCTCATCAAGCAATAAATAATTAAGTTTTTTAATAAGCAAAAAATTTGAGGAAAGCGGTTTTTGAGTGGTTTTGTTAATTAACCATTTTAAAGGAACATGAGTTTCTCTGTTTATTAAGCAAGAAACTCATGAGTTATTATATCAATTATTGATTATCTGGTGAATCAATGTCTGCATTATCATTTTTTTTGTTTTTGATTTTCTTTATATTTTCGGTTGCAACTGATGCCATTCTACCCATAGTATCTCTTAAAATTTTTCCATCATCAGTATTAAACGACACCAATTGATCCATGCCATTTTCATCCATCTCAAAATAAGTTGCTTCAACAAAACCTAATTTGGTTGCGTAAAATAAATGAGGAATACTGCCACGTAAAGAATTATAGATTTGTACTGCTGCATTATATGCTTCACGTCTTTCAAGAATTGTATTTTCAATTTTATCTAATTGAACCATCAATTGTTGATATGTTGAGTTAGCTTTTAGATCAGGAAATCTATTAGCTAGCATTTGAACATTGCCAATTAAATGTGATGCCTCTGAAACAGCTATATTTGCTTTAGCTATACTGTCACTCTCAGTGATGGTTAAATGAGTCAACTTTTCATGATCACCATAATTTGAAGCTATATCTGAAAGTCTTTGAGCGATATCATGTCTTTTTTTGATTGTAGCATATATATTAGATTGTTTTTGTTTAACATTTTCAGCTAAACTTCTGAGTTTGTTATATGCAAAAAATAACCACACTAAAATTGCTATAAGAATTAAAAATAAAGTAGTGAACATAAACAGTCCTATTCCTAATTAGAAGATCTATTAATCAAATAGGTAGCATTTTTTATATTTGAAATGTAGCTGTTAAGTGAGGTCAAATTATTGTTACTTTTTATTAATTTATATCACTAATTCAATCAAAACAATTTCTATATACATTTAAAATAGCTACGTATTGAACGTATTAAAATAATAATTATACTTCTTTTAAAACAACTAATTATATAAAATAGCATATATTTAGGTTTGTTGCAACATATTGTAAATTATCAATTTGTTATGATACATAAATATTAAATTAAGTATTTTTTACCTGTAAAAATTTTTGCTTTATATAATCCTTTATATCTTTTTTAATTATCTTCTCAACTCAATTAACTATATCTTTAAATTATAATATTAATAGCTCGCCATAAAATGGTACTTTTACTTTTTTTGTACTTTCAAATGTATATTCAATCTTTACTGCTGAGTTAGCCTCAATTAAGCATGTACTCACAGCATAAAACATAATTTCAATAATGTGTTGGCAAAGTTTTTTAATTGTTTCCAATTTATCGTTTACTCTTAATGGCCCGTAACTTTTATAAAGTCCTTTGCCTTTAATTTGAATATGGAACTATTTCCAATGTAAGGAAAAATATGTAACTCTAATAAAATACCTTTTAATGTAATTTTTTACTGCTTTTAACTTTAAACCAGTTAGTAAATACTTTTTTAACGTACTGATTATTTCGTCATGTTTGCATTGTTCTTGTTAGGTTTGTGTTCTTGAGGTTCTATACCTTGTTTGATAAGTTCTTGCGCTTCATTTCTTAACTTTTTTGCTTATGTAGTGAAACCTCAGGATAACTACCAAAACTTGTTAATGCCTCTTTTTTGGTATAGGGGGCGCGTACAATTAGAATGTATTTGTTTTGATTAAAAGATAAATACTGCCACCAACAAATAAAGAATAATCCTTATCACTTGGTTTGGTTGCTTTTATTTGTGTGTCAGATAATGGTAGCGTTTTTCTTGCCATAATGATTTTGGATATACGGTTTTTAGGTATATTGTATTCGTATCCCTGAGAATATGCTTAAAATTTTGACTGTAAATGTATTTTACTGATGCTTAATAAATAACAAAATAAGGTTTAAGCCTTGTGTTTGTTGGTTTTGATGTGTTTTAAAGAATTTAAAAGAATGTTACTGATTATTGAATTGGCTGGGCGGGACTTGAAAAATGTCTTTTAAACCCTTTCGGATAAATGATTTCTGTTTTTTATATTTGTTATTGTACCCTTATTCGTACCCCCAAAATAAAAAGTGGCCCCTAAAATTGGATATTTTTCGTACTCGTTTATTTTTGATTTAAAGTTTATTTTCGCGGATGTAAAAATCTGGTCAAAGGGGCGGTCCACAAATTTGAGTGTTAAAGAAATTAACTCGCCCCCATTAAAATAAAATTTTATAAAAAACTATGCATTCTATACATGATTTCTTGTAAGCCTTATTCTGTAAGGGGTTGTGCTATGTATGGTTTATATTTCAACCCTACATAACGCTACATTTTTACTGTACATAATTCAGTGATGTAAAAATTTATTACTAGATTAGCT
>CAMLPV010000005.1 GCA_946482005.1 uncultured Gilliamella sp.
TAATCATGGATAAAATTGCAAATCAACAATTTGATAATCGTGCATATAGTGTTGTTGACCCAAGCCTTACGGTAAATTATTAATTAAATTTATGAGGTTAATCGGTGCGCAAATCTAGTCCACAAATATTGTTATTGGGATTATTCGCTTTATTGTTAATCTTAATAATCTATTCAGCAAACTCGGGAGCATTAAAATTATCCTTTACTCAATTAATGAGTATGTCATTTGATGATCCTCTATGGAATATTTGGTGCAATATCCGATTACCTAGAATTATACTCGCGGTAGTGGTCGGCATGGCATTAGCGAGTGCTGGCGCTGTTATGCAGGGATTATTCAGAAATCCTTTAGCCGATCCGGGTTTATTAGGTATTAGCAGTGGCGCAAGCCTTATGGTGGGTATAACAATCTTATTTCCTGCTGTTTTTCCGCCGATTATGATGCTTTATGGCAAAATGGTAGCAGCTTTTGCCGGTAGTTTATTTATTTGCGTTTTGATCTATCTTTATAGTCTTAATGAGCAATGCAACCTTGCGAAAATGATTCTGTTAGGTGTAGCGATTAATGCCATCATTGGCGCAGTAATGGGCGGACTTAGTTACATCAGTGATGAGTCACAATTACGTCAACTTTCGTTATGGTCAATGGGACATTTAGGTAAAGGGTCTTGGGATCTGGTATTCGTATCTATTTCTTTAATTTTTCCTGCACTATTTGGCGTCATCAAACTGGCTCATCAGCTCAACATATTACAACTTGGCGATGAAGATGCCCATTACTTAGGTATCAATGTTGAACGTATTAAACGTTATCTCTTATTACTTTGTGCCGTGTTAATTGGTACCTCAGTGGCGGTGAGTGGCATTATTGCTTTTGTTGGTTTAGTTGTTCCTCATATGATTCGTTTACAAATCGGTGCCAATCATAAATGGTTAATACCGGGTTCGGCACTTGGTGGCGCATGTTTGCTCTTATTAGCAGATACTTTAGCGAGAACATTGGTCGCGCCAACTGAAATCCCTGTTGGTCTTTTAACCAGTTTAATTGGTGGCCCGTATTTTCTTTGGCTTATTCTGAGACATAAATAACGCATGGAGATTTATTGTGTTAACCGCTAAAAATTTAACCTTTGGTTATGGCAGTCGCATGATCATTAATGATGTATCTTTATCAATAAATGCCGGCGAAATTGTTATTATCATCGGTCCTAATGGCGCTGGTAAGTCGACCTTATTGCGTCTATTAACTGGTTATCAAAAACCGCTATCAGGTGAGTGTTATTTACAAGGTCGTCCAGTAGCACAGTGGCCACAAAAGCAATTGGCAAAAATAAGAACCGTAATGCTGCAACAAAGCCAACTTACTTTTCCATTTAAAGTAAAAGAAGTGATTGCAATGGGGCGAGCGCCTTATGGTAAAGCGCATTTTGATCAATCAATTCATGAAGTGATGGTTCAAACTGATTGTTTGCAATTTGCCGACCGAGATTATCGAGGTTTATCCGGTGGCGAACAACAAAGAGTTCAATTGGCTAGAGTTTTAGCCCAATTATGGCAACCTGAACCGAATGAAAAATTACTGTTTTTAGATGAACCTACCTCAGCGCTTGATCTCTACCATCAACAACATACTTTACGCTTATTGAAGCAATTAGCAGTTAAGCAGCAATTAGCTGTGTGTTGCATCTTGCATGATCTGAATTTAGCTGCTTTATATGCTGACAAAATAATTTTGGTTAACCAAGGAAAAATTGTTGAACAAGGGGCACCAACCGAGGTGTTAACGGTTGAAAATATCCATCGATGGTATGGTGTTGAAATCGGTATTTTTAATCATCCACATCATACATCGATACCGCAAATTTATTTGAACCCTTAAATATTAGAACTAGAAAATCATTGGCGCGCTGCATTTTTGCTCAAAATCAGTATATAATTAAAAAAACTTAACCAATGGGGCTGATGATGAGTAATGAAAATAGCAATAATTCTATTTTGGTTTCAGAGCTACTTGCAGCACAACCTGTTTTTAGTTGTCAATTGGATGGCAAAGGTAAAGCTAATCCTTTGAGTGAACAAACGGAAGTTTCAGTCAAACAACCTTATTGGATACATCTTGATTTTGCCAACAGTGAAACCATTAATTGGATTAATCAAACCAATCTCATTCCTGATCTTGTCAAAAATGAGTTAATCAAACCGAATCAATTTCCCAAAGAAATTCGTTGTGATTCCGGTATTTTAGTGGTGCTTAAAGGGGTTAACTTTACACCAAATGAGTTACCCGATCCGATTGTCACTTTCCGTTTTTATATTACCGATAATTTCATTATTTCGACTAGACACCAAAAAATTGATGCTATCATCAAACTAAAAGAAAATTTAGAAAAAGGGATTGGTCCGGTAGATGTCGCTGATTGGCTAATTCAACTCTCAGAGTTAATTTGTGATCAGGTCAATTTATCTTTTGACGGTGTGCATAATAAAATTATCAAATTGGAAGATTTATTACTCAATCAACGAATTTTTTCGCATAAAGAAATCGGTCGAGTTCGTAAACAACTCTTCATATTAAGGCGTTTACTATCACCGCAACGTGATATTTTTGTCAAAATATCGACGGAAAGAATATCTTGGATCGATGACAACGACCGCCAGCGATTACATGATATCTCAAATCAACAAAATCACTATGTGTCTGAAATTGATAGTTGCCTGATTAGAATTGGTTCACTAATGGAACAAATTAATAGTATTTTGGCTGAATCTACCAATAAACGCATCTATTTAATGTCGCTCTTTACAATTATTTTTACGCCAATTACTTTTATTACTAGCTTGCTGGGTGTTAATTTGGCCGGGATCCCTTTCAATGAAAAAGAGTGGTCTTTTGTAGGCTTAATATTATTGTTGATTGTTATTAGTATTGTTTCTGTAGTATGGCTTAAACTAAAAAAATGGTGGTAAAAGCGTTAAATTTAAAAATCAGACGATATTTTGATATACATTCCTGAATTAATAGATTAACAACCGGTTTAACTGCTATCTCAGGTTGTAAAGCGAACATTTATTTTGTTTATTGGCAAGCAAATATCGAGTATCTGATACCAATAATCTCTTGCGACCAAGTTCAGTTATAATTAAAATTGGTCGCTTATTTTGATTAGCTAGTCAGACAAATCAAAATGTGTTTTGCTAGCTTACAAAAGTAGATAGTGATGATGTGTAAATTCTTATTGTTACTGATAAAAAGTGGCAAAACAAGATTGAAACTCTATATTGCAACAATGATAAGAAAATGATCCATTATTATTGCTATCTGAATATGCTGTTTGATAGCCGAAACTAAACTTAATTGTTTAAAATTATATTAAATCAATCAATTAAACGTAATTGATGAAAAAATGTATCAGCAAATAATAGAACTTAAACGCGTTAAACAGTGGTATAAAGATTTTAATTCATCAATTGATGTAGCAAAATCCGGATTAGAATTTGTTATTTTGATAGATAATATTATTGTTTGTGGAGCATCATCTTATTTAATCCATAATATCGAGAATAACAGTAACATTGAAATTAAAGTTGCTACCTACGCGGAGAATACAGCTAAACAACTTACACTGATTTGCGCGGTAACGTTAGTTTTAACTTGGGTAGTGCAGCAGATAACAGCTTACTGCGCTATAGATAACCTAACGACGGTAAAACTTATTAGTCAGTTAGATTTAACTTTGAATATACCTTAATCAAACCTATGTCGTTTGCAACTTATGAATAATATTAAAGATTATGCCAACTAACCAATCATATCGTCTATTTATCGCCGAAAAGCCTAGCTTAGCACGAGCTATTGCTGATGTTTTGCCTAAACCTCACCAAAAGGGGAATGGGTTTATCAAAGCTGGCAACGGCGATGTTGTTAGTTGGTGTATAGGGCATTTATTAGAACAAGCAACTCCGGAAATATATGATGAACGCTATAAAAAGTGGACATTAGATGATTTACCGATTGTTCCTGAAAAATGGATTTTGTTGCCGAAAAACAGTACTCAGAAACAATTTAATATTTTAGTGGAATTAATCAAATCAGCCGATCAAATTGTTCATGCAGGTGACCCTGATAGAGAAGGGCAGCTGTTGGTAGATGAAGTACTCAATTATTGTCAGTTGCCTACGGAAAAACGCAAAAAAATTCAACGTTGTTTAATCAGTGATTTAAATGCTAGCGCAGTTGAAAAATCGCTGGAAAAATTAAGAAATAATCAAGATTTTATCCCGTTGTCGACCTCGGCATTAGCTAGAGCTCGAGCTGATTGGTTGTATGGCATGAACATGAGCCGTGTCTGCACGCTCGCAGGACAACGTAGCGGTTATCGCGGAGTTCTCTCCATTGGCCGAGTCCAAACACCTATTTTGGGTTTAGTGGTTAGGCGGGATTTAGAGATTGCCCAATTTGTTCCTAAACCTTTTTATGAAGTCTATGCCATATTGCAAACCAAACATAATGAAACCTTTAAAGCAAAATGGCAACCAAGCGAGGCTTGTGCCCCTTATCAGGATGAGGAAGGTCGAGTATTAGTTAAAGCATTAGCCGAAAATGTATGCCAACGAATTCAAGGTCAGACCGGCATTATTAATAAAGTTAGCAATAAAAAGAAAGAGCTAGCGCCACCGATGCCATTTAATTTATCTGCGTTACAAATTGAAATGGCCAAACGCAATAGTCTAAGTGCCCAAGAAGTACTTGATATTTGCCAATCACTATATGAAAAGCATAAGTTAATTACTTATCCTCGCTCTGATTGTCGTTTTCTGCCTGAAGACCATTTAAAACAGATTCAAGGGGTAAAATCAGCGATTGAGAGTAATTGCCCAGAATTGCAAACTGCTATTAATAATGCTGATTTCGCTTTACGTTCTAAAGCCTGGAATGATAAAAAAGTAGAGGCTCATCACGCGATTATCCCAACGTTGCGTAAAGTTAATATGGATAGTTTATCCAGTAAGGAGCAAGCTGTATATCAAGTGGTTGCGACACAATATTTAGCCCAATTTTATCCCGCTTATAAATATGCTGAATTACAGATTGATGTTGATATTAGTGGTGGAAAATTTATCTCGAAAGCCAATCAGATGTTAAATGAAGGTTGGAAAGTACTGTTCAGAAGCAAAAATTATCAAACTGACAATGAAGCAGATAGCAACGAAAATAATGGCTTATTGACGAAACTGGTTAAAAAAGGCGAATCAGTCCAATGTACTGATACTGAGTTACTTAGTAAAGAAACTCAGCCACCCAAATATTTTACCGATGCCACCTTATTGTCAGCTATGACAGGTATTGCAAGATTTGTTAAAGATCCAGAGATTAAAAAAATACTACGCGAAACAGATGGCTTAGGTACTGAGGCAACACGAGCTGGTATCATTGAGCTGTTATTTAAACGCCAATTTTTGACGCGACAAGGTAAAACCATCCGTGCAACCCAGATTGGTAAAAACCTAATTTTATCATTACCAGAAAGTGTTTCAATGCCAGATATGACCGCACATTGGGAGTTACAACTCGAAGAAATTAGTAAAAAAGAGTTCAGTTATCAACAATTTATGTATCAACTAAATTGCTCTTTACTCAGATTGATCGAACAGTTAAAAAATTCACGATTGAAAATTCAATCCTGATCCCCACTTATCAATAACAGTATAAACAATATGACAATTATCTATCGTCTAGTTAATCATTAATTATAAATAGTAATTTTTATATTGATTATCGACGCTATACTTATAATTTTGCTACTCAATTAGTAAGAGATCTCTACTTTGACAGTTAATCAATATATTTACCAAGACTTTATTTTCTTTTTTAAGTATAAATTTATTATTTAATGTGTAGCTTAAATTTCCTGTAAAAATAATGCAGAATCGAAACTGAGAGGTGAGCATTATTGAGAATAATCACAGTTAATTTAGCGCAGATAAATGCTTTCGACATATTTCAATTTCAGTCAGTTAAAAATAATTGAGAATTCTATAGCGTAAGGCTGTCTTTATTGAAAATAATTAGAGCGCTAATTCAGTGAATGATAAATGCTTTTAACATATTTTTAATATCAGTAAGTTAAAAATTTTGTAAATATCATTAAGAATTTTATAGCGTAAGGTGATTTTTAGTGATATTAATTAAAAAGTTAATTCATTGTTGATAAATACTTTCGATATCTTTTAATATCATAAAGTAAAATATCCGTAAAGATAATTAAGAGTTCTATATCGTAATACGGTCTTTATTGAAAATAATTAGAGCGCTAATTCAGTGAATGATAAGTGCTTTTAACATATTTTTAATATCAGTAAGTTAAAAATTTTGTAAATATCATTAAGAATTTTATAGCGTAAGGCGATCTTTATTGAGGATAATTAAAGCGTTAATTTACTGAAGATAAATGCTTTCGATATCTTTTAATTTCAGTCATTTAAAAATAATTAAGAATTTCATAGCGTAAGATGATTTTTATTGATGTTAATTAAAAAGTTTATTCATTATTGATAAATACTTTCAACATCTTTTAATATCAGTAAGTTAAAAATTTTGTAAATATAATTAAGAATTTTATAACGTAAGGCATTCTTTATTTTGAATAATTAGATAGTTAATTCTGATAGATTAATTCCGATAGATTAATGTGTCGGTATTTTTCCTTGCGTGAAGTAAATTTGTAACGATTTATTGAAAATTGTCAGCGTTGATTAATGTAAACATAATCTAAACCGTGTCAGGTTAACTCTTAAATTTGGCAAATAACTAGGGCGGTTAACCGTTGCGATAAACAGCATCGAAAACGGCGATTAATTGTATATGAACTCATATCATTAGTGCTGTTTTTAGTCATTTACACCACTATTTTTAGCTAATTGGTTGACTTCTTGAGGGCAAAAGCGTATAAAGTCCACGCTTTTGAGCTTTTCTTACTTTTTTAACGATAAAAGGTGGTTAAAAATGAGGGTTAAGGAAAGTTGAAATACAAAGTGATGAGTTCAATTTACAGGAGAAATATGGACACTCAATCGGGTCACCCCAAAATGTGGGGAGATAAATTCAAACACATCATTATCGGTTAATGAACCTGTCTAAATAGTTATTTTTTCAGTTCACAAGCCGAAATTGATAAAACGGTAACGGTGAACGATATGCAGTTTTCTACACGCGATCACACAAATTCAAAACACCATTGCGCTCACAAAGTGCTTTTGCGAGTGTTATATCTTACAGATAAGCATTTAGAGCCACCTAGTTGTATCTAACTCTTAACTAATTTTTATTTTTATCATTATATTTTATGCCAAGCATTAGCTTTAATGGCTAGTTATTGCTTTGCGTTTAAATTTTAGTCAATAAGAACTTATTCACTCCTAGTTTAACGTTAACTAAGAGCGGGATTCTTTTGTCTAAAAAAAATAGATAGGTACTAACTATGATTAAAAACACATCTAAAGTAAAGACAGAAAATACTTTAAACACTAAAGCACTTGAAGAAGCGCAAAACAGTTTGGATAACATTTTATCTAAATTTCAATCAAGCCTCTCTGGGCTAACCCAAGAGAATGCCAAATCTCGATTGGAACAATATGGTAAAAATGAAGTGGCTCGAGAAAAAGTTCCTTCGGCCTTTGTGCAGCTGCTGTTAGCTTTTAAAAATCCTTTTATCTTTGTTTTGTTAATATTGGCCGCGGTTAGTTTTGTCACTGATTACTGGTTACCATTACAAAACGGTGAGGAGACTGATCTCACCAGTATTATCATTATTTTAACAATGGTTACACTAAGTGGCTTACTGCGTTTTTGGCAGGAGTTTCGTTCAAATAAAGCTGCTGAAGCTTTAAAATCAATGATCCGAACTACAGCCACGGTGTTGCGTCGGCCAAATAAAAATATGCCGGCTGAACATATCGAAGTTTCTTTAAGTGATATCGTTCCTGGCGATATAGTGCTGTTATCGGCTGGGGATATGATTCCGGCAGACATTCGTTTAATCGAATCGCGCGATCTATTTGTCAGTCAAGCGGTATTGACTGGTGAATCAATTCCAGTTGAAAAATATGACACCTTAGGTGCCGTATCACAAAAAACCACAGATGAGGTAAATCCATCTGAGATTGATAAAGATAATCTACTTGATGTCAATAATATCTGTTTTATGGGCACCAATGTAGTAAGTGGTACCGCAAAAGCGATTGTTGTGGCTACCGGTGCTGATACCCATTTTGGTTCATTAGCCAAATCAATTGTAGGCTCAAGGGCAGAAACCTCATTTGATCGTGGGGTAAATAGCGTAAGTTGGTTGTTGATACGCTTTATGTTAGTGATGGTGCCGATTGTGTTGTTAATAAACGGCTTTACCAAAGCCGATTGGGGCGAAGCAGCCTTATTTGCTTTGGCTGTGGCTGTTGGTTTAACGCCTGAAATGTTGCCGATGATTGTTAGTGCAAATCTAGCCAAAGGTGCGGTAGGAATGGCAAAACGCAAAGTGGTGGTTAAAAGGTTAAACGCAATACAAAATTTTGGTGCGATGGATATTTTATGTACTGATAAAACCGGTACCTTAACCCAAGATAAAATTATTTTAGAACATCATTTAGACATTAACGGCCAAGTTGATCCATCGGTGTTACAACTGGCGTGGCTCAATAGTTACTATCAAAGCGGAATGAAAAACTTGATGGATAAAGCAATCATCCGTTTTGCTGAAGAAAAAACCAGTGTTAAAAAAGTCGGCGTTGGTCTTTATCGTAAAATTGATGAATTACCGTTTGATTTTGTTCGTCGTCGTTTATCTGTAGTTGTGCAAGGCAATGATGATAATCACTTAATGATCTGTAAAGGTGCCGTTGAAGAAATGCTATCTATTTCGGATTTCGTTTATGAAAATGGTGAATATTTACCGTTGGATGAAAATCGCAAACAAGCATTGATTGAACTAGCCCACAACTATAATAAAGATGGTTTCAGAGTATTAGCGGTAGGTGTGAAAGAGATTTCAGGGTCACAAACTAAAACCCAATACAGTGTGCAAGACGAGAAAGCATTAGCCATTCGTGGATTTTTAACCTTCCTCGATCCACCTAAAGAGAGTGCTTATGAAGCAATTTCTGCTTTAAATGAACATGGAGTCGGGGTTAAAGTTTTAACTGGTGACAATGAAATTATTACGATTAAAGTATGCCGAGAAGTTGGTTTAGAACCCGGTATTCCTTTACTTGGCAGCGAAATTGAAAACATGGATGATGCTGAGTTAAAAGAGCAGATCGAACAACGCACTATTTTTGCTAAGTTAACTCCATTACAAAAATCTCGCATAATTCGATTATTACAAGATAACGGTCATACAGTTGGTTTTTTAGGCGATGGTATTAATGATGCTCCAGCGTTACGCGATGCCGATGTTGGTATTTCGGTGGATACCGCAACTGATATTGCTAAAGAATCGGCCGATATTATTTTGCTGGAAAAAAGCTTGATGGTATTAGAAGAGGGGGTAATATGTGGTCGTGAAACCTTCGGTAATATCATGAAATACCTTAATATGACGGCAAGTTCTAATTTTGGTAATATCTTCTCTGTATTGGTGGCAAGCGCATTTTTACCGTTTTTACCAATGCTTGCGATTCATCTACTTATCCAAAATTTATTATATGATATTTCACAACTATCATTACCTTGGGATAAGATGGATGAAGAGTTTTTACAAAAACCACGTAAATGGGATGCGCCAAATATTGGACGCTTTATGATCTGGATCGGCCCAACATCTTCCATTTTTGACATAACAACTTATGCATTAATGTGGTTTGTTTTTAGTGCTAATAGTGTAGCAGCTGAATCGCTGTTCCATTCAGGTTGGTTTATCGAAGGGTTGTTATCCCAAACCTTAGTGGTTCATATGCTAAGAACACAAAAAATTCCATTTATTCAGAGCACGGCGGCATTCCCAGTGATTGTTATGACTATGCTAATTATGGCGGTGGGTATTTATATTCCATTTTCACCAATTGGCAGCTTAATTGGTCTTCAACCTTTACCTTGGTCCTATTTCCCATGGTTGGTTGCAACATTATTGAGTTACTGTGTCGTTGCCCAAATAATGAAAAAGATTTACATCAAACGCTTTGGACAATGGTTCTAAAATAATAAACTTGATGTAAGTTATGCTTACATCATTAACTAAAAAAGTATAAATATTAAACTAATGTGTTATAGTGTTTAATTAAACATTATTGAAAACATCACGGATGATAATATTTATATAGCAACAAAACGCTTTAAATATCAATTTAAGGCGCATTTATATAACAACAAGAGGAGTAAAAAATGAAAACCCCACATAAAAATTTAATTACACTAATCAAAAACCGTAAATTGAAAAAAGCACAAGAAAAAGTGAATAAATAACGATTTGCCTAATGATTTGTGTAAAATTGTAATAAAATTAAACCCCATAACTTGGGGTTTTTTCTCATATAATAAAGATCGACAACGCTTAATTTGATAAATTACGCCGAAGCTTTTTTCAAAATCTCATAAAGTTGATCTTTTAATTTTAGTTTCTGTTTTTTTAGATTCTCAATACTTTCTGAAGTATCAACAGCAATACCCGATTCAATGTTTTTAATTTTTTGATCAAGATCATTGTGTTCATCAAATAATTTTTGAAAACGCAAATCGGATTTTTTTAATTTAGAAATTAAGTCACGATATTCTGGAAACATACAGCCCCCTTACAAGATTAGTTAAAATAATAGCAGTTATTTCTAAATCAGCTTACAATATTCTTAATTGTTTTAATAGCAATTTTTGAATGGGAGATGTTTATGAGTGAAAAGATCGTTATTGCCAAAAGTGAAGGTAATGATTTATACATCCTTGCATCTTTGGCTAATCGCCATGGTTTAATTACTGGTGCAACAGGTACCGGTAAAACCGTAACCCTACAAAAAATGGCGGAAAAGTTTTCGCAAATCGGTGTACCAGTATTTCTTGCTGATGTAAAAGGTGATCTAACCGGCCTTGGTGAAAAAGGCGTATTATCGGAAAAATTACAATCACGGCTAGCAAATATTGGGGTAACTGATTGGTTACCTACGTCATCACCTTTAGAATTATGGGATGTATTTGGCGAAAAAGGTATTCCAGTTCGCAGTACGGTTTCTGATATTGGTCCGATTTTATTGGGACGACTCTTAAATCTAAACGACATTCAATCTGGCGTTTTACAATTAGTTTTTAAAATTGCTGATGATAATGGTTTATTATTACTCGATTTTAAAGATTTAAGGACTTTTATCCAATTTATTGGTGATAATGCTAAAAAATTTACTACTCAATATGGCAATATTAGTTCAGCAACAATAGGGGCAATTCAACGAGGATTACTTACTTTACAACAGCAAGGTGCAGAATTCTTCCTAGGTGAACCAATGTTCGATATTCATGATTTGCTGCAAACTAATGCAGAAGGTCATGGAGTTATCAATATTTTATCCGCCAATAAATTATATAATTCCCCAAAATTATATTCAGTTTTCCTATTGTGGTTATTATCCGAACTGTTTGAACATTTACCGGAAGTAGGTGATCTTGATAAGCCTAAACTGGTATTCTTTTTTGATGAAGCACATCTGCTTTTTAATGATATTTCCCCGGCTTTATTAGAAAAAATTGAACAAGTTGTTCGTCTAATTCGTTCTAAAGGGGTAGGTATCTATTTTGCCACCCAAAGTCCAACCGATATACCTGAAACTATCCTTGGGCAATTAGGTAATCGTGTCCAGCACGCATTACGGGCATTTACCCCTAAAGATCAAAAAGCGGTTAAAGTTGCTGCTCAAACTATGCGAGCTAACCCAAATTTTGATACCGAAAAAGCTATCATGGAGCTTGGTGTCGGCGAGGCACTTATTTCATTTTTAGATGAGAAGGGGCGACCGAATATCGTTCAACGAGGCATGGTTATTGCCCCAGGTTCTAAAATGGGGCCAATGGATAGTGATAATCAGCTGTCGATCATTCATCAATCTCACTTTTATGACAAATATTCAACAACCATCGATCGTGAATCAGCCTACGAAAAACTTAAACAAGGTTTTACTATCAATACGGCAAATGATCAAAATCCAGCAGAAAGCAATTCAACACCAAATTCTACAAATCAAGATGAGCACGGTGGTGTAATGGATTTTTTAAGTTCAATTTTTTTTGGCAGGACTGGGTCAAAAGGTGGACAACATGACGGGATAGTTCAATCCGTTGCCAAAAGTGCAACTAGACAGATGGTTAATCAAATTGGCAGACAAATTACACGAGGGATCTTGGGTGGTTTTAAAAAATAAGTTAAATAACTAACAGATAAACGGCAAAAAACTTAAGGAGTTATAGATGTTAAAATTATTTATTGAATGGTACAAAAAACGCTTTAGCGATCCACATGTGGTATCGCTAATGATTGTTATCATTGTGTTATTTTTTATCATCTATTTCTTCAATAAAATTTTGCTGCCTATTTTAATTGCCATTGTTTTATCTTATCTGCTTGATAGACCGGTCAATTATCTACAACAAAAAAAAGTTCCGCATACATTAGCCGTCGTTATCGTGTTATTAGTGTTTATGTTAGTTGGTTTAGCTGGGATGATGATTTTACTTCCTTTGATTTGGCAACAAGGTGTTAGTTTAATTACGAATATTCCAACAATGTTGAATTTTGCCAACAAATTTATTACTTCTCTGCCTGAACATTATCCTGAACTTATTGATGTTGGATTATTTGATTCGATAATTCAAGGCATAACCAGTAAAGTGGTGCAAACCGGCAACTCATTATTACAGTTTTCAATTAGCTCTTTATTTGGTTTAGTTTCGGTGGTTATTAATGCCGTCTTAGTCCCGATTATTATGTTTTTCTTATTAAAAGATAAATCGAAAATATGGGGATATTGTTCTAAGGCTTTGCCCAAAAATCGAACTATATTAAATAAAGTTGCTACCGAGATGGATCAACAAATATCGAATTACATCGTCGGTAATGTTTTACATATCATTATTTTGTCCGTCTGTGTTTATATACCTTTTTGGTATTTCGGCTTGGATTATGGATTATTGTTAGCCGTTTTAGTTGGTCTTTCAGTGCTGATCCCCTACATTGGCATTATTATTTCCAGTATTCCGGTGGTGTTAATTGCGCTTTCGCAATGGGGTTTCACGGCGCAATTTAGTTATTTAATTTTCTTTTATATTCTTATTCAAGCTCTTGATGGTAATTTATTAGTTCCTTATCTTTTTTCTGAAAAACTTAATTTGCATCCATTAGTTATCATTGTAGCGGTAATCATTTTTGGCGGATTATGGGGATTTTGGGGCGTATTTTTTGCTATACCCTTAGCAACATTAGTTAAAGCAATTATTAATGCGTGGCCGAATTTGGAAGAGATAAATAATATAAAAAATGAAAAAAAGCAGATTAAATGATTAATCTGCTTTAATCTGAAAAATTAACTATTATTTTTTAGATAATCTAAAACAATAGTGTGATGGTTAGCTGTTTTAAAATCATCAAAAACTTTTTCGATCTTACCATCTTTATCGATCAAAAAACTTATGCGATGAATACCATCATAAGTTTTTCCCATAAATTCTTTTTCACCCCAAACGCCAAAGGCATCACAAGTTTTATGATCTTCATCTGAAAGTAGGGTAAAGTTTAATAATTCTTTATCAACAAAACGTGATAATTTTTCCGGTTTATCCGTACTAATACCAATAACAACTACATTATATTTTTTAAAATCATCAGCACTATCACGTAAGTTACACGCTTGTACTGTACAACCAGGCGTCATCGCTTTAGGGTAAAAATAGAGTAAAATACGCTGATCTTTAAACTCTTTTGAACTAATAAGCTCGCCATCTTGGTCAGGTAGAGAAAATAGAGGTGCTTTATCACCTTCTTTTAGTGGATTAACCATAAATTTATTACCTATGTTAATAGTTAAAATTTTAATCGATATGAGTATAATTTACTATATTTTATCAAGTTAACTTATGTTTTTAAAAAAACGGCTTGCTGCATCAATTGTTAGATCGATCTCTTTATCTGTGTGCATAAGTGACATGAAACCAGCTTCGAAAGCTGAGGGCGCAAAGTAAACTCCTTCAGCGAGCATATGATGATAGAATTTTTTGAATAATTCAACATTACAATTCATTACATCCTTATAACTGCTCACTTCTAAAGCAGTTGTAAAGAAAAATCCAAACATTCCTCCTGCATGATTAACCACAAATGGTACATTAAAACGTCTTGCTGCAGACAATAGACCATTAACTAGTGTAGCGGCTTTCTCCTCTAATTCTTGATAAATACCTACATCCATCAATTTGGTCAAAGTGGTATAACCAGCCGCCATAGCTACTGGATTACCGGAAAGTGTTCCCGCTTGATAAATTGGTCCAGTTGGTGCCAATTGTTGCATGATTTCGCTTCGACCACCAAAAGCACCAACCGGCATACCACCACCGATAATTTTACCTAAGCATGTCAAATCTGGAATAACATCGTAATATTCTTGCGCGCCACCTAAGGCAACTCTAAAGCCAGTCATTACCTCATCAATAATTAATAAAGCACCATAATTATCACATAAACTTCTTAATCCTTGTAAGAATGACTTTTTAGCGGGAACACAGTTCATATTACCGGCAACAGGCTCAATGATAATCGCGGCTATCTGATCCGGAAACAGCTCAAATTGTTTTTTTACCGATTCTAAATCGTTATAATCACAGACTAAGGTATGTTTAACAAAATCTTGCGGTACCCCAGGAGAGGTCGGGTGACCAAAAGTAAGTGCTCCAGAACCCGCTTTAACTAATAAATAATCCGCATGTCCATGATAACAGCCTTCAAATTTGATTATTTTGTCACGACCGGTATAGCCGCGGGCAAGGCGTATTGCACTCATGGTTGCCTCAGTACCTGAATTTACCATGCGTAGCATCTCTATAGATGGCATCAATTGAGTAACGAGGTTGGCCATTTTGGTTTCAATTTCGGTTGGTGCCCCATAGCTTAAACCTTTACGAACAGCATTAATCACAGCCTCTGCTACATCGGCATCATTATGACCTAAAATCATTGGTCCCCAAGATCCAACATAATCAATATATGCTTTTTCATCAACATCATAAATATAAGCACCATCAGCTTTTTCAATGAATAACGGTGTTCCACCAACTCCATTAAAGGCACGTACGGGCGAATTAACCCCTCCTGGCATTAAAGTTAATGCTTCGTGGTAAAGTTTTTCTGATTTAAATGTTTTAAGCATAATTATGGTCTTCTCTGTAGAAATTGTTGTCGTATTTATTCATAAAATTAACCTAAATTCAAGCAAGCCATACAAATTTAACTAATTGATGTTTTCATTTTGTATTTTCTTTTTCCAAGAGTATATAATATGAGAGTACTTAAAGTAGGAGAATAAAATGAGCGATGCCTTACCAATTAACTTTACTGATGCTGCTGCAAATAAAGTAAAAACGCTAGTAACGGAAGAAGAAAACCCGAATCTTAAATTACGAGTTTATATCACCGGTGGTGGGTGTAGTGGATTCCAGTATGGTTTTACCTTTGACGAAAAAGTTAATGAAGATGATCTAGCGATCGAAAAAAATGGTGTCTCACTTCTTATTGACCCTATGAGCCTACAATACCTTGTCGGTGGCACAATAGACTATGTTGAAGGATTGCAAGGTTCACGTTTTGTGGTAGATAACCCAAATGCAACCACCACTTGTGGTTGTGGTTCATCTTTCAGTGTTTAATCAACTCTTAATCGTTAATTAAATTTTCATTATTATTCATATTTAAACCAATTTTTGAGGGGATTGATTAAAAATTCCCTCAAATGTGACAAACATTGAGCAGTTAAACAATTATTTTAAATTTTCTATTGACGTAAAATTTAAGATCGGTAAAATGCACAGCATCCAAAACGCAGTTATCTTTCGGAACTAAGTTTTGCGCCCGGGTGGTGAAATCGGTAGACACAAGGGATTTAAAATCCCTCGGCCTTTTTGGCCGTGCGAGTTCAAGTCTCGCCCCGGGCACCATTTAAAACACTTCTTATGCGGGAATAGCTCAGTTGGTAGAGCGCAACCTTGCCAAGGTTGAGGTCGCGAGTTCGAACCTCGTTTCCCGCTCCAATTTCAAATATCCAAAAATAATAAAAAATACTCTCGTTATTTCATCCAACATTTTCCTCGGAAAGATTATTGAAATATTATTAATGCTAAATATTGGCGTGAATGTTTTCGATTCCGTAGTCATATTGGTTTAGTAATTCTCTATTTTTGCTTATAGTTAAACATAAAAAGTTCTCTAACATGGCGACGCTATTATTTTAATATCGTCTATGAATGTTAGTTATACTCGATTAATCGCCTCTTAGTTATAGATCATCAATCAATATCAAACGCCATTCAGCACAATCTAGATAAATTTGACTGACCTGACTTTTGGTCTTTGGCAAGCAAATTTTTAATCATTAGCATCGACTATTTGTTTTTCCTTTTACGAATCACATTTTGTTTTTTATCAGTTTTTTTCCAACAAAAAGTAACCCCAATAATCATTGTCTAATAGCAAGGCCTTCGTATAATCAAATCGAAATGGATTTTTTAAAGGAGAAAACCTTTGTTAACTAAACTTATCAAAGCTGCTTATATTCAACTTGATATTGAAGCCAGTAGCTTTGAGGAAGCAATAGAATTAGCGATGTCACCATTAGTTATCGATGAGGTGGTTACGACTGATTACGTCGATAAAGTTATCGCTATATTAAGGGAAATTGGTCCATATATCGTCATTACTAAAAATATTGCCATTCCTCATGCCCCATCGGAATCCGGCGCCAAGAAACTGGCTATAGGATTTACTAGATTGAAGAACGCTATTGTTTCAGGAAATTCAGCCAATGATCCAGTCAAGTTTTTGTTTAGCTTAAGTTCACCGACCGGAGACGATCATTTAACCGCATTATCAGAATTAGTATCTTTATTTAGTGATGAGCAATTTTTAGCTTTTATACAAGCTGTGAAAAAACCGCGTGATTTTATAGATTTTTTAGAAAACTTTGAGAGGAGTATCGAAAATGATTAAAGCATTAGTTGCCTGCCGTGCAGGAGTTGGGTCAAGTTTAATGTTAAAAATTAAATTGAATGAAGTTATCAAAGAAAATAGCTTTCCAATTGCTCTTGAGCACTCTTCATTAGATGGTGTTCCTGGATTTAATGGTAAATATATCATTACGTTACCTGATGTAGCCGAAGATTTAGAAAAGAAGAATCTTCCACAACGTATTATCGGAATCCAAAATATTATGGATAAAAACGAAATAAAAGAAAAATTAGAGTTTGCTCTTAAAGAAGATGGGTTAATTTAATTGTTAAGGGGTCTAAAATGGATTTTATAATTAGTTTTCTTAGCACTCCAGCTGTTTTACTCGGCGTGGTTGCGTTTGTTGGCTTGTTAGCGCAAAAGAAACAGTTGGTAGAAGTTTTTACTGGCACATTTAAAACAACCATTGGTTTTTTAATTTTTAGTGCTGGTGGGGCGCTTATGACAGGTGCTCTACAAAATTTTAATAAATTATTTCAAGAAGGTTTCCATATCGTTGGCATCGTTGCATCACCAGAAGCAGCAGCGGGTATGGCGCAAACAGAATACGCTTTAGTAACTTCTGTTACGCTAATATTAGGTTTTGCGATGAATTTAGTTTTTGCCAGAATTACGCCGTTTAAAAATATCTTTTTCACCACTGGCCATAGTCTATTCTTTGCTTGTGTATTATCACTAATCCTAAAATCTTATGGTTTATCTAATACCGCCGCTATTTTAATCGGTGGAACGATTTTAGGTTTCGCGTCAAGTGCATTGCCGCAATTATGTCAACCATTTATGCGAAGAATTACTGGCAGTGATGTGCAAGCTATCGGTCATTTTAATATGTTCGGCTATGCACTTTCTGGTCTATTAGGCAAAGTATTTAGCAAATATAGCGACAAAACAACAGAAGATATTCATTTCCCTAAATGGTTATCTTTCTTCCGCGATTTCTTAATGGGGGTTGCAGTTGTTATGCTTGTCTTATTCTATATTTCAGCATTTAAAGCTGGCGAGACCTTTACTCAAGGATTAGCGGGTAAAGTACACTGGTTGGTATTTCCTTTTATTCAAGCATTTACTTTTACCGCAGGAATGTCAATTTTAATGACTGGTGTAAGAATGTTCTTAGCAGAGATCACCGCTGCATTCGTCTCTATTTCTGAAAAATTCATACCAAACTCACGCCCAGCGTTGGATGTTCCAACTGTATTTCCTTTTGCACCAACGGCTGTAATTATCGGTTTCCTTTGTTCTTATGCGGCTGGTTTAGTTGGTGTAACCACAATGGTTGCATTGGATTTTCCAGTTGTCATTATTCCTGCCGCTCATATCTGTTTTTTCTCTGGCGGTACTGCAGGTGTATTTGGTAATTCAACCGGTGGTTGGCGTGGCGCTATGTTAGGTTCTTTTGTGGTTGGACTTTTGTTAGCCTTTTTACCTACCGTTTTATATCCGATATTCGGCAATATGGGAATAGAAGGCTCAACCTTCCCAAATATAGACTACAACATTGTGGGTATTTTCTTAGAAAAAATACTTCGTTTCACCATGTAGTGTATAGCGGTTTGATTAAAGATGCTTTGAAAAATAACTCATTTTTTCAGAGTATTGAGTAAATAGAGGAATTGTATATGTTAGAAAAATATATTGATTGTATCAAATCGGAATTGTCAGAATATATTAAATATATTGGCGAAGAAAATTTAAATAAAGCAAAGGATTTAATCATCAGTAAAAAAAATGAAGGCTGTCGGCTACATGTTACCGGAATTGGTAAACCTTCTTATGTTGCTCATTATATTGCTTCGTTATTCTCATCAATAGGAATACCTTCTTATTTTCTAGATGGAACTGAAACTATTCATGGTTCGGCAGGGCAAGTTTTATCAGGTGATATCGTGATTGCAATTTCCAATAGTGGTGAAACAGAAGAGTTAAAAAAAGCAATTTGTACTTTGCAAAAATTAGGTACACAAATTATCGGGGTTGCGGGCAATAACAATTCTTGGTTAGCTCAACATTGCGACATATTTTTATTTGCTGGAGTAAAACAAGAAGGGGACAACTTAAACAAACCCCCGCGAATATCCATACTTGCTGAAGTGATTATTTTACAGTGTTTATCAATAAAACTCCAAGAAGCTGTAGGCTTAACCGAAAATATGTATTATCAATGGCATCCAGGTGGCAGTTTAGGCGCTTCTCTAAGAGGAGGAAAAGTATGTTAAATGGAATTATAACGGCAATGGTTACACCATTCGAATCCTCTGGCAATATTGATATTAAAGCAACAGAAATTTTAATTGAAAAATTAATTGCAAATGGTGTTCAAGGTATTTTTGTATTGGGGACCAATGGCGAATTTCATGTTATAGAAAATGATATGAAAATTAAATTTGCTAAAAAAGTTGTAGAAATAGTGGCTAAAAGAGTGCCGGTTTATGCTGGCGCTGGTGGTAACTCCACTGACGAAGTCATTAAACTGGGTAAGCAAATGATAGCTATCGGGGTGGATGCGTTATCGGTAATTACGCCGTACTTTGTTTCATTGAAAGAAAATGAATTATATAATCATTATCAAATGATTGCCGAAAACCTTGCTATCCCAATAGTCCTTTATAATATACCTAAAAATACCGGCATCAATTTATCCTTTGAGCTGGTGTCTAAACTGTCTAAAATCAGTAATATCATTGGTATAAAAGATAGCAGTGGTGATATTAACAATATAGCTGGCTATATAGATAACACATCCAGAGATGAGTTTTCGGTTCTTTCTGGTTCTGACTCCCTTATTCTTAAGGCATTGAAACAAGGTGCTACAGGTGCTATTTCAGCTACATCTAATTTACTGACCACCAACAACGTTCAAATATATAAGCAATTTATTGCCGGTAATTTAGATAAAGCTGAACAATGGCAGCAATCTCTTGAAGAATTTCGCCGGATTTTAAAATATGCTTCCACTCCTTCTGTTCTTAAACAAAGTTTATCTTTAGCTGGTATTGATGTTGGCTTACCTCGATTACCTGTCTTACCTGTCACCAGTTCAGATGATAATCAAGACATAGTCAATACGATAAAGAACTATTATCACTTATAAATAGAGCGGGGAATTATCATGTTTAAAACCAATATAGTTACTCGGTTAGAACAAAGTAAATTTTTAGTGATAGCTAGAGTTGAAACATTCAAAAGAGCACAAGAAATCATTGAGGGTATTTTAGCCGGTGGAATTGACTGTGTGGAAATTAGTTACACAAACAATAATGCTGGGCAAATAATCCAGCAACTTAACCAAGAATATGGTGACAAAATTTTAGTTGGTGCAGGAACAGTACTGGATAGTGAAACCGCCCGATTAGCAATTCTTGCCGGTGCCAAATTTATCATAGCCCCTAATTATAGTGATGCTGTATGCAAAATATGCAATCGTTATCAAATCCCCTATATGCCTGGTTGTACCACCATGACGGAAATTGTCACGGCTTTAGAAAATGGCGCTGCTATGATTAAAGCTTTTCCGATTTCAAATTATTATGGTAACTCTTTAGTTAATATGATTAAAACGCCGATGCCATATGTGCCTATTCTGTCATCGGGTGGCGTTACGTTAGAAAATGTTGATGATTGGCTAAATACGGATATTGAATGTATTGGTATTGGTTCTTTATTAACTAAAGGATCGGTTGAGGACATAAGTAAAAATGCAATTAGTCTTGCAAATGCATTGAAGAAATATAAGGAAAGACATCCTTGATATTACTAATAAATTATGTAACTTATTGATATTATTAGTAAGGAAGATGGTATGATTGACTTAAAATCAAAGAAAATTATCCTAACTTTGATTGAAAAATCTTGTGAACAGACGTATTTATTGAATTTATTAAATATAACTAAACGACAATTAGATTATTCAATTTTAAAAATCAATAAATACCTCTCCTTAAATGAACAAAGTGTGGTTGTGCAAAATACCTCGTACTACTCTTTGCCAGATAAAAGTAAAGCGTTTCTAATTAAAAATCTAATTAACGGAAAAATCGGCAAAAATTATATTTTTTCAACAGAGGAAAGACAAAAATATATTTTTTTAATGTTGTTATATCATGTAAATACTTATCTCTCTTCATTACATTTTTTATCAGCATTAAATATTAGTAAAACAACTTTAAATAATGATATCAAACAGCTAGAACTTTTATTAAGTTCCGAAGACATTTTAATCACTTATACTAGAGAAAAAGGGTATTCGTTAGTTGGAGATGAATTATCAATCCGTAATTTTTTTCTCAGAAATTTACTCAAAGATTTATCCAATAATTTAGATGATACATTCTTGTATGATCTTTTCTTAAACCAAGAGAAGGTTGACTACCTTGATATCAAAAACGATATCAATGAAATTATGTTAAAAAATGAAATTTTTTTAGGTGAAAAGAGGAAAAAAGAATTTATCTATACGGTGATATTCCTATTACCAAGAATGACTAAAAAACTGGAATATATTCCAGTTATCTCAATGCCAAATAAAATCATAATAAAGTTGCAAGAGTATCATATATCATCAGAGTTGCTGAAATTATATAAAATAGATGATAACACTTATGAAGTGCAATACTTAACTTCTCTGCTATTAGGCAATTCGGTTGGGAACCGTGATATAAAGACGGTTGATCAGGAGTTAATTTTAAATATTGTGCAAATCATCATATCGAGATTTGAACAGCTTTTAGGCATAAAATTTGATAACAATGATGATATTTCGAAAAAACTCTATAGCCATTTTAGACCCGCTTATTACCGAATACTTTTTCGTTTGCCAATCATTAATCCAATTTTAGATAAAGTAAAAGGAGAGTTTAATAAATTATTTTTGATTGTTAAAGAAACCTTAAAAATTATCTGTCCGATCATTAATAATGATATCCCAGATGATGAAATATCCTTTTTAACCATCTATTTTGCGGCAATTCTCGACGAAAATAAAATATCAACCAATCAACAAATCGTTGCCGTAATTGTTTGTCAAAATGGTATTGGTAGTTCTTCAATTGTCTATAATAGATTGAAGTTTCTTTTCCCTGATTTTCTATTTTTAGGACCAATGGAAACAGCCGAAGCCTTAGCGTTAACAAATTTTTTCGATATAATCTTTAGTACTGTAAATAATTTGGTTTTTTATAACCAAGATAAACCTTTTTTCATCGTATCGCCAATCATGTCCGATGAGGAAGAGTATTTATTACTGGAACGCGTTTATTCGCAAATTAACTCATATTTGACCTATCCGAAGATAACTGACTTGCTCGATATTTTTAAAAAGTACGGCACAATTTCCAACGAAAATGGTATCAGAAAAGAGCTTTATCAATATTTTTATAAAACAGATAAAAATAACACTATCGAAAACCCAAGTTTAGGTATTCGTCACTTGATTCAAGAAGATTTGATTCAAATAAATGTCTCTGCTAATGATTGGCAAAGTGCCTTATTTACAGCTGCATTGCCATTATTGCAAAAGGATTATATTAATCGAAGTTACATTGAGAAAATAATTGATAATGTTAATTCAAATAGAACCAGTTTCTTGATAAGCAAAAATGTCTCTCTGGCTCATGCAAAACCAGAAGATGGTGTTAACTCTCTGTCATTGAGCATAACAGTATTAAAAAAACCAATGCTTTTCAAGAATGATAAAATTCCCACGCAATATATTTTTACTTTAGCAGCAGTTAATAAGACTAGCCATATTAACGCAATGTCAGAGCTGGTTGCTTTGCTTGAGATGCCCGATTTTTATGAAATATTAAACACCGCAACTCAAGCAAATGAGATCCTAACTTTTATAAAATCTCGATTTCCTTAAGTAATTCGATAAAAGTATGCATGATAAGCATACTTTCTATAAGGACTCTAGTAAATCACGATTATTGGTGTACAAAAAGTCCTACTTTGAGTTTAAACTTCCCTTGTTATATTACGCAAAATTTGAGGTATCAGTGGCACAAACCCTTAAACGATGACCATCAGGATCATTAGCAACAAACGTATAACCAAAATCGAGCATTTGTGGTTCAAGTTCAATTTTTAAGTTAAGCTTTTTCCATTCAGAATAAATTTTATCTACTTCATCTTTTGTTACATCACTTAAAGATAGTTCAAAACCACCGTAATGCTTTGGTGCTTTAGGGGTTATTTCATCTGCTTGTTGTAATCCCAAAACAAATTCATCTTTCAACAAAAAAACTGCGAATCCAGGATAAGTTTCTATAGGTTCTTGTGCAAATAGTTTTGTATAAAAGTCAGTACTTATATCGACGTTTTTAACATAAATAATTATGCTATTCGGTTTAAACATTTTGGCTCCTTTAAATATATTGCTATTAAACAAATTAAAATATATAAATTACATTCTCTGTATTATGATGGAGTAATAGTGACAACAATTTGTCATATTTAAAATTACTTATTGATTATTTTAATGACCTAACATGTGAAAATTAACCGCATCATCACTATCATCATGATATTGCTTCAAAAAGAGAAAATAAGTGCTAAGGTGTTGGCTGATAAATTTGCTGTATCTTTACGAACAATCTATCGAGACATAGAGGTTGTTGAAAATGCAGGTATACCGATTATCACTTTTAGAGGAAGTCATGGCGGGATTAGCATCCTAAAAGATTATAAAATCAGCAAAGGGTTATTTACTAAGGATGATGTTATTATTTTATTAAAAGGACTTAATTTATTATCTTCGCCAATATTAAACGAAAATGAAAAATCAGCCACACTAGAGAAAATTAAATGCTTGTTAACTCAACAAGAGTTCAATCAAGTAGGAGATGATGTAGGCAAACTAGCTATAGATTTATCACCATGGTTTTCGAAGGAAAATATTAACAACAAAATAGCCATCATTAAAATGGCGTTACAAGAACAGTTGCTGTTATCTTTCAATTATATAAAAATAAAAAATGAAAAAGTTTTGCGTACAGTTGAGCCTTACAAACTGCTATTTAAAGAGAGACAGTGGTATTTACAGGGTTATTGTTTGGCTAAAAAAGATTTTCGGATATTCAAACTATCTAACATGTCTGACATCAACAAAACAGAAATCAAGTTTATTCGCAAATCAGTTCCTGACATGTTCGCGGGATTTAAAAGCAACATGCAACAAAAAATCTTTAAAATAAAATTATTAATCGATCATTCTATCTTAGAGCGGGTATTAGATTATTGCGCTGAAAAAGATATTGAAAAACTTAATGATGCACAATATCTAGTGAATTTTGACTTTATTGATGATGATTACAGTTATGGTATCTTAATGAGTTTTGGACCTAACTGCGTTTGTTTAGAGCCGGAACATGTCCGAGAGCAAATAATTCAACGTAGTGAAAAACTCCTTAAATCTTATTACAAGTCTCAATTAAATTGAAAACGATAGAATAAAAGATTTAATTAAGCTATTTTATGCAAAGCAACCAGACCATTTAAAGATTATCATTTTGAATAAAATTAAATTTTTTGATTTTCTTAATTGATGATGAAATTTGATTACTAATAAATATTCTTTTAGTCAGCAAACAAGCAATTCAATTTAAGAAAATCTTGAAACTTTCCATTTTAGTGTTAACCATCTTATAATATAAACAAATCATTGATTAGAGTAATGCATTCATGAATATAAAACAACTTAAATACTTTCAGATACTCGCTAAAAATCAACACTATACTTACACTTCCGAATATTTTTCTATTAGTCAACCAAGCCTTAGTCATGCTATTGCTGAATTAGAGAAAGAGGTTGGTATTAAGTTATTTCAGAAGAAGGGGCGTAATGTAGAGTTGACCAAAGAAGGGGAACAGTATCTCCTCTACGTTAATCAAGCATTACAATCGTTAAATGAAGGTGAACAATTTATAAAAGAATTAACTAGCATATCGCATGGGCATATCCGATTAGCTTTTGTTTATTCATTATGTATGGGGTATGTACCCAAAATTATTAAAGCGTTTACTAGCTTACCGGAATATAAAAATATTTCATTTTCTTTTTATGAAGATTTAAGCGCTAATATTGTACAAGAGCTCAAAAGTAAACGTTATGATATCGGGTTATGCTCTTATTTGCATGATGATCCCGAAATAGAATTCACGCGTTTAGCTAAGCAAGAAATTGTTTTTATTATCTCGAATGAACATCCGCTATCTAAACGCAAAAAATTAGATCTAAAAGATATTGCTAATGAGCCGGTAATTTTATATACCGAGCGTAGCGGTATGAAAGGTTATCTGGATAGTATTATTAGCGAATCAGGGGTTAAACTGACCAATGTGGTTAGTCATGTTGAAAGTGAAAACGCCATGATTGGTTTAGTATCCATCAATTACGGTATAGGCATGATGATAAACGTACCTGTTCCAGAACAAGCAAATGTTTCATTGATACCAATGAATAAAAATCGTCAAAAACGTGAAATTTATGTCGCAACCGTTAAAAACAGACCACTGATGCCGGTAGCGCAAAAATTTTATCGATTTTTAACCCAATATTGTGGAGATAGTTTTTTTAATAATTAATTTTGTGCTACTATTCATATAATTATTTAATGAATGTTGTTATTTACATAGATAATTTAAATATATTTGTTAAATGATAAACTTAAAACAACATATGTTGTTTTAAAAATTGATTAATTTCGGTAGCTAGAATAATTTGATGAGAGAAAAATGACACCATTAATTAAAAAAATTAGCTTAAGCAATTCTGTATCAATTGAACAGTTAGGTTTTGGTACTTTTAAAATTGTTGATCAGCAAGAAGCCAATAACGCTATCATGACGGCCTTAAACGATGGTTATCGCTCATTTGATACGGCTCAACTTTATAATAATGAAAAAATACTTGGCGAAGCTTTTGCTAATTCGGGTGTCGCTAGGCAAGACCTATTTTTAACCACTAAGGTAAGTAACCTCAATCAAGGTTATGAACTAACGTTAAAATCCGTTGAACAATCCTTAAAAGATTTACAAACAGACTATCTAGACCTGTTCTTAGTCCATTGGCCATTAAAAAATCATTTTTTCGATACTTGGAAAGCGCTAGAAAAAATTTATGAAACAAAAATGGCTCGGGCAATTGGTGTTTGTAACTTTCATCAATCTCATTTTGAATTGTTAAAAACGAAAGCAAATATCAAGCCAATGATTAACCAAATTGAGATTCATCCTTATTTAGTACAAAAAGAGTTAATCGAATACTTAAATAAAGAACAAATTGCGATCGAGGCTTGGAGTCCGTTAGCTCGAGGTCGGGTTGTTGATGAACCTTTATTAATAAATATTGGTAAAAAATATCAAAAATCTGCCTCACAAGTAACATTACGTTGGCATGTGCAAAAAGATCTTATTGTTATCCCTAAATCGGTTAACCCTAAGCGTATAGCGGAAAATAGACAAATTTTTGATTTCGAACTCACTGAAGATGAAATGCTGCAAATCGATAGTTTGAATGAAAACTTTAGAACAGGCCCAAATCCTGATGATGTTTATCAAAAAAATGGTTTTTAAAATCTAACATATGTAATCTTTAATACTTTAGTTCTTAGAACAATTTTAAAACGTTATTTAAGTTATTAAATTAAGATTACATATTCTTATCTCTCTTCTAGTTAGAAAACTTTCCTATAAATCGTTTCTCATGGCTGAATTAATCTGTCACATCTAGCAGTTTTTAATTTTTTTTAATATTGATACCTAATTTTTATTTTAATTAAATCACCAGTAGTTATTAATAAAACCGTTTTGGTTGTAATAAAATGTTTACATATGTTTGTTGTTTAATTATTTGATATAATTGCTGTTTATGATATTTTATGGTTATATGTAAATAATTGTTGCAATTATGTATATAAAGAATAACATATAAGTGTACTAGGTTATTGATATGAGATTTTAAAAATGAATAAAACCATCTTTCTCGTTGGAGCGCGAGCGTCAGGAAAAACAACAATGGGGCGTTTACTTGCTGAAAAATTACATTACTCATTTATTGATACCGATGTTTACCTATATGAAACCACCAAACAAACTGTGGCTGAAATAGTAGAAAAAGAGGGATGGGAAGGTTTTAGAAAGCAAGAAAGCCAAGTTTTAAAGGATGTTACCCAACCATGTCGAGTTATAGCAACCGGTGGCGGAATGATTTTAGCTGATCAAAATCGTCTTCATATGCAAAAAAGGGGGATAGTATTCTTTTTATCGGCTCCAGCAAACATTCTAGCAGAACGTTTAATGAAAGATCCGAATATTGCTCAACGCCCTTCGTTAACAGGTTTATCTATTGCTGACGAGATGGAAAAAGTACTTGAAGATCGTCATCATCTCTATATGGATTGCGCAAGTCATGTAATCAATGTTGATTGTCCGGAGATGCAAATATTAGGGCAATTTTTAGAAGTGCTCAATATCGACTAAAAAATTTGTTTTTTTAATGATTAATTCATTACCATTGAGATGAAATTCCTCCGTTTGCCCATTTTAAATATTATTATTTATTATAACTAATTGAATATAAATAATAATTAATTAATGGCACAATTCCTAAGGTTATTTTTTCTTTTATTAAAACACATTTACCGCTAATATTAACTTAAATAGATTTATAAAATTTTTAAATTAATAATGGAGTATTAACTAATGAATGACTATAAGAGCAGCTCCTGTTCCATAGCAGGGTCTATCTATGCTAATTACATTATTGAAAGTATCGCTTTAATCGTAATTATGCAATTTTCTGTCGAAATTTTAGCGCAACTTAACACTGATATAGTTGGTGTAGGTTATGTTGCTTCAGGAATAGGTGTTGGCAAAATATTGTTAATGTTTATTGGTGGAATACTCTCTGACAAATTTGGACGTAAACCATTTATCCTTATGGGGATGTGTTGTTACATAATCTTTTTTATTGGGATGCTTTTTTGTCATAATATAGATGTTGCATTCTTTTTGGCTATGTTTATTGGGGCAGGGAACTCATTTTTAGATACAGGTTCAATGCCAGCATTAACCGAATGCTTTCCGCGTTCCGCAGGTACAGCGAGTGTTTTAATTAAAGCATTTATTTCAATGGGTACATTAGTCTTACCATTTATTGTTACTCTATTCCATGCTTATGATTTATGGTATGGTTATGCTTTCCTTGGTTTTGTCGCTTGTATTGTTATAAATTTCTTATTTTTAACACCAAGAAAATTTCCTTCTAAAAATACGGTTATCTGTGGCAATGAAGGTCATAGTGACTATTTTATTGGCAAGCCAAATATTTTGTTTGAAGGATTTTTATTAATTATTATGGGCTTTACCACTACAGCTACTTTTGTCATCATTTTACAGTGGTTACCAGCGATTGCCGAAAAAGGTATTGGAATGGATCCAATCGCCTCTAAACAATTGATTAGCTATTATAGTATTGCATCAATAATTTCCGTGTTTACTACTGCTTATATTGTTAAAAAATTCATAAAACCAATTTATTGTATTATTATTCTGCCCCTACTATCAGCATTAATTTTATTAATGTTCCTCTTTAATCTTAATTCGACAATGAGCTTAATAGCGGCAATTGGCATGGGATTGACAGCAGCCGGAGGTGTATTACAACTTACCTTGGTTGTTATGCAACAATTATTTCCTAATCATAAAGGCTTTGCAGTTGGAACCATGTATACCCTAAGTGGCCTATCATTTATTGTTATCCCTTTAGTGGTACCAAAATTAGCAGTAACAAATGTTAGTTACGCCATCTTAGTTGATCTTGTCATCGCATCAACAAGTGTAATATTAGGTTTAATTGTTTATTCACGTTTCAAAAAAGTTATTGATATGACGAAAATTTAATAACTTATTTGCGTCATAATTTTAAAAAAGCATCTTATTGCAATAAGGTGCTTTACCATTCATAATAATGTTACTGCAAAATAATCGGCATCAGCATTATTAACTTTATGGTTATTCCCAAAACAAAATCAAGTTGGATTTTAATAGGTAACTATCTAGTTTTGTCAGTAATCCTTGAGATAATTATTGATATTATCTATCCTAATTTCAGCCATATTTATGGTTCACATGCGAAAATTGGTTCCTATTTTTTAATGCTTATCCTGTGGATAATATATGGGATATATATACTTTCTAGGACTTAAACTAAATTATAAAAAGAGTTTATTGCACCATCTGTAATTTCTAGTGGCACTAATTACATTAAAGTGAAAGATACTAAATACACTTTTTTTGCCATTCCGATCCAATACGTTGGTTTATTATCTTTGATATTTGGGATTGTTATGCTATCGATACAAATCGTTTATCGATACCTATATTTATAATTTTTTATTAAGAGATTATCTACGGAAGGTTGTTGAATGATTAACCACAAGTCTTACTCAACATACTTGTGGCTTTTTATTAGTTAATCATTGTTGATTGTAATTGATAACACAATCTTATCTACGATTTGGTAGTTCAAAAATTTTATGATATCTAGCAATAATCACCAAGGCTAAAATTGCCCCTAATACCGCAATAAAGGCGTCAAACAAGATAATATTAGCGATACTGGTTTTGGAAATAATTCCGGTCACAACTGGTATAGAGAAAGTAGCTAAACTAGAAGAGGTAAAGAAAATACCAAGGACTTTACCTTTACCTTCAGGATAAAATTCTGACATGGTGGTTAATGCTAATTGTAAAACTCCCCCAGCTGCTGTAAATCCTAAAATAAATCCACCTGCAATACATAAAGTTGGCGAAGGGAACAAGAATAAAACGAACAACATAATTGCCGATAAACAAGGATAAACAAACACTATATAAACCGGACGAATCCAGCTTTTAACTAATATTGAGGTTAAAATAACACTGGCTAATGTCCCAATAGCATAATAACTAATAGTTTGCGCAGATGCAGAAGGACTCATCATTGCAACCGATTCAGAGAATTTTGGTAACCATATTGATACTAAATAAAATGTCGCGGTTGATGTATAACCAATAATGATAAAACAAACACCTTCAATCCAAAAGTTAGCTTTTTGTTTTAATTTTGGTAATGGTTTGGTCTCTTGTTCGACGGATTCTTTTGCAATTTCTTCAGCTATTGGTTGTTTATGATTTGGGAAGGGCATTTTTAATACAGCTAAAGCATTAAGGGCTAAAATAGCAACGCAGAAAAGGAATGACCAACCATAATAAGCATTAGAAACGATAATTATCGTCATCACAATCGGTAACACAAATTGTCCACCAGCAATGGCCGCTTTGGTTAAAATTGATGCTGTTCCGGTTGCCTTAGGAAATGATTCCATTAATGCTGGGTAAGTACCTGCGTCTAGCGTTGAATTAGCAATACCACCTAAAACAGCAAACATAAATGCGACTTGGAGATTTGGGCTAATCAAAATGCCAAGCAAAAAGCCTATATAAAAAAGTCCACCTAAAAAAACGAATGGTTTACGACCAAATTTATCAGATAATGCCCCCATAACAAACAAAACTATTAAGCGTCCAATCCCTAAACCTGAGATTACATAAGCAATCCCCTCACTATCAGTATTGAATTGATTAGCCAAATAATTCATATTTTGGGCGAGAATGATTGCCCCCATACCATGAACAAAATAGTTCATGTATAAGCATATCGAAGTAGGGATATAGTTATTTTTCATAGTGCATCCTTTGTTGAATAATTTAATTTTACAACTGTTATGTCATTCCAATTATTAAAAACAATTTATTTTATAAAATAGTTTTTTAGTTACCGATAATTTAATTCGCATCTGATTACTGAGTAATTAATATCATTTTATTTCTATAAATCAGTGAAATAGATTTTTTTTATTTTTCATTCCATAATCTTACCTAAATAATTTTAGCGATTATTTTATTTATTATGTATAAATTTATAAAAAAAATAAATTAAAATAACAAAATCTATAGATAAATTTATTTTATTGTTTTACATTATTAGCATCTTATTTTTACTAAATTCAGCTAAATTATTTAAAATTTCAGGAGGATTGCATGGCAATTGAACGTCCTATAGGGCTTGCGGCCTTAACGGTATTAGATGTATCTCCAGCAAATCAAGTTATTGTGGCCGCAGAAGCTGGTTATACTCATGTTGGTTTAAGACTTATTCCTGCCACACCTACTGAGCCGGTTTATGCGACAGTTGGTGATACCCCATTAATTCGGGAAGTCGAGCGACGATTAAAAGAGACAGGTATCAAAGTTTTAGATATTGAAATTTTTCGGCTCAAACCAGATACCCGAGTTATCAACTTTTTGCCGGTACTAGAAACAGGAGCTCGCTTAGGCGCAAGCCAAGTATTATTAGCCGGTAATGATCCTGATAAAAATCGTTTAGCGGATAATTTTGCACGGTTATGTGAAATTGCAGCCCCATTAGGTATCGCAATCAATATTGAACCAATGCCTTGGACAGATATTCCTACCGTTAATTCTGGGGTAGAATTACTCAAAGCCGCCAACCAAAACAATCAAGGTATGATTATTGATCCATTGCATTTTGATCGTGGAGCTAATACTCTGGAGGACTTGCAGAAAGTACCTAAGGATTGTTGGCGCTATATGCAATTATGCGATGGAACTAAAGAGAAACCAAAAGATACCGAAGGATTACTTTATCAGGCAAGAAATTATCGATTATCACCGGGACGTGGCGGCATTGATTTAGTATCATTATTAAAAGCTTTACCAGAAATGCCGATTTCAATTGAATGTTGTAATGATGAATTTGCGTTGAGTCATTCTCCAATTGAACGAGCTAAAATGTATCTTGAAGATACCAAAAAATTACTTAAACAAGTCGCTGAATCTTAATAATAACTAATTGGAGAGAAGTATGAGAGCAAACATCGATGGACATTTTTTATTAATCGGACTAATGGCTTATCCAATTCGACATAGCTTATCACCGAAAATGCAAAATATAATTTATTCTAAACTAGACGTTCCTTATGTCTATTTAGCTTTTGAGGTGACACAAGAAAAATTACCTGATGCGATAAAAGGATTACGCGCATTAGGTTTGCGAGGTAGTGCGGTATCAATGCCAAATAAACAACTGGTCTGCCAATATTTAGATAAATTAACACCGGCTGTTGAGCTTATTGGCGCTTGTAATACCATTTCTAATGATGACGGTGTTCTAACCGGATATAACACGGATGGAATGGGATACATGCGTTCATTAAAAGAGGCAGGTGTTGATATTATTGGTAAAAAAATGACATTACTTGGTGGTGGTGGTGCCGCAAGCGCTATTGCTGTACAGGCTGCACTCGACGGCGTTAAAGCGATTTCTATTTTCAACCAAAAAGATGAGTGCTTTGATAAAATTGTTGAAATAGCTAAGCGAATCAATGAAAAAACTGATTGTAAAGCCACGGTTTATGATTTAGATGATCAAGCTAAATTGCGTCAAGAAATCGCTGAAAGCGCCGTATTATGCAATGCTACTGGTGTCGGTATGAAACCGTTAGAAGGACAGAGTCTGATTACCGATCCTAGCATGTTAAGGAAAGATCTCGTTGTAACCGATTGTATTTATAGCCCACGTAAAACAAAATTACTGGAAATTGCCGAAGCACAAGGTTGTAAAACTTTAAACGGTATCGGAATGATGTTATGGCAAGGTCATGCACAAATAAAAATTTGGACAGGACAAGATGCTCCGATTGATTATGTAAAAGAAAAAATGGGTTTTAATGACTAAAAAATTTTAGTTAACTTAATATAATTAATATAAATATTAATATCAGCATAAATTATCCTCTTAATAATTTTGATTAAGAGTAAAGAAAAAAATAAATTGGTGATCAGATGACAAAGATTACAGTAAAAGGTTTAGATATAGGCGTTGGAGCGCCTAAGATTATCGTTCCAATTGTAGGTAAAACAGAACAAGAGTTAGTAAATGAAGCTGAATTTTTAACGCAAATCGATTTCGATATGGTTGAATGGCGAGTGGATCATTTTCAAAATGTTGATGATGTTGAAAAAGTAAAACAAACAGCAAACAAATTACACGCAATCATTGGTCACAAACCAATTTTATTCACATTTCGAACCGCTAATGAAGGAGGTGTCTATCCTGCTTCGGTCGAATTTTATATCAATCTAAATAAACAGATGATTAAAACTGGCTTGATAGATCTTGTCGATATCGAAGTTTTCACTGGTGATCAATATGTTGAAGAAATTGTTGAATTAGCTCATCAACATAACGTTTTAGTTATTGCTTCAAATCATGATTTTGATAAGACACCAGCAAAAGATGAAATCGTCGCAAGATTACGCAAAATGCAAGATCTCGGTGTAGACATTCCGAAAATCGCAGTAATGCCGCGTTCGCGTGAAGATGTCATTAACTTACTGACCGCAACAGCTGAAATGAAAGACAAATATGCGCGTAAACCACTCATTACCATGTCAATGGCAGGAAAAGGCGCAATTAGTCGAGTTGCTGGTGAAACCTTTGGTTCTGACCTTACCTTCGGCGCAGCAAAAAATGCTTCAGCACCTGGGCAGCTTGATGTTAAAGAGCTAAGACAAATTTTGAATATTTTACATAGAAGTTTAGCTTAAAAATAATGACTTTCTTACAAATAATCTAAAAAAATTAAGTGATTAAAAAGTTTGTTGTGAAGCAAGTCAAAGATATAAACCGTCAAGTTAAAATGATTAATCGTAAATAACGACGATTAATATAAAGATAATATTAGGAGTCTGTATGAATAATAATTGGTTAGGTTTAGAGGGGGATGTCTGCGTCATCACTGGTGCGGTCGGTGGTATGGGGGCGGAAATTTGCCGGGAATTTGCTAAACAAAAAGCAAATTTAGTACTGATCGATCTTAATGAAACCAAATGCCAAGATTTTGCCTCTGAATTAGCCAAAGAATACGGCATCAAAGCCATAGGTTTGGCTTGTAATACCACTGATGAAAAAAGTGTGGATAATGCCGTTGCTTTAGTTAAGCAACAGTTCGGCCGGTGTGATGTACTGGTTAATACTGCTGCTATTTTAAAATTCTGTCCGTTGGAAGATTTACCGCTTGATGAATGGCAATTAACTATTGATGTCAACATGACTGGTTACTTCCTTATGTCGCAACGTTTTGGTCGTATGATGATCGAACAAAAATCTGGTCGCATGGTGCATATTTCAACCGTAGCTTCACATACGCCAGAAACCTATAGTGGCGCATATAGCCCAACGAAAGCCGCTATTTCCATGTTATCAAAACAAATTGCTGCCGAATGGGGACAATTTGGCATTCGTTCTAACGCTGTTTGCCCATGTTTTGTTAAAACTCCATTGTCAAAAAAATTCTATGAAGATAAAGAAGTAGAAGAAGGCCGTACACGAATGATTGCCAGTCGTCGTATTGGTGAAACAATTGATATTGCAAATGCTGTTTTATATTTAGCCAGCAAACGTTCAGATTATTCTAATGGTACTGAATTAGTTGTCGATGGCGGTTATGAAATCATGTTAGGTGACTTAGTGCCAAGACCTGGTGGGCGCCGTCAATTTGCTATTAATTCACGTCAAGCGAATAAAAGCTAAACGCCCGCAATCATCTCATTATCTAACCTTAATTAGATCAATTTCTACCATAACACCACTTAAAGAGTGGTGTTTTCTATTTAAAAAATAAATAAAAAATATAAAAAATATTTATAAATTCAATAAAAAATAAACTGAATTTTGTTTGAAACACATTTGCATGTGATCATTCAATAATGATGGTAACTTGTTGTATTGAAAATTTTTAATTCATTGATCAACAGGTAAATTAAGCTAATTTTGTTACTAAAATAGAACCAAAAACTCATAACTATTTGATAAATAATAACTCTATTTTTAATTTATCTATAGAAAAAATATATAAATTAATTGAAAAATAAAGAATATATTTATTGATAAATTGTGTATAATAGGGGTAATCGAATATCAATTTAAAATTAAAAGTAAGCACAACTCCAGAGTTGTGTGATGGTATGAGGGAGTAACATGAGCGATTTCTCTTCAATTTTTCAACCTATCACAATTAAACGCACCACGATTAAAAATCGAATTGTAATGCCACCGATTGGAACTAACTTTGCAACCCTAAGTGGTGAATTTGTTGATGATCATATACAGTATTATGAACAACGAGCCAAAGGGGGAACAGGATTAATTATTCTGGAAAACGTCTGTATTGATTATCCATATGGTACAAATGGGACAACACAACTGCGCATTGATAATGACCAGTATATACCAGGACTATTTCGATTTACTGAACGTATGCATAAACACGGCGCAACCGTCGCAGTACAAATCAACCATGCTGGGGCCTCAGCCTATTTTGGACGACTAAACGGCTTGCAGCCTATTTCTGCATCAAATATTCCATCAAAAACGGGTGGCAATGCTCCAAGACCTATGTCAGTCGATGAAATTTATTATGTGGTAAAACAATATGGCTTAGCAGCATCAAGAGTACAACGAGCAGGATTTGATGCTGTCGAAATTCATGCCGGACACTCCTACTTACTGAGTCAATTCTTATCACCATTATTTAACAAACGTACTGACGAATTCGGTGGAAGTGTCGAAAATCGTGCACGAATTGTTCGTATGGTCATCGATGAAATTCGTAAACATGTTGGTCCTAATTTTTTAATTATGTTACGTTTTAGTGCTGATGATTTTATTGAAGGTGGTAATAGTCTAGAAGATACATTAGAAATTCTAGAATACTTAAATGAAGGTGTTGATATCTTTGACGTATCAGCAGCTCAAAATGACACTTTATTTATGCAAATCGATCAAATGAACTTACCAGATGGTTGGCGCTCATATATGGCGAAAGCAGTAAAAGATAAATTCAACAAACCAACCATTGCCTCAGGGAATTTCCGTGATCCAAAAATTATTGCTGATACCATAGCAAACGGCGTTGCCGATTTTGTTGTAATGGGACGAGGTTTAATTGCCGAACCTTATTGGGTTGAAAAAGTTAAAAATAACGAAATTGATACCTTAAGACGTTGTATATCATGTAATATCGGATGTGCTGATCATCGAATTGCCAAATCTAAACCAATACGCTGTACAGTAAATCCTGATATTATCAGTTATGAAGATTATAAACGTTATCAAATAACCGCACCACTTAATGTTGTGGTTATAGGGGGCGGGACAGCTGGGCTTGAAGCTGCTGCCACCGCAGCTGAAGTTGGTTGTAACGTAACCTTATATGAAGAAAAATCATTTCTTGGTGGCTTATCATCCATTATTTCTCGTTTTCCTTATAAACGTCGTATAGCGGATCTTCCAAAATTTTTGATCAACCGTATTAACAAATTAGATAATGTCACAATCCATTTAAATACCAAAGCAACGCCAGAAATGGTGGCTAGTCATCACCCTGATCTGGTTGTTGCAGCCACAGGTGCTAAGGCTCTATTGCCTCCTATCAAAGGATTACATGAACAGTTAGCAAAAGAGAAACGCAACGTCTTCTCAATTTTTGATCTTATGGACAATTTTGAATACTTTACTGATATTCCTGATAAAAAAATTGTCGTCATCGGAGGAGGGGCTGTTGGTTTAGATGTGGTTGAATATTTCTCTGAAAATAAAGCCAAAAGTACCACTATTGTTGAAATGCAGACGGCATTAGCAAAAGACTTAGATATGATTGGCCGTTTATCAATGATGAGAATGATTGATGATAATCACGTCAACGTAATGTTAGAAACTACATTACAAGAAGTTAAAGAAGATCGCTTTATTGTTTCTCGAAATGATCAAATTGAAGAACTTGATTTCGACTATGGATTTGTCTGCTTAGGTTTAACCCCTGTGTCAGAATTTACTGAACAATTCCGACAACATGCCGATAAAAACCACTATCAATTCCAACAAATTGGTGATTGCAAACAAGCAAGAAAATTAATTGATGGAATGCGAGAAGGTCGTGATGTTATCGCTGCTATTCAATCTATAGAAAGAAGTCGAGCACATAATATTCGTGGTGTAGATGTTAACTATGCTATCTAGTTATGTTATCTAACTATATCAGTAAGCTATGTGACTATCAACGCTTCTAGCTTGTTTATTCCTCAATAGAATAATCATTAAAAGGGAACCTATAATGCGTTCCCTACTATACAATCTAATAGTAAACCTAACTCAAATTTTGACGTATCAGTGGCATAAACTCTTAGGCGATGCCATCAAGATCATTACTAACAAACATATAACCTAAATTGAGTGTTTGTTACTTAAATAAATTTTTTGCTTTACATTTTAAACATAATCAATAATCGGTAAATAAATAATAAAAAATTCTAAGCTATAATTTATAATATACTTAAGTTAAATAGCTTTGAAGTTGAATTAAAACAATTAAGGTAAAAAGATAATATCTTTACTTATAGTTGCATTGTTATTAAACAAGGGCTAATTAATATATAATTTAGCTACAAATAACCTATAAAACATTTAAATTAAATCATGATTGGTGATTAAAAGTGTTAATACATAAATATTCTAATTAATAATAAGGTTTAGAGTAAAATGAAAAAAGTTATATCTATGTTTTTATTCTTAATAATTTTGCCTTTTGGAACTAGCATTGCCGAACAAAATAAATTATTACCGACAGAACCAAAATTCATTTTAGATAAAGATATGGTCATTTTGATTAGTCCAAGCGAGAACACTATAGAACATTTGAAAAGTATCATGGAAGACGGAGACGATTTTTATGTTATGGCTGATGATGCCAATTATTATAGGTCGTTAATTTACGATTATTTATCAGACATACATCAACCCTATTTAAATAAACATGATGATACAACTTTTTTTTATCAACAAAAAAATGGTGAATTACGACAAATAGAAAATAACAATTCGAATTCGTTTTGGTGGGCTTTGTTATATAATCATGAAAATAGAAAATACCGAATTGTTGATCTTATTGATTTTAAAGATGAGTATGAAAAATTCATAATTAACAATTAATTATAAATAGTTTATTAACTATAAACTATTTATAGCGATAAATTAGTATGTAGCTTTACTTTAAATTAAATAATATTTTGAGGTTATTTTATTTAAATATTAAATTATAGATAATCATACACACTTTCTAAGTCGTCTAGATTTTTTACAAATCAAAATCGATAGTTGTTCATCAAATCATTTTGTCACTCATTATTTTTAGTATTAAGATTAAAAAAGTTACAAACTTTAACTAAGATATTCAAAATGTTATGTTGGGAACATTAAAGAATGTGCTATTGGTATTTAACTAGAAGGATAAAACTGAAACGGATGACTTATATTAATTTATTAAAAATATTTATATTATCAATTGCAATTGTATTCTCATCTATTGTAGTTGCCAATATTGGTCGTGATGTTGAGAAAGAAAATAAAAAGAAAATATTAAAAGAAATTGTTACAACAGGTTTTGAAAAAATAGATCCAAATTATGAAGATTGGAACATTAAGCATTATATTGAAGTCGATGAGTATTTACAGTTTATAACTCCATTTGAGCAAGGAAATAAGTTGGCTAACTACTCTTTTCGCCAAGAACAAGTAATGCAATTATTAAAAAAGGCATTGGCTAAAACTGATGTACATTTAAAGCTCGAATTTGAGGGCTCTAGGCGATTAAAACCAGTACTAATTGGAATTCTCGGAACAGAACCAGAAGTAATTGAAAACCGAAATGATGCTATTATTCACCATTATAAGATTATTTTAACTGATGATAATAATAACATACTGGGAGAAACCGAAATATTTGTTACGATAAATGAGTCGAAAAATATAAAACAAGCCTATTTACGAACAGAACAAGAACTACTTGAGTATCTCGAATCTCGTAGTTCATTTCCCATGCCTTTGTTTGAAAAGATGGATAATCTTGGAACCTTTTCGGCTAAATCTACATATTTGAGCGGAAATTTTGTGTGGATTTATAAAAATGTGATGATAGTGGTGGAGATGTCGATGATGGAAGGAATTTCATTACAAATTGCTCATGCTTTTCAGCAAGAGCTTGAAAATCAAGTAGAATCAGAAATAAACTAATATTGTTCAATAATTACGGATATGTTATGACTTTTTTAGATTTTTAGAATATCTAGTTTTCAATTATTGCTGATTTTTTTACTAAATCTTATTTTTTTGATTTAAAGAATATTTATTATTTCTAATTGGTTATAGTGTCAATCACCGATGAAAAATGTATTAAACTTAAAGATATCATTGATACTAAAAAGTATTATATAAATGCTTAATTTTTAATATAACCAATATGATAGTCTTAGTTATACGATAGCAGTTGCAATATCCGATTATTCCTATATTCAAATTCTCAAGTTTGATTTCTAAAATAGTAAATAGTCTAAACCGAATAATGTTACATAGTTGATGAATGTCTATATTGATTATGATGCTATCTCTTTTTTATCTGTCACGTAAGTATCAAAATCTTAATAAAAATTATACAATTAATTTAGAATATGTTATAAAAACAGTTAAATAAGGACATATCAAGATGATATTGGATAATTAGGATTTATTTATGAGAATATTAGGTTACAGTTTTTCTCTTTTAGCAACAGTAATATTATTATCTGGTTGTATTTATGGTGATATAGATAAGAGCACGCGATATTTTGTAACTACTGAAGCAACGAGATATTGTGAAGCTAATCATTATTCATATTGTGAAATTTATGCACAATGTTATAGAGATTTTTTAGAGCAAATGCCAGCAATGACATATTCTTTATCAGCGTTTTGGGGTATGTCTAGAGATTATCTTGATGATAAAGAAGCCCCAAAAGAAATGGATAATATTTACGCTCAAATAAAAGATAATGAAAAAAAAGGTAGAGAAGATTTAAGTTTAGATTATAGTTATCTATTATTTCCGCATAATAGATGTTCATCGATTATTAATGCTAAACAGTATGATATTAGCAATTATCAAGAAGCGATCGATAAAGGGATAAAAAGCTATAAACTCTATAATGAATAAAATGTTTTAGGATTTTCTCAATAGAGCCCGGAAAGTAATAGATATAAATTAAATTATAAAATTATACATATTTGTTGGCTAATAAAAATTAGGGAAATAACTGTTTTCATCCTTTGGGCAAAGGATGAAAATTTAAACGGAGATTAAAATGAATATATTAAGGTGTAAAATTGTTATTCTAGCACCATTGTTATTACTTAGTGCATGTAGTTCAAATCATGAAAAGTTAGAGGAAAAAGCTAGAATTGAGATTAAGGATAAATTGACTAAATCTTGTCAGGCTAACAATTATTCTTACTGTGAAATCTATGGCAAATGCTATATCAATATTTTCAATCAATTGAATGAAAGCGCGCAATATACACTCAAATTACTATCTAATATCATGCCGGAATCGGAACAAAATACGTTTAATATGCAGAAAAATCCAATGGATATCATCTACTCTAAATTAAAAGATAGTGAAGAAAAGAGTGATAAAAATTCTATTTTCAATTATAGCGTTATGTTATATCCTCATAATCAATGCTCCTCAATAATTAATGCTAAATCATATGATATTACTCGTCATCAATATCATATTGATAAAATGTTGTACGAAAAGAAAAGCAAAATAATAATGAAAAATTTAGATATCTAATAGGAATTTTAATATAAAAAAGTATTAATATTATTTGAGTTGAACGCTTTAATTAGAAATCATTAACCAATCTAAAGCAACCAATGCTGGACGTTAGATTAATAATTGTGTTGATTATAATTACCGATCTTAAAAAAACACCACAAAAATATCAAAAATTTGTTAGCAATTATACGATTAATTTAGGGTATGTTATAAAAGCAGTTAAATAAGGCCATATCAAGATGATATTGGATAATTAGGATTTATTTATGAGAATATTAGGTTACAGTTTTTCTCTTTTAGCAACAGTAATATTATTATCTGGTTGTATTTATGGTGATATAGATAAGAGCACGCGATATTTTGTAACTACTGAAGCAACGAGATATTGTGAAGCTAATCATTATTCATATTGTGAAATTTATGCACAATGTTATAGAGATTTTTTAGAGCAAATGCCAGCAATGACATATTCTTTATCAGCGTTTTGGGGTATGTCTAGAGATTATCTTGATGATAAAGAAGCCCCAAAAGAAATGGATAATATTTACGCTCAAATAAAAGATAATGAAAAAAAAGGTAGAGAAGATTTAAGTTTAGATTATAGTTATCTATTATTTCCGCATAATAGATGTTCATCGATTATTAATGCTAAACAGTATGATATTAGCAATTATCAAGAAGCGATCGATAAAGGGATAAAAAGCTATAAACTCTATAATGAATAAAATGTTTTAGGATTTTCTCAATAGAGCCCGGAAAGTAATAGATATAAATTAAATTGTAAAATTTTGCATATTTGTTGGCTAATAAAAATATGCAAAATAACTGCTTGCATCCTTTGAATAAGATTCGTTTTATATAATCAATAATTATTCCATATTATTTAGCTTAATTTGGATAATATTTTCAGTAAATTCTAATTTATTATTCACATTTATAACTACTTTAATAGCTATAAAATTGAGTATGTTTACCTATAAGTTACAAAGAAGATTGGTAATTAAAGCAAAACTATCATTAATCATCGTATCATAAAGTGTTTTATCATCTTTGTAGACAACACTAATATTAAGTAATCCTTCTAGTATTACCATTAATTGGTTAGTTAAAGTTATATGTTGGGGCGTTTGAGGGAGTTGTTGGCTAATGAGTTGACGAATAAATTCCTTATGTTCAATCGCTAGTTGCTTGATAGCCTGATCATGATGAAGCTCTTCGCTTGCTCTTATAAATAAACAGCCATTAAAATTATCTTGCTTAAACCAAGTTAGGTGCCATTTGAATATCTGAATGATTGCATCATTTTGGTCGAGATCTTTAATCGCCGTGCTAAGATCTTGTTGAAAGCGTAAATTCCTTATCTTCAAAACCTCAAAAATTAAGTTATCTTTATTACCAAAATATTTATATAGCGTTGTTTTAGAACAACCCGATTGATCTCTAATTTCATCAACTCCGACATTGCCAAATCCTTTTTGATAAAAGAGTTGCTCAGCGGTATCAGCTATTAATTTAGGTGTTTTTTTCATTTTTTATCCAAGGTGTTTGATATGTGATCAGATCTTACCAATATAAAAAGTAAACAGAATTATTCATTTTTGCGGTTTGTATTCATACTTTCATTCATCTATTAAGATAAAGAATAATGAAATCAATTTTTTTCAGCAAGGAAAAGTTACCACCAAAAGCCAAAAATAGTGAATTATTGCAAAGTTTAGTTAGTGACTTTGGTTCTATATGGTTTCTTATTGGTTCTAGTCAATTTACACATTACGCCATTTAAGATGATGCCTTCTAGAGCAAGTTATGTGATTTTGTTAGCGTTATTTAAGCCATCATTAGCCCAATCCAGAATGTTATCTTTGGGCATTTAATTGTCGTTTTTGATAGATTAGTTTTTCTTAAATTATCTGCTAGTAATATCCTTATTACTGCATTCGCGGTTATTGGTACAATTGAAGCCACATCACTCGTAATAGGTACTGCTGTCATTGTCACTGTTGTTATTCGTATTCCTATTGTTTGGCAATATATTGGTAGCGATAATATGATAAACCTAATTTAAATCAAGCCATGAACAACTTGCCAAATAGTACTTATTGATTAAGTTTAAAAGGACAGATTTCACTTCATAGTTTAGATTATTCTTTCGCCCAAGAGTAAATAGATCAATACCCCAAACCCGGCTAGAGTCAGCCTAAAATTCAAATTAAAATATTGCTAGATTTGCTTGGGGCATGGTTATGATTGGGGAGCATATATTAAGCAAGTTAACAGGAGTACTTAGATAGTAAGCAGACTTATTTTTCAATTGATAACTAGGGTTCTGTGGAGGTAATTAAATTTAAGGTCAGATTAGTGAGCACGGCCAAAATATTTGACAGTGTTCACCTTTATAATATAGTTATTTAATCAATAGTGCTTTTATTCTTCTGCATCCGATAAATTTTTTAATTTAGCCGGTTTTGAAAAAAGAATTATGATCAACTGAATTAAAAAACCAAGAAAAACCGCAAATATACAACTATTCACACCAAAATTTGCACTTATGTACACTCCTATGGCAGCCCCCAAAGGCCGAGCCCCAAAAGTAACCGTCATGATCACCGACGATACTTTAGCTATCATATTACTTGGTGTGACTAGCTGTCTTAGTGAAACTGTTGATATAGTCCAGATAATAGGTCCAAATCCAAAAAAGAAAAAGGCGATAAAAACCAATATGTTGGTAGAATATATTAGAGTTAATAATATCAAAATTGAAGCCATAAAAGCTGAAATAGGCCCTAAAGTCAGTTGAAAACCAAAACTAATTTTTTTCGATATAATTTTATATAAAAATGATCCTATTAACATTCCTAAACCGATTAAACTTAATGAAACTCCAACTGCAAAAGAAGTAAAGGATAGATTATGGATAACATAATAAGCAAAAATAGATAATAACAAGTATTGCGATAGATTAAACACAAAAGCCGTTATGGTTATTGGCATAAGGTATTTATTTTTTATTAAAAAAATCAAACCATCACAGAGTTCTTGAATAATATTTCTTCCAGATTTTTCTAAAAATGGCTCTTTAGGTAAACATATCAGAAAAACAGCGCTTACGATCGAGAGTAAAAAAGCTAAGATAAACGCTAACCCGCCAGATAAATAACTAGCCAGAATACCACCTAAAGCAGGTCCGGCTGTAAAAGCCACACTTTTGGCAATTTCTATTGCTCTATTGGCATTAATTAGTTGTTCTTTTATGACAAAAGATGCCACTAAAGCCGGACTGGCTACACTGTAGATAACGGTACCCATGGCTATAAAAAAACCGAATAAGGCAATTTTGTTGATTGATAGATTTTCTGAGAATGTCAAATAAAATAATATAAATATAGCCGTTGCTCGAACTATTTCTATTATGATCATTAGTTTTTTTCTGGATACTCTATCAGCAATCACTCCCATTGGAATTGATAGTAATAGAAAAGGCAAAGTACTTATCATTTGTATAAAAGCGGTTTCAGCTGCTGAAGCGTTCATAGATAGCACCGCTATAATCGGTAGCACTGCTATTATGATTTGTTCGGAGAACTGTGCACATAAATTTGAATAAGAAATCTTATGAATTAACAAGTTATTCATCTTATCTTCCCATTATTTTTTATTTTTATGAATAAACTACCCTAAGCATTTTCCGCAAAAAGGTACTATCTACAAGCGCGATTATTAGCCTTAATCACCTGTTCCTCTATATGTAAATATGCTGTTAATTAGCTCAATATAGCGATAGGGCAGGTATCTTAATTGGTGTTTTGCTACGTTTTAGTTTTCTTTACAGATTCACATCTATCTTTTCCAAGAGACTGTTTATCTGCATAAACACAGTAATTACTGTGTTAATGATTTTATTTCTAACATTTCCTATGAGTCCTTATCCTTATGTTTATCCGGTTGTTTATTTTTAGGTTATAGTAAAATTCATTCAGCATTGTTAACAATCCGAATCTTGCTAAAGTTTCCAATAGCTGTTGTCAACAAGGTAAAAATTGGGTGGGTGGCACTAATTAATATTGGTTTTATAAGTTCATCGTTATGATAAAAAAATAAATAAAGAGAGAACAATGGCAATTAATTTACCTTGAAGAGAAATAGGCAGTCTTAGCAACGAGTTTTAAACTAGATGCTGAAGCAAAATAGAAAAAAGTGCGGTGATGTTGTTGATAATTCTGATCTAACTAACTTAGCGCCAAACAAATGTATAATTTGGTACCAAACGACTAGTTTATATACTGCTCAAAATAATCGTAACGCATAAGAGGATGAGCTTGTGTTTCTTCTTTATGAAGTTCGTTTTAATTATTGCTAATTTATTGTGTTCAATCATCTGTTTTAGCGCCTTCCCAACCAATCATCGCAGCTTTGCGATCACACCCCCAATGATATTGCCCTAGTAATCCTGTTGATTTTATAACTCTATGGCAAGGAATTAAGAATGCTACCGGATTATCACCAATAGCCGAGCCTACCGCACGACTAGCTTTGGGATTATCTATTTTGTTGGCTATGTTGCTATAGGTTGAGAGTTTGCCCATAGGAATTGTCAATAAAGCCTGCCATACCTTAAGTTGAAAATCGGTACCCTTGATATGTAGCTTTATTTTATCTAGTCTTGACCAATCTTGGGTAAATACTAGGATTGCATTTTGTTGAATCTGATCTCTATGGTTTTGAAACTGAGCATTAGGATATTGATCTTTCAATGACTTAAGTGATGACTCTTCATCATTAACAAAAGCCATATAACAAATTCCTTTTGTTGTCGAGGCAACGATGGTATTTCCAAAAGGACTTTCAACAAAACTGTAGTTAATTGCTAAGTTTTCACCGCCATTTTTATATTCTCCAGGAGTCATACCTTCAATATCAATAAACAAATCGTGTAATCGGCTCGTACTTGATAACCCCAACTCGAAGGTGGTATCCAATAACGAAGCTTTATCTTCTTTTAAAAGTTTTTTCGCATGAGTGATACTGATATATCTTAGGAATTGTTTAGGACTAACACCCGCCCAACTAGAAAACATGCGTTGAAAATGATAAGGACTTAAATGTATATGCTCTGCTACTTGTTCAAGTGTTGGTTGCGATTTATAGTTTTCACTCAAATATCCGATAGCTTTTCTTATTCGAGCAAAATCGACCTGTTTTTGCATTCTTGAATACTCCGTTTCATCGAGTTAATGAAGCTACCTAGGAAAGTTCTTGTTTATTTGAATATTCACTGGTTTATTCTAATTCTCGGAATAACAAACTATATTCATATAAATATTCACAAAAATATTCACAAAAAAACAAGCGTATCAATATCTCAATTGGTACTAGCTCCAATCTCCCGTCTTAGTTTTTCCATATAAGTTACTTAAATTTCTTTTTTTAATATTTGCCCTTTGAGCGTCACTATTAACCAGTGTTATATAATCATTAGTTGATAATTTTTTTATGTTTTTCTTTAAAATTAAAGACATATCTGTATAATATTTAAAATTACAACAATTAAAAACCCGAATCTTGCTATTAAAATAATTCATTTTGCAAAGTAAATAATGAGTGCATTGGCTTATCTTTGATTATGTCAGTTTCAAGAAGATCTCCCACTAATTTGGGTGAACATTTATTATGTAGCCGCTTATTAGCTAGTACTTTTCCCTTTGATGTCGTTGCATAACAGTATACACATCCAAAAGAGCAGGTATCATATGTACCAATATCAATACTTTCGATACATTGACAGGTTGGTCGCTGGTTTTTATCTTTTTTAGCTGATAATATGCGACCGGTTATCTTTTCAATGCGTGTTTTATCGATACATGCTCCATGAGAAATATTGCAATTCAATAACTCTATTTCCTCAGCACAGGTTTGTAAGGTTAGTTGATTATATCTAGCAATTTCAGATAGTGAACTGCATAAATTTAATATGTCAGCTACCTCTAATCGAAGGATCCCTTGTTTAATTAGTGATTGACGTATGTGCGGATAATCATCAATAAAACTAATGATACAGGTATCTGTGTAACCGCGAAGAGCGGAAGCAATTTGATTAAAAAACTCGATATGATAGTCAATGGTATAGTGTTTATTAATTAATATAGGATCATATCGCCAAATAACACGATCTTGTCCAACTTGTTCAGCTAATTGCTTGAATATTGCTATGCGTTTTTGCAAAGAGGGCAGATGTTTTTCAATGTCTGCTTGATAAGCTGTTAATGTAAACTGAAAATAAAAAGGATACTCAGAAAGCTTCGCCAATTTATTTAACATAGAAGAGGGGTTTTTAGTCCAAAACACAATACAATCAACTAGATCGGGTGATAGAGAAATACGACTTAACTGCTTTGAATTCCTTGGATTAGGAACCAGCACAAACCCCTCTTTTAGACGGTTAAAAAACCACGAAGAGTAAAAGGCCGGAATATCTGTTCGGCGGCTAGCACTAATAATCATAATTTATCTGTTTTTCTTTTCATGGCTCGAATGATGGTTTTTGTATTACAATCCACTTTCAAAGATTCGGTTATTTTTTGTAAAGCTTTATTGTAAGTCCAATCATCTAGCTGATTGTTTAGTAAGTATGCCATCGTTAACCTAGGCAACTCACGGAAGTAAATAGAGATCGCCCAAGCAACAGCCATCTTAACATAGTAATCACCGTTTTTTATTTGATCAAACAAAGTAAATGCTTTCGGCGCATATTCATCATCCACAAAATGAAAAAGCAACATGACGACTGCGAAGCGAATGTCATATGGTGCCTCTGATGCAAAATAGGGCTGTAGAAACTGCCATACAAGCTGTTTTTCAGAGATCTCAAACTTTAATCCACAACAAAAACTATCACAGACTGACCAATTATTAATTTTAGAGATAAATTGTTTCACATAACGTGAACGCTCAGTCCATGGCAATTTAATTTCACCTATAATCATACCTTGTAACATCACTTCCTCGAAGTATAAGTGATTATCCATGGCAAGGTAGTATTCATAGTCTATTTGCACTATTTTTTTGGCTATTTTGCGCAGTTTAGGTAACCTCACACCTAATAAATTATCAATGTTAGGGATGAGCTTTGCAGCAAAGATCCGATAATTTTCTTCGGCTATTATTTCAAGTTCTTTGCGAATTTTTTCTCTCATAATCTAATTTTACAAACTCCATTAAGTATGACAATCTGAATCTTGCTATTTGGTAATTATATTCTAGATGTTGAAAAATAAAGGTTCGAGTTTGGCAAAAATCTAGCTATTAGATTTAATTTTTCTTATTAAGAGTTACTTTGAAAATTTCAAAAATTAGATTATCTCTATTACCGCAATATTTTCATAATATTGTTTTCGTGCCCCCGATTGTTCTCTAATTTCATCTTCACGACATTTCCGAATCCTTTTTGATAAAAGAGTCATTCGGCTATATCAGCGATTAATTTGAATGTTTTTTATTTTTTTGATTCAAATGGTTTGATAAGTGAACAGATCTGTACTAACATAAAAATGTACAGAATTGTTCATTTTTAAGTTTGTACTCTTATTCTCACTCATCTAATAGGATAAAAAATAATGAAATCATTTTTTTTCAGCAAGGAAAAGTTACCGGCAAAGCCTAAAAAAATTGAATTATTGCAAAGCTTAATTGGTGGTTTTGTCTCTATATTGTGTCTTATTGGTTTAAGCCATTTAACTGGTTACACTTATATTATGGCGCCATTTGGGGCTAGTTGTGTGATTTTGTTTGCCGTATCTCAGTCACCATTAGCGCAACCAAGAAATGTTATCTTTGGCCATTTGATATCGGCCTTTGTTGGGTTAGCTTTTCTTAAACTATTCGGTAATGATATGATTGTTACTGCATCAGCTGTAGCCATTGCAATTGTTGCAATGCAATATTTTCGAGCGCTACATCCACCAGCCGGTGCTAATCCATTGGTTATTTTATTGACTGCGGACAATATCGATTATGATTTTAATTTTCTTTTATTTCCGGTGTTGTCTGGCGCGCTAATATTAGTTGCTATTGCTTATATAATTAATAATCTTTTCAACAAAACTCATTGGCCAGTTTATTGGTTGGCACTGTTCAGTAGCAAAAATGAGTCTTAATCTATTGTTAGTCAAGAGAAGACTACTCAAATTTAAACAACTTAGTTTGTTGATCTAAGTAGGTAAGTAAATCTGGCATGCGATGTTTGCCTGCCATCGATTTAATGTCTTGTGCAGTTTTGTCTGGCGCAGTAATATTAGTTGCTATTGCTTATATAACTAATAATCTTTTCAACAAAACTCAATGGCTAGTTTATTGGTTGGCGCTGTTCAGTAGTAAAAAAGAGTCTTAATCTATTGTTAGTCAAGAGAAGACTACTCAAATTTAAACAACTTAGTTTGTTGATCTAAGTAGGTAAGTAAATCTGGCATGCGATGTTTGCCTGCCATCGATTTAATGTCTTGTGCAGCTTTGGTTAATGCCGTTCCTAATGACGTGACATATAACGGCTTATTACTTTGACCGCGTGTCACTTCTATCACATATTGACTATTATCAGCAAAGGATTTTTTAGCAACACCGATAATAGGTATCTTTTTATCAAGGGCTTGATATAGATGGCCGCCTAAACCAAGCTTACCGTCATTTAAATGGACATAACCATCAACAATAATCGCATCTATTGTATTGAGATCGACCTTAGACAATAACGCTAATATACAAGGTAATTCACGTTGATAGAACTGACCTGATTGATATGGGGCAACATTTGATTGGTAATCAGTGATAACGGATTTTATCTCCTTGATACTATCAGTAAATTGCTCAAACAAAATACCGACGGTTTTCGCTTTATCATCTAAATAGTAAACATCTATTGCAAGTATCATTTTTTTAAATTCCTTTTTAGAGTAGAATAGCAATGCTCTCATATATATCTCTCTATTAAAAAACAATTAGTCGTTAATTTCAAATAAATAAAAATTTAGTTCCTGATACATCTTGTTAACTGTTATTTATCCAATTACGCCAAAAACATTGTCGTTTAAATTGGATCGACACTTGGAGGTAGGAATGTATTTACTCGAAATGGCACCAAAATTTTTAGTTGCACTTATTATTTTACTGATTTACGTTAAATTATCTGGTAAAAGCCAGATAGCGCCGATGTCGCAATTAGATCAAGTTGGTAGCATGGTTATTGGTGCTTTGGTAGGGGGAACGTTACTTAATGCTAATGTTTCAGCGTGGGAATCAGCTGGCGCCGTGGCAATTTGGGCAGGATTGCTTATTTTAGTTCGATTCATCAAATCTAAAAACTCAAAATTACGTGACGCCATCGACGGCGAGCCGATACAACTGGTTAAAAATGGTCATCTACTCTCTGAAAATTTTATTAAAGCCAATCTACCGGTTAGAGATTTCGAAACGTTAATTAATATTCAAGGAATTTGCGCTTTTAATGAATTAAAACAAGTTTGGTACGAATTAAATGGATCATTAACCATTATCAAAAAAGGCGACAAAGATATTGCGGTATTAGTGATTGAAAATGGAGCTATTAGCCAAGACAATCTTGAACAACTTCATAAAAGCGAGACTTGGCTTAAACATGAAATTAAAAAGCAAGGATATAAAGATATTAAAGAAATCTTTTGTGCAGAATGGTTTGACGATAAATTATTGGTTTACCCTTACGATGACGTTCGTAAGTCAAAATCAGAGAGTAAAAAATAATGACGAAAAATGCAAAATAAAAGGGGAGGGGAGAAACTCGGCCCCCTCTTATTGGAAACTTATTACCGAAGTTGACTATCTTTACTGCCACGACGATTGTATAACATGGCGGATTTTGCCAATTGCTTATCCACTTCTTGCTGACACGCCAAACAGTATTGCACGCCGGGTAGAGCAAGTTGTCTTGCTTTTGCAATAGCATCGCCACATTCAACACAAAACTCGGCACTAGGCTTATCGTGTTTTAGTTGGCGTCTGGCAATTTCGATAGCATCAGTGATCGTGCTTTCAATTTGTTGGTTAACTGCATCATCAGATGCCCAGCCACTAGCCATATTTACACCTCCTAAAAATTATATTAGATGAATAATATGGTGATTATTTGACCAGTTTCAAGTAATATGAACATATTGTTTTTAGGGTAAGTAAGTGTTGTAATTTTAAATAAAGATCGTTTCTGTTAATATCAGTTAATTGGGGGTTTTTATGCAACATTATGAACAAGCAACATTTGCAGGAGGATGTTTTTGGTGTATGGTAAAACCTTTCGACAAATATGAAGGTGTTATTAGTGTGACCTCCGGTTACACAGGTGGTCATACGGTAAATCCAACCTATCAACAAGTTTGCCAAGGTAACACTGGCCACACTGAAGCTGTGCAAATTACCTTTGATCCAGCGATGATCAGCTATAAAAAATTACTCGACATTTTTTGGCAGCAGATTGATCCGACTGATTCTCAAGGACAATTTGCCGATCGTGGTGATTCTTATCGTCCGGCAATTTTTTATCATAATAAATTCCAACAGCAGCAGGCGATAGCATCTAAACAAGCGTTAGAAGAGAGTAAACGATTTTCTCAGCCGATTAATGTCGCTATAGAGCCGGCAACAACGTTCTATCCAGCTGAAGATTACCACCAAGATTACTATAAGAAACAACCTGAACATTACAATCGTTATTATCGCTTATCTGGACGAGCCAATTTTATTGCTGACAATTGGCAAGATAAGCCAGCAACAAAAAGTGAGTAAGCAATGCAAAGTTATCCGCAGTATAGCAGTAAACAAAAATGGATCCATTGGTCATCCACCTTGTTAATCGTGATTGTCACTTTTCTGCTTTTTGCTAAAGTGACAATGTCGAATATTTTAGGCGGTATGCCAATTGTTTATTTATTGCATAAATCTTTGGGTGTTGTGGTTTGGCTATTAACGGTATGGCGAATAATAGTAATTCGAGAGCAAGGTGTACCAGATGTTTTACCTAAAGAGCAAAAACTGCAACGGATATTGTCAAAATCTACTCAAGGATTTATTTATCTATTACTGCTTATTGTGCCTTTATCGGGCTATTTAATGAGTGGTAGAGATCTTAATGTTTTTTGGCTGATATCGATTCCTGCTATTGATATGTCAAATAACCTACATCAAATTTTTCATACAATGCATCTAATCGGCTCAGACCTCTTAGCAATTTTAGTGCTATTTCACATATTAGCTGCGTTGTACCACTATTTTGGGGTTAAAGATAAAGTATTACAATCGATGTTAAATAGCCGTGATTAATACGAATACAAAACTTCTGTAGTAGTTATCGCATTTGAGTAGTTATCACATTAGTAACGTAGCGTGAGGCAGATATATGATGAAAAAATCAATGAAAGAAAAGGCCATATCAGCACTAACACCTATGCAATATCAAGTCACACAACTAAATGGTACCGAACCACCATTCGATAACCAATACCACGCCAATCATCGTGAGGGGATCTACGTTGATATTGTCTCTGGCGAACCACTATTTACCTCTCTGGACAAGTTTGATTCAGGTTGTGGTTGGCCAAGCTTCGCCAAACCTATTAATCGACAGCAGATAGTAGAAAAAGAAGATAACAGCTACGGAATGAACCGTGTTGAGGTTCGCTCATTAGAGGCTGATTCACATCTTGGGCATGTTTTTAATGATGGTCCTGTAGCATTAGGAGGATTGCGTTACTGCATTAATTCAGCTGCGCTAAAGTTTATCCCCAAAGAAGAGCTTGAAGCTCAAGGTTATGGAGAATATTTAAGATTGTTTAAATAAATTGCGGTTATGCATCCCTTATACAATTAGGGGATGCAAACTAGCCAATTAGCACCGAATTTACAGATATATTATTGAACTTAATCCGGATATATAGAGACAATTTTACCTAATAGAGCGATATAGTTGGTATATAACGTCTTATTTTTATACACCAACATCTTTTTATGAACCAATATCTTTTTATATATCGATATCATAGTATTAATCGGTAATTATACCTATTGTTTATAAACTAATTATTTATAAGCTAATTTTTTCGTTTAAATAAAATATAACTGATCAATAAAAAAACTAAGCTAGTTAGCATTGAACCAACAAAAGGGTAAATACCTATCACAATACTGGTTTGTGCGAAAAGATTATCGGCGATGTAAAAAATAAAACCAAAACTTATACCAATAATCACTCTAACTCCCATGGAGACACTGCGTAACGGTCCGAAGATGAATGATAAAGCCAGTAACAACATTACAGCAACTGAAATCGGTTTAATCAATTTCTTCCAAAATAACAAGTCATAATATTTAGTATCTTGACCTGAAACTTTTAAATATTGCGAATATTGATAAAGTCCAGAAGCTGACAAAGATTCAGGATCAAAAGCCACTATGCTTAACTTATCAGGAGTAATATTCGTCTTCCACGGCATATTCAGAAGATTGGTACCTATTACTTGCTGTGGATTAGTTAGATCATTCATTTCAATCTGTGATAACGTCCACTCGCCATTTTCAAATGTGCCGCTATCAGCATGGGTAATTGATAACAACCTATTTTTATCGACACTATAAATATCAATATTCGAGATTGAGTTGTCGCTATTGACATGACCAATAAAAATATAATCATTATTATCTTTCGCCCATAAACTACCTCGTTCAGATAATAATGAGTTACCATAAAGTTTTTCAGACCGCATATTACGTGCTGTTTGTTCACTGATCGGCGCAACCCACTCACCAACTGCCATTGTAATTAGTACCAATGGTAAAGCGGTTTTCATGACAGCTAAAGCGATTTTAAAGCGGCTAAAGCCTGAAGTTTCCATTACAATAAGCTCACTACGTGAAGCTAAAATCCCCAAGCCGATTAAGCCACCTAAAAGTGCTGCCATAGGGAAAAATATCTCTAAATCTTTAGGAACCATTAATAAAGAATAAAGACCAACAGACAACGCATCATAATCAAATTTGATTTTTCTAAGCTGATCTATGAAACGAATAATTCCTGATAAACTAATTAATAAAAATAAGCAAATCCCAATGGTATTTAAAATAGTTTTACCAATATAGCGATCTAAAATCGAAAACATCGTTCTCCCCTTAAGACGCAGTAAATTTTAAACGAAGTTTACGCATAAATAAGTTATCCCAACAATTCAAAATCAAAGCCAGTATAAAATAACCCGAATTAATCATATAAAACCACAAAGCTGGATCTAATCGTCCTTTACCGGCATTGGCTTTAACCGAGCTAGAAAGTAAAAAGTAGACCAAATAAAGCAATAATGCTGGCAAAATTTGTGCAAGTCGCCCTTGTCTTGGGTTAGAAACACTCAGTGGAATTACCAAAAAAGCCATCAAAGGAACCGAAATAATTAACGTTAATCGCCAAAAAAATTCAGCTTTAGCCTTAGCTGTTGGATTGTCGTGAAGTTCCAGTAATCCTAATTGCTGAACATCTATTTTATCTTCATCAACATTGGTATCTAACTCTTTAGGTTTAATAATAGCTAAATAATTATGAAAATTAGAAATTCGGAATTCTTTTAGCTGCGCTGTTCCTTCATAGCGGTTTGCATCCTCAAGAGTAATGAATTGGTTACCGTTTTTATCTTCTTCGGTTTTTCCTCTATTGGCAATAATGATAGATGGACGTTGACTGTTTTTCGGATTGATCTGAGCAATAAATACATTATCCATCTTATTTCGATCTACATTACCAATATAAATTACCGAATTGCCATCTGGGGTTTGTTGAAATTGACCTGCTAACAGACCGGCCAAACTTGGATTGATCTTGGCGTTTTCCACTAATTGATCTTGTTTCACACTTGACCAAGGACCAAACCAAAGGCTATTGGCCGTAGTTAATATACAGGTAATCACACAGAGAAATAGAACTACTTGATAATTAAGTCTCCTCTTAATTCCACAAGCATGCATCGCTACCATCTCACTGTCAGAATAGAGTCGTCCAAATGTCACCAATACCCCTAAGAACAGACTTAATGGCAAAATAAGATCAGCCATACTTGACACACCCAACACTAAAAGTGGCATAATCAAATCACGAGGAATACTACCATCAATTGCACTGGATAAAATTCTGATTAATTTTTGAGAAAAGAAAATCAGCAATAAAATAAACAGTATTGCGCTTTGCGTTTTCATCGTCTCTTTAATTAAATATCGGCGAATTATCACTCTTTTACCTATCTATCGGTCTTATAAAATCTCACTATTATAATCAGATTTGCGTTGTTTAGTTATCTTTTTGTTGCTATCGTTTAATGAACCGATAAAATGTAACTATTGACCACAAAAATCTTACAAGAGAACGCTATGCAATACGCAATCAAAAACAGTACATCTATCATCAAACAAAAAGAAGAATGTTTAGTCGTTACCGTCAATTCTGACAAAACACAATCTAACTTAATCAAAGAGTTAGATCAATCGACTAATGACATGATAAGCCAATTAATTAATTCAGGTGATATTAGCGGTGAATTGGGTAAAACGACTTTTTTATATGTTACCCCAAATTCAACTAAACAAAAAATATTAGTAGTTGGATGTGGCCAAGGCAAAAATTTTGATATCAATGCAGCCAAAAAAGTGATTCAAGCTGCTATAAAAGAGCTAACTACCAAAAAAGTTAAAAATATTTGTTGGGATATTCTAACTCTCAATCCAGCAATAAGTGGTGAAATCGCTAAGCAGTTACCTCAAATTACCAGCGATTTAACCTACAGTTTTGACCAATTCAAATCAACAAAATCAAAACAACCAAGCTTACAAAAAATAACTTTGCTTTATAGCGATAAACAGACGATCAACCATGTTGAAAGTCAATTATTCCAAGGGCAAATTATTGCCGATGCGATTACCAGTACCAAAAACATTGCCAACATGCCATCTAACGTCTGTAATGCCAAATATTTAGCGGAGGAGGGTGAAAGTTTAGGCAAACAATATATCAACTTAAAAGTTACCTGCTTAGGTGAGAAAGAACTAGCCAAACTCAATATGAATGCTTACTTAGCCGTTGGACGAGGATCGGCCAACGAATCAATTATGACCGTCATTGAGTACCATGGTGCCAAAGACAAAAAAGCCAAGCCTTATGTATTAGTTGGTAAAGGGTTAACTTTCGATTCAGGTGGTATATCTATTAAGCCTTCAGCAGGTATGGACGAAATGAAGTATGACATGTGTGGTGCTGCCACTGTCTTTGGTGTCATGCAAGCTGTCGCTGAATTAAAACTACCTATCAATGTGGTTGGTGTAATGGCAGGTTGTGAAAATATGCCAGATGGTAATTCCTACCGCCCTGGTGATATCTTAACAACTATGTCCGGTACCACTGTGGAAATCATCAACACCGATGCTGAGGGGCGCTTAGTGTTATGTGATGTGTTAACCTATGTTGAACGTTTCCAACCGAAAACGGTGATCGACATTGCCACACTTACAGGCGCTTGTATTATTGCTCTCGGTCATCATTATACTGGCGTGATGGGCAACAACCCACAACTTATTGAAGAATTGGTAAACTCATCCAATAAAGCGGGCGACAAAGCGTGGTCATTACCTATTGATAGTGACTTCCAAGAACAAATCAAATCAACCTGCGCTGACATTGTTAATGCAGGCGGTCGAGACGGTGGAACCATTACCGCTGCTTGTTTTCTATCTCGCTTCACGGAAAAATATCAATGGGCTCATCTTGATATTGCCGGTACAGCTTGGAAATCTGGTGCCAACAAAGGTGCGACAGGCCGACCGGTTGCCATGTTAATTCAATACTTACTTGACCAAAAATGAGTAACTAACTGACATGAAAAAAGTGATTTTCTACCTATTAGAAAACCCAACCCCAGCTAATGACGCTGGGGTACTATTCCAAGAAAAGCTCGCCTGCGAAAAAATCGTCGAAGCGTGGCAAAATAAACAGCGTGTGCTAGTTGCCTGTCAAGATCAAGCACAAGCCGAAAGAATTGACGAATATTTATGGCAGCTAGATACCAACAATTTTGTCCCACATAATCTAGCAGGGGAAGGTCTAAAAGGCGGATCACCTGTGGAAATCTGCTGGCCACAAAAGCGCAGTAGTGGTGCACGACATTTATTAATAAACCTACAACAACAATTTCCAGAATTTGCTGGTGTTTATCGTGATATTATCGATTTTGTTCCTGTCGATGATCAACAAAAATCGTTAGCCAGAGAAAGATATAAAGCTTATAAAGAAGCTGGTTTTAATCTTAAAACTATTCCAATTACGTGTTGATGAACAAAAGCATAAAAAAATGACTTCAGCCTAACTAGTTTATAGAAATATGATAAAGTTAGTTTTTAAAGTAGATTTAGAATAAATACAGCGTCTATTCTTAAAATTACCTATTAAAGCATCACAATTCTTTTTTAGGGATAAAAAATCATAAAATCGATAACATAAAAATATATTTACAATTTGTAAAAAGAGTTCGCGTAAACTCTCTTTACTCGGGCGTAATTACATTATTGAATTAGTCACCTAATAATAAAATGTCCAAAACTCATAGAACCCTAAAATTTGAGGGAGGGGCATTTTATTACCCAAATCTTATAAATAACATACCATTATTAAAAATAATTTAATAAATTAAGAAAAATGGTATAAAAAGAATATTTTTTGTTTTATTACTCCCCGTCATATTTACAACTTTTGCTTTTGCCGAAAATTCAATACAGTCAAAAGTTGATTCATGTAAATCTATTTCTGATAAAGATCAGCGATTAGCTTGTTATGATGCAGTTTTTGATGTCTTAAGAATCATACCATGCTAATACATAACTCAATAAATTTATAAAAAATTTATTAGAACTTTTGTTATAATAACCAATTATTAATCTTAAGCCAAAAATAAAATGTTAAAAAAATTATTGGTGCTCCTCATATCTTTTTTAGCTTTAATCGGTTGCCAAGAGCGACAGAAGATTACTGCAGAAATGTTGGTAGGAACTTGGCGTTGTGAAGTCGATAATAGTCGCGGCACAAAATACGTTTTTGACGGTTCAAAGTTGAGAACAATGCAACCTTATACGTTAAATAATGCTGATTATGTTGTACTTATAGGGAAAGAGGAAGAAAGACTTTTGGTGCAATCTAAATATTATCAGCTTATTGTGCCGATTTCACCTGATAATAATTACACAAAATTTAAAGGTGCCCTTGAATGTAAATCGAAATATCAAATCAACAATATCATAACTGAAATGGAGTATAAATTTATTTCAGAAGATGAATTAAAAGAGAGCTCATTTACCAAATATGAACGTTGTGATATTCAAAAATCGATTATGGAATTCAATATAGAAGCGACATGTAAACGAGTACATTAACACATATCAACTGCTTCAGTGGTTAGTTTACGAACGCCAGCCTAAAACTATCACCAATGTGTCAAGTAAGATAATCCCTGCGCCAATTAAATCAAAAGTAGACAGCTTAATATTATCTACAAATTTAAGCCAACCTATTGACTCAGCATCCTGGAAAATAGCTATTTTTGTTACTTTAAAACGTATATATTGTGGTTTAAAATTAACAATCAATTAATAAATACTTTTAAAACTTATCAAATATACATCTCTCAATTACAACCCAATCTTAAAATAAACTACCTTGAAAATTTATCGCGATGTTTTGAAGCTAAAATTTATTGTATTAAAAGTAAGTCAATTATTTTAGGGGATAGTTACAGGGTAGTTACATGAGTACTTCTAAAACTTATAAAATACAATCATCTAGTTAGAACATTATTATTAAAATAAATTAATTTCACAAAGTTGATGAATGTGTTCTTAAATCTAAATTATACCAAATCTAAGTCAAATAAATATCAATGTTGAAATATGTCACTAAAAAGTTGCATAGTTTTTTTAATTCATTATACTTTATGGCTCAGTAATAAAAATCGATAGAAAACAATAAATAAGAAAAATATACTTATAAAACATAAATTTACTTGACAGGAATATCGAAATGCGATATAATTTTCAACAGCCAACAGCCAACAGCCAACATGGCAAATCTTTAATTTAAATTCGTGTAACTTCTGCATTCAAAGTTTTGTACTTCACGATAGTTTATTTATCCTAACAATATTAAGATCATTGAAAAGATGTTTTTTTCATAATGTTTTATCCCTACAGACCTTTTCAGCACTATTATTAATTTTATTGATATTAATTCCTTATTATAGCCAAGCATTAACATCTGTCACATCAAATTTTATTCATGGTAATTCGCCCTATTTAACCTTTGATGGTGGTCGCACTCGTGCTACAGATATTAATAGTTTACTTTGGATAACTTTATCAAACGGTATGAAATTTACTCCGACAAATAATTCATCAACCCTACCAATTGAGTTACCAAATTATGGTGAAAGTTTTGCCGATATTGATATGTTGATACCTACAGACTATGATTCTATTTCACTAAATTCGATTATCGGTTCTCCTTATAATTATTGGGGAGATGATGATGGAGATGGTCAGGGTATAGATGGAATCTTAGTTAGTGGTAGCCTAAGTTTATCCATAGTTGATAAATATAACCAAGCTGTTGCACGTAAAGATGTATTATCAAACTGTTACGCACCATATAAATTAACCTTAACGAGTACAGATGGAACGTTAAGTACTCAGTATGGCGTTCCTAATCAAAATAACTTTAATGCAAGTAATATGACTTATTATATAACCCCTAAATTAATTCCTGAGGTTTGTTTTGCGATGCCTTCTTTAGAAAATAGTGGAATAGTTGAAGGACTCAATTTTAGTGGTTCTGCTAATATCTGGAAGGACGGAAAGGGGTTTATTCTGCAATCTACTGACCCATCATCTTACAATTTAAATTTCCCAACTACTGGCGCTAATAATTTGAACTTTAATTTAGAGATTATTAATGGTCGAACACTGAACTGGGCACCGGTTACACGAAGTAATATTACAGCTACCATTACCCCTAATAATTCTGCTGGTACAAGTGTTAAAGTAACATTGACAGGTCCTGTTGCTATACCATCTCAATGGGATTTGGACTCTCCAGGCCATATATTTAAGCCAAATTTACCACAGGTATTTGAATTAGTTGGAAGGGATAACAATGGCAATGCTGTTGTCAAATATGGGTTTCAATTAAAACAATGGTTTATTAATCGTAGTACCAAAGACTATGCATATTCCAATGCATCAAGATGGTGCGCTGCGATTGGCTACAATGTTCCCAAAGTAAAAGATTTGACTAATGCTGTTTGTGTTGGTGTATGGGGTGGGGATCGTTGTAAAGATTCAACCGGTGCTTTACCTGCATCAGATGGTAATTATTATCAGCGTCAAATTAATGCTGGTTTATTCTCTGAATGGGGAAATATGCCTACTTATAGAAATGCTCAATTTGGCATGAATCATTATTGGACATTAGATACCAATAGAAATGGTGAACAATTTGGTGTATATTCCACAGGCGGTGGTATCTTCAAATTCAGCTCAGATGATACAAGTGACACCGTTAGCCACACAATTTGCGTTGCTCCTTAATTTTTTAAATTATAGGGAAAATTATTAAAAAATATAAACCAAAATCGATTAGAGTTAATTACTGCATAAGAAGTGGTTTATCAACATGTTATTCATACTTAATAAGAAGCGCAATTTATAGCCAAGTGCTTTATAAAATGAAAAGAGATTGAGAACGGGTTTTTTGAAATTTGATTTAATGTTTCATTGTTGCTTAATCTCTTATTTTTGGTAAAAAATTGAATCTTAATTCAATTAGGCTATTATGTCACTATGCTTAAATTTTTGTTATTAATGATAAAGATTAGCTTTATCTATGCTGGTAAGAATGTTTGTTGTCTGATTGAATACTAAAGCAAAGGAGTGACCAAGAGATCTTGCAACATTTCTTTATCCGAACAAGAATGCCTAACGACATATATTTATACCAACCAATTGAACACGCTAAACAAAAGATTGCTTTCGATGAAAAGTCAGTAACAACTATCTTAACCGCTATGAAAAACGTCTTAAACGCAGAAACATTAGCAAATATTGATTATAATGAATTGTTAAATTTGCCATGCTAATGGTAGTTGTTACGTTAAAACATAATAGTTTATAGTCATTAGCGGTTTATATTGGATAAATGAAATAAATCGACAAGTTTATCTATCATCATCAAAATTCATCATCTAAATCGGTGATAAAACAAGATTGTTTATTAATAAATGTTCTTTTATTGTACGTATTGTTATTGTTACTCTCGCCAAAATCGATTTTATGCGTCTAACAATTTATTGTTATATCATTTTACTGTAGAATAAAGGCCATTTTTATGCCTTGAATTAGGATTGATGCCTTTATTATGAAAAATACGACTTATAATCCACAAGAAATCGAACAACCTATTTATCAACATTGGGAAGAAAGTGGTTACTTTAAACCTAATGGTGACAAATCTCAGCCTAGTTATTGTATTGCTATTCCACCACCAAATGTAACTGGTAGTTTGCATATGGGACATGCTTTCCAACAAACCATTATGGATGCGCTAATTCGTTATCATCGTATGCAAGGCAATAACACGCTTTGGCAATCAGGTAGTGACCATGCCGGTATTGCAACCCAAATGGTGGTAGAACGTAAAATTGCTGCTGAAGAAAACAAAACTCGCCATGATTATGGTCGTGAAGCGTTTATCGAAAAAATTTGGCAATGGAAAGCAGAATCAGGTGGTAGCATCACTAAACAGATGCGACGTTTAGGTGATTCGGTTGATTGGGATCGCGAACGTTTTACTATGGATGAAGGTCTTTCAAATGCGGTTAAAGAAGTTTTTGTAAGACTCTACCAAGAAGATCTGATTTATCGTGGTAAACGCTTAGTTAACTGGGATCCAAAATTACGTACCGCAATTTCTGATCTTGAAGTTGAAAATCGTGAAGTAAAAGGTTCAATGTGGCATTTACGCTATCCATTAGCAGATGGTGTTAAAACTGCAGAAGGCAAAGATTATCTAGTTGTCGCAACAACTCGCCCTGAAACACTATTTGGTGATACAGGTGTTGCCGTTAATCCAGAAGATCCTCGTTATAAAGATCTGATTGGTAAATTTGTCATATTACCATTTGTTAATCGCCGAATTCCGATTGTTGGTGATGAACATGCGGATATGACAAAAGGTACTGGCTGTGTAAAAATTACTCCTGCGCATGACTTTAATGACTATGAAGTAGGGCGTCGTCATCAATTACCAATGATCAACATCTTAACTTTTGATGGCGATATTCGTGCTCAAGCTGAAGTGTTTGATACTAATGGTGAGCCAAGTACTGCATACGCAACCGATATTCCGGCACAATTCCAAAATTTAGAACGCTTTGCGGCGCGTAAATTAGTTGTTGCGCAGTGTGAAGCTCAAGGTATTTTAGAAAAAATTGAACCGCATGACTTAACTATCCCGTATGGCGATCGTGGTGGTGTGGTAATCGAACCTATGTTAACCGATCAATGGTATGTAAGAGCTAAAGTATTAGCGGAACCAGCTATTGCGGCGGTAAAAAATGGTGATATCCAATTTGTGCCTAAACAGTATGAAAATATGTATTTTTCATGGATGAATGATATTCAAGATTGGTGTATTTCGCGACAATTATGGTGGGGACACCGAATTCCAGCTTGGTATGATAATCAAGGCAACGTCTATGTTGGTCGTGATGAGGCTGAAGTTCGCCGTGAAAATAATCTTGCAGCAGATGTCGAATTGTCTCAAGATGACGATGTTCTTGATACATGGTTCTCATCAGCACTATGGACATTTTCAACTTTAGGTTGGCCAGAAAACACTGATGATTTAGCTACTTTCCATCCAACTAATGTGCTAGTGACAGGTTTTGATATTATCTTCTTCTGGGTTGCTCGAATGATTATGATGACCATGCATTTCATTAAAGATGAGCATGGCAAGCCACAAGTACCGTTTAAAACGGTATATGTGACAGGGCTAATTCGCGATGAAGAAGGGCAAAAAATGTCTAAATCTAAAGGTAATGTTATCGATCCTTTAGATATGATTGATGGTATTTCACTTGCCGATTTATTAGAAAAACGTACTGGTAATATGATGCAGCCACAATTAGCGGAAAAGATTGCTAAACGTACAGAAAAACAGTTCCCGAATGGTATTGAAGCGCATGGTACTGATGCCTTACGTTTTACCTTAGCTGCGCTTGCATCTACTGGTCGTGATATTAATTGGGATTTAAAACGTTTAGAGGGTTATCGTAACTTCTGTAATAAACTATGGAATGCTAGCCGTTATGTACTGATGAATACCCAAGACCATGATTGTGGCTTTAACGGTGGAGAGTTAGATTATTCATTAGCTGATAAATGGATCTTAGCGGAATTTAACCAAACCGTGAAAACCTATCGAGAAGCATTCGATACTTACCGTTTTGATTTAGCGGCTAATATCCTATATGAATTCACTTGGAATCAGTTCTGTGACTGGTATTTAGAGTTAACTAAATCAGTATTGGCAAATGGTGAACAGAATCAGCAACGAGCTGCTCGTCACACTTTAGTCACGGTACTTGAAGCCTTATTACGTTTGGCTCATCCTATCATTCCATTTATTACTGAAGCTATTTGGCAAAGTGTCAAACCATTAATGGCAATCAAAGCTGATACCATTATGTTACAACCAATGCCAGCATTTGATAGCCAATTAGTTGATGATGAAGCGGTTGCCGATATCAATTGGATTAAAGACGCTGTCATTGCGGTTCGTAATATCCGTGCTGAAATGAATATCGCACCAAGCAAACCATTACAGCTATTGATTAGAAAAGCATCACCAGTGGTACATCGTATAATTAGTGACAATGTCACCTTTATCGAATCATTAGCAAGATTATCAGAAATAGTCTTGTTAGATGAAGGTGAAGCAGGACCATTATCAGTCACTAAATTGGTTGATGGCGCCGAACTCCTCATCCCAATGGCTGGGCTTATTAATAAAGAAGATGAGCTAGCTCGTCTTGAAAAAGAGATCGCTCGCATTGATGGCGAAATTGCGCGTATTGATAATAAACTATCTAATGCTAGCTTTGTCGATAAAGCCCCAGCAGCAGTTGTTGCCAAAGAGAAAGAAAAACAACAAGGCTATATTGCTGATAAAGCCAAATTGCAAGAGCAGTATGCAGCCATAAAAAGTCTTTAAAAACTTGAATAAAAAACCTCTCATATGAAGTGCCCCCCAATAGTTGGACAACCAATTACTGGGGGTTTTTTATCTAATTAAACCGTTAAGTAATCTTGAAGTAATCAAAATGACAATGACCAATGGCATTATCTGCTTCAGTTGTAGCAAAAATTCCTACTTTAGCACCCACCCATTTGCCTTTTCCAGCAGCGAAGCTAGGTTCAATTAAAATCCAATCTGTCTTATGATGTTTATAGTAAAATTGACAGATACCATTCAAACCAACTTCGACTTTAAGTTGGCAATGATCTGAAGATAATTGACCGATAACCTGTTGATATTCGTCAACTTGACCTGAATCTTTCATCCAGCCATATCGATAATACAGCTTATACTGACCATTATCATAACTGATCATAATCGCTGCATAACGTTCACCATAAACGATTAAACCACCCAAATCACCTGATTGCTTAGCATTCAATTTAAGTTGAGTTTGCGCTGTGAATTGCCATGCTGAAAATTTTTGCAGTAATAAGTTAGGTGCAAAATAGAGTGTACGCTGTTTATTATGAATAGGTAATGGATAACAACTTAAGGTTAATCCTTGATCGCTCGCTATTAACCAATCAGGATTAGGATTAGCCTGCCATTGCCACTGTAAACCAAATTTACCATGCTGGAAATCGTCACTGGTTTGGATTCTATACTCTTCTGAGTGATGGAGCACAGTTGGTTTTTTATATGATAATACCGGTTGTCCTGTAGAGTCATTATTGATACTCTTACCAATGCGAGGCCAATCATCATCTCCCCAATACATTGGCTGTAAATGAACAATACGACCATATAAATGGGCATCTTGAAAGTGTACAAACCAGCACTCATTGTTGTCCAATTCGACCCATCCTCCTTGATGCGGGCCATTGATTGTCGTATTGCCTTGAAATAGCACATTACGTGCAGTCCAAGGACCCGTTAAATGACGGCTACGTAACACCGATTGCCAACCATTTTCAACACCGCCAGCTGGTGCAAAAATGTAATACCAACCATTGCGTTTATAAAGTTTTGGTCCTTCAAGTGTCGGTAAATCGGCAGTACCATCGTAAATAATTTGACCTTTGCCAATCAATGTTGAACCATCATTGGCCATTTCAAACAGCTGTAACTTATGTTTAACACCACAACGACTTTGCGCAAAGGCATGCACCAACCATGCTCGGCCATCATCATCCCAAAATGGACAAGGATCAATCCAACCTAGTGCCGATTGTAAGCAGTGGGGGGTACTCCATTTCCCCCAAGGATCAGAGGTATTAGACATAAAAATACCTTCATCCGGGGTACTAAAAAACACCCAAAATTTTTCATCATGATAACGAATCGATGGCGCCCAAACCCCTTTACCGGGTTGGACTGCATCATAACCCGGTAAGTCAAGGGCATCAAAAACGTGATTGATAATTTGCCAATTTACCAAATCTTTTGAGTGGAGAATCGGTAATGCTGGCATATGGTTAAAGCTAGATGAAACCATAAAGAAATCATCATTTACTTTGACAATATCCGGATCGGAATAATCACCGCAGATTATAGGATTGTGATAATAATCTAAACTCATATAATTAACCTTTAATTGTAACTATTACTTATCGACATACTATCTTAGTCATCACTATCTTTATTTTGTTGTCTAGCAAGTAAATCACTTTGAATTTTTTCCATCATTTTGTCATCTAATTTATAAAAACGCATTAACCACCAAAGTAATAAATAGGAAAATGCTGGTCCAATAGTTAAAAGACCAATAATGCCCATTGTGGCTAATGGTGTTTGTTCATTTACACCTGCTTGATAGCCTAATAATCCTAAACAGATTCCGACTAAAGCCCCAGCGATTGCCATACCGAGTTTTAAGGCAAATAAATTACCTGAAAAAGATAGACCTGTTGCTCTGCGTCCAAATTTCCATTCACCATAATCAGCAGCATTGGCCATCATGTTCCATTTGAATGGTTGATACATGGAGTGGAAAAAACCAATTAAAAAATAGAGTGGGAAAATAACCGCTAACCATACAGGTGGAACAAAAAACATTACTACGCCAATAACAAATAACGTTAAATTAATATTTTTAAAAAGTTGAATAGCAGTAAAACGTTTAGCAAAATAACCAGCAGCCATCGCGCCTAATATTGTACCAACCACCGATGTTGACACAAAGGCTGATTTCATCGCTGTACCTGCTGCTGAGCTAACGCCACCCATCATCAAGTAAGTTGCATAGTAAAGCGTTGCTGAACTACGCATAACGCCAGCCATACTTGAAAAGAAGGTAATAAGAGCAACAATACACCACTGATCATTGCCTAATAAGCATTTTAAATCTTTTTTAACACTGACGTTTTTATCTTCAATTGGTACTACTCTTTCTTTAGTGGTTGCAAAACAGAACACTAACATACCGATTGCAATAACCCCCATAACCGCCATGGTTAACTGAAATCCGAGTTGCTTATTTTCTTTTCCTAACCAATCGACTAAGAATAACGTACCTATTGATACCATAAGCCCTGATGCCGATGAAATAGTAAACCGATAGGATTGAGCGGATAGGCGATCTTTCTCATCACGAGCAATAACACCACCTAGAGCACAATAAGGAATATTAATAAATGTATAACAAAGCATTAATAATGCATAGGTAACGTATGCGTATAAAAGTTTACCTGAATAACCAAAATCTGGTGTTGTATAGGTCATAACAGCCAGTACAGCATAAGGAATAGCAAACCAGATTAACCATGGTCTAAATCGCCCCCATCTTGTTTTAGTGCGATCGGCGACCATACCGGTGATAGGATCGATAATGGCATCAAAAATTCGCGTAGCGAGGAACATTATGCCAACCGCAGCAGCAGAAAGGCCATAAATATCAGTATAAAAATAGGTCAAAAACATCGTCACTGAGGAATAGACAATACCACAGGCAGCATCCCCCATCCCAAAACCAATTTTTTCCATGATTGATAATTTTCTATTATTATCCATCATAAACTCCTTTTAATTATCAAAATATGATGTAGATAAAACGGTTATTATTTAATTATCAGTTGCTTTAACAACTTATAGGAAAATAACAATAAATAGAGTTTATAAAATTCATTTTTAAAACAGTATTATGATTTTGCCTACCTTAATTACGTTATATGGTTAATGTGATAGATATCACAAATTTATAAGGCATATTTGACATCATAATGTATGGTAAGATGATATTTGATAGGCTTTTATAGGCAAGTTGCCGTGAATTGTTGTGGATTATTTAGTTAATATAGATTTATTGCGGATAGAGATTAAATAACATAATAAAAACTGAAGTGACCTCCAATAGTTGGACAACCAATTACTGGGGCTCACTTCACAGTGGAGAGGTTTTTAGTACCATTAAAACTTATAACCAACCCCAAACATTACCACCCATGGGTCAAGATCATATTTTGCTGTGACTTTAGTATTAGCTAAATGCGTTTTCGCTTTAGTTTCAATATCGATATAACGGACCTGAGCATTAATTAACCAATTTTCATCAAGTGAGTAATCAGCGCCCACTTGTGCAGCCCAACCCCAAGAATTATCCAAATCTAAACCATGAAAACCGGCTTTTTTAGCTTCACCACTAAGTTTCTCATCAAAAAAGAAGGTATAATTTACGCCAAGACCAACATAAGGTTGGAACTCGTAACTACTATCAAGAGGATACCAAAGAGCACTTAATGTCGGTGGTAGATGTTTAATCTTGCCTAAATGAGCACCAGACAATCCAGTTGAGTTGCCGCCACTAAGTTTCAGTTGATGACTAAAAGGTGTTGCGCCTAATAATTCAATAGCAAAATTATCGGTAATCATATATTGAAAATTAAGCCCAAGTTGTGTGTCATTATCGGCTTTAGCTTTAAGATCACTCTTTGCACCGCCAACTTTAACATGATCACTTTTATCTTGAGGATGAACATAGACAGGACCACCGCGAATAATAATTTGGTCGGCACTATGTGCCAAAGCGGTTGAGCTAGCTAATCCAAAGGTGATTAGCATAGCAATTGACGATACTCTCATTTTGGACTCCTTATTATACTTATATAAACTGTTAACTGATGGCAACCAGAGGGGTTGATTAACAGACCGTTTTGAATATAAAGTGCTAAAGGATTGAGGTAACAATAATCAAAAAGTTATCGATAAACATTTTAGCACCATAACATTAGCAATGATATGGTGTGATAAGGATTTACTAATGAAATAATTGCAGGTTTATTGACCTCTTGATTAAGAGTCAAGTGTTCAATTTAACTCAAATCCGCTTTTGATGACGCCAAAGCCACTTACCGCTAATAAGTCGATGATAAAAGAAGAAACTTCGAATGATCCAATCTAAGAACATACCAAACCAAACCCCAATCACCCCAAAGCCAAAATAGACGCCAAAAATATAGCCCACTACAATCCGACACATCCACATACTACCGATGGCGACCCACATGGTATAACTGGCATCTTTAGCACCTTTAAAGCCATATGGCAAAACAAAAGAGGAAGCCCAGAAAGGGGTAAACAACGCATTAAACCATAACAAATGTTTGGAAATCTCGATAACTTCCTGATCATCGGTATACAGTGAACTTAAGAGCCCGGCAAATGGAATCGATAAAAACGCTAAAAAACAGAGTAACAAACTGGTTAAATGAAAGATAAACTTCAGTTGCCTAGTAGGTTGATAGATTTGCCCCATACCAATACGTTTACCAACAATAATTGTAGAGGTTGCACCGAGTGTACCGCCTGGCAAATTAAGTAATCCAGCAATAGAGAATGCGATAAAATTAGCTGCAATCGTTGACGTTCCCATACCGGCAACAAAAGTTTGCGTTAACAATTTTCCAATGTTAAACATTACCGATTCAACACTAGCCGGAATTCCGATTCCTAAAATATCGATTAAAATCTTGCCATTAAACGCATGGAAGTAACTGCGGAAAGGAATAAATAACGCTCGACTTGGTTTGATGGTTAACACCAATAAAATAAAAAACATCCCACAATAGCGAGACATCGTTAAGCCAATACCCGCTCCAATAAATCCAAGACCATGCCAACCAAAAGCGCCATAAATTAGAACATAGCTAATCGACAGATTCAAAATGTTCATAATGATATTTAAATACATTGGTAACTTAGTATTACCAGCGCCGCGCAAGGCACCACAGCCAACTAAGATAAAGGCAAGGGCAGGGTAACCTAAAACGGTTAATCTTAGAAAGGTGAGCGTTAATTCCTTAACTTCAGGATCGGCCTTACCGGCAATAATTTCGACAATCCAATATCCGGAAAACTCAACAAACAAAAACAGTAAAATCGAAATTATAACTAATAACGTAATCGACTGCCTTGCTGCCACCACGGCTTTTTTACGATTGTGTCGCCCCAAACTGAACGCCACTACCACCGACGTTCCCAGCGCAACAGCCATAAAAAATGACATTACAATCATATTAAAGCTTTCCGCCAAACCGACGGCCGCCATCTCGGCCTTACCAATCCAACTCACTAAAAACGTACTGAAAATACCCATCAAAATGACGGATAAATTCTCAATTAAAATTGGCATTGCTAAAGGGTAAATTTCGCGCCAAAACAGCACATTATTAGAACGTCGCTTTTTATAAAGTTGAAGATTCTTCAATCGACTTAGAAGATTCAATTTGAGGCCTAAAATTTTCATATAAAAAATTGTGGCTATTATAACGCCTTTATCTGACAAAAATGAAATTATGTTTTAAAAAAGTGCATAAAAAAATAAGGTAAAAAAATTTGTAAAACATGGAGGAGGGATTTCGTCTAAATTCCATAAATAACAGTCTGTTAATAAAAGATTTAAGAGCAATGCTATGAGAAACTTACTGAGCATTGGATTATTAAGTGAGCAGGATAGTCAACATAACCGTTAGCTAAATATCAATTAAAACCCATTCCGCAAGTAAAATATTCCAATATCACAAATTTAATTAAATGATTGCGCTACATTAGTGTTTATTAGGAGATAAAGGACTAACTGGCAGCCGATGTTATGATGTGATATTAATTTATTTTTAGATGGACAAGCAGTCGCCAAGTTTGATGCTAAACAAAAAGCGACTTGTTATTTACCAGCAGATAAAGTTATTATTGTTGCCCCTATATAAGGGCAAAAAGGTGTGTAGCTTTAATGTTTGACGTCATGAACATTATTGCAAACTCAATAGCAACGAAAAGAAAGTCACTAGATTATTTATAGTTCAAAATAGATATATTGACATTACTCCATCAACCTTATATTGGTTATATCAATCATTGAAAGCCGCCGCTTGAAGGTTTATTCTTATTCGAATTCCGATGGTTAAGAATATTATTTAAAAAAATCCCATCAGTTAAATCATAATTACCGCATAAAAATAAATAAAAATCTGAAATTTTTTCTAAGATCGCTAAAAGACAACTTTAGCTAAAGCTCATAGTATTAAAAAGGTCGAGGAATGGGAGGGTAAAGTCCCCAAATCCCCGAATCCTTTATTCGCAATTAATTGTAGCTTCTATTTAGTCGTGCCTTAAAAAAGCACAATATTTTAACTTGATCATTTTCTGTTTATTCACTTAACCGCGTTAACAATTGTTGTTGGTAGTTTGATAATTCGTTAGGTTTAACCGCTTGAAAAACTAATGGCGGTAAATAAGTCATGCCACAATATAAGGCGGAGGCTTTCATTGGTAGAAATATATCGGAAAGTTCTACTCCCAATCGTCCACTGTTACCATAGATTGTACTGCCACCACCAGCTGTGGTTACCACTAACATTTCTTTACCTTTCCATATATCTGGCCACCCACCACTCCAAACGCTATTTAAATAAGCCTTTAGCATTGGGGTGATGTTAAACCAATGTGTCGGGAACATAAAAACGATACGATTGTGCGTTTGCATTAAATGATTTTCTTCATTGACATTAATTGCCCGAGTATCGAAACCATAATGACTCTCTAAATTACGTAGCGTAATACCTTGTAAACCTTCAGCTACCTGCTGTAAACCTTTGATAAAGGTAGATTGTTCAGGGTAGGGATGTGACACTATGACTAAGGTCTTTTTATTTGATGTTTTATCAGTAGTGTTTAAAGGCATTTGGTATTCTCCCTTTTTATACTATTATCTGCTTTATGTTTTTTGACGATTCATTTGGTCTTTAATTTGTCGATCAACTCTAAATCGTTGCAATATCAATCACATAACGGAAACGGGCTTTTTTAGCTATCACATCTTTCCATGCTTGATTTATTTGCTGCGCGCTGATCAGCTGAATTTGTGGTCGCACTCCGGTTTTAGAACAGAACTCCAAAACCTCTTGGGTTTCAGCAATACCACCAATTAATGAAGCATTAAAATTAACTTGTGAATAGGACATTACAATATTGCTAATATTCAGCATAAAATCTTTACCCATTCCGACAACCGTAAAATAACCAAATGGCTTCACGGTGGCTGCGTATTGCGCCGCAGCAAACTGTTCAGGCACAGTGGCAATCATATAATCTAATTTGCCTTTATAAGGTTGTAATTTACGCAGATCGTCGACGACAATCACTTCTTCTACACCAAGTTTACGGATCTCTGGTTCTTTTTCGGCTGTGGTAGTAAAAGCATAGACTTTGGCTCCTTTGGCAATCGCAATTTTCACTGCTAAATGTCCTAAGCCGCCAATACCAACTACGCCGATTTTGTCGCCTGATTTAATTTTATATTTCATTAAAGGTGAGTAAGTAGTTATACCAGCACACAATAAAGGGGCTGCTTCAGGTAAACTAATATTATCAGGAATATGTACCGCAAAATGGTCGCGTACTACGATGTGAGTAGAGTACCCTCCTTGGGTAATTGTAGTTGGTTCGCGGTTATCTGGATTACCATAGGTAAATAACGTTGTATCGCAATATTGTTCTAAGCCAGTTTTACAACTATCACACTCTAAACAAGAATCGACCATACAACCTATACCAGCACGATCACCTACTTTAAATTTGGTTACCTGTTTGCCGACGGCTGCTACAATGCCGACAATCTCATGACCGGGTACTTGCGGATAGGTCTGTTTGCCCCAGTCACCTTTTTGTTGATGGATATCTGAATGACAGATGCTAGCATATTTGATTTCGATTAGAATATCATTATCACCAACCGGGCGACGCTCAAATTGCCAAAGACGCAGCTCTCCTGATTCATCAAAAGCCGCATAACCTTTTGTTTTCACGTTACCACCTATGTAGTGGTAAGTTCTTTGCGATGATGTCTGAGTAGGGCTAGCTAAAGATATTCCCGCTTCAGTAGTCGCAGATAATTTTGCATAATGACGATCAGAAAATAATGTGTTCATAATAAAATCCTTATCAATAAAGTAACACCAATTGGTTAAATGTTTGGCTTGTTAATTAGTTGCTAAATGCATTGTAATGTGCCCGATGATTCCTTAAAATGAATAAAATAAGAAAACACAATTCCTAAAAATGAGATCATGAATTGAATCGTTTAGATGCGTTGAAATATTTTGTGATAGCGGCCGAAGTGTTAAGTTTTAAAAACACGGCGGCACGATTTTCGGTCTCTCCACAAGTCATTACCAGAATGATTGCCGAGTTAGAGGCGGATTTGGGTGAACCGTTATTTAAACGAAATACCCGAAGCATTACCTTGACTGATTTTGGTGAGGCATTTTTACCTAAAGCGGTTCGATTTTTGCAGGAAGAAGAACAGTTATTTGGCGCCTCGAAAAATGCAGAAGATGAACTGCGTGGTACAGTTCGAATAACCTTACCGCCGTATCCCTATTTTGACTGCATTTTATATCCCCTATTGACGGCACTTGAGCCATATCCACAGATTAACATCGAATGGCGGACGGATTTTGAGATCCTAAAAACCGTAGACGACCAAATCGACATAGGTATTCGCATCAGTAAAACTCCAGAGGAACATTGGATCGCTAAAAAAATCTGTGTTATGCAAGAGCCGATTGTGGCATCGCCTAAACTCATCGCTCAAACTGGGTTGCCAAAAGATATGTTTGAATTGGCACAAAAATTTCCGGTTGGTAATATTTTTAATCCGAATAGTGGTAAAGCATGGGATTGGATTATAGGGGACCTACCGATACCGCTGAATAATCCAAGTGTTGTCACTACTGATTTAACAAGCTTATTGCAAGCGGCCTTGGCTGGTCGAATTTTTGCGCCAATTACCCGCCAAGACTGCCAGTGTTACCTTGACTCAGGCGAACTAATAGTTGTGTTTGACAATCACGAAACTGAAATCTGGTCATTTTATCTCTACCGTCCATATCAAACGATAACCCCAAAACGGGTTCTATTAGTTTATGAGCTATTAGAAAAAATTTTAGCAGATATAAAATTTTGAAACCGGCACTTTTTAAAAACAAAAAAGTGAGAAATAGGTTTTTGAACCTGAAATCCCCCCATATTCTCCCTTTTATAGACAATGAATGTAATGGTTAAAATCAAAATCGCTATTTGTCTAATGAGTAACAAAGTTTATCACATATCTGCTTCTAGCTTATTGTTATATAGAACTTTTTATTGTTCGGAATTGTTAATTAAAATATCATTACTCCAAAAGGAGATGGTATGAAAAAAGTATTATATTATTTGACAGTTGTTTTAATTTTTATTTCATTAAATTCGTTTGCTGATGATAAACAAATGCCAATTGATGAGTTAAAAGATATAAATTTTCAAAATGGCGTAACGGCGAGTGCTAATTGTCATAGTTATTATGTTTTGGGTGAATTATTATTTGATTTAAAAGCCAACGGTGACCCAGAAAACACGATTCAGGGAATTCGTGATACCTTAGGTAATAAATTTGTGGACGCTATCGTGAATCATGCAACAGATAAACGTGATACCTTTAAAGAAAAGCAATATCTGGACAATAATTATAATGAATGTCTCGAAAATATAAAGAAAACAGGTGAATTTCAAAAACCATATTGATAAAGGTAAAAATTGGTTGACTATGACTAATTATCAATAAAAACACTTTTTAAGTGAGATTAGTAATTTATTTAAAACAAACGAGTTATAAAGTGAATCAAAAAAGGAGTTTTAACGATAAAAATGCAATTATTCTTTATCTAAACAATGCTAATTGTGTTTAGTATTCTAGTTTACTGCCGTGTAGATTTAAAACTCTCACAAACCGCCAACAAGACGTTTTTTTATTGCCATTAATCGTTAAATAACATACCATTACCAAAAATTAAGGAGAATGGTATGAAGAAATTAATTTTTATTGCAGCTTCGTTTTTTATATGCTCATCTGTTTTAGCTGAAACACAACATCCAGATGCACCACTTGGGTTAAAATGGGGCATGACAGCAGCAGAATTGGAGTCTCAAGCTGGCGCCGTATTGCAAACACCAATAGATGATAAAAATGTATCAGTTTACTCTTTAAAATCCCCACCAATGACATTGCCTGGATTTACTGAATATTTTGTGTTAGTTCATAAAGATTTAGGTGCGATAAAAATTAGTATGAATCAAGAAATAAAATCAGATATATATGGTACTAAAGGTAAAAAAGAATATTTTAAATATAAAGAAGCATTAACAAATAAATTTGGCAAACCTAAAAATTCTTTTGAAATTACTGGGTTAAAGATTTACAAAGATAGTGATGAATTTTATCAGTGCTTAAGGTATGATGGATGTGGTTGTTATGCCTCAATCTTTATAGATCATATAACTTTACTACTAGAGGGGATAGAAAGAGGTAAAGGTAATTTAAACATTACCTATGAATCAGAACTATTTGCAAAATATCAAGCAGATAAAAAAATTGAGAATGAAAATAAAATTAAAAACGGATTATAGTTGGTTGTGAAATGTTAAAACATATAATTTATATTTTTTTATTGCTTTTATTTGTAAGTGGGTGCAATAAACAATTATCTGAAGAAGATAAAGCTAAACTGGCAGCATTGAATATCGAGTTAACACAGACAATCGATGATATTAAAGCGACTACCGAAAATTATGAACAATATAGTGGCGGATTAATAAAATCGATAATTGCTGCGAGACTTGAAGTTTTAAAAACAAACAAAAATTTAGTTGAGCAAAGGATAAACTCCATTGAGACTGGATCTGCGGTTAAAGTCGAAACCTTAGTTACAAATCCAAACCCTGAACTAGCTGAGCATTTACAAAGCGAAATACAATCAATGAAACAAGAAATTGAGATTGATAAAAGTGAAGCTTCAAAATATAGCGGTGGACTGATTCTATCTATGAAGTTAGTGACTATAGCTACTAAAGAACAATCATTAGCTGCGTTGCAACAAAAATATCTTACAGTTAAATATGGTTTAAGTTCTTTACCTAAAGTAGATATTGAAGTACCAAAACCAATAAAAGAAAGTGATCCAAGCGTACCATTAGAAAGTCGTTTATAACATATTGATTAATATAAATAGTCTTACCTGTATACACAGGAATAAACCTAGTTTAAATGATAATAGTCTTTTTGAACAATATTTATTGAATATACTTTTCTAATGTTCTGCTGTATAGACAGCTAAAAGTTCTCACAAACCACCTTAAGGTGGTTTTTTATTGTTCAAATTCTGTATATAATATAGCATTACACCAACAAGGAGATGTTATGAAAAGAATTGCGTTGTTAGGTTTGGCTTGTTTCGTTTTGGTTGGCTGCGGTGATAATAGTGGCGGTAAAGTCACTAATGATTATCTGGTTGGTGAATGGGATTGTGTCCTCAAACAATATATGAGTAAATATGATTATGACTCTGAAAAATACAGTGATTACGTTGAAACCGATAGCATATCAATAATTCAATCGTATAAAATTGTTAATGGAATTTTATTTGAGAAACTTCCGGATCAAGAAGCTAAAGAATTTGATTTGGATAAATTCTATAATAATTTAAAAGCCAAATATAAAACTCACTATGAAGAACACGATATGAGTAGAAGTTTAGTAAAAAATTCAAATGATAAGTTTACTTTTGAAAATGAATCATTTAGCACACTTCAAACCAATCAAATAGAACCGATGAAACTTAAAACTAAAACACTAAGAGTTTGTACAAGAATAAAATAATCATCTATTGATTAAAATCAGTCCAAACCCTCTAATGAGGGTTTTTGTTGCCAATAATCCTTAACTAACATACTATTACCAAAAAAAGAGATGGTATGAAAAGAATGGCGTTGTTAGGTTTAGCTTATCTTATCTTATCTGGCATTGTCTGGCTGAAGTGAGAAAAAAGTCACTTAGGAAATACTGGTAGGTGACTGGGAATGTAGAGGAACTTAGGACGTCATTAGTTAACCCATCTTTTGGATGATATTACCGTTAAAAAAGACGGTAGAAATTTCCAACTAATTATTTCAATTATAAAACAATAAGTTATAATTAGAGTGTTCCCTGTATGCACAGGGATAAACCGTTTTGGCCAACAAGTTGGTTTGATTGCATATGGTGTTCCCTGTATGCACAGGGATAAACCGTTTACCTAATAATTTTAAAATTGATGGGACTTGTGTTCCCTGTATGCACAGGGATAAACCGATTTTAAAAAAGAATCAATAAAAAAGGTGGCAGTGTTCCCTGTATGCACAGGGATAAACCGCCGAGAATTTTACTGATACTGTTGATTCAATGGTGTTCCCTGTGCACACAGGGATAAATCGGATAGCGGTTTCTGAACAAAGTTTATTGTGTATAATGTTCTAGTTTACTACCGTGCAGGTAGTTTAGAAAAAAATGCCCAGCAATGCCGCTGCACCAACAACGTTTACTGCCGTGTAGGTTGAGTTCCTTATATAGGGATATACAGTGAAATAATATGACCAAAGAACAAGAGTTGATAAAACTAGCTGAAAAACTTGCTTTACTTCCAGATTTCGAAAATCCTTTTCAAAAACTTAGCGAATTACTGGAAAATGAGACTGATCACGATATGACAGGAAGGGTAGTAGCATTTTTTAATATAGCAATGGAAGAAAATCTGTTTGGTAAAGAGAAAAATAAATTAATCAATCAAGCCTCACGACTCATTAACACTTATCCGCTTCCTGATGACGCAGAGGATCAATTGCAGCAAATTATCGACCAAGCTGCCGACAAAACGGAAAGGCACATGTTAGCGAGGTTTGCTGAAGCTCTGTTTATTATAAGGAATGAGTAATTAATCCACTGAACCGCCCTAGTGGCGGTTTTTTGATTAATTAAGTTTTCAAGCCTAAACAAATTCAATTAATAGTTAAAAAAAATTATCAAAATTTGTAAAAAAGATGTGCTGTATAAAAATACACTGTTTGTATAAACATAAAGAAAATGCATTCTTATTTATATATAATCATGATTACTGATTATATATTGTGTGTTATTTATGGCTATAGATAGTGGTGGTGCTTATAGTATAAGAGGTTTTAATTATCAGAAAGCAGTAATTGCTCAAATTGCTATTAATAATTTTAATGTGGATAATTTTTATATCATTGTTGAAAATCAAGAGGACATTGTAGTTTTTTTCTCAGAAAAAAATTTCCACTTGCAAGTAAAAGGGCAAAAATTAAGTATTAAAAGTTTAATTAAAGTTCCGAAGAATAAACAATCGATTTTATATAAACTTTTAAATAAGGAAGAAAAAGTAGATTATTATAAAGTCGTAACTCTTGATACTTTTAATAAAAAAGATAAAGACGATCTAGACAAATCTAGTTGTAATATATTCAATAATTGTGTTTATGATTATTCTGAAAAACAAAAGGAAGAATTTTTAAAATGTTTGCAGCAAGAAAATTTATTTTCTGGTGATGAAGAGAAAATTCAAAATGAATTAAAAAAAACTAAAATAGTTTTTTCTAATTTTAAAAATGATTTATCAGAAGCCGAGCTAATACTTCTCGGTAATATGGCAAATAAGGGAATCTGTGTAGATAACTATGCAGGAATTAATGCGCTCAATGAGCTATTTAAACAAATAGATTTAAAAAGTGAACAAAAAGCAAGTAATCATAATAAAAATATGATCGAAAGTAAAAAAATAACCCAGACAGAACTAAAAAACATTTTTAGACTTTGTAGCGTAATTAGTCAGATACCAAAGCTTAGGATTGAGATTTTAGAATCATTAGTTGAAGATGAATTACTGAGTAAAAAAGAAAGAAACGATATAAATATGAAATTCTATATGCTTAATAGCAACTTAAGGAGTTTAAGAGAAGATATATTAGCTAGAATTGCAAGTAGTAATTTCTATATTCAAGAATTAGAAAGTAATGGTTTTTCCTATATACATAGTATTTATCAAAAATTAACTGATGATTTTCAAGCAGATATTTATGCCGTTCTTATAGATATTGTTTCGGAAAAGTTTTTGGAGCGTAATAAATGATTATTAAGCGTTTTGTTATTGTTGACTTAAATAATGGATTAGCTAATGAGTTCAATTTTTCACCTAACTCAAATGTTATATTTTCCAGAAATGGTACTGTAGGTAAATCAAGTTTGCTAAAATCAATTTATTATTGTCTAGGAATGAACATAAAAAATTTCACTAAAACTTGGAATTATAACCAAATGATTTTTAAGGTTTATTTTAGTCATAATAATCAGGATGGATGGATAATACGTCATAAAAATTTTTATAAGGTCTATGATACTGACGCTCCCTTAAGTGAGTCGGAATATTCTAGATGGTTTACCAAACTGTTAGATATGCAAATTAAAATTCGCATCAAAGATAGTGAAAATCTAAGTCAAGTTCATGCGGCTGCAATTCTTAGCTTATTTTATGTTGATCAAGATTCATCTTGGAAAGGAGTACCATTTAGAAATACAGCTAATTTAAATTGGTATAACTCAAATGATATGCCACAATCTATTTTTGAATATGTTCTAAAATTAAAAAGTAATGAACATCTTGAAAAAGAAGAGAAAAGGGGAATATTAAAAAATGATCTTAGTCAATTAAAAAATACTTGCAACTCATTGATAGCACTAAAAGATCAGTTTATTTTAACGGATAAAAGAAATTTAGTTTTAGATGAAGATGGTTTTAAAGAAGATTTGAAGAAGTTTTTATTAATACTTGAATCTCTTAATGATAAGATTTCCACTTACAATGAACAAATATATAAAAAGCAAGTTAAATTAGATTCTCTTAAATTAGAACTAAGAGAACTTAATGATATATTAAAATGTAATGATAAGTTGTATAAAAATAACTCAATCAAATGTAGTAAATGTAATTCCTTCCTGACAGAACAACAATCTGAAGAAAGAATGAAACTAGATTATAGTTCTTTTTTATTATCTCTTAATATTAAGGAGATAAAATTAAAAATAAACGAAGCTGAACAAAGCGTAAGATCTTTGTTGGATAAAAAATTAGGGCTTGATAAAGAATATAATAAATTATCTAAACAACTACAAATGAAATCAAGTAGATCATCTATTAATGAATTTATCCAAAGTTTAGGCGAAGCAACATCTCAAGATAAATATTATAAAATACTAGGTGATTTAGAAATTAAAAGATCTAATATTGAAGATGAAATAAAAAAATTAAATACAGAAATAAATGAATTGACTAAAGAACAAAATAATAGGCGATCTGAAATAGATTCGTATTTTAATGATACTTTCAATAAACTAGCTAGCAACTTACCATCCGTAGATCGTGATTTTAAATTTTTAAAATTTAATCAAATTAAAAATAGTGGTTCAGCATTAAACCAAATATTTTTAGTTATTTATTTAACTTATATAAAAATATTAATGGAATATTCTTCTGTTGAACTACCTTTTGTCATGGATTCGATAATAAAAGATGAGCTTGATGGTGATGTATTATCAGGGGCTTATTCTCTTGTTAATAAAATCTTTTTATCGTCCAAAAAACAAACTTTTTTTGCGGCTCTTGATGATAAGTTTCAATATTTAACTGGTAGATGTAACAAAATTGAGATTAAAAGTGATCAGAAACTTTTAAATAAAGAAAGTTTTGATAGATTAAAAAAAGAAATTGGTTTGCTTAATGTTTAATCACTATACTTATTTCATTAAGCTATCTAAATTAATTTTAGATATAAAATATACATAGATATTTATTGTATTTTAAATATTCTAACTCGCTTCGGCGGGTTTTTTATTGCCCAAACCTCTTAAATAACATACCATTACCAAAAAAGGAGATGGTATGAAAAAGATATTATGTTATTTAATGCTGGTTTTAACTTGTATTTCATTTGATTCGTTGGGCGCTGTAAAAAAAGAAAAATATAATCCCGAAGGTAAAGAGATGTTCATTTTTAATGAATATGATTCTTCTGCTATTGGACGTAAGGTGTATGGCGGATTATATACCTCTCCAAATATAAATTCATTATATTATCCACCATACAAAAAATATAAAGGAATGGAAGGTTATTTGGATAAAGAAGTTAAAGTTGGACGTGATACATATCAGAAAATAATTTTAAAAAACGGGGAGGTTTTTTATCTTTCTGACTTAAAATATTATTATGGATTTGAAAGCCTTAAAAACTATAAAAAACGGTTAGAGCAAATTGAGAAGTTTAAAAATATTAAATTTCCTAATATAGATGAATTATCAGTAACAGAAGTTGTAACAGAATCAAAAGATATTTATATAATTACGTTTTCAAATGGTCAAAAGCTATATAATGAGCAACTAGAAGGACTTTTACAGTTATCTAAAAAAATAACAGATGCAAATGACTTTCGCCAATTGCTTAATGCTATTAATACAAAAAATATACATTTTTCATATGACCCAATTGATAATTTAGCGAAAATTAAGCTAGATAGTGATTATTTAAAAATATACATATCAATTCTTAAAGAAAGAGTTTATCTAACAACAGTTCAAGTTATTTGTAGTAGCTATGATGGAATTTCAGTTAAGAATTTCAAAATATATCAAAGCAGCAATACATATAATTCTCCTAGTGATCTTACATTTAAAAGAGAATATGGCAGCTATGTCTATGAGTGGTATAACTTTATATTGAATAATGAATTTATTTCATATATCAATTCACTTGATGATACCCAAGACGCCATTATTAGATTTTACGGTTTGAAAAGAAATCGTGATGATAATATAGATTCAAAATCTATTTCTGAAATAAAAAAGATACTCGCTTTAAATGAAACATTAGCTAAGTATTTAAAGTTTGCAAGTGATAATGAAACAATTAAATAAGTGTGTTCCCTGTATGCACAGGAATAAACTATGCAATCAGTTTCTAAACAAAGTTTATTGTGTATAATGTTCTAGTTTACTGCCATGTAAGCTATTTAGAAATCTGGTTCTTTTTAAGGTCACTTTGGCTCAATATTTTATATTACACTAGCCCATTTCTTAAAAAAGCTGAGGGGCGGAATTTTTAGGTATACTTAACTTATCCTTGAAAACAATCATCTTCTTTAAACTTGAACGCCTTTTCGGTTCGCTATATTATATCCGCCCCAATTCCTATTAATAATACAAAATAAATTAAAGAGTCCCAATGTTAATCAATGCCAAAGATATTCTCGAAAAATTAAATCCACATAATAAAGTGAATTATGATTCGATTTTGCAAGAGGTGATTGCTGATTGGCAGTTGGCGTCGGCTCGGCCAAAATTGTTAATTCATAGTTGCTGTGCCCCGTGTAGTACTTATGTGCTGGAGTATTTGGCTCAGTATGCCGATATTACGATTTATTTTGCTAATTCCAATATTCACCCCCGCGTAGAATATGAATATCGCAGTAAGGTTCAGCAAAAGTTTATTGCTGACTTTAATCAAAAAACCAATAACCATGTGCAGTTTTTAGAAGCCCCATACCAACCGGCTGAGTTTATTAAGCAGGTGGAGCATTTGCGTGATGCACCAGAAGGCGGAGAGCGTTGTCATCTTTGTTATAAGATGCGCTTAGATTTGGCTGCAATCAAGGCTCAGGAGTTGGGTTTTGACTATTTTGCTAGTGCATTAACACTGAGTCCTAAAAAGAATAGTCAAAAAATTAACCAACTTGGTTTTGAGATACAGGAGATTTTTTCGGTTAATTATTTACCTTCTGATTTTAAGAAGAATAACGGTTATAAGCGTTCTATCGAACTTTGTAAGGAGTACGATGTTTATCGTCAATGCTATTGCGGGTGTATTTTTGCGGCAAAAGCTCAAGGTGTCGATTTGAAGAATGTGATCGCTATTGCTAAGCAGGGTTTGGCGCAGGATTAGTGCCAATTAGCGTTATTTTCTTTAGTTTCTGCTAGTTAAAAAATATCCAAAAATATCATTTTCCAAACAAATTGATTAAAAATTTGAAAGATTTCGCTATAATAAATTCATAAAAAATGATAATTATTTCTAGATTTTTGTGATCCTTTTATAGGTTAAGTCTAATTTGCAAAATGTGAGTTTGTTATGCCAAAAATGTATAGACTTGGATTGGATGTTGGTTCTACGACAGCTAAGTGTGTCGTGCTTGATGAACAGGATAATTTTATTTATACCAATTATGTTCGTCATAACACCCATATTGTACCTACCGTTTTATCCCTTTTAGATGAAATTAAACAGCAGACTGGTGATGATGTTACGTTATCAGTGAAGGTAACAGGTTCTGCTGGAATGGGAATTTCTGAGAAGGCTGATATCGCTTTTATTCAGGAAGTAGTTGCAGCATCGGAAGTAGTACAACGTAAATATCCTGAAGTACGCACATTAATCGATATCGGCGGAGAAGATAGTAAAATGATCTTCTTTTTTCCTGATCGTCCACCAGATATTCGTATGAATGGTAGTTGTGCCGGTGGTACAGGTGCCTTTATAGATCAGATGGCAACCTTGCTTAATACCCCAGTGCAGGAGTTTGATCTGCTGGCAACTAAACATGATAAAGTCTATCCGATCGCTTCACGCTGTGGAGTGTTTGCCAAAACCGATGTGCAAAATTTAATTAGTCGTAATGTCTCCAAAGAAAATATTGCTTATTCTGTATTACATGCGGTTTGTATTCAATTGGTTAATACCTTAGCCCGTGGTTATGATATTGTTCCCAAAGTAATGTTGATTGGCGGACCGTTTTCGTTTATTCCAACGTTAGGCAGAGCGGCTTTAGAAACACTAAAGTTAAATGAAGATCAGATAGTTACCACCGAACATCCTACTTTGTTGTCAGCTTGGGGGGCGGCAATTCATGCTATTGAGCGTAGTGAGCTCAAGCTAAATGATTTTATCGATAGGTTAAATGCGTCAACTAAAATTCAAGTTAATCAATCTGTTCGCTTAAAACCATTATTTAATCAGTCGTTATCTTTTGCTGATTGGCAACAAAAACGCAAATATATTGAAATTCCTCGCTTAGCTTTAAGTGCTTATCAAAAGCAAAATGCTTATTTAGGTATCGATAGTGGTTCAACTACCACTAAGATTACTTTGATTAGTGAAGATGATGAACTACTTTTTACTTATTATGCACCAAATAACGGTCACTCAATTACCGCACTTATTAAAGGTTTAACCGTTCTTAAGGATGAGATTGCAGCATCTGGTAAAGACATTGTGATTGCTCGTAGTGGTGTTACCGGTTATGGTGAGGAGTTGTTGAAAGCTGCTTTTGCCATCGATGATGGTTTAGTTGAGACAATGGCTCACTTTGCCGCGGCTAAACATATCGATCCTAAGGTGAGTTTTATCATGGATATTGGCGGCCAAGATATGAAGGCTATTTTTATCGCTAATGGCGTGGTAAATCACATTGAGTTAAATGAAGCTTGTTCATCGGGTTGTGGTTCGTTTATTGAGACTTTCGCTAAATCCCTTAATTCCAATACCATCGATTTTGCTGATGCAGCGTGTAAATCTAATAACCCTTGTGATTTGGGCACACGCTGTACAGTGTTTATGAACTCTAAAGTGAAACAGGCTCTGCGTGAAAATGCCACGATGGGTGATATTTCAGCTGGGCTAGCTTTTTCGGTGATTAAGAATGCTATTCATAAAGTACTGAAATTACATGATATGCGTAAATTGGGCGATCATATTGTGGTGCAAGGCGGAACTTTTAAAAATCCGGCGGTATTTCGAGCTTTAGAGCAGTTGACTGGTGCACAGATTGCCAGTTCTAATATTCCTGAGTTGATGGGGGCTTATGGTGCGGCGTTAGTGGCGAAAAATCACTATCAGCAAGATCAAACTCCATCACAATTTATTGGTTTAGATAATCTACAAAAAGCCGAAGATAATAAGGCCAAGCCTTCACGCTGTAAGGGATGTGAGAATAAATGCGACATTATGATTTATCGCTTTGCTAATGGGCAGCGCTATTATTCGGGTAATAAGTGCGAGCGCTTTTTAAGTAATAATCAATATCAAGATAAAAATGCATTTAATATGTTTGATTATAAAAATGCGTTGTTATTTGAGCGAACCAATATTCATAATGCTCAAGCTAAGCTTAATGTTGGCATTCCTCGGGTGTTAGGTCAATATGAAAATTTTCCGTTCTGGCATACCTTGTTAACCAATAGTGGAATTAATGTGACACTTTCGCCATATTCTACCCACGATATCTACGAGAAAGGGGCAGGTACGGTGATGTCGGATAGTATCTGTTTTCCTGCCAAACTGGTACATGGGCATATTATGGAACTGATCGAACAGAAGGTTGATCGTATTTTTATGCCGATGGTGGTGTTTGAGGCTGACCATTTTGATAATGCCGTTAATAGTTATAACTGCCCGATTGTCAGTAGTTATGCTGAGGTGGTAAATAGTGCCATCAATCCGCAAACCAAATACAATGTACCCTTGGATTATCCGGTAATTAATTTTAGCGACCAGAAATTATTAAAAAAGGGCTGTATCAATTATTTAACATCGCTGGGAATTACAAAAAAGGTAGCCAATCAGGCTTTTGCTGATGCATTAGTTGCTCAAGCCGAATATAAACAGTCACTGTATAACAAGGCAGTTGAAGTGTTGAATAATGCTAAAGAGACGGGACGATATGTGTTTATTTTAGCTGGTCGCCCTTACCATAGCGATAGTTTAATCAATCATAAAACCCCAGAGATTTTAAATGCCTTGGGGTGTGATGTAATAACCGAGGATTCAGTATTAGGGGCGATTAATCAATTATCCCCTGAGTTGCAAATCTGTTCGCAATGGAGTTATCCAAACCGTTTATATGCCGCAGCGAGTTTTGTTGCTGAGCAACCGAAAAATATTCAGTTTGTACAACTTAATTCATTTGGTTGCGGTCCTGATGCGATTGTCACCGATGAGTGTAAGGCGATTTTAGAGTCAAAAGGTAAGACCTGTACAATAATTCGGGTCGATGAGATCACCGCAACTGGTTCGGTGCGTTTGCGTTTACGTTCGATTATTGAGTCAATCCGTATGAATCACCAACAACCATTAAAAGTGGTTGAGCGTAAAAAGACGGCTATTTTTGCTAAACAAGATAAACAACGACGGACTATTTTAGCGCCTTATATCTCCGATTTTTATTCACCATTATTACCGCCAATTTTTGCTTTGTCAGGTTATAAGCTTGAGACTTTGCCAAAACCAGATAAAAGTTCGGTTGAATGGGGATTAAAGTATTGTAACAATGAGATTTGCTATCCAGCAACGATTATTGTGGGTGACATTATTAAGGCGCTAAATTCTGGTAAATATCAGCGTGATGAAGTGGCAATCGGTATTACCCAAACGGGTGGCCAGTGTCGAGCGAGTAGTTATCTTTCCTTGATTAAAAAAGCAATGATTAGTAATGGGTTTGAAGATATCCCGATAGTCTCTCTTAGTCTTGGTAATATTAACGAAATTGAACAACCTGGTTTTAAAATTAATTGGTTAAAAACATTGCCAACAACTTTTTTTGCTATGTTGTTTACTGATTCTATCTCGAAAATGTTCTATTCGATTGCGCCTAGAGCAAAATTTAAGCAACAAGCAAACCAATTGAAAGAGCTTTATATCAGAAAGTTACAACAACTCATCAATCAACATAAAGGCAAAAAAGCGATTTTTGCACTGTTAAAAGAAGCGGTCGATCATTTTAATCAAATCGAGACGTTAAATAAGGATTGCCCGCAAATTGGGATCGTTGGCGAAATTTATGTTAAATATAATAGTTTTGGTAATCAACATAGTGTGGAGTGGTTAATCGATCAGGGAATTGAACCAGTCATCCCGCCCATGATTGAATTTTTTGCCCAAACTTTTGTTAACTATGATTCCAATGTAAATAATAATATTGTTAATAAAAGTTATGTGGCTTATCTGCTTTATTTTTTTGAAACAGTAGCCCAAAGGTATATTAATAAAACAAATCAAATATTGTCTGGCTTTAAATATTATCAACCATTTCACAATATTCGTGATATGGCGAAAAAAGCAGAGGAAATTTTGAATTTGGCCAATCAATATGGTGAAGGTTGGTTAATACCTGCGGGTATTATGACCTTTGCTGAGCATGGCATTAATAATGTTATTAGTTTGCAGCCATTTGGTTGTATTGCTAATCATGTTGTGTCTAAAGGGGTAGAGAAGCGTATGCGCGATCTTAATCCAAAACTGAATCTGCTCTATTTGGATTTTGATGATGGTGCTGGTGAGGTTAATGTTCTCAACCGTTTGCATTTTATGGTAAGTTCATTAAAGTATGCCCAGTTACAACGTATTGTTTAATTGCATATAACATATAAAAGGAAGGACCGTGTTTTCAATCTATCAATTAAAATCGCGCTTTCAAGCACTGCTTCGTCCTTATGTAACATCGTTATATGCATCACACATTACCGCGAATCAGATCACGCTAACCGCTTGTGTAGGTTCGATATTGGTTGCTTTGTTAGTTGGCTATTTTGCTGATCATCAATGGTTGTTTGGCTTAATACCGTTCTGGATGTTTATTCGGATGGCGCTCAATGCTATTGATGGCATGCTAGCCCGAGAATATAACCAAAAATCGAATCTTGGTGCTTATTTAAATGAGATCTGTGATGTGGTTTCAGATTCGGCATTACTATTAATCTTTACTCAATTAAATCAGATCCATGTTAGTCTAGTGATTTTAGTCATTTTGTTATCATTTTTAACTGAGTATGCCGGTGTACTCGGTATGATGATTGGTAGTTCACGGCGTTATGATGGTCCTATGGGTAAAAGCGATCGGGCTTTTATTTTTAGTGTAATAAGTTTAGGTATCGCTACCTCTCTGTTGTCAGTTGATTGGCTCAATACACTACTGTGGCTTATTATCTTTTTGCTATTAATTACGGTAATTAATAGAGTTAAAAAAGGATTACAAGAATCAAAAAATAAAAGGGAATAAAAGGGAATAAAAGGAATAAGCTATGCGAGAAGAACAACAAAAGATGTTTATTAGCCATGATGGCTGTCAATTATTTTATCGCTACTGGCCTGCTGTCGCCAGCCAATCATCTTCAAAAGCAATTGTACTTTTTCATCGTGGTCATGAACATTCTGGACGAATGGCGCATTTAGCCGATGAACTTGAGTTACCCGATTTTCATATTTTTGCATGGGATGCGAGAGGAAATGGTCAATCAGAAGGTGAACGCGGTGATGCCCCTAATTTTGCTACGTTAATCAAAGATGCTAACTGTTTTATTGAACATATCATTGAAGAATATTCATTAAATATGCAAGATATTGCCATTATTGCTCAGAGTGTTGGCGCGGTAATTGCCAGCGCTTGGGTGCATGATTATGTGCCAAATATTCGTGCATTAGTATTAGGTTCACCAGCATTTAGCGTTAAATTATATGTTCCATTTGCCGTATCTGGGCTTAATTTGTTGTATAACTTGAAAGGCAATTTCTTTGTAAATAGTTATGTTAAACCGAACTTGTTAACCCATGATGCTAATCGCGCAGACTCTTTTAATAAAGATCCTTTAATTACGCGACCTATTTCTGTCAGATTACTACTTGACCTTTATGCGGTAGCGGATCGTATTGTCAAAGATGCCAATGCTATCACTGTACCTACTCAGTTATTAGTTTCTGGCTCTGATTTTGTAGTGCGACGTAAAACACAAAAAGCCTTTTATGATAATTTAGGAACAATCCAAAAAGAGTTCCATATTTTACCAAAATTCTATCATGATACCTTTGGTGAGAAAGATCGAAACATGGCTATCGCCAGAGCTCGACAGTTTATTCAAGGCTGTTTTGCGAATCAACCGAATGTTCCGCTGTTAACTAATGCCGATCGGGTTGGTTATACCCGAATGGAAACCGATAGATTAGCGTTACCTCCATCTGGTTGGATCAAACCATGGTATTGGCAGTTTGTTAGATCAACCTTAAAATATGCCAGTAAAATGTCGGATGGTATTAAGCTAGGTTTTGAAACGGGGTTTGATTCTGGCAGTACGCTTGATTATGTCTATCGAAATGAACCGTCTGGAACATCTAAACTTGGGCGTTTTTTTGATTATCTCTATTTACAATCAATTGGTTGGCGAGGAATTCGACAACGTAAGACTCATCTAGAGCAACTATTAAAACAGACCATTGAACAGTTACAACAATCTGAGCAAGTTAACATTGTTGATATTGCTGCAGGACATGGTCGCTACATTCTAGAAACCATTAATCAAATTGCCGATAAACCCAATTCGGTTTTATTACGTGATTATAGTGATATTAATATCCGTGATGGACAAGCACTAATTGCGCAACAAGGGTTAGGTGATATTGTCCGTTTTGAAAAAGGCGATGCTTTTAGTCGTGAAGAGCTTTCACAATTATCACCTAAACCTAATTTAGCGGTAGTATCAGGATTATATGAATTATTTGGTGATAATCAATTGTTGCGCCAGTCTTTATTAGGATTGGCCGATGTGATTCCACATGGCGGGTATCTAATTTATACCAATCAACCTTGGCATCCGCAATTAGAATTTATAGCCAGAGCGTTAACTTCACATCGACAAGGACAACCGTGGATTATGCGACGACGAACACAACTTGAGATGGATCAGTTAGTTGAGGAAGCGGGATTTAGTAAAGTAACCATGTTGGTCGATCAGTGGGGCATTTTTACGGTTTCTGTCGCTCAACGAAATTCCCATTGATTATGCCAAAACTATTCAACCGTCTAAATGTTTATAAATGTGTGTGGTTAGCCGGTTTGTCGTTGTTCTTTTTTGCCAGTTATAATTTTACTAACTGGCTAACTTCGCAACGTCAGGATGTGCCGAGTCTATTTTTTAGTTGGGAACATTCTATTCCACTTTGGCCATGGACGATTGTGCCTTATTGGTCTATCGATCTGATGTATGGTCTTGCCATTTTATTGACAACTTCTTGGCAATCTTTGAAAACCCTTGGTTTACGACTGTTAACCGCGCAAGTGATTTGTATTATTTGCTTCTTAATTTTTCCGCTTAAATTCTATTTTGACCGTCCCGTTTTGGATGGATTTTTTGGTTTACTGTTCGATATTTTAATGGGTTTTGATAAACCATTTAATCAAGCACCATCATTACATATCACGTTATTAGCTATTTTATGGCAATTTTATGCTCAATATTTTCGGGGATTAGGGCGTTATATATTACATTTTTGGTGTTTGTTAATTGCTCTTTCTGTTTTAACCACTTGGCAGCATCATTTTTTTGATATTCCAACTGGATTATGGGTAGGCTGTTTGTGCATTTGGTTATGGCCTGATAATAGGCTGATACCATCAATATATCGGCCATTAAATTATCGTTGGACGATGATCTATCTGAGCCTATCTCTGTTATCCCTTACTATGGCTATCTATCTCTCCGGATGGGCGCTTTGGTTATTATGGTTGGCTGGCGCATTGGTATTGGTTGCCGCTAATTATCTATTTTTTGGTGCCTCAGGTTTTCAAAAACAGCAAAATGGTCGTTTTAAGTTAGCCGTAAATCTGCTTTATTTACCATACTTTATTATTATGTGGCTAAATTCGCGAATATGGACAATTAAACATCAAGCCGATGATTTGATAGCCGATAACGTCTATTTAGGTCGTATTCCTTCAACTAACACATTAAACCAACATCGCTTTACCTCAGTGGTTGATTTGTGTGCCGAGTTGCCAATTGGTCATTTTAACGGCGCTTATACACTTATTCCAGTCTTAGATATGACACCACTTTCGTCAAAGCAGTGTCAACAAGCTGCCCAAATTATTGAACAATATCGGCAACAGGGTAAATTACTCGTTTGCTGTGCTTTGGGATATTCCAGAAGTGCAACCGCTGTTATTGCTTGGTTGTTATGGACAAAAAAAGCCGACAATCTGCAACAAGCTATCAACAAAGTAAAAAAACATCGGCATTCTATTGTGATCTCTAATCAGCAACAACTAATCTTAGCTAACTGGTTGGCAAACATTAAAGATGGGACAAAGACATGTTAAGTAGTAACAATAATCGGTCACCAACAAATTCTATGACTAAAATAGATTTAGTGGCGTTTTGTAGTTTTTTGTCGCTAAGTAAACAGATTGATATTTTTTCAATGCTATTATCGCTATTAGTTGTTTTTGTTGCCTTGCTGAATTCTTCGGCAATACCATTAACCATTATTTGTTTGATGATCTTTATTCTCGGTTTAATCAGTAAGTATTATGCTATAAGAATCGAATTTGATAGGAAATTGTTCAAGCACTTAACTAATCATGTGGATCATTTGCATGATGAACTATTAGCGATGGATAGGGCGTTAGCCAATTTAAAATTAATCAAGCCTAGTCAATTTACCTCAAGAACCATTGCAGATCGTCAAAAAGGGGTTTTATCGTTGTTTAAAAGGCAGTTAATCTTATTTTTAGCGCAAAATTGTTTAATCATTTTTGCGGTTATTAATGTTATTATCAATAATTAATCCTTTATTAACTAGTAATACTGCACCTAGGAGAATTTAAATGTCCCAATATCAATATGATACGTGTTTATTGTTTTTGGGCATAGGCCTATTTTTATTGGTCGCGACAATGATTGGCCAAATTTTAAAATTTCGCTGTAAATCCCCCAATAGCGTTATCGATAATTTAAATACGCGGATAAATGCATGGTGGGTAATGGTTGCCATAATTGGGGTTGCTTTTTGGTTTGGGCAACTCGCGGTGATCTTTTTATTTTTTGTTATTTCAGGTGTGGCGTTACGTGAATTTCTCATTTTAACACCAATCAATCGCTACGATTATTTCGTGTTAATTTTTGCTTTTGGAATTGCTTTACCAATGCAATATATTTTAGTCGCCTATGCATGGTATGGTTTATTCAGTATTTTTATTCCTGTATATGCCTTTTTGTTGCTTGCGATATTCGCCACGATTTCAACTCGCAATTTTTTGGAGAGAATTGCCGATGTACAATGGGGATTGATGATTACGGTTTATTGTATTTCGTGTGTACCGGCGTTGTTAGTGTTGGATATTGAAAATTATCAAGGTCGTAATTTGTTGTTAATTGCTTATTTGGTGTTAATCGTTCAATTATCAGATGTGTTGCAATATGTTTTTGGAAAATTGTTTGGTAAACATAAAATCAGCCCGAATATCTCACCATCAAAAACGATTGAAGGTTTCATAGGCGGCATTTTATCCGCCAGTTTTATTGGCGCCTGCATGTGTTGGATCACCCCTTTTACTTTTCTGCAATCGGGATTAATTTCATTAATGATTACGCTTTTGGGCTTTTTTGGTGGATTAGTGATGTCGGCCATTAAACGTGATCGCGGGGTAAAAGATTGGGGAAGGCTTATCGATGGCCATGGTGGCATACTTGATCGCTTCGATTCTATCTGCTTTGCAGCACCAATATTTTTTCATGTGGTGAGATATTTTTGGGTGGAGTAGTTTTAGTATTATTAATCGATAGTTATTAAAAAACAGTGTGATATGAATAAATTTTAAAAAATAATGCTAAAAAAGAGCAAAAAAAATGAATTTATGATATAAATACGGGTATTGTATTAACATTAGATATAAGTAAGGACTATAATATGTTAAAAGAGCAAATGGTAGTAAAAAATGCAACTGGTTTACATGCACGCCCGGTAACGACGCTTGTTAAATTAGCTGGCCGTTATAAATCATCAATTGAACTTGTTTATAATGATAAAGCCATTAAATTAAAAAGTATGATGGGGTTACTTGGTGCTGGTGTTAAAGGTGGTTCAACTGTTGAAATCATCTGTGATGGTGAAGATGAACAAGCAGCAATGGATGAAATCCGCGAATTATTTGCTACTGGCTTTGGTGAATAATCTTAAGCAATTTTACTAGCTTATTTTATTGACTTAAAAATGAAAATCCCGTCGACCAAAGGTCGACGGGATTATTTTTTAAAAGGGCATTAACTAAATACTTTCAAGTAGACCTAATAGATTAATCTAATCTTTAATAATTGAATTCAATTCTGAATGATCAATTGAAGGCAATAATTTGGTAAAACCTCGTGTTAGATAAAGTAGATAACAAAATCCAAAAGCTAACCAAATTAAACCCACCGTCATCGCTGTCGTTTCAAGACTGGTCCATAGCCACAACGAAAGTGATACGCCAATTGCAGGCAATAATCCATATTTTAAAAGCATTGGTACTGTTTTTTTAGAACCACTTAGGTAGCTTTTGATTACGCATAGATTAACGAAGGTAAAGGCAACTAAGGCACCAAAACTGATCATTGATACGACTAAGCTTAAATCAAGTACTAAAGCGAATAGGGAAAAACAGGAAACAAAAATAATTGATAAATAAGGTGTTCTAAAACGTGGATGAATTTTATAGAAGATTCTTTTCGGTAACACACCTTCACGCCCCATCGCATAAAAGATTCGTGACACGCTTGTTTGCGCTGTCATAGTTGAGGCAAAGACACCAGTTAAATAGGCTGTTTGGAAGAAGTTATACATAAAATCATTGCCATATTTACCAAGTACATTGGTTAAGTGACTTATGTTATCCACTCTACGCATTACATCCAAACTTGCGGTATCTTTATTATCAGCAAAATCAGTCCATTGCGGATAGGCTAAATGTGCACAATAGGAGACAACTAAAAATATACAACCAGCAATCAATACGGTACCAATAATTGCTCGTGGTAAGGTCTTTTTAGCGTTGTTTGATTCTTCAGCTAGTGTCGCAATGGCGTCAAAGCCTAAGAATGCTAAACATAATATGGCCGCTCCAGAAAATAAACCACTAAAATCATCGCTTGTCACTGTTATTGGTTTTAACATTGTTTCCGGTGTCAAATGGACATTTGTTAAGGTTAAAATAATAAACAATACGATGAATAACGCTTGAAATAAATTCAAAGTAATATTGGCCCAATTAATTAACTTGATTCCAAGGTAATTTAATACACTTACACCTACAATCGATGCCAATACATATACATAAGCCGGAATACTATCATAAAGTTCATGTAGATAGATGCCTAAAACCAAGTAATTTAATATTGGTAAAAATAGGTAATCAAGAATTTGTGCCCACCCAACTAAGAAGCCTGCTTTTCCACCAAATGTTCTTTGTACATAGGTGTAGGCCGAACCAGCAATAGGGAGTTTGTTTGCCATTCGACAATAACTCAATGCTGTGAAAAAGATCATGGCAAGGGTGATAATGTAGGCTATAGGTAAGTGCCCATTACTGACAACGGTAACTTCCCCATAAGTGGTAAAGATCCCTAAAGGAACCATATAAGCTAAACCAAATGCAATCAATGCAGGTGTGGTTAAAACTCGTTTCATTTTTATTGCGGACATGACTTAATTTGCTCCTCTGTCCCAAAAAACAATAAAAAACTACTAAGTATAGTTTTGCCTTTTTACCCGCTTAAAGCGGCAGGGAATTCTGCCACATTATCATAATTATGCAAGCTAATTTTTAGTAAAGATTATAAATCCGGATGATTTGTAGGCTTTTCCGAAATAAAAAATTAAAAATAATAGGTTCAATAGTGTTATTACTAGGTTGGATTGGCAAATTTATTCGTTGATCAGCTAACTATTCGATTTTTTATAAACAGTTATATTTTTACTTAAAAATCATGTATAAAGATTGTACACAGAACAGTGATTAATTAGGAGGATATATTATGGAACCAATTCCCGTTTTACCTGTTGAATTAACAACTGATGTTATTACGCATAAGTCATCGGCGATTAAATTGATGGCTGAACAGAGTGAAGTTTATTTAACGGATGTAAATAAATTTTCTGCTGATGTTATGCAACATGAACAAGAGATGGAAACTGATGTTTTGCCCAATATTGCATTACCGCATTCTAAAAGCGAAGCAGTGAAAACACCATTTATTGTCGTGGCAAAATATAATCAAGGAATAGTCTGGAATAATGCCAATAAAGTTAAGTTAGTGGTGCTAATCGGTGCACCACAAAACGCTAATAAAGAGCATTTGACAATTATTGCCAAATTGGCGGCAAACTTGGCTGATGACGATTTTATTGAGGTTTTATTAAATAGTGATATTCAAACTGTAGCAAAAAAAATCCGAGGTTTATATGAGTAAAGAATCCTTAAAAAATAAAAAGATTGTCGCTATATGTGCCTGTACAGCTGGTATGGCGCACACCTATATTGCTAAACAAAAAATTGAAAACGAAGCTAAAAAACGTGGGTGGGATTGTAAGGTTGAAACCCAAGGTGCAGCTGGTATTGATAATGTGTTAACTCAGCAAGATCTGATAAGTGCTGATGTAATTTTATTAGCGACAGATATTTCAATCGATAATGCTGAACGGTTAGAACCTTTTAAAAATGTGATTAAGGTTAGTACTGGTGAAGCGGTTAAAAATACAGCTGGTATTTTTAATAATGCCGAAGCCTTATCATCCAAAAAAGAAGTGAAGGAGAGTATTGGTAAAGAGATATTTAGATCGTTGAATACTGGTATTAGTAAATTTTTACCTGTTATCATTGCTTCCGGTATTCTTTTTTCAATTGTGTTAATGACTGGGCATGTGAGTGGTGGCACCATTCTACCTAGTAATCAATTCTTTGCCAATTTGCAACAAGTGGCTTTCTACGGCTTTGCAATGATGGTGCCAGTGCTTGCGGCTTATATGGCTTACTCTATTGGTGGTAATGCCGCCTTGGCACCAGCGTTTATTATGGGCTATGTAGTAAATAATCCAATTGGTGTTAACCAAGTTAGCACTGGATTTATAGGTGCAATGATTTTTTGGGATTTTAATTGGTTATTTTGTTAAATGGTTTAAAACCGTTAAAGTCCATCCGGTTATAGCTTCGGTTATGCCAGTGATGATCATTCCAACTGTGACATTATTGATCATGGCGCCCATCTATATTTATATTTTGTCATATCCTCTCGATTGGTTTGTAAAAGCAATGGTGGAAACTTTAAAAGATATGTCAGAAGTTAACGCGGCATTTTTAGGTATAGGGATTGGTGTACTTGCTGCGCTTGATATGGGGGGACCTTGTAGTAAGGCTGCCACAGCCTTCACGTTAGCCGCTATGGCGGAAGGTGTTTATGGCCCTAATGGCGTGTTCCGTATGTGCTGTGCAATTCCTCCTTTAGGATTAGCAATATCTTCTTTACTGGTATCTCGTTCTAAATACACCAAAGAAGAAAAAGAGTTTGGTATCACTGCGTTCTTTTTATCGTTAGCTGGTATTACCGAAGGTGCGATTCCATTCGCCGTTAAAGACCCCAAACGGATTATTATCGCTATCGTTGTTGGTACAGCAGTTGCGGGTATGCTAGGTATGATTAATGGTATTGATTCCTTGGTTGCTTTTGGTGGCTTAGTGGCACTTGGTGGTGTAACCAAAGGTGCATTGTGGTATGTGATTGATATGTTTATCGGAGCATTTATTATTGCTGCGATTTTACACTTTACTCGAAAACCAGCAGTTGAGGGTGATGTTGTTGTTGATGCGGACTAGTAATAAAAAACTACCCCGACCTATTGGCGGGGTAGTGAATTTATTTAAAGTTTATTAAGCTTGTTGATAAACCGTTTTGCCGCCAACAATTGTCGTTAGTACTTTGACGTTTTGCATATCTGTTGCCGGAATGGTAAATGGATTGCGATCTAAAATAATTAAATCAGCAAATTTACCTTTTTCAATAGAGCCAATATACTTATCTTGTTTTAACACGTAAGCTGCACCAATAGTTGCACAACGTAGCACTTCAACGGCAGTTAAATTGCGGTCGCTGTTTAAGCGTGGGTGTTCGGCGTCAATTTGTCGAGTCATAGCAATTTGGAAATCATACCATTCATTAAGTGGATCAATTGGCCAATCACTACCAAAAGCACAGGTTACGCCGGCATCAATATATTGGCCATGGGCTTCTAAACCATTATAACGTTCGGCACCAAATAGTGTTTGGTATTGTTCAACCATTGCCGAGCTACAACCCGCCCATTGGAATGAGAATACCACACTGGTTTTTAATTGTTTATAACGGGCAAATTGATGCATAGCACTGAGTTCATTATGGGCCGTACTTGGGCGAATATCCGCATCCGGTAGTGCTTTTCGCATTTTTTCAATAGCGTTAAGAACCACTTCGATCGCCCCTTCGCCAACGGTATGCATGTGAGGGTGAAAACCTGCTTTCGATGATTCAAGGATTAAGGCATCTAGCATTTCTGTAGAGTAATAGAGATCACCATAGCGATCTTTTTCATTTTCTAATTGATATGGTTTTAGCAAACGCGCTGTCATTAACGGCGCTTGCATTACGCCATCAACGAATAATTTCGTATGCGATACCTTTATTCCCGGTTTAGGTTGCCAATTTTGGTCATCATAGCGTTTAGCGAACTGTTTTACCCGATCAATTACCGCTGGAATGTCTTCAATTGAATTGACATCATCAGGGGGTAATTCACGCGCTCCAAATAAGCGTATTGAAAGTTCATCTTGCTGTTGTAATTTTAAAAATGCATCGGCTTGGGTTTCAGTAATACGCGCATCCATTACTGAAGTTACCCCTTGCTTATTTAATTCTGTTTGTGATAATTTAGCAATGTTTACCGCTTGTTCATCGGTAAGTTTAGAAATGCTGTCAAATGCGCGCATTGCAGGAGCATCTTCTAAAATACCGTTTAATTCGCCATCTTCAGTACGTCCAATTTTGCCATCAGAAGGCTCTGGCGTATTACGATCGAGTCCAAATTTTTCTAAAGCAATACTGTTAGCAACGAGTGTATGACAATCATTTGAGAATAGAATAACCGGACGCGTGGTATTAAGCTTGTCAAGATCAAAACGGGTAATGTCAGTGCCGATTGGTAATACTTCTTGACGCAACCAGCCACGAACTTGTAACCAATTTGTGCTATTATTACTGGAATCGTTATCTAAATATTTTTGAATAATGGCCAGAGTGGCATCAACAGTTAAACTTTGATAATTTAAATTACATGAAGATAATTGCATACCGCCCCAAAAAGTATGTAAATGGGCATCAATAATGCCTGGCATCATGGTTTTATTTTGTAGATCATAAATTATCGTACAATTATCAACATATTGAGTGTTATTTATCTCTTGTGTGGTGCCAGTTGCAATAATATAGCCGTTTTGAATTGCAATAGCTTCACAAACTGTATCGTGTTTGTCAGCCGTGTAGATGTGGCCATTAATATAAATAACATCGGCTTTTGCCATTATACGTGATTCCTTAATTAGAAGATTGAAGTTAAAGGTGAACGATAGCAGATTTATAAAAAATTTGTCAAATGCAATAATTTTCTTTATTGTGTGATGAGTTTATGCTACAACTATCATATTTAGTTACAGCGTCACAAGGTGAGCTTATGAAATACCAACAATTAGAAAACCTTGAATGCGGTTGGAAGTGGCACTATCTAGTAAAAAGACATTTAGAAGGTGAGCTAATTACTCGTTATATAGAAAGGAGTGCAGCAGAGCAAGCTGTAAATGAACTACTATTATTAGAACACAAGCCGACAGCTGTCGTTGATTGGATTAAGCAGCATTTAAATCCCGATTTAGATAATCGCATGAAACAAACTATTCGGGCAAGGCGAAAACGGCATTTTAATGCCGAGCAACAAAATACACGTAAAAAGTCTATTGATTTGGAATTTCTAGTCTGGCAAAGGTTAGCTAATTTAGCTAAACGCCGAAAATGTACGTTGTCACAAACAATTACGCAATTAATTGAAGATGCCGAGCAAAAAGAGCAATATGCCACTAAAGTATCGACAATTAAAGATGATTTACTGTCATTACTCGATGATAATCTAGACGGTAAATAACTTAAACTACAGGATAAATAGGTTTAATTATGGGAAAATCCCTTGTTATTGTGGAATCACCAGCAAAAGCAAAAACGATTAATAAATACCTTGGCAAAGATTTCGTGGTTAAATCAAGCGTGGGGCATATTCGCGATCTTCCAGTAAGTGGTAGTAGCAACCGCAATGAAAAAACCAGCAAAGATAAAGCCAGCAAAGATAAAGCTGAGAAGAAAGTAAAACGATCTGAAAAACAGGTCTTAGTCGACCGTATGAGTGTCGATCCTTATAATGGTTGGAAAGCTCATTATGAAATTTTGCCTGGCAAAGAGCGGGTCGTTGATGAACTTAAAAAATTAGCCAAAGATGCGGATATGATCTATCTAGCAACCGACTTGGATAGAGAAGGGGAAGCCATAGCTTGGCATCTTAAAGATGTTATTGGTGGTGATGATGATAAGTACCGCCGCGTTGTATTTAATGAAATCACTAAAACTGCCATTCAAAACGCATTTAAACATCCGGCTATGTTGGATATGGATCGCGTTAATGCTCAACAAGCACGCCGATTTATGGACCGTGTGGTGGGTTTTATGGTGTCGCCGTTACTTTGGAAGAAAGTGGCACGTGGTTTGTCGGCTGGTCGCGTTCAATCCGTTGCGGTAAGATTAGTCGTTGAACGAGAACGTGAAATCCACGCTTTTATTCCTGAAGAGTATTGGGAACTTTATGCCGATTTAAAAACTGCTAATCAAGAAAAATTAACCATGCAAGTTACGCATTATAAAGATGATGCGTTTGAACCAAAAGATCAAGTTGCGATTGATATTGCGTTAGCCGAGCTAAATAACAAGCAATATCAAGTTACCAATATTGAAGAAAAACCGACTAAAAGTAATCCAACTGCACCATTTATCACTTCAACTTTGCAACAAGCGGCAAGCACTCGTCTTGGCTTTGGGGTGAAGAAGACAATGATGTTAGCCCAGCGCTTATATGAAGCCGGTTATATCACTTATATGCGTACCGACTCAACAAATTTGAGTCAAGATGCATTAAACATGGTTCGCGATTATATTGGCAAAAACTATGGTGATAAATACCTACCGAAATCACCGAATGTTTATACAAGTAAGAAAAATTCACAAGAAGCGCATGAAGCAATTCGTCCGTCAGATGTCAATATTTCCGCAACCAGTCTTAGTGATGTCGACGTTGATGCGGTTAAACTATATCAATTAATTTGGCGTCAATTTGTTGCTTGCCAGATGACATCCGCTGAATATAACTCTATTACAGTTACTGTTAAAGCGGGTGATTTTACTTTAAAAGCCAAAGGTCGTACTTTACGTTTTGATGGTTGGACAAAAGTACAATCACAGTTAAGTAAAAATAATGAAGATAAGATGTTACCAGCAGTATCGGTTGAAGATATTTTAGAACTACTCAGTTTAAATCCAGATCAACACTTTACTAAACCTCCTGCTCGTTACAATGAAGCTTCATTGGTAAAAGAATTGGAAAAACGAGAAATTGGTCGTCCTTCTACTTATGCTACCATTATTTCAACCATTCAAGACCGTGGATATGTTCGATTAGATAATCGCCGTTTTTATGCAGAAAAAATCGGTGAGATTGTAACTGACAGGTTAAGTGAAAACTTTAATGATCTTATGAGTTATGATTTTACCGCACGTATGGAGCATGCACTTGATGAGATTGCGAATAAAAAACAAGAATGGCGCGAAGTTTTAGATCAATTCTTTGAAGATTTTAGCCAGCATCTTGAAATTGCTGAACAAGATCCTGATCGTGGAGGAATGCAATTAAATCCACTCGTTTTAACACCGGAAATTAAATGTCCTAACTGTGGTCGTGAAATGGGGATCAAAACAGCTGGAACTGGGGTGTTTTTAGCATGTTCTGGTTATGCGTTGCCACCGAAAGAACGATGTAAGCAGACAATCAACTTAATTCCTGAACATGAAACTTTGAACATTTTGGAAGAAGCGGAAACAGCTGAAACTAATGCTTTAAGAGCACTTAAACGTTGCCCTAAATGTCATACTGCGATGGATAGTTATCTGCTAGATAATGAGCGTAAGTTACATATTTGCGGTAATAACCCAATTTGTGATGGCTCATTAGTTGAAAAGGGCACATTTAAAGTAAAAAGTTACGATGGTCCAATTATTGAATGTGAAAAATGTGGATCAGAAATGCATCTTAAGTCAGGCCGTTTTGGGCTGTATATGGGGTGTACTAACCAAGATTGTAAAAATACGCGTAAAATCTTAAAAAATGGTGATGTGGCTCCTCCTAAAGAAGATCCAGTTGATTTGCCGGAACTAAAATGTAGCAAATCAGATGCCCATTTTGTGCTAAGAGATGGGGCATCAGGTATCTTTTTAGCTGCACATAATTTCCCTAAATCTCGGGAAACTCGTGCACCTTTAATTGAAGAGTTACAACGTTTTAAATATCGTTTACCGGAAAAATTCATTTATTTAACCGAAGCACCAAGTCATGATCCAAATGGTAATCCGAGTATTGTTCGCTTTAGTCGTAAAAATAAGGAACAATATGTCACATCTGAAGTGAACGGCAAATCTACCGGTTGGGTGATGAAATATGTTCATGGTAAATGGGTTGATAGTAAAAAATAGGTAAGAACACCAGGTCAATTTTGACGAATAGACCAGGTTAAGTAGCAGTTTTAGTATAAAAAACTGTCTTGTGCTAAAGTGTGAAAGGAATTACCTTGCAATTTCCCTCTTGCTTAAATTATTGCTTAAAAGAAAGAGGGAAATACATATGGTCAAAGGAGCCTTTGTCATGAAGTTGCAACAACTGCGTTATATTGTTGAGGTCGTCAATAACGATCTCAATGTCTCTCTTACCTCTGAAAAACTGTATACCTCGCAACCAGGGATTAGTAAGCAGATTAAATTATTGGAAGATGAGCTCAATGTGCAAATCTTTACCCGTGTAGGTAAACATCTTTCAGAAGTTACGCCAGTTGGTGAGCAAATTATTGCTTTAGCCCGTGAAATTTTAAATAAAGCACAAGATATTAAAATTTTAGCTAAAGAGTTTAGCCAACCAAATCAAGGCTCATTAACAATTACCACCACTTATACTCAAGCTCGGTATACTTTACCCTTGGTTATCCAGCAATTTATGCTGCAATATCCAAGTATCACCCTTCATATGGAGCAAGGTTCATCCTCCCAATGTCTCATGCAAGCACACACCGGACAAGCAGATTTTGCTATTGTTACCGATTTGTCAGATCTTAGTGATGATATGATTGCTTTACCTTGTTATCACTGGAACCAAGCGGTGATTGTTATGAAAGATCATCCTTTAGCCAAAAGTAATCTAATCACAATTGAAGAGTTATCTAATTATCCGTTAGTCAGTTATGACTTTTCTAATGATGGTTCTGACCTAAATCAAGCATTTATTAAGGCTAATCAGGTACCGAATATTGTATTTAGCACCACTGATGCTGATTTAATTAAAACCTATGTTAAGTTAGGTGTTGGTGTTGGCATTGTTGCTAAAATGGCGGTCAATGAGAGCTCTGATAGTGAGTTTGTGGTACTTAATGCTGGCCATATCTTCCCCTACAGTACCACTTATATCGCATTTGCACGTTCTCTGTTTTTGCGTAACTATATGTATGATTTTATTAGTAAATTTTCACCGCATTTAAATAGACAAACCATCGATAAACTTAGTCTTTGTGAAAATAATATCGCGGTGCAAGCTATGTTTAATGGCGTCAAATTACCAGTTAGATAAAGGTATTGGTCATTTGCGGCTGATAAAGTTTAGTAAACCAAGCAGCGAATGGTGTGCTTGGTTTTTTAGTGGTTATTTATGTCTAGCTTTTAAAATACCGATCACATCTTGTAGAGCAAGGTTTTGATCTTGCAGTAAGACAAGTAAGTGATAGATTAAATCAGCTGATTCATTTTTTAACTCTTCTTTATCGTGTACCGTGGCTGCAAGCGCCGTTTCAACGCCTTCTTCGCCAACTTTTTGGGCAATACGTTTAGTACCGTCATGGTAGAGTTTTGCGGTATAAGAGGATTGCGGATCGGCTTGTTTACGAGACGCCAACAACTGCTCTAAATCATATAGAAAGCTCCACTCAGTTTTGCTATTGGTGAAGCAGCTATTTGCTCCGGTATGACAAGTTGGTCCGATTGGGTTGACTAAGATTAACAGGGTATCGTTATCACAATCGGATGAGATACTAACTACATTTAAAAAGTTACCCGAGGTTTCACCTTTGGTCCATAAACGTTGTTTGGTGCGAGAATAAAAGGTGACTTTTCCGCTGCTTTGGGTTTGAGCTAAAGCCTCTTGATTCATATAACCAAGCATCAGCACTTCGCCAGATACATAGTGCTGAATAATCACTGGCATTAAATTATCGACTTTTTGCCAATCAAGTTGTTTGGTATCTATTTGTATTTGGGAATGTTGAGTTAGCATAATCGTATTTCTACTCCATGTTGAGCTAAATATTGTTTAAGTTCACCAATATTAATAATTTGTTTATGAAAGACTGAAGCGGCTAAAGCACCGTCAACGTTGGCCTCTTTAAAAGCTTGTAAAAAGTGTTCCATCGTACCTGCGCCGCCAGAGGCAATCAGTGGTACTTGGCAAACTTCCCGAATCGTTTTAAGTTGCTTAAGATCGTAACCATTGCGAACGCCATCTTGATTCATCATATTTAATACAATTTCACCGGCACCTCGCTTTTGTACCTCTTGCACCCAATCAATCGTATTCCATTTGGTGGCGACTGTGCGTTTTTCATCGCCAGTGAATTGATAAACGTGGTAACTATCTGAATCTTTATCATACCAAGTATCAATCCCCACAACGATACACTGCACCCCGTAACAATCCGCTAATTCAGTAATTAAGCCCGGATTAGCTAAAGCAGGGGAGTTAATCGAAATTTTATCCGCACCATAAGTGAGAATTCTTCCTGCATCTTCAACCGTTTTTATCCCACCAGCGACACAAAATGGAATATCTATTACTTCAGCGACTTTTGCCACCCAACTTTTGTCTACTACCCGACCGTCGGATGAGGCTGTGATATCATAAAATACCAATTCGTCAGCCCCTTCTTCGGCATAGCGTTTGGCTAGCGGTACTATATCACCTATGATTTCGTGATTACGGAATTGAACACCTTTAACAACTTGCCCATTACGAACGTCCAAACAAGGTATTATCCTTTTTGCCAACATGCAATTGCCTCCTGAACTGTAAATTTACCTTCGAGTAATGCTCGACCGACGATGATACCTGCAACACCGCTCTCTTGTAACGCTTTAACATCGTCCAATTGTCCAATTCCACCAGAAGCTTGAAAAGCAATAGTTGGGTATTTTTGGCTGATCTCTTGATATAACTTCACATTAGAACCACTTAACGTACCATCTTTGGAGATATCAGTACATAACACATGCTTCAAACCATAAGCTAGATAATCATCAATAACTTGTTCTAAGGTTTGTTTAGAATCCTCTTGCCAACCATGAATAGCGACATTTTTGTTACCTTGTTGATCAATACGAACATCTAAGGCTAATACCAAAGATTCAGGACCATAAGTATTAAACCATTTTTTAACCAAATCAGGTTGTTTGATGGCGGTAGAGCCAATAACTACCCGTGTTGCCCCTGCGGATAATAATGTTTTAACGTCATCTTCTGTACGAATTCCTCCACCAATTTGTACCGGAACTTGTACGCCGTTAATCAGTGATTTTATCAATGAGATTTGTCGAGCTTGTGGATCTTTGGCTCCAGTTAAATCAACAAGATGTAGTTGTTTTGCACCTTGTTTTTGATAATCTTGCAGACGAATTAAGGGATCCTTGCCATAATCACGTTTTTGGTCATAATCGCCTTGATGTAATCGAACCACAGTACCATCAATTAAATCAAGAGCAGGAATAATAATAGGGTAAACTGCCATTTTTACATCTCCAAAAAGTTCTTGAGCAATTTTGCACCGGCTGAGCCAGAACGCTCGGGATGAAATTGCACACCGTAAAAATTGTCTTTTTGCACGGCAGCGGTAAAGCTTTCGCCGTAATTGGTTTCTGCGATAGTTGATGAGCATAATGGTAAGGCGTATCCATGTACAAAGTAAAAGTAAGCACCTTCAGGAATATCTCGAAATAGATGGTGTCCGGCTTTTGGGGTGACTTGATTCCAACCCATATGCGGTAGTGGTAGTCCACAATCAGGAATTTCGATGACTTTTTCATGGATAATACCTAGAGTGTCGACATGCCCTTCATTACTATAATCGGCTAAAAGTTGCATGCCAAGACAGATACCTAATACTGGTTGAGTGCAGACTTTAATTAGCTCAATTAAATTGCGCTCCTTTAATTTTTGCATCGCAGCTGATGCTGATCCAACTCCAGGTAACAAGAGTTTGTCAGATTCAAGCACAGTATCAGGATCAAGGCTAATGATTGGATTATAACCTAGTCGCTGTATCGCGTATTTAACCGATGAAAGATTGGCGCAGCCAGTATCGAGAATGACAATTTTCATCTATAACACTCCTTTTGAGCTAGGTAGTCTGTCACTTTCAATTTTAATCGCTTGTTTAAGTGTACGCGCAAAAGCTTTAAACAAACTTTCGATTAGGTGATGGTCGTTGTCGCCAGTTGTTTCAATATGTAAAGTAATTGCCATCGCATAACTCAAAGAATAGAAGAAATGCTCGACCATTTGTGTGCTCATATCACCAACTTTCGGATCACTAAATTGCGTAGAGAACACTAGGTAAGGGCGGCCTGAAATATCCATTGCACATTTCGCTAAACACTCATCCATTGGAATAACAGAGGCATAACGTGTAATTCCCCGTTTATCACCAAGTGCTTGTTTTAATGCTTCGCCTAACGCAAGACCTGTATCTTCTATGGTGTGATGATCATCAACATGAAGATCGCCTGTAACTTGAATATTGAGTTTAATACCTCCGTGAGTGGCGATCTGATCTAACATATGATCAAAAAAGCCAATACCGGTATTGATTTGACTACCACCTTGCCGGTCTAACCATACTTCAACCAATATCTTAGTTTCTTTAGTATTGCGTTCAACTTTGGCATAACGATCAGCGGTGGTTAAACGTTGGGCTATTTCATTCCAATTAAGATTAACTGGATCATAACGTAAGCCTTTTATTTGCATGTTTTCAGCAAGCTGCATATCAGTTTGTCGGTCACCTATAACGTAGCTGTTTTGTTTGTCTAAGTTGCCACTGGTTAAATAAGGGAGCACTAATTTTATTTTAGGTTTACGACACTCACAATTGTCCTCAGGGAAATGTGGGCAAATAAGTACATCTTCAAATATTACACCTTGTGAGGCAAATATTTGCATCATTAAATTGTGTGGACCATCAAAATCAGCTTGCGGATAACTACTGGTACCTAATCCATCTTGATTGGTTACCATCACTAATTTATAACCAGCTGCTTGTAGTTTAAGCAGTGCCGGGATCACATTAGGTTCAAACGCAAGTTTTGCAAAACTATCAACTTGAAAATCGATAGGCGGTTCAACGATTAACGTTCCATCACGGTCGATAAATAAATATTTTTGTAACATATTTGCTCCTATTTTATCGCTTTAAGTGCGGTTATTACGGCATCACACTCATCTTCGGTACCAATCGAAATTCGCACAAAACCATTTTGTCCAATTGATTTACTTTGATCGCGTAGAATAATACCTTCATGCCAAAGTTTACTAAATACCTCTTTATTACTTTGAAATTTAACACATAAATAATTTGATTCACTAGGATAAACTTTTTCGACAATTGGTAAAGCAGAAAGTTGTTTAGCAAACTTCTCTTTTTGATTATTTAGATTGATGACATGCAATCTCATCGTTTCGATACCTTTTTTACTCAATGCCTGAGTGGCAATGTCCGCTACCGGGGTAGCAAGAGGGTATGGAGCGATCACTTTTTGTAAAGCATCAATTATCGGTTTATTAGCTAAAGTAAATCCACAACGCAATCCGGCTAGGGCAAATGCTTTTGATAAGGTACGTAAAATCACTAAGTGAGGATAATCATTAAGCCAACTGACCACGGTTGAGTTTGAAGAGAACTCAATATAGGCTTCATCAATAATAACTAATGCGCGATCTTTGACTAAATTAAGTAATGCTTTAATATCCTCGGGATTGATTAAATTCCCAGTTGGATTGTTTGGTGAACAGACATAGATTAACTTAACATTATCGAGATTTTGTTTAATACCCTCTAAATCAAGTTGCCAATCAGATTTTGTTGGTACGGTTTTAGTTTTTATTCCTAAAGTTTCAGCACTGACTTGATACATACCATAAGTTGGTGGGCAGTAAAGCACTGTATCAGTATCTGGCTCACAAAAAGCACGCATTAACAGCTCTATCGCTTCATCGGCCCCTCGACTGACAATCACTTGCTCTGGAGTGACACCAGCATATTGCGCATAACTATCTATAACTTGCTGTGGTTGTGCTTCTGGATAGCGGTTTAACGTTTGCTCGGTTAACTGATAATTGGGTGCCACTGGGTATTCATTGGCATTTAGCCACACATCACCGTTGCCGCCAATGCGTCTAGCGGATTGATAGGGTGTCAATTTTTGTACGTTCTTTCTGACTAATTGATTAATATCCATTTTAACCACCTATTGTTTAGTATCAGCGTTAAGTTTAGCTAAGCGAATAGTCACGGCATTTTTGTGGGCAGTGAGTTGTTCTGCTTGTGCCATTAGTTCAACTGCATTACCTATTGCTTTTAACCCTTCAGCCGATAATTTTTGCACTGTCATACGTTTTTGGAAATCAGGTAATCCAAGGCTTGAATAAGTTGCGGTATAACCATAAGTTGGTAATACGTGATTTGTACCAGAGGCATAATCTCCAGCAGATTCTGGTGACCAATCCCCTAAGAATATCGAACCAGCACTATTAATTTTATCAACCAGTTCATCGGCATTTTCGGTTTGAATAATTAAGTGTTCAGGACCATAACGATTGCTGATAGTTACACATTCATCTAAATCTTTGGTAACGATAAGTCGGCTCTCTTGTAACGCTTTTTCAGCAATTCCTTGACGTGAAAGTTGAGCAAGTTGCTTATCAACTTCGACTGAAACTGCTTGGGCGATCTTCTCATCTGGTGTAAGCAATACAACCTGTGAATCCGGGCCATGTTCAGCTTGAGAAAGTAAATCCGCTGCAATAAACGCCGGATTAGCGGAACTATCGGCAATGACCAGAACTTCTGATGGGCCGGCTGGCATATCTATTGCTGCGCCATCCAAACGTTGGCTAACTTGGCGTTTCGCCTCGGTAACATAAGCATTGCCGGGACCAAATATTTTATCGACTTTAGGAACTGATTGAGTACCTAATGCCATTGCCGCAATCGCTTGTGCGCCACCCAATTGATAAATTTCTGTTACACCACAAAGTTCTGCCGCATATAAAATTTCGTCAGCAATTGGTGGAGGTGAACATAAAATCACTTTACGACAACCGGCAATTTTAGCTGGAATGGCTAACATTAATACGGTTGATAGCAATGGGGCTGAACCACCCGGTATATACAGGCCTACAGAGTCTATCGGTCTTGTTACTGACTGGCATTGAATGCCAGGCATGGTTTCAACTGTTATGGTCTGCTTAACTTGAGCTTGATGAAATTTTTCAATATTGCTTACCGCTAATTGCATTGCCTGTTTTAAATCAGGTTTAACGCGACTCGTGGCTGTTTTTATCTCATCTTGGGATAATTTAATTTGATCGATTTGCACTTTATCAAATTTATTACTTAACATTTTAAGTGCTTCGTCGCCATTTTGTTTAACTTGCTCCAAGATATCGTTAACCGCTTGACTAATAGCATCGGAAGCTGCAATTGCTGGGCGAGTTAATAATTCTGCTTGTTTTTCTTTAGAACATTGTTGCCAATATGAAAGCTTCATTTTGCTTACTCCATCATTTTTTCAATTGGTAATACAAGGATTGAACTTGCACCTAATGCTTTTAGTTTTTCCATGGTTTCCCAGAATAGTGACTCAGTACTAACCATGTGTAGTGCTACCCGATTTTGTTCGCCGGTTAATGGTAAAATGGTTGGGTTTTCAGCACCTGGTAATAAAGATACGACTTGATCTAAAACTGCGGTTGGCGCGTGCAACATAATGTATTTAGATTCGCGAGCTTGAATCACTCCTTGAATACGAGTCATCACTTTATCGATTAACGCCTGTTTGGTGGCAGACATTTCGCCTTCACGTTGAATTAAGCAAGCTTTAGATTTATATATGACCTCAATCTCTTGTAACCCATTAGCTTCAAGGGTTGCACCACTTGAGACTAAATCACAAATTACATCGGCTAGACCTGCTCGAGGAGCGACTTCAACTGAACCATTGAGTAAACACGTTTTAAAACTTACATTATATTGAGAAAGATAACGGCGGAGCAGGTGAGGATAAGTGGTGGCGACACGTAAATCATTTAAACACTCAGGACCGGTGTAATTAAAATCACGAGGGGCGGCAATCGATAAACGACATCCGCCAAAGTCAAGTCGACGTAATTTTTTGTATTGTGGATTTTCGCCTTCAGCTTGTCTATCTAGCACTTCTTCTTCTAAAACATTTTCACCGACAATACCAATATCAACAACGCCATCAATAACCAGTCCTGGTATATCATCATCGCGAACGCGTAAAATATCAATTGGCATATTTTCGGCAAAAGCAATTAAACGTTGCTCTTGCAAATTGATTTTAATTCCACATTGAGCTAGTAATTTTTTTGACTCATCGCTTAAGCGTCCTGATTTTTGCATTGCTATACGTAAACGTGAATTATCCAACATATTATTCTCCAACTTATCCAAATAAAATTATTAACTACAAACAAAAAACCCTCGGAAGTCTGATCTTCCGAGGGTTCTCTATTTGCTTTTGCGATATCACCGGAAGACCATTTGTCTTCCAGCACCAATCGCCCGAAGACTATTCAGGAATGATGGTGATGATGATGTTTGCTAACTAAAACACAAAAACAATTCATAAAAAATGAAACCTTTAAATTTAACTGTCGTACAAAATATAACAGAAATGATTAATGAGCAACTATTTTTTGATGATTTATTAAAAAATTTGTAAATAAGTTAATTTTCAACTGAATGATTTTTGCTTAATTGATATTTAGATAAGCACTGCAAATCAGCATAATTATAAAATTTGTTGCAATTGATGGCTGACTTTATAGCGGGCAAAATTTTCAATTTTATTTAAGAATAATTTTAAAGCATTACTATCAAATTGACTAACGATCAGGTAACAACCATCACCAGTAATCTTATAAAATTCGGCTACCTCAGCAAAAGATTTTACTAACTTTTCAAATGATTCAAATTGATTTGTGTTCATATAAATAGTAATGAATTGTAATTGATCCCTTTGTTCTTTAATGGTGAATCTTTGTATAATATGATTGTTGAGTAATTCTTGCACACGTTGCCCAACAGCTTGACTAGACAAAAATACTTTTTCGCCGATCTCTCGCCAAGATTGTCGGCTGTTATATCTTAATTCATTTAATATAGCGCGATCTTTTTTATCCATAGTTTCAATTTGAAAGCAGACTGAGGTTTATTACTTCAATTTGCTATGTCATTTAAAGGTTGATTATTTCAAAATAATAACACGAAACATTACAAAGGAGAGCAAAATGACTCAAGCATTGATGATTATTGATGTACAAAATGATTATTTCCCCAATGGCAAATACCCATTAAACAATACCGAACAGACATTGCAATGTACCTTAAAGCTCCAAAATTATTTCCGACAACAGCAATTACCGATTATTTATATCCAACATGTTAACCAAGATGCTAATGCTCTCTTTTTTGTTAAGAACAGTGCGGGTTGTCAGTTACATCCCAAATTGCTTCCTGTTGAGCAACATAATGAATTTGTAATTGAAAAGGCTTATCCAAATAGTTTTTATCAAACACAATTACAACAAAGGTTACAACAAGAAAGGATAACACAATTAGTGATTTGTGGCATGATGAGTCATATGTGTGTTGATTCTACTACCCGCTGTGCCTGCGAACTTAATTATCAACCAATTCTTATCCATGATGCTTGCACCACGCGGGATCTTGATTTTAATGGCAATATTATCCCATCACAACTGGTTCATAATAGTTTTATGTCAGCATTGATGCGGTTTGCGACAGTGATGAGTTTTGAATCATTTATTGAAACAATTTAACATGTTTGAGCACTTTTCTTAACCTTTGAAGATGAATAAAAATCCTCATTTTTTGACAGAAGTAGCTATTCGTGATAATCCTAATTAAAAGGAATTTAATTATAAACAACTTAGTAATTAGGATTTTATATGCATCATGTTGATAGTTACGTTTTTGACTTGCTCTTTATGATAATATTTTTTTATGGCATTTATGGGTATTCGTTCATATTTGTTTTTGTACCGATGCATTGGATTATTAAAGCAATTTTCACAGTTCCAGTGATTATTTGGTTAACTTTCTGCTTAATGTCTATTGATTCTACTATCATTATTATTTTTTTATTTTCGTTAACCGGTGCTGTTTTTCCAATAATACTGCGACTATGTCAATCACAAGTGAAAAAATCTTATGGTATAAAACGTAAATTTGCTTATACATTCAGTTATGTATTATTACCATTATTTTGTACTTTCTTTTGGCCTGCCTATATAATAGCACCTGTAGTTATCAAATATGTAGAAAGTAGACCAAGTAGTGAATGTAGGGAAAATGGACGTTTAGTTGAATTGTCTAAAGATACCATGTTGCGTATTTATCCTAATTCGACATATTCACCATTTTGGATTAGAAAATTAGTTGATTCTACTCTTGTAAATACTTCTGAAAAAAAATTTTGTGAACATTTTTCTCATGCTCAAGCCTATCAAATTGACGAAATCAGTGAAATTAGAATTAATTCAGGAAATTTATGCATTCATCCAACATCTAAAGCAATAATGGCTTATTGCAGTAATATAAAAAATGAACTTTTAAAATTGGATAGATTAGATATCGAATTTGTGAAAAAAAATAAAGATGAAGTTAGTGGTATTCGACTTGAATCATTTCAAAAAAGATTAGAAGATGTAAAGGAGATGAAGAGAAGTAGAAATTCAAAAGATTGGAGTTATGGAGATTGGCTTGAGACAAAACAATTCAACAATGGCATAGAATTACATAGATTTTATAAACATGAAAACACACTAATCATTCCTCAAGTAGATTGGTTGCCACCGCAAACAGAAGCTTTAGAAATTAATTGCTATCGTAAAAGTGTTTTAAGGTGTACTTATAATTATGAGTATAATCAAGATTGGAATGTATCAGTTTTCTATATATTCAATATTGGCGACAGTATCGAAAATGAAAATGACGATGATGATAATATGCCAATTTATGATCAAGCTTTCATTAATATGAATTTAGAAGGCGCACAAAAAGCTCATCAAATAGTTGAAGATTTTATTGAAGGTCTGAGTGTGAAATGAATTAATATTATAATTTTTAAGTCATCATTAATATGGAAAATGGTAATAAGTAAAATTGAACGGAGCGCGGTTATAAATTATAGAAAATTTGGTATATCGGAACGAGTATTGATACTTAAATATTCAATCAAATCCTCTTAAAAAGAGAATTATATTAGCGTTCGAATATTTTAGGTATCAAATCATAGCTTTGCTTCTATGCCGATTATTGCTATCTAATAGCTCCGTTTGCTTCGCTAGCCTGTTGTGCAGGTCATAGAGAAGTAGGATGATGGAAATATTTTGCGAGGAAATGCATGAAAGAAAGAGAAATAAGAGCAGTATTTGATGAAGAAACAATAACAGTTTATCAAGCATACAGAAAAGAGATAGCTTTATCAGCAATAAAAGCTCAAACATTTGTGCCACCATTTAAAATAGAGAGAATGACATGGATTAAACCTTCTTTTCTTTGGATGATGTATCGATCAGGATGGGCACAAAAAGAGGGACAAGAGCATATTTTAGCTATTAAATTAAAACGTGAAGGTTTTGAATGGGCTTTAAAGCGGGCATGTTTATCCACTTTCAACGATTCTGTTTATCGCGATTATACAATTTGGCAAGAACAATTAAGCCAGACTCCTGTGCGTGTACAATGGGATCCAGAAAAAAATATTCGACTTGAAAACTTGGATTTCAAATCTATACAAATTGGTTTAAAAAATGAAGCGGTTAAAAAGTATGTTGAAGATTGGATTATTCAAATTGACGACATTACTGACTATGCAAAGACAATTCATCAATTTATTCTCAATAATCAAATAGAAAAAGCAAGCGAAATGCTGCCTATTGAAAAAGTTTATCCTTTACCCGATTCAATAAAGCGTATAATAAATGCTGATTGAAACTAATCAGTTTTCTACTTATTGGATTTTTTGAAGATTGAAATTATGCCATTTTTAATGGTAAGGAATAGTTATCATATATTTTAAGTTTGGCTTATATAGGAGTTTGTTGGTAATTAATGAATATTAAGTTAACTAATAAAATGTGCATTTTATTTAAATCAAATTTGAAAAAGTCATTTTTTTGTCATTAAAATCAGCAAAATAAAATGACCAAATGATAAAAACTTCAATGAAAAACGACCTTGAATAGGGATATAGATAATTGAATCGAGCATTATTTTATAGAAAATTTGGACGACCAGAACAAGTATTGACGCTTGAATGTTTAAATAAATTAACTATAAAAGAGAACTGTATTAGAGTTCAAATGTTATATGCACCCATTAATGCTTCCGATCTTATTCCAATTACTGGCGCTTATCAGCATCGTATCACTCTGCCACAAATTGCGGGTTATGAAGGGATAGGTAAAGTCATTCAAGCGCCAAAATCTTACCAGCAACTTATTGGCAAACGAGTTTTACCGTTAAGAGGTGAGGGTACTTGGCAATCTTTGGTTGATTCACCAGCCGAGTATGCTATTCCCGTTCCCGATTATATTGAAGATAAGATTGCAGCACGAGCATATATTAACCCTGTTGCAGCATGGCTGATGATTAAACAGTTTTCACCCAAAGGAAAGCATATTCTTGTTACAGCGGCAGGTAGTGATTGTGCAAAATTACTATGCAAATTGGCAATAAAATTTGCAGCTTTATCTGTTACAGTTATCTGTCGTTCTGATAATCATGCGCAATATTATAATAAATATGCAATCAAACATATAAAGCAAGATGATAAGCAAACTATCGAATATTTTGCTAGACAAGCTGATATTGTTTTTGACGCTGTTGGTGGCAAGCTTGCGGAAACAATTTTGGATCATATGCCTGATTCAAGTGAATTTGTCTCTTATGGTCTGCTTTCTGGTACTTTTTTTCAACCTAAAAAGCGATTATCTAAAGTTCATTGGTTTCATATTCGCCACTATTTAAAGCAAATAAGTCAACATCAATGGCTAAAGATGTTTGATGATATATGGCCCATACTAGATACAAATGATTTAAATGTAGCAAATTTATTTGCATTTAATGATTGGCAAGCGGCGATAAAAACTTATCGACAACCCTTTAGAAACAATAAACCATTATTAGCATTTGATTAAACCATTGATGTTTTAATATTTATTAGTTAAGAGTATTTAAATATTTATGCTATTTACCCAAGTCGCAAATTATTACCACTTAGGAATCGATGTTTAATTGATTTTTTAATTATTGAATTAAAAAGTTTACAATGGTAAAAAATAATAAATAAAATATTTACTTAATATAGGTAAGTAGATATTATTGGTTCAGTTTTATAGTTTCAATTACTATAAAATGCACTAAATTTGATTTAATTTAAAATAGTTGTAATAAGGAATATAAAATGGGTTTATTTTCTCGTTTTTTTGGTAAAAAAACAGAAGCAAAACAGATGGATAGTTCGATTGTTCCAAATCCTGATATTGATAGTGCCGCTAGCTTAAGTATTGTGTTTAAAGGTGAACTTAATATTGATAATGATAAATTAATAACCAAACTTAAATCGATTGATCCGACTATAAAGGATATCCGATATGAAATACCGTATGGACAACTTGAAGCGGGCATCTGTATTTTAGTGAGTTGGGGAAAACATATTATTAGAATAATTGGTCTCAATGCGCCTTATCCTAAAGATGTATTAGAATTATGTGTTGCTCCAGCTAGTTATAGTCAGGAAATAAAACAACAAGTTTATGAAAGTGATAGTCATTTGTTATTATATTATGTCGGCTATGACCAAGATGTATTAGAGCAGTACTTAGCTTTAACACGTTTAGCGGCATGCTTTGAACAATTTAATGCATTAGCGGTAATTAATGAGAGTGCACATACTTCATTGCCAGTTAGCGCTATTCATGGAATGGTTACGGAAAAAGATGGTTTAACCACTTTAGGGCAATGTTTACCTATATTGTTTTGTGGTTTTGTAAAATATGAAATAGAAAATACTAAAGGGATTTGGATGCGTACTTATGGCGCGCATATATTTGGTTTACCTAATTTTGCTGCATTAGCCAATAGTTATGAGGAAAGTGGCTATTATTTTGATATGTTTAATAATATTTTAAATTATTTACGCCAAAGTCAAGCGACAATGAAACCTGGTGATACGATGGAGATGGGTGATAATCGTATGATGTCACTGCGAGCCCCACAAGATGACGAATATTTCTTAAAAGATGAAGGTGATCTTCTAGTCATTGAAATTAATAACTAATTTTCATATTATCAAGTAGTTATAATATCAAAGTTTTAGGAAAGGTAATTCATCGTTTGCTTTTACCTTCCCTAAAATTTAACCTATTAATGATCTAATGAGTGTTGATACTTTTTGTCTGATAAAACAGAAAATCGACCGGTATCTAAGAGAGCAAGACTAAATGCGGTTAAAGACATAAATGCTGGATACTCCCAACCCCCCCCCGGATTAGTAAATGACCAACCATTAGCCCAATGTACAATGGTTATTATTGCTAGTTGAAAGAAAGCAATTAATGCAACCGCACGGGTTAAAATACCTAATAATAACAGTGCACCACCGCCAATTTCAAAAGTGATAACAATATAAGAAAAGAAACCAGGAAAACCAAGAGTATGAAAATACTCAGCAGTTCCTTCAGGGGTTAAAACAAGTAATTTGGTAAAACCATGGGCCAAAAACATCATACCTAAAGCAATACGTAATACAAATGAAGCTACATCAGTTTGATATTCTTTCATATTGTGTTTCCTATATTATGTTAGCAAAATACTAATTATAAAAAAATCATATAGATCTATTACAAAAGCTATTACTTATTTGAAACATAGGATATTGCGTGTGCGATTGTCTCACAATTAGCAATTAATAGTAAAGTAACATAAAATTAACTTCAGTTTTATAACGATATTTATTTACTAAATGGTACAGCTAATTGAAGATAGGTTAAAAAATAGCAGTACGACATTGAATTGTCGCACTGTTATTGCTTACTTATTGTTGGTGTTTGATAGATTTAAATTTTTCTGTCGTTTGTTTAAGAGCAGTTTCGGTTGGCAAACGTTCCATTGAACTTGCACCATAGAAACCATTACAATCAGGACAATTTTGTAAAATATATTCTGCGTCTTCTGGTGTTGAAATAGGTCCGCCATGGCAAAGTATAATAATATCTGGACGAATCGCTTTAGCTGCTTTGGCCCATTGATTGATTAAAGGAACACAATCTGTAAGTTTCAAAGCAGTTTGAGCGCCAATGCTACCGCCAGTGGTTAAGCCCATATGTGGAACTAAAATATCCGCACCTGCTTTGGTCATGTCAATAGCATCTTGTTCACTAAATACATATGGTGTCGTTAGCAGATCTTTTTCATGTGCTTTGCGAATCATCTCAACTTCTAACGCATAGCCCATACCCGTTTCTTCAAGATTAGCTCTAAAATTACCATCAATTAAACCGACAGTAGGGAAGTTTTGTACGCCAGCAAATCCGGTAGCTTTAATTTGATCTAAGAACTGCTCAAATTGGCAGAAAGGGTCGGTGCCATTGACGCCAGCTAACACAGGAGTATGTTTTACAACCGGTAATACTTCTTTTGCCATATCCATAACAATTTCATTGGCATTGCCATAAGCTAATAAGCCTGCAAGTGATCCACGACCCGCCATACGATAGCGACCAGAATTGTAAATTACAATCAGATCAATACCACCAGCTTCTTCACATTTCGCCGATAATCCTGTACCAGCTCCTCCACCGATGATTGGTTGACCTTTAGCAATCATATCATGGAATTTTTTTAATAATTGAGCACGTTTACTACTCATAATTTTCTCCATTACTTTATTTAATTATATTTTTAAATTCGTTAATAACTAAATTACAAAATTCTGGTGAATTAATATGATGCGAAGTTTTTATTAATCGTCGTTTTTCAGTTTGAATAAAGACTTTTTCAAACTCATCTATGAAAGCTTGATCTGCTTGTGGTGACCTAAAAGGCCCATTTTCAATATCAAGTGCAGAAAATCCACCTTCAGGAATAATAAAAACTACTTCACCTTGACATTTATTTAGTTTAGTAGCGATCCAATTTGCCATGATTTTATTTTCTTCTGGCGTGGTTCGCATTAAAGTAACTTGTGGATTATGAGGATAAAACAGACGATCTCGATATTTTTCTGGAATAGTATCTGGACTACCGAAATTAACCATATCAAGGGCGCCACATGATCCAATATATGGAACTTGACTTCTTGCGATGGCTTCAAATCGGTCATCGTCACAAGCAAGTACTCCATCAAACAGATGATCACAAACTTCCGTTGTAGTAATATCAAGTACACCTTTTAAGAGATGGCTATCAGCTAATTTTTCCATTGCTTTACCGCCACTACCCGTTGCATGAAAAACTAAACAATCATATTTATCATTTAATTTTGCTGAAAGTGATTGAACACACGGAGTAGTAACACCGAACATGGTTAATCCAATTGCTGGTTTATCTTCGACTTGTTCTTGGGTTTTAAATAACACTGAACCTGCAATAGCATTAGCTGCATTGGAGAGTACTTTTCTTGATATAACATTTACACCAGCAATATCGGTAACGGAATAGAGCATCGCAATATCGCTTGCACCGATATATCCTGATATATCACCTGAAGCCATGGTTGAAACCATCAACTTTGGTACGCCAATAGGCAGTGCTTGCATAGCTGGAGTGATTAATGCGGTACCACCCGAGCCACCTAAACCGAGAATAGCGTCAACATCATTTTGCGCTATTAAAAATTGTTTAAATGCATTAGCCATTGCAACGATAGCCGTTCCTCTATCGGTGGCAAAAACAGCTTTTTCACCCTCGGGATGATATTTAGCAACAGTGCTGGCGCTAATATCAGCAATGTGATTAAAAGAATGTGGTTGTTTAGTAGAGATATCAACTATTTTACTGTTAAGATTTTGTCGATTCAGTAAATGTTTGATAAAAACAACTTCCTCTCCTTTTGTGTCTAGTGTAGCGACCAAGTAAATCAATTTATGCGATACCATTCATTTTTCCTTAACAGATAAAATAGAACTAATACTCTAATTTAAATTGTAAACAACTACATTGTTAATTATATGCTAAAAATGAGATTTAAGTCTCATTATTTTTAAGTTTTTTTAAAAATTTAGTTATTTTCATAAAAGATGTATAATATACAGACATTTATATAAAAAATAACACTATGAATATAAATAATTCATCAAGCGTGAAAAAGTACACTGGTGCAAAAAAACGCACTTATGATAAGCTAATTAATGTTGCTATCGAGGCTTTAGAACACGGTAAAGATATATCCATTACTCAATTATCAGACATATGTGGTATTTCCAGAGCAACAGCTTATCGTTACTTTCCAACCAAAAGTGATTTGATATCAGCAGTGGTGGAACAATCTCTTGGCCCTATATTTTTCTGGACATCCGATAAAGAAAAAGTTGAAGATCGAATAAATGACTTTTTAGTATTTGCGTTTCCGCAAATGTTAAAACATGAAGGAGTATTACGTGCGGCACTAAGACTTTCATTGCAACAATGGGCGATGGAACGCTCAAAAATTGTCGAACAATCACAAAAACTTGTTCGTGGTAATCGTAAAGAGATTCTGTCTAGATTATTACAGCCACTCAAGCAGCAATTACCTGAAGAGATCTATAATAATGTTATATACTCAATCTCGATTATATATGGTTCTGAAATTTTTATGGTATTGAAAGATATTTGGAACTTAGAAAACCAGCAAGTCATCACACTGGTGCAATGGATAGCTAAAGCTATCATTAACCAAGCCAAAGAAGATGCCCAAATGGAACTTACCGATGAGATACTCAAAATTGGTTAATTGCGAACAAAACATACAACACCATCGATTAAGCTTAATATGTTGTTTTTTTTGATAACTGTTTTAAACTAGTAGAATATTTAGTTTTAATCGAACAATAAATGGCTGTCTTAACTAATTTCCTTAATAAAATTCTTTTTCCGATAATTAAACCAGATTTTCAAAAACTCGAAGAACAGTTATCTAAAAAAACGATTATTATTACTGGAGCAAGCTATGGAATAGGTGAATCACTTTGCAAACTCATCGCTAACATTGATTGCCATCTTATTTTAGTCGCCAGAACAAAAGAGAAATTAGAAGAGATCCAAATATCTTTATCTAGCCAAAAAGCAACCATTCAACTCTATGCAGCTGATCTGCGTGATGTTAACCAATTAGATAACTTTTTAAATTTTATTCAATCCTATCACATTGATATTTTTGTTAATAATGCCGGGATATCGATTTGTCGATCAATTATGCAATCGCTTGATCGTCGGCATGATTTTGCGAGAACGATCAAATTAAACTATTTGGCACCAGTGAGCTTATGCTTAGCATTGATACCTAAATTGGCACAATCACACGGACAAATTATAAATGTTTCGGCGATTAATGTTTTGTTAGCTCCAACCGTAAATTGGGCGGCTTATCAAGCGTCAAAAACAGCGTTTGATCAGTGGTTACAATGTGCAACGCCAGAACTTAGAAATCAAAATATCCATGTCTCAACAGCCTATTTACCGTTAGTTAAAACGCGTATGATTTTGCCAACAAAGGCTTATCAAAATTTTCCAGCATTAACACCAGTTCAAGCCGCAACCATCATCTGTCGTTTACTACAAACTAAAAAACGCCAGTATAAACCATGGTGGATAATTATAGGACAAATAACATCAGTGTTGTTTTCTGGAATCTGGCTTAAATTAACTACATACTATATAAAGCATAAGAAATGATTAATATTATTCTAGCACTTATTAAAACGAAATTATTAACCTTTAAAGGAATATGGTTGCTATTAAAAAGTATACCAACAGTCGGCATGAATTTAATGGCTTTACTTTATATTCGTCACCAACTATGTCCGCAACAGATAGCTATTAACGAAAATGGTAACGAACTTGATTATCAGACACTCTATAATCAAGTTCAACATCTAGCAAAGCAATTGGCAGCTTACTGTAATATCCAACCAGGTCAAAAAATTGCCATGATGGCTAATAATCATTCACTTCTAATACAAACGCTTTTTGCGTTGGCAAGATTAGGTGCAGATATCTATCTAATTAACACTGAACTATCGTCCGAGCAGCTTAAAAATATCAATCATAATATCGATTTTGATTTAATTATATATGATCCAGAAGTATCAGAAATTGCCTCTTCACTTGCAATCAGCAAGATAGCAACATTACATGATAATCAAGTTTGCATCAGTTCACTTTTAAAGAGCCCATTGCTTAATCAAACAATAAAACTTAAAGTGACGCACTTTTCAAAAATTACCGTCCTAACCAGTGGTACGACACAACGCTTTAAGCTAGCCACACGAAAAAGCCATGCGCAAAATTTTATCACTCCTTTTTGTCAGTTATTAATTAAACTCAAACTTAGCCATTACAATAAAGTGTATATAGCAACGCCTATATATCATGGCTTTGGTCTGGCAACGTTATGTTTCTCAACGTTATTAGGGGCAACGATATTTATTACCAAGCGTTTTCAAACGCAAATTGCCTGTAATATGATTGCGAAATATCAGATTGAAGTTGTTACGCTGGTTCCTTTGATGCTCTCACGCATGATAAATCATTCTGAACAGCAACTTAGGAGCTTACGTTGTATCATTACTGGTGGTGCGCCAATCACTATAACCTTAGTTAACAGAGTTTTAAATCAATTGGGTAAAGTGTTATTTAATTTATATGGCACATCTGAAGCCGGAGTATGCATGATTGCGACACCTGATGATTTAAGTAAAAATCCGACAACAATCGGCAAACCAATAAAAGGGTTGAGAACTAAGCTTATTTCCCCAAATCATACTACACCTGGAACTAATGAACTTTTTATAAAGTGTGCATGGTCAATTGCAGGAAAAGATTGGATAGCCACAGGCGATTTAGCTGAAAAAGATAATCAAGGTTACTATTATTTAAAAGGGCGGGTTGACGATATGATAGTATCAGGCGGCGAAAATGTTTATCCTTTTGAAATCGAAAATCATTTATTAAAACATGAAGAGATTAAAGAAGTAGCGATTATTTGTGTTGATGATGAAGAATTTGGCCAACGATTTATTGCTTTTATTGTTTTAACACCAAAATCTATGCAAACAGAATCAACAATTCTAACTTGGTTAAGAGCTAAAGTTGCACGTTTTCAACTGCCGAAAAAAATATATATTATTGACGAATTTCCAATGACTGGTATTGGCAAGATCGACAGAAAAAAATTAAAACAATTAATCGAGTAAAGCCGTTGTTAGATCATCAAATGTATTAAACATAATTCTTAATATTTTTAAACTAGTTAATAGTATGTTATTAAAAGATAAGTACACCTTTTAGCAAGTGTTGCCCAAAAGGGTTTATCAGTTTTTTCAACTAAAAAAACGGATTTATTAGGGTCGTATCGAAGCTACTTTGAATTAGGCTGATTGTTTTAGCATGATTATCTTTTGTGTGAAATTGTTCTTGCGATAAAGAATTTATTTTCAAGAATTTTCTAAAACCTATAAAAGCGTTATAACATCAATATTCATTTTATTCGCTGAAATGATCTGTATGATTTCATCAAGACTTGCAAATCAATAGGTTAGGGTGGCAAGAATGATGAATTTAGGATGAATAATCAACTGTTTTTTAAACAGTTTTTTAATTTGTTTTATAAATAATAAATAATTAAAAAAGACACTGCCATGTAAGGTAGTGTCTTTATTTGAAGTTAATTAGATAATTAACTTGTTATCATAACTATTCTCTTAATGATACTGAATTGATGATTGATTTTGTTCGTCATCAACTAAAACTAAACAAGTATCACTGGTTAATACCGCTTGTTGTAAACGCTGTTTCGCTTGCTCATTAAGCCCATTAATGCAAGCAACTATATAACTACAAGTTTTATTTTGTAATGCTTTTTCAATAGTCGAGACTAAATTCTCTTTATTTAAATGAGTTAAATGAACGACTTTCTGTTTATCAAGTCCTGCAATATTTATCCATGAGCGTTTTAGCATCGGTCGATCTGACAACCACAATTGCCATTTCTTTTCTTTGTTAAATGAACGTAATAAAGGCCGCTGTTGTTGTAACACCTGTTGAAAGGGTGTTTCAAAATTGATAGCCATAAGTTGTGGTGAAGAATGTTCAATAAGCATAACAACTCCAATGCTGTTGATTTATACAGTGTATATTAATACAGTGATTTGGAGTTGTAAATACTCTCTATAAGCATTTTTATCTTATCTGCGAGAAAAACTATCTTTATGAACGAAAATATTGATAGGTCAAAATCCCTAAAAATGTCATTAGAACTGATCCGGCGACATGAATAGCAATAGTTGTTAATCCCCAACCAATACGGCCTTCTTGTAGAAAGTTAACTATCTCCGCCGAAAAAGTGGAAAAGGTCGATAATCCACCGCAAAAACCGGTGATCACTAATAATCGCCACTCAGCAGATAAGTTTGAATGATTAAAAAAAGCTATTGCAAAGCCAATAATATAACCCGCAATCAGATTAGATAGTAATGTTCCTAATGGAATCGCAGAGGCAATAATATTTAATTTAAGTGACAGAAACCACCGCAATAAACCACCGGCAATTGAACCTACCGATATAGCTAAAATAAGTTTTAACATGTAAAATCCTTAAAAATAGGGTACATTTTTATTCAATTTATTTTTTATGGTTAATGGCAACGAATGATAACTATAACCGAGACAAAAAGAAAATGCATATCTTTTGTTGCAGCATCATTTTGGATTTAAAAATTCGACAGCTTATATTCGAATTTTACTCTTAACTTTAGAAAAATCATTTAATAAAGAAATTATGAATCTATTACATAAAGTTGTTATGCATATAATTTTTTATATAAACATGTTTGTTAAGTAGGGTTATTTTGTTTACTTCTTACCATTTATTATATGAATTATTGCTATTAATAATGAAACTTATACAATTGATAAAATAATTGACAAAGCTTTGAACTACAATTAAAACCTGATGTAAAAACTAAAATAAGATCAAATGATTAAAGTTAGTTTAATTTTAAAACTTAACAAATTGAATTAGAAAACAATAACAGGAAAAATCATAATTATGCTACCAAAAACGGATATACCTTTTAACACGCAATATCAGCAAACTGCTTTAGGGCCAATGATTATTTTAAAATCACCTTATGGTATTTCTTCTCCGCACGCCATTAGTTATCAAAATAAAACAATCATTTCTTGCAACTACTATACCAGTTCTGATGGTTATCGTTATGGTTATAGTTATAAAGTGATTTATATTATGCTTGACAGTGATTTACAAAATTATACATCCTATATAGAATCTGATGGTTATTTGCCAACATTTTTTATTAACCCAGATGGAAAATTGTATACTTCTATTGAGGTTGATCATCCTGATAAATACGGTTTAATCACCATGCTTCCTTGTTTTGAACGCGATAATATTACTTATCCAAAACCTAAAAAAATGCTACCTAGTGATTATATTGGTATTTTCCATAATTTTGCCATGTTTAAGTATGTTAATATTTTTTCAACCAAACAGTTGGATAAATTGGTTGCGGTTGAATTTAAAGACGGTGAGTTAAAAAAAACCTATACTTCAAAAATTCCTTTACCAAAATATAATGTATTTAGTATAAATAATGACAATCAACAAATTCATATCATTGCGCAAGATGAAGAAAACTGTTGGCTACATCGTAAAATCGATGAAAAAGGTAAAGTATTACAATCAAGGAGTATTGATATAACCTGTGATCATTATCCCTCTTGTATTTTAAACTTAAGTTTTGAAGAATCATCATATGTTGTAAGTTATGGCGAAGATGGAATTTTTTATCTAATTACTATTACCTCACAAGGTGAGGCGATACGAGATAAGTTATTTGATATAAATTGTTGTATATATTCAGTATGGGAACCGGTAAAAATTGCCAATGAAATATTTGTGATTTATTTTACCACAGAAAGGGGGAACGGTTGGATAACCTTGCGGAACAATAAAGTGATAGAAGCATTCCAACAACAGCAAGCTGGTAAATTTAATAATTTACTTACTAATGAAAATATCGTATTAGCTAAAGAAAAATTGATTATTTCTGATGTGATTTCCTGCCAAAACAATAGTTATACAATTGTGTTTTATGGTGATCAACAAGATAGTAGTAAAAATAATACACCTTTGTTTATTTTAAACAGAACGCTTATTTGAATCTGTTTTTTAAGTTGATATCAGGGTTAGGTAAATTTGCTTAATGATAGATAATTACCTAATGATTAAGTAAAATAGAAGCTTATATTCGTTTAATTTAAGGAATAAAGTATGTTTACAGGTATTGTTCAGGGTGTAGGTAAAATTATTGATATCATCGATCAAGATAAATTACGAACTTATCAAGTCAAACTGCCACATCATTTAATCAATAATATTGAAATTGGTGCATCAATAGCGAATGATGGCTGTTGCTTAACCGTAACAGGGATTGAAAATGATTGTGTAACTTTTGATATTATGCAAGAAACATTAGCTTTAACAACTCTCGGTAGTAAAAAGTTAAATGATTTGGTAAATATTGAACGAAGTGCTAAATACGGTGATGAAATTGGTGGTCATGTAATGTCTGGTCATGTCTCTTGCAGAGCCACCATTATTGACATCCAGAAAACAGCAACCAACTGTCAAATGACGTTAGCTATGCCAGAAAAATTTATGAAGTATGTTTTATACAAAGGTTTTATTGGTATAGATGGCGCAAGTTTAACCGTGGGTGAAGTCAAAGATAATCAATTTAACATTCATCTAATTCCAGAAACATTAGCGATTACCACTTTAGATTGTAAAAAGATTGGTGATGAGGTAAATATTGAAATTGATTCACAAACGCAAGCTATTGTTGATACGGTTGAAAGGGTATTAGCAGCGAAAAAGTAAAGTTAATCAATGACAAATGTTTAAGAGTTAAATAAAAAAATATCATAAAAAAAGCTATAATTGTTCTATTTGTTCTTGTTAATTTCATTTCGCTGTTTGCTAGACCAGTAATACCATTGTTATTGAATGTATTGCCAGAAAATATAAGCAATAGATTGAGTAAATTATCTAAAGATATACGGGTTAGTGAAAAACAATTAATTAATATTGAATAAATAAAATTCTGTTTTAATGAGTTTTATATGCATTGTAATGTTAGTCGAAAATTATTGAAATAGCATTAAATAATCTTAAACTTCAATCATTCAAATCTAAATAACCATTATCAGAAAAATATAATCACACAATTGAGAAAATATTATGTCGAATGATGTAAGAGGATATATAGATTATATAGAAGATTATAATTTATCAGCCTTAATAATTTTATTAGAAGACAAATATAATATAGGAATAGAAGAAATTGAAAAAGATAAATTGTACAATTTTCCTTCGGCAACAGTAGCAAATAACCAAAGAAAACGATTTATTTTCAACATTGTAGATGATAACGAATATTATTGTGCAAGTTTTTTAATTGATTATATTAATTATGCCCCTGAAGCTGATATAGGTTTTCCGATAGAAGGCAAAAAGCGTCTAAATATTCTTTTGGATGTTATGTCAGAAATAATTGAAATCACAAAAGCATCCAAAATGGTGATTGCAATAACTGATAGCTGCCAAATAGAAACCATAAAAAAAATAAAATTCGCTGAGATGCGAGATATTATTCATGTTGATTTCACCAAATACCAAGCACTACCTAACACACTTTATGAAATCATCTGTGAGTAGAATTATAATCATGTTATTTTTCATAGCTTGAAAGCTTGGCTTGTAAGATTTTTAGTACTTTAAGATGAGCATATATTGATTGAAATACATATTGACAAATCACTTTAGAATTAAAGTGTTATCTATTTTTATTTGGTCATAAAACGCTGAAATTACCGTGTAAATCTCAAGCACTCTTGCTGCTGCTTTAAAATCGGATCCGAATCATAAAAGATAAAGTCGACTTATTAAATTGATATGTAAATTTCAAAAGATCATTATGGATTACATTTTATCAAATGCATATTTTTTAACATGAAGATCAAATATAAGTGAAGCGTTATAGTATCTTCAATTATTTTTACAAAATTCCATAATATACCAAATCAAAGTATCCATTATCCGGATACAGTAGCCTACCAATTAGAGTGATTACTATTACAGAATATTTCAATTAATCATTTAATTATCAGGGATAATAAGTATCAGGAGAATCTTTTAAAGGTTTGGTTAAAGATATTAAAGAAAGTGACTTGGTAGAACCCAATCTTTAAACGAAGTTATTGTTATTGGCAAACGATTATTATTAATAGACATCATGGATCTGCTAAGGCAAAATTAGTTAGGATATAGAATATGTCTATAATTTTGATCAAACCATAAGTAGAGAAAACGTAGCTCAACTTTTTATTTGAATTATAAAAACTAAAATAGGTAATAAAAATGTATGAAAAAATACTTGAATATGTTGAGTTACAGAAAAAGATAACAACTGAATTTAAAAGATTAAATGCAAATTGTTTAGATTTCAGCTATTTATTAGATTTTCCAAAAAAAGGAAAATTTTGTTTAAATAGTGAAGAATGGAGTTTTGTTAAACATGGTTCAGGTTTTAGGTTTATACGCATAGCTCCTTTACCTCGTATAATTATCCATCCTCATGTTTTTCCTTTTGCCTACAAAATAGTTGATGCTTGGCGATTACTACAATTCTGGCAATCGCAGACAGGAGATATCTATGATGAACATGTGATAAGAGATCAATTAGAAACACTATTTTTAGATAAAATGTTAGAAAAAATAAATCTTAATCAATATCAGATTAAAAATTAATATTGTATTAGTTTTGAATCTTTTCTCGATGACGTAACGTGAATGAGTATAATTGTTGTAACAAATAGCGAATCAAAATTAGAGGCTAATGTTTAAAATTATGCAAATACCAACTTGAAACAAGTTGATGGTAGAACACACCAAATAGTGAAGTTATAGCTTAGTAAAATCCGATAATAGGATGATAGATCACTTATAAAACCCAATTAACTTATAGGGATATAAAAATGCGAAAAGTATATTATTTGTACCATGTTCGTTATGAAGATACTGACGATGAAGATGTTAAAATAATTGGTATTTATAGTTCACGTAGGCAAGCTAAAGTAGCTATAAATAGAATGATGAAGAAACCAGGATTTATTGATTTTCCTGATGATTTCCAAATTCATGACGATGTCCTAGGTCGAGATAGTTGGGTGGACGGATTTGTTACTGGTTATTAATTGATTTATTCAGTTAAGGATAAATATGAAAAAAGTCTATTATTTACATCATACTAGAGATAAAGGCACAGAAGATGAAGATGATAAAGCAATTGGTACTTATCATAATTATCAATTAGCAGAAGAAGCCATAAACAGACTAAAAGATAAACCGGGATTTATTGATTATCCAAATGACTTTCACATTGATGAGTATATCATTGATAAAGATTATTGGACTGATGGTTTTAGTGATTAAAATTTTTAGAGTGTTATTCGGTTGGTTTAGTTTTATTCTAATGTTATATATATTTGGAAATAAAAATGCAAAAAGTATATTTTTTACACCATGTTCTTTATGAGGATACCGACGATGAAGTAGCTAAAATCATCGGTATTTACAGTTCATTTAAGAATTCTGAATTAGCTATGGAGAGAACGAAGAATAAACCAGGATTTATCGATTTTCCTGATGGCTTTCAAATTCTTGAAGATGTACTCAATCGAGATAGTTGGGTGGAAGGTTTTGTAACCTATACATATCCAATAGATTAAATAATATATACAACCATGAAGATGAAAATGCAAAAAGTTTATTATTTACATCATACAAGAGATAAAGGCACAGCAGATGAAGATGATAAAGAAATTGGTACCTATACTAGTTATCAATTAGCCAAAGAGGCTATAAACAGACTAAAAGATAAACCAGGTTTTATTGATTATCCAAATGACTTTTATATTGATGAATATATCATCGATAAAGATTATTGGACCGATGGCTTTAGTTATGAAAAAGATTTGAAATAATATGTACTAACTTATTAGTCATGGGAACGAAGCAGTTGGTTAAGATTGGCTTTTATACTTTGGATCTGTTTGTATTTTAGGGTTGTAACCAGTGGTACCTAATCGTTTAATAGACTTCCGTGCCTGAGATTAGCCGGTACCTGATTTACGTTTCGACTGTGATTTAGCCTATTCAAATTAATGTTTTTATCCATTTTCACCTTAATGAAAAACGGTTTACTAATAATCAATTATCAATAACCCGATATAGACTCCTCAATTTTTTTATAAAACTAAGCCTCTAAATCAAATCAAAGTATCAATTATTTATAAACGCTTGCAACTAATCAGAAAATTTCATCGTTAAAGACAGATATGATATCACTGTCGGTAATATCACTAACAGCAAAGAGGTGGTGACTGTTTTGAAAATTGAAGATCCGACATCAGCAGACATCGGCCTGATACCGATACTATTTTTTATATTTTGAATTATAACTCTTAAATATATGCAGAAAATAATCATTTTTTCTTCCCTGATATGGTTATCTTTTAAAAGTAATATTTTATTAAAGTGACTAAAAACATTTTTCAATTTTAATAGGTATAATTGAGATGATTTGGTTAAGGAACGTTTATTTCCTCATATAATTCAAAAATGTTAATACAAATTTTCACTAAAAAACTATACACCGAAGTTGATAAATTCAATGTGAGTGTATTCAAGTTTGATTTAGTTTTAATTGTTATAAAACAGTACTTTATATCTATTAGACGTTTTTTATCAATATAATAAAAATATTCATAAGTAGAATCCAGATTAGCCGGGTAGTTTAGGATTGCTATTTGACAAAATTCTGACTTTAAAATTACTTAAAGTGAATTGGTTAGCCTTAGCTAATGCACTGGATAAATTAATACTTTTCTCATGTTTTTTCTACCATTGGTTGTTTAGTTTAAAAACCTATCACTATGTTTTGTTTGATTTCTACCAAGAAAAGGTCACATTTTTTTCCAGATTAATCTGGAAAAAAATGTAATCGTCTTATTTATTTAACTATTTATACTTTTAATCATTAAGTTATGAATTTATTGCAACAACAGATCTACAAGGAGTTGAGTAATGGAAAGACAGATCAAATTACTTAAACTGCTTTTTAGCCAATCGGAATTTAAACCAGCTGTTTTTTTTAGTTCAAAATTATCAATTTCAACTAAAACTGTCTATGACGATATTGCAAAATTAAATGAGCAGCTGACTACTGTCCCGAATACGGATATTCAAATTGAAAAGTTACCTCGTAAAGGAGTGATGCTAATAGGTGAAAAAAACGATATTGCACCGATTATTAGCTATTTAGAACAGCAAAATAGTCATAGTTATTTCAATAAAAAATCACGACGGTTAAGTCCTGAATACCGTCGCTTAGATATCATCAAACGCTGTTTGCTTAAAAGCGAAACATTATCACTTGAACAGTTATCCGATGACTATTTAGTCAGTAAAACATCGTTACACAAAGATATCGAATTTATTAATCGTACTCTTGAACAAGAAAATATCCTGTTAAATGTTACTCATAAGGGAATTTATATTGATGGTAATGAAAACCAAATTCAACGCGCGATTAAACACTTTTTATCTTTGTATATTCACAAACAAGATGATCATTATTTAAAGCAATTGATGAAATCTTTTATTGGCGATGACTCATATGAACAAATAACTCAATTATTATTAGACAGATTTGAATCGGTAGTTGCTCAATCTTCTGAACATTATTTATCTTCTTTACTGATTTCTATTGCCATACAACTTAAAAGATTGCGTTTAGGCTTTTCAATTCCTGAAGAAGATGATTTTTTATTTAATCATATCCGATATATGCAATCCTATTTGATTGCCTCGGAATTAGCTAAAACATTAGAAGCCAATTTTCAAGTCGGGTTTTCGACCAATGATATTAAATATCTAAGCAAATTATTTTTTGCTCATCGAATTATTGATGAAAACGCCATTGTTGATGATAGTTTTTATGAGGAAATTATTCGTAGGATCATCAAAAAAATAGGTGATATTGAGAGTGTCGATTTGTCGGCTGATAGCAAGTTGTTTCACTCATTATTGTCGCACTTTCCGGCAATGATAACTCGGTTACAAAAACAGATTCGTATCATTAATCCACTCTTGGATGAAATAAAACAAGAATATTCAAAGTTATTTAGTGTGTTATGGTATGCACTTTCAGACTTAGAACGTAAATTTGATATTCATTTAAATGATCATGAAATCTCATTTTTATTGATTCATTTCCAAATAGCCTTAGATAAAGCCGCTAACGCCAATAACATTGTTATTATTTGCCAGTATGGATGTTCATCATCAAATTTAGTCTTAAATAAAGTCCGCAAACTTTTACCATCCAAGGACAATATCGAGGTATATTCTCTTGCGAAATTAAACCCGACAATGCTAAATAATGTTGATTTGATTATCACTACCCTAAATATTAACAATATCAATAAACCGATTGTCAAAATATCGTCACTATTAAATAAACAAGATTATCAAAATATTATTCAAGCTTATGCAAACTATGTGCTAAATAAACAATCCGATTTTTCAGATAAAGGTAATTATTACCCATCAACTGCCAAATTTATTAATGCCGATCTCATTAAATTAAATGTTGATATTCAGCATAAAAGTGACTGCCTTAATTTGCTGATAAGTAAGTTAGAAGATAAAGGTCTAGTCACTAAAAACTACCGTGACTCAGTTTTATATCGAGAAGAAATCGGTGATACTTCAATCGAAAACGGTATCGCTCTACCGCATGGCTCACCAATGTTTGTTATTAAATCGAGTATTTCAATTATGACCTTAAAACGACCAATAAAATGGGGCGTGATTGATGTCAGCATTATTATTATGGTTAGCCTTTCCGAAAACAATATCAATAGCATTAATGACGTTTTTACCGAAATTTATGAAATTGTTTCGAATAAACAAGCAATTTCATCCTTAAAAAATCTTACCAATTTCAAACAACTTAAACAATTTTTGGATAATCAAAGAGGAATCAAGAATGTACTTTGATCAACATTTATGCCTATTTAACATTGAGGCAAAAACCAAAGAAGAGATCTTAACCACAATGGCACAAATGTTATTGTCACATGGCATTGTTAAACAAGATTATTTAACCGGGATTTTAACAAGGGAACAACAATATCCAACCGGTTTATTAATTAATTCAATTGGTTTTGCAATTCCACACACCGATTCCACCAAAGTGAATCAATCACAAATTTGCTTTGCCTCGTTAAAGAACCCCGTCATTTTTTCAGGTATGACTGATGATAAAGAACAGATACCGGTCAAATTCATTTTCATGTTAGCAATGAAAGAGCCTCATGAACAAGTTGAGAATTTACAAAATTTAATCGGCTTATTTCAAAATGAGGAGCAAATAAAATTATTAGAACAGTGTCAATCAATTAACCAATTTATCTCTATTTTAAATAGCGCAGGCGTTAAATAGGCTAGATTATTTTTATCAAGGAGTTACAAATGGATAGTGTCATTAATATTTTTCAATGGCTAATAAATTTAGGTGGGGTAGTGTTTTTACCTATCATCATTTTTATTATCGCTCTGTTTTTTCGAGTTAGCGTTTCCAAAGCGATGATGTCAGGTATTACCGTCGGTATCGGTATTGTCGGTCTCGGTTTAGTTATTGGTTTATTATCTGATACGTTAGGTGTTGCCATCCAAAAAATGGGTGAACAATACGGAATGTCATTAAGTATCATGGATATTGGTTGTGGAGTAGGAGGGCCATTAGCATTCTCTACTACCTTAGGTTTATTACTGATTCCTGTTTCATTAATTATCAACTTTTTATTTATCTCACTTGGTTGGACTCGAACTTTAAATGTCGATATCTGGAACTTCTGGTTTGCTATCTTCCTCGGTTTAGTGGCATATTCAGTAACAGGTGAATATTGGGTGGGTATTATTGGTTGTATCACTGCGGTAATGTTGCAGTGGTTTTTAGCTGATCTATTACAAAAACCAATTAGTTCATTCTTTGGATATCCGGGGATTGCCGTTACTCACCTTATGGCGTTATCAGGAGCAATTGTCGCCATACCGTTAAATTGGCTATTTGATCGTATTCCTGGTTTAAATAAATTAAATGCCGATTCAGAAACCTTAACCAAACGATTTGGGATTTTTGGTGATACCGTGGTAATTGGTTTAATCATCGGTATTGTCGTTGGTATCTTAGCCAATTACGATGTTCCACAAGTTGGTAAATTAGCGATTTCAACTGCGGCAATCATGAAAATCATGCCGAAAATGGTTGCTATGTTTATGGAAGGTTTACTGCCAGTTGCTGATGCTGCACGTGAATTTACCAGTAAAAAACTCAATGGTAAACAAGTTAACATCGGTATGGATGCGGCGTTAACCGTTGGTCATCCTGCGGTAATGGCAACTGCACTTATTATGGTGCCAGTATCACTATTATTAGCCTTAATTTTACCGGGCAACAAAGTGCTACCTTTTGGTGATTTAGCATTCTATGCCTTTGGCATCTGCTTAATGGTACCATTTTTCAAAGGGAATATTATCCGTTCAATTTTAGGTGGCACCATCTATTTGGTCGTCTGCTTATATATGGCAACATGGCTTGCTCCAGTTATTACTGATGTATTCCATTTGGCTAATTACGATGTGGGTACTGCTGGGATTGTTACCGTAATCCTATGTGGATTATGGCCGGTAACCTTATTTGTACTGTTATTAACTCACCTTGGTTTTATTGGTTTAATTGGTTTGGCGCTGGTCATTCTTTGCTTGCTTATCTATATCAACAAAATCAAAAAAATTGAAATGTATTAAAAGGACATAATCATATGAAAAATTTACTTATCATGTGTGGCGCAGGGCATGCAACTTCAACTATCGCAGTAAGCAAAGTGAATAAATGGCTTAGTGATGAAAAATTAACAGATCAGGTAAAAATTTATCAATCTAAGATTGCTGATGAGCTTAACAAAATTGACTCTTATGACGTGGTGGTTAGTACCACTATTGTACCAGACTCAATTAAAGCTAAAGTGATCAATGGATTACCATTACTTACTGGTGTGGGTTTAAATGAATTTTTTGCTGAATTGAAAAAACGTTTAGCCCTCTAGTTAAAAAACATCATTAATTATTTATAAAATTGCCTCATTTACCTTAATGTATTTCAACAAGAGCGTAAATGAGGTAGTAATAAGGAATAAAGCGATATGAACATTATGCATCATGCTATCGAAATTAACACCGTGGCTGGCAGGCACTCTTATCATGACATTACCGATCAATTAAGACAATTTGTTAAACAGTCTAATATTCAGAATGGTCAATTAACTATCGCCACTACTCATACTACTTGCTCACTATTTTTTGAAGAATGTATGCACGATACCAACTTTTTTGGTGATGAATTTCTGCAAGTGGATATCAACAACACATTAGAAAAAATTGCTCCACGTATGACCAGCGAAAATCAGTATAACTCTCCCGGTCCAAAACATGTGGAATTTGGTTTAAGTCTTAGTGACCCTAATTATCCCGCAGAAAAGTGGGTCATGTTAAATACTGATGCTCATATCAAATCATCACTGTTTGGCCATTTTTCAATCGTACTAATCATCAAAGATGGTCAGCCATTGTTAGGGCAGTTAGGACGAATTTATTTTGTCGATTGGGACGCACTACGTGAAAGAACACGTAATGTTAATTTTATGCTGATGGGTTGTTAATCAAGGGGGATAATTATGATACTCTCTCCATCGCTATACAATTCTGATCTTTATCAGATCAAAGAAACTCTTGAAAATCTGCAAACGTTAGGTATTGGTCAACTACATATTGATGTAATGGATAATCATTATGTACCCAATCTAGGTTTTAATGCCAGCTTTGTTAAAAATCTAAAAACACATACCGATTTTATTTTAGATTGTCATCTAATGGTTGAAAGACCGGAGTTAGCCGTAGCTGATTTTATCGATGCTAAAGCTGATATTATTACCTTTCATTATGAAGCAACAGCTCATCATTCATATATTATTAATAAAATCAAAAATAGTAATATTAAAGTCGGTATCGCCATCAATCCGTGTACACCAGTTGAAAATCTAAAACTGTTATTATCTCAGGTGGATCTGGTTTTAGTCATGACCGTCAATCCAGGCCAAAAAAATGAAAGTTTTTTACCTTTTACGCTACAAAAGATAGAACAATTAAAAAGTGCCAAACAAACTGGTAATTATCATTATGATATTCAAGTTGATGGCAATATTACTGATCAAAACATATCTTTATGTATTACCGCTGGCGCCAATAGTATCGTATCGGGTGGCTTTATCTTTAACAATAATGCGCTGGAAAGCAATATCCAAAGTCTAAAAGCAGCAATCAAATAGGAGCATCATAATGGATACTAAAGAGGTATTATCAAAAATATTGACTGAAATATCAGCACAAGTAAGCTCTATCAATGAGGAACAACTTAGCCAATTTAAAAAAGCCATTATGACTGCAAAACATATTTTTTTAGCAGGAACAGGGCGCTCAGGGTTGATGATTAGTGCATTTGCTAATCGATTAATGCATTTGGGGTTTGATGTTAGCTTGATAACTGAAATTAGTAAGCCGAAAGCAAATTTAGGTGATTTATTAATTTTAGGATCAAATTCAGGTGAAACTCAAAGCTTAATTGCTTATGCCAATCAAGCAAAAGCACTCGGCGTTAAAATAATATTATTTACTACCAATAGCAACTCTAGCTTAGCCAAATTAGCTGATAATATTGTGGCTATTCCGATAAAAGTGTTTGAACTAAATCAACCGATGGGCAGTACTTTTGAACAACTATCATTACTTACTTATGACAGCATTATTTACAGCCTAATGACCGAATTGCAACAGACGCCTGAATTAATGAAAAGTCGTCATGCTAATATCGAATAAAGTGCTAACTAGACTAATAAAGCTAAAATTAAATAAAACTTGTTATTGTCGTCCGGAGGCATGATAGGGCAGATGCCTATTTTATTAAATGGGGATGAAAAATTTTAAGCAAGTCCTTTTGGCAGTAAAAAAATTGAGGAAAGAGGTTTTTAAGATTATAAATGTTATTAAAAAGCACCGTTATTTATCTCATTGATTTAAGTAACGGTGCTGATTTATTTGTCTATAGCTATAAATTTAAACTATCGACTATGTTTAATTAATTGTTTTTAAATAGTGAGCAATTTGTGCAATATCATTTGGAGTAGTTTGACAGCAGCCACCAATTAATTTTGCTCCTAACTTGATCCAAACGGGCAATTGATTATCAAAGGTACAATTATGTTGATGATCTTGGTGCCATTGTTTGGTGGTTGGGTCATACTGTTCGCCCGAATTGGGGTAAACAATTAATGGTTTAGAGGTTAACTTCTGTAGTTCGGTTAAAGCGAGGGTGACTTTTTCTAAGGCTATGCAATTAACGCCGATGCTAACAACTTGATCAATCTGATTCAAATAATCAATTACCTCAATAAGTGGCGTACCATCGCTAAGGTGATTAGCATCTTTTAGAGTGAACGAAAACCAAGCTGTCATCGTTGGAAATTGTTTTAACAATTTAGTTAACGCTTTTATTTCAACAAAGTTGGGTAGGGTTTCACAAGCTAGGATATCAACTTTTGCATCTATAAGTGCCTCAAGGCGAATTTGATGGAACTCGATAAATTCATCTTCACTCAATTGATAGTTGCCGGTGTATTCAGAGCCATCCGCCAAATAAGCACCATATGGGCCAATTGAACCAGCAATAATTAGTGGTTTATTACTGTCGATTTGTTCTAAATAGTCTTGTTTAGCTTGCTGGGCGAGCTCGACACTTTTTTTTATGAGTTTTATTGACTCGTCCTGTGCGATACCTTTTTGCGCAAACCCTAACGGCGTAGCTTGATAGCTGGCAGTGATTGCACAATCCGCGCCAGCATTAAAATAATCATAATGAACCTGGCGGATCAGTTCGGGTTGTTCTATTAATACTTTGGCTGACCATAAGCTGTCATTAAGGTCACAACCACGACGCTGTAGCTCACTAGCCAGAGCGCCGTCAATGATTATATATTTGTTTTGCTTTAATAATTGAGTTATTGGATTAGACATCAGCGATTTTCTCGTTGTTGATAGGCTCGGGTTGCGTAATAGGCGATATAGCAGATCACCACAAATGGAATCCCGCAATAAAGGGCAATGCGTTGTTCTGGATCGAATGCTAAACCAATACACTAAGCAAAGTAGGAAGCCTAAAATGGGTACTAATGGGTAAAATGGTGCTTTATATTTAAGCTCTTTTATCTCAGATGGTGATAGTTGTTTTCTGAAAAAGTAATGAGAAGCACAGATGCTTAACCAAACCGCAACTACTGCAAAGCCGGAAATCGCAGTTAAGCCTACAAATACCGTATTAGGTGCTTTGACACTGGAAATCAGTGCTAATAATCCACCAAACATACTAACGGCAATAGCATTAACTGGAATGCCTTTTTTATTTAATTTGCTAAAGTAGTTAGGTAAAGTACCTTGATTGGATAGTGACCATAACATCCGGCCGGAGGCGTATAATCCTGAGTTAGCGGCAGATAAGATGGCGGTTAAAATAACAAAATTCATAATATCTGCTGCATAAGGAATACCAATACTTTCAAACACTTCAACAAATGGACTTTTGCTAACGCCAGCTTGTTCCATCGGTAGTAGGGCAGCCAATACAAAAATAGTACCAACAAAAAAGATAATTAATCTTAAAATAGTGGTTTTAATCGCTAATGGAATGGTTTTTTCCGGATGATGTGTTTCACCAGCGGCTATACCGATTAGTTCAGTGCCCGAAAAAGCAAAGTTAACCGATACCATAGTCATTACAATTGGCGTAATACCATTCGGCAACCAACCATGTTCGGTAATATTGTGAAGAAACGGTGCCGGCATGGCGTTTTTCATCGGAATAATACCAAAAATTGCAGCACTACCTGCAATAATAAACACCAGTATAGTAATGACTTTGATGATCGAAAACCAAAACTCACTTTCAGCAAAAAACTGCGCGGTAATGATATTTAATAAGAAAATCACTATACAAAAGACTAAACACCAATGCCAGACGGAAACTTGTGGGAACCAGTATTGCATACACAATCCGGCAGCGGTAAAACTTGATCCTAATGCTACAGTCCAAGTTAACCAATATAGCCAAGCAACAGTGTAGCCAGTAGCTGGGTTAATAAATCGTGACGCATAGGTATGGAAAGCACCCGTTTCAGGCATAGCCACGGCCAGTTCACCCAAGCATAACATAACTAGATAAACGACTAATGCGCCAATTAAATAGGCAATAATAGCACCTATCGCACCCGCGGTGGAAATAATATAACCTGTGTTAAAAAAGAGACCGGTACCAATTACGCCACCTAAAGATAGCATAACTAAATGCCGCGTTTTCATGGAACGTTTGAATTGATTTTCATTACTAATAGAAGAATGTTTATTCATAAAGGTATATTTTTATTAAAGTAAAAGAATCAAAAATTCTATATAGATAGAATAATTATTAAAATAGCTTTATTTCGGTGATACTAGTTATTTATATTGTTAGCATGACATTTTTTTAAATGGATTAGTTACTGTGCTCTAACAATCATAATTGTAATAGATGCAACATTGTAATAGATACTACTGAGATAAGCGATCTTTTTGTGACTAATTAGCGATATTTAAAAAATGAAATTGCTCAATCGGTTAACGCAATGATATTGGTTTGATCCTTTGTCATTCATGGTGGTTTTTTCTTGGATTTAAGGTATTGTTTGTCACTTAAGCTGTTTTATCATTATTTATAGTAGAGGGATAATTTTTTTTAAGACCAATTTAGTAAATTGGTAAGAAATATAGTTGAAATGTATCTAAATATTGAAAATAGTATATTTTTTTATCAATTATATTCAATAAGATGTCTTATTTTAGATAAGTTATAAACAAAAAATTAATGTTTATCAAATGAGGAAATAAGTTGTGGTAAAATAGGTATCCCACCAGAGGATTGGTGGGATGATTTTATAATAAAGAGATTAATGTACTAAATTATTCAGAAGTTCATCCGAGTTCATCTTTTTACCATTTATGGTAAATTGTCCACTGCCTTTTAAAAATTCCATTTCAGAGAATAGTCCATCAACTTCATCTTTTTTAAATATAAATAAAGGTGATTTATATAGTGTCATTTCAATAATATCCTGAACATTTTGAACTGCTGTTTTAAACTCTTCATCCGAGATGTTTTCATTTTCCGGGTTTACGAATTGAGCAATAAAACGACCTAAAACCTTGTAAGGTGCTTCAAGCTTAAAATTAAATTTATTGAGTTTACTGAGATTACTTCCCATGGTTAAGGCGGTTATTTGATTAAAATTTGAAACATCTATTAGTGCATTGAAATTAATATCTCCCTCACTATTGTGCCAATGTACTTTTTTAAAGTCTATTTTGGTATTAGGAGAGGTGTTATTATCAATTTTAGCTATTAACGGTTGTAATGCGGAGCGATGGGGTAAAAATGATTTATCAATTCCCTCAAAATTAACATTAATAGCACCATTACCCATTTCCTGGTTGCCGTAATTAAATGCGTCAACATTTAAATTAATCAAACCATCTAGTCCCTTACTATTTGCTTCAAGTTTGTAGTGCCAAGTTAAATTTTTGATAGTAATTTCCGGCGTATTGATATTGCTTTTAAAATTTAAATTAAAATCATCAAAGCTAGTTTGAGTATCTATATAGGCTTTTGGGTAATCAATATCATTAACGGAGTTTAAATTGCTGATCAATAAGCTGTCGCCATCGTTTCTTTGATAATCAAATTTGCTTACTTTAATTGACATTGATGGTTTATCAAATTTGATGTTTCCCGAAACACGATAATCAATTGTACCAAGATCAAGTTTACCTTGTAAGATTTTATAAACTTGGTCAGTTTCAGCCAATGAAATTGGTTGAGTTAATAAATTAAAGTCTAGGTTATCAAAATAAGATAAGCCTACATGACCTTTAATGAACGGTTGATTACCAACACGCTGCCACAAAGCCGGATTAAATTGTTCACTATTTTGATATTCAACCCATACTTGTTGTGGAGTTAACTTACCATCTTTTAATGCTGCTAGTGGGAAGGGGCCATGATGAATAATAATATCATCATCGTAAATTATGATTGGCTCAGACACTTCGTCATTGTTGATAGAGATTTTTATATGTGTTTTTGTTGAGAAAATCCCTTTTTCGTCATTATCATGCGTGATTTGTAATTCAAATAGATCTTGTGCACTATTCATTTGTTGGCACACGGTCTTTAAGCTGCTATCAAGTTCCTTTTCAATTACGTTCCCAGTGTGCCATGCAATACCAACATAACTTAAACCTAATATTGCCACAACACCCACTGCTAATTTCGATTTCTTCATTTTCACTCTCTTACTTTCCGTTTCTTTCTACAACCTATACGATTCCAATCAATTAAGTTATCACCTGAGCCAATTTATATTCCTGTTTTATTCAAACAGATCCAAAACCTCATTTTTGTTATACATTTGTCCATTTATGTTGGCTTCGTTACTATCTTTAGATATATCAATATCCATAAATAAACCTTGTTCTTCACCCTTACTTAACTTAAATAATGGCGAATCACCGAACATATGTTCTAACATTTCTTGGGTTTCTTCTTTCCATAACTCAACTTGCTCATCAACGAGATCATGATGGAGAGGATCCCAATATTGTGCAAAAATCCGGACAAGCACGTTTAACGGTGCACTAACATGTAATGTTAAATTATCAATGCTATCAAGAGGGTTGTCGTCTTCAGAAATTTGATCAAGATTAGTAATATTTAGTGATCCTTTAATATTGATATCACCACTCAAATTGTGCCAGCTGAAGTTATTTAGCTTAACTTTGCTTTCAATAGGTTGATTATAATGAGTTTCTACATCGACAAATTCCTCGCCAAATATTGCTTTATCTAAATCTTGATAATCAATATCTATCATGGCGTTCCCTAAGTTTTGTTGTCCATGAAGAATTGAGTTTACACTACTGGTAAATGAGCCGCTAAGAACTCGTGCATCACTTAAATTAACTTTTTGCTTGATTGAAAGACCTTTTAATTGGATAGCTGGTTGCCTATTACTTGATTGTGGCATTAAGGTAAAATTACCCAAACTAATTTGCGTATCAACATCCTGATTGGCTGGTTCAATCGTAACTTTAGTGATTAAATTATCAAGTATAAAAGTGTCGAGATCAGATTGATCAAAATCATACATATTATTAAAAAATTTATTTTTTTGATTGGTTCGTAATTTATCAAAAGTCAAAGCAAAATTAACGTGGTTTGATTGCTTTTCACCAGCAAGGGTGAAATGAAGATTGTTTAATGTCAAATATTCGCTCGCAAATTGGTGATGGTATTTATCTAAATCCAATTTTATTGACGGCGTTGATTGATCGCTTTTGCTAGTGAATGTTAAAGTCGAAGCTCCTAATTCTGCTTCTAGATCAGATAGAAAATGTGTTTCTCTGTTTTGTTTAACTTTAAATCCGTTAGTTAACCAATTAAGTGTTACATCACCATTATAACTTATACTCATATTACCCGTTATTAATGGTCGAGCGCCAATAACCTCAACCAAGTCAAATTTAGAGTCGGCAATTGGATATTCAATCCAAGCCATTTGTGGTGAAAAAATACCTTGCTTTAAGGCTGCTATCGGAAATGGACCGTGATAGATAGTGAAATCAGTGTCAATCAAGGGGAGCTTATCATTGATCATTTCGTCCTTAGGCAATAAGGTTATATTGATATGCGTTTGGGTTGAAAAAATATGCTTCTTATCATTAGAATGGGTGATTTGTACGTTAAACACGTTTTGCGAATTATTTATTTGCTCGGTAACTCGAGCTATTGTGTTATCAATTTCTTTTTCAATCACATTCCCAGTGTGCCATGCTATACCAAGATAACTTATACCTAGTACAGCAATAATACCAATAATTGGAGTCGTCTTTTTCATGTTTATAATTTCTGTTTCGTTATATTTCAGGTTATTTTTCTAGATGATCAGCAAAATCAACTAATAAATTCATAATATAATCAATGCGATCAATGCGTTGTAAATCAGATTTAATTAATTTTAATCGATTAGTCCCTTCTAAGCGATAAATTTTTGGCGATTTTTGTATGATCTCAATTAAATAATCAACTGAAATTTTGTTATTAGCGCCAAATTCAATAAAGCCCCCTTTATCACCCAATTCGATTTTGGTAATACCCAATCTACTTGCTTGATAGCGAATTTTAGTCGTTTCTAATAAAAACAACACAGGGTCAGGCAATTTGCCAAATCGGTCGCGCATTTCGACTTGAATATCAGTCAGTTCATCTAGGCTTTCAATGCTGGCGATGCGTTTATAGAGTGATAAACGAGTATTAACGTCAGGAATAAAATCATCAGGAATTAAAGTCGGTAAGCGTAATTCGACTTCTGTCTGTTGATTATTGAGTAGTGATTCGAGAGTCGGTTCCTTGCCCTCTTTAAGGGATTTAACCGCATCATCAAGTAATTCGATATAAAGGTTAAAGCCAATGGTTTCAATTTGTCCACTTTGGTCACTGCCCAATAGTTCACCAGCACCACGAATTTCAAGGTCATGAGTGGCTAAAGCAAAGCCAGCCCCTAAATCTTCTAGCGTGGCTATTGCATCAAGACGTTTTTTAGCATCTTTACTAAGTAATTTAGGATGTGGCGTTAACAAATAAGCGTAAGCTTGGTGATAGGAACGTCCAACCCGTCCACGCAATTGGTGTAACTGGGCTAAACCAAATTTATCAGCGCGTTCAATAATGATAGTATTGGCATTAGGAATGTCGATTCCGGTTTCGACAATAGTAGTACACACCAATAAGTTAAATCGTTGATGATGAAAGTCATTCATAACCCGTTCGAGATCGCGCTCATGCATCTGTCCATGACCAACCGCAACCCGAGCTTCAGGTACCAGTTCGGTTAACTTTTCCGCCACTGTTTCAATATCCGACACATCATTGTGTAAGTAATAAATTTGGCCACCACGTAAAATTTCTCGCAAAATGGCTTCACGTATAACTAGGTTATCATATTCTCGAACAAAGGTTTTCACAGCCAAACGGCGAGCTGGCGGAGTGGCTATAATTGAGAGATCACGCATGCCACTCATGGCCATATTTAAGGTTCGTGGAATAGGGGTTGCGGTCAAGGTTAGGATATCGATATTGGCACGCATTGCTTTAATACGTTCTTTTTGACGAACACCAAAGCGATGTTCTTCATCAACAATCAATAAGCCTAAATCTTGCCATTTTACATCTTCTTGTAATAGTTTATGAGTACCTATAACAATGTCGATTTTTCCTTCAGCTAACTCTTGAATTATCGCTTGTTGCTGTTTAGCTGTTTTAAAGCGAGATAAACTTTCGATACGGATTGGCCAATTGGCAAATCTGTCACAAAAGCTTTCGTAATGTTGTTGGGCAAGTAGGGTGGTAGGAACTAAAACTGCTGCTTGCTTATGATTTATTACCGCTAAAAATGCTGCACGAATCGCCACTTCGGTTTTACCAAAGCCGACATCTCCGCAGACAAGGCGGTCCATTGCATAAGGTGAACACATGTCACCAATAACAGCACCAATGGCATTTTGCTGATCTTCGGTTTCTTGATAAGGAAACGCTTGGCAAAATAGTTCGTATTGTTCACGATCTTGTTTGAATTCAAAGCCGGGTTTACTCTCACGTTCAGCGTATATATCTAACAATTCAGCGGCAACATCTCGTACTTTTTCGGCGGCTTTTTGTCTTGCTTTACTCCATGTATCGGTACCTAATTTATTGAGTGGCGCATTTTCCTCATCTCCACCTGAGTAACGGCTGATCAAATTAAGTGATGAAACGGGTACATAGAGCTTAGTCTCATTAGCATAGAGTAAAATCAGATATTCAGCAGTAATACCGCCCGTTTCTAATGTGGTTAAACCGGCATAGCGCCCCACACCATGCTCCAAATGCACCACAGGTTTACCCGGTGTTAATTCAGCTAAACTTCGAATTAAGCTATCGGTATTGATCGCTTGTTTACTCTCTTTTTTACGTCGAATAACCCGACGACCCAACAATTCGTTTTCCGTAATAAAAGCAAAATTTTGTTGCAGATCGATAAAACCTTGTTCACTAGCACCAATCATTAAACAGTAACGATTATCCGTGTTTGACAGTTGGTCAAGTTGAGTGATGCTGGTTGGATGTATTCGAATGCGACCTAAAATTTCTTGCAACGCCTCTTTACGACCTTCAGATTCGACCGAAAAGATAATTTTACCGTCAAAATCTTGGATAAATTGTTCAAAATGAGAATAAGGATCTTTCTGCTGAATCTGTATGGCAATTTCAGGTAGTAAACTAAACGGCAAGTTAATACTTTTGTTTGAATCACTGATTTCAGTATGCGACACCGTAATGCGTGGATATTGTTTAAAATGAGCAAAAATTTCATCAGTTTTTGACCAAATAACCGTTGGCGCTAACAGTGGCCGCATCGGATCGACTTTACGACTTTCATAACGTTGGCTAATATCCTGCCAATATTTATTGGCGAACGATTCGATATTGGTTGTATTGATAATCAACGTATTTGCTAAAAAATAGCTAAACAGCGGCGTGAGAGGTTCGTTAAAAAATAAGGCCTGCCAATACTCAATACCGGTTGGTAGAATGTTTTTACTAACTTGTTGGTAGATGCTTTCTGGATCTAATCTTACTTCAAACTTTTCTCGCCATTGACTGCGAAATAGTTCGATTGATGTTTTATCAAAAGGAAATTCGTGCGCGGGTAGTAGTTGAATTTGGCTAATTTCATCAAGAGTCCGCTGAGTTTCGACATCAAAGGTACGAATGCTGTCAATTTCGTCATCAAAAAAATCAATACGGTAAGGGGCGTCACTTCCCATAGGATAGATATCAAATAGCGCACCGCGAGTGGCATATTCGCCATGTTCCATGACTTGACTGACCGAACGGTAACCGGCATTTTCAAGTTGCAAACGTAGATTTTCACGACTTATGGCTAAACCTTTTTTCATCATAAAGACATGTCCACCTAAATAATTTTGTGGACAGACTTTTTGCATAAGTGTATTAATTGGTAGAATTAATGCGCCTTTAGTTAAATGGCCCAAATGATAAAGGCAGGATAACCGTTCTGATACAATATCTTGGTGGGGCGAAAAACTATCATAAGGCAATGTTTCCCAATCGGGGAAGAAGATTGTTGGAAAGCGAGAAAATTGTTTTAACTCTTCATGAAGACGAGTAGTTTGTTGCATATCATCGGTAACAATCACCACTAAACCATCGTGAGCTTCTATTGTTTGCGCACAAAATTGAGATAATGAAGAACCAACAAGTTGGCCAACTTGTTTAACTTCACCTGATTTTTTAGGAATGATGTTAGAAATATTATATGTTTTAGGCATGTTGGAGTAATAGATAATTGCGACAAAGTTATTTCACGATTATAACGTAATTATATGACTGTTTTCTATAACTGTTTAATCCTGTATCATAAGTAGCTTATATTCTACGAGTTAAACTTGATTAAAACTTCAGGTACCTTATTACTATTATGTCAAAAATATTTCGTCCATTAGTGTTTTATATAGGTTTTCGCTATGTATACGGGCAAAAAACCGATGGTTTTGGTCGCTTTGTATCATGGCTATCAATGATTGGGATCATGTTAGGCTCCATCGGCTTAATCGTGGTGTTGTCGGTAATGAATGGGCTGGAAGATCAGATGCAAAATAGTATCTTAAAATTTTTTCCACAAGCGCAAGTTACCTCGAAAACAGGTAAAATCGATTCTACACTGATTACTTCTTCACAATTTAAAAATATCCCCGGTGTAGAGCGAATAACGCCGATTATTACCAGTGATGTGGTATTACAAAGTCAACACAGTATTACTGTTAGTACCTTGATGGGGATCACCGCCGCAGATCACGATCCGATTGAGGATTATGTGTACACCGGTTCGATCGATACTTTGCAAGCCGGTAGTTATAATGTGATTTTAGGTTATACGTTAGCCGATCAATTGGGCGTAATAGTTGGTGATAAGATTCGTTTGATGGTGACCGATGCCAGTCAAATAACTCCAGTAGGGCGTATTCCTTCACAACGTCTGTTTACCGTAAGTGGATTGTTTTCTGTTAATCAGGATATTAATCAAGCGTTAATCTATGTCAATCAAACTGATGCTAAAAATCTGTTGCGTTATCCAACTAATAATATTAGTGGCTGGCGTCTATTTTTAACGCATCCTCTTGAAATCTCATCAGTAACCAAAACGCCTTTACCTGAAGGTTTGAAATTTACCGATTGGCGCGCCAAACGTGGTGAGTTGTTCCAAGCAATTAAGATGGAAAAAAACGTGATGGGATTATTGATTAGTTTGATCGTGATTGTTGCCGCTTTTAATATTATCACTTCACTAAGCTTATTAGTTATGGAAAAACAAGGCGAAGTAGCCATTTTAAAAACGCAAGGTTTATCACGTTTTAAAATTATGTTGATTTTTATTATCCAAGGTGCCAGTTCTGGCGTTATTGGAACCTTACTAGGCAGTGCCATAGGGTTGTTACTTGCCTCATATCTCAATGAATTGATGTCGTTACTAGGATTATCCTTTGCTGGTATTGAATTACCTAGTTTGGTTAATCCTTCACAAATTGTATTTATTATTTTCGGATTACTTATGTTATCGTTAATTTCAACTATTTATCCTGCATATCGTGCAGCCAATATCCAACCAGCCGAGGCTTTACGTTATGAATAATTCACAGCCACTTCTATCTGCTAAAAATCTAAGTAAAACCTATAAAGAAGGTAAAATGGTGACTGAGGTATTGAAAGATGTATCGTTTGATATTTATCCTAAATCTCTGTTGGCGATCATTGGTAGTTCAGGTTCGGGTAAAAGTACCTTATTGCATCTGTTAGGTGGGTTAGACCAACCGACTTCCGGCGAAATTATGTTCAAATCCCAACAGCTTAATCGCTTATCAGAGCAAGAAAAAGCTCGCTTACGTAATCAAGAAATTGGTTTCGTTTATCAGTTCCACCATCTATTACCTGACTTTACTGCCCTTGAAAATGTAGCAATGCCGTTATTAATTGGTGGTGTTTCACCAAGTGAAGCTAAAAAACGTGCTATGGTGATGTTAGAGTCAGTGAATTTAGTTAAACGTGCCAACCATCGTCCAGCTGAATTATCCGGCGGTGAGCGGCAACGCGTCGCTATTGGCAGAGCTTTGATTAATAATCCAGCTCTAGTTATGGCTGATGAACCCACGGGTAATTTAGATAAATCAACCGCGGATGCAATTTTTGATTTATTGGTGAAACTTAATCGTGAGCACGGTACGGCATTTTTAGTGGTAACCCATGATCTCGCTTTAGCGAATAAACTCGATCAACAATTGATTATGAGTGATGGTCAGTTATCCTACCGTAATTTGGTGAATTAAAGGTAAATGGACAACTAACTATGAATTTATCATTAATCACCGCCATAAAATTCCGTAAAGGGCGCCGTAAAAGTGGTATGGTTTCCTTGATATCCATTATTTCAACTCTAAGTATCGCTATCGGTATTGCTGCGCTGATCATAGGATTAAGTGCGATGAATGGTTTTGAACGAGAGCTAAACGACCGTGTTTTATCGGTGGTGCCTCATGGGCAAATTTATTCTTACACAGGCAATTTGGAAAATTGGCAGCATGTTCAAAGCGAACTCCAAGAGAATAACCATATTTTATCCGCTGTGCCTTTTGTTAGTTTTACCGGTTTGATTGAAAACGCTAGTAAACTTGGTGCGGTTGAAGTGCAAGGGCTCGATCCTGAGCAAGAAACCAAGATCAGCGCATTACCAAATTATGTGCTTAATAATAGATGGCAAGATTTTAAAGCTGATAGTCAGCAGATCATTTTAGGGGCTGGGTTGGCTAAATTACTTGCCGTCGAAGAAGGACAGTGGGTTACTCTATTAATTCCGGTTTCCAACAATCCAGAACAACTTAAACCACCTCGTCGCGTTCGTTTACAAGTACATGGTATTTTAGATTTAAGTGGTACGTTAAGTAATAATGTTGCGTTATTACCCTTAGCGGATTCACAAAAATTACTAAATATCGATGACAGTGTCACTGGGTTAATGATTAATGTGGATAACGTCTATCAAGCTAGTGACATTATCGCTCAAGCCACGTTAACTTTGGAAGAAAATCTCAATTTCAACAGTTGGGAACATACTTTTGGTTTTATGTACCGTGACATCCAGATGATTCGACAAATTATGTATTTAGCTATGATTGTAGTGATTGGCGTAGCTTGTTTTAATATTGTATCGACGTTGGTTATTGCGGTTAAAGATAAACAGCGTGATATTGCTATCCTTAAAACCCTTGGTGCTACCAATAATCTTATAAAACGTATCTTTATCTGGTATGGTGTGATATCTGGTTTAATTGGTAGTGTGATTGGTGTGGTGTTAGGTGTTATTGTTGCTTGGCAACTTTCAAATATAATGGGCGTTGTTGAATCGATGATGGGGCATAAAATCTTGAACAGCAATATCTATTTTGTTGATTTTTTACCATCTGAAATTCATCTATTTGATGTAGTTATTGTGTTTATTACCGCAATGTTACTAAGTTTGCTTGCCAGCTATTATCCCGCTCGCAGAGCATGTAAAATCGATCCGGCCCGAGTTTTAAGTAGTTATTAATTGAACCTCGATAATTAAAAAGGTGCAAAGTTAATTTGCGCCTTTATTGGTTAATAATAAAATCCAGCAACCATTTTGTTGATTTTTTACCATCTGAAATTCATCTATTTGATGTGGTTATTGTGTTTATTACCGCAATGTTACTAAGTTTGCTTGCTAGCTATTCTCCCGCTCGCAGAGCGGGTAAAATCGATCCGGCTCGAGTTTTAAGTAGTTATTAATTGAACCTCGATAATTAAAAAGGTGCAAAGTTAATTTGCGCCTTTATTGGTTAATAATAAAATCCAGCAACCATTTTGTTGATTTTTTACCATCTGAAATTCATCTATTTGATGTGGTTATTGTGTTTATTACCGCAATGTTACTAAGTTTGCTTGCTAGCTATTATCCCGCTCGCAGAGCGGGTAAAATCGATCCGGACCGAGTTTTAAGTAGTTAATAATTGAGCCTCGATAATTAAAAAAGCGCAAAGTTAATTTGTGCATTTATTGGCTAATAATGAAAGCCACCAATCCCTTGATAATATCGATAAAGTAGATATAACAGCAGACATGAAATAGCAAATAGCAGCAAAATTAACTTAGTATAGATTTGACTTTGGTAGCGAAATTTTTTCAGACAAATAGTGACTAATCCTCCCAAAATAAATCCGCTAACTGCACCACCTATATGAGCCATATTGTCGATAGAAGGCAGCAAACCTAATCCCGCTGTTAGTATTAAACTGACTACAATTGATTTGATAGGCATCTGTTGCAGATCGGTACGATTAATCAGTGAATAGGCAAGTAATGCTGTAATAATCCCCAAGATAGCGCCCGATGCCCCACAGCTAACAACACTATGATGCAGGGTCGAAATATCACTAGCCAAGCTACCAAACAGGCCTGACAATAAGTAGATCCCAATAAAAGCAAATGGCGGAATTAATCGTTCTAAAATAATCCCCACGCTCCATAGCGCCAGCATATTCATAGCTAGATGGGTTAATCCTGCATGCACAAAAATATTGGTCAGTAAGCGCCAATACTCCCCGGAAAAGGTGAGCAGTGAAACATCTGCGCCCCAGTCAATAAGAAAGGCCATTTCTGTATAGTTCATAAAGGCTCGTGAATCAAGGAGATGTGAAATTACAAACCAGGCAACATTAAGCAAGATTAAAATACTAGTAATTTTGGCTTGATGAAATAAATATTCGAGATTTTTTAGATTGCTCATGAATTGAGTCATCCTTTTTAAAAAAAATATCTAATTAAGATAGATAAAAGGGTTAATCTAAACGTTTGCCTAAAATAACCAAATCACGTTTAACGCCATCAAGTTCAGCAACTTTTGGCAGTAATGCCCATTGCT
>CAMLPV010000006.1 GCA_946482005.1 uncultured Gilliamella sp.
AAGACCTTGCAAAGAACTCATAATCGATTGGTCACTGGTTCAAGTCCAGTAGGGGTATTATCTTGTGAATAGATATTAATCGTTCTTAAAATTATTTCTTATTTAAAGGCTCAATTTTTGCTGTTTTAAATTACTCAACTAACTGTTATGTATCCATTTCTGTGTCTAAAGGCCTGTTTTTATAAAGTCACATGTGAGATCTCGCTTAAAAAATATAATACTTTTATCTATTGTATAACCTTCTAATAAATTTTTTATTACATTGAATGTATCTTCTTTTGATATTTGATTTTTAGTCGAAATATATTCAGGTGTTTATCTAAAAAAATCATGTAAATTTTCTAAATAGCTATCAAATAGAAATGAAACATAATCTTTAGCCAAATAAATTGAACCTGTTGCTATTTTTCATTAAATCTATCATTTACGATTAATCATTTTTTATTAAGTAATATCAGTTGTACCAAAGCAGTAAAGGCACAAATTGAGATGAGTAAAATTAGAGTAGACATGAAAATAATAGGTAAAAATAAGCCTAAACCTGTTCCAATAAAGATAATACAAGTGTAAAAGCATGTTGCGATATCTCTTTGGCCAATAATAGATTGCGTTGTTTCACAGGTAATCATCGATAGAATGGCGTAAGCCAGAGGAACAATAAAGAAAAAATGATTAATGAAGAGTATATAAATATTATTTAACTGATTATTTAAATAAGATACTAGGTATTAGATACTAGCTGAATTTCATCTAGTATCTAATTTCAAAGGTTACTGATTTATGTTAGGACTATTTATAGTCATTTTTATTAGTAATTTCAGCCTATAAATAGAATTTATTTTTTCTCAAATAATTTTTCGCATGGATAGCCAGTTAAGTCTTTAACTATGAATTTAGTTTCTTCAGATAACTGATTAATATCTCCATCTGATTGCAAGGCATCGATTGCGTTAACTAATAATTTATGTTTTTCTTTATCTAGATTAAATGTAAATGTAACTAACATTGCTAAGAAAACCAGTAATCCAGTTCCTAAAAATAGAATTAATGCAATGGTGGTTATAGCTTCTGGAGATTGATCTGCTTGTTTTTGCACAAAACCACCAAATTCCAATATTAAGCCAACACACAGAGTTGATAGGGCGACCGTTGTTTTTCTAGAGAATGTCATAACAGCGGCAAACAAACCTTCTCTTCTTTTTTTAGTGATCATTTCATCAATATCTGGAATGAATGGGAAAATATTCCAAGGTGTGAACTCCATCAAACATCTGCCTATTTGATATACAGTACCAATAACAAATAGTATGGCTATTTTTGATGATGGATTAAAGACAAAAACGAGATAGGTAGCAGCTAAACATAAAAGCATGGTCGAATAAGCACTAACAAGAAGTTTTTTCGGGCCATATTTAACGAATGCGAATCCTGCAACTAATGTAACTGGTAATCCAATAATACTTAAAGATAATAGACTTCCGGCTACAGAAGCATCAAGTGTTAAACAATATACACAGAAAAATACAAATACAGTGTTATAAATATCTTTACCAGTAAAAGAAAATAAATAGATAGCTAAATGCTTTCTAAATGCTCTAACTTTCAGAGTAGAGAAATATTCTTTAAACAGACCAAAAACAAAGATAACTGGATTAACTTTTTTATCAGCTTTAGATTTTTCTAATTCTTTTAGCATCTCCGGAGTAAGTGGTCTCTCCCATGTTGAAAAATAGGATATAATTACACAAATCATGAATAATACGGCAAAAAATATACCATTAAATAAATAAGCATTTGGATCATTTTCACCATAAATTGCAATTAATCTGCCCGGTACAAATGTTGCCATAAAAGTACCCACCGCAGAAATAAACATTCGACAAGTAGATAGTTTTGTTCTTCCGGCATAATCACTGGTCATTTCAGATGGTAGGGTTTCCCAAGGAATCATTACCATGGCAACAACTACCTCAAAAGTTAAATAGATAGCTAGATAATATAGGTAGCCCATACCATTAATCCATAATAATGCATAGGAAAGCATTAATGGTGCGCCAATTATTAAGAAGAATCTTCTGCGCCCAAATTTTTTACCTAATTTATTTTTATAAAAGTGGTCGGTGAAACTGCCCATGAAAAGGCATAATATGGCATCTAATATTCGAGCAATTGCTACAATGGATGCGGCTTCAATCGGGCTTAATCCAACAAAAGTAGTAAAAAAGTATAACAACCATGCACCTATAATGGTGAATGCTCCCCCTCCAATGATATCAATCATCCCAAAACCTATAGCTTTAGGGATAGTGATTATTTTTTGATTTTTCATTTTTCCAAACCTCGTAATAGAATTAAGCAATTAATTTATTGAAATTGCGTACGTTTTAATTTCAAAAGGGCTTAATTTTATTTTTAAATTCCCTTTATTTATGTTTTGATCAATAAAGTTCTCCATCAAATCACACTCTCTCCACCAGTTGATATTGTAGTGAGAGCTGATATTGACACTTTGTGTTCCACCGGAGAAATCATGAATTCTGAGAATTAACCAATCACCTGACTCTGCCTTTTTCAAAGCATCAACCTGAACTAATTGATTATCTAATGTAAGAATTGATAGGTTAGATGGCTTAATAAATGGTTTTAATTTGCCATCATAAATTCTTAGCGGTTCATTTAAGAACCAAGCTTCTTGGGCAACATTGCTTTCTTGCCAATTTTTAGTATGAGGAAATAAAGAATAGGTAAATTGATGTTGTCCTTGGTCAGCTTGTAAATCAGGGCTTATAGCTGATTTGATGAGGGTTAATTGCATTATATTGTCTCTGATAGCATGACCATATTTGCAATTATTTAATAGGCTAACGCCATAACCATATTCGGATAAATCTGCCCATTGATGTGCTACACTTTCAAATTTTGCATAGTCCCAACTAGTATTCCAGGTAGTTGAACGTTTAACATTACCAAATTGAATATCATAGGTTGCTTCAACCGCTCTAATATCCACAGGGAATACTGTTTTAAGTAATTGATTACAGTCACGCCAATCAATATCAGTAATAAAATCAATTTTTGGATTATTACTGTAGACTCGCATTTTCTGGCAAATTGAACTCTTATTGAAAATCCATTTAAATGTGACTTCACAAATTAATGGTCCTATTTCAGTAAGTTCAACCGATTGCAATTGTACAACTGGCGATTTTTTCTGAATATGAAATATTTCAATATCCCAAGCATCATATTTCATTGGTTTATCTTCATACACAGTCAATACATTGCCACAACCTGATAATACTTCTCGATTATTCTTCTTATCAAAAATACGGGTAAGGTGGCCAAATTCATTCCACTTAATGAGATAAAAAGGAGTATCTATTTCATCATCATTATAGATAAATGCATCTTTTGCCTTATCATTTTCAGGTGTAGCGTTATTTTCATAACTTACATTTATGCAACTTAGTGGTGCAATTGATGGTATTTCAACAAAATAACCATCATTTTGTTTTGATTTTTGTATAGTGAAATGTTGATTGGAGTCATCTTTTATAGTTAGATTTTCTGCACAAGTAGCAAAATAAACAACGTCATTTTTTCTCTCAAAGTTAGAACTATTAAGGATAATTTTGCTATTATCATTACTGTCGGTAATATTTTTCAACAGTGGGTTAAGAATTTCGTTATGTTTATTATTTAGATCCTGAAATTCAAGTTTGGCATCTTGATAAACTTCATGTATAGATGAACCCGGAATGATGTCATGAAACTGATTTCTAAGAATGAGTTTCCAACAATAGTCTAGTTTATTTTTTTCATAACTAGACCAGTCATTATTTAAGATTGAGTTGGTCACCGATAACCACTCGATGAAACGAATATCTAATTCAGCTAATCGATTCGCTTTTTTTATTTGCGCTTGACTGGTGTATGTTCCGCGATGGGTTTCAAAATATAATTCGCCATCCCAAGTATGGAACCAATCATTACTATGACTAATGTTATTTTCTAATTCATGAAAGAATTGCTTAACGGTACCAAATTGAATATTTGGCAATACTGGCATTTTTTCGAATCGTTCTAATAATTCCAGCATCAGTTCATTTGGTCCACCGCCACCATCACCATAACCAAACGGTAACAACAGTGTTTTGGTTAAACCTTTATCTTTATAGTTATCCCATAAGCCCTGAACAGACTTAGCATTAACAATACCATTATAGGTATATCGCGGATGTCCCTCTTCTGGTGTTGTAACAAAATGAGCTAAAATATCGCTACCATCAATTCCTCGCCATTTAAAAGTATCGTGTGGTAGTTGATTAAATTCATTCCAACTAATTTTTGTTGTCATGAAATATTTAATACCTGATTTTTTTAAAATTTGTGGTAATGCCCAAGAATATCCAAATACATCAGGTAACCATAAACATTCAGGTGTTATACCAAACTCGGTTTCCATGAAATTTTTGCCATACATAATTTGTCTGACAAACGATTCACCAGAAGGTATATTACAGTCAGCTTCGACCCACATAGCGCCATCAACTTGCCAACGCCCCTCTTTGACACGTTGTTTTATTTGATCATAAATTTCAGGATAATCACTTTTAATATATTCGTAGAGTTGTGGTTGAGACTGGAAAAAATTATATTTTGGAAATTGTTTCATTAACTTCAAAACAGTCGAAAACGAACGCGCACATTTTTCTCTGGTATGTTTTATCTGCCATAAAAAAGCGAGATCAATATGAGTGTGACCAACACTATTAATCACAACTGGAGATTTCACCGCATCTTTACGGTAATTTTCTTCTAAATAGCTAGATGCATTGCTGATTGATTGGTAAAATTCTTTACTAGATGGATTTTGCCAATTAACTAGTAGAAATGAACTATCTAAAAGATTAAGTAATCGCGAATAATAAAAATCGTTGGTAGAGATAACATCTAACGTTTGTAATATAGCGGTAGAAGTCACGTACAAATCATGAGTGGCTTTATCTCTTAAACCGAAGGCAACTTGTTTTATACTATTACCTACATGAAACTCATCAAAATGTTGTCTAACTTTTCCTTCAAGTACCCCTGACCATATGCGAATATCAAATTGAACTGTTTTACCAGAAAAGTCATCGGGAAATGAAATAACATTATGATTTTTATCTAAACCATGCCATGGTTTACCATTAACATAGAGTAGTGCTTCATATTCATCACGTAAAAAAGATAAAGAAAAATTAAAAAGACCTATATGAGTGGAACGTTTCGGATCGGCTTTAGGGAAAGTATGACTTAATCTTAACCAAACATAGATATCCTTTTCTTTCCATTCAAATCCTTGCTCAATTTTTTGCCAATCGGCATTTTCATCTGGGGGCGGGGCGCCATTAACTCCTTCACGGTCATAACAAAAATCAAAACTTTGTATTATTTGAAGATCATGTAATTCAAACCGCAATAGTTCTTCAACTCGTTGCTTTAATTTCCTTTCAGTAAAAAACATAATTCCCTCTAATTTAGATAAATATTTAAAAGCAAATAATTGGTATAATAAGTTAAATAATAAAGTTGTAATTCACAAATATAAAAACCATATTTAGTGATGGAGGTCACAAAAAAATTTAATTTAATTAATTTAATATCCTGTTTTAAGCCTTTTAAAAAGGTATAATAACTTTTAATATCACCGTTTTATTGATAATCAATCAAGAGGATTTTGCTTAGTATTATCAAGTCTTATGGAGCCAACATTATCTAGGCAAATTTTGAATAATGTATTAATTATATTTAAGAAATTAAAACAACTATAAGTGGTAGTGGCTAGTTAGGAATTATCCAATATTAATATTATCAATTGATAAGTAAACTAATGGTTTGTAAATTGATTGGTCAAGGAAGGGGTGAATTGGTAAGACAAATTTGTTTGACTAAAACGATCTTAAATGATTTTCAATAAAGGTAGTTTTTCACAGAAAAAAAGTTGAAATCATAATGCTGATTTCAATTATGTAAGTTAAAAACCATATATCAGCATTCATTCGAATGCTCAATGTGAGATATTAATAATAATTCGATTTCTTTATTAGATAGGGATCGTTTATGCACTATCAGTGATAGTAATTTATAAAAACATAGATATCAATTTCACCATATCTAAATTGCTTTTTGAATAATATTAAACTAATCTAAGTCATTAAAAAACGTTATTAATAAACAATTCTCCAACGGATTAATAGAAAGTTTAATAATATTTTTAAGGATTAGATGTGTTAAACGTTATCAAATATTTGCTTAAAGATTCTGTATTGATCGGTCTCTTTTTCATATTCTACTTTAGTATGGACATAACATATTATGTAGTTTTAGAAAATCGCCACTCGTTTATTAGCAATATAGGTAAGTCAATTGTTGATGTTCTATTTGTTATAGCGGTTGTAGTTGAAATAATTTTCTTTCTCTCAATGTTGATAAAACTTTTTGTTGTTAATAGTACACATTTGTTAACCTCTTATTTAGGATTAATATTGGGGTTAGTATTTTCTTTTGTTTGGCTATTTATTTTATATGTTTATTTCGTCCCATATAATGGTGCGGGATGGTTTGGTTTAAAGTTTCTCGTTTGGGCGTTTTTGCCTGCGATTGGCAGTTTCATGTGTTATATTATTTTAATATTTATCAAAATGTTATATTCTTTATGTTGTTTTTTATTTGTTGAAAGATCTAAATAACATTTTTCCTTGATTAACTGTCATTTTTCGATATTGCTTGAGAGAATTATTTAGCCATCTAAAGTAGAATGAATAACTGATTATTAAGCAGTTAAATATTAATTTTATTTGCGTGTAACCATATTTATTTGGATGGGATTTTTTAGGTTAACAGTGAAGTTAACTTAAGTTTATAGGGATTAATTATGCCAAAAATTATTAAATATTTATCTAAAGATAAATTATGGATCTGTCTTTTTTGGGTTAGTTATTTGACATTCATAATTACTTTTGATTTTTTTTTATTAAAAATCGAATTCTATATTAGTCATATAGTTCCACATATCCGTTTGATAATATTTTGTATAATAATAATCTCTGAAATTGTTTTTTTCCTAATACAATTAATAAAATTATTTATCATCCCTCAAACACATGTATTAACTTCTTTTTTAGGATTATTTTGTGGATTAATTTTTTCTTTTTGCTGGTTTGGTATTTTATATTTTTATTTAGAATATGTTAGTAATTGTTATGGTGATATAGGATTTATCATTGCGTTGTTTATTCCAGCATACGGTTGTTTTATCGGTTACATTATTTTAGTTTTAATTAAAATTTTAAGATGTTTATGTTGTTTTTTCCTTGTTAAACAAGCCAATAAGTCTTATCCGTAAAATAAAATATTTTAAAAAGGTCTTTTAAAAAATTAGCTGAATTTTATTAACTATTCGCCAGTTATTTTAAGATGATTGGGTAGCTTTTGTTAATTGCTTTTAATAACCCATTATTATCAATTTAAAATAAGATAGAATTGCATTGCTTTTGTTATCAAGTATTTAAGCTTTAAAATCTAAATTTTTTTATATTTTAAAGCTATTTTAGCGAAGATATTGAGAGTTTATTCAATCTTGACTTGATTTTTGTTGCAATCAGCGTTTATATATTACTGTAATAAGCAAACCGGCTTATTATTTATAACATTTTACTAGAGGAGCTTATAATGGTACAAAAATTTGCTGCGTACGGTAGTGATGTTTCGGCTGGCACTTATAAGTGTGCTGATTGTGGCTATATATATTCAAACCAAAGTAAAAAATCCTTACCTCCTTGTCCGGAGCATAACAAAAAACCACATAGTAAAAATGGTTGGTATGTGGTTAGTGGTCAAGGTGATTCAGTTAAAGATCCTCATCATACTAAAAAGTAGTAGTAATTTCATGTTGTAACTTTAAAAGGTAACACTTAGTGTTACCTTTTTTGTAAACGGCTCATGCCGAATAACCTACTGACGTTTTTCGATGCTGGTACATACCTATCTTTTTGTTTAGCAAATAGCAGAGTTGATTAAGGTGCTTTTGTTGGTATCTGAATATTTAAATCTTGCTGATATTTACTTCGCAATAATATCTCTTCCAATATAGATGTATAAAGTGGCATTCCACCTAACGCTTGGGCAATTAATGTCGCTCCCAAGCAAGTAATGATCATCGGTAAAATAAGTTGATAGTTATCGGACATTTCCATCACTAAAACAATACCGGTTAGTGGTGCTCTTACTGTAGCGGCAAATAACCCTCCCATACCAATAATAGCGCAGGCGCCAAGTTCGATATGATAATTGGGATAGAGCAGTTGTGCAATTAAACCAAAGGTAATACCAACCGTTGTTCCTAAAGCTAAGGTTGGAGCAAATATTCCTCCTGGCGCGCCGGAACTAAAGCATAAAACCGTAGTGATAAAGCGTAAACATAAAACTATCATCAAAGTATTGATAGCGTAATTACCGGAAACAGCATCGGGAATAAAATCAAAACCGCTACCGGTTATTTCTGGAAAGATAAAACTTATAACGCCAAACGATCCGGCCAAACAAAATCCGGTTAAAATAAAACAGAATTGATTTAATTGATAAAACTGTTTGAAACGTTCTTGTAACGTTAATATGCATTTGTTGGATAAAACCCCAATAGCACCGAAAAATGTCCCCAAAATAAGATAAAGCCACAAAGATTCAATAGGAACGGCACTAAAGTGACCTATTTGGAAAACGGATTCTTGATTGTATAAAAATTGGTACATTATGCTAGCCATGATGACACCAACAAAAATAGCTTTAATTGAAGTTAAATTGTAGCGAAACTGTGGTCGCATCTCTTCAATAATAAATAGAATTCCTGCTAGAGGGGCATTGAATGCGGCGGTGATGCCAGCGGCGGCTCCAGTGGCTAAAAATGTATGTCGATAGGCTTGGTTTTTGACTTTAAGCAGATCTGATACCATTGCCCCGATGTTACCACCAATTTGGACGGTAGGACCTTCGCGACCTAATACCATTCCTGAACCTAAAGCAGCCACACCACCGATAAACTTAACCGGTAAAACCGCGCGCCAACGTACCGGTCTTAAATTGAGTAATGCGCCTTCTATTTCTGGTATTCCTGAACCACCAGATTCGGGAGCAAAGCGTTTTACTAAATAATATGCCAGTAATCCCATCGTTCCAGTAATAGTGAAGATTAAAAGATAATTAATCACTAAATTATCAACAAGATTAAATAATAGCGTTTTACGCAGAGAGATAATCCAATTCACCGCATATTGAAATAACACGCCAACAAGACCCGTAATTGAGCCGATAATACCAGCAACGATTAAAACAATTAGCGGAGCTTTATCCTGAAAACTACGTATTTTATGATAAAGTTGGATCCTTTTTTTGATAGCAGAATAACTAGGCACAATATTGAATATAATTTGGCAAATGAAGGCGAATTTTACGCCTGTTCATCTGAAAAAGATAGAAGTAACTCGTTCAAAAAAATTGTTTAATATTGAGCTAAGTACTCTAGCTATTCGGCTATAATGACAATTACCCGGTAATGTAGGTACGTGATTTTTTTATCCAGATAATTAAAAATATCGTTCTGCCAAAACTGAATAAACTATAAGCTAGCCATAACCCATGGTTTCCCAAGAGAGGCACGGCAAAGTATTGTGCTATAAACCAAACTAATAACGCCAATAGCATTGAGTCGCGTATAGATGTGGTGTAGCTGATACCTGAAAACACGCCATAATAGATTAATCCTCCAGCTGCAACAATAGGGAATACCATTAACCAAGATTGATACTGGAGCGCTAGGGTTATAATCTCAATTTGATTCGTTAGTAGTTTTATAATTGCCGTATCAAAGGCTAACCAAATGACAATCAAAATTATTGGACAAATGATGCAAGCTTGTAGAGACCATCGCAAAGTTTGATTATAAAGTTGAATATTTTTGTTACCTTTAGCTCGACCACTAAAGACGCTTGAAGCATTCGCAAAACCATCAAATAGATAAGCCATCATATAATGAATCTGAAATAGAACGGCATTGGCGGCTAATACTTCAGTATTGAACGTTGAGCCAATCGAAATAAAGTGGTTAGTTACCGTTAATAAACAGATGGTGCGAATCATTAAATTTGTATTAACTAAAATGACCCCTTTTAATGATTGCCATGACAAAATAGATTTAACATCTATTTTTTGCTTAGTTTTCGGTAAGTACCGATAAATAAACCAAATACCGACCAAAGTACAACATATTTGCGCAATCAATGTTGCAAAAGCCACTCCTTGAATGTCCCAATGCATCCACCAAACAAAAAGCATTGCCATTATAATATTCAGTAGATTGATAAAGACTTGTAAAAAAAGCACGGCTTTAACTTTGGAGATCCCCATTAACCAGCCAACTAGGACATAATTAATCAGAACAAAAGGCGCCCCCCAAATTAAAATCGAAAAATAGAGATCCGCATAATGCTCTACATCTTGATTAGGTTGGATGATGTGCATTGAGGCACTAAAAATTAACTTTTGAAAAATAATAAATATCAAACCTAAAAAGATAGCAATAAACAGAGGTCTGATAAGAGAAGATCTTAATAATAAACAATCATCCAAAGCCTGCGCGGCAAAACCAGTGGTACTGACCCTTAAAAATCCAAATAACCAATAAATGGTATTAAATATTACTGTTCCTATGGCAATACCAGCAATAAAGGCAGGATTAGGCAAATGACCAACTAAAGCAGTATCGACCACACCCAGTAGTGGGGTAGTGATGGTTGAGAGAATAAATGGAATAACTAATTTAAGATAATCTTTAAACTGATATTGATGATTCGATGTTGATGAATGGGTCATTTTTAAAAACCTAAAATTGATTCAAGTAACTGTTTAGAATAAGGATTTTTAACTTGACTAAGTTGATCTATTTTATCAATGTATTCAACGATTTCACCTTTATAAAAAAAGGCGATTTTATCACAAAGGTAAGTAATTGTGGTGAGATCATGGGTAATAAAAATACTGGTCAGATTGAGCTCTTTTTGTAAGTCGGCAAGTAGTGCTAAAATTTGAGTTTGGACTGAAATGTCTAACGAACTAACTGCTTCATCAAATAAAATAAATTGAGGAGAGCAGGCGATTGCTCTTGCAATACAGACGCGCTGCAATTGACCACCACTCATTTCGTGTGGCAACCGTTCATAAAAAGAGCTGTCTAATCCTACTTGTTCTAACAGAGCATTGATACGCCGCTTTCGATCATTTTTAGCTAACTTTTCATAAATATCAAGTGGTTCAGCAATAATCTGAGCAACAGTAAAATAGGGGTTAACAGACGCATTATAATCTTGAAATACTGCACTGATATTTTTACGCATGGCTGATTTTTTCCATGCTCGAGTACTAATATCTTGGCCATTAAAATAGATTTTGCCACTGTCAGGTTTTTCTAAGCCTAAAATTAGCTTGCCTAATGTACTTTTGCCACTACCACTTTCACCAATAATACCGAGACACTCACCCTGTTTTAAATCGAACGATACCCCTTTAATAACCGCCGTTTTTTTATGGCGAAACAAAGCTTGGTTGGGTTGTAGAAAAGATTTTTTAACATTAGCAACTTGTAATAACGGTGGCATTAAATTGTCTCCGAAATTAAATTTAAATGTTTCGCACAAGCAACGGCATTAAATTTATTTAATAATTGCTTGCGAGTATCGATTAGGTAACGAGTATATTCATGTTTGGGATGATAAAAAATCTGAACACGACTCCCCGATTCAACAATCTTTCCTTTATTCATCACAATAATCTCATCGGCAATATGATGAATGACGCCTAGATCGTGAGAAATAAAGATCATGGTCGTTTTGGATTTGATCTTTTCCAGCATTTTTAGAATATGAAACTGGCTAATCGAATCTAATGCCGTTGTGGGTTCATCGGCAATAATAAGTTCAGGCTCAAGCATTAACGCCATACCAATCATTATACGTTGTAACATGCCACCACTTAACTGATGCGGGTACTTTTTATAAATCTCTTTGGGTTTTTCAAGCCCTATATTTTCAATCATCGTTAACGTTTTAGCAATAGCGTCGTTTTTGTTAATAGTGAGATGTGCTTGCAGGGTTTCGACCACTTGCTTACCAATGCAATAAAGTGGATCAAAAGCACTCATTGGATGTTGTAAAATTATCGAAATGATACTACCACGCATTTGATTCAACGTCTTTTTATTCTGTTTTAATAGATCTAATGCTAAATTAGCATTTTGCGGTTTAAACAGGATTTGCCCAGTCACGCTAAAGTAGGATTCTAATAAGCCGATGATGGCTTTACAGGTTAAACTTTTGCCACTGCCACTTTCACCAACAATGCCTAAGCATTGATGATGATTGACCGTAAACGATATATCATCCAGTAGCTTGTTACCATTATCAAGGGTAACGGTCAGTTGTTTTACGGCTAACAATGGGCTACTCATGCAGTTTTTTCCTTTGGATCTAAAATATCTCGTAAACAATCACCCAACATATTAAATGCTGCCACAACGATTAAAATGGCTATCCCCGGGAAGACCATTTGCATCGGGTGCTGCATCATTACATTTTTTGCTTCACTTAACATTAATCCCCATTCAGCAGTAGGAGCTTGGACGCCTAATCCAATAAAAGATAAAGCTGAGATATTTAAGATTACCCAACCAGTATCTAACGTTGCTAATACAACCAATTCTGACATTACATTAGGCAATAAATGACGACAAATAATAAAAGAATGTGGTGCGCCAATGGCTCGTGAAAAAAGAATATAATTTTTTCTGCTATACTTAATTACTGAACTACGAATCATCCGACTGTACCAAGCCCATTTAACAACAATATTAGCAATAATGACGTTTTCAATACCTACGCCTAATACCCCAACAATCGCCAAAATCATCACTTGACTAGGAAATGACAGCATAATGTCACAAAGGCGCATGATACATTCGTCAAGTTTACCTCGCCTATAACCAGAAATAAGACCGATGATACTACCAACAATTATTGTAATGATCATGGTTAACAGTGATAAGAATAGGGTTGAGCGAATACCATACAGTAGTCGTGAAAAAATATCACGACCAAGATGATCACATCCAAGCCAATGTTCGCTCGATATCGCAGCATATTTACGAACGATGCGAACTTTATTGGGATCAAACGGTGCAATATAAGGGGCTAATATCCCTAAAATAATCATTGTGGTGATGATGATCAGGCAAATTAACGCCGTTTTATTGTTAATCAGTTTCTTAGTTAGATTCATATGGCACCACCATTATCACGTAATCGGGGATCTAGCCATTGATGAATAACATCTACAATAAAATTACACACTACAAATAAAATAGCCATAATCAATATATAAGCTTGAATGACGGGATAATCGCGATTCATGATAGCCGCGATACATAAACGTCCTAATCCCGGCCAAGAAAATATGTATTCGACAACAAAAGAGCCAGCGATTAATTGCGGAATAGTCATGCCTAAGGCGGTGATAGTGGTGTGCAGTGAATTAACAAGCACATGTTTAACTATAATCGTTTTCTCTTTCAAACCTCGACAGCGAGCGTAAAAGACCGAATAATTATGCATGTTTTCAAGCATATTATTGCGAATAAAACGGATATAAGTTGAGATATAAACAAACGATAACGTTAAAGTTGGTAGAATCAGATTTTGCCATGATCCATAACCATTAGTGGGCAGTAAATCCAAATAATTAGCAAACAGCCAAATAAAGAGTAAACCTAACCAATAACTTGGCATTGCCGTACCAAGAAAAATAACAATACGAACGATATGATCAAACGCTGAATTAGCAAAAATCGCACATAACACGCCTAAAATTAAACTGATGATGAGGGTAAATGCAAATGATGACATTGCTAAAACTAATGTGGGAATTAAGCTACGGATCATCTCATCCCAAACGAGTCTGTCTCGATGAATAAAAGAACGACCAAAATCAAGATGTAAAACATCATAGAGCCAAATAAAATATCGTTCAAAAAAAGGTTTATTTAACCCTAGCTCTTGGCGCATACTTTCAATAGCATCAGGGGTTGGCATGATTTCGTTTAAGCGTAATGCAACTTCAGCCGGATCGGAAGGCGCTAGATTGATAAGCAAAAAGGCGATAAAAGAGATACCGAATAATATCGGTATCATCATCGTTAAGCGTTTAATAATATAATTTAACATTATTGGTCAATAATATTAGTCTTTTAAAAATGCATTTTCTCAAACGGAATATCAAATTGAGAAGGTGCGAACTCAATTCCTTTTAGAGTTTTAACCGCAATCGCACGATTACGTTCATAAGTTAGCGGAATATAAACCGCTTCATTATGCAAGGTTTCTAGCACATAACGGAATAGATCTTGGCGCTCTTTTTCATCAGTTGAAATTAATGCCTTACTGATACTTGCATCAATTTGTGGTTTTTCTTTTAAGCCTTGTTGAGCCATGTAATCACCATATACAGGTAATTTCATCCCTGATAAAAATGATTGTGGATCATATGGCGTACCCCATGAGATATCAAACACCATATCAAAATCGCCGGCTTTTTGACGATCACGATAACCTTGTTCTTCTTCACCATGAATATTAAGTTTTAATCCGACTTGGGCAAATTCATCTTGCATATATTGGGCAATCGTTTTTTGAGAGGCGGTATTACTATCGTAGTAGAGGGTAATTTCAAAAGGTTTACCATCTTTTTGACGATAATCATTACCTTCAACTTTCATCCAACCGGCTTTATCAAGTAAGGTTTCTGCTAATTTAGTGTCATATTCATAAGGTTTTAAACCTAGGTTAGCATAAGGAATATTGGTTGCCATTAATGTATCAGCAGGCGCTTCACTGTTATTGAAAATACCTTCTGAAATATCTTTTTTACTGATGATATGTTCAATTGCTTGGCGCACATTAACATCACTAAGTTGGCTTCGGGTCGTATTCATTAGAACAATTCGGCTTGAAACTGGTTTTGACATTAAGGTTTGAAACTTATCCATGCTAGAAAAACGTTCAAATGAATCAGCATCAACCATATTTTTACCATAAATTAGATCGATTTCGCCTTTTTCCAAAGCCATTAGTCGGCTTTGATTATCCGCGATAACTTTCATCGTCACTTTTTTTAGGATTGGTTTAGTTCCCCAATAAGTAGGATTGGCGTTAAATACCGCATATTGATCTTTTTTATGATCACCTAAAACATACGGACCGGTACCAATGTAAGACTTAACACCATTTTTAGTTTCACCGTCGATCATAGAGTTAGGTGAAATAAAACGCATTGGACGAGTTACGGCAATCTCAATCATGAAAGGGTAGTAAGGTTCAGAAAGGTTAACTTGTAGCGTATAATCATCTACCGCTTTGACTTCAGTAATTAAGCGCACCATTTCTAACCAAGTGTGACGGACTTTATTTGATAACACAGCATCCCAATTCAGTTTGGCACTGTGCGCATCAAATTTTGCGCCATCGCTGAATGTAACATCTTTTCTGAGTTTGAATGTGTAAGTTTTACCGTCGTTACTGATAGTCCAGCTTTCCGCGAGCCAAGGAGAAAAACTGCCATCTTCGTTATAGTGAACTAAAGATTCATACAACATATTTTGCGCCCACATTTCACCTGAGTATAAATGGGGATTCAAATCACGAATATCACGAAAATTGGCGAAAGTAATATCATCTTTAGCAAAACAGTTAAGGCTAAAGCAGCTTAAAATCAAAACGATAAGTAATTTTTTTAAATGAGGGAAATTAAAAGACATACCTATTCCACGAAATAATTGATATAAGGGATGCAAATGATACAATGATTGATAATGATAATCAATATCATTTGATTATCTTACAAGCGAACACTATTATTAAGTTTAACTTTTGTATAACACTATACTTTATAGGTCTATTCTTTTAAATATTAGCATAGTATAAACAAGTTATCATGAAAAGATAAAATAATCAGACAATTATTATCAAATTGTTTTATAATGCTTAAGATTATTCACTTTTTCGATTATTTAGGAATCATTGCATGTCATTTGACTCTCTTGGTTTAGATACCAAGATTTTACAAGCCATCCACGAGCAAAACTACACTGAACCCACTCCCATTCAACAACAAGCTATCCCCGTTATTTTATCAGGCAAAGATTTAATGGCCAGTGCACAAACTGGTACAGGGAAGACGGCCGGATTTGGTTTGCCTATTTTACAGAAATTGCATGAAATGCAACTCAAAACAGCCGTTAAAGCAGAGCCGAGAAAAGGTAAACGTCGCTTATATGCATTAATTTTAGCTCCTACTCGCGAATTAGCAGCACAAATTGGTGAAAATATTCGCGATTATAGCCGTTATTTAGCCATTCGTTCCCTAGTGGTATTTGGTGGTGTCAGTATCAATCCGCAAATGATGAAACTTCGTGGTGGAGTGGATATTTTAATCGCTACACCAGGACGATTATTGGATCTAGTACATCAAAATGCGGTGGATCTCTCTTCGGTAAAAGTGTTAGTACTGGATGAAGCCGATCGCATGTTAGATATGGGATTTATTCATGATATTCGGCGTGTGATAGCCAAATTACCTAAAAAACGACAGAATTTAATGTTTTCGGCGACATTTTCAGATGAGATAAAAGCATTAGCGCAAACCATTTTAAAATCACCTGAGTCTGTTGCTGTGGCTAAAGACAATAGCGCATCTGAACAAATTACCCAGTATGTACATCGGGTAGATAAGCGCCGTAAACGTGAATTGCTCTCTTATTTGATTGGTAAAAATCAATGGCAACAGGTATTAATTTTTACCAGAACCAAATATGGAGCCAACCATTTGGCTGAACAGCTAACCAAAGATGGTATTAAAGCTTCGGCGATTCATGGTAATAAAAGTCAAGGGGCAAGAACAAAAGCCTTAGCTGACTTCAAGTCGGGACAAATACGAGCGCTTGTCGCTACCGATATCGCGGCCAGAGGTTTAGATATTGAACTATTACCTCATGTTGTCAATTATGAACTACCACAAGTGGCAGAAGATTATGTGCATCGTATTGGTAGAACAGGGCGAGCTCAAAATCAGGGGCAGGCAATATCATTAGTTTGTATTGATGAGCTTTCTCAATTAAAATCAATTGAAAAATTGCTCAAAACATCGATTCCAGAAATTTTTACCCAAGGATTCGAAGTTGATCCTCGAATTAAAGCGGAGCCGGTAAAGAAAGCAACAAAGCGTGCTCCAGCAAAAAGAAGAGGTGTTGATAAAGCATCAACTTCTAAAAAAAACCAGAATAGTATGAAGCAATCTAGCCATCATACATATTCTAAAACTAACTAAATTATCTACAGTAGAAGGATATTATTATGGCAAAGGTTAATCGTAGTCGTCGTTTAAGAAAAAAATTACATATCGAAGAGTTTAAAGAGTTAGGATTCACCGTAAGTTGGTCGTTTGACGAAGGTACCAGTGAAGAAACCATTGATAATGTTGTCGATCAATTTATCATAGAAGTGATTCAAGCAAATGGTTTGGCCTATGAAGGAAGTGGTTATTTAAGTTGGAAAGGGATCGTCTGTACGCAAAAATTGGGTAATTGTACCGAAGAAAACCGTGACGTTGTCACTAAATGGCTTGAAAGCCATGGCTTAAAAAATGTCAAAACTAGCGAATTAATTGACATTTGGTGGGATGAATTAGATTTCTAATTTCTAAACGTTAAATTAAAAATAGCCACAAATGTGGCTATTTATATAGAAAGATATCTTGTTTTACTCAATTCCTTGACTACGCAAGTAATCCTCGTAATTACCCGTATAATCAATTACTTTCTCTGGGGTGATTTCGACAATTCGGCTAGCAAGTGAGCTAACAAATTCCCGGTCATGGGAAACAAAAAATAGCGTTCCTTGATAAAGCTCTAATGCCATATTCAGTGATTCAATTGACTCCATATCTAAATGGTTAGTCGGTTCATCCATCACGATGATATTAGGGCGTTGCATCATTAATTTACCAAATAGCATACGGCCTTTTTCACCACCTGATAGGACTTTAACTTGTTTTTTGATGTCATCTTGTGAAAATAATAAGCGACCTAAAATACTGCGTACGGCTTGCTCATCATCGGTTGGCTGTTTCCATTGACTCATCCAATCAAACACAGTCAGATCTTCTTCAAATTCATATTCATGATCCTGCGCATAATAACCAATATTGGCATTTTCAGACCATTTTATATCACCTTGCTCTGGCGTTAGCTCGCCCATTAAGGTTTTTAGTAATGTGGTTTTACCGATACCATTCGTCCCTAAAATAGCCACTTTTTCGCCGACTTCGACCATTAAGTTTAGATTTTTAAATAGTGGTCCATTATCAAATCCTTTAGTTAGATTTTCGACAACTAAAGCATTACGGAATAATTTTTTGTCTTGCTCAAAACGAATAAATGGATTTTGTCGGCTTGATGCTTTAACTTCTTCAAGTTTAATTTTTTCAATTTGCCTTGCCCGAGAGGTAGCCTGTTTTGATTTTGATGCATTCGCACTAAAACGACTGACAAAAGATTGCAGTTCACTAATTTGCGCTTTCTTTTTCGCATTATCGGCTAATAGTCGCTCTCTAGCTTGTGTGGAGGCAGTCATATAATCATCATAATTACCTGGATAGATTCGAAGCTCGCCATAATCCATATCCGCCATATGAGTACAGACCATATTTAAAAAGTGTCTGTCATGCGAAATGATGATCATGGTACTTTCACGTTCATTTAAGGTATCTTCCAACCAACGAATGGTATCGATATCCAAGTTATTGGTCGGTTCATCTAATAATAAAATATCCGGATTAGAAAATAGGGCTTGGGCTAAAAGTACTCGCAATTTCCAACCCGGTGCGATTTCACTCATTAAACCATAATGTTGTTCAATAGGAATTCCAACCCCCAACAATAATTCACCCGCACGCGCTTCGGCACTGTAACCATCCATTTCGGCGTACTGGGTCTCTAAATCGGCGACTTTAAAACCATCTTCCTCGCTCATTTCAGTTAATGCGTAAATGCGATCTCGCTCTTGTTTGATTTGCCATAGCTCGGTATGCCCCATAATTACGGTATCAAGTACGCTATAGTCTTCAAAAGCAAATTGATCTTGGCGTAATTTACCTAATCTCTCATGGGGATCTAACGCAACATTTCCTGATGTTGGTACTAAATCACCGCCAAGAATCTTCATAAAAGTGGACTTGCCACTACCATTGGCACCAATTAATCCATAACGATTACCATTACCAAATTTGACGGAAATATTTTCAAATAGTGGCTTACTGCCGAATTGCATTGTGATGTTATTTGTACTTAACACTAAGCTTTTCTCTCGTTTTTAATACGTTTTGCCTTGAAGATATCGATCATTTTAAGCAAAACCGTTGAAATGTGAATTGGCATACATTATGCCATAAAATGACTTTTTTGAGGATCTTTGATTTGTTAAACTATATCAGTTAGTCGCTAAGTCTTAAGACAGGATTTATTTATATTACGGTTTATTAATTTAGTTAGCTAATTAAATTTGTTAAAGATCGCTCTCAAAATTAGATAAGGATATGGCATGAAATCTTATTTCTTCGCTATCATGTTTTTTATGATTGGTAATATTGGTTTATGTGAAGCCACAAATTATAAGAATTTAACATCTTGGCAATATTATAATCATGAAATTCCCCTCAAAGAAATTAGTGGTGACTCTTGGACATTTGATGATAATCAAATTAGTTGCGATTGGCTCCCAGATAAAGAGGAATATAATTGTCATGTAATTTTTTTTAAGTCAAAGAAAAACTTTGATTTTTCAATAGCAATTCCTGATTTCCTAGACAGTACTTCATTCAATGCATATCTATACAAAAGTTCTGCAAATAATTTATTTAACGTGTTTCTTATTGAGGGGGAGTCTGAACGTGGTACAGCAGGTTACTATGTTTTAATCTTGGATAAAACTAAGTTGGTTAATCATTTCTACCTTGATTATGGAAGAGCTGGTATCTATTCGTTTGACGAAGCTAAAAAATTATTACTAGATTCTAACGCTACAGATAATGAACAGTTATCAATATTGAATAACTATAGTGCTGAAAATTTTGATGAAATTTATATTAATCCAAAATATTTTATTTCAATTTACAGCAAAGATAATAAGTTTTTGTTTAAAATTGCTAGAAAATATATGTGGAATGCTGACGATATTCCTATAACGGATGAAAATAAATATATCTACATTGAAAAGACAATCAATTAATAATTCGATATAGAAATTAATTAGTATAAGTATTGTAATCAATTTATATTTCAAAAGGTTTACAACTGCGATATGAATTGCTAGGATGCGTGCCTGTTTATCATTATTCAATTATCCAATTATGTATTACCTTATTTTTGTCACTATTGTTTGGTCGTTTTCATTTAGTTTTATTGCGGTTTATTTAAGTGGCCAAGTGGATACTTGGTTTGCGGTAGTCATGCGCGTTTTGCTGGCTTTTATTACCTTTATTCCTTTTTTACGTTTCAAAAATGTCTCTATAAAGCAGATGCTGCTATTGATGGGGGTAGGTGCGTGCCAATTAGGAATTATGTACTTCTTTTATTACAACTCTTTCCAATATATTTCGGTGCCAGAGGTTTTATTATTTACCATTTCCACGCCAATTTATGTCACCATCATCTATGATTTACTGCAAGGACATCGACTGAGACTTAATTATCTATTAACGGCGATTATAGCGGTCATTGGTGCGGCAATTATCCGTTATGATCACATTAGTCGAGATTTCATCATCGGCTTTTTACTCATTCAGGGCGCCAATATTGTCTTTGCTTTAGGGCAAGTCGGCTATAAACGTATTATGGAACTCTATCCATTACCGCAACATCAAGCTTTTGCTTGGGTCTATTTTGGGGCGATTGTTGTAGCCACTATTGGTTGGTTATTATTTGGTAATGCTGACAAACTTCCTACCACGCAATTACAGTGGGGGATTATTATTTGGTTAGGTGTTATAGCTTCAGGCTTATGTTATTTCTTGTGGAATTTAGGTGCGACTAAAGTCGATTCTGGTACACTGGCGATTATGAATAATTTGGTTATTCCAACCGGAATTTTAGTCAACGTCATTATATGGCACCAATCGATTGATTGGGGCCGGTTTTCTGTAGGTAGTGCAGTTATTGTTTTTGCCTTGATTCTTCATCATAAATTCAAAGGATCGAAATAATCTTGTCTAAGCAAAAGGTAACTGTAACATTATTGATAGAATTAACGGCGTTGTCACAGATGATAATGCCGTCGATATCAATAAACTCGAAGCAATAGGCCCTTGCAATACCGCAAACTGTCTTGCCATCATATAACAATTTATCGCAATTGATACTGAACTTAATAATACGATAACCTGCAGTTCTAATAGTGGCAATCCCACCAGTATTGCTAGGATATAGGTAACAATAGGTAAGATAAACAGTTTTAAAATACAGATTGTTATGGTGATCGGTAAGTCATCGCGGATCTTATATTCAGCAAGTCCCATTCCTAATACAATTAATGAGAGTGGCGCGGTCATATCGCTTACCATCTTTGTCGCTTGATTGATAAAGAATGGTAGTGGAATACGCACATAATTGACGACAATTCCTGCAAAGATACCAATAATAATTGGATTTTTTGATACATTTTTAAACGCTTTTATAAAGCCTTTAGCTGATAGTTTGCCCATCTGTACAAATTCAATCGATACGGTTGCTAATGTCCATAAAATGAGAGCATTAAAGATTACAATAATGGCCACAATTGGAATGGCTTTTTCACCTAATAACATTTTGATAATTGGAATACCGACAAATACCGTATTAGTATAAATTCCCCCCATCGCAAACATGGTACTTTGTGAGCCATTTAGTTTGAAAAATTTAACGGCGATAAAGCAACCTAAGGCAAACACCATAAATGAGCCACCAAAAAAGACCAATAAAAGATTGGCGTCAATTTCAGAATGTTCGGAAAAGTGGCTCATAATCTGAAATAACATAATCGGAAAGGCAATATAGAAGGTAAATTTGGTAACACTATCTGTTACCGTTTTTTGCCAACGACCTGCTTTTACCGCTATATAACCTAATAAAATCAAAACGAACAGAGGCAAAGTTGTTAAAAACTGTTGCCATAATGTGATTAGAAATTCCATGACTCTTTTATGCGTGATTTCTAGTAAAGTACCATTCTAATTCAGTTGAGCGTTGTGAATCAAATTGGTAACCTGCCAAATTAAAACTTTTAATATCGTCACTATTATTAATGCTATTTTTTATAATGAATCGACTCATCAAGCCACGTGCTTTTTTGGCGTAAAAACTAATCACTTTATAATCGTCTTTACTTTTATCTAAAAAGATAGGTTGGATAATTTTGGCTTTTAGCTGTTTGGGTTTGATTGCTTTGAAATATTCGTTAGAAGCTAAATTAATTAATGTTGGCTGCAATGATTTGGCTAATTCATCATTGAGTTTATCGGTTAATTTATCTCCCCAAAATTGATATAGATTAGTATAGTTACCATTTTTAAGACGGATCCCCATCTCTAAACGATAGGGCTGAATTAAATCAAGTGGTCGTAATAAACCATATAATCCTGATAAAATGCGTAAATGGGATTGGGCAAATTTTAGATCACCATCATTAAAATCTTCAACATGCAACCCCTCATAGACATCACCTTTAAAAGCCAAAATAGCTTGTCTTGCATTATCAAAATTAAAATCAGCCTGCCAGTTTTGAAAACGTTCATAATTGGCGGTAGCCAGTTTGGGGCTGATTGACATTAATTTAGCTAAGTCATCACTGCTAAGTTTTTGGCAAACAGCCACAAGTTGTTTTGTCGATTGCAAAAATTCGGGTAAGCTATGGGTTTGGGTGGTGAGGGGACTTTGATAATCAAGCGTTTTGGATGGAGAGATAATTGTCAGCATAAAGAATACCGCCTATTGTGTTTTGTTTCAATTGGGTTTATTTTACCTGTAATCTTAGCAAATAAGGAGAATAAAAATGAATAGTACCAAAAAAGAAATACATGATATTCGTTCTTGGGCAAACATTCGTGAAACTTCTATCGAAATTGCCGAGGCTATTTTTGAATTAGCTAATGATGATGAAAAATTAGCAGAACAAATTTGGGAAGAAGGCAGCGATGAAGTATTACAACGCGCTTTCGCTAAAACTAAAGCTGATAAGCTCTTCTGGGGCGAACAGACCATTGAACGTAAAAACGTCTAATCTATACTAAAAATCACGAATTTAACTAAATTCTGCACTATAAATTGAGTTTCAATGTGTTATGAAAATAATAAAATTAATGACTATATTTATTATTTCTATGCCACTACAAATTTATGCTAATTCGAAGTTAGCTGATTTAAATCAGCTTGAACTACGCAGTTACTGTAGTGGGTCTACTTCTTCAGAAGCAGAATTGACTAAATGTTTAGAAAAAATTTTTTATACCAGTCAAGCTGAATTAGATAAATCGCAGCAGAAATTTTTCGATGCACTTACCAATTGGTATGAAGACAAACAGTACATCATAATTGCTAAAACCAAACTGAAAAGAACTAACCAAGAATTTATTAAATATCGTGATTTGCAGTGTGACTTTGCGTATTCGTTAGGTGGTGGGGCAATTGAAAATGCGCTTAATATGTTTAAATTCTCTTGCCTTGCCGAACTAAATTTTCAACGAACAAAACAACTTGATCTTTATCGGTCTAATTTTAATTAAACCGCGTAGAAGATAAAATCATTATTTAAATTATTCTACTAATTTTAGCAATATCAACATTTGGGCTTTATCGTACAGTTATAAATGAATTAATGAACAAAGCTACTACTATAAAAATTTTTCTGTTCTTTATAACAAAATAAAATTATCAATAGTTATTCTCAGTATATAATAAGATTTTCAATCACAATTTGATTTTGGTATGAATTTAACTTTTTTAGGAACAAGTGCCGGTTCTCCAACCGCTGAACGTAATGTAAGTAGTATTATGCTTGATCTTCGACAAGAACGAGGGAGATTATGGCTGTTTGATAGTGGTGAAGCAACGCAGTTGCAAATGCAAAAGGCTAAGTTTAGTTTATCTAAATTGGAAATGATTTTTTTGACGCATTTGCATGGTGATCATCTATTTGGTCTACCCGGTGTATTGACCTCTCGTTCATTAATGCAAAAGCAATCGGCATTAACGTTAGTTGGACCTAAAGGTATTAAACAATTTATTCAAACAGTGATTGAAATTAGTTCTTCATGGCTTACTTACCCTTTAAATATTATTGAACTTGAACAAGATAGCTTAGTGTTTGAAGATAATAAATTTCGCGTCGAAGCCAAATTATTACAACATCGAGTGCCTAGTTTTGGTTATCGTATTGTTGAAAAGGATCTTCCGGCAAAATTGGATATTGATAAATTAAAAAAAGATAACATCCAAATAGGTTCACATTATGCTCATTTAAAAAAAGGTTTAACCGTTACTTTAGAAGATGGTAGAACAATTAATGGTAAGGATTATCAAAGTGCTATTAAACAAGGTAAAAAATTAGCTATTTTAGGTGATACCATTCCTTGTCAAGCGTCCGTTGATTTAGCTGAAAACGTCGATTTATTAGTGCATGAGGCCACTCAAGAGCAAGCTCTTGAGGCAAAAGCTATTGAGCGAGGACATTCAACCACAGTGCACGCCGCTAGCATAGCTAAACAAGCTAATGCTAAACGGTTAATCATAACGCATATTAGCCCTAGGTATAGTTTACAAGATAACCAAAAACTGGTTACTGAAGCTAGGAGCATCTTTGCTAATACTGAAATTGCCACTGATTTTGCCAATTTTCAAATTTAATCAATAACGCCGACATCGTCGGCCATTGCTGATTAAACTTATCAAAGTTGAAGCTAAAGTATGACTTTTCTCGTGTATTTTTACCAGTCTAAGATGTTGTTTGGTAAAAATATTGTCAAGTCAATATCGTCTAAATCTCGAGATATTTAATTATTACCTATACAGCGATAAGCTTTTTCGCCGATTGTGTCGACGAATGTATCTATTTATAAGCAAAAATCTTTAATCAAATTTTCAATGGTTAACTTAGTTGGTTTTAAAAAATCCATTGAGATAAATTCATCCGGTTGGTGGGCTTGTTCTATTGAACCAGGGCCTAAAACAATGGTCGGGGCAATTTGATTGAGATACGGTGCTTCGGTACTATAGTTAACGGTTTGCGCGCTGTGGCCAACAAGTTTTTCGATATGCGTTAAAGCGGGATGATCTTTTTTACATTCATAACCAGGAATCGGCGCGACCTCATATTCGATGGAAACTCGATTTGGGTACTGATCCATAACAGGTTGTAATGCTTGACAAAGTGCATTGTAGATTGCGTCAACATCATTATCAGGTAATACCCGGATATCAATAATCAGTTCACAACAACCACAAATACGATTGGCGGCATCACCTCCATGAATAACACCTAGATTCATCGTTGGGTAGGGGACACTAAATCCATCATTATGATATTGTTCTTTGAATTTCTGCTTTAAAAGAAGCAATTGCTCAATCACCAAATGCATGATTTCGATGGCATTAATGCCTCTGTCCGGATCACTTGAATGGCCAGACTTACCAATGACTCTAATTGCATTAGATATAAATCCTTTGTGGGCACGTATCGGAATTAATGAGGTAGGTTCACCAATAATAGTACAGTCAGGCTTTAATTTTGTTTGCTCAGCAAAAAATGAAGCGCCTGCCATGGACGTTTCTTCGTCAGCGGTGGCCAAGACATAAATTGGTTTAGTGAGTTTTTTTAGATCGATATCTCGTAAAGCATCTAATATAAAGGCAAAAAATCCTTTCATATCCGCCGTACCTAATCCATAAAGCTTATTGTTTTCTTCGGTTAATTTAAAGGGATCTTTGGTCCATTGTCCATCATCAAAAGGAACCGTGTCAGTATGACCACTTAGTAATAGGCCTCCTTGACTTTGATTTTCACTGTTTGAATAGGTTGCCAACATATTAAATTTATCGCGGGTGTTAGGCACAGCTTGAAGTTCAACACTAAAGCCTAAATCGGTAAACCAAGTTGCTAGTTTGTCAATTAATGGCTTATTGCAGTAGTCTAATTTTTCGTTGGTTACATTACTAATTGTTGGGGTAGAGATCAATTCGTTATAGATGGTCAAAAAAGAGGGAAGTGCCATAAAATCACCTTTATTTAAGAAAAAACGTCTAGCTATATTACTAGTTGAAAGTTTTTAATGTTATAATTTTGTTAATACTTCATCAAGCTAACGAAAATATTGCTTGTAATTACTTATATAATATCTTATTTTACCTCGACATAAAGTAAAAAATTTTTCATTCATCGTTAACAAGGAAATGGGAAGTGAAAATTAAATCATTTTGTTTAATTGGATTATTTGCACCTTTTTTGGTAAGCGCACAAAATTCATCATTTGATGATGACGTTACAGATTTATTAAAAAGTTTTACTCAATGTGATAGAACTTTTTTTTCTGATTTAAATAAAGAAAACTATCACCAATATTTTCCGATTGAAGCTTTACCTACTGGTTACAGTAAATTTGCCGTTAAACCAGAAGGAAAGTCAGGAAAAAAGAGCATAAAATTTGATCCACCTATCATTTTTAATGGTGTGAAATTAGAAAGCTATGAAGAAAATAGTGATTTCACTAATGATGAAGAACAGTTCCATTATTGGGGTTTTACTACCGATGCATCATTAGAAGAGATTAAAAAAGCATTTTCTTGGATTGAATGGGAAAAGCCTAAAAATACTGATATCAATATTGCCAATGCGTTTTTTTATAAAAATGGCTATTGGTCTCAAAATCGCTATGTTATAACCCACACCAAGCCAGCAAAAGGTACTGCTGAAAGTTTATTCTTTATCGGGGTGGATAAAGATAGTTATGAAATGACGATTAAATGTACTATTCAGGGCGATATTCCAATAAAAGAATTAAGACGTTTTAGACCTGATTTATAATTTTTTTCAACATTAATCATCAAACTCCAAATAAAGCTTACTGTTATTTGGAGTTTTGCTTGAATAACTCTCGTTTACTACTTTTCTATCTTTAACTAATGATTTTCCTCTTTTAATGTACAATATACATCGTCAACGGTTATATTAATTTTCCTTTCTAAATAACTAAGAATTTATACTAGTTTAAATTACGCTCAAAGTTATAAATTGTTTTTTTTAGCATTTACTGCGCTTGCTTTCAGAGTCGATTTTATTTGTAAAAAACATCTGCTATTATGAATTAATTGAAAATAAATAGATTATAACAGTTAAATTTTTTGTTAATGGTTATGATAAATTGGGCACTTTAGAATAGGTATTATTCATGAAACAAATAAACAAAAAATGGATTATTATTGTCGTTGTGGTTTTTGCTCTCGGTTTTATCTTGTGGCAGCAATTTAAACCTGATGGTTATGGTTCCGATTTTACTAGTGGTAACGGGCGCATCGAAGCGACTGAAATCAATATCTCGACAAAATTAGCCGGTAGAATTGAAAAAATTAATGTTGATGAAGGTGATTTTGTTACTGCAGGTCAGCCTTTAGTCATTATGCAAACGGATACTTTGCAAGCTCAGCTAAATGAAGCTCAAGCACAATATCGACAAGCAATGAGTAATGAAGCTACCTCAAAAGCCCAAGTTGCTTTAAAGATGAGTGATAAGGTTGCGGCATTAGCTGGCGTCACTCAAAAAGAGAGTGATTTAGATATCGCCCAAAAACATTTACAACGTACGGCAACTCTTTATCAAAAAGGGGCGATTTCTGTGCAACAATTTGATGATGATACCGCTAAAGTAAATAGTGCCAAAGCTGCACTAGATTCGGCTAAATCACAAGTGACTGCGGCAGATGCTGCTATTGAAGCCGCCCAAGCTGGGGTAGAAAGTGCTAAATCAGCAATCAATGTTGCCCAAGCTAATATCAATCAAATTCAAGCTGATATTAATGACAGTACTTTAACTGCGCCAGTTGATGGTCGGATTCAATATCGTATTGCGCAACTCGGTGAGGTTTTACCTTCAGGTGGTAAGGTACTAAATCTGGTTAATCTTTCTGATGTCTATTTGACTTTCTTTTTACCAGAAACCATTGCCGGTAAAGTAGGTATTGGCGATGAAGTAAGATTAGTACTTGATGCGCTTCCGAATAAAGCGATTTCAGCAAAAATTTCATTTGTTTCAAGTGTTGCGCAATTTACACCTAAAACTGTTGAAACCAAAGATGAGCGTCAAAAATTGATGTTTAGAGTTAAAGCTCAATTAAGCCCAGAATTGTTAAGATGTTATATTACTCATGTTAAAACCGGTCTTCCAGGCGTTGCATGGGTTAGACTTGATCCTAATACGGAGTGGCCTGCTGGTTTATCTGATGTTGCAAAATGCCAAACAAAATAATTGGAGATAGCATATGTCAGAATCAGGTAAAAAGGATTTGACGTTACTTGCGGATGGTAAGGCCATTGATGATGCGGTGGTAAATGTGAGTAATGTCACATTACATTATAAAAAAACCTGTGCACTTAATGATGTTAGTATTGCAATCCCACCAAGATGTATGGTGGGATTGATTGGTCCTGATGGAGTAGGTAAATCTAGTCTGTTGTCATTAATAGCGGGTGCGCACGTCATTCAAGAAGGAATAGTCAACGTTTTAGATGGTGATATGAAAGATAAATCACATCGAAAAAACGTGTGTACCCGTATTGCATATATGCCACAAGGTTTAGGGAAAAACCTTTATCCTACACTTTCCGTTGAAGAAAATTTACAATTCTTTGCTCGTCTATTTGGTAATGATGCCGTCGAAAGACGACGTCGCATCGATGAGTTAACTAAAAGCACTGGCTTATATCCTTTTTTATCCAGACCTGCTGGACGTTTGTCCGGTGGGATGAAGCAAAAAGTTAGTTTATGCTCTGCCTTGATTCATGACCCTGATTTACTTATTCTAGATGAACCGACCACCGGTGTTGATCCGCTTTCTCGCGCACAATTTTGGCAATTAATCAATAAAATTCGCCAGCAACGACCGCAAATGAGTGTTATTGTTGCTACTGCTTATATGGATGAAGCGCAAAACTTTGATTGGTTAGTCGCGATGTATGGCGGTAAGATCCTTGAAACAGGCACGCCACAAGCCTTATTGGCTAAAACAGGCAAAGATAATTTAGATGATGCCTTTATTCAGTTAATGCCAGAAGATGCTAGAGAAGGTTATCAAGCGGTTGAAATCCCACCATTAGATCTGAACAAAGATTTACAAGTAGCGATTGAAGCCAAAGGCTTAACCAAGCAATTCGGTGATTTTATTGCGGTTGATCACGTTAATTTTTCTATAAAGCAAGGTGAGATTTTTGGTTTTTTAGGATCGAATGGTTGTGGTAAATCAACAACCATGAAGATGTTAACCGGTTTATTACCGATTTCATCTGGTGAAGCTTGGTTGTTTGGTAAATCGGTTGATGCCAGTGATATTAATGTTAGACGGCATTTAGGTTATATGTCGCAGGCGTTTTCACTTTATGGTGAATTAACTGTTGAACAGAACCTTGTATTACATGCCCGGTTATTTGGTATTGAAGAGAGCAAAATACCAGCAAGAGTTCAAGAGTTAGTTAAGCGTTTTGGTCTGGAAAATGAGTTGAAAAGTTTGCCAGATAGTCTACCTTTAGGGGTGAAACAGAGACTTTCTTTATCTGTTGCTGTGGTGCATAATCCTGAAATTCTTATCCTAGATGAACCTACCTCTGGGGTCGATCCGATCGCTCGTGATGACTTTTGGCGTTTAATTATTGAACTTTCTCGAAAAGATAAAGTCACCGTATTTATCACTACCCACTTTATGAATGAAGCGGCGCGTTGTGATAGGATCTCATTAATGCATGCAGGTAAGGTATTAGCGAGTGATACGCCTGACAATATCATCCATTCCAAAAACGCGAAAACCCTTGAAGATGCCTTTATCCGATATTTAGTCGATGCCGGAGCAGATGATACTCATAGCGATGAAAAAATCAGTGAAGAGCCGAAAACTATACCGAATGAACCAGTTCAGACAGGTACTCAACATCTACAAGGATTTAGTTTAACACGTCTGATTGGATGTTTATGGCGTGAAACGTTAGAGTTATCACGCGATCCGCTGCGAGCATTGTTAGCACTACTCGGTTCGGCGATATTAATGTTAGTGATGGGTTATGGTATCACTATGGATGTCGAGGATCTAAATTTTGCGGTATTAGATCGTGATCAAACGATTACTAGCCAAAATTATGTTACTAATCTCTCTGGTTCTAAACGCTACTTTATTGAGAAACCGCCAATCATTGATTATGATGATATGGATCATAGAATGAGAAGTAATGAGATAGCATTAGCTATTGAAATTCCACCTAATTTTGGTCGTGATATTCAGCGTGGTGATCCGGTTAATATCGGTATTTGGATTGATGGCGCCATGCCATTACGTGCCGATACCATTAAAGGATATGTACAAGGTATGCACCTTGCTTGGTTAAGTGACAAAATCAAAACCACCACCGGCACCGCATCTAGCTCATTGGCAAATATTGAAACGCGTTATCGTTATAATCCGGATATTAAAAGTTTGCAAGCGATGGTGCCAGCTGTCATTCCTATTTTACTCTTAATGATTCCGTCAATGTTAGCGGCATTATCCGTAGTGCGCGAAAAAGAGATGGGATCAATAATTAACTTATATGTAACCCCAGTTACACGAACAGAGTTTTTACTAGGTAAACAGGTTCCTTATATTGTTATTTCGATGCTTAGCTTTTTATTGTTGTTGCTAATGGCCGTTACTATATTTGGTGTACCGATAAAAGGTAGTTTGCTAACTTTATGTTTAGCTGGATTAGCTTATTGTATTATTGCTACTGGCTTTGGTTTACTTGCTTCGACGGTAACACGTAGTCAAATTGCGGTTATCTTTTTAACCTGTGTTGGTACCATGTTACCTGCAATACAATTTTCGGGGTTACTCAATCCTGTAGCATCATTAGAAGGGAGTGGGCGATATATTGGTGAAGTTTATCCAACAACCCATATGCTTATTATTGCCCGTGGTGTTTTCAATAAGGCATTAGGATTTTTTGATTTACATAACTCGATATTTACCTTACTGATTACTATTCCGATTATACTTGGTGCAAGTATATTCCTCCTCAAAAAACAAGAAGGATAGATATTATGCAAAGTTTTATTAATATTTATCGCTTAGGTATTAAAGAGTTATGGGGATTAATTCGTGATCCAATCATGTTACTGTTAATCGCCTACTGCTTTACACTGGATATTTATACCGCAGCTACCGCAACTTCAGACTCGCTTCACCATGCGTCGATTGCAATAGTTGATGAAGATGATTCACCGTTATCTAGGCAAATTATCGCAGCGCTTTATCCACCAATGTTTAATAAACCTGTTAAATTAAATTCAATGGATGAAGTTGACCGCGGAATGGATACCGATAGTTATACCTTTGCATTAAATATACCGCCTAACTTTCAACGCGATGTGTTAAATAACCAAAGTCCAGAGATTCAACTTAATATTGATGCAACCCGAATGGGGCAGGCTTTTGTTGGTAATGGTTATATTACGCAAATTGTCACCAGTGAAATAACTAAATACTTTAATCAAATGGATAAACCAACCAGTTTACCGGTCAATATTGAAGTTCATGCGGCCTTTAATCCTAATTTAACCCGTTCTTGGTTTGGTTCTGTCATGGAGATTATTAATATAGTTACCACATTGTCGATTATTTTAACCGGTGCTGCGTTAATGAAAGAGCGCGAGCATGGTACTATCGATCACTTGCTATCAATGCCAGTGACACCATTTCAAATTATGATCTCAAAAGTTTGGTCTATGGGGCTAGTGGTACTAGTTTCGACTTGGGGTGCACTGTTAGTTGTCGTTCATGGTTGGTTAAATGTGCCAATTGAAGGCTCGATTACCTTATTTTTAATAGGTGCAGCGTTACATTTATTCGTGACAACGTCACTTGGGATCTTTATGGCAACCGTGGCTAAATCAACAGCACAATTTGCGATGCTATTTATTTTGATTCTTTTACCGTTACAGATGCTTTCTGGTGGTAGTACGCCGCGAGAAAGTATGCCGGAAGTGGTACAAAATATTATGTTATTTGCGCCAACCACTCATTTTGTCGAATTAGGGCAGGCAATTTTATATCGAGGAGCTGGTTTAAGTGTGGTTTGGACCTCGTATGCGTGGTTATTAGGAATCGGTAGTGTGTTTTTCCTTATTGCACTGAAACGTTTTCGTAGCTCAATTGTTAATATGGGTTCTTAATTTTATGAATAATAAAAGTGCAAAAATTAACTTTATTTGCACTTAACAATTTAAATTGTTGAAGTTTTTTTATGAAAAAAATTCATTTATTAAAATATATTATCGCAATTGTAGCTGTTATTACTATTCCTTTTGCAATGGCCGAATCTTCAGATAATATTGATAATAATACAACTGAAGCTATTCACGTCTATAATCCAAGAGCACCATTTTTAGATGTCAATAACAAGGCAACTGAATTTATTACCGTTTATAACAAAGAGCATCATACTAATTTACATACTGTCGAAGTAAATGGAACATATTGTTTACCTAGTTGCCTTGTACCATTAAAAGCTGATTGGAAGATATCTCAAGCTCATGGTGGTAAAATTCCTTTTCGATATGTTATTTCTATTTCTTGTGAAAAATCGACGGATAATAGATATAGAGAATGGTATATTGATGTGCTAGTTCGCAATGAACAAGGAAAATCAATTCAATCGATTGATTAAAGGTCTATTTTTTTGATTTATCAGTTAATCAATTGTCTATTTAGCAAAAGTTAACTTGTACCAATGATTAATATACCATTAACTGAGTAAATTTCGCTTGATTTGCTAAGCAACGGTTTTTCTGATATTGCCTAGTAAATAGTATTCATTCTATTGAATTAAAACCGACAAATCTTATCGTGGTTTAAGTATTTTTTGGCTGTTTTGTTACATGCGTGGTTAGTTGCTAGTGGTATTATCTTCTTTATTATTGCGCTTAAACGTTTTGGTAGTTAATTGTTGATATTGACATCTATTTTTTATCAATGTTAAAGTTACGAAAATAATGTTTTTTCACTTAACAATTTAAATTATTAAAGTTTTTTATGAAAAAGATTCATTTACTAAAATATAGTATCGCAATTGTAGCTGTTATTACAGTTCCTTTGGCACAGGCTATGACGCTTGATGAAGTTTTCGGTGAAATTGATAATAAGGCGACTGAATTTATAACCACCTATAATCAAGAACATCATACTAATTTACATACACTTGAAGCAAATAGAAAATTTTACGCATCTAACTGCCTTTTACCATTAAAGGTAAAGTGGCATAAACTACATTTAGGCTTAAAAAATCTTCCTCACAAATATGGGCTTTCAATCTCTTGTCAAAAATCTATTGATAGTGATCATAGAAAATGGGATGTATATGTTGATGTAAGAAATGAACAAGGTAATTCAATTCAATCAATTGATTAAATTATTATCTTAGCGGTTAATCCGTTATCTATTTTACCAAAGGTAACTCATCCCAACGAGTCGTATATCGTTGGCTAAGTCGCTCTCGCTTGATTTGCCATGCAGCAGTTTGTCTGATACCACCTAAGTGAATAGTATTTTTTCCCATTTTCTGATTGATGTCATCTATGGTTTTCATTAATTGTTCACTTTTGTGTTTTTCAGTTGCTGATGTTTCAGCAGTAAATAAATCCGATTGACAATAATTATCTTTAGTTTTTAAATCAAGTAGCATCACACCTGATTTCATAAATAAAAAACCTGGTTTATAAATGGATCGTAACCCTTTTTGAGCCGCATGAATGATTAATCTTGAATCATCGGTCGTCGATAATAATGGCACCACAACTGACGGATTATATTGAGGTAATTCTGGTCGAAATCGGTTGGTTTTTAAAAAGATCAATACGGCACTGGCAACTGATTTTTGCTTTCTTAGTTTCTCTGCGCCACGGCTGGCATGCACACGAATTGCTTCTTGTATATCAAATAGATCATTGGTTAAATGACCAAAACTACGTGATGTCATAATATTTTTTTTAGCGGTATGCAGGTCATCTAATTCAATACAACTAATACCACGGAGTTCAAGCACGGTACGCTCAAGGACAACTGAAAATAACTGTCTGATTTGTTTTAAATTAGCTTGATATAAATCCCAAGCGGTGTGAATACCTAATACTTTTAACCGTTGAGCAATTCGCCAACCAACGCCCCATATATCTTCAACCGAAAATTGTTTTAAGGTGGTTGCTATCTCTTCTTGATTTGTAGGAAAACAAAAAACACCTTGATAAATGGGTTGTTTTTTGGCGATATGATTAGCTAACTTTGCTAATGTGCGAGTAGTGGCAACCCCTATACTGACAGGGATGCCCGTATCTCGTTTTACTATTGCTTTTAAATTTTGGCAATGATTTAAAACATGGCTAAATCCGTTTAAATGAATAAAGGCTTCATCGATAGAATAAAGCTCGATATCCGCAGTATAATGGCGAACGGTATCAAATACTCGCTGACTCATATCTCCATAAAGCTCATAATTAGAGCTTAATAAGGTAATTTTTTTTTGAATATGGGGTGGAATTTGATAGGCCGGCATACCCATAGCGACTAATGGTTTTAATTCATTAGAACGAGCGATTACACAACCATCATTATTAGAAAGGATTCCAATTGGTTTTCCTTCTAATTTGGGATTAAATACTCGTTCACAGGATGCATAAAAATTATTACAATCAATTAAACCAATCATCAATGCCCCCGTTTGCGTAGAGAGTGAATTGTATGTATTACTACTCCCCAAATATGTACTTCTTTGCCAGCTAGTGAAATAGGTGGATAAAGCCGATTACCAGACAATAAATGATGTTCGCCATTAATAAAACTTAAACATTTACAAGTTAATTCACCGTCAACAGCAGCAACAACAATATCATCGATTTTCGGTTCTAAAGAGCGATCAACAACAAGCAAATCACCACTATAAATACCATAATCGATCATTGAGTCGCCAATCGCTTTAATATAGTAAGTGGCACTTGGATGTTTGACTAAGTGGCTAGTAAGATCTAATTTTGTTTCTAAATAATCATCAGCAGGCGAAGGAAATCCTGCTCTTACTGGTGTATCAACCAAAGGTAAATAAACGGCGAGCGAACTATTTGCCTGCCCAAGAATTACACAATATTTATTCAAGAAAATACTCCAACAAAATAATAAAAAACGAACAATGCAAGATTATTCGCATTAAAAAAAGAAATATGTATAAATATACAGTGTAAAATTCTTAATTCAATAAAAATGAGTGTAAAAAAAGATAAAAATAGATTACTAAAAAGGATAATTTGTTACTTTACAAGTCACTAAAATTTAATTAGGATATGCGCCATTATAAATAGCGAAGGAGATTTTATTATGATTTATTTAACAAACCTTTGCGGGCTGATCAGCCAATAATTAAGTAACTTTTTCTATTCTTACTTCAATTCAGTTAGCTGACCTTAACCTGCCAATTAATTTATACCCATTGTTTAAAGACAACTTGATACTATTCAAGTAAAACTAATTATTGAAAAACGTATTAATAGTGATCACATCGTCACTAGATAAAATTAAACATTTCTTAACGGCCAATGTTTGAGTTGCCTATGCGTTTTATTTAAATAATTCATTTAAAATTTTGTCTTTAAACAATATTAGAAAAAATAACAATAATATTTATTTAAATGGATTGATATATGGACAATTCTATACAGGTGCTATCTGATAAAGCGTCACTAATAGCATCTAAAAATACTTGGATCGAAGGTTTAGCAATACAACAATTACTGACAACGGCCGATTTACCCAATATGGTTAAAGTCATGGGGATGCCCGATCTTCATCCAGGCAAAGGCTACCCGATTGGTGCGGCATATTTAAGTCGTGAAATAATTTATCCGGCATTAATTGGTAGCGATATCGGTTGTGGCATGGGATTTTGGCAAACTGATATTAATCTTGCCAAATTGAGTATTGATAAATTAGCTAAGAAAATAGGTAATATTGATTTGCCTGATACTCATCATAAATATAATTTAGGCACTATTGGTGGCGGGAATCATTTTGCTGAAATTCAAAAAGTCAGTAAGATTTTTGATGCAACATTATTTAATCACTACCAACTTAATGCCGAAAAACTGTTTTTATTAGTACATAGTGGTTCAAGAGGTTTAGGACATGCTATTTTGCAAAATCAATTATCACGCTTTGGTTATCAAGGCTTAGCAGATAATAGTGATGATGCATTAAGATATCTTGAAAAACATGATAATGCGGTGGCTTTTGCTCAGTTAAATCGTCAAGTAGTGGCTGACAGATTAATGACTAATTTGAATACTCAAGGTCAAGAAGTGCTTAATGTTTGCCATAATTTTTTACAAAAAGTTACTATAGATAAACAGAGTTATTGGTTACATCGTAAAGGTGCATCATCAGCAATGGATGAGCTAGTGATTGTGCCAGGATCACGTGGTGATTACAGCTATTTAGTTAAACCGATTCAACGCGAAGATCTACTTATGTCATTAGCACATGGTGCTGGACGTAAATGGCGTCGAGCTGATTGTAAAGGTAAGTTGGAGAATCGCTATTCAATGCAAGAACTTAAACGTACCAAACTAGGTAGTCGTGTTATTTGTGAGGATAGTAGTCTTATTTTTGAAGAAGCACCACAAGCTTACAAATCAATTGATAGTGTAATTGAATCAATGCAGCAAGCGAATATTGTTACTGTTATTGCACAATTAACACCAATATTGAACTATAAAACACAAGGAGGTCACTAATGGCATTGCTGTTTTTTTCCTCCGCTAGAGGACCTGATGAGTGTACTTTAGCTGTTGCTAAAGCGGTAACACAATTTTTAACAGAGGCCGATCAAAAGTCAGTCACTACTGAAATTATCGAAAGCGTATTGGGCGATAAGCCCAATACTTTTCGGTCAGTATTATTATCGGTTGAAGGTATAGAAAGTGAGGCGTTAATACAGCGTTGGCTAGGTACAATACAATGGATATGTCAAAGTCCTTATCGTCCAACCCATAAGCGTAAAAATTGGTTTTTGGGGGTAACTTGTTTACCTAACCCTATGGAGTTAAAGGATAATACCATTGAATTTACTACTATGAAATCATCAGGAGCAGGTGGTCAACATGTCAATAAAACAGAATCAGCTGTGCGAGCAATACACTTAGCGACCGGTATTAGTGTTAAAGTGCAAACCGAACGTAGTCAACATGCGAATAAACGGTTAGCCAAATTACTATTGGCGCACAAATTAGCGCAATATGAGGTGGATCAACATGAACAACAAAAAAATATCCGTCAACAGTTCCACTATTCTATATTAAGAGGTAATAGCCAATTAATCTTTCATGGTGAAAAATTTCAGGAGAAAAAATGATAAAGAAAAATTAAAAAATTTCTGTATTATAAGCAGATAGATTCTTTTTCATATTTTTTTAGCTGAAATAGATGCGACAAGATAATTTAGATTTTAGATTAAAATCTGTCAAAATGATATTTAATGATGGGAAATAATAATTATTAATGTTGTTATTTACAGAACTAATGACTAATATTAATTCTAAAATAGTAATAGAAATTATATTTTGAGGGTAGGAATAGGGAAATGATAAAATATGGTTTATTGGTTTTATCAGTTTTAAGTTGTTTAGGAGCTTCAACTAATGCGATGGCGATCAATGCTAATGTAGAAGAACGTTGTCTCGCTTTAAATAACTTGCATCTAGATAATGCAAGAGTTGTAAATACCGAAATAATTGTTGATAGCTTTTCACCATCTTCTCAATTATCTGACACCTTAAGAGGTGCTACCACCAAAGAGATTGTTGATTTACCACAGTTTTGCCGCGTCGAATTAACAATTCAACCCTCTATTAATGTTGAAATATGGTTGCCTACTAATTGGAATCAACGATTACAATCAATTGGCGGTGGTGGTTATGCTGGATTTATACCATTTGATAAATTAGCTGAAGCCGTTAAGCATGGTTATGTTGCCGCGTCTACCGATACCGGACATAAAGGTAATTTGATGGACGGTAAATTTGTGCTGAAAGATAGAAAATTACAAAACGATTTGCTAACTGATTTTGCTTATCGTAGTGTGCATGAAATGACTGTCAAAACCAAACAAATAATAATGTCATATTACGGTCAAGCAGCAAATTACGCATATTGGAATGGTTGTTCAACCGGGGGAAGACAAGGGTTAATGGAAGCACAAAAATATCCTGATGATTATGATGGTTTATTCATAGCCGCACCCGCAATCCATTGGGATAAATTTGTACCTGCAGAATTATGGCCGCAAGTGGTCATGCAAGAGGAGTTAGGTAGACCTTTCGAAGAAGAAAAACTCGAAAAAGTCAGAAAAATGATTATTGAGCTTGCTGATGAAAAAGATGGTATTAATGATGGCTTAGTTAGCGATCCAACAACATTATTCGTTAATCAAGAGTTGTTAATTAACGCCGGGCTTGATGATGATGAAATTCGAGCCTTGCAAAAAATTTGGCAAGGCCCAACAGATAGTAATGGCAAGTTTTTATGGTTTGGTATTGAGCCGACTGCGCCACTTGATGTATTAGCTAGTAGTAAAGGTCCTTTTCCAATTCCAATTGATTATTTAAAATATTGGGTTAAAAAATCGCCGAATTTTGACTGGAGAAGGTTAGGCTACAAAGGTTTTGAGAACTATTTTAATGAATCGGTTGAACTATTTCGCCCAATTATGGGAACAGATAACCCAGATTTAACCGAATTTAAAAGATTGGGCGGTAAAATGATAATTTGGCATGGTTTGAATGATCGTTTAATAGCGCCCAAAGGAACCATTCAATATTATAATAATGTATGGAAAATGATGGGTGGCAACGATTCGGTAGATGATTTTTTAAAACTCTATTTAGCGCCGGGTGTTGACCATTGTAATGGTGGCGAAGGTCCAGATAAAGTTAATGGCTTTGAGTCAATGGTTGTTTGGGTAGAGAAAAAACAAGCACCGACTAGACTTATCGCGCAAAAAATTGAAGATGGTGAAATAACCCTACAACGTCCTCTTTGCCAATATCCACAAAAAACGATATATAAAGGTGAAGGTGATACTAACAATCCTGAAAACTTTATCTGTCAGTAATTTAATCACTAGCTAGCCAATATTTTGGGTTAGCTAGTTTTTAACTTTTTCAAAAAGAGATATTTGCATAATCATAAATTTTGTGTTTTTCTCGCTCGACAAATCGCTTCATGATTTTCATCCGCCCACTGTATTAAGGTATTCATTGGTTTAAGGAAAGATAAGCCAAGTTCAGCTAAAGCATACTCTACTCGAGGAGGAACTTGAGCGTAGACGGTTCGAGTAATATAGCCATCATTTTCAAGCCTTTTTAATGTTCGCGAAAGCATTTGCCGAGATATATCACCGATTTCTTTATGTAATGTATTAAATCGCATCACATCATGTTCTAACGATTTTAAAATTAAAAGGCTCCATTGATCACCAATTCTATCGAGAACATCACGAATAGGGCAAGGATGATCGTATTTGATCAATTCATTTTTTGCGTTTTTTTTCATATTTATTTTTTTCCTAAAAATGTTAAGTCATTTTGGATTGACCTAGTCATATTTATGTTACTTCTTGTTTTATTTTATTTTTATTGTTACCATTCAAATAGTCTATATTGTAGACTAATTATATGTTATAGCTAGAATTAATTTAAAGTCAAATAGGAGTGGGACTTATATGAATGTAATTAAAAAGCGTTTTTTAGTTGGATTTTGTTTGCTAAGTATTACCAGTATTGTTGCTGCAAAAGATTTAACTCCAAGAAATTTAACTCAAGAGGAAGAAAACCGCGCACTGGTTATCAATTTTTATGATAACTTTTTTAACAAACACCAAATCGATGTGGCAACTAAAACGCTTGCTGAAGATTATAAACAACACAATCCATATGTCCCAGATGGTAGATCACCGGCAATTACTTATTTCGAAGGTTTTTTTAAAGAAAATCCTCAATCAAGTGCTAAGATAATTCGCTCGTCAGTGGATGGGGATATCGTATGGTTGCATGTCCATTCTAAAGTTAATAATGATGATCTTGGTAAAGCGGTAGTGGATATATTTCGGGTTAAAGATGGCAAGATTGTAGAGCATTGGGATGTGATCCAAAACGTACCAGAACATGCTGAAAACAGCAATACAATGTTTTGAGGATTGTTTCTATAATTTATCAGCGCCTTAATGGCGCTTTTTAATTCTTCTTTAATTTTTTCAACTTAAATATTAAGTAAAATTTACTGTTTATTTCTATATTCGATCTCGTTATTTGCCTTTCACAAAAAAATCGCTGTTTTTTTGTTCTTTTGATAGTGTCTTTTTTGAACTAGATCACAAAAATAAGCGTTTTTACCTTGAAGAATTCAATTTATAAATTTTTAGTGGTTTTAATGAATTTTTTATTTATTAATAATAATCATAATGTTAACTTTTTATCTTTTCCCTTCATCTAATTATTTTGACTTCAACTTTATGATTACTTTGTGACTTGAATCACCCGCTGTATCGAACAGTGTGATATTCATCACGAATCAGTAACTTTTCCTTATTTAATATAAAAATTACCAAATAGCTTAATAAATAAGAAATTTGTAAGAAATTTATATTTTAGTTTTAAGTAAAAAAATAACCCAACGTTATTTAAAAAATCAAAAAGGAGATTAGCAATGTTGAAAATTCGAACAGTATGTGGAAATGGTATTGGTAGTTCATTAATGGCAGCCAATCACGTTAAGAATATCTGTGCCGCTTTGAATATCAAAGCTGATGTGGCGTCAATTGATTTTGCTAATGCCGAAGGTGAAAAAGCAGATCTATATGTGACCATTAAAGATTTAGCTAAACAATTTTCTGATCAATCAAAAGTTGCAGTTATTCGTAGTTATGTCAATAAAAAGCAAATTGAGGAAGACATTAGTGAAAAATTACAACAATTAGCTGAAATTTGATGTGCTTTCAAAGGAGATATTATTATGCAGTTATTACTTTCATTTTTAACGGAAATTTTTAGTCAACCGGCTTTTTTAATGGGAATTATTGCCTTTGTTGGGTTAGTTTGTTTGCGTTCTCCATTAAATAAACTCTTAACAGGTACTTTGAAACCGATTTTAGGTTACCTCATGTTAAGTGCTGGAGCGGGTGTTATTATTAGCAATCTAAATCCATTGGGTAGCATTATTGAAGCTGGATTTGGTATTCGCGGTGTTATTCCTAATAATGAAGCAATAGTATCGGTAGCACAAAAAGTTTTAGGTGTTGAAACCATGAGTATTTTGTTGCTTGGTTTTATTATAAATTTAGTTCTTGCTCGGTTTACTAAATATAAATATATCTTTTTAACTGGTCACCATTCATTCTTTCTTGCCTGCTTGTTTTCAGCAGTTCTACGAGCCGCTACATTTGATGGTTGGGAACTCATTATTATTGGTGGTTTTTTACTAGGTTCATGGTCAGCCATTTCCCCGGCAATCGGTCAAAATTATACCAAACAAGTGACAGATGACGGTGGGATTGCCATGGGGCACTTTGGTTCCATCGGTTATTATTTATCGGCATTTATTGCTAAAAGAGTCGGCGATAAAAATAATTCATTTGCTGATACCGAAATTTCTGAAAAATGGGGTTTTTTACGAGATACTACTGTAACAACGGGTATCATAATGGTAATCATATATTTAATTTGTAGCTTAGTTGCTGGTAGTGAATATATGTCTACTATCACCGAACAAAGCCCAATCATCTTTTCGATCCTAAGTGGTTTACAATTCGCGGTTGGTGTCGCCATTGTTTATAACGGTGTTAGATTAATTCTTGGTGATCTTGTTCCAGCCTTCCAAGGTATTAGTCAAAAACTTATCCCTAATTCAATACCAGCAGTAGACTGTGCTGTATTTTTTACCTTTAGTCCTACAGCTGTTGTTGTTGGTTTTATTTGTTCATTTATCGGTGGATTAATTGGCATGTTCATTTTAGGTGGCATGGGTATGGCACTGATTATTCCAGGCATGGTGCCTCATTTCTTCTGTGGCGGTACATCAGGTGTATTTGCTGACAAATTAGGTGGCAAACGTGGTTGTATTATTGCATCGTTTATTGGTGGAATTTTATTAGCATTCTTACCAGCATTATTATTACCTACATTAGGCGATCTAGGTTTCCAAAATTCAACTTTTGCTGATTTTGACTTTGCCGTTTGGGGGATCATCATTGGTAAACTATTTAATATTTTCGGTCAAACTGCGATTTATGTTATCTGCTTAATTTTAATCATTGTTCTTTGTGCGCCATTCTTCTTCAAATCTATCAAAGTTGTTGGTGATTCCAGAAATGTAGACCAAGCATAATTTGAAACTTCATGGTCGAGTAATTTAATACTCAACCATGAATTAATAATTATTTGCATGAATGATGAATCTTAGGAAAAACAATTTTTATAGTTAAATGATGAATTAAGGATTAATTATGACAATACTGACAATTGGATTTGCTTGTTATGATCAGTTTTATTTTACCACGAGTTATCCAAAGGAAAACAGTAAATCATTTGCTTATGATTTTTTTGAAAGTGGTGGTGGCCCATGTGCCAATGCCGCTTATTTATTGGGGCTATGGGGCGAAGATATTTACCATTTAGGACATTTACATGATGATATATATGGCAACAAAATTGTCTCTGAATTTAAACAAATAGGCGTGAAAACCGATCAAATTATCTTCTCAGATGAGATGATTACCCCACTTGCGGCTATTACCGTAAATAAAGAAAATGGCTCTCGAACGATTATTACGCGCAAATTAAATACTCCACCATTAATAACCACTACTGAAAAAATTAAATTAAATCAGTTTATTCAATATTTACAAGAGAATAAGCGTGATTTGGTTATTCTCATCGATGGGCATGAGCCAGAGTTAAGTGAATATGTCATTAAACAATTACCTAATGTCAAAGTTGTCATGGATGCTGGGTCGCTACGGGAAAGTAATCTTTATTTAGCCAAATATACGGATTATCTAGTTGCTAGTGAAAATTTTGCACTCGCTTATGCCAACATAGATGAATTTACAAATAAAAAGTCATTAGAGCTCGCATTGAAAAAATTAACATCAATAGCTAGAGGTTCGGCTTTTATAACATTAGGTGAAAAGGGATGTGCTTATATAGAAGATAAAAAAGTTAAAGTTATTCCTAGCTTTATATGCCAATCAATTGATACGACAGGTGCTGGCGACATATTCCATGGAGCGTTTGCCTATGGCGTGAGTTACGGTTGGAACATTGAAAAGATTATTTCATTTGCAAGTTTAACCGCAGCAATTTCGATTGAACGTAAAGGTGTCCGTAAAGCAATGCCTAATTTATCTGAAGTCAATAAAACACAACGCCGATTTGAAAGAAATTTAACTGAATATTTTAAATAACTAATTAATAAATATAGGATTAAGAGGTAGATTATGTTAGTTTCAATGAAAGACATGCTAAATAATGCTTATCATGAACATTATGCGGTAGGACAATTTAATATCAATAATTTGGAATGGGTAGCTACAGTTTTAAAAACAGCAAAAGAGAATCGATCGCCAGCAATTCTTGGTGTATCAGGTGGCACAATTAAGCATATGCTGGGCTTCAATACTATCCATGCTATTGTCAAAAATGCAATGGACTATTTAGATATTGATGTGCCCATTGCTTTACATTTAGATCATGGTCAAAGTTATGAATCCTGTTTCGCCGCAATTAATGCAGGATTCAGTTCAGTCATGTTTGATGGTTCACATTTACCATTTGCAGAAAATCTCGAAATTACCAAACGTATAGTAGATTACGCGCACAAAAGAGGAGTTTCGGTAGAAGCTGAATTAGGGACTATAGCCGGAAGTGAAGATGGCATAGTTAATTCTCAAGTCATCTATGCCGACCCACATCAATGTTTAACCATGGTTAAAGAAACGAATGTGGATTGTTTAGCGGCGGCATTAGGCTCTACTCATGGTCTATATAAAGGAAAAGCTAAATTAGGATTTAATGAAATGCAGCATATTTCTAATTTAATAAATATACCATTAGTACTTCATGGCGGAACAGGGATTTGCGACGAAGATATGTTGCATGCAATTTCTCTAGGAACAGCCAAAATTAATGTTAATACTGAAAATATGTATACTTGGTGCGTTGCTGTAGGAAAATTATTTGCTGAACAAAAAGATCATGATATCAATGATCCTCGTAAGGTCATTAATCATGGATTAAATCCGGTAGCAGAAAAAATAACCGAAAGAATGAAATTATTTGGATCAGTTAATCGATATTAATTGTTCCTTTTATTTATCGAAAAATAAAGCCATCTATTATGATGGCTTTTTTATTAAAAATAATATTACAAATTAAAATAAACTTTATATTTTGCTGTTTATTTTTTGTTAAACCAAATATACTTGCCACCCCTCATTAATCGCAATGATAATTACTGCCTATGATTTTCCCGATTTTGTAGCATCATTAGCTTTGTTGTATTTATATGTCAGAAATTAAAAAATAATTCTGTAATTCAACATTTTTTGACAACCCACATATGCAATTCAATGCTTTCTCACAAATATTTTCAATATAAATATCGTCTATAACTAACGCTTGTCAGTTTATGTCTTTAATCAATATAATAAAATAAAACTAATGTTAATCAATTAAATATTTAACTGAATTTTTTATCAAGAATTGTTTAATCTATTTTGTTTACTCATACAAAAGATTATAATATATGTTACTTTGATAATATGAAATGATATAAAATTAAGATTAGACAATGACTGTAAATATATTAACCATCAAATGTCCTCAATGTAGTAGCATTAAACATAATTCATTAGGAAATGATAAATATAAGTGTGAAAGCTGTGGCGCTATTTATTTTATTGATAAAAATGAACAACATATTTATATTCATCAACAAAATCAATCTCAAGAAACACTTGAAGTAAACAAAATCACAAATTTCAAAATATTGGGTTTATTGGGTTGTCTAATTCCATTGGTTCTAGTTTTATATTTTTATCTCACTGAAAACAGCAACGATATTGATCCGGTTATTGAATCTGATAGTTATCAGTCAACTATTAGTTCATCAGAAATAAATAAGATTAAAAAAGAAGAATGGACACATAAAAATATCAAAATGTTTGTTGACAATGAAACACCATTTTTAATCATGGAAAGCAAATTACATGTAGAAGATCCAGACCTGTTTGCGCAATCAAAAGATCAATTTTTTATTAAGATTTTTGACATCAATGCCAAACAATTTGTTAGTGAATTTAATGTGACTGATGACAATAATAAAAAAATATCTTATGAAATAAAAACTTGGGATCAAGATGAAATTTTATTACTTATTAATAATCAAAAACTTTATCAGTTGAACAAAAAAAATAAAATATTTCAAGATGTTGAACAGCGCTTTTTCACTAATCATACTGAGTTTTCACAAGGTTTGGCTAAAATAGAGTTCGTTAGACCACAATGGGGTAGCGGTTTGTATGTCTACACCAATAAAGGTAAACATTTTTATTACTATCCAATGATTGATAAACTTTATGATGAAGATGCATTTTATAATGCTAGGGATGGTTTTAAATCATTACCAGCAAATGCATCCACACGTATTAGTTATCAATTTGATTTAGAAAGTTATGATTATCCGGACGAGAATCATCAATTAATAAAATATGAATATAAATATTTGCCTGGTTTTCCAAGAGAAGAACCAATGTTTCGTTGGAGAAAAATATATGAGAATCCTTCAAATCAAGCAGTTGTTGTTATATATGAAAACACACCTTTTAAAAAACTGTTAATTCATCCAACGAAAAAAAATGATTCGCGAATTATAAAATATGCCGATTTTACCCCTGATCGTCTTTACTTTTTTCCAAAACTACTGACCTTTAATGACGATGCGGTTTTAATTGCTTTTACCACATCGCCAGTAAAAACAGAAAATTATATTGTCCAATTATTAAATGCAAAAAATACCGATATTATATTTAGTTACAATTTCCCATTTGAGTTTAAGCAATTAAATGCTGAAATAACTAAAGATCATATTTTATTAATGACAGAGGATCATTTTATTGGACTAAATCATGAAGGAAAACAGGATTTTCTTCTTGATATCCAATCGCTAAATAGTAGGGAATAATTATGCTCAAATTTTTCAAAAAACAATTAGCTTCCGTTATAGAGTGGAATGATAATTCAGTTGATATATTATGGTATCAATTTCCAACCATAAACAATAATCAGATTATCAATGCTAGTAAACTTATCGTAGCGCCTGGACAAGGGTGTATATTGGTATATGAAGGTAAGATTGCCGATGTAATTTTAGATGCAGGTATCTATAATTTACAAACTGATAATCATCCTTTTATTACTACTATTTTAAAAATAAGACAATCTTTTAATAGTGAGCATAAATTATATCTCTATTTCTTTAAGACGACGGAAGTTGTTAATCAAGGATGGGGAACTGCATCTCCGGTTAAATATATTGATCCTGAGTATCAATTCCCCATTCAATTAAAAATGAATGGTAATTACTCGTTTTCAATTAATGATATTCGCAAGTTTTATCAGGAAATTATAGGGAATCGTCAACAGTATTCCGTCACAGAAGCAAAGGAACTTATTTCAAATCGTATAATTCAAGAAATAACCAGTGTACTGGCTGCAAATCAATATGCGTATCAAACAATTGATTCTCAACTTAGTCAAATTTCCCAGCTAGTAAAATCCCGTTTATATGATGATATCAATAAACTTGGTCTTAACTTGTGTGATTTTCGTATTCTAGCTTCAGAATTTGATAGTGAAACTGAAAATAGAATCGCCAAAATAGCCAATATTTCAGCAGATGTTATTGCTGCTTCAAAAGCGAATTTAAGTTATGTGGAAATGGAAAAATTGCAAGCTTTAAGAGATGCAGCAAAAAATGAAGGTGGTGTTGCTGGTTTAGGTGCTCAGTTTGTGGCAGGGGCAGAGTTGTCTAAAACCTACTTACAAACAATGACAAACACCGAACCTCAGCAAAATACTGCAACTAACCAATTATCAGAGCCGGATGATATATATAGCAAATTGACAAAATTAAAACAACTTTTAGATATTGGGGCTATAACCCAAGATGAATTCAATATGAAGAAAAAAGAATATATTGATAAGCTTTAATTAAGGAATAAAAAATGAAAACAATCTTAGCCAGCTTTTTTCTTGCTGCACTTTTTGCTTTTTCAATGGGCATAATATTATTGATATGGGATGTCAATATTTTTCAATATGTTAATCTATTAAAAATTCTCTTAACAATTTTAACTATTGTTGTTAGCGGTATTATTTTAACTCTTTTTTGGGCACTATTTTTTAATAACAGTTCTTCGGACTATAACAAGAATCTAGGCAATATTGCTCTACCGAAAAGAAAATAAATTGTGACTAATTGGTCTGTTTATTAAAATCAATTTTAAATAGAGTAGTGTCGGTTATTATTTTGGTCAATAATAATCGACCTAATTGATTATTTATTCTTTTTCATTAAGTGGATAACAATAATACTTATCAAAGCTAATAAAAATGCGGTTATGTAACTGAAATATTCTGCAACTGCCACTGAAAGTGAGGATGCGATAATTTCGGAAAGTAATAACGTGCTTTGAAAAATAGCATAATCTGTAGCTGATTGTTTGCCTTGTTTTGCATAGATCATCGTAATGGTATAAATACTAACATTTATAATGCCAATACCAATACCTAATATGGTCATCAGAATAGTGATAATAATAGGATTAATAAAATTGGGTAGATAGTAAATGACACACCACAACATAATTAAACAAGATAATATACCAAAGCCTAATTTCAGTGTTTGATAAGGAGGCATGATTTTTAATAAATAGGATGCAATTATGCAACCGAACAGCATGGTAATATAACCACCAATACCGGTATAAATACCGATATCACCCACAGAAAATCCAACATCAAGTAAAATAAATTTAGTTATGGATAAGATTACAGCACCAGCAAAAGGAACTAGCAAAGCAATCAACAACATATGATAAGCGTTTTGTCTTTTAAAAAATTGGCTAATTTTTGCTCTTGGATTGCTTTGCAAATTACGCAATAAGTCAGGTTCTCTCCATATAATAAGTTGTATGATTGAAAATATGATAAGAGCTACTAAAATTAAGATACTATAGGTTTTTCCTAAATAATCATAACAAATTGTTACTCCAGCTCCACCAATAAGCATACCAGTAATATTGCCCATCACTTGAATACTATTTATCTGGCTAATAGTATTGTTTTGCGATAAATCAGCTGCCAGTCCATCAGTTGCAATATCGAGTGTTGCAGAAACGATACAAGATAAAATAATAACTAAAAGAAGATAAGTGGTAGTTTCTGCTGTAAAAGGGGTGAAGGCGATGATGGTTATAAGTATTGCTAATAAACATTGCATTGGCAGTAACCAGCTTTTCCGATAGCCAATTTTAGCTATCCAATGATTTTCAACAATAGGGGCCCATAAAAATTTAACGACCCATGGTAAACCAGCTAGCGGAATCATGGCTATCACTGCCAGTGAAACACCTGAATCTCGTAATAAGATAGGATAGGCGTCAAAAGCCAGTCCTACTGGAATTCCTTGTATAATATAGAGCTGAGCAATAATAAATAAAAAATAGTTTTTTTGTTTATCTGCGAAGATGGTTTTATCGTCCATGTGGTGTTTTATAAGCTTTTATAATAAAAATATTATAAATTCTATGCTCCAAAGGATATTAGCTGATAAATGGTAGCTTTATTTTGTTGTAAACGCAAATGATATTTGTTATCGTTTATTTGTTTGGAGGATATATGCATTTAGATAAATTACCCAATAATAAAAAGAACAGTTCATTCATGGAGTTACAACCTGGTTTAGCGGTATGTGTGAATAGTGCCGATGATCTAAATGCCATCGATATCAGTAAAGCATTTCCTAGTAGTGATAAATGTTTATGTTTTAATTGTCAGTTACAAGGTAAGTTGAGTATGCAAGTTAAAAATAGGAAACTTGTTACCCATAAAGGGGATTTGACTTTCGGCTTTGCTGATGGTGAGACATTTCATCTACAGCACTCTAAAGATTTTTGTAACATTGAAGTTATGATAATGCCTGAATTATTGGATGTTTTACTCGGCGAAATGGATTTTCAATTTTCTAATTTGGATAAGAAAGTGAATTTTTTTCTGCATCATCATCCCATTCATCAAAATAGCAATGTATTATCTTGTGCTCGCGAGCTATTTTACTTGATGCAAAACACGGACCAGTCAAATCGATTATTAGTCTATGCCCATGTATTAAAATACTTAAATTGGTACTTCAAGTCTTTTGATAATCATTTAGGACATCAAGAATTTACCCAATGGGAGTATAAACAATTTAATGATGCACGTGACTATTTAATCAATGATTTAACCAATCCACCAACCATTGATTGGTTAGCCAAGCAGGTTGGTCTTAATCATAGCAAGTTAAAAAAAGGATTTAAGCAGATTTTTGGTAAAAGTATTTATGCCTATTATTTGACGGAAAGAATGAATAAAGCTAAACAATTATTAATCGAAAATAGTGTTACTGAAACAGCTATTATGCTGGGATATAGTAATATTAGTCATTTCAGTTCAGCATTTAGGAAACAGTTTGGTCTGTTACCTAAAGAGATGCGCCGCCAGCATTCATATAATAATGTTAAATAGTGGCAGCACAGATCAAAGTTAATAATATCAGGTTGTTACATAATGCATGTTAATAGTTATAAATGAAACCAACGCCGATTGTTCTACCTCTGCCTGGTGATCCAATGGTTGCATCTGGACCATCCGGATACATGGCAGGAATATAATATCCCCATATATCATAAGATTTATTAAGCAGATTATCGCCCCATACATAAAATTCAGCATTTTCAGTTTTAACGGCAATTCGAGCATCAAGTTTGTTATAAGCTTTCAAACCAAAATTATTTTGCACATCGGCTTTACGAGAGCCAATATAACGATCTGTTACTTGTGTTTCCAATGATATTCCTGAAGCTAAATTAAGCGGTATAGAGTGCAAAATGGTTAAGTTAGCATTCCAATGCGATGTATCCGGTACTTGGTTATGTTTTTTCACATGAGCTAAACTTTGGCTTGGAGTGCCGACGATTTTAGCATTGGTGTAACCTATGCCGCCGGTAAAGTCTAAGTTTCCAGGTGCTTTCCAAAAACCATCTAGCTCTACACCATAACTTCGAATATCATAATTTTCAACCACAGATACAAATGTTGCTGGATTGTAAGCCATTAAGTGTTCACGTTTTGTATCGTTATAAAATAGTGCAGTGTTTAGTCCAACGGTATTATTTTCAGTTTTTAATCCAATTTCATAAGTGTTTACATAAGCTGATTTATAGGCTTGGTCTGAATAACCCAATGTGGCAAAATCGGTTCCTTCATCATTAAAACCACCTGTTTTATAACCTCTAGAATAGAGACCATAAAGGGTGGCATTATCGTTGAGAAGATAGTTTAATCCAAGTCGACCAGTAGTATAATGATCAGTTATTTTTTGCTTATCAAATGCTAAAGTTGGCATTCCCGACGCATTGTCGGTATAAATTGCGTTAGCTGACCATTTTGCTCGATAATTTTTCTTTTCGTAAGATTGACGAATGCCGGTTGTTAATTTCAAATTTGCGGTAAGAGGATAAGTAATTTCCCCAAACAGACCTACATTATCTGTCTCAAATTTTCTTTTAATATCTGCATTTAAAGGATTAGTAGGGTAAAAAACATCTATAACATCAGAGGTGTTTCTATGTCGGTTATTAGTATAATAATTAACTCCTGCCACCCAAAATATAGATGCATCAGGTTTTGAAGAGATTCTAAATTCTTGATTGAAAAGATTCTCTTTAGTTAAAAACGACCAATTTGAAGGAGGAGATATACCTATTAAATGGTTATATAATTTACCTTCGTAAATCGGTGCTCGATTGTCATTTTTAGAGTAAGAATAACTTGTTATAGAACTTAAAATACTATTATCAAGTTGATGTTCAACTTTAAAATTAAAACGATAAATATTTTTGTCATTCTTATCGCTGCTATTAGGAATGTTAATTTTTGGATGGTGACCGTAAGGACGCATAACATACATATCATCCATACCCATTGCATCTTCTAATTCAGTAATAAATGAGATAGATGTGAGTTCTGAAGCTTCCCATAGCAATGAACCTCTAGCGATTTTATTTCTAAGAATACTCACTGGTTTATGGTCATTAACATTTTCTAAAATACTATCTGCTTCATCATAACGGACAGCAAAACGGCCACTTAACTGCTCGGTTAAAGGACCACTGATGACACCTTCCGTTAATATTTGATGGTCTTGTCCAAATTCGGTTCTAAAAGTTGATTCAAAATAGCGAGTTGGTTTTTTTGAAATAACATTGATGGCGCCTGCTTCACTATTTCGGCCAAATAGGGTTCCTTGTGGACCTTTTAGTACTTCGACACGCTGAACATCAAGTAAATTTAAGGTCGTATTACTTCTTGATTGTGGCATCCCATCGACGTTAATACTAACCGAACTGTCATCGCCACTCATTGGTAATACCGAGCCGACGCCACGCATCCGTATCGATTTCGCCGCTCCCATATTACTAATTACTTGCACGCCAACGGTATCGTTTAAAGCTTTTTCTAAAGTTGTTTCCCGTCGGTCAACCAGTTTTTTATCATCCGCAATATTGATGGTAAAAGGAATATCTTTGGCTGACTCTTTGACATGCCTAGCGGTAACGATTAATTGTTCTACTTGATCACTATCGTCTTTTTTTTCAACTGTATCTGCCATTGCGTTGAACGATAAACTGAAAATACCGGCCATTAACCACGGTGAATTAATAATAATTTTTTTCGAAGATATGGGGAGATTAGTTACTCTATCAATAAAAGCTAATTTGTATCTCATATATTTTTTCCTAAAACTACATATAAAAAGCATTCTGATTTGCTCTATAAAGGTATAAACACTCTTTGACATTCCATTTAATTCATAACAATAGATAAATTTAAATAAGAATAATTATCATTTATAAAGTAAAGGTTTTACTAAAAAAGTTCTCCCCAGATCAGGTTAAAAAAACCGTATCGGTTTTAAATTTGTTTAAATTTTATTTTTTTTTATTTAATAAATTAATTTTTAAGGAAAATATATTTGATACTCATTAAATATTTAATGATATTCAGAATATTATTTAATTAATTAGTATTAGGTAATATTGTTAAATGAGTGATTTTTATTCACTATAAATGGCGGATAGTGAATAATTTTGCTAATTAAATTTTCAATCAAATTGGTCGGAGAATAATTTAGTTTGAGTTCTTGTGTTTTATCAGTCTATTTTTATGGAAATTAGAATATGGCCCGTCGTTATTTTCAATTTACTTGCAAATGAAGATAATTGTTAATATTTTGTCTTGATAAAAAAGATGAAAATTCTAACTATAGGTAGCAAGAATATAATTTAATTAATCCATAATATATTCAATAAATTAGATATTGATATTTAGGTAGAATAGGAAAAGTAGGCGATTAAAGACTAAAAAAGAAAATAAACAAACTGTAATTAACTGAAAAGATTTATTGATAATAATAGTTTTTTTCAGTTATTTCTTTATTAATATAATTATCCATTATGATTAAAAGAGAACTATACTATATTGAAATCTCTAAATTTGTTAGATTTTTAAATTAATTTTTTCATAACACAAAATAGAAGGAAAAATTATGAACAAAGTAACAGCGGGAAGAGATGTACTTGGCGAATTTGCACCTAAGTTTGCTGAGCTTAATGATGATGTATTATTTGGTGAAGTTTGGTCTCGAGAAAAAGAGCTCTCAGCAAGAGACAGAAGTTTAGTCACAGTTACGGCATTACTTGCCAGTGGTATCTTAGATAGTTCTTTACAATTTCATTTACAGACCGCAAAAAATAACGGCATCACGAAGCAAGAAATAGCAGAAGTTTTAACTCATGTAGCATTTTACGTCGGTTGGCCTAAAGCTTGGGCTGCGTTTCGTTTAGCAAAAGAGATTTGGCAAGATTAGCTTTTTACCACAGAATAACAAAGAAATTATGAAATTTATCTGAATAAGATAATTAAATCCATTTTTTAGACAAGATAGTGTAGATTGATATGTATTGAATAATACTCACATTTACACTATTACAGACCTGTTAAATTTGCAATAAAAGATTAAAATAACAAATAATATTTACTATGAAATAATGTAATACCACAACCTAAACAATGCTGATACATTGATAAACCAACGAATAAGTGGATTGTGATCTAACAAACTAAGAACACAAAATGAGAGATAATTGCCAATTTATTACTACTAAATTTTATCGATATGACTGCATTCCCTATGGACAATCTGATTGTTATCGTCTTATTACCAATGAGGGAGTTTATTTTTTTTATAAAAACCAATTTATCGATGTAAGTGTCTTAGATAAATTAGATGAAGGCGATGTTATCCATATTGCTTCTCACGCACTTAATGATGGCACTTTTTGGCTCCACTGGTTGGTTTCATGCAAAGGGGACTTAGCTATTCGTAATAAATTACATTGTGCTATCCCTTATCCTTCTACGTTAATTTTACCATTTTTGATCTTGATTGGATTTTGGCTAGAGCTTCAATTTATAACGCTATTTTTAGCTGCTGGGCTATTTCTAATTTTGATATGGTGTATTTGCTCAACGCTATTTCGTCTAATAAATTTGGTTTTACCTAAACAAATTTTTTTACGTCAACGATATTATAAATTAAAAAAAGGCGATCTTGGTTTTATGAAAACCCCGCTTTTAGAACATCGTAAAACCCTTAATTGTTCATCAACAGACTTACCTGTATATGAAGGGATTGCGACTAATATAGATAGCCAATTAATTTATCGATCACAACGAAGGAAAATTTTATTTGATTTTAATGGAGTTCGACTATTTTTCGATGAACTTGCTTTAGATAATTATCATATACCGGTTGTTTATTCTTTTTGCCATCCGACGTTTATTGCATCAGGAGATAAACTCAGTTTAATATTTGAAAATAACAAAATACAAGGGATTATTAATCATACCGATGGTTCAAGTTATTTAATTCCTCATTGTAGTTGGATAAGTAAACAAAAAGCGAAAACGTTATTACGTAATTGGTATTTTTATACTATTTTTGCCCCATTTTTATTACTGATAATTATATATCCAATTAAAGAGTTTGATTTTATAATGAATGGTTTTTTATGGATAATATCCGGAGCACAAATTATTCCTTTACTTTTGTTACTATTTTATACGCTATTTTCATATCTTAATGATCGTTCCTATGCCAAACGAGTTTTAAAATGGTTATATCAAACCACAGGACATTGGCCGAAAGAGCTCTGAATTACAACAACTAAGCGAATATAATCAAGATGAATTAATCTAAAATTTTCAGCATGGTCTGGTATTATTCAAAAATTATCTACTTCATTTGTGCTAAGGTTGTAGCCGCATCTGTAAAGCGCTGTATATGAGCAAAATAATTCTTGAAAACAGTGAATTATAAGAATAAATACTTATGTCGTTCTTTGATAACATAAAACAACCAATTCTACTACATCGTATAGAGTGAACTGAGTAAATCTCTCTTAAATTACAAAGATGTTTGTTTTCTAATGTTAGCAGATTTTTAACCATCTTATTCTTGAAGATATCGAGTGTTGGTATTACTTTATTATTTTTTGTCTCTTTTGCTTGCTATATAGTTGTAAACAAAGCAAATTATATAAGTATTTATGACATCTAAGTTATGTAAGAACGACGACTCCACATAAACAAGCGGTTTTTTAATGCTGTTTAAATTGTATTAAATTTATTGCATAAACTGCTTTAAAACATAGATAAGCAAGGCAAAAGAAACCGTGATAAGTATAAACTTTTCATAAAACCACCTGATATTCATACAAACACCAATAGAGTACTGATCTCAAGGGGGAGGGGGTGGCGAAATTTTTCAGATCCTAAACACTTGTTGACAGTTCGTTTCAATTTAAATATTTACAGTTAATTTTGATCACTGCTTTCTGATAAGCCTGCCTCATGATAAACGTCTTGCATCAACAGATTTGAAGATGACAATCAAATTTATAAATAAGTGATCAAAATCAAAATATTTAGTATTGCAATTAATAATTCAATTTTGCCCCAAAAACGACCTTAACCTATGATAATAAAGGGAAAGTATATCGTTAAAAAATGGCTCAATACAAATATTATTTGAATTAATTCTTTTAATATCAATACATTAATTAAGTTTTGCATGATAAAAAAGTAAGCGTTCGATGGGTTTGACAATAAGTGTTCAATATGATAAAAATCTGTAATTGATAATGGTTATCAATATCATTGGCGCTCAATTTTATCTATATACCGATAAATAAAATTCTTTTAAAAAAGTAAAAAATAGCTATTTAATAAAATATTATTGAATAAAAAGTGACAAATCAAAACCTTGAGGGGAAGTTGGTGTTAATTTCGAATTGATATACATACTTCAGTAAGAGTTTCACACTTATTTTCGAATGATTGGAATATATAGTTGCCCTGTTTTTTCAATCAATCAAACACACACACTAACAAAAAGAAATCGGAATTTTGGATTTGGTACTAGCTAGTCATTAATATGCCACAATATGAGAATAACATTGTAATAGGATTTGTATATGAGCAGTTTAAAGTCAAAATTAAGTTTATTTAGTTTGTGCATGATAGATATAGGCTAAGGAGACACTTAATTATGAATCACACGGATATATTTCTGCCAGTAAAGAATAAAGTATCTCATTCTATATTTTTGGCTTCAATTGCACAGGTGCTTAAACTGAGTATCTGGTTAATGTTGATCTTGGTTTTACACCAATTGATGTTGGATACCAGCGTCTTTCCGGGATTGCCGATTGTCTCTCTACTTGTTCTGAGCATTCTTTTTTATACGCTGAGAACTTATGCTCACGATAAGTCTCACTATGCAGCATTTGAACTAGAAAAAATATTACGAACAAGGCTTATCAAAAAGATCAATCAATTGCCTATTGAAACGGTTAGAAACATGGGCAACGGGAATCTTGTTAAAACATTAATCGATGATATTAAAGAATTACATGCTTTTGTGGCTGATGCTCCGCCCTTAAAAGCCGAGGCATTCGTTACGCCAATTTTTACCTTACTGGTTTTATTTATCTTTAATTGGGTCTTTGCAAGCATTGTATTTGCCATCACTTTAGTTACTTTTCTACTGCTGAGTTTTATCATGAAAAAAGCTAAGCTTTTGAAGGAAAGCTATAACAATGCAACTATTCAAATCAACAGTAAAATAATTGAATATATTCAGGGAATGAGTGCAGTAAGAACATTTGATGCTGGGGAGGGAGCATTTGTTCAATATCAAAAAGCGCTGGAAAATTATAGCCAGGTGGTCTTTCATTGGTTGCAATCTATGCGATTGTCTACAAAAATTGCTCGCAGCCTTTTCTCCGCTATGCCGATGAGTATCATATTAGTTGTTGGATTGAGTTTAGCCCAACTAAATGACCAAATCTCATTTATTACAACTTTCTGTTTTTTATTGTTGGCGATCGGTATTGCAGAAAGTGTCCATCCAGTGATGAGTCTATTTCAGATATTACAAAAGTCAAAAGCAGCAATAGAAAGGATATTTGAAGTTGAAAATTTACCAATTTTAGAGGCGCCTTCCAACCCGCTATTACCTGATAATAATGAGATAATTTTCAGAAACGTTGGGTTTTGTTACCAGAATTCTGACACTGTTTTATCCAATATCAATATTAAAATTCCTGAAAATTCATTTACTGCTCTTATTGGTACATCTGGTTCTGGCAAGACGACGCTAACCAATCTCATTCCACGCTTTCTTGATGCAACCTCTGGAACGATAACTTTAGGTGGAGTTAATATAAAAGAGATTGAATACGCTGAACTTATGTCGAGAATCTCATTTGTTTTTCAGGATAACTTTTTATTCTCATGCTCGATCGCAGATAACATACGCTATGGGTTAGAGGATATCTCTGATGAAGATGTTATTGAAGCCGCCAAAAAAGCTGAAATTCACGACTTCATTTTGACACTTCCTCAACAATATAACACTCTGGCAGGAGAAAGAGGGCAGTTATTATCCGGTGGTCAAAAACAGAGGATCACCATTGCCCGAGTTTTTTTACAAAATCGACCGATCGTTATTTTAGATGAACCGACGGCTTTTTCTGATGCCCGAAATGAAGCATTATTGTTAAAAGCCTTTAACCGTTTAATTGATAGAAATAAAACTGTCATTATGGTAACCCACCGCTTATCGACGATTGTCAATGCCGACCAAATAATATTATTGGATAAAGGGATGATTAAAACTCATGGGACACATAATGATTTAATCGAAAATTCAAGTGATTATAAATTGTTATGGCAAGAGTATAACAAAGCAAAAGATTGGTCGATTCCAGTCAATAATTTGGCTGATGGAGAAAAGTGATGAAAGAGTATATTAATACAGACACACGCACAACAAAATCATTGCTGAAAACGTATATTGGCTTAATCAATGCGGCTGGTAAACAAAAGAAAATATTGATCCGCAGTCTGATTTATACTGTGATCTCCTCTTGTCTGTTTGGCGTTTCGTTGGTTTTACTATATCCCTTATTTGCAGCACTAGAAGCCAAAAGTGTTACTGCAACAGTTACTCATTTAATTATTGTCGTTGTTCTATTGATAGGTAGTTTTATTTTTAAGGTGCTTTGTGAACGCTATGATGCGGATGGTTATTCGACGTTGGCAGTTACCGAGCTAAGGGAAAAATTAGGTAACAAGCTAAGACATATTTCCTTAGATTATTTAAGTCAGTTTAGATCTGGGGAAATAAATTACCTTATGATGCAAAGTGTAAATGAAGCGGCAGTATTTACATTTATGCTACTCAATATCATCATTACCGGCGTGGTTATACCACTATCAGCTGCAATAGCCTTGTTATTTTACAGTTGGCAACTTTCTTTGATGATGCTTTTGGTCTTTCCAATGGCAATTCCACTCTACCTGTGGCGTAGGAAGGCCTATCGCAGAGGTTTTAGCATTCTGGCAGAAGCCAATGCCAAATTAAAAGGGGAAGCTGTCGAGTTTGTACAAGGACTTGACGTATTAAAATCGACAGGCCAAACCGAAGAGAAGATGACAGAGTTTATTAACGTAACAACAGATGTGGCAAATATACTGCGTATTGGCACAAAAAAAGGCGAAAAACCTAACTTAATTATCACCATTGTAATTCAAGTTGGTTTGATCCTTATCATCTCGTTATGTGCCTATTTGGTGAATGCTGCGACCATTTCCTATCTCTTACTAGCCAGCGTGTTATTAATCGTTGCTCGTTCCACGGATGTATTAAATTATTTTGTACAAATGTCATCAATGCTTGAATCATTAGTTATAGGGTATGAAAAATTGCAGGAACTGTTGAATGCACCATCATTACCTGAAAAAAAGGCAGAGATTATGCCTGATCACTATAATATTGAATTTGAACGAGTTAACTTTTCGTACCGAGGGCAAGACAAATATGTTCTTAAGGATATATCCCTTCAGATCCCAGAAAAAGCATTAACCGCTTTGGTCGGTGCCAGTGGTTGCGGTAAGACTACAATAACCAAGCTTATTCTTCGGTTTGCTGATGTAAAATCAGGCAGTATTAAAATCGGTGGTATTGATATTCGAGATATGTCTCAGAGTCAGTTAATGAGTCTAGTCTCTGTAGTATTTCAGGATGTCTATTTGTTTCAAGACACCATTATTAATAACATTAGAATGGCAAAATTATCCGCTAGTGACGAGGAGGTCATCGAAGTTTGTAAACAAGCAAATTGCCACGAATTTATCCAGAATTTCCGCGACGGTTATCAAACACAACTCAATGATATTGGCAAAAGTCTTTCTGGTGGGGAGAGGCAGCGTATCTCTATTGCCAGAGCCATTTTGAAAAATGCCCCTATTCTTATCCTCGATGAGCCAACTGCCGCACTCGATACTGAGAATGAATTGGCAGTGCAAAAGGTGATTAATAAGCTAGTGCAAGAAAAAACGGTATTAGTGATCGCTCATCGACTTTCTACTATCATCGGTGCTGAGCAAATTGTAGTAATTGATAAAGGCGAAATTGTCGAAAGTGGTACTCATCAGCAGTTATTGCAACAAAATGGGATTTATAATGAGTTTTGGTATCTTCAGCAAAATTAACCTCATTGGTGGCATTAATGTGCTGTTGCCCATAGTGAGTTACGGAGTGTGAACGGTCTAGTGTTCATAAAACGGTACATAACCGGTAAATTGTTATGGGCCGTGTTGGGGCATGGTCAGTAAGTACAATAATCATATGGTACATACTCTCTTCATTGCTCACCAACTCAGTTGCCCGAAACGTCCCTAAGTGAGCCTTTCGAATCACCCCAAACAAATACCCCAAAGGATTTACGTACTTTCCGTGGTGTTCATTTTTTTAGATAGTCAATATAGTTAATTGCGATAAATAATTTTCATAATGCAATAAATGATTGGAATTATACAGTTATAAGATTGTTTGCTAGCATAAATTCACTATATCTCCCACTAAAAAATTTATAATATGAGTGAATGACATGGAAAAAACCAATAATACCTTCCCCACATTGAGTCTGCTTGCTTTAGCAACCGCACTATTTATTTCTATTATGACTGAAGCTTTGCCTGCTGGATTTTTACTATTAATAAGTGAAGATCTAAGTGTTACCGAGGCTCAAGCTGGACAATTAGTGACGCTATACGCATTAGGTTCTCTACTATCAGCTATCCCATTAACAATTGCTACACAAAGTTGGAATAGAAAAAAATTATTAGTAATTGTTATGCTTGGTTTTGCTATTACTAATTTTATGACTGCCTATTTTTCGTCTTTTATCCTGATATTAATAGCTAGATTTTTAGCAGGTATTTTTGCCGGACTTTTGTGGGCAATGGTAGCAGGTTATGCAACCAGAATGGTTAGTGCTGATAAACAAGGCAGAGCAATAACGTTAGTTATGTTAGGGGTTCCAATTGCCTTATCTATAGGTATTCCATTGGGGACTGCAATAGGGCAGTTAGTTGGTTGGCGATTAACTTTTCATATGATTACTATCATCTCTTTGTTGTTGGTTATTTTTATATGGCTAAAATTACCTAATTTAGCAGCGTTAAAAGCAGCGAAAAAGAATTCCATTTTTTCTGTATTATCTATACGTTACGTAAAATCTATCTTAGCAATAAACTTCATTTTTGCATTTGGGCATAATATTTTTTACACCTATATATCACCATATTTACAACTATCTGGTAATGATGCAAATGTCGATGTTGTGCTATTTATTTTTGGTATTTCTTCAATAATTAGTATTACCATTGTTGGCATCTTTATCGATAATTATTTACGTAAATTAATTATTTTATACCTCAGTTTATTTGCTATATCTGGATTGTTATTTTATGCCTTTGACCATCTTTATGGGCTAATTTTAATCTCAGTTGTAGTTTGGGGATTGGCCTTTGGCGGTGGCGCAACATTATTTCAAACTGCTTCAGCAAAAATAACCGGACAATCAGCCGATATTGCACAGTCTTTACTTGTCTCACTTTGGAATTTAGCAATAGCTGGTGGTGGATTTTGTGGGGGAATGTTACTAAATGTTTTCGATGCAAAAGTTTTACCTATCATAATGTCTATTTTGTTAATTTTTGCACTTTGTCTGGTGTTATATGCCGGTAAATTGGGTGTTACAAATCCAAGCGGGGGGATTCAATAGCTAATTGATTTGCAAACTTACGCTATTAAAAGATGTTGTAGATATAGTTTAGTATGCAAACATATAAAGCTGACTAAAAAGCAAAAAGGGTAATCATCTGGATCACTGAACATAGTTCGGACTAGATGATTTTCCTCAGCGAAAAGATGTCTTAAATATCAATGCATTAATTTTGAGCAATCAAGATAATGTCTAAATACTTTAAGGTATAGAATTTAAACCAATGTATTAGGATGGAAGTATTGATTATGACAATAATATGTTTAAGACCAATAGATTAAGTCGTGATAGGTTTCCATTTTCCTCTATTTGTAAATAGTATAATTAATAAAAACAATGAAGCAAATAAGCCCTTTGTCAGAATTATTAACCTATGCTGAAAACCTTAAATTCACCATTGATATTAATGAAATTATTAAAATTGTATAAAAAACAAAGTAACACTTAAGTTATATTGAGAAATATCCAAAGGTTTAGAACTACTTGTCATCTTATATGTTTCTTCATATAAGTATCTATGAAAAGATGTAGTTGTAATATCTCTTTAGTTTATACGGTTATTTTTGCTTTAGAGTAGGGCAGAGATTATTGTTAATTAATGATTAAACAATATAATTGCAACTAACGTCATGAATTTTAATAATTATAAAAAATTTATTTATCTCTTATCTCATTAATAAATGTGAGAACATCTTTGCCTGCTTTTTCTTCATTCCATGACACGCCAATTTTCCATTTTGATCCTTTCCCCATAAGTTTTTTATATTTGATGGTTGATTTAAGATTATCAACTAAACTATTGGGTAGTATCGTTACATTCGAATGTAAATTAGCCATAGATATAATGTTGTAAACATTATTTGTGTAATATACATTTGGATAATTTAACGCATTACTAGAAAGATATTTGGTAATTTTTTGTGACAGATCAAAATGTGAATCATAATCAGGTAGACAAAGTGTATTCTTATCCAAAATTTGCTTAACATCATTAAAATCATGTATCTGAAAATTTTCTTTTTGATTGAATATAAAGACTAAATGATCTGAGCCTATTTCGGTATACTTTATTTGTTTATTCGTCGGTTTTTCCAAAAAAGCGATATCTAATTCGCCTGATAAAAGCTTCTTTTCCTGCTCTGCTGAAGACAACTCATGTAGCTGAATTTTTATCATTGGATGATGTTCAGTATAATTATTTATTATTTCCGGTAATCTGTTTATACAGGAAAATGTATAGCCGATATTCAAGACGCCCGTTGTACCATTTTTTATTTTTTTTACAACACAGAATAATCTATCTAACTCATTGGCTAAATTAACCGCATATTTGTAGATTATTTTACCTTCCTCAGTTAGGTAACAACCCTGATTATCTCTAAGAAATAGTTTAAAACCAAATATTTCCTCAAGAAGTTGAATTTGTTTGGTAAGTGTTGGTTGGGTTATATTCAGTTTCTCAGCAGCATCGCGAAAACTATCACTTGTCGCTAATACAATAAATGATCTTATTTTCTTTACATACATAAGGAAATCCTTTTCGTTAATTATTAACTATTATACTTAATTATTCGATATCTATGACCTATTAAGAAAATTTGTTTTAACCAATAAATCTATTTATTTATTCGGTTATGTAACTAATTATACCTATCATTACAGTAAGATCTGTTAAATACGAAAATTAATGTCAGGCAAGTTCAAGTTCAAAGAACTATTACCAACGTTAAGACTGTGCTCTAACTGCGTTAACGAAATATGATTTAGTTTTGGCGTGTCAGCTTGACTAAATGAATTAAATTTTTGCTTGCAATGGACTATTTTGCAGAAGGTTAGGGATATCATTTAATTTCAATGGATGATTAACAACCTAAACGCAATGGTGTTTTTTATTATAATTAATACGTTAAAGTAACTTAGTTGCTAGTTTTAAAAGATTTAATTGAAAAATTGATGTTTATTGTCGATCCCTTATATATCAATTAATAATAGATTTAAGCTTTTCCTTCCTTTTTGGGTTATTGTTAATTCACGTTTATTATCTTCTTGTTTAAACCATCCTTGTTGTAGCATTGATTGCAGTAGTAAAGTCCCTAAGGTGCCACCAATATGATCCCGATGTTCAGTAAAATCTATACAGCGCTTGCCAACACAAGTTGTGTTAGATGTGTTAAATAATAACGTATGTTCATTAAAAAAGATTTTACCTTTTTCAGTAACCACAAAAAAATTGTCTTGTATAACAATAAATTCATTATTAATAAATGATTGGGTCAGTGCTACAGACCATGAGCCAGCTAAATGTTTATAACATGTTCTTGCCTCTTTAAATTTTTCTTTAGTTTTAGAATTAGATAAAAATAAGCAATCATTTGGTGGAATAATGTTAAACGTTGACTCTATAAACGTTGCTGTATCTTGATTTTTTATTTCATAATAGCGGTGTTTACCACATGTCCTGTGATGGATAAGTGCAACATCTTCTAATTTTTTTAAATGAAAACGCGTAGCTTGTGGTGATAAATTCAGTCGATTTGCTAACCATGAGGCTGAAAGCGCTCTACCATTCATTAATTCTGTAATAATCATAACTCTACTGACGTCAGACATAGCATCCGAAAATCGTATTAAATCCTCACAATATAATTTACTCACTTTTTAGAATCTCCAAAAAAGTCAATGGCATTTTTAGTTATTATTCAATTGGCAACCAACTAAGCAAAGCATATTAATATAAGCTTTTTTGCTAATTTGTTTAAATTTCTTTTTAAACATAATTTCTAAAAAGTAAATAAACTAATTGGATATTTTCACCAACACAAAAAGAAAGTACATGAAACTCTATGAAATAAAATATTTCATTTTTGCAACTTCTATTCTAATGGTTGGTTACTTTTGCATTCACTTTTTTCTGTAGGTAGTCAGTTAAAATAAAAGCGAAATTTTAGTAAGGTGAGACCTTTAAATGACTCAAGCAGTTAATAGTACTAAACCAATGTATTCTATTTATATTATATGTTTTTTAGGATTATTCTTATCAACATTAGATACTGGGATTATAAACTTAGCGTTAAATTCCTTTTCAATCGATTTTGATGTTTCTTTAGAATATATCGGATTATCAATTACTTTATATTTATTATTGCTAATTATTTTTCTCGTTCCTAGCGGTTGGCTTGGTGACTTTTTAGGGCAAAAAATAGCGTTAATACTAGGCTTTTTGCTTTTTGGTCTAACCTCAATGATTGCTGGATTTTCAGATTCTGCTAATCAGCTTATTTTATCTAGATGTGGACAAGGAATAGGTGCCGCATTATTGCAAGCAAATTGTATGGGATTGGCTGGTTTACAATCAAGCAAACAAAAAATAAAATTAAATTCTTTCATAATGTTGGCGATAAGTTTAGGGCCAATTCTTGGACCTTCTTTTGGAGGTATTATTTTAAAATTATGGGGGTGGCAATTCTTGTTTCTAATTAATGTTCCCTTGTGTATTGTGGGATCTCTTTTTTGTTTGAGAATAAATAAATCAGTAATCTTACTAAATGAAGAGACTTTCGATTTAAAAGGAATGATACTATTTTTCATAATGTTAGTCGGTTGTGTTTCTCTCATTTATTCTAATAATATAAACCTATCGTCGGTTGAAACAAGCTTCATCGGTTTTTCTTCTTTGATCATATTTTTATTTTTTGGGAAGATTGAATCAAAACACTCCAATCCTTTTTTCCCTGTCAAATTATTATCAATTTCGTCAATTAGATACATTTCAATTGGCAGTTTGATTTTTGGACTGACCGCGGGCATTATTTTTTCAGCATCACCTATCATATTTACTAGAGAGACTAGCTATCCTATTGACGAAATAGGATTAATTTGTACTGCTTCACCCATTGGCGTTATTTTAAGTGTGTTTGTCAAAAAAGTAATAAATCCAAATTATAAAAAAATTATACTAATTTATGCTTTACCGCTTATGTTATCTGCTTTTGCCTTGCTTTTCTTGGTTAGTTTTAATATTTCAGTCTTTAATTATGTTATAGCTGCTATGTGCTACGGATTAGGTGGCGGACTGTTTCAAAGTTCATTAATACAGATAGCAATGGATCAAAAAAAAGATAAACAATCCACGATTGGTGGCTTGTTAAGACTTTTTCAAAATGGCGGAATGATTATTGGAGCGGCATGCTCTTTAGCGTTGTTAGAAATAGATATTTCTCCATTAGAGTACAATTCTAACTATCAAACATTATGGGGTATCACTTTAATCGTACTTACTATCATGTTTGTTTATTCATATGTGTTTTTAGTTAGGATGAAAAATAATTAAAATCTTATTAGTTAGCAATTCAATGATGACAGCTGATTCCGTATTAACCATATTTTTCATAAAAATCTTCATAAACAAATAACAGCGCAACCATTCAACCGTAAAAACAAAATCCACATAACCAAAAAATATCATTTTGTTTTAATTTATTCTTAAAAAATGAGAGTTAATAATCATCAAAGCTACCAAATACATACAATAAGATGATTAGATTGTTTGGTGGCAATAAATTGACGTTTTATTCAGGTTATTTATAAGGAATAATGATCTTTGTCAGGTAAAATAATAAAAAATAGACATAGAACTACAAAATTACGCTAATTTAATCAATACAGTTTATATTTGCGTTATAAATAGTTAATTGAAAATATAATTAACATTGATATGATAATTAATCGATTAGCTTATATGTTAGGAAATATTCTTTGAGTTTAAATTTTAAAAGAAGTTTTTATGAGTATCGAGCAAATGCGCCATTATCAAGAAAAATTATCTTTTGAATTAGACTCAACAGATTTATGCACGTCCATCATAAAGCAAGGAAATATAACCATCATTGATGCTCGAATAAAAAGGGAAATATATCAGGAGCGGTAAATTTATGGCATAAAGATATGTTATTTCATACAACCGAGCATTTAGATAAAAATAAAATTTATATTTATTATTGTGACGGTATTGGCTGTAATGCCTCAACTAAAGCTGTGATTAAACTTTTAATGCTAGGATTTAAAGTAAAAGATCTAATAGGCGGTCTTGATTGGTGTAAACGAGATGGTTATACAACAGAAGGGGACGAATCTTAAAGCGGTCTTGAAATCAATTGTGGCTGTTAAATGTAAATTTACACAGTGGATATAATTATAGCAAAATATCTAAATTTTATTATTGTTGAAGCAAAAATTGTGGGGTGAACTGTTGCTATTATGGTAAGAAGTAGTGATTAAGTTACGTTAATGGAACTATCTGAATTTGAGATTAAACTATTCAATCATCTATCATAACCAGTAGGGGTATTATAAGGGACATAAGATGGCTTTAGAAGCAGGTGGCTATGCTGAAAAATTTGGTAATAGATATGAAGCTAATTGGGTTGCCTACCAATTACTTCGTCTACTTGAAGAAAAGATCACATGGATTGTCGTCGAACCTATTGGGGATGATGAAGTTGGTGTTGATGTAATAATTGGTATCGATCAAGATTATACAGAGCATCATCAATGTAAAGTTGGTGTAGGTAATAATGAGCATTGGACATTATCTCAACTCAATGAATCCAAAATTTTTCGCAATGCTTTACGTCAAATTGAACGTGGAGTTACCGAGTTTCATCTTGTATCACCCTTACCCAGTAAAAAAATGAGTGATCTCAGCGATAGTGCACTTAATAGCAACATGAACCCTAATGATTTTATGGAAAACCAAATTAAGGTTAGCCAAGAACGCGATAAAGATTTTACTGCTATTTGTAATTATTTGGGATTAAATATTACTGACCAATCAGATATAAAAAGAGCCATTTACTTTCTTCAAAAATTCAAAGTTACCCCCTATATTATTAATCGTTATACCCAAAGTGAGCTTGAAGATAAGGCTTCTGCATTATTTTCAGATGAGCCAGTAAAACTATTAAGTTTTCTTAAAAATTATCCAGTAGAGTTTAATAAACTAAGGAAGAAAATAACATTATCTGAGTTATTGACCGATTTAAAAACAAGTGGTTTTGAACAAAGAATTGTACCAGATGACCACAGAATATCGACTGTGCTAGATACGCTTTCCACAGAGTTTGAAGAGTCAATCAAACCGTTCCTCATTTCCAATACATTAATTCCGCGGAATGAACTAAACGCTATTATTAATTCAATTCAAGATAACGCAGTAACCTTAATTAAAGCCGAGGCAGGAACAGGAAAAAGTGCTTTACTTTTGGAGTTGCATAACCATTTAAAAGCCAACAATATAATTTCGGTTCCTATTAGATTAGATAGAAGACATCCTCAAGATAATTCAAAAGAATTTGGAAGGTCTCTAGGGTTTCCTTATTCTCCTGTACATAGTTTAATTAAATTTACATCACAACAAAAAGTTGTGTTTATTCTTGATCAACTCGATGCCATAAGATGGACTGCATCACATTCAAGTAATGCATTAGATATTTGCAGAGAAATAGTTCGGCAAATTATTAGGTTAAGAAAAGAAGGGAAAGATATCTGTATTGTTCTAGCATCAAGAGAATTTGACTTAAATGAAGATATTGCCTTATCTAGTTGGCTACAAAGCATTAACGATAATCGTTTAGATATCACATTATCTTCTTTAGATGAAGACACAATAACCCTTTTAGTTAAACCATATGAAACTTATTCTTCTTTAGCAAAGGAAAAAAAAGAGATACTTAAAATTCCTTTATGGTTAGGCATCTACTTATCTATTGCACAACGCACCCAAACAGCTCCTCAATTTAATAATAAATTAGAACTAGTAAGAACGTTCTGGGAAGATAGACTAAAACAAATTACCGATTGTAAGGTAACAGAGCAAGAGGCAGCCATTTTTATTGATCATATTGTGACATTGATGATTAATCAATCACAACTATCAATTTCTGAAAGTGCACTACAAATAGGGACCAAAAAACAGCTAGAGGCACTAATTTCTGTTGGGGTACTCAGTAAACAAAACCAAAGAATCAGCTTTCGGCATCAAGCTTTATTTGATTATCTAGTGGGCACCAAACTTTTTAAAGCAGGTAGTGAATCACCAGAAAAACTCTTATTTGAAATTGGTCCTTATGAAACACAAACCTTAGCCAAAAGAGAGCATCTCAAATATGCGCTAAATATACTATTGGATTCAGGGCAAGATCTCTTTTGTAACTGCGTTGAGGCAATCTTATTTAATGATAATATTAGATTCCATCTAAAATACTTAGTTTTAAACTCAATTAAAGAAATCAAAGATATTAAAAAACCTGCAAAATCACTCATTGATAAAATCATCGAGTCCCAAGCGCTTTGTAAAAAGTTTTTAATGATAAGTTGTGACTCAAATAGGGCTATTATTCACTATTTAAGTGAAAATCAGTATATTTCAAAATGGCTACACAGTAGCAATGATAGTCTAATTGATCTAGCTATTAGCTTACTCAGATCCATAGCGACAAATGAATCAGAATTAATTATCAAAGAGCTATCTGACTTCGTTGGTCAATCAGAACTATGGAATCTAAGGGTATATTATGCACTACCTTTGAAAATAAAAGATGATACCGATGATATTTTTGAGCTTCGAAAGAGATTACTTAATTTAGGTGGTACGGTATATTTAATTATTTGGAAGTCTCTTAGCAAAACCCATCCATTACGAGTACTATCTTTAATTGAATCAATATTAGAGCAGTATAGAAACGTTATCTGCGAATCTCCATACTCATCAAGTAAAAAAAACATTGACAAGATAGCTAATTGGTATCGTTGGCGTGATTATGAACTTAAAGATATTAAACAATTAGCTACAGCGATTCCCACAGAAACTATTAAGCTTTTGTTAAAATATATAGACCGTGTTTTTAACTCAGAACAAGATAAATACGCTATTCATGAATGGTTTTATCGATATTGGTATAGCAACTATCAAGATGTAAGTAGTATTCAACATGGGCTATTTACCCTCATTGAGTTGGCAGGCCAACAGCTAAAAGCCGATCCAGACATATTGTTAAGCATTATTGCACCTTATATGCAAAAATCAAATGCTGTGATAACACATTTGATTGCAACACTTTTATTAAATTTATCAAATCAACATGCCGATCAGGTCATTAACTGGCTATTGGCTGCTCCTAAAACACGTTTAGCCTGTGGCAATAAGTATATTGAACCTGCTTGGATTTTATCAGGAAAACTTATCACTAAATTCTCCCCGCATTGTTCAGATGCGTTATTTTGGCAACTGGAGAAAATAATTTATTTTTTCCCACCCTTAATAGATATTGAACAGATAAAGAGAGATTTAGAAGCGAGAAGAAAAAACGAATATTATAGTTATTGGGGTGAACCCCAACATTTTTTATTACCGACATTGGATCAGCAGCGCATATCGTGTAAATCAAAAAATTTAATTCCAGTACTAGAGCGCAAATTTAATTTATATTCTAACTCTGATTTCTATCAGGCGGATAACAGTTTTGGAGGAAATGTCATCTCGCCCTTACGTGGAAAAAATAAACTCTCTAATAAAGCATGGCGCAACTTAATATTAACACCAGCATCTGCATTTACCCCTCGTAAGTTGACTCAAATAGATAATGATACTGCTTCAAGAGCAGATATTAAGCAATTTGCTCGTGATTTGCAGTCAAGTGTAAAAAACGAGCCAATTCGTTTTGCTCAATTAGCGCTTTCACTCCCTCAGAACATTCATACAGAATATATTGATGCTTTCTTCTATGGCTTAGCAGAATCTAATGACATACCAGCTAGTGATAATTATAAAGAGCAAAGGGAAACTTGTCCTACTGAATTAATAGAGCAAGTGATTCTTCATTTTAATAAGGAGGCTTGCGAAGATTCGTTAGCTAGCTTATTAGCAAGCAGAGCTGATAACTGGTCTAAGAAGATCATTGATATATTAATAAACCTTGCAAAATATTCAACTAACCCTGAATCAAATCAATTAACTGTTTGGGACACCAAAAAAGGGAAGTCAACAGATTGTGCAGATGCTAAATCATTGCTTGAAACAACGATTAATAGTATTCGAGGCAAAGCTTATCGAGGCATTTCTGACATTTTTTGGCGTAACCAGACATTTGCATTGGAAAACCTTGAACTAGTCGATTGTGCAATTAATGATGAGCACCCTTCCGTTAAAATGGCTGCCTTTTTTCTTTTAACACCACTACTTAATTATCAAAATGATTATGCGCATGAAAAATTTATTGAATTGTGTCATAAAGATTTACGTATGACGTGTGGAAATTATGCTTATCATTTTTTTAATCAAGGTTTTGAAGGAAAATATCAACAACAATATATAGCTTTAACCCTATCAATGCTAGCGTCAACCAACGATGAAATAAAAAAACAAGCCGCAATACAAATATACGCACGTTGGTTTTTTAATGGTTTATTTGAGGAACAACTTAACGCGGTGCTTCAAGGGGATAATATTTTAAAAGAGGGGTGCGTATCTGTTATTAGTCAGTTGCTTCGTGAGGATAAATATAACGATAAGATAGATAAAATAGAACATGCCTATCAGTTATTAATTAATGATGATGATAAAGAAATAGTAAGGAAACTAGGAACATGTGTTATGTATAAAAACTATTGGTTAAAACCTAACGTTGATAAATTATTCAGCCTATTTGTCGTGTCAAAGGCGGCTGTGCATTGTTTATCGGAACTATTTGAGTCATTGGAAGAATATCCTGGAAATTTATCCAATTTAAGCGATCCTATTTTACAATTAGTAGAAAATATTACGGGTAATTATAATGAAAATAATCAACCATCAAGAATAGGTCGTCTAGAATTAAGTCTACTTGCTGTTCTTCAAAGACTTTATGATGAAGCCACAGAGGATATGGATAAAGAGGCTATTAATACCTGTTTAGATATATGGGATAAATTACTACAATCTGATATTTATTCAGCTATGGAAGCAATAGATCGATTAGATGGCGGTCTACTTAGTTAAAGGTGAATCAACTTTACTTATGATTATAGCTTAGACTTCTACTACTCATTTCCTATGTATATTACGAGTGGTACTGGATATTATAAATTGGAGCGGGAAACGAGGTTCGAACTCGCGACCTCAACCTTGGCAAGGTTGCGCTCTACCAACTGAGCTATTCCCGCATAAGAAGTGTTTTAAATGGTGCCCGGGGCGAGACTTGAACTCGCACGGCCAAAAAGGCCGAGGGATTTTAAATCCCTTGTGTCTACCGATTTCACCACCCGGGCTCAAAACTTAGTACCGAAAGGTAACTGCGCTTTGGATGCTGTGCATTTTACCTATCTTATCATTTCAGTCAATAAAAATTTCAAATTAATCGTTTGATTGCTCAATGTTTGACTGATTAGTTGTTAAATTAGGCTATTTTGCCTATTTTTGCAAAATTATTTAGCGAACTTAATTATTAAGGCACTGTATAGATAATTTTGCCATTTTTATAAATATGTTTAATCTTCGTCTAATAAATCACTGTGAGCAACCCAAAGATATTGCAACATAGATAATAAAGTTAATACAGTTGCAATAAATAGGGCTGCTAGCCCTGCATATATAACCAGATCGCAAGGACGCCAAAGTAACCAAGTTAATGCTGTCATTTGGGCAATAGTTTTAATTTTGCCAATTGATGAGACGGCAACATTATTGCGTTTGCCAATTTCAGCCATCCACTCTCTTAATGCAGAGATAATGATTTCTCGAGAAACGATGATGATAGCCGGAATAGAAATCCACCACGCTTGATAATATTGGGTTATGAGTACTAAGGCGATTGTTACCATTATTTTATCGGCAACAGGATCTAAAAATGCACCAAATTTAGTTGTTTGACCTAATCGGCGGGCAAGATAACCGTCAAAAACATCAGTAACAGCAGCAATTAAAAATAGCAATGCCGAAAAAAAACCGGACCATTCATGAGGAAATAGATAGAATGCCAACACAAAAAATGGAATCAGTATGACTCGAAATAACGTTAAGAATGTAGGTAAATTAATTTTCATGTGACATTAGCTCATATTGTTTTATTAATCAAATGGTTAGTGATAATTAAAAAAACAGGGTTTTCTGCTTGCTTATGTTGCCTGAAAAATGTTAATTTTTCAATGTGTTATTGCTGTAAATTTAGATAAATTTTTTCAGCTAATGATTTTGAAATGCCTTGTACTTGGGCAATTTCATCAATACTGGCATTTTTTAACTCTCTAAGCCCACCAAAATGCTTAAGTAATGCTTGGCGTCTTTTGCCTCCAACGCCTTCAATATGCTCTAAAGCGCTGTCGGTTAACTGCTTAACGCCTTTCTTCCTTTGACCAACTATCGCATGATCATGTGATGCATTACGGATCTGTTGGATCAATAGTAAAGCAGGGGAGTGATAATCTAAATAATAACCTTTACCATGCGCTTCAAAGAAAAGTGTTTCTAAGCCTTCTTTACGTTCAGCACCTTTGGCGACACCAATTAAAATAGGGTGATTTTTATCCCAGTTTACTTGTAAATTATCAAAAACTCTCAATGCTTGGTTAAGCTGGCCTTTTCCGCCATCAATAAAAATGATATCAGGCACTTTATCTTCAGGAAGATCTTTCTTACTATAACGGCGAGTTAGAACCTGTTCCATTGCTGCATAATCATCACCTGGAGTAATACCGGTGATATTATAGCGACGGAACTCAGATTTAACCGGGCCTTTATCATCAAAAACCACACAAGAGGCAATGGTGTTTTTACCCATAAAATGGCTGATATCAAAACATTCCATTCTATTGATTTTATCAATGCCCAAAAAGGCTTTTAATGCATCATATCTCTGTTTAATGGTTGAGTTTTCTAGTAATTTATTTTTAACTTCAGTTTGTGCATTAACTGTTGCGATATTTAGTAATTTTAGATTATCACCTTTGGGCTCATCGACTAGTTTAACTTGATGTTCAGCAACGAGTGATAAAGTGTCTTCCATTGCCTGTTTATCAGACAATGAAAAATTGAGAAGAATTTTCTTCGGAATATTTCTATTTTGATTGCCTTGTAGATAAAATTGCCCTAAAAATGTCTCGATCACTTCTTCAAGTTCGGTATTAGACGGCACTTTCGGAAAATAAGAACGATGCCCGAATGTTTGACCATTTCGAATAAAGAGTACATAAATACAGGCTAAACCAAGTTCATAGTGGAAGCCAATCACGTCTAAATTATCATTATTATTGTATATCGCCTGTTTTTCATTAATGTGTTTAATTGCTTGTAACTGATCACGCAGTGCGGCCGCTTTTTCAAAATTAAGTTCACTACTGGCTTTTTGCATATCTGCAGTAATTTTTTGCAAAATCTGGTCTGATTGTCCGGAAAGAAACAATCTAACGTAATTAACTTGTTCATTATAATCTTCATCACTGACTAAACCCGGTACACATGGGCCTAGACAGCGTTTGATTTGATACTGTAAACAAGGACGCGTTCGATTTCGATAAGTACTATTTAGACATTGTCTTATCGGAAAGGTTTTTTGTAATAAAGCTAAAATTTGTTTAACCGCATAACCACTAGGATAAGGACCAAAAAACTCATCCTTTTTACGATTAACCGCCCCACGATACAACGACAATTGTGGATGTCTTTCTTTACTTAATTTGATAAAAGGGTAGCTTTTATCGTCTTTAAGCAAAACATTGTATTTTGGTTGATATTTTTTGATATAAGTTTGTTCAAGTAATAGTGCTTCGGTTTCAGTATTGGTGATAGTAAATTCTACACGATGAATATGGCTCACCAATCGATCCGTTTTGATGGTTTTTTTACTACTATTAAAATAACTTTTTAAACGATTGTTTAGATCTTTCGCTTTTCCCACATAGATGATGGTATCTTTATCATTAAACATTTGATAGATACCAGGTTTATGTGGGACTGTTTTTAAGAAAGTTGTTGAATCAAATTGGCTCATTTTAGTTTTCAAAGGTGAGGGCTGTTTTCTCTATTATCCTCATAATGGTGCTTAAAATGCCATTTATCAAGAGGTAAATAAGCCCCGCGACCACAAAAATTGAGAAGTCATAGTATTCACCATTTAGTGCATTACTATAACCCATTAAATCCATAACCGGAATCATTGACGCCAATGCTGTTCCTTTAACCACAAATACGACTTCATTAGAATAAGTAGAAAGCGCTCGTTTTAATGCATATGGCATCAAAATTTTAAGAGTCTGTCTTTTATTCATCCCTAAAGCACTACATGCTTGCCATTGCCCTTGTGGTATAGATTTTAATGCACCGTAAAAAATTTGGGTGGTATAAGCGGCACTATTAAGGGTTAATGCTATATAAGCGCAAAACCAAGGTGACGAAATAAAATCATAAAACGCAGGATACTTGCTTAAGAATTCACCAAATTGTGACGGTCCATAATAGATTAAAAATAACTGCACTAATAATGGTGAGCCGGTAAAAATAATAATATAAGTCCGAATTGTTTTCGTTAACAACTTAGAATTCAATGATAAAAGACATGAAAAGACAACAGCCAAAATACCAGCCGATAATATTCCAAAAATACTCAGGCTTAATGTATCAGGTAGACCTTGAAGAATGATTTTAAGATAGAAAATAAAATTATCAGACATAAAATGACCTTACTGACTATTGACTGATGGTTCAAAATGGGTAGCACGTTTTTCAATACGTGAAATAACTTTTTGACTGAAAATTGATATCACTAAATAAACAATCATCGCAATAAAGTACCATAAAAAAGGTTGATTGGTTCTAGCAACAATTGTTTTGGTTTGCATCATTAAATCATCTATCGCAATTGCGGAAACAAGCGCGGTGTCTTTTAATAAAATTAACCACTGATTGCTTAAACCTGGTAATGCATGTCGCCACATTTGCGGCATGATAATGCGAAAAAAGGTACGAGATTTACTTAATCCTAACACTTGAGCCGCTTGTTTTTGACCGCTGGAAATCGCTTTGAAGGCGCCACGTAATGTCTGTGAGGCATAAACGGCATAAAGTAAAGATAAAGCAAAAACACCACATAAAAATGGATCGGGCTGAGTATTTTCAATATTCATTTTAATGGTGATTGATGTTAGCGGAATAGTAAAACCATCATCTAGTGCCATTAATAACAGAGGTAAACCGGTATAGATTGCAACTACAATTAATAATTCCGGTAATGCCCGGATGGTTAAATTGAACAACGACATTAGCCATGCAACAGGTTTGAATGGTACCGCTTCTAAAATAGTAAAAATGAACGCAAAAAACATTCCAACGACTAATGATACTAACGCTAATGATAACGTAATCGCGGTTGCTTTCGTAAGCGGCAAAATATACCCATCCATAGAAGGGAGTAACAACTCCATACTGTGTGCAAAAAAGTCTGACATAAAAAAACCGTAGTTAAATTAAAAAATAAACTCGCCGCAAGATTTGCGGCGAGATCTCAAAGAACAGATTTTGTAATTAATGATTATTTGCTAAACCATTTTTTATATATAGCATCCAATTCACCATTTGCTTTTAATTTATCAATTGCTTGGTTAAATTGTTCAAGTAATTGATCATTACCTTGACGTAGAGCAATACCTAAACCTTCACCAAAGAATTCATGATCGGTGATCTTATCGCCTAAAGGAACGATCTCAGTATCTTTTCCTAACCATTCCCCCGCAACAAAAGAGCTTGATACAATGGCGTCAATACGTTTAGCTTTTAAATCAAGGAAAGCAAATTGATAGCTGTCATAACTTACCGCTTTAACATCAGGATATTTTTCGGTTAAGTATTTCAAGTAAGTGGTACCTTTTTGAATACCTACTTTTTTACCTTTTAATTGGTCAAGGTTAGTTAATGTATCTTTCAAGGTAATAAATTGGATTGAACTATCATCATAATAGATTTTAGTAAAAGCAACTTGTTTTTGACGTTCTGGGGTCACATCAATACCGGCAATAGCGGCATCAATTCGACGGGTTTTTAAACTAGGAATTAAACCATCAAATGATTGATTAACAATCTTACAAGATACTTTCATTTCGTCACAAAGTTTATTCATAACGTCTATATCAAAACCGATAATTTCATTTTTATCATTAGTGAATTCGAAAGGCGCATAAGTTGCTTCGGTACCAATGGTTAAAGTTTCCGCTGCTTGAGCAGCAAATGCAGATCCTGCAAGTAAAATAGCTAGTAATGTTTTTTTCATATATCCACCCAATCAGATTTTTATAAATATTAATGTGATAAATAAGCTTTGAACTCTTCGGTTTTGGGATGAGCAAAACACTCGAGTTGTCCCTGCTCTATAATTTTACCATGTTCCATGTAAATCACTTGTGAAGCCACTTTACGCGCAAAATCGACTTCGTGAGTAACAATAATTTGTGTAATGCCGGTTCGTGAAAGTTCATTAATAATTTCGGCAACTTGCGATGTGATTGCTGGATCTAATGCCGCAGTCGGTTCGTCAAATAACAAAATTTTAGGTTCCATCATTAATGCTCTAGCAATCGCGACGCGTTGTTGTTGTCCACCTGAAAGATGGAGAGGGTAGCGATGAGCCATTTCATCAATTTGTAGACGAGCTAAAATTGACATCGCTTTATAACTAGCTTCTTGTTTCGATAATTTTAATACTTGGCATGGTGCTTCAATTAAATTTTCCAACACGGTTAAATGTGGCCATAGGTTGTAATTTTGAAAAACCATACCAACATTTTTGCGTAGCGACCGAATCGTTGATTCACTTATCTTTTGCGAAAAATCGAAATGTGAATCAGCAATCGTCATTTCGCCTGATGATGGAATTTCAAGTAAATTAAATACTTTCAACAAAGAACTTTTACCTGCACCGCTTTGACCTAGTAAAACAATCGTTTCACCTAAAGGGTAACATAAAGAGACATCATTCAATGCCTGATGTTTACCATAAAAACAGTTAATATGGCTTAATTCAATATTCATTATTTTTTTGATAAATTGTTTAAATTTTAATTGACTAAATATTACTTTTTTCTGCATAAAAATGCAATCTAAATTATTAGACAAACGTGTTTTAGTCTGATATTTATGCTATAAAATTCTGTTCCTCACCTTTTTTATGCTCATAATATTAACGCTATATAAATTTATCTTTATGATTATAAAGAATAATATCATAGATAATCATCTAAATTGTAAAAAAAGCATAAAGATACTATAGCTCTTATAAGTTAGTTCTTATAATTTAATCGTATATAAGCTCTAAAACGGCATTCCTCAACTTGTTTTAGTCGCTTAATCTTTATTAATTTTCATTATTAATGATAGGGATGGATGGGCCAAGAAATTTGGGTTCTTTATTAAGGATATAAAGATCAATAAAAGCACTAACGCGCGCAAACATTTCTCGGATGCGAACCAATTTCATTTGTTTAGGAGTAGGAACAGCAAAACATTGTGCTTGGATATCTTGAGCGAGTGCTATAAAAATCGCACGTTGACAGTGAAATTCTTGAGTAATAATGGTAAATTTGTCCGCATTAAAGACCTTATTGGCACGAACAACAGAATCAAAGGTGCGAAATCCAGCATAGTCTAATACAATTGCTTCTTTGGGGATACCAGCCTTAATCAGATCTTTTTGCATCATAATTGGCTCATTATAATTTAATTGAGCATTGTCTCCACTTAATAATAGATAGTCAACTTTACCTTGCCAATATAAATCAATAGCACCATCTATCCGATTTCGATAAAAGCCATTAATTCCCCCATGTTTGACATATTTTGAAGTACCCAATACCACCCCAATTTTTTGATAAGGAAGTTGGTTTTCATCATGATAGATGTAAGGCGCTGTTTTATAGCTAATCCAAAAGTCGAGACCAATCACCAAAGCAAATAGTGATAACAAAAAGGCAATAAAATAAGCAATAAACTTTTTTAACGTCATGCTAAAACCAATCAAAAATAAAGATCATTATTGGAAATAAAAATGGGGCTGTTAATGAGGTCATAATACCACATAATACCAATGATAGGGAGCTATAAGCCCCTTCATTATAATCAATTTCAATACAGCGAGCCGTACCAACGGCATGTGACACCGCACCAATTGACAATCCTCTTGCTGAAGCCGTTTTGATTTTAGCAAAGTTTAACAATTGATGGCCAAAAATACCGCCTAATGTCCCAACAAGTATTACACATAAAGCTGCGATAGATTGAACACCACCTTCATTACTGGCAATGGTGACTGCAATGGCGGTGGTTACAGATTTAGGTAATACTGATGCTGCAATTTCTTTGCTACCACCTAGCCATAATGCAATACAGACACCTGTCACCATAGAAGCGATAGAAGCAGTAAAGGTAATCATCATAATAGATTTCCAACGAGCCTTTATTTGTGGAATAAGTTCATATAAAGGATAAGCCAAAGCTACGACAGAATAGGGAAGTAAATCGTTAATAATCTTTACATTTTTAACATATTCAATGTAGCTCGTTCTAGTTATTAATAAAATAGGAATTAAGACAATTACCGAAATAACTAATGGATTAAATAGCGGGTTTTTTACTTTAAATGAGATTCTTCGAATAATCAGAAAAACCACAATAGTTAATGGTAGCATCCATATCATGATTGTTTTTCCTTATTGTCAGACGCTTTAGCTACTGGCTTATGTAAATGCTCAGTTAAATAAGCTGTTAAATATAGGACAATAATCGAACCACCAACACTAGCAAAGATAATCGGGATCCAATTAGCTAAAAGTAATGAATAATTATCCATAATACCCATTGCAGCTGGAATAAAGAGTATAGTCATGTATCGCATGAAAAGATTACAGCTATTTTTGATCCAACAGGTTGGTATTAATTGAAAAGCTAATAAAAAAAACAAAATCAATAAACCAATAATGCTGCCAGGGATCATGATCGGCAATATTGCAGAAACAATATTACCAGCCCATAGACAGAGAGTTAAAATAAGTAGGCCTCGACCATAACTAAATAGTGTGTAATATAAAGAATAGAGTCGATGCTTAATTGTTGCATGTTTGGCTAAAAAGTGTTTCATAAGTTAAATGCTAGATATTTTAAGCTAAAATTTTGGCTGTTAGTTATTGATTGAAAAATGACACAGAACTCCGAACAGAATTATATGATACGCTCCTCAGATTCAATTATCCAACTAAATAATGACAATATTGGTATAGCTGCTTTAATAAGCCCAACTTTTCAGGCTGTTGTATATAAATTTCTGCAAATTGTTCAAGGGTTTGTAAGTAATCTTGAATCTTATGCGGATTTAATTTGTCGCGACAATGATCTTGCCAAATACGCAGCTCTTGTTCAGTTAATGTTTGTAGGTAGTTTCTTGCTTTATAACGAAAAAATAATTTTGCTAATCGTGAATCGTCAAAATTTAGAGATAAGCTGTCTAATAAATGGGGGGGAGTGGATCGTATTGTCTCACATTTCAACAGATCTTGACCATTTAAAAAATCCGCATAGATTTGCGCATCAACATCAATATTATTGTTAGAATATTCATTGCTCACATTAAATAGTTCATACATTTTACTTTGCAATGCATTTTGGTTTTCTAACAATTTTTGTTGGTTGATTAGGCATTTTTGTTTATCAAGATTGAAACGTTTAGCATTATCAGGTAGAAGAGTGCTCAATGGTGCGACTATTGGGCATTTATTAATATGAATTAATTTCAATGGAATCCGCTGTTCATCAATTTCAAGATCTTCGGTTTTGGTGTAGAGTTTCTCCCGAATAGTTTCAACTGGTAGCGTTATAAGCGAATCAATATCACCGCTGAGATCACAAACAATCACAGCATTTTTTTGCATCGGGTGCCAAGCAATAGGACTAACTAATGTCATGTTACCACGATGACTACCTAGCATGCCTGACACATGAATGATTGGTGTCATATTGGCAATATCAATCAGTTCGGCAACTCTATTTTTATTGCGTAGATTAAAAAAATAGTTGAACAATTTGGGTTGTGCTTGTTTAATTAATTTTGCCATCGCAATTGTGGCATAGACATCAGACATAGCATCGTGCGCATGCTCATGTTCTATATTGTTAGCTTTAGTAAGATCTTCTAACCGAAAACTAGGAAAACCTGAATCATTTGTTGGCCAATTAATTCCTTCTGGCCTTAAAGCATAACAGGCACGAACGACATCAAGCAGGTCCCATCTGGAATTGCCATTGCGCCAACTATAGGCATAAGGGTCATAAAAGTTGCGATATAAGATGTTGCGAGTAACTTCATCATCAAAACGAATATTGTTATAGCCTAAGATACAGGTATTTGGTCGGCTAAATTCTTGATGAATTAATTTGGTGAATTCAGCTTCGCAAATACCATTTTGATTCGTTTTTTGGGGTGTTATTCCTGTTATTAGCACGGCTTCAGGATCAGGTAAATAATCTTGAGCTATCTGACAATAAATGACTAAAGGTTCTTCAATAATATTAAAGTCACTGTCAGTCCTTACGCCAGCAAACTGGGCGGGGCGATCTAAAGCAGGATTTATGCCAAATGTTTCGTAATCGTGGAAGTAAAAAGTAGGTTGATTTGTGCTGTTTTCCATTATTGTTTTTTGATCTCATCTGTTCATTTATTAATCTTCGATTAATTATTGATTTGTTTAATTTTACTCATTTTAGTTTAAATATTTTTTCATTTTTTGATTTGCAGCTGTGTACATAATTATGCTCTTAGTTTTTTCCTGAAGATAAAAAATAAAATAGCACTTTAAGAGTAACTCTTAACATTATTAAAGAGATTACCTGAGATTATAGATGACAATTTTAGGTTTAAGAATATCACAAAAAGAGACTATTGAATTCTAATTTCGTTATGGATGTAAGGGAAATGGTCAAAAATTAACAATTGGGATATATTGTTTTTTTAATTTAAGCAACACAATATTATTATAGATAAAAGTTAATTTTTTCCTTTAGATATTGGGATATTAACCGTCATGTAGCTAGTAATAAAACTCATCATCAAAATTCATTTACTCGCAATGCATTCTTTTTATTGCTCAGATTTTTTAAATAACTTACCATTATTTAAAAGTTACGAGGATAATATGAAAAGAATAATTTTAGTTGGCTTGATTGGTTTTGCGTTATCTGGTTGTGGAGATAATGAGGATACAATTAATTCAGATAAGTACCTTGTTGGTAAGTGGGAATGTAAATTAGAACAATTTTCTGCAAAAGATAATAATGGCAAACTATCTAACTATACAAAAGAAAATGAGGTTATTTCGATTGAGGAATATAAGTTAGAAGAAGGTAAATTATATTTTAAACAAGATAATGCTAAAGATTGGGTATACAAGGATAATGTTAGTACTATTAATAAAATTAATAAGTATTTAGGTAAAACTGATACTAATAATGACAAATTAGGGTCGATAGTTATAATAACATCAATGTTTATAAGTTCAGATAAACATTTTTCAATTAAAGAAGAATTATTTTTCAAGAAAAAAGATATCGCTAATAAAAATGAACATATATATTCGAAAATAAAATCAGAAGGTTATTGTACAAAAATGGAATAATTGCAAAGTGGATCAATTCTAAATTAAAAACCTCAAATGTTTTTTGTTTTTTTCAGATTGAAAAAATAATTACAAAAAGTAGAAAAATTTTGGGGGAGAGGATGAAGAATATCCTCTTCTCCGTTTTATAGTTACTTATGTAACAAACTTAAATTAATAATAAGCATCAAGTTCTTTTTGAAATATTTTTAACTCTTCTATCCATAATTTAGCATTCATTGTTGTGCCATGACCACTGGTTTTGTCACTGGCTGGGATAAGATAATATTTGGCTGCTACAATATCTTTCAACGCTTTTTGCATCACACCAGTATTTGGCGGATTTCTTTCATCATCTTCTGAGTTAATAACTAAAATAAACGCCTTAATCTTAGTTAAATCTGGTGTTGGATCAAAGTTTCTTGCGGCATCCCATTGATATAAAAAATCATTGGCATCCATATTAATTCGTTCTTTTAACTTATTTGACAATATTTCTTCTGTTTTTTCAGTATTGTAGGCTCTATTTTGCCAAGCAATATCACCACCATTAGTTGCTATATCGTAATAATTATAGATAGTTTGGAATTTTTCTGGTTGTTGGCTATAAAAACCGTTGTTCCAATCAGGATCATCTTTAATTGAATTAATGATCATTTTTCTCATAATCCAATTTCGGCTAGACATTGGGGCAGGGGTTGCTGCCATTGGAATTGCCGCGGTCATATAGTCCGGGTACTTAGTGATCCATAACCAAGTATTCATGCCCCCCATCGAATTACCAATAATAAGTTCAAGATGATTTATACCTAATCCATTTTTCAAAAGTTGATATTGTGCGTTAACCATGTCTGAATAATCATAATGAGGAAAGTTACCTTTCATGCCATCTGAAGGTTTTGATGATTTACCTGTGCCAATTGCGTCAGGTAATATAATAAAATATTTTTCAGCATCTAATGGCATACCTTTATCAAATAAGACATGGCCAAAAGTGTCATTAAGCATTGAAACCCCATTACTAGCCGTACCATGTAAAACTAATACGGGTTTTCCTTTGGGATTGCCGATTGTGACATAATGAATTTTTAAATTTTCAATGGTATTACCATCATTAAATTTAAAATTCTTAATAATATAATCACCTTCATATTGGTTGTAAAATTCGTTACAAAATCCTGGTACAGCAAATGTTAGAAAAATAAAAAATAGTAGTACTTTTTTCATAGTATTCATAAGTGACGCTCTCCATCATAATTATGTTATGAAACATTTGTGTAAGAGATAGATAAGGAAGGTAATATCAACGTTGTAGTATTCTAATCAACGTTAGCAAGCATAACAGAAACGGCTGTTATCCAATAAAAAGTCCGTTTATATACATTAAATAATTAAATTCAGAAATAAATTTATCAAGCTTAAATCTAGATGTTTTCGTTATTAAAAAAGAGAATATATTATTCTCTTTCTTATATAGATTTGATCTAGCTATTTAGTTTTTAGGTGCACTTTCAATAATGTCAGCTAACTTTTCCAGAGTTAATCTTAAGAATTTAGGCATAGCTTCTATTTCAATTGAGTCCATTAAGTTTTTTACATAAAGACCTAATTCAGTATCACCTTCAACAATTAATCGACGTTGGAAGAATAAGGTATCAGGATCTTGTCGTCTAGTCGCAATCATAATTAAATCATTAGCATTACCGATGAAGCTCACATCTGGTATTTCCTCGCGACTAACCACAAGTTTGTTATCAATCAAACTGACAAACCAAACCAACTGAAGATCTGTAACTTGAATTTTAAGCCAACGATTTTCTAAAAAATCTAAGTCACCATCTTCAAGTGAGTGTTTGAATTGTAATTGTAATAATTGTTCGATAGTTCGTTTTTTTAAGTTGAAGGGGATACAGCGTAGTGTCATCCCCAACATTTTTGGCGCTTTCTCGACAAATTGTGAATGAATTGTGCCAAGAAATTGGTGTTTATTGCCAATCATTTAGGCATCTCCAGAGATCATCTTCTCATAAATATCTAAATCAGTATTTAGATGCTCATAAACCTCTTCACTAACTTCATCACGAATTTTCATTTGCAGCAATGCTGTACGTTCCGCACCAATTGCCACTAAACGCATACGTCTTTCAAGATTTTCAGCCTCAAGTGCTTTTTGTTCCAAATCTTTAAGACCAGTTCGGCGTCTCAATGAACCAATAACCCGGGAACCAACTTCATGAATAATTTCTTGATCTAAACCTGCTTCAGACGTTTCTTGTAAAAGACTAGACTGCATTTTTTCTAGACTAACAATAGCTTCTTCGGCCATTTGTCCTTTAACAGTTAAAATCTCGTTTTCTTGCTCGGAATTATCCAAAATCACACTACCGCGTAATAAGATAGGTAATATAATAATAGCGGATATTAAAGATATCAAGATGATACCCGCGGCGATAAATACTAATTGATAGCGCCCAGCAATGGTTATTGGAATAGATAATACCCCAGCTAGTGTGATTGCTCCGCGAACTCCAGCAAAAGTTGAGATCCAAAGATCACGTGTTGTATATGAACTAAATGCTAATGAACGTTTAGTACCAAAAGGCATTGCAGGCATCTTTTTCATTGCCCAAAGCCAAGCAAATCGAGTCCCCATTAATACTACAAAAACGAATAATACAATTAGACATAGTTGCCATAATTCAATGGATGTATCGGTTTGATTTTCAGCAAATGTATTAGTCAAAATACTTGGTAATTGAATACCTAATAAAACGAAGACAAAACCGTTAAATACGAAAGTTAACATTGACCAGGCACTATCTGATTGTAAGCGCGTTGTTAGAGGTGCATTACGCATCATTCCTGAATGATTAACTGTCATACCTGCACTTACTGCGGCTAAAATGCCTGAACAGTGACACTCTTCAGCAATGATGTAAGCTGCAAATGGTAGTAGGAATAACAGTACAATTTGGATTGCAGGGTCATTATTGGTTAGTTGGTTTATTTTACGTAAAATACGCGCATATAACCAAGTGAATATAACCCCAACAGCTAAACCACCGATAGCAACCACAAAGAAAGATATACTGATTTGTAATAAGTTGAATTCAAATGCACCAGCAGCAATTGCAAGTGCAAATTTTAAGGAAACCAGACCAGAAGCGTCATTCATTAAGGCTTCACCTTCAATGATTTCCATCTTCTCTTTTTCAATTCTTCCTTTACCAACAATACCACTTAGTGCAACGGCATCAGTAGGTGATAATACTGCCGCTAAGGCAAATACGGCTGCCATTGAAATATCTGGTAACATCCAATGGAGAAAATACCCCAAAGCAACAATGGAGATAACGACAAGAACAAGGGCTAATCCAACAATTTCTCTTACGTTATGTACAAAGTCTTTTACTGAAGTTTTTCGACCATCAGCAAAAAGTAGAGGGGGAATGAATAAAACAAGAAATAAATCTGAATTAAACTCCAAATAAATGCCTAGAGCAGCAAGAATACTACCTAGTAATATTTGCATTAGTGGTAATGGGATTTGTATTGGTAACATTTTTATAATGACACCAGAAAGTGATACAATTAATACAATCAGTAATATTGTTGAAAATAGTTCCATAGCGACTCTTTTTTTAGTTATCCCATATATAACTATCTATTATATAGGATTTTTAATATAAATTCAGGTTAAAATTACACAAAATTATTCAAATTTTAACCAACCTCTATTTTTGATCAAAAAAACTAATAATTTAATTGACAGGCAGTGTAGATGGAAAATTGGCGAAGAGCATTTGTACTTCATACCAGAACATATAGTGAAAGTAGTTTATTAGTCGATTTATTCGTTGAAGATGGCGGAAAGGTAACCATCTTAGCAAAAGGTGCAAGGCGTAAGCGATCGGCACTAAAAGGTATTTTACAACCTTTTACACCATTAATAGTTCAATATTCCGGAAAAGGTGAAATAAAAACTTTACGCCAAGTAGAAGCTATATCGCTTACCTTGCCGCTAGTTTCTGTTTTTTTATATAGTGCTTTCTATTTAAATGAGTTATTACATCGAGTGCTAGTTGCCGAAACAGAAATTACCACGCTATTTGATGATTACCTGACGAGTATACAGCAATTAGCACAACAAGTTCCTGCTGAAAACGTACTGCGAGCATTTGAATTGGCTTTACTTGATAATTTGGGGTATCACGTTGATTTTTTTCATTGCAGTGCAACGGGCGATGATATTGTTAAAACCATGCATTATCAATATCAGTCAGAAAAAGGTTTTATTAGTAGTTTGTTACAAAATAGTACCAGTTTTACTGGCGAGCAAGTTTTAGCCTTAGGTAATAGGCAGTTTCATAACACCGATACACTCAAAGCCGCAAAGCGCTTTACTCGAATGGCTTTAAAACCTTATGTTGGTTCGAAACCTTTTAAAAGCAGGGAGTTATTTCTAAAAATTTAGTTTTCGATTTAGCTATCCCACCAATAACTATTGGTGGAATATTCTACAAACTATCATTTAGTAATTCATATTTAGTATCTTGGCGGTTTAGCATGTTTACTATCGTGACTATCGACAGGAAAAGCGTTAGGGTTTGATAATTCCTTATGTTCATAACTAGTTTCCAATAGGAAGATTGCTGTACCAATTACTCCAATATTGTTTGCTGAAACTTCATCGGTATGATTTGCATAAGCTTTTGATGCTTGCGAAAAAGTAAATGCAGCAACTTCACTATCATTTTTTGGAAACCTTTTAATTGATAGCGTCCTAAATGGCCTTAAGATATAACCATTATTGTTCAATGAACCTGCTTTTCCGTTGATAACATCTAATCCATTAACAGTTGCTACAACTTCATAAGTATTTCTTGAATAATTGATATAATAAAGTTGATATTTTTTGCCCACTTCACCAAGCATATTGATTTCATCATCCTGTTTGAAAAGTGACCATTTATTATTGTTATCATCCATTATTGACATACCAACATCGCTATTGAGCTTGAGTTCTTGAACTGCTTTTCCATTCATAAATGCTTTATTAGAATAGTGAATTACCGCAACATCTATTGGTGTATCCTTAAGGCACGCTAATTCAACTTTACGAACATGAGATTCGACTCCGTCACCCCATTGTGTTCCTATTCATCTATAATTTGAGGCTTTGTATTGATTGATTGTTAACATCACCTTAAAATTAAACTGATTAAACCAATCACTAATAAATTATATATGTTGTAAAATTTATTCAGTAATATTTCCTTTTCTAAATATGTCCATTAATTATTTTTAATTTTATATATTAATTTCTTTGGATGTCTTTTATCAGTTAATCATTTAGCTTTTTATCATGCTCCACTTGATGCTCGGATAACTAATTCACCATTTACGTATATAGTACGAGTCGGTAAGGTTGGATTATTTCTTCTTTGGATTAAAGTTTCTACCGCAGTCAAAGCTATACTTGCTAACGGTTGTTTATAAGTAGACAGCGGGGTAGATAGATGACCAGCATAATCAGCATCATCAAAGCTGATCGTAAATAATTTTTGTTTTGGATTTATTCTTTGATTCAATGAGATCAATTGCATTGCTGTAAAGTCGTTACCACAAACAACGTGCTTGATGTTTAATTTTGCTAAATGATTGATGACTGTTTCATCTATTTGTGGCACTTGAATTATCCAATCATTAATTTTTGTAATACCTGCATCATATAGTGCTTGTTTATATCCTATTATTCTTAAAGCAATGGTATTAGCCGAATCACTTTTTGAGAGAAAAGCAATTCGCGTATTTTTCTGTTGAATGAAATGGTTTGTGACAATGTAACCGGCGGCAATATTATCAATACTGACTAAGTCAGCATTACCACGACAAGGAAAAACACAGTAGTCTCTCTCTAATAATATGCAAGGTATCTTATAAAGTGATAGATAATCCATTATTTTTTGATTTATGATATTGGCGTAAGGATGAAATTCTAAAGGAGTAAAAAATATGCCGTTAATGTTATTCTTAGTATAATTAATGATGACTTTTTCCACGTCATTTAAAATCGATTGAATATCTTGGCTTTTAGTCAACATTCCAGCCCATAAAAGAGAAAATTGATAGTCATTAGCCAAACTAGCAATCTCTGAATACAAACTATCAAGAATCATTCTACTCTCATCTTGTTCCAATCTTGGGGCCAAAATACCAAAAATATATTTACTTACTTGTTGATCTTTAGGTGGTTTAACATAGAACTTACCACCTTGCTTACCTTCGATAAAACCTTCATTTTTTAATTTTGAAAATACTTTGCTTATTGTTGGTCTAGATGTTTTATATATCAAACTTAAATCAGATGAAGAGGGGAGAGCACTATTGCAGTTTAAAACTCCATTTTTGATCTGCAATACTATTTCTTGATATATCTGCTCACTCTTATTTGCCATGTTGCTACCTATTAGACTTTTAATAATATGTTTAGTATGACATAACCTGCAAACTTGATAAATTAAATTTTACAGCTTTTAAAAAAAAGTGACATTGATATCATAAATCACAAAAATTATAGATTAATATTGTTTAGATTATTGCAGATAATTAGACTGAATTTGCGCAAAATATTTGGTAGATATTTTTGATGCTTTTACATAATTAGTAAATTATTTCTATAAATCATTTAATTATCTGAGGTGTCTTTATGAAAAAATTCATAGCAACATGCTTAACAATTACAATTATATTTTTTACAGGTTGTTTTCAACTTGTAAATGCTGATGAAAATAAGCCTATTAAGTTTGCTTTTATCACTTCAACTTTAAACAACTCTTTTTTCACAGCTATCTCTGATACGTTTTCTGAAATAGCTAAACAAAATGGTGATCACTATATACTCATTGATCCCCAATATGACCAAGCTAAACAAATATCTATGATGGAAGATGTGATTAATCAAAAAGTAGATATTATTTATTTAATTGCGGTGGATTCTGAGGGGATCAGACAAGGTTTACTGGCAGCTAAACAAAAACAGATCCCTGTGGTAGTTATTGATAATCCGATTAGTGATGATGATTTAGTTGTTAGTACAGTGGCGTCTGATAATTTCTTAGCCGGTAAAATTAATGGTGAACAGATGGCTAAAGATTTTCCTAATGGCGCCAAAATTGCTGTGATCGATTGTCCTTTTAATCGTGCTAGTGTGTTAAGAGCTGATGGTTTTTATGCTGGATTAGGTGACAATAAAAGTAAATTTAATGTGGTATCCCAGCAAAATGGTAAATGTGCATTAGAAGTGACGATGCCAATTGCTGAAGATATCATTCAAGCTCACCCTGATTTACAAGCATTTTTTGCAGTTAACGATCCTTCGGCTTTAGGGGTAGTTGTTGCATTGAAAGCTTCGAATAAACTGAAAAATGTCAAAGTATACACAGTTGATGGTTCTCCTGACGGTAAAAAAGCTTTCAGTGACGGTGACTTAACCTTAACTGTCGCCCAAGCACCTATTCAATTAGCGAAAGAAACCTATAAAGTCGGCAAAAAAGTATTAGCAGGAGAACCGGTCGCGAAAGAAATCTTAGTACCAACTTTTCCTATCACCAAAGAAATGATTGAAAAAAATGGCGTAAAAGTTTGGCAATAATAATCTGCTTAACCCGGTTATAGCTATTGCAATCAATAAGGTGATATAGATATGGAACAAGTTGTATTACAACTATCTCATATAGAAAAGAAATTTGCTGGTGTTCATGCTCTGAAAGATATGCATTTTAATTTAAAACCATGTGAGGTGCATGGATTATTAGGTGAGAATGGCGCTGGCAAATCAACCTTAATTAAAATTATCGGCGGCATCTATAAACCCGATGCCGGTGAAATTAAAATTAATGGAAAAACTGAGATAATCAATGGTATCAAAGATGCGCAATCCAGAGGAATTAATGTCATTCATCAAGAAATTGTCTTAGTTCCTTATATTAGCGTGTATGAAAATATATTTTTGGGACGAGAACCAAAAACGAGGTTAGGTTTTAAAGATCATCGACAGATGATCACCAAAGCCAAAACTATGATGGAAAGTATGGGGCTAACTATTGATGTCTTACGCCCTGTAAATGAGTTAACCATAGCTCAACAACAGCTTATTGAAATCGTTAAAGCGATTTCCTTTAATGTCCGCATTTTAATCATGGATGAACCAACTTCTTCTTTAACCGATAAAGAAGTAGAACAACTTTTTGTTATGATTAAAAGACTAACTGAACATAACGTTAGTATCATCTATATTTCCCATCGTATGGATGAACTATTTACCATCACTGACCGAATTACTGTGATACGTGATGGTAGTTATGTTGATACAGTCAATACAAAAGAAACGAATATTGATGAGTTAGTCAAAATGATGGTGGGGCGTAATTTAAATAATTATTATCAACGCCATTATCAATTAGATGGAGAATGTCTATTAGAAGTTAAAAATCTGTCAAAAAAAGGCGTTTTTCATAATGTTAATTTCAAATTAAAAAAAGGTGAAATTTTGGGCTTTTCTGGTCTGATGGGGGCTGGAAGAAGTGAAATCATGCAGGCAATTTTTGGCGCAGACCAATACGATAGTGGTGAAATTTATTTTGATAATAAGTTAGTTAACATCCAATCTCCTCAAAATGCAATTGATATCGGCATCGCATTGATACCTGAAGACAGGAAAAAACAGGGGCTTATATTAGGTAATAGTATCGCGTTTAATCTAACAATTACAGTATTAAAACAATTTATGCATGGTTGCTTTGTGAATCAACAAAAGCAAAAGGAAATTATTCAATATTATATCAAAAAACTGAATATCAAAACGCCAAGTGCTGACAAAATTGTTGGTCAGTTAAGTGGCGGCAACCAACAAAAAGTGGTGATAGCTAAATGGTTAGCGACTAAACCTAAAATCATCATTTTAGACGAACCGACTCGAGGAATTGATATCGGCGCTAAAGCTGAAATCTATCAAATTATTGATGAACTATGTGCCAATGGTATTGCCATTATCATGATTTCCTCTGAATTACCCGAAATTATTAATATGTGTGACAGAGTTTGTGTCGTCGCTAATGGTCAAATCCAAGGTGAACTATCACGTCATGAACTTACTCAGGAAAAGATTATGAAATTAGCAACAGGGAGAGCTTAAAGAATGGTTAGCCAATCTATTAAACAATCAGATGATAGCTGCAATCATCACTCTGCAATAACCCAAAATATCATTATTAGAAGTTTCAAAAATTTTATTACGCACAATATAGGTATACTAATTGCGCTTTTATTGATAAGTGCCATTTTAACATTTACCACTCCTGTTTTTCTTACTCAAGAAAATATGTTATCGGTGTTAAGACAAATCTCTACCAATATGTGCTTAGCATTAGGAATGACGTTGATTATCATATTAGGCGGCATTGATTTATCAGTAGGATCGATTGTTGCTATGGCAGGCACGCTTACTGTTGGATTCATATCAATAGGTGAAATGGGCATTATCCCAGCAATTTTTTTAGGATTGTTCATTGGCACACTTTGTGGTGCAGCTAATGGTATTGCTATTGCTTACACAGGTATTCCACCTTTTATCGTTACATTAGCTATGATGATGATCGCTCGAGGAGTTGGTTTTATATATAGCGGTGGCCAATCAATTCGTATTTTTGATGAAAGTTTTACCAGTATTGGTACTGGTTATTTGGGAATGATTCCCTACCCAGTGATCTATATGTTGTTTTTTATCATCATTATGTTAGTTCTGGTTAATCGAACTCGTTTAGGTACTTATATTTATGCTCTGGGTGGCAATCGTGAAGCAGCAAGACTATCAGGTATAGCAATTAAGCGTGTTGAAATCACTGTTTACACCATCGCTGGCTTTTTAGCGGCTTTCGCAGGAATCGTTCTTGCGGCAAGAATGTATTCAGGGCAACCTTCTGTAGCACAAGGTTATGAAATGGACGCGATAGCCGCTTGTGTGTTAGGTGGTATTTCTATGTCTGGTGGTATAGGTCGTATTAGTGGCACCATTTTAGGCGTCATCGTTATCGGTGTTATTAATAATGGTTTGAATTTATTGGGTGTTAATTCATTTTGGCAATTGGTAGCGAAAGGCGTGATAATTTTTTTAGCCGTTTATGTCGATATGTTGAAACGAAAAAGAGCAAAATAAATTATTTAATCATTTGAATAATAAATAATTTAATTAATAGGACAGTAAAATGAAAAAATGTACTTTGATGTTAAATAATCCAGATGGCATTAGTCGACAAAATGAACCGGTAATCACCCGTCTTTTTTTTAAACAACAGCCAATTGATCCTACTCAAGTAAAACTCGTCGATGAAAAAGGCGATATTGTGCCACATCAACTATTTGATGTGGTCTATGATGAAACCAATCGGTTAATCACTGCCTGTTCAATCGCTTTTATAGTAACCAATTTAAATCAATTAGTTGAAAATTATACTTTATATTTAGATTCGCAAGCCCAATTGAATAATTTAAAGGGTATAACACAATTAGATACTACATTGAAAGATGGAATTAAAAGACTAGATACTGGGCATTATGTTTTAGAATTATGTCGTGGAACTGCTGACGGTACTTCATATGGAAAATGGGGAATTCGTTATTTTGCAGCTAAAGCAGAAGGGCGTAATTTAATTAAAGATTGTTCTAATGCTATTGGTGGATTTTATGGACCGTTTTTTACGCCAGCAAATGGCTTAATTAATCCCCCTGAACACACAGTTGTAGATTGTCAAACCGAAGTTGAAGGCCCTATCTATTGTCGCTATCGTTTCAATGGTAAAATTCCAAATGGCTTAGATCCAGCTTTACACAATAAATCATTTTCAATTGTGTGGGAGTTTTTCTATCAATCACCATGGTTTAGACGTACTTATTATGTTGATGATTTTGAAACTTCTGTTGATGGTATGCCAGTGATAAATAAGATTACTGTTGGTGATGAGTATGAGAGTGGCCAAAATAATGTGGTATTCTCTCGCTTTGCTAGTTATGGTGGTACTTATTATCGGCAGGGAGATCTGTATGCTAACATTCTAGCTGATGAAGTGAATCGAATTTTATCTCAACCGCTTGATAAACTTTCTCCAAATGCAAGACGCTATCGTGAATCAATAGGCGATAACATCAATGCAGTATCTTGGGATTTCTTTTGGCGGCTATTTTGTGTTAAAGAAGGTATCTTGAGTGATGAAGAAATAAAAGCACATGTTAAAACGATTTTACGTAAAGCACATCATGTAGTTCATAACAGCGATCGAAATAAAGCCGTATTATTCGCCAAAGAGGTCGATGTTAACAGTGTACCTGAACAGACTATTTTTCCACTTGCGGCAAATAAAACGGCTGAAATTAATCCGGAATCAGGGTATGCTATGGTCTGGTATACGAGCAATATTGTCGGACGTTATCAAATTGTGCAACGTAAAGATTCAGGTTGGGTGAATTGGGGGACAAATGGTGAAAATGAATACCCTGAATTACCAACCGGATCAACTATATATACGGCATATGGTCAATTTGATGATTGGCAAAAGCAAGCTGACAGTATGGAAAAAAACATTGATGTCAAACAAGGACTAATTGAAGATGAATGACATAAAAGTTGTCGCAATAGGTGAGTTTTTATGGGATTGTTTACCTAACGGAAAAAAAATTGGCGGGGCAGCTGCCAATTTTTGTTATCATGCGAAATCAGCTGGAGCAAACGCAATTTTGGTTTCTGCCATTGGTGATGACGAAAATGGTAAAGAATTAAGCAATCAACTTGAAAAACTACAAATTCCCCAACAACTTCAAATATCAAAAAGTTATCCAACAGGAACGGTATTAGTCAAATTGGATTCAGCAGGGAAACCAACTTATGATATTGTTAATCCTGTTGCTTGGGATGATATTCAGTTAACTGAGCAGCTATTAGAACTTATTAAACAAGATGATTTAGATGCAATTTATTTTGGTAGTTTAATTCAACGCAATCAACATAACCATGAGTTACTGAAAAAAATTATCACTTATCGATCACCAAGAACCAAACTCATTGTTGATATTAATTTGCGTCAAAACCATTATAATAACGCGACTTTACTTTTGTGTATTGAACATGCCAATATCTTAAAGTTAAATGATGAAGAATTACCAATTATTGCCGATTTGTTAAAAATAAATTCTGAACCAAAAGTACTTTTCGATTATCTAAACCAGCATTATCAACTTGAGTTATTAATTTATACTTGTGGTAGTGATGGCAGTCACCTAATCACAAAAAGCGAGCAAAACTATCATCCAGCAGAGAAAATCACTGCGATTGATACTGTTGGTGCTGGTGATTCATTTATGGCTATTAGTAGTGTGCTATATTTAAAAGGTAAGGAATTAAAAGAAATTAATAGCAAAGCAAATCATATGGCTGCTTACGTTTGTACTCAAAGTGGTCCTATGCCAATTATACCAAAAAGTTATTTAGCTGAATTATAATTTCTATAGGCCTAGCCTTATGTTAAACCACTAAAGCTAGGCTATTTAACTTCTTTATTTAATTTCTAATATATAGATTCAATTAATATTGATTTAACTTTCAAAATAAATTCATTTTGACAATTATATTGCCCTGAAAATAACATCCAATAATAAGATCAATTAAGTCTAATTTTAAATCAAGTTTAAACCTATTTAAAATCCTGATGATAAGTGATAGTATACTCCGTCTATTTATTTATGTACGCATGTGCGCTTTCGTGTGGCGCACCACTGTTATAAGGATTTATTATGCCAATTATTACTCTTCCTGACGGAAGTCAACGTCAATTCGATAAACCGGTTTCTGTATTAGAAGTTGCTCAAAGTATTGGAGCAGGGCTTGCTAAAGCTTGTATTGCTGGTCGTGTTAATGGCGAGCGTAAAGATGCGTGTGATGTGATTGATCAAGATGCTACCTTAGCTATTATTACCGCAAAAGATGAAGATGGGCTTGAAATTATTCGTCATTCATGTGCACATTTATTAGGTCATGCTATTAAACAATTATGGCCAAATACGCAGATGGCGATAGGACCAACAATTGATAATGGCTTTTATTATGACGTTGATTTAGATCACTCTTTAACGCAGGAAGATCTTGATGCTTTAGAAAAACGTATGCATGAATTGGCCAAAAAAGATTATGAAGTAAAAAAAGAAGTAGTAAGTTGGGAACGCGCTAGAGAAGTATTCTGGGAACGTCATGAACCATATAAAATTGCTATTTTAGATGAAAATATTCCTAAAGATTCTACGCCGGCACTTTATCATCACGAAGAATATATTGATATGTGCCGCGGGCCACATGTGCCTAATATGCGTTTTTGTCACCATTTTAAATTGCAAAAAATCGCTGGAGCATATTGGCGTGGTAATAGTGATAATAAAATGTTACAACGTATTTATGGTACTGCATGGGCGGATAAGAAACAACTTGATAGCTACTTACAATTTTTAGAAGAAGCGGCTAAGCGCGACCATCGTAAAATTGGTAAACAGCTTGATCTGTATCATATGCAGGAAGAAGCACCTGGTATGGTATTTTGGCATAATGATGGTTGGATTATTTTCCGTGAACTTGAAGTTTTTGTGCGTACCAAACTAAAAGAATACGATTATCAAGAAGTGAAAGGTCCATTTATGATGGATCGCGTATTATGGGAAAAAACAGGGCATTGGGGTAACTATAAAGAGTTAATGTTTGTTACTTCATCAGAAAATCGTGAATACTGCATTAAACCAATGAATTGTCCGGGCCATGTACAGATTTTTAATCAAGGCCTAAAATCATATCGTGATTTACCATTACGTATGGCGGAATTTGGTAGTTGTCATCGTAATGAACCTTCTGGATCTTTGCATGGTTTAATGCGAGTTAGAGGTTTTACTCAAGATGATGCACATATCTTCTGTACTGAAGGTCAAATTCGAAGTGAAGTTAATAACTGTATCAAAATGGTTTATGATACTTATAGCACATTTGGTTTCAAAGACATCACCGTTAAATTATCTACTCGCCCAGAAAAACGCATTGGTAAGGATGAAACTTGGGATTTAGCTGAGAAAGATTTAGCTGAATGTTTAACTGAAAATGGCATTGAATTTGAGTATTTACCTGGTGAAGGTGCTTTTTATGGACCAAAAATCGAATTTACGCTTCATGATTGCTTAGGTCGTGCATGGCAATGTGGTACTATTCAACTCGACTTTATGTTGCCAGAACGTTTAGATGCAACATATGTTGGTGAAGATAACGAACGTCATGTTCCGGTTATGATTCACCGAGCAATTTTAGGTTCCATGGAACGTTTTATGGGAATTTTAACAGAAGATTGTGCTGGTTTCTTCCCAACTTGGTTAGCACCATTACAAGTTGCTGTTATTAATATCACCGATAATCAAGCTGATTATGCCAAACAATTAACCGAACAACTACAAAAAATCGGTATTAGAGCAAAAGCAGACTTGAGAAATGAGAAAATTGGGTTTAAAATTCGCGAGCATACTCTAAAACGTGTTCCTTATATGTTTGTTTGTGGAGACAAAGAGATGGAATCAGGAACAATTTCAGTTCGAACTCGTCAAGGTAAAGATCTTGGTAGCTTTGAAGTGAAACATGTTATAGAATTATTGCTTAATGAAATTCATAGTCGTTCATTAGAACAGATGAATTAATGATAAATTACTTTGGAGGAATGAGATATTAAAGTCAGTAAACGAATTCAGTCAACACGCGCGCATAAAATCAACGATGAGATTACCGCTCGCGAGGTGAGGTTAACCGGCGTCGATGGTGAACAGCTCGGTATTGTTAGCTTAGATGAAGCTTTAAAGCAAGCTGAAGAAGCAACGTTAGATTTAGTTGAAATAAGTCCTAATGCAGAGCCACCTGTTTGTCGAATTATGGATTATGGCAAGTTCCTCTATGAAAAGAGTAAAGCAACAAAAGAACAGAAGAAGAAGCAAAAGGTTGTTCAGGTTAAGGAAATTAAATTCCGACCTGGTACAGACGAAGGCGACTATCAGGTAAAACTCCGCAGCCTGATACGCTTTCTTGAAGATGGCGATAAAGCTAAAGTCACGTTGCGTTTTCGTGGACGTGAAATGGCTCACCAACAGTTAGGTACTGAAATGCTTGATCGCATTAAAGAAGACTTAGCTGATTTGGCGGTAATTGAATCTTATCCAACTAAGATTGAAGGCCGTCAAATGATTATGGTGTTAGCGCCGAAGAAGAAGTAATGGTTTTGCAAGTTAATCTTTAGTTTTCTAAAAATTACACCATTATTTTATTTTTATTAACAATGCGAAGTGGGAATTATAAAATGCCTAAAATTAAAACTGTAAGAGGCGCAGCAAAGCGCTTTAAAAAAACAGCTTCTGGTGGCTTTAAGCATAAACAAGCTAACAAGAGCCATATCCTAACTAAAAAATCAACTAAACGTAAACGTCATTTACGTGGTTTGACTACTGTGTCAAAAGGCGATTTAGGTTTAGTAGTGGCGTGTGTCCCATACGCTTAAATATTGATTAATTATTTAGAGGATATAGTTTATGGCTCGTGTTAAACGTGGTGTTATTGCTCGTGCACGTCACAAGAAAATTTTAAAACAAGCAAAAGGGTATTATGGTGCTCGTTCACGTGTATATCGTGTTGCTTTCCAAGCAGTAATTAAAGCAGGACAATATGCTTACCGTGACCGTCGTCAACGTAAACGTCAATTCCGTCAATTATGGATTGTACGTATCAATGCTGCTGCTCGTCAATGTGGTCTTTCTTATAGCCGTTTCATTAATGGTTTAAAGAAAGCTTCAATTGAAATCGATCGTAAGATCCTTGCAGACATTGCAGTATTTGATAAAAATGCATTTGCTGCATTAGTTGAAAAAGCAAAAGCTGCACTTTAATAGCTTTATAAGAGCCGAGTTATCTCGGCTTTTATGTTTTATAATCTTAATTATTTAAGAGTTGATTATGAATCTAGTTATCTTTCGTTTCTTTTTTAGCTTCAGTATTGCTATTCGTTCATGAGGCAAATGAAAAACGAAAAATAATTATAAAAGCCTCAGAAGAGGCTTTTTTTATGTAATAAATAATAAGCAGGAGAACTGTATGTCTCAATTAGTTGAACTGGTAAACAATGCCAAATCTGCTATTGAAAGTGCTAACGATATTAATACCATCGAGCAGATTCGTGTAGAATATTTTGGTAAGAAAGGCTATTTTACCATGCAAATGGCTTCTTTACGTGATGTTTCCGCCGATGAGCGACCAGCTGTAGGTCAGAAGATTAATGATGCTAAACAACAAGTTATTGAATTATTAAATCAAAAGCGTAATTTTTTAGAGCGTCAAGCTCTTAATGCAAAACTAGCAAATGAAACTATTGATATCACACTTCCAGGCAAATCACTTGAATTAGGTGGATTACATCCGGTTACTAAAACAATTAATCGTTTAGTGGAATTTTTTGGTGAACTAGGTTTTGTGGTTGAGACTGGACCAGAGATTGAAGATGATTATCATAATTTTGATGCATTAAATATCCCAGCACACCATCCTGCTCGTGCTGATCATGATACCTTCTGGTTTGATGCAAAACGTTTATTACGTACCCAAACTTCAACAGTTCAAATCCGAACTATGGAAAATCAAAAACCACCAATCCGGATCATTGCCCCAGGAAGAACTTATCGTAATGATTACGATCAGACTCACACGCCAATGTTCCATCAAATGGAAGGTTTATTGGTTGATAAAGATATCAGTTTTACCCATTTGAAAGGTTTGTTACATGATTTCCTTCATTGTTTCTTTGAAGATAATATGGAAATCAGATTTAGACCAGCATATTTCCCTTTTACGGAACCTTCTGCAGAGGTGGATATTAAGGCTAAAAATGGTAAATGGTTAGAAGTCTTAGGTTGCGGTATGGTTCATCCTAATGTATTACGCAATGTAGGGATAGATCCTGAAGTGTATAGTGGTTTCGCATTTGGAATGGGAATAGAGAGATTGACCATGTTGCGTTACGGTGTCACTGATTTACGTTCTTTCTTTGAAAATGATTTACGTTTTTTAAAACAATTTAATTAATTCTGGAGATCAAAACATGAAATTTAGTGAAAGTTGGCTACGTGAATGGATCAATCCAGAAATAAGTAGCGAAAAACTTGCTGACCAGTTAACTATGGCTGGTTTAGAAGTAGATGATATTGAAAAAGTGGCTGGTGATTTTACCGGTGTAGTGGTGGGTAAAGTTGTTGAATGTAAACAACATCCTAATGCTGACAAATTACGAGTGACCAAAGTAGATATTGGTAAACCAGAATTATTGGATATTGTTTGTGGTGCACCTAATTGTCGTCAAGGTTTAACCGTAGCTTGTGCCACAGTTGGCGCTGTATTACCTGGTGATTTTAAAATCAAAGCAGCAAAGCTTCGAGGTGAACCATCGGAAGGGATGTTGTGTTCTTATTCTGAGTTAGGCATTTCCGACGATCATAATGGAATTATTGAATTACCAGAGGATGCCCCTTTAGGACAAGATATACGACAATATTTAAATTTAGATGATGTAATGATTGATATTAGTGTAACACCAAATCGTGCTGATTGTTTCGGCATCATTGGTGTTGCAAGAGATATTTCTGCTGTGAATAATATTCCAGTTAAAGAATTGAAAACTCAAGAAGTTACGCCTACTATTCAAGATACTTTGTCAATACAAGTTAATGAAGCTAAAGCTGCCCCTCGGTATTTAGGCCGAATCATTAAAAATATCAATGTTGATGCAACCACGCCACTGTGGATGAGAGAAAAGTTACGTCGTGGTGGTATTCGTTCTATCGACGCAATTGTCGATATTACTAACTACGTCTTATTAGAACTTGGTCACCCAATGCATGCGTTTGATTTAGCCGAGATAGAAAAGGGCATAGTTGTTCGTTATGCGAATCAAGCAGAAAAACTTGTGTTACTCAATGGTAATGAAGTTGAACTTAATGAAGAAACATTAGTAATAGCCGATCATCAAAAAGTTTTAGCTATAGCTGGTATTATGGGTGGGGAAAAATCAGGTGTTACTAATACTACTAAAGATATCTTCCTTGAATCAGCATTCTTTTCTCCTTTAGCTATAACAGGAAAAGCACGTGAATATGGCTTACATACTGAAGCCTCTCATCGTTATGAACGAGGTGTTGATCCTTATTTACAATCAGCTGCAATCGAAAGAGCAACTCAATTGATTGTTGATATCTGTGGTGGTGATGTTGGTCCAATCACTGAAGTTACCAACGAACAACAACTTCCTACTCAAGCTACAATTCAATTACGTAGAAATAAAATAGATCGAATTATTGGTTATTCAATTGAAACTCAAAAAATTACCGATATTTTAGTTAGATTAGGTTGTGAAGTTTCTTATAACGAAAACGTTTGGACGGTGAAATCACCTAGTTGGCGATTTGATTTACAAATTGAAGAAGATTTAGTTGAAGAAGTCGCTCGGATTTATGGCTATAACAACATTCCTAATGTAAATTTGAAGATTGAATCTGTAATGAAGCCAAAACCAGAAAGTATAATTCCTTTATCTAGAGTAAAAAATTTATTCGTTGATAAAGGTTATCAAGAGGCTGTGACTTATAGTTTTGTTGATCCTAAAGTTCAACAAGCATTACATCCACAACAAGCACAAATTACATTACCAAACCCAATTTCGAGTGAAATGTCGGTTATGCGTCTGTCCTTATGGTCTGGATTATTAGATGCAGTGTTATACAACCAAAACCGCCAACAATCTCGAATGAGATTATTTGAAACGGGTTTGCGTTTTATCCCTGACAGCTCATGTGAATTTGGTGTTCGCCAAGAATTGATGCTTTCCGGTGTTGTGACTGGTAGCCTCTATGAAGAACACTGGACATTACCTAAACAACATATCGATTTTTACGACTTAAAAGGGGATTTAGAATTACTATTCTCTCTTTTAGGTTGTAATGATACAGTCGAATATAGAAAATCAGAACTTGAGGCATTACATCCAGGCCAAAGTGCAGCAATTTACATAAATGACGATCTTATCGGCAATTTTGGCGTTTTACATCCAGAAATTGAAAAAAAATTATCTTTAAATAGTAAAACGCTTGTTTTTGAAATAAATTTAGATAAAATTAATGGCAAAAGAGTTCCTGTTGCTCATGAATTATCTAAATATCCGTCTAACAAGCGTGATATAGCTGTAGTCGTATCAAATACAATACCAGCAGCAGATATTATTACTGAGTGTAAGCGTGCTGGTGGTGAACAGCTTATAAAAGTTAATTTATTTGATGTCTATCAAGGTGAAAATATCGAAAAAAACCAGAAAAGCCTTGCTATCAGTTTGATTTTACAAGACAAATCACGTACACTGGAAGAAGAAGATATAACAAACATTGTAAGCAAATGTATTATTGCTTTACAAAATCGTTTTAATGCCCAATTAAGAGAATAATAATTATGACATTAACTAAAGCTGATATTGCAGATCGACTTGCCGATAAATTTGATATTGATCGTCAAGAAGCTAAAGTCCTAGTTGAACTTTTTTTCGAAGAAATTCGAGTTGCTTTAGAAAAAGGTGAACCTGTTAAACTTTCTGGATTTGGCAATTTTGCTGTTCGTGATAAAAATTCACGACCAGGTCGTAATCCGAAAACCGGGGAAAGTGTTGATATCTCAGCTCGACGAGTTGTGACATTTAGACCTGGTATTAAATTTAGAGAACGAATCGAGAAAAATTTAACTTTATAAATTAAGTTAGTTCTTAAATTTCGTTTCGTAAGTAATAGCCTTTCTGTTGTTATTACACGACAGAAAGGTTAATTTTTTTTATAAAAAAGTATTGTAATAAATTGCTAATTAAAGCATAATACTGCCTCTTCAATGGAGGCTCTATGGGTCCTCTTGCAACATTTTTTTGCTCATCAGGTCAGGTCCGGAAGGAAGCAGCCAAAGTAAAAAATATGTGTGTGGGATGTGGCTGATAGGGTCTCCTCCAATAAAGTTAAAACCTGAATCCTAACATTAAGTTACTGCTCCCCATTGTGGTGTTGGCTATTCAATAGCCATTTAAATTATCCTTTAAAAATTTCCTATCAAAGAGGTTGTAGTAACGAAACATTTTTGCGATCATATTTTAAATTTTATTTATTTTATTAAGTAAAATTATTTATTTTAGAAAAAAGTATTGAGGAATTATTTATGATGCGAGTTGGATTATTCATCCTAACTAACTTAGCTGTTATGTTTGTATTTGGTATAATTTTAAGTATTTTTGGGGTCAATGCTCATAGTACATTAGGATTACTCATATTTGCAGCTATTTTTGGTTTTGGTGGTTCTTTTATTTCTCTACTTTTATCCAAAACAATGGCTCTACGGGCTGTAGGTGGGAAAATAATTACAGATCCTCGCAACGCTCAAGAACAATGGTTAGTGGATATTGTTAGTCGTCAAGCTAATATACTTAAAATAAAAACCCCAGAAATTGCAATTTATCAAGCTAATGATATTAATGCATTTGCAACAGGAGCAACAAAAAATAATTCATTGGTGGCAGTAAGTTCTGGTCTATTGTCAGCGATGACCCAAGACGAAGCTGAAGCCGTAATAGGGCATGAAATGAGTCATGTAGCTAATGGTGATATGGTGACTATGACACTTTTACAAGGTGTACTTAATACTTTTGTTATTTTCATTTCACGAATAATTGCTTCAATGGTAACAAAAGTATTGGAAGAGAAAAGTGAAGGACTATCAACTTTGGCCTATTATGTTATCGTTATGATTTTTGAGACAATATTTGGTATTTTGGCAAGTATTATTGCTATGTGGTTTTCACGTTATCGAGAATTTCATGCCGATGCAGGTTCAGCCAAATTGGTGGGCGCAGCTAAAATGATTGCCGCATTAGAGAAACTAAAAATAAGCCATGAACCCAACGAAGAGGCCTCAATATTGGCATTTTGTATCAATGGTGAAAAGAAAGCTAAGTTCTCTGAATTATTTTTATCTCATCCACCTTTAGATAAACGTATTGAAGCACTACGTAATCAATCTTACATTGATTAAAAAATTTGATTAAAAAAACACTAATGGCAAATATTTATCCTATTTGCCATTTTTATATTGTAATTATCATCTAATGCTATATTTCCAGAGAATTTTATATGTATCGGCAACATATCACTAACAATAAACTAGAATTACTTAGTCCAGCAAAAAATATAGAAATTGCAAAAGAGGCTATATTACATGGAGCTGATGCCATTTATATTGGCGGTCCTCATTTTGGTGCTCGTCATAATGCAGGTAATTCAATAGATGATATTGCTAAATTGGTTGAATTTGCTCATCATTTTTATGTCAAAGTTTTCGTCACTTTAAATACCATCCTTCATGACAATGAACTTGAAGCTGCAAGAAAACTAATTTGGCAGCTATATAATGCCGGTGTAGATGCTTTAATAGTTCAAGATATGGGCATATTAGCCATGGATATTCCACCAATCGATCTACATGCTAGTACCCAAATAGATATTCGAACGCCGGAAAAAGCTAAATTTCTCTCAGATGTTGGTTTTTCTCAAATAGTTTTAGCTAGAGAACTAAATTTAAGCGAAATAGCAAACATCCATCAACAAATTGATGCCAATATTGAATTTTTTATTCATGGAGCACTATGTGTTGCCTTTTCTGGTCAATGTTATATTTCTCATGCTCAAACAGGTAGAAGTGCTAATCGAGGTGATTGTTCTCAAGCTTGTCGATTACCATTTACATTGAAAGACGATCAAGGTCGAATTGTAGCATATGAAAAGCATCTTTTATCAATGAAAGACAATAACCAATCTGACAACTTAATCCAGCTAATACAAGCAGGAGTAAGATCTTTTAAGATTGAAGGTCGGTATAAAGATTTAAGTTATGTGAAAAATATTACTGCATTTTATCGTAAAAAATTGGATGAAATTTTAGAAAAGAACACAGATTTTATAGCAGCATCAAGTGGCAAAACTGAACACTTTTTTACTCCTGATCCAAATAGAACATTTCATCGAGGATCTACCGATTATTTTGTTCGTGGTAGACAACCCAACATTGGTGCTTTTGATTCTCCTAAATTTATTGGTTTACCTATAGGTGAAATCATAAAAATTGCTAAACAATCAATTGATATCAAATCAGAAAATACGTTAATCAATGGTGATGGTTTAAATGTATTAATTAAACGAGAAATTTTAGGTTTTAGAGCAGATAAAGTAGAAAAAATTGCTAATAATCTTTATCGAGTATTTCCTAATGAAATACCTAATGCCTTACATTCCGTAAAATTACCTTATCAAATTAATCGTAATTTGGATCATAATTGGCAACAAATTTTATTAAAAGAATCAAGTTCTCGCCGAATCGGTGTGAAGTTTGAGCTTAAAAATAGCGCAAATAGCATACAATTATTCGCAACAAGCGAAGAGGGTAGTTGCGTTAATATTGAACTAAAAGGCCAATTTGAACTCGCCAAACAACAAGATAAAGCACTTAATACCATCAGAGACAGTTTATCTAAGTTAGGCCAAACATCATATTATCTATCGGAAATCATTATTAATTTAAAAAGTATCTATTTTATTCCGAGCAGTCAATTAAACCAATTAAGACGAGATATTATTGATAAATTAACATTAGAACGATTAAATCATTATTGTAGAAATAACCGTAAACCAGAAGTATACCCAGCGCCAACATATCCAGAACAGCAATTAAGCTTTTTGGCTAATGTTTATAATTATAAAGCTCGTGAATTTTATGCTACACATGGCGTGAAATTGATTGATAGTGCCTTTGAAGCGCATGAAGTTAAAGATGATGTGCCTTTAATGACAACCAAGCATTGTCTTAGATTTGCGTTTAATTTATGTCCCAAACAAGCAAAAGGCATTCAAGGAGTTAAAACCAAAGTAACTCCAATGAAATTGGTTCAGAATAATAATGAAGAGTTAATCCTAAAATTTAATTGTAAGGCTTGTGAAATGCAAGTTTGGGGTAAGATTAAAACACATATTTTTAAACAATCGCCTCCAGGTAGCGAACTGATTTTATTGGTAAAAAATAATTGATTTTGTTATTAACATGTTGTTATTAAAAAGTAATTATTGATGAATATTTAGATGAATAATAAATTAGGTCTTAGTTCGTAATAATGTGCTATATTTAACATAATATACATTATTCTAACCTCAACATATTGATTTATATTAATTTATTTTGAAAAGGAAAGGGCGGTAATATTCCTTCTTATAGTAACTTAACAAGGGAATAGAACCATTATAATTATATTTTTCATTTTATTGTTTTATCGTATTGACCAATATGCGGTATTGGAATTAATAAATAAAGGCAAATACTTATTAATAAAGATTGCCTTTTAAATTTATTCCTAATTATCCCTCCATACTTAATATCCACTGAGACATTTTGTTTAAAATTTTATGCTTTAATAATGTCGCTAGCTTTAATGGGGGAATTAACAATTTTACAACATTTGTCATAAGGTAAATTTATGCAAATAATAAATTTAGTGACAATAATATTGTATGTTTTTGCTAGTTTAAAAAATAAGGTTAAAAATTGCATTATATACAGAAATTTAATTTATCTAATTAGATGATAATTCTATATTTATTTAACTATTATTGATAATAAATTACATAGGAAGAAGATAAAAAACAGTTGAATATCGAGGTTCATTCAAAAAAGAATTAGAAAACCATCTTGAATTTTGTTCTGAACAAATAGCGTTTTATTTTTTTAGTTAAGTAGATGTATTGTGTAACCATCTCTTAAAATAGTACATAAAAAAGTGGCAAATTCTCGATAATATTTTTAAGGAGAATTTCAGTATGAAAAAAATTATCAGAGCACCAAAATAGTCTAGATATTATTAAAAAAAGCTAAAGCAGGTGTTCCTGTTAAAGAACTTTACCGTCAATATACTATGGCAATATATTTGTATAAATGGCGAGATAAATATAGCAGTATGCATTTTTCGGATATTAAGCTGTTAAAAACAACTGGAAGCTGAAATCGAAAACTCAAATACATGTATATCTAATTAAGTTTAACTTCTCGGTTTCAGCAAGAAACAATAAAAAAGCTATAGTGCTACTTCAGCTCGTAAGAACAGATAAGTATTTTGGAAATCAGGAAACTGGGATATACGTGGAATCATAAAGGGGGGTATCGGCTTTATCTTTAATAAACAATTGCACAACATTATTCAGAGCCATTATAAGTACCAAGTAGTCTAAGAGAATGTTGGTCAATGGATTTTATGTGTGATAGTAATGAAAATTTCGTCGATTTATAATCTTTAAAGTTATTTTATCGGCAGGAAGAGTTACCCGTTATTTAGACAACCTAGCGAATACTATGGTTATTATTAATTAAAAATACACGTTGATAATGGGGCAGAATTTACCTCAAACAGATTCATAAACTCGACATAATCACATGGAGTCCCCCTAGATTAAATTAAACCAGGTCATCCTTATCAATACGGCTATATAGAATAATTGAACCCAACATATCGAATGGAAGGTATAAAATTTATATATTTAAAGATCTGAACAACTAAGAAAAATAACCGAAAAGAAGTTAGAGATGTATAACACAGAAAGACCGCATAAAGTAATAAATAATATGCTAGCAATTAAATAATAGAAACATGATTTTCTACTCGGTTTGGATACTAACAATAGAGTATTTATAATATTTTACTTAAATAGCTAAAATAACTAATGTTTATTATAAATTAATGCACATAATAAAAATACATTATTATGTGCATTAAAGAAATTAACAATTATGATACTGTTTTTTTCTCTTTGAATTGTGTTTCCAGCTTTTTAACAATTTATATGCGTTTGAACTATAATCATCATACGGATTGGGTAAATTTTTTCCTCTTGATGTTCTAATTTTTAGTTTATAGCGCTTATATTCAATTATATGAAGAAAATAAGCACTTTTTTCTTGTTTGGTACTAAAACATTTAAATATATAATTACGAAGATAAGGGTAATATCTTACTGGTTTATCTTTTTCGTTATATGTAATTTCATAATTATTTCGATATTGTTGTTTAAACTTCAAAATATTTTCTCCTAATGTATTAAAATACTTAGAAGAAAACCTCTTTATAATAATTCATAAAATATTCCTTTATAATTGATTAAAAGTGTTGGGTTAAAAAATCATAACATAATTGAGTATCTCTCTGTAGAACTTTAATACGTAATGTATCATTAGAAGGACTAATAAATGTCATATTCACACATTATTAAATGACGGTTATCAATATGAGCAAAATTTACTATCGATTGGTTTAAGTAAGTTTGTTTAAGTAAGCTGCAATTACAGAATCTACAACAACAGAAAAATAATGTAATATCGATGAATAGAGTTATTGATATTATTTTTTTTAAACAATGCCCAGCTTGGTATTAAGAACCGATATCATTTTATGATAACAATGAAAACCTTTTGTTATTTAAATTTGCATCATAACTTTGGCTGCTTATAAATATATATTAGTTCGCATAATGTATATTATGTTAAATAATAAATATTAAATAGAATTCATTAAATGAATTATCTTCAATAATCAACTTTAAATCTGTATAACACTATTTTTTTTCAATAAATTGATTTATATTATTTAAATAACTTATTTTAATGACAAGTTATAAATTTAAAGGTGATTTTCGATTCCTTTTCTTTTTATTGAATTATAAAATAAACAAGAAATGGGTAGTTTTTGTTTTTTCGCAATATATGGTACCCTTATCACCCCCAAATTTATTGCGTTTATATTTAGGATAATATGCATAGTATTTATAAGACATTACGTTCCAATAGTTATTCTGTTCCTTGTGAGTTATGTAGTATTAGCGGACTTTGTGTTCCAAGGTTACTCAACAATACATTAAGTAGTGTTTTAGAACGTAAAAAATCTTATTCCAAGGAAGAAATAATAGTTAAAGCAAAAACACCATTAAAAAAATTTTTCATCGTTCACTCTGGTGCTCTCAAAACTTTTGTAACAACACCTGAAAATAATGAACAAATTAATGGATTTTATTTACCCGGAGATATTGTTGGATTAGATGCTATTTCAACAAAAATTCATAATAATAATATTCAAGCGTTAAGCAATACCTTAATCTGTGAACTCGATTATGATGAATTGATGAACATGATTGATACTCATAAAGATGTTAGAGATTTAGTATTGAAATTACTAAGTGCTGATATTTATAATTATCAAAAATTGGTTCTATGTTATTCTCAGAAAAAATCCGATGAACGTCTCGCCACTTTTATTTACTCTCTTTACCTTCGATATCAACAAAGAGGACATACGTCTTTAAGCATAAAATTAGCAATGAGTCGAGCTGAAATAGCTAATTACTTAGGATTAACCATTGAAACTGTTAGCCGTAATTTATCAAAAATGCAAGAGCAAAATATTTTAACAGCTAAGGGGAAATATATATATATTAACAATTTGGAAGCTTTAATAGATTTAGTAAATTGAATTTATTTGTGCTAAAATAATGGAAAATTTATTGTAAGGTTTTTTATATGACAAGTTTAAAAAAAACAATTATCGCTACCACTGTCGCGCTTGTGCCTTTTTGTTCTTTTGCTGCCCAGCAATTAACTGAAGAACAAGCCAACAGTATGCAATCTTTTAAAAGTATCACTATTCGTGGTGCATTTTATACAGATAGCGATTACGTTATGGCTATGTCAAAAGCTGCAGATAACGAGGGAGCAGCTTCTTTTTATATAACAACAACTAATATTAGTCCTTCTAATGATACATTACGTATTGTTTACGCAAAATTATACAAATCAGATGCACCTAAAGCTGTCGAAAAAACAGAAACTTTACGTAAATTTGAAGGAGTATATGAATATCCAAAATCAAAAGCTATTCGGTTAGAACCATTTAATATTGTGCGTATTCGTGGTTACTTTCCAACTGATTATGATATAAATCAAGCTATAGCTAAAGAAGCATCAGCTCAAGGTGCATATGGTTTCTATATCGATTCTCGCTCAGAATTAGGGAGTAATTTACAAATAGCTGCTTATTTGTTTAAAAAAGATGCTCCAGAACGTAAGTTACAACCTGAAAATGCAATCCCTTATGATTCTGAGGCTGGTCAATTGGCCTTAGCTCAAGGCGGTGAAGCTGCAATGCAAGTTGAAAAACCTGGTTATTATTCCCCTTCTGCATTCAATGAAAAATATTATGCAGATAAATTTAATAATAAAGTTATTGAAAAAAATACAACTACAACCTCAACTACAGCCACAACCACAACGGCTAAAGTTGCAACACCTTCAGATAGTGGAACCACCAATTCTGTCGTTACTGAGCCTCAAAGAGTTACTCGTTACACGGTAACTTTGTCTGATGGGCGGAAAATTCAGGAACTTAATGACGCAACTGCTGCTAAGATGGTTGCTTTTGATACAATAAAATTCAGAGGATATTATGTGACTGATCAGGAAATTTCCTATCAGGCCGGAAAACGTGCTATTGAAGGCGGAGCAAAATATTACCACATAGCTCGAATTGCTCACGATTCAAAAGGACCAAATATCACAGTATTTGTTGATCTTTATAAATAATAAAAATGGGCGTCTAAACGCCCTTTTTTACAACTCTACTTTTTATCACAATTCAGAAGATACCATTTCGATTTGTTGTTTTATCCGTTTTGCAGAAATTGGAAAAGGTGTTCCCAGTTGCTGAGCAAATAGGTTAACTCTAAGTTCTTCTATCATCCATCTTATATTAGTAACTTTGCTCAATGATTTTTGATTTTCTGGCAAACTATTCACCCAAGTTTGATATTCACTTTTCACTTCTTCTATTACGTTCATCGCTTGTCTATCTTTGGCAACATTAGTACCAAGTTTCTCCAAACGTTTTTCAATAGCCGATAAATAGCGATAAATGTCATGCAATTTGTCATAACCTGTTTTGGCAACAAAACCTTTATAAATTAATTCACCAACTTGCTGTTTTATGTCTGATAATGCAAATGCTAAGGATAAATCAACTCGACCTTTTAATTTCTTATTAATATTAAAATGAAGAGTTAATATTGATTCTACTTGTTTTGCAATATCTACTACGGTTTCATTGATATGATTTTTAGTATAAATTAACAGTTGTTGAAATTGCTCTTGATTATGCACTTTCTGATTATTCTTTTCGATTAAATGATCTACTCCGCATGCAATACAATCATCAATGAGATTAAGTACCGTACCAAACGAATTAAAATATAAACCTAATTTAGATTTATTTGGTAACTTTTCATGTAGATATTTTATCGGTGACGGAATATTTAAAATCAACAATCGTCTAATTCCAAGCATTGTCAGTCGCCTTTGTTCTTCAAGTGAATCAACGAGTTTAATGCTAACCGAATTTTGGTTATCAATGATTGCCGGATAAGCCTTGATCGTGTAATTATTCTGTTTTTCTTCGTAAATACTTGGTAGCACTCCAAAATCCCAATCGGTAATATTACTTTGCTCTATTGGTAAAGATTTTTTTTGCGTCAATGATGATAAAGCCTTTTGAACTTCGCTTTTAAGTTGTTCTTTAAGCTTCATCAGATCTTTACCAAAAGCAATTTCACGGTTGTGATCTACAATACTAAAATTCATCTTTAAGTAATTGGGAATTTGATCTAACTGCCAATCTGTTGGTTTGATTCTTACTCCCGTCATTTTTCTAAATTCATTTTCTAATGTTTCAAGTAAAGGATGCTCTATCGAATTGACTCTAGTTAAAAATGCATCCGCATAGTTAGGTGCTGGAACTAAACTTTTACGTAATGATTTAGGCAAAGATTTAATTAAAGCAATAATTAAATCATAGCGAAAACCTGGAACTTGCCAGTCAAATCCTCTATTTTTTATTTGATTTAAGACATTAAGCGGAATAGAAATTGTTACACCGTCACGCTCATTACCAATATCAAATTGATAAGTTAATGGTAATTTCAAATTATCCTGATACCAAAAATCAGGATAATCATTAAGTTTTACTGGTTGTGCTGATTGTTTAATCAGCATATTCTTTTCAACATTCAAAAAATCAGGATCAACATTTTTTTTGTTTTTCCACCAAGTATCAAAATGCTTTGCAGAAATAACGGATTTGTCTATTCGTTTATCATAAAAATCATATAGGTCATCATCATCAATTAGAATATCTTGACGGCGAGATTTATGTTCAAGATCTTCTACTTCATTAATTAAATTTTGATTTTGTTTATAGAAACTATGATTAGTTTGCCAATCGCCCTCAACTAAAGCATGGCGAATAAATAACGAACGACTTAATATTGGATCAATTTTACTATAATTAATTATGCGGCTGGCAACAACTGGTAAGCCAAATAAAGTGACCTTTTCATTAGCAATAGTTGTTCCCTGTTTTTTAGACCACCTAGGCTCGCTATAACTATATTTTACGAGATGTTTGGCTATTGGTTCGATCCATTCTGCTTCAATTTTAGCCGCCGTTCTGCCCCACAATCGACTGGTTTCGACAAGTTCACTAGCAATACACCATTTTGGTTGATTTTTGAAAATGGCTGAATTTGGAAAAATAGCAAATTTAATATTTCGTGCACCAATATATTCATGCTTTTCAACTTCTTTCATCCCAACATGTGATAACAAGCCACTTAACAGTGCCGTATGTAGCGATCGGTAATCGGCTGATTGGCTATTAATAGGAAATGCGAGTTGTTTAACTGTTTGCCTAATTTGCGTATAAACATCTTGCCATTCACGAATTCTAAGATAATTAAGGTATTCTTTTTGACATAATCGTCTAAATTGATTACCAGATAACTCAGCTTGTTGACTTGCTACATAGTTCCATAAATTAATCAGTGAAATAAAATCAGATTCCTTATCTGCAAATCTACGATGTTTCTCATCTGAAGCTTGTTGTTTATCAAAAGGCCGTTCTCTAGGATCTTGTATAGATAATGCCGCCGTAATGATCATTATTTCTTTTATACAACCTAATCTTCTTGCTTCAACTAACATTCTAGCTAATCTGGGATCAATGGGTAATTGCGATAAAATCCGCCCTATTTCGGTTAAATGATAATGATGATGTTTAGTATATATAGCGCCTAATTCTTCTAATAATCGTACCCCATCACGAATATACCTAGAGTCAGGAGACTCAACAAATGGAAAAGCCGTTATATCACCTAATCCCAATGATGTCATTTGTAATATAACTGAAGCTAAATTGGTTCGAAGAATTTCAGGGTCAGTGAATTCCGGTCTAGATAAAAAGTCTTGTTCATCATATAGACGGATACAAATACCATCGGAAGTTCTACCGCAACGCCCTTTTCGTTGATTGGCTGACGCTTGAGAAATAGGTTCAATCGGTAATCGTTGAACTTTGGTACGATAGCTGTAACGACTAATTCTGGCTAAACCCGGGTCGATAACATATTTAATACCAGGAACCGTTAAAGATGTTTCGGCTACATTTGTTGCTAAAACAATTCGCCTTGCAGTGTGTGGTTGAAAGATACGATTTTGCTCAGATGCAGATAATCTCGCATATAAAGGTAAAATTTCGGTATGCTTGAGCTCTAATTTTCTTAATGTATCAGCCAGATCACGTATTTCTCGCTCTCCTGTTAGAAAAATTAAAATATCCCCGGCACTTTCAGCTGATAATTCATCGATTGCATCAATAATAGGTTGAAAATCATTATTTTTATCGTTTTCCGAATCCTCAGTAAAAATAGTTGGGCGGTATCTGACTTCAACAGGATAAGTTCTACCGGATACTTCAATAATGGGCGCCTGATTAAAATGGTTAGAAAAACGTTCTACATCTATTGTCGCTGAGGTTATAATGACCTTTAAATCAGGGCGTTTAGGTAATAATTGTTTCAAATATCCTAAAATAAAATCAATATTTAAACTACGTTCATGAGCTTCATCAATAATAATCGTATCATATTGAAGTAATAATCTATCCTGCTGAATTTCTGCTAATAAAATCCCGTCAGTCATAAGTTTAACTAAGGTAGTTTCACTGATATGATCTGAAAATCTAACTTTATAACCAACTAATTGCCCTATTTCAGTTTTTAATTCTTCTGCTATACGATTTGCAACCGAGCGAGCAGCTAATCTTCTCGGTTGGGTATGACCAATAAGACCTTTGATCCCTAAGCCTAATTCTAAGCATATTTTAGGTATTTGCGTGGTCTTTCCTGAACCGGTTTCTCCGGCAATAATCACAACTTGATTATTTTTTATTGCTTCGGATATCGTCTGTTTTTTATCGACTACGGGTAAATTTTCAGGAAAATTAATATGATTAGGTAACGATTTTAATCGGTCATGATAATGTTCAACAGCTTGATTGATAGCTGATTGAATATCGTTAAAATTTGATGTTTTATTTGAAAGCTTTCTTATTTTGTATTTATCTAAGAAAGTCATTGATTCTAAAGATTTAATTTGCTGTTGAGTTAACATAAAAGTAAAATAATCGTATCCAATTTTTAATTAAATTCATTATAACAAATTTAACCTTTTATTAGGAGTTAAGATGAAAAAGACTTTACTATCAGCTGTACTACTTTCAGGAACTCTGATAATGACAGGTTGTGATCAATCCAATAAGGTTAAAGCGGAAGATTTGATGCACCACCGCTTTGTGTTAATTAAAGCTAATGGTCAAGATATTTCACCCGATAAACACGCAGAACTTGAATTTGGTGAAAACATGAACATTTCAGGACAAATGTGTAATTATTTTACAACCAAAGTAAGATTAATTGATGATACGATTATAAGTCCTATATTTAATATAACGCACTTGGTTTGTGAAGATAACCAATTGGATAAATTAGATACTATTATTACTCAATTAATTCAAAATGGAGCATCAGTTAGTTTAAATAAAGAACAACTAATACTAAAAAATAAAGATAATGAACTAATTTACCAACTTAAGGATCTGATGTAATTTAACTGAATACATTTTAAAACTTCTAAGCTGAAATTTTATACAAGATTGAAATTTTACTGTTTCTTAAGCAAATGATGTCTAGTTTTTTGATAAAAAACTTTATTTAAAATGTCGATAAGACTATAATAAAAAAAGTTTTGAGGATGCCGTTTTTGATGAAATTAATTAATTCTTTAAATAAGGTTTTTTATAAGAGTAACTTAAAAAAGTTACTCTTCCCCCTTTTATACCAATGCGCTAGCATTGGTTTTTTTTGTTTAAATATTTTTAATTAAAACCATTTATTCAAATTTGAACATTAACTTTAACAACTAGTAGATAATATTATGAAAAAGACAAAAATTGTTTGTACTATAGGTCCAAAATCCGAATCAAAAGAGATGTTAACTAAATTATTAAATGCAGGCATGAATGTAATGCGTTTAAACTTCTCTCATGGTGATTTTGAAGAGCATGGTAATCGAATTAAAAACTTACGTGAAGTAATGCAAGAAACTGGCTTAAAAGCGGCAATTATGTTGGATACTAAAGGTCCAGAAATCCGTACTATTAAGCTAGAAGGTGGTAATGATGTATCCCTTGTTGCTGGTCAAACATTTACTTTTACTACTGATGAGAACGTTGTTGGTAATTCAGAACGTGTTGCTGTTACTTATAAAGGTTTTGCTCAAGATCTTAAACCTGGCAATCGTGTTTTAGTTGATGATGGTTTAATCGCTATGGACGTTGTTGAAATCAAAGGTAACGAAGTTGTCTGTAAAGTACTAAATAATGGTGATTTAGGTGAAAACAAAGGTATTAACTTACCTGGCGTTTCAATTAAATTACCTGCACTTGCTGAAAAAGATAAAAATGATTTAATTTTTGGTTGCGAGCAAGGTGTTGACTTTATTGCAGCATCATTTATCCGTAAACGTTCTGACGTAGAAGATATCCGTGCTCATCTTAAAGCTCACGGCGGTGAAGAAATTAAAATCATCTCTAAAATCGAAAACCAAGAAGGTTTAGATAATTTTGATGAAATTTTAGAAGCATCTGACGGTATCATGGTTGCTCGTGGTGACTTAGGTGTAGAAATCGCGGTTGAAGAAGTTATTTTTGCTCAAAAAATGATGATCAAAAAATGTAACAAAGCATCAAAACCAGTTATTACTGCGACGCAAATGTTAGATTCAATGATCAAAAATCCACGCCCTACTCGTGCTGAAGCGGGTGACGTTGCTAATGCTATCATTGATGGTACAGATGCAGTTATGTTATCTGGTGAAAGTGCTAAAGGTAAATATCCATTTGAAGCAGTTAATGTAATGGCGACTATTTGTAAACGTACTGATGGTACTATTCCAGCTAAATTAGAGTTAACAACCAAAGAAGAAACATTACGTATTACTGCTGCTGTATGTTGTGGTGCAGTAGAAATCGCTGAGCGATTAAATGTGCCATTAATAGTTGTTGCAACTCGTAGTGGTAAATCAGCTCGTGAACTTCGCCATTATTTCCCAACGGCTCGTATTTTGGCACTATCTTCAAGCCAAAAAACTGTTAATCAATTAGCATTATCTAAAGGTGTTGAGCCTATCTTAATTGATGCAATTAATTCAACAGACGATTTCTACCGTTTAGGTAAAGAAATGGCAGTTAAAATTTGTAATGCGAAACAAGGTGATACTATTGTTATGGTATCAGGTGCATTAGTTCCAAGCGGAACAACTAACACAACTTCTGTTCATCGCATTTAATCATTTTTAATTTTGTTTAAATGAATAATAAAAAGCTAGCTATATGCTAGCTTTTTTTTTAACTTCCGCTATTCTGTTATCTATGAAATTAGTGGAATGGACATAATAAAAAAATGATAATAGAAAAAGTATATTTACCCAAAGAGTTAAGTTGGTTGTCATTTAATCAACGGGTGTTACAAGAGGCTGCTGATGAAAGTAATCCTCTTATAGAAAGAATCCGTTTTTTAGGCATTTACTCAAGTAATCTTGACGAATTTTATAAAGTCCAATTTGCAAATTTAAAAAAATATGTCCTTATTGAGCAAGAACAAGCTCAATCCACCTCAAATGCTAAACATTTGTTACGTCAGGTTACTCAAAAAGTCATTCAACTTGAGTTACAGTTTGATCAGCTCTATAACGAGCTATTGTTAGAAATGGCAAGGAATCAGATTTTTTTAATAAATGAAAGACAACTTACCTCTTACCAAGAAACTTGGATAAAAAATTATTATAAACAAAATTTGAGGCAGTACATCACCCCTATTCTTCTCGATAGTCATACTGAATTAATTCAGTTTTTAAAAGATGATCATGCTTATTTAGCCGTTGAAATTATTTGTAAAGACAAAATTAGTTATGCATTACTCGAACTGCCAACCGATAATGCTCCGCGTTTTGTGCTATTGCCATCAGAAGTTTCCACCAAAAATAAATCAATCATCTTTTTAGATAACATTTTACGTTATTGTTTAGCGGATATTTTTAAAGTTTTTTTTGATGCTGTAGAATTAAATGCTTATTCGATTAATATTAATCGTGATGCTGAATATGAATTAAATACTGAACTTGATAGCTTACTTGAACTCATGTCTCAAGGTTTAAAGCAACGATTAACGGCACAACCGGTACGCTTCACTTATCAAAAAGATATGCCTAAAGCATTATTTGAATTATTGATAAATAAATTAAGATTAACCGAACAAGATGCCATGCCTGGCGGTCGTTATCCTAACTTCAAAGATTTAGCTAATTTTCCCGATCTTGGTGTTAAAAACTTACTCAATAAACGTTTACCTAGTCTTGCTTATAATCGATTTAAAAAATTCCGCAATGCTTTTGCAACCATCAAAGATCGTGATGTATTGCTCTATTACCCTTACTATTCATTTGGTCATGTGCTTGAGATTATGCGACAAGCATCGTTTGATCCTGCTGTCACTCATATTCGTATGAATATTTATCGAGTTGCTAAAGATTCTCGCTTTATTCATGCGGCAATAAATGCCGCCAATAATGGTAAAAAAGTGACAGTAGTAGTTGAACTGCAAGCTCGATTTGATGAGGAAGCTAATATAAAATGGGCTAAAAGGTTAATTCGAAGTGGTATAAAAGTTATCTACTCACAACCAAAACTTAAAATTCATGCTAAATTATTTTTAATTGATCGAAAAGAAGACGATAGAATTGTTCGTTATGCCCATATAGGTTCGGGTAATTTCAACGAAAAAACCGCACGAATTTATACCGACTTTTCATTGTTAACCGCCGATCCGGCTATTACTGATGAAGTGATCAAAGTATTTAACTTTATTGAAAATCCTTTCAAACCAGTTTCATTTAATCATCTACTCGTATCTCCGCAAAACACCCGCCAGCGTTTTTATGAATTCATTGAGCGTGAGATCAATAATGCCAAATTAGGTAAACCTTCTGGGATCTATTTAAAACTTAATGCTATTACAGATAAAGAGATGATAGATCAACTTTATCGAGCCTCTTGTGCAGGTGTCAAAATTAGGATGATTGTCAGAGGAACTTGTGTGTTAGTACCACAAATTCCTAATTTAAGTGAAAATATCTATGTTACTAGTATAGTGGATCAATATTTAGAACATGCTAGGGTCTATATTTTTGAAAACGATGGTAAAAAAGATACTTATATCTCATCGGCTGATTGGATGCCTCGTAACCTAGATAACCGAATTGAAGTGGGGGTTAAAATTTTCGATCCCATTTTGAAAACAACTATTCATGATATTTTTAATTTGCAATGTAACGATAATGTAAAAGCTAGAATTATTGATAAAGATAATATGAATAATTATGTTCAACGAGGTAATAAGAAAAAAGTAAGGGCGCAACATGCCATTTATGATTATTTAAAACAGATGGAATCATCGGTCTAAGGATTTTAAACGTGAACAAATTCAATGAATATGCTGTCGTCGATTTAGGCTCTAATAGTTTTCACATGGTTATAGTCCGTAATATAGATGGGGCTAGGCAAATCATCTATAAAAATAAAAAAAATATTCATTTAGCCACTGGATTAAATGAATATAATGAATTGAGTGAATCAAGTATTCAGCGAGGAATAGAGTGTTTAGCGCTATTTGCCGAACGATTAAACGGATTTCCTCCAGAAAATGTCAGAATTGTCGCCACTTATACCCTACGTATTGCGACCAATAGACACAAATTCTTGAATGAAGCGGCTAAAGTTTTACCCTATCCTATTGAAATAATTTCTGGACAGGAAGAAGCACGATTGATATATCTCGGTACAATGACCGCCGAGTCAACCAACGAAAATGATACTAAATTTGTTATTGATATTGGTGGTGGTTCAACTGAAATCGCAATAGGTAAAGGTAATAATCTAAAACCAATACTTGTTGCCAGTCGACCAATGGGTTGCGTAACCTATACTAAACACTATTTTCCACAAAAAAAAATCGATAAAGATTCCTTTCTACAAGCAAAATTAGCCGCAGAACAACAAGTCGAAAATTTAATTAATATAATTAAAAAACAAAATATTACTGCTGCTTTTGGCACGTCAGGTACCATCAAAAGTATCTATAATATTTTACTTGATCTTGGGGTTAATGATGGGATTATCACCCCAAAACGTTTAGAAGACTTAATCAGTTATGTTTTAGAATTTAATGATTTTCATGCTATTGACTACCCTTCCTTATCTGATGAAAGAAAGAATGTTTTTGTCAGTGGGCTTGCTATATTTAGTGGTGTCTTTAATGCATTAGGTTTGCAACAACTGCAATTTAGTCCTTGTGCTTTACGTGAAGGTGTATTGTATGAACTTATCGGTGGTCCAAATTATCGTGACATACGAGAAACCACCGCCGAGTCACTATCACAACATTATAATATTGATGAACGTCATGCAAAACAAGTTGTAAAAACGGCAGAGTATTTTTTCTCTCAATGGAAAGATCAAACCTCAATGATGGTACCGCATAGTGTGGAGTCAATCTTATATTGGTCGGCTCAGTTACATGAAGTTGGTCTGAAAATAAACTTTTCCTCTATTCATAAACATTCGAGTTATATATTAAAAAATAGTAATTTACCCGGATTTAATGAAGAACAGCAGCTGTTGTTATCCACCTTAGTTCGTTATCATCGTAAATCGATTAACATCGAGGAATTCCCTTATTTTAGCTTGTTTGAATTCAAACATATTATGGCAATGTTACAAATTTTAAGGTTATCAATCCTGATTAATAACCAACGCAATACTGATTTAGACTTAAATGCTTTTCAGTTAATTTTATCCAAAGAAAAATCAACCAAAGTAACGTTAGCCATTAATAAACAATTTGTTGAAAATAATCGTTTGATTTTATTAGATTTAGAACAAGAAAAAAAATATTGGAAAGCGGTTAATGATTGGAAGTTATCAATTGAAACCTTCTAATTTGACTTATTATTCGAACAACTAATTAAAAACCGCCATTACTTTGGCGGTTTTGGTTATCGAATATATTAACCTAATCCAATAATTTTCCACCATAATATACCGATGGTAAAGACAATAATTAGGTTAACCACACTACAAATAAATCCAACTTTCCACCAAGTTTTTACTGGTACAAAACCTTCAGCAAAAAGTAATGGGTTTCGAGCATTAGCAAATTGCGTAATTGAACCGAAATAGTTAGTACAAATTACCAAAGCAAAAATAGCTATCATTTGTGGAACTCCTAATGCAATTGCTACAGATAAAAACACTGGGAACAATGCAGCAATATGCGCGTTACCACTTGCGAAGAAGTAATGCAAATAAACATAAGCGATGCATAAAATTACAATAACTAAAACCCAGCTACTATCACCCAAATGACCTTTTACTGCATTTCCGATGGTATCGCCTAGCCACTTAGTTACGCCAAGTTTATTTACTTGACCAGCCATCATTAACAGTGCGGCGAACCAAATTAAGGTATCCCATGCAGCTTTTTCACCTTTGATATCATCCCAGCTCAATACACCAGTTAAGATTAAAATGGTTAAACCGATAAATGCTGTTGTAGTTGAATCAATACCGACATTTTTACCGAAGATCCAAAGTGCTAAAAGTAGAATCACGGTAGAGCCCATAATGATCTCTTTAATAGTGATTGCCCCCATTTTTTTAAGTTCTTCAGCAGCTAATTTTGGCGCTTCAGGGGTTTTCTTTAACTCTGGGTTGGTTAAGAAATAAATTACTAAAGGAATAACAATAAATGAAACCAAACAAGGAACTATAGCTGCTATAAACCATTGTCCCCACCCTAAGGTGATCCCAAGAGATGAAGTGACTAATTTTGCTGCTAATAAATTTCCGGTAAAAGCAGTTAAAAACATTGCTGAAGTAATGTCATTAACGTGACTAATGGTTAACATCAAAAATGTCCCAATCCGGTTTCTTGATTCATCTTTCGGGTTGGATTTGAAGTTTATCGCTAAAGCTTCTGCTATTGGATAAATAACCCCACCAGCTCGAGCAGTAGTACTCGGAATTGCTGGCGCTAAAGCCACATCGGTTACTGATAGTCCATAAGCTAAACCTAGAGTGTTTTTTCCTAGAATTTTAACTAAAAAATAAGCAATACGTTTGCTTAAACCAGTCTTGATAAATCCTCTAGCAATCATAAAGGCGATAACAATAAGCCAAATTAAACTACTATTTAATTCACTTAAAGAAATTTTGATTGCATCCGTAGCTGTTTCAGCACCTGATGGTCTTAATACAGCAAAAACCGTAATGGCTAATAAACCAATAGCTCCAATAGGCATAATTTCGGCCACAATACAGGCGATGGTTGCAACAAATATAATACTGGTTCGCCAACCTTGTAAACTAATACCCTCTGGTGGGGATACAAAAAGCCACAATAATGCAGATATCCCCGCAATAATGAGAAGTGGAAGCCATTTTACTGGCGGTTTCTTTGCTATATTCATAGTATTTTCCTTTTAATTAAAAATTAATTTGTTCAAATTCATAATGAAATGTTGTAAACAATATCTTATTGAAAATATTTATTTTATTTGATATGTCTCATTAAGAAGTTGAAAAGCAAAATTGTCAGGGTTTACCAATTTTATTGTTTTGTTTTTCAATAAAAAAATACCCGACAGATTGCGATGTTTTTTTAAATACTCACATCCTTTAATTGAACCAAAACCGTACAAAAGTGTTGAATAAATATCACCCTCAAGTGAGGTATCAGAAATCACCGTCACACTTTCTAATTCGTTATCTAAAGGATAACCGGTTTTAGAATCGAGAATGTGATGATAAAGATGATGATTTTGAATAAAGTAACGTTCATAAATTCCAGAAGTAACGATAGATTTATTTTTAACTTTAATTAAACCAACTAGTTCATTTTGAATTGAGGAAAAAGGTTTTTTTAGTCCAATATGCCAATAACCTTGGCTATCAATCGGCGATTCACCTATTGTTAACACATTCCCGCCCAAATTAATTATTGCTTGATGGATATCATTTTGTCGTAAAACTTCTTTAATCACATCAGCAATATAACCTTTAGCTATCGCACCTAGATCTATTTCCATTCCCTCTTTTTTCAAAAAGACTGAACATGACTTAGCATCAAGTTGAATATCATTAGGATCAATCAATGATCTTTTATTCACTATTTGATCGCTATTGGGTACTTGATGACCATTAAAACCTATCTTCCAGAGTTTAACTAATGGACCAATAGCGACATTAAAACAACTGTTTGGCATTAAGCTTATTTTACAAGCTTGCTCGATAAGCGAATAAACGGCATGACTAACCCTTACCGGATGCTTTCCAGCTGCATTATTAATTAACATCACTTCGGATATTGGTCGATTAACAGTCAACCTATCTTCAAGCTGATTAATGGTTTTAAACACAAGTTGAACAACGAAATCATTTGGCTCAAAAAGCATTAATGATACCGTTGTTCCCATCATCGCTTGAGTATATTCATAACGTGAATTAACCATGTTAAATAGACTCAAGAAATATTTGGCAATTTATTGATGGATATAGTCTGTAGCTTGCCTTCCAGCCTGCATACCAAAAATGATGATATCCGCTACGGCGTTACCACCTATACGATTAGCACCATGAACCCCACCAACAACCTCACCTGCGGCAAATACACCTTGGATAACGTTTTTAGCAGTGTCGAGTACCTGCGTATGAGTATTGATAGTCACACCACCCATTGTATGATGAACACCAGGAGCAATCTTAATTGCATAGTAAGGGGCTTTATTTATTGGATGACGCATTCCCGTTGTTCTTCCATAATCTTCATCTTGTTTGGTATTAACAAATTGATTATAGCGTTCAATGGTGTTCGATAGCGTATTTGCATCAATTGAGAGTTTTTGTGCTAACTCATTGATCGAATCAGCTTGTACCACGAGATCGTGGGAAACATATTCTTCAACAGCCTTGTTTTCATCCCGAACTTGTTGGTCAAATAAAATATAAGAATAGTGTTCTGGTAATTTGATAATTTCGGCCGACACTTTGTCTCGAGTATCTAATTCATTAACAAAACGTTTGCCTATTTGTGATACCAAAATAGCACCACCGCCACGAATTGATTCAGAGATTAAATAAGAAGTCGTTTGTTCCACTGTTGGGTGAATTTGTATTTCTTTCATATCCACCGTGCCAGCACCTAATTTTTCCAAGATCATGATCCCCGAACCAGTAGCGCCTTTGTGATTAGTCGTGACAAATCCTTTGAGGTCAGGACGATATTTTTCAACCATTTCACGGTTAGCACTAAATCCACCAGTTGCAATAATCACGGCTTTAGCTTTAATGGTTTGAATCGAACCATCTTCTTCGGTAACTTTAACGCCAACAACTTTATGATTTTCAGTAATAATTTCAGTCACATTGCTATCAAGCATGACTTCGATACCTCGACGATTAATATTTTTAACTAAACCACTAATTAAATAACCGCCAACTGCTGCGCCACTGGCTGGACGATGCGTACGATCGACACTCATACCACCCGTTGTCGTAATCCCACTAAGTTCAATCCCATTATTGTCTAACCAATCAATGGCATCAGGGGCATTTTCAACGAAATATCGTAATAATTCAGGATTATTTTTATTTTTACCACCGGTCATGGTTTCGTTATAAAATAGATCTTTACTATCCACGATGCCTTTGAGTTTTTGGAATTTTGTTTCAGCGGCATTCATACCTGCTGAAGCTTTATTAGTATTTCCACCAATAACTGACATCTTTTCAACCACAACTACACTTGCACCAAGATCGTGAGCTTGAATAGCCGCGGCCAAACCTGCACCACCACTACCGACAACCACAACATCATAGGCTTTAGTATTAGGATCACCACCTTCGGCAATAATAGCTTCTTTGTTGGATTGAGCCATAGCCTTGGTTACGGCCTTTTTGAAAGCTTCACATTGTGATGTTGCCCCTGAAATGGCATCCACATGAGGACTGTTTGAATCAATGATGCGATGTTTGATTTCCGAAAAGTTATTTAAAACTTCACTATCATAATTAGTCGGGTTGACTAATTGCATATCTTTAATGAAATCTTTACCAAGTTCAACATTAATAACATAATCATAAGATTCATCATTGACAGTTTCTTGATAATTACCCGGTTTGAATTTTTTAACATTTAAATTTACATCTCGAATCAAGCTTTCAACCAATGAAAAATGCCATAAAGGTTCAGGAATATTAAGTTCTTCACGTTTATCACTGTTGATATAGAGTTCAAGTTTTTCGCCTTTTTTAATACGATCTGTCCAATCAGGATAAGCAATACAAGCTCGCCCAACAGCTACTAAATCAAAACCATTTTCTAACGCAGCTTCAACATCTTTCTCATTTACCACATTACCAACACCAACAACCGGTATTTTAGCTAAGGTTGCCGAACGCATTGCCACATATTTATTAATTAATGGTGTCGGATCTTGGGTATCAACGATTGATGGTCTTAATATTGCTCCCATTGAAAAGTGAATGTAATCTAAGCCTTTTTCGGCCAACTTTTCAAGCAGATACATAGAGTCGTCAAAACGAATACCGGGAACTTCCAACTCTTCTGGTGAAAAACGATAGCCGACAATAAATTCAGGATTTGCGTAGCGTTTTACCATCTCATGAGTAATATCTAAGATTGCTAGTGGAAACAGTGCTCGGTTATCGCGACTTCCTCCCCACTTATCATTTCGTTGGTTAGAATTAGGTGAATAGAATTGTTGAATGAGATAAGTGTTAGCGCCATGAATTTCGACTCCGTCAAATCCAGCTTGAATAGCACGGCGAACCGCTTGACCAAACTTATCTATCATCTGCTCTACTTCTTCAGCGGTTAATTCTATAGGGGTAGCTGCACCGGGTCTTGGTGCCGCTATTGCACTTGGTCCTACAGGACTTTGGCCACCGATGAGTTTAGGCTCAACCATTCTACCACCGTGATAGACTTGAATAACCGCTTTCGAGCCTTTTTCTTTAATAGCTTTGGCGACCTTAGCAAGGCCTTCAATCTTATCGTCATTATCTAAACCAATAGCACCTGGAAAAGCTAATCCCTTATTATCTACAAAACCACATTCAACAATTATTGTGCCAATTTCACCAGCTCTTGCTCGATAATATTCGATTAAGTCATGAGTGACTGAACCTTCATAAAATCCCGAACATGTGGTCATTGGTGCCATCATAATGCGATTTTTTAGAGTAATACCATTGGGTAACAGTACTGGTTTAAAAATATCTTTGTTTTTCATATATCAATACCTAATCATTAATATTTAAATGTTAATATGGATCATAGCATCCGAAATTTTTCTTCTCCACTTACATAAGTTTCATTAGTCGCTAAATATCATTTTTTCGACAAAAAATTCCTTATATTTATTAATAATTTATAAAGCAATTTGCTAATACAGCTTTAAATGGTTGTCTATTTTTTATTACTTTGAAATCATCAGCCTATTATGAGAGGTATACTAGTCTAAAAAAAAACACTGTAACTATTTCATTTACTTAGAATTTTTTTAATATCTATCACTTGTAGTTTATTTTTATTCAGCTAGAATGCTTATCAAATTTAGAAAAGAGAATTTGATTATGCTTGTGGTGCAAACAAAAAAACCAATAACAAAAGTAAAATTAAATTGTCTTTTTATTTTGAATATGGATCCTCCTTTATGGAGGATTTTTTATATCTATAAATTTTACCTCTCAATTTTATATCAAATTATTAATCAATACCACTTCAAGTACAGCCATAAACAGGAGATAGCATGAAACCTTTGATTCCTTTTTATAATCCAACTATCAGTTATGAAGATAATTATGCCAAAGGTCCTTTTGGCCTTTTTGCCGAATTAGACAAGGCAGAACAAGTTTCTACTAAACCAAGCAAATTCTTAAATGTTGAAGTCAATCTTCCATTTGGTCAGCCTGCCGGACCGCTATTGAATGCAAATTATATTAAAGCTGCTTTTGCCTATGGATTCGATTTATGTGTCTATAAAACAGTTAGAACTAAATTACATAAATGCCATCCATTACCTAATGTCTTATCGGTTCACCCTAAAGGCAAACTTACATGCAATTTAGACACTGTTTTAGCTGATAGCAATTATAGTCAACCGTTATCCATAACCAATTCATTTGGTGTCCCATCATTTGCTCCGGATATTTGGCAACCTGATATGGCTGATGCAGTCAAGGCAGCCGGTACTGGGCAATGTGTTATAGGTAGCTTCCAAGGTACTCAAGGTAATGGAGCGATTGAGCAGGATTATGCATTAGCTGCTAAATTAGTCAGAGAAACCAATGCGCCAATTTTAGAAGCCAATTTGAGTTGCCCGAATGAAGGCGCAAGTAAACTACTCTGTTTTGATGTAGATAGAGTTGAACGCATTGTGAATGAAATCAAAAATGCGGTACCGGATCGCCCTCTCATCTTAAAATTAGCTTACTTCCCTGATGATGAAAGAATTGTTTCATTATTAACTCGAGTAGGCAAAATAATTGATGGTTTAAGTGCAATCAATACTCTATCAGCAAAACCTGTAGATGCCAATGGACATCCAGCATTAGGGGAAAACCGCAAAGAAGGTGGAATCTGTGGTGACGCAATTCGTTGGGCGGGTTTAGATATGGTTAGTCGACTTAATAAATATCGTAAACAAATGGATTTAAAATTTGCCATTATCGGTGTGGGTGGCGTGAGTAACAGTGAACATTATCACCAATTTATCAATAATGGGGCTGATGCTGTTATGAGTGCAACTGGCGCTATGTGGAATCCATTATTGGCAATCGAAATCAAAAAAAGTCTTTAAGATAAATGAGTAATGTGATTTATCATGCTTATATTGTTACAGGGTAACTTTGTTGCCCTGTAATTTTTTATGCCCCCTATTTCTTCCTTAAAAAATAATAAGAACCAAATATCAGATGAGCAAGAAAAACGATTAACAAAATAATCCTAACATGCAAAGAATTAAATAAAATAAATGGAATTAATAAAATGATAAATACCATGGTTAACATTTTTATTAATCCTGTTTTTGAAATCTTTTTCTCAATAATCATTTTTTGTACATAAGTTTGATAATAACGCGTTTGGGTAAAATAGTTATAAAGGCGATCAGAACTATTTAACCATAGATATGCAGTAAGCAAATAAAAAGGCACTGTAGGCAAAAGAGGAACAAAAATTCCCACCGTACCTAAAGCAAAAGAGATCCCACCAAGAAAAATAAATAGTGATTTTTTTAACATTTCTAATCAATTAAAATAACTTTAACTTATACAAATAATTGTTGAAGATAACATAAATAGATAGAGAAAGTTACAATTAAATATCAAATGATAGAACAATGAGGCTCGAATCCCATTTTTAGAGAGAGACTAAATATAAGTGAATATAGAAAATTTAAATCGAAATATCACAGCTAAGCTAGTTTCATGTTGTGATATCACCTATATTTCAAATTAAAATTAGTTGGTTCAGATTTATTATATTAATAATCGTAAATTAGCTTTGTTTACATGAATTAGTTAAACACTAGAACAATATTGATTAAGATACGATAAATAAGGATACAGTTATAGGAGATGATTGACGATGACAAAACACAATACGACCTTTGATGAACTTAAGGAAAAAGCATTAGCCAATCCTGTTGCCCGAGCGGCATATGATGAAGCTGAAGAGAAATGGAAACTAATACAATTATTACTTTCAGCAAGAGAATATGCTCAGCTATCTCAAACTGAGTTAGCGAAGCGTTTAGCTGTTTCTTTTGCCAGAATAAAAAGTATTGAGGGTAAACCTTTAAATACAAATTTTAAAGCAATTCTGAAATATTTTAATGCATGTAATGTGAAATTAAATTTTAGCCTAAAATGAAACCTACAACTAAGATATATCTCCGTTTTTTATATCAATTTATATCTAAATCTCAACTAATAAGCTCTTTAAATAACCAGCTGGATATTCAACAAAATATGCCTCCACCTTTTGTGAAAAATTAGAGCTAAAAAAAAGGGTATAAAAAATTAATTTGTTGTTACGAAATTTATTTTGTATTTATTAACAATAAATAGGTTGAAGTAAAATTAATCAAGAAATGTTAAAAATTTTATATGGATGGTTTTATAGAATTTTTTTGTATCATACTCAAATTAAGTAAGATTCTTAAAAATTGGCGGAACGGACGGGGCTCGAACCCGCGACCCCCTGCGTGACAGGCAGGTATTCTAACCAACTGAACTACCGCTCCGCTTTTTAGACTCTTCAATGCTCGGCATCAAAGTAGGCGTGATATTAAAGATTATTTTTATTTTCGTCAATATAATTTTTTAAAATTATGTTTAATTGCATAGAAAACAATCATTAATGCACTTTCCATAATGCCCCACCACTCTTTTTATCAATTTTCTCTAAAATTGATTCATGGGCAGAAAGCTCAGTCTCACTCGCTTTAATCACAGATAATCGAGTTCCATTACGCTCAATTTTTTTGACGGTATTATTTAATATTGCTGATGGGTTATCTTCCGCACTAAAAGCCAACGTGGTTTGTCCACCAGTCATAGCTAAATATACTTCAGCTAAGATCTCGGCATCAAGTAAAGCGCCATGTAGGGTACGATGTGAATTATCAATTTCATAACGTTCACAAAGGGCATCTAAGTTATTACGTTTACCTGGAAATAACCGTCGCGCCATTGCTAATGTATCGGTAACGATACAATGATCGGCTGTTTTGAAATTTAACCCACAAAGACGAAACTCATAATCCATAAATCCAACGTCGAAAGATGCGTTGTGAATGACTAATTCGGCACCATCAATGAATTTAATAAAATCATGAGCAATATTTTTAAATATTGGTTTATCTTTAACAAATTCATCACTGATACCATGAACTTTAAAGGCTCCTTCATCAATTAAACGTTCTGGATTGATGTAAACATGGAAATGGTTGCCAGTTAAGCGTCGATTTAATACTTCAACAGCACCAATTTCAATAATCTTATGCCCCTCATAGTGATTATTGCCTTCTTGGTTCATACCTGTTGTTTCTGTATCTAATACAATTTGACGTGTTGAATGTGTTATCACGTTATACTCTTCTTTTTCTAGAATTGGGAAATTAACAATTTAGTGGTATAGTCTAACACCAAAACGTGCTGATGTTGATACCCACAGTGCTTTAGTCGGTGGTCAGGCAGCATCACCGATGGTTTATCAATATTTAATCCTAATTATTATTCAATAGGCAAAAGTTTATTTAGTATGGCAAAAAAAATAGAAATTTTTACTGATGGTTCTTGTTTAGGTAATCCTGGACCGGGTGGTTATGCTGCGATTTTAAAATATAAACAGACAGAAAAAATATTATCTAAAGGTTATTATAAAACCACCAATAATCGAATGGAATTATTAGCAGCAATTGTTGCTTTAGAACAACTTAAAGAAGCGTGTGAAGTTCAACTTTATTCTGACAGTCAATATTTACGTAATGGTATTACGAATTGGATCCATGGTTGGAAAAAGAATGGTTGGAAAACTGCAAACAAACAGCCAGTTAAAAATGTTGATTTATGGCAACGTTTAGATGAACTAGTTAAATCACATCATATCGAATGGATTTGGGTTAAAGGTCATGCCGGTCACATTGAAAACGAACGTTGTGATATTATTGCTAAAACGCAAGCAGAATCACCAAGCTTACATGACACCATTTTTGAAACATCATCCACGGATTGAGCAGATAAAATTTCAAGATAACATTTTAGATACCTATTTAACTGTTTAAATAACTAACAAGGTGCTAACACTATGTATAAATTACATGTGATCCCAGCTTTAAAAGACAATTATATTTGGTTGCTTGAAAACAACGATAAACAAATTGTCATTATCGATCCAGGCGAGGCGACGCCCGTTATTAGTTATCTAAAAAAACATCACCTCTGTCCCCTTGCAATTTTACTTACACATCACCATATCGATCATACTGGCGGGGTAAGCGAGCTTAAAGCATCTTATCCCGATATTGAAGTTTACGGGCCTAGTGAAATTAATTTGCAGATTAACTATCTAGATAAGTTAGCTAAAATATCAATTAGCAATTTTCGATTTGATATTATTTCAGTACCGGGACACACATTAGGACATCTAGCTTATTATTGTCAGCCATATCTATTTTGTGGTGATAGCTTGTTTTCCGCTGGTTGCGGTAGAATTTTTGCGAGTAATTATAAGCTAATGCTGAGCTCGCTTAATAAATTAAAGCAACTTCCTGATGATACGCTTGTTTGTGCTGGACACGAATATACTTTAGCTAATTTGGATTTTGCCAAAATGATGGTTCCTGATGATCAAGCTATTCTCGAGTATGATAAGTTTATTCGCAAAAAGAACATCACTTTGCCGTCTATTTTAACCCAAGAAAAGCAGATCAACTTATTTTTACGCTGTGAAGAGAAATTTTTACAGAATAAATTCATTTGTAACAATGAGTTAGAACTGTTTGTTTTTTTTAGGAGCCAAAAGGATATTTTTTAGGTATAATATTTCGCTTAAATTAATGTCCAAACTTATAAACTAATGAAAAAATTATTAATATTTACAATTTTATGTGCTTTTTTGGTCGGGTGTCAGAATCCTGGTTCAGGGTACACTGCTGGCTCAAAAACATACAATTCTAAATCAATATTTAATTCAAGCGTTAAAAGGGGTGGTGTTAATTACGCTTCAGTGACACAAAATCCTTGGCATTACATGCTGACGCAAATTAATGTCAATGTGCCAAATAACAGTCGTGTTGTTGCCGAGAGAGAACGTTTACTACGCAATCCACAGAGATTTGAAAACGTTGCTTTGCGATCTGAACCTTATGTATATTACATCATCAATCAGTTACGAAAAAATAATCTACCTGTTGAACTTGCATTAATTCCATTGATTGAAAGTGCCTACGATCCTTTAGCTACCTCACCTGCCCAGGCTGCTGGTTTATGGCAATTTGTGCCAATTACAGCAAAAGAATATGGCTTAATAAATAGCAATACCTTTGATGGTCGTCGTGATTTAATTGCGTCAACAGGTTCTGCAATTTCGCTATTACAAAACCTCAATAACCGTTTTAACGGTGACTGGCTATTAACTTTAGCGGCATATAATGCTGGTGAAGGCCGTGTCCGACGAGCCATAGAAAAAAACAAGGAAAAAGGATTACCAACTAGTTATTGGTCTTTGGAATTACCACAAGAAACCATGCAATATGTACCAAAAATATTAGCTATTATCGATATTGTTAAAAATAATAAACGCTATGGTATCAAATTGCCCGATTGTAACTATCAAAATTCTTTAGTCAGAATTGATATGTCTAAAAATATCTCATTGGCTAAAATAGCTAAATATACTGGATTATCGCTAAATGATTTAATGACATACAATGCCGGTTATTTGCAACAAACAGTAAGTGGTCCTTTCCATCTATTAGTTCCTTATTCTCATGCAGAAAATCTATTTAAAAAATTAAAAAAAGAAAATCTAGTTACGAATAAAGTTACTGAGCTTTTAGAAGATGTACCACATAAAAGTATGCCATTTGAAATTAAATCAACGACTACGACGACTATTCAGTACAGTACCGTTAGCGCAAAGGAAACCGAAACTGTCTTAAAAAATGGCAAAAAGCAAATCACCTACCAAGTTAAAGCAGGTGATAATCTTTATTCGATTGCCAAAAATTATCGGGTGAAAATCACCGATCTTTTACAATGGAATAAATTGAAAAATGGACGTGTTAAAGAAGGCGATGTGTTAAAAATTAAGTTGGTAAATTCAAATCCAATTTAAAATTAACAAACAATGGATTATGATCTGATGCGGCGGTATCGATAATTTTGGCCGCATCAAGTTTTAACCCTCGATAAAATACAAAATCTAACGGCCTTCCTAAAAACCTTTTTCGAATATCAATAGCAAAATTTACTGGTTTAAGCTTTATCGAACGAACCAAATGATAAAGCAGATTCAGTCGTTGCCGACTCCAAGCATTGAAATCCCCAGCCAAAATAACCGGTCCATTATGTTGTTTTATATAATTCAATAGCATGTACATTTGTTGGCGATAAATTTTTACCCCAATACTAAAGTTAATAGCATGAATATTAGCAACTAACAGCTGTTGAGTTGAATTTTTAATTGGATAAACGGTAATTAAGGCCGATTTAGGTACACGAATGAAAGGTTCTTTTTCTCTAAACGATAAAATCTTACTTGGTGCTGAGTCGGTAATCGTCATTACCCCAGCAAAAATTTCATTAAAACAATAAGCAGGAACATGATCTGCAAGCTTATTATGTTCAGAGATAAAATTTAATAATTGCGGTGTAGTTTGCGCTTCTTGTAATAATATTAATTTTGCTTGATTGGCATATTGTTCAAGAATATGAATACAATTTGCCCTTTTCTGTTTAAAGATATTCCAAACCAAAACCGAAAATGTGGTCTGCTCAATTAATGGTTCATTATGAACTACCTTATGATTAGGCAATATTAACTCAACATCACTATTTCCAAGATATCTTAATGTATAGTCGCGATTTTTAAACATTTACGCCGTTCATTTTCTTTTGCAAATATTCATCAAATGACATAGTGTCATTTTGTTCTTTCTTCTGCTGCTTTTCAATCGACAAGGTTCTTTGCTGAACAAAATCGCCATCAGTTAATAGTTGTAAAGGTTCTGAAGTAAGCTGCTTTTTATATTGATTAGCCAAAACTAAGCCAAATTTAGCGGTACCTAAATCACTTATAGCTTCTAATGTTCTTGCTGAAAGTGTCAATTCTGGTTGATCAAACATAACATCAAGTCGCTCACAAACTTTGCGATATTGTTGCTTATCATCTTGATGATCTAATACATCGGCAACACGTAATAAGTCTTTAAAAAGATCATGACCCACTTTAGCTAAAGGCTCTCGATAACTATCGCAGCCCATGCCGATTTCTAAATCAGGCTTACGCCCTTCCATAATAACTCGATTCCAATTTAGTTTTGCGCACTCTAATTCACCACTACTCATCTCAGGTGCTGGTGCTAATGCACACCAAATTAAGAATAGATCGATAAAACGAATCTGCTCTTCGGTAATACCGATTGGTGAGAACGGATTAACATCAAGTGCACGAACTTCAATATACTCAATACCTCCACGTAACAACGCATCCGAAGGTGATTCACCTGATCGTGGCACACGTTTAGGGCGAATCGGAGCATAAAATTCATTTTCAATTTGTAAAACATTATCATTCAATTGACGATAATGACCATCAACCTTAATCCCCAATTTACTAAATTCAGGTGATTTGGTTTTAGTCGCTCTTTTTAATCCCTCAACATAGGTATCTAGATGGTTAAAAGTAATACCTAACTGTTTTTGTGCATTATTAGTATAGCCAATATCACTTAAACGAAGAGATGTCGCATAAGGTAGATAACAATTACCATTGGTTTGCTCAATAAAGGCTTTTGCTTTCTCAGGATCTTGTATAAACGAAGAACACATTGAAGGTGATGCACCAAATAGATAAGGAATAACCCAACCAAAACGGTAATAGTTACGTATTAAGGTAAAATAACCTTCCGAGATAACCGCTTTCCCCTCTTCACTGTTCTTTACACCATCTCTTGCTTGCCAAAATGCCATCGGTAATGAAAAGTTATAATGAACACCAGAAATAGTTTGCATCATTGCACCATAACGATTTTTCAAACCTTCACGATAGACAGTTTTAAAACGGCCCTCATTAGACGTTCCATACTGAGCTAGGATAATATCGTCTTCGTTAGCCACAAAACATGGCATACTTAATGGCCACATTAGCTCATCACCAATATTCACACTTGCATAGCGATGTAAATCACGTAAAAAAGTTAACATATAATCAATATTGGTATTAACTGGTGTGATAAATTCCAACAAGGACTCGGCAAAATCGGTGGTGATCCATGGGTGGGTTAATGCCGCTCCAATTTTTTGCGGAAAAGGTGTTTTGCATAGCGAACCATCAGGCAAAATACGTAATGTTTCACGTTCAAGCCCACGGTTAATACCCTGTAAAATAGTGTAGTGCTTCTCTAACCAACTCAGTGCTTTAGAAACATCAGGAATCATAATTGTATATTTCCTAAATTCAGTTCAAATTAGTTTAATTTTAGCATAGTTTAATGGTTTATATAGGTCATTTCATCACTAATTGCCAGAAAATAGTCATCTATATATAGCAAAAAAGAATTAATTATCTGAAAATCGCTAATAACAAAACCATTATCTAGTTAATAAATAATGGTTAGTTTATTAACTTGCCTAGACTAAAAAATGCTATTGTTTACTCATTTGTTCACTTTTCTGATTAGCGACATAGTCTTCATCAACCGGTGTAATAAGGTTATTTAAATGATCGACAATATAGGTTTTTCCAAAACCTAAAACCAATCTACCTACTGTTGGTGATATTTTATATAAATTAAAATCTTTCATTTCTGCTAACATATAAACCATCTTACTTACCCTTTTGGCTAACCGATCAATAACGGTATCAAAAAGCTCAGAATCTCTTGCAATAATGGCTGTTGTGGCATGAAAGGATAGTCGTCTACGCGCATAAATGTTTTTTGTATTGCATTCGTCATCAATAATTAAAAAAGATATTTTAGGATTAGCTTTAATATTCTGACCATGCGGAGCTAAATCTGATATCAAAATATAATAATCATTACCATCAAAGAAATAAGGTGAATAACTAGTATCAACCTCACCTGCTTCAGTTATCGTGGATAATATTATTGTGTGTACTGTTTCATGTAAATTTTCTATTGTATTTTCAACAATCTCATTTTTAGACTCAGCCATTATTACTCCTTGTTATATTGAATATTGAGTTAAATAATTTATATTTATCGTGATAAATTTAATTGATAACATTTATCAAAATAGTTCGCGATATCGGTATGAGAAATTATAATAAAACTACTTGTCGGTAGGTTTGTCTTTAACAATTTCAGCAATTGCTTTTCGGGCTGTTTATCTAAAACATTAGTTGCTTCATCCAAAAAAAACAATCAGGTTTATGCGTTAAAATTCTTGCAATAATCAGACGTGGTTTTTCACCACCGGAAAGTGTTTTTAAATTATCGTTAAGTAAATTTCAATCGATAAGTTCAGTAGAAAACCCACATCTAAAAGCAGTTATTTAATAAAATTTAAATCGTTTTCCAATAATGGTTCAGGATAACTTGTTGCATGAGCTAATCCGCCAACAGGAAAATATGCATCCTATGATAAAAATAAAATTTTCCTTTTTGCTACTTTTATAACCCCATCATAATGGGGATAAAGATCTGATATTATTTTGAAAAAAGTCGATTTACCAATACCAGATGTTCCAGATAAAACAACTGAATCGCCTTTATTAAGATAAAATTCGGTAGTTTTAACAGAATGGTTCCATCTGTTTTTTTACAGTCAAATCTTCAATCAAAAATTCATCTTGAATAAATTCTGATGATTTAACTGGTTGATATTGGTGAAAACTTGAATAGTGCGATTGGTTCTTAAGATTCACCAAATCGAGTCAAAGCAAAGCGATAATTTGCTTCTAAATGTTGCTGTTGAATTAATATAGTTTGTAATGGACTACCAAGCTTATGAGCAAGAAAAAAATTAATAATAGCTAGATTGGCGCCAAACAATTGAAATAGTGAGAATCCCAAAATCGATATTTACTTAATTAAAGCTAACTAGATGGGGAACATAAAAGTAGGTCAGTTTTTTTGGCTGAATAATATTTTTAATCATAATTCAATAAAAACTGACCTAAATTAGTGACGAATTATTTTGCTTGCAATAGTACCAAAACTTCCATATGTGAAGTATGTGGGAACATATCGAACAATTGAACTTTAGTCATTTGATAGTCGGTCAAAAGTCGTAAATCTTCGGCCATTGAGATTAAGTTACAGCTGGAATATAAAACATAATTAGGTTTTATAGTTTGCAAGTATTGAATTAAGGTCTTACCTGCGCCACGTCGAGGCGGATTAAGTAAGACTAAATCTGGAATACTTTGTTCGTTAGTCACATACTTAGTGGCATCTAGTGATTTAAAATTAAGTTTGTCATAACCAAGTTTTGCAGCGGATTTAGTTGCACATTCAATCGCATCTGGGCTAATTTCAATTCCAGTTAATTGGATGTGATGACTGCTAGCATGTTGTATACAATGCAAACCAAAACCGCCAACACCACAAAAAAGATCCCATATCGAATTTACATTCAAGTTCGCCACCCAATCACTGGCTGTTTTATAGAGTTTTTCGGCTATATAACTATTGGTTTGGAAAAAACTTTTCGATTTAATATATAAAGGTACTTGATTTAATTGGAATGCTAAAAAAGGATTATCCGTTAAAATCAGTTCTTCATCCCCTTCTAATATAGCGGCATGATTCGGTTGGATATTGATCGTAACAACCTGTAAATTATTTATTTTATCATGTAAAAGTTGGTAACTATTTTTAATTTTATCGACAAATTTTTCAGATTTTAAAACAAATCGCAACATAAAATAACTTTCATCACCTATCCTACTTTCGGTGATGATGACAAATTTTAATTCACCTTTTCGCTTATTAATATTATAAGGAACTAATCCTTGCTTACGAATATAGGTACGCACTAGTTTTAGAATATGCTGCATATTGGCGCTATACAACGGGCAATCACACAAATCAATCACCGCATTATCATTTTGAATACCTAATATTGGTTTTTCAACTGTGCCTAATACCGCCATTTTAGCTTTATTGCGAAATCCTGATTCAGGGCTAGCATAAGGGGGATTTACTTGCTTTGGATTAAACTCTGCTAATGTTTGCAATAAATAATTTTGTTTTTCAGTTAATTGAGAATGATACGCTTGATTAATTTTATGACAAGATAAACACTTTTTTTCTTGATAATAGTTACATTGCATCTTATTGAAACCTTTTCTTATAATAGATTATTATATTATTAAACGGTTTCAAGCTGTATTAGTTTTCTTTTTTTATACACAAAAAACCCATTACTCAACTTTTTTTTTCGAAAAACTTAAACTTTTAATGATGAGGAATTATCCATCGCTATGCTTTGACGAAATAGCGGTATATGATAGGATATGACCATGAAAATTACAGGAACACATTAATGTCTATTAAGTTAAAAACCCCCGCCGAAATTGAAAAAATGCGTATCGCTGGCAAATTAGCTGCTGAAGTTTTAGAGATGATCGAACCCTATGTTAAACCAGGAATTAGTACTGGTGAGCTCGATAAAATCTGTTATGAACATATTGTGAATGTTCAAAAAGCTATTCCTGCCAATATTGGTTATCATGGTTTTAAACATACCAGCTGCATCTCTATTAATGATGTAGTGTGTCATGGTATCCCTAGTTTTGATAAAAAATTAAAAGATGGTGACATTCTTAATATTGATGTCACCGTAATTAAAGATGGATATCATGGTGATACTTCTAAAATGTACATCGCGGGTAAACCAACCGTTGCTGGCGAAAAACTTTGCCAAGTCACTCAAGAAAGCTTATATGAAGCGATAAAAATTATTAAACCAGGACTTCGATTAAGAGAAATTGGTAAAACCATTCAAAAATATGTCGATAAGTTTGGATTCTCTTCAGTACGGGAATATTGTGGTCATGGTATTGGTGAGGTATATCATGATGAACCTCAAGTACTGCATTATGATGCTGATGATGGTGGCGTAATTTTAAAACCAGGTATGACTTTTACTATTGAACCAATGGTTAATACCGGTGATTGGCGTACACGTACCATGAAAGATGGTTGGACAGTTAAAACCAAAGATCATGGACTCTCTGCGCAATATGAGCACACTATTCTCGTGACAGACAATGGTGTTGAGGTTTTAACTCTTCGCAGTAATGAAAACTTTCCTCGCGTTATCGAACACTAAATAAAAAAGATTCAACAATGCTTTCAATTGTTGAATCTTCCTTTTTATAAAACTTAACCTAAATGTCTTAGATTTGAATTTTTTTCCGCTAATTTTTGGTTTAATTCATCAACTTTACTTCGATGTATCTTTTCTTGCAAAGTTTGAATACTTTGTCGAAACAAAGGATGCGAAGAAATACCTCCGCTTAACATATAAAATAATCCCAAAAAAAAACGCCAAAAAAATCTTTTATACTTTGGTTTCATAAATTTTAATATAATAGTGTATAAAGCTTACGACGATAGTTACTCGCCAATGCATTATTGGTACCTAGGGCTGCTAGCAGATCAAGTAGCGTTTTCTTAATTTGTCCGTCGCCAACATTTAGATCTTTAGTTAACGGTTTAAATAATAGCTCTAATGCTTCTTCGTGTCGTCCTACTTGCATTAGTTGTGATGATAGTTGGATCATCAATTCCACATTATCTGGCTGTTTTGCTAATTCAGCTTGTAATTGCTGTAATTCAGGTGAATTTGCTGCTTGCTCAAGTAACTCAATCTCAGCTTGCATACCATGAAATGCTGAATCCTGGTCTTGTAAAGGTATTGTTGCCAATACTTCTTTAGCATCAGAGAGTTGTTTTTGTTCAATTTGCGCTTTCGCTAACATAAATGCAATATCAGATCTTGGTTTGCCTAAATGATCTGTTAAGGTAGTCCAAGCTTGCTTTAATAATGGTAGAGCTTGAGCATATTGCCCTTCATTAAATAATTTTTGCGCTTCAACCAGTTTTAATTCATCTTCATTCGGTAAAATTTTGGCTAAAAATGTTTTAATGTTTTCTTCAGATTGTAGTCCTTGAAAACCATCAACAGGTTGACCATTTTGAAACATATAGACCGTTGGAACGCCTCTTATACCAAATTGTGCTACCAGCATTTGTTGCTCATCACAATTCACACTAGCTAAAATAAATTGTCCATGATGCTCGGTGGCTAATTTGGTTAGTATATTGGTCATTTCTTGATAATTAGGACTTCTAGCTGACCAAAAGTAGAATAATACCGGATTATTAATTGATTTTTCGATAATTTCTTGAATATTCTGCTCATTAACATCAAAAATAAATTGATTTGACATAATCTATCCTATAAATATTTTAAATGATTATTTATTTTGTAAAATTTTATCCATTAATCGGTCGGGAAGCAAACGTTTAGCGATAGCCGCTAATTTGGTTACTTTAGTTACCCTGTAACGTATTTTCGGCTTAGCATGTTCTAATGCATGATATAGATATGGCAAAACTGCCTCTGGCGCTAAGGTAAAGCGTTTAGCAATCGGTGGATTTTTTACAATGTTCTCTTTTTCAGTCTGATTCACATTATTTGAAAAGTAGGTTTTTAAAGGACCCGGCTCAATTAAACAAACTTTTATATTCGTTTTAGCTAATTCTAATCGTAATACATCTGACCATGCTTCTAAGGCATATTTACTGGCAGAATAAGCCCCTCTACCCGGCGTCGCCACAATTCCAACAATCGAGCTTGTTTGAATGATTCGGCCTTCATTTTGCTCAAGCATTGCTGGTAACAGTAGTTGCGTTAGTTGGTGAACACCAAAAAAATTGGTTGAAAACTGTGACTCCAATTGTGCTCGGCTAATGGTGTTTAATCGACCATATACCCCAAATCCAGCATTATTAAATAAAGCATATAATTTACCATCACATAAAGTTAACACTTCTTGCGAGGCTTGAATAATGGAGTCGGGGTTATCTAAATCTAACAGAACGGTCTCAAAACCTTGCTCAATTAATTTTTTTTGATCCTCTACTTTACGGCATGAAGCAATAACACGATAACCTCGTTTTTTCAATGCGATAGCTGAAATCAATCCAATACCACTAGAACAACCTGTTATAAAAATTGTGCGCAAATTTTATCTCCGTTATATTCATTTATTGTCAAGTTAACCTACAGCAATTATGATAGCACATTTAGAATAAATTTACGGTTAATAAACGCCAAGAGGATCTGATGAAAATTGCTATTATCGCCGCAATGGAAGAAGAAGTTGCCATACTAAAAAGTAAAATTACCGATTATCAATTAGAACACCATTTAGGATGTGATTTTCATATTGGTAAAATAGCCAATTGTGACATCGTATTATTACAATCTGGCATCGGTAAGGTAGCCGCCGCTTCTGGTACAACCCTACTTTTAAATAATTATCAAGTTGATGCGGTAATTAATACTGGATCGGCTGGTGGACTTTCAACCGAACTTAATATCGGTGATATTATTGTATCGAAAGATGTTTTTTATCATGATGTTGATCTTACTGCGTTTGGTTATAAACCCGGACAAATGTCGGGTTGCCCTACTTCGTTTGCTGCTGATGAGGATTTTCAAGCATTAGCCAAAGCCTGTATCAAAAAACAAGGTGTTAATGCCGTTACTGGCTCCATAGGGAGTGGCGATGCTTTTATTAATGGTAAAAGTAATCTTGAACGAATTAAGCAAACTTTTCCTGAGGCGATTGCCGTCGAGATGGAAGCCGCCGCTATCGGTCATGTTTGTTGGTTATTTAAAGTTCCTTTTGTGGTGGTTAGAGCGATTTCCGATAATGGTGATAACGAGTCAGCGGTTGATTTTCAATCGTTTTTAAAATTAGCGGCTGCTCAATCATCAAAAATTGTTGAATCGATGTTAAGTGAACTCGCCTAAATAATAAACTGGTGTCAATGGTATTTGACACCAGTTAGCAACGTACAATCCTGAATTATACCTTATTTTTGTATAAGTCATACTGTTCAAAGAGTGGTTTTCGCCAACCAGATAAAATCTCCGGTGTATCACCTTTTTTATCTTTTATCCATTGCACATATTGATTGATCAATCGTCTTGAAAGAATTAATTCATAGTTAAGACCGGTTTGTGATGAAATCTTTTCAGCAATTCGCTTTAATAAATCAGCAGTATCTTTATAATTTGGGTAACTATTGATTCTTTGAATGGCGGGAATATTAGGTATTGGTTCTTGCAATATTGTCAAAATGGTCTGGCCATATAAACGCACTTCTTTTCCCTTCATGCCTAATTTATCTAACTCAGCTAAAGAGGTAGGTTGATAACGAGCGATTTTCCACAAAACCACTTCGTTAACAACAAAATTCAAAGCAATATCTTGAGTTTTGGCTAATTGATAACGCCAACATGCTAGTTTGGCTAATTGACCTAAACTGTTACCTTTTAATTGCCAGCTATTTTTTATATTTAAATAAGCATTTTGCGGTTCAAATGGTAGACACTTTCGCGCTATAAGATTTTGACACTCTTGATAAGCCGCATCTAGATAGTTATTTGATGTTAACTTAGATTTTAAAATATTCATTAATGGAAAAAGATATAACACATCATTAATCGCATAATCACACTGTTTATCAGTCAGAGGGCGTTTTAACCAATCGGTACGTGTTTCACTTTTATCTAATTCAATGTCGAGATATTTATTAACTAAACTAGCGTAGCCACTACTAATTGGATTATCTAAAAACGAGGCTAGAATTTGGCTATCGATCACCGGAGTTGGCACACAATTAAAGGCATGGAGAAACACCTCAATATCTTCGCTACAAGAATGAAAATATTTTTCAATTTTAGGATTCGCTAAAATAGCCAAAAAATCCTGCCATTGGGTAATATTAAGCGGATCAATTAAAGCAGCATGTTGCCCATCAAAAACCTGTATCACGCCTAATTGAGGATAAAATGTTCGCATGCGAACAAATTCAGTATCTAAGGCAATAGCGCTACTATTTTCAATTTTCTGACAATAACTGGCTAACTCTTCATTACTGATAATAAATTGATAATTCAAAATATGATTCCTATTTAAGATAATCTATTCTACTGTCGTTTTTGGGGCAAAGGAGACATCGATTACGACAATTTCAGACCGCGTCATAAGTCTTAGTGGCGGTCCACCAAATCCATAACCACAACTCACGATACTGGTAAAATGATGATTACTATCTTGATAAATTCCATAGCCATTTTTATACATCATTGCCACCAAAATATTGATGGGGAAAATTTGTCCGCCATGAGTATGCCCCGAAAGCATCAGATCTACATTTTGTTCGGCGACTTCATTAATATTTCGTGGTTGATGATCTAATAAAATGATTGGTTTCTCTGGCTGAGCAAACATAATCAAATCGGATAAAGAAGCTCGATTAACATCATAGCGAGATGAAGAAAAATCATCCCGCCCTATTAATGTAATACCCAACTCATCAAGATAAACAATGTCATCTTTTAAAACTTTTAAATTTGCTTGTTTAAATGCAGCAATGATATCTTCCTCACGATTATCGGTAGCATGAGTCCCTAAATATTCATGGTTGCCAAAAATAATATAATTACCATATTTTGACTGCAATTGTCGAAACTGTTTATCAAAACCTTTTTCTATGAAAGGTTTTAAACGTGCATCTAGAGTATCACCGGTTATCATAATAAAATCTGGTTTTAAGGCATTTACCTTTTCCACCATTTGTTGCATCATTTTACTAGAAGTATCTGCATTAATATGAATGTCGGAAAGTTGAACAATTCTTAAGTGGTCAATTTTAGCTGGTTTAGCAATCTCAACTTGATAATGGACTATTTGCGGATTTATCGCCATTTCATGACCAAAACAGAACAAAGCAACAACGGCAGTAATATAGCAGACCTTAAGCCATAAATGGGGTTTAAACTGTTTCTTACTAAGCCAATAAATCAGATCAAAAATAATGGTTATGAAAACACTACAAATTATTAAACCTGAAATGGTTATTAATAAAAGATGCAACCATGATGCTAAAAAATTATTGAATAATCGGGCAAAAGTTAACGATAATCCGGCAAAACAGATCGCAAGCCAATAGATAATCTGACAAAAACCGCTTAAATGAACATTAAACCAAAACTGCCAGCGTCTACCTAAATAGAATGAGATCAAAACACTAATAATAATTGTTGCCAAAATGGCTATAAAATCAACCAAAGTCATAATTATCCGAACAATCGAAGACAAAAAATGGTATGATAGCAGAATTAGATTCTTTAGTTCCAATAACTTTTATGCATACCAAAAAAGACCAGTTATTTTCAGCGCCGATCGATAAATTAGGCGATTGGACTTTTGATGAAAAAGTTGCCGAAGTTTTTCCCGACATGGTACAACGATCTGTCCCCGGTTATTCGAATATCATTTCAATGATAGGCATGCTTGCAGATAGATTTGTTCAACCCAATTCAATGATTTATGATTTGGGTTGTTCACTTGGTGCCGCAACGCTAGCAATTCGTCGTCAAATTAAACAAGATAATTGCCGTATTATTGCGGTTGATAATTCATTACCGATGGTCGAACGCTGTAAAAAACATATTGATGCTTATAAAGCAACCACACCTGTTGAAGTTATATGTGAAGATATTTGTAATATCAAAATGCAAAATGCTTCAATGGTAGTGCTAAATTTTACTTTACAATTTTTAACACCAGACAATCGGCAACGCGTTTTAAATAATATTTATCAAGCACTAATTCCTAATGGCATATTAGTTCTATCGGAAAAATTTAGTTTTAGTGATAGAACCGTCGATGAGTTACTATTTAATATGCATCATGATTTTAAACGTGCAAATGGTTACAGTGAACTTGAAATCAGCCAAAAACGTAATATGCTAGAAAACGTTATGCTTACCGACACTATTGAAACCCATAAGCAACGTCTAAACAACGCTGGATTTGAGCATGTAGACACATGGTTTCAATGTTTTAATTTTGGCTCCATCATTGCTATAAAATAACCTCCAGTTCTAATCTATTAACTAAGGAAAAAAGAATGATTGATTTTGGTGACTTTTACCAAATTATCGCAAAGAATAAACTTAAAAATTGGCTTGAAGTGTTACCGGCTCAATTAGCCAATTGGCAAAAACAAAATATTGATAATCGCTTCACTCAATGGATCAATAGTATTAAACATCTACCGGCGATTACGCCTTTGCAAATCGATTTGCGCAGCAGCGTAACGGCAAAAACAGAGCAACCTCTATCTGAAGGCGAACAGCAACGCATCACCCAATTATTAAAAACCATGATGCCATGGCGTAAAGGACCGTTCCATCTTTATGGTGTGGATATCGATACCGAATGGCGTTCGGATTGGAAATGGGAAAGATTGGTTGATCATCTTGAGGATCTACAAGGTAAAACTGTTCTCGATGTCGGTTGTAATAGTGGTTACCATTTGTGGAGAATGGTTGGTGCTGGCGCTAAACTGGCGGTAGGCATTGATCCAATGGCACTTTACTTATGCCAGTTTGAAGCAATTCGCAAACTTTTAGGTAATGATCAACGGGCTCACTTGTTACCTTTAGGTATTGAAGAGTTACCTAAACTCAAAGCATTTGATACGGTTTTTTCCATGGGCGTATTATATCATCGCCGATCGCCGCTTGATCATCTGTTTCAATTGAAAGATCAGTTAGTTGAAGGTGGTCAACTCGTGCTCGAAACCTTAGTTATTGAGGGAACTGAACATCAAGCTTTAATGCCAGGTGAACGTTATGCACAAATGCGAAATGTCTATTTTATTCCATCGGTACCCACAATGCTAAATTGGTTACATAAATGTGGTTTTAAAGAGATAAATATGGTTGATATATCGAAAACCAGCTTGGATGAACAACGTAAAACCGCATGGATGGAATCTGATTCATTAGCTGAATTTCTGGATCCTAACGATTTATCCAAAACGGTTGAAGGTTATCCTGCTCCAATGCGAGCAGTATTTGTTGCCAAAAAATAATAGATTCCATTGCCTTAAAGTGGCGGTGATCTCTGTTTTCCTAGGTCTTATTAAGGTGCGTATTAACACATTAGTTTTTTCAGAATAATAGATAATTAACTAAACCCTATTCAGATTACCGTAATAAAGCGACTCACTGTAAAAGATTACGGTACTTTTTATCTTAAATTAATTGATTTAATTTAAAAACGGGCGTCTAGCCCGTTATAACACTTATTATCATTCTATTAACCTATTATTATTCTATTAATCTATTATTGTTCTATTAACGTTAATTTCGCGATAACCGGGATATGGTCACTGACTAATGGCCATTTTATCCCCCGCCACTGCTCGCCGTTATTGGGTATCATTAATGTTTGTACGTCCCAAACTTGATTGCGACTAGTGAATAGATGATCTAAATCAAGACCAGGATTTCCGGCAGGCCATGTGCGAGAATCAACATTATCTTTTTTAACTAAATTCCAATATTTTTGAAACTCTTTGATAACTCTATCATTGGCAACTGAGTTGAAATCACCCATTAATAGCATAATACCAGAAGCAAGATTAGGAAACTCATCATCTAAATCAAGGTCATCAAAAACAATACTATTAATAAACCTAGCCTGAGCCATTCTAACCTCATCTTCTTCGTGCCAATCGAAATGGGTATTAAACACATATATTGGTGAATCAAAACCGTGAACAGTAATCTTACTTAGCATTAAAGCTCGTTGTTCAAAGTCGCCTGAAGGTAATGGAAAAATTTTGGTCCTCTCAATAGGATATTTAGACAATATAGCATTACCATAATTGCCATTATGCATACTGGTTGCCTTACCAAAGGCGTAATACATACCCGTTTTTTCGGCAATTACTTTAGCTTGATCCTGACCATCACTGCGTGTGGTATTTTGATCAACTTCTTCTAAGGTAACAATATCTGCATCCATTGCTTTTATAGCTTCAGCAATTAAATTTAAATCAACTTTATGCTTTCTTAATCCTCCAGCTATATTAAAATTAGCAATGGTAATCGAGGGCCTATCTTTAATTGCATATACTTTATTAGGTGATGCACTATATTGAGTTTTAACTAAATCTTCTGATGCATAACTATACGAAACAAAAGAAAAAAAACAAATGATACTGAGTAAAAAACTGCCTCTTTTCATAAAAGAATCCTTAAATTATGGAAGTATGCTTTAATTCGAAAGTATGTTTATCATTAATAACATTATAATAGTGAGACATCTAAAAGTTTACTCACCCATAGTTAAGTTAACTTAATGATTTTATTAAAATAGAAACGGCAAAAGCTATATATGTCTCATATAGCTTTTGCTCAACTAAAATTATTTATTATTAATAATCATCTGAACCGGATAGTGATCGGAATATTTATCGGTAAAATCATCTTTTAACACCTTAACATCAATCACATTATTTTTAAGCGGCGGAGAAACGTAAATATAATCATAACGTAAAGGCACTGATGCTTGATCATAAAATACCTTAGTTGGTGCTGTTGAGATAAATTCTTTGTGTTGTAACTTTAAAGCATCAATATATCCAGCATCAAGCAGGTTTTGCTGTACAGTATAACTTAATTGTCCATTGACCAAATTTTCCAGAATTGGTCTTTTCTTCTGTTTTTCCTTAATGTCTTCTAACAGTGTACTTTTATCATAGTCAGCTTTATCAGCGGGTGAGAAAGAGTTCAAATCACCGGCAATTATCCATTTTCCGTTAGGATCACGGCTGTATTTGATTGAATCAATAATTAAATTGATTTCATCAATCCGTTTAGCTGTCCAGAAAGGATTCATATGGGTGATCACAAAATGATAATTACCGACGTCAGCAAATAACGCACCATGCCATAAATTATCAACTACTTTATTTACATTAACGATAGGATATTTTGAGGTAATAGCAACAGGAAAAAAAGCCGGATCATCTGGAGATTCTTTTAAAAGTACCGCGTATTTATGACCATAACCAGCTGCAAATTTTTCAAGCTTTTCACGAGTAAAGAAATTCATCTCTTGCCATGCAATGATGTCAGCGTCTTGTGCTTTCGCCCAATCGATATATTGCTGCTTACCTTCACTCTCATCTAATTTCATGCCGTTATAAACATTATAACTGATGATTTTAAGCTGCTTAGCCTCATCAAGTGACGCATAAGCACTTGAAGTACAAAGAATGATCCCACCTAGCAATGCAGTAATTTTTAATTTTGTTTTATTCATAAGATATTCCCTTCATTAATTAACTCATCATAAATATTATATTGATTAGCAGTAAATCATACTTTTTTTTATAATTTATGTGATTTATATCAATAAAATCATTTACAAATAGTGCTAATTAGTAACAGCGAAGACGAAAAATATTTATCTAAAAACAATTTTTTTAAGAAAAAAGGCACCTAGTTATTCAATTAGGTGCCTGATGTAATATATAATTTATCAATCAATATATGGCCATATTATTCATTAATAAACAGATTTACTTGTTCGACATCTCTAAATGCTGAGTCAATTCCTCTAATCGCAAACCTATAAGTATAATTTGGATCGTTTTCTTCAGTGCATTTGTTATCACTATTATTTCTTTTTTTGTAAGTATCCATGGAGATTATTTGACTATGTAATTTAGTAAACTCATCTCCCTTTAAGGTGAAAAGG
>CAMLPV010000007.1 GCA_946482005.1 uncultured Gilliamella sp.
CTTATTTAACATTCGACAATGGTCAAACTAAGGTTACTAGCTTAAATGATGAATTTTTCAAAATTACTTTATCTAACGGAAGAGAGATAACTCCAGTCACAAACAGTTCATCAACTATACCCATTGTATTGCCTAATTTGGGGGAGACTCTCGCAGATATTAATATGGTAGTACCAATTGGTACTAACTCTGTCAAATTAAGTTCTCTCATTGGCGCACCCTACAATTATTGGAAGGATGATGACGGAGATGATGATTTCTCAATTTCAGGTGATTTAAATTTAATCATTACTGATAAAAATAATCAGGTTGTGCCACGTAATACTAGATTAGAAATTTGTAACGCACCTTATAAAGTTACATTGAGTAATACAAATGCTTTGTTAAAAACTAGGTATGGTGTTCCCAATGGAACTAATATTAGCACAAGGAGTGTGACTTATTATATCAGTCCAAAAGCCAGTCCATCGATCTGTTTTGTTAGACCAAATTTAGTTAATAACCCTCGGGTTTCGAATGTTCATAATTTTAACGGTCCCGCTGACATGTGGAATCCTGATAAAGGTTACATCCCACAAGCTACTTATAGATTAAACTTCCCGACTACTGGTGCTAATGAGCTGCATTTTTATTTAGATATAGGTGGTGTTCAACAATTGAAATGGCAAGAAGTTAAACGGGGGGGTATTACTGTTAAAGCTGGATACGATGTTGATAGTAATGGTGAAATAGTTAATGCTACAATGGTTCGAGTTACACTAAAAGGTCCAGCTGCTACCCCAAAACAATGGAAGGCCGATGAGCCTAGTAGTGAAATAGACAAACCTAATTTACCACAGACATTTGAATTAGTCGGTAGATACGATGATAGCGGTCCTGCAATTGTCAAATATGGTTTTGTATTAAAAAAATGGTTTGTTAATCGTAACAGAATATACGCAAATAATGAGAAGATGGCAAATTGGTGTAGAAAAATAGGTTATCGTCTTCCTCAAGTTAAGGATTTAACAAACTCAGTTTGCAGTGGAGCTGGAGCTCTTGGGTTCTGTGAAGGCGTTAAAGGCGCTACCCCTTCATCAACCAGTAATTTTTTTCAACGTATAATCGGTGCAGGCTTTTTTTCGGAGTGGGGAAACTTGAGTTACAACCAATTCTACGGAACAGAAGTTAACTTTTACGAATACGGCTATTGGACTAGAGATATAGGTGATGAACCCAACCCTGATCCTAATAAACCAGCAGCATTCTTTGATGTTTACACACTTGATGGCACCGTTGGTTGGGATTACCCTCGAGAAAACGATGCGCTAGGCGTGTGTGTCTATCCTTATAACTAAATCAACTTGGTAAAATATAAAAAACAGTTTTGAGTAATTAGAGAAAAGATAATTGATAAAAACCAACCGATTTTGCATTAGTAGATATATATAATCGGTTGGAGCGTTTCAGTGATATAAAGGTTACATTATATTAAAAATATCCATTTCACCTAACAATGGTTATCCAAATACTATTGTTAGGTGCATTGTATTTAACTTATGATAGTTGTTTCACACCTATTATTGACAAAACAGTCTGTTTGGAAAATCAAACAAAACTAGGTTCCTAACCATTGATTAATAATTTGAGTGGATCACATGTTATCGAATTATCCTGTGAGGTTAAAGGGTTGACAATTTCGGCTTCTTGGTAACAATTGATTCAAGCGAAAAAAACACTAATTTCAACCTTAAAACAATATTTTATCGTCAAAAAATGAGTGAACTATTCGCGCCAATTGGGGCGAGTTTATTTTTTCTGGATTGAAGTTTTTTATAGTAAAAAAACTGTGAACCAGGGTTTTTGATACCCCCAGTTCACTCTCTTATATAATCGAGTATAGCAATTACTAGAATTTCATGCTGGCGCTGACGATTGCGTGAAACTTGGCCGCAGGAATGGATTCGTAAGCTGTGGTATAGTTTTTGTTTAAGATATTATTGAGATCTACTCCAATATGGTACTGGCGATCAGCTCCAAACGACGTAGTAGTTGATAAGTTCAATGTGGACCAGCCACTGTAGTGGTAAACGCCTGAATCACTGCGTTGTGTGGCTTTGGTAGCAAATCGCATAAATAGGTCGGAATCAATATCAAATTTTTCAAAATAAGCAGTGTGTTTTATCCCCGCGTTGCCTGTAAAGCGGGGATTGCCGGTGTCACGTGTTCTATAGGTTTCGGTTTTGATTTTACGGCTTAGGTAATTCCCTTTGAGATAAGGGTTTACCGGTAGGTCGAGATATTCAAGACTTAATTCTAAACCATGGGTTTTGGCTTTATTGGCATTACCGTAGTAAGTAACGTTACGCCCGGATGCACCATCGCAAATTGCTGAGCCATTACAGTTCATTTGCGTGATATAATCTTTTGCATCTGAATAATAGATAGCACCATCAACTAACCATTTGTTGTTATTATAACGCAAACCAATTTCGTAATTATTGGATTTTTCGGCTTTTAGATTAGAGTTTCCATAGATGGTTTGTGAAGCTGCTGAGGTGACTGCATAAAGATGAGCAAGAGTTGGATAAACATATCCTTGGGCAAAAGAGGCTCTTAATTGAGTGTTTTCAATGCCTGAGTAAGTTAATCCTGACGATACTACAAAGTTATTGTCATGATCTTTCTTTTTACCATCAATTTTATGGTTAGAGGTCGCTGAACCCATAGCCGGGATTTTATTGATAGTGGTGTGGCCATTTTTTAATTTTGATTCGACCCAATATTGCCGAGCACCTAAATTCCAAGAAATATCATCGGTGATGTTCCAGTCATTTTGACCAAATAGTGCGATACTGGATTGTTGCCATTTATTGGTTAAGTATTTGTGTTGAGTATAGCTTGCTCTTGGTGAAGGCATTTTTGTTATAACAACATTGTGTGAGTCTTGGTCGACATTATCTTGTTGATATTGTATACCGGTAATGAGCTTCATATCTCTACGTGGTTCAATATCGGATTGGAATGTCATACCATAGGTTTTTTGTTCATCATTGGTCGCCGTGTTGGTGGTTACTTTCATAACTGGAGTCGGTGATACTACAACATGGTTTCTAAATTGACGATTTAGTTTTTGGGCGTAAGCATCATAATGCAGTTTTTTTAACAAGTTGCCATCGACATCATAATCATAAAAAAATCCGATTTTTTCACGTTTTAGTTCAGGTAGTTTCACCCAAAACTCTTTCACTTCTGGGGAGTTGTCGTCTTTGTCAGTATAGGTTTTAGTGTTAAGTTTGTAGCGATCGAGTGATAGCCCAAATTTGTGTTTATCAAGATTGAGTCCAAACCATGAACTTAAGCTATTATTATCAAAATCGGTATCATGTAGTTTGCCTTGATAAGCTTTGCGATCATCGTTTTCCGAATAGGTCCCACTAATACGGTAATCAAATATTCTATCGATAGTGCCGTTAACTGTGCCCATTTCAGTAAAGCCATCGGTTGATTGGTTATAGACTAGTTTTGCATCACCATTAAGGGGTTTTCCATCTTTACTACCTTTACGTGTAATAAAATTAACTACACCGCCAATAGCCTGTGAACCAAATAATACAGAGTGAGGCCCTTTAATGACCTCTATACGTTCAACGGACTCCATGTCAATTAATACTCCAGCGCTCGAACCATGTCCTGAACGATGATAAGTAACTTCTTGTCCGTCAATCAACATCAATATACGTGAAGGGGCTTCACCACGAATCATAATCTGTTTACGTCCAGCTAATGCGTTATCGGTAATTTCAACCCCAGGAATATCACGTAGTGCTTCAACCACCGAGTCACCATTAAGTTTTTCAATTTCATCGCGATTGACCGCATTAACGGATACTGAACTATCCCATACGCTTTTTCCGTTACGATCAGCTGTAACGATAATGGTATCTTGTGGATTGCTTTTTCGTTCTTCAGCCAAAAGATCTGCAGAAAAGCAGAGAGTTAATATTGCTATATAATAGTTTGGTTTGAGGGGATTTTTTGCCATAATGATTCTCTTTTGTATCTTATCTTGGACAACTTTTTATTACCTAAGTAAATTTAATGTTAATGATAATCATTATTATTATTTATGTAAATAATTAAATTAATTAGAATTGTGGTAATTTTGTTTTAAGGACAGATCTTTGGTGAAAAGAAAAATTTGTCATTATTGATAACAAATTTTACAATAAACCTCTAATATATAAATTAGGTTTGTAAAATGTCTATTGCTGTAGTAGAAGTTAATCGTAAATCAATTTTAGCTAATATCGAGTTTTTTAGAGAAAAATCACCAGATGTTACTTTAATGGCAGTTGTTAAAGCTAATGCATACGGTCATGGTATGGAAGGTGTTGCTCAATTACTGGATGATAAAGTTGATTATTTTGGTGTTGCCCGTGTTTCTGAAGCAGTTACATTGCGTCAAGTTGGTATTCGCAGTCCAATCGTTCTTTTGGAAGGCTTTTTTCCTCATGATGATATTAATGATTTACTCGATTTCAATTTGCAACCGGTTATTCATTCGAGTTGGCAAATTGATGTTTTAAATACTGTCCCCTTTCCTAATGAGATTGTAGCTTGGTTTAAAATTGATACCGGTATGCACCGTTTAGGTTTTCATTTTGATGAAGCTATATCCGAATTTAATCGGTTAGCTAGCTGCAAAGCAATCCGTCAACCAATAAATATTATCAGCCATTTTAGTAGCGCTGATGAGTTAAGTTCATCTCAAACCGATAAACAAATAGCTCAATTTGATAAGTTTATCAATTCAATCGATAGTAATTTAATCGGTGGTCAGCAATCAATAGCGGCATCTGGTGGTATTCTTGCTTGGCCTGATTCTCACCGTAATATGGTTCGAATTGGTATTGCGTTGTATGGGGTTTCGCCATTTAATGATGAAGTTGTTGATTTACAACCGGCAATGACGCTTAAGTCTGAATTAATTTCAGTACGTAAGCATAAAAAAGGCGAAACCGTTGGCTATGGTCAAACCTGGATTAGTCACCATGATACTATGTTAGGGGTTGTCGCGATAGGATATGGTGATGGTTATCCACGCAGTATACCTGAAAATACCCCTGTCAGTATTAATGGTCGCCTTGTGCCGATTGTCGGTCGAGTTTCGATGGATATGATTGTGGTCGATTTAGGCCATGATTGCCATGACAAACCCGGAGATGAAGTCATTTTATGGGGCAAAGAATTGCCTGTTGAACAGATCGCCAAGCACACTGGAATTAGTGCTTATGAGTTATTAACGCGCTTAACTTCACGCGCAAAAATTCGTTATAAAGATTAGTTATGATAAAAAAATTATTTTTGTATACGTTACTGCCCTTAGTTTTAGTTTTCTGTGTTTCGTTTTGTATTGGTTATTATTATTTGCAACAATTTTCGAAGCAACATATGAATGTTACAGCTGATAATCAGATGTTTGTGTTGGCAAAGGGGACTTCTTTACATCAATTAGTTGAACAGGTTAAGGAAAAAGATTTAATGCAACAAGCTTATTTGTTGCCATATTTGTATAAGTTAGATCCTTCTTTAGGTTCGATTAAAGCTGGAACTTATCAATTACATCCTTATATGACTGTTGAGGAATTTTTAAAGTTATTAGTATCCGGTAAAGATAGCAAATTTTTTGTACAATTCGTTGAAGGTAAACGAGCTAAAGATTGGTTTAAAGTACTTAGTAATACTCCTTATATTCAACAAACACTGACAGATAAGTCACATGATGAAATAGCTAAATTGTTAGGAATTGAAGGTGAGCTTGAAGGTTGGTTTTCACCTGATACTTATCAATATACAGCAGATAGTTCCGATTTCAATATTTTGAAACGTGCTCATTTGACCATGAAGGCTAATTTACAAAAAGTCTGGGATAATCGAGCTAGTGATCTGCCTTATAAATCTCCTTATGAATTATTAATTATTGCCTCCATTATTGAAAAAGAGACCTCGGTCAGTTCAGAACGTGCTAATGTGGCCTCAGTTTTCGTCAATCGTTTAAAATCAAATATGAAATTGCAAACTGATCCAACTATTATCTATGGTTTAGGTGATAATTATACCGGTAAGATTAGACGTGTTGATTTGACTGATAAGAATAACCCTTATAATACTTATGTTATTGAAGGATTGCCGCCAACACCAATTTCTATGCCAAGTTTAGCTTCTCTTGAAGCTGCTGCTCATCCTGCTGATACTAATTATCTGTTTTTTGTTGCCAATGGTTCAGGAGGTCATACATTTAGTAGCACCTATCAAGGGCATCAGCAAGCAGTAAGGGAATACCGTCGATTGACTAGAGGTAATTAACCTTGCTATCTGATAGCCACATGTTTGATGTGGCTATTTTTTCAAAAAATAATTTTATTCAACTATTGGCAACTAGTTGCTAATTCGTCTAGCTGTTTAATCAATATTAATAATTTATTTACCTCAATTTCTTGAACTTCTTTAAATGCTTCTTCAAAATAAGGATGCAGGGCGAATTTTGGTATTTCACTTTTAGCATCGATTAATGCTTGCATGCGTGGAATAAAGATCCATTGTAACCATTCATGAGGTTGCATAGTATCGAGCGCAAATGGTTGCTCACTTAAAAAAGCTTCCGCAGCAGGTGGTGATGGTTGCCATAAGTTGAGGTGTTGTAGTTCGTACTTAATTGAATTAAGTTGGTTGATTATGGCATTAATTTGCGATTGCTGGTTAACCAATGTTTGATAATAGTGCCAATTAAAATAGGGACCAGGATCGGTTTTACGACCTGGGGCAATATCACTATGTCCGGTGATATTTTTGATTGGATAGTTTTGTTTTAATAGGGTCGTTACGTTAGCGAGTTGTTGGTATTGCACCTGAGTAAAGTCATCACTATCACAACCTTCCATTTCAATGCCAATTGAAAAGTCGTTGCAATTTTCTTTACCTTCAAATACTGATTTACCAGCATGCCAAGCGCGTTTGTCAAACGGTACAAATTGAATAATTTCACCATCGCGTCTTATAAATAGATGGCTTGAGACTTGTAGTCGGTAAATTTCTGCAAAATAGGGATGCTCATTTGGATCTAGCTTGCCAGTGAAGAGTTGTTCAACATAAGGCCCACCATATTGTTTAGGTGGTAGACTAATGTTATGAATAACCAATAATGAAATGGGTTGGTCAATTGGCCGATCATTATAATAGGGCGATTTGACTTGTTTAATATTTTTAATTCGACCATCAACAATTTTTGCGGACATAATTACTCCAAGCGTATAGATTTGCTGTTATTGCGATTTAATTCACAACTTTACTTAATAGCATATTGAATGTGATATTCAATTTGTGTTTTTGTTTCCACTTTTTTATCTGATTATTATTTCATTTTTTCAATTTGCTATAAAGTCACACCATTCATCATTTAATTAATCTTTCGAGGTTTTTATGCGCAGGCAGTCTGGATTTACACTCTTTGAGTTAATGATCGCCATTGTGGTAATCGCCATTTTAACGGCTATCTGTTTGCCAGCCTACCAAAGTTATGTCAAAAAGGCGGCTTTAACTGATATGCTTCAATCGATGACAGCGTATAAAACCGCAATTGAGATATGTGTTATTGAACAAGGTTCGTTAAATGAATGTAATAGTGGGGCCAATGGTGTGCCGACCACGAGAACGACCAACTATGTTGCTTCAATTTATGTCAATAAAGGTGTTATTACAATAGTTGGTAAAAGCGCATTATCAAGTTTAACTACTACTTTAACTCCAAAGTTAAATACGTCGTTAGGTAATGTGGATTGGTCGCGAACCTGTGTATCTAATCCAGTTGATGCCAATTTAAATAAAGCTTGTGAAGATGTGTTTAAATTTTAATTTTTGTTAAGTTAGGTAATAAACGCGATGATTATTCAAGAAGATAAAGTGGTCGAAAGCGTCGATAAATTATTATTGTCTGCATTGGAAAAGCGGGCCTCTGATATCCATTTCGAACCTTATCAACACAATTATCGAATCCGCATGCGAATTGATGGTGTATTACAAAATATGCAAATGCCACCGCTAAGTCTTGCCAAACAGATTTCTGCTAGATTAAAAGTTATGGCTAATCTAAATATTGCTGAATATCGTTTGCCGCAAGATGGCCAATTGGTAATTAATAACTATGCAATGCGAATCGCCACATTACCGGTGATTAACGGTGAAAAAATAGTATTGCGAGTTATGGATAACCATGAATCCGAACTGACTATTGATGATTTAGGATTAAATGAGCAAGATCTCATCACCTTTAAACAGATATTGGATTATCCACAAGGATTAATTTTGGTTACTGGACCAACTGGTAGTGGCAAAACCATGACGTTGTATAGTGCTTTAAAACGTTTAAATAAAACGGAATGTAATATTTGTAGTGTTGAAGATCCGATCGAAATTCCTTTAGAGGGTATCAATCAAACGGCTATTAATCTTAAAGCAGGTTTGAGTTTTTCAGTAATATTGCGTGCTTTGTTGCGCCAAGATCCTGATGTGATGATGATCGGCGAAATTCGTGATCATGAAACCGCAGAAATCGCCATTCAAGCGGCGCAAACAGGGCATTTGGTATTATCAACTTTACATACTAACTCCAGTGTTGAAGCGATTGTTCGACTAAATCAAATGGGGATTAAAAATTATCTTTTATCCTCCAGTTTAAAACTGGTTATTGCTCAGCGCTTAGTACGTAAACTTTGCCAATATTGTAAGGTGGTAGCGAGTGAACTTACCTTAATTGATAATCAACCTTCGCCACACTTTATTGCCATGGGGTGTGAAAAGTGTGTCGGAGGCTATTTAGGACGAATGGGCTTATATGAACTGTTAATAATAACACCCGAAGTGCAACAACAGATTTTAAACAATCAACCAATCTCATCGAAAAATAGAGTCAATTTAATGCAAGCGGGCTATCAATTAGTACAACAAGGTATCACTACGCTTGCAGAGTTAAATCGGGTTTTAGGTAAGTAAGGAGATGGAAAATGAGGCGACTCTATTTTTGGTATGATATTAACTTTCATCCAAATAAGATTATTGCCACATCAAAGCAAGATGTAAAAAGACAACTATTATTGCAAGGCCAAATCGCGATTAAAATTCGTGCGGGTAGTGTTATTACCGCGAAAAGTTTTAAGTCTAGCGAATTAATGATAATTATTAAGCAACTAGCCACTATGTTAAAGGCGGGGTTATCAATTGTTGATAGTTTAAGATTACTTATTGATGATCAACCCAAACCGCAATGGCAATTTGTATTGAACGATATCAGTCAGCAGATAGCCAAAGGTGAATCGTTATCGGCAGTTTTAAAACAACATCATTGGATATTTCCCGCACTTTATTGTGAAATAATCGCCGTTGGTGAATTAACTGGGCAATTGGATCACAGTTTTGAACAGCTAACTTTACATCTTGAAAAAACATTGGAATTGCAAAAACAGATTAAAAAAGCCATTCGCTATCCGCTATTTTTATTGATTGTTTCAATGATGGTGATTATGGTGATGTTGTTTATTGTATTGCCAAAATTTGCCGACATTTATCAAAGCTTTGATGCTCAATTACCTTATTTTACACAACTGATTATTGATTTTGCTAACGACGCTCAACGAGGTGGCTTGATTGTATTATTAGTTGTTGCACTTAGTTACTTTTTATACCAACGTTTTTTTAAAATACGTTATAAGCTAACTATTGATCGACAAAAATTAACGTTGCCATTGATTGGCCAAGTTATTCAGTCACAGAACTTAATGCAGATTTTCCATACATTAGCGATTACTCAGCAAGCAGGGATTCCATTACTAACCGGACTAACCGCTTCAGCAAATAGTATAGACAATCGTTACTATCAAGAAATTATTAGTAAAATTATTCATGGTATTGAGCAAGGTAATGCGTTTAGTCAGATGTTATCGTCCTATTTTCCTAAACTTTGTGTACAACTGATCCATGTGGGTGAGGAGTCAGGGGCGTTAGATGTCATGCTTAAAAATTTATTTATTTACTATCAACAACAAAATCAAACTTTAACCGATAATTTAGTAAAAGCATTTGAGCCATTATTGATGTTATTTTTGGCTTTGATCATTGGCAGTTTAGTGATTGCGATGTACTTACCAATATTTCAAATGGCGGATGTGATCCATTAATGGCGGTGGTAGTTTTTTGTATTGGGTTGATGGTTGGTAGTTTTTTGCCAGTTGCTTATTCGCGTTACTCGCCTTCGCAATCACTTTTTACTTATTTGGTAGCTATTTCAGTTCCTCGTTCTTCTTGTCCAAATTGTCATCAGCCACTTTCTGCTGGTCAGTTAATTCCGCTGGTTTCATGGCTGATGTTGCGAGGACGTTGTTATTTTTGTCAGCATAAAATCGCTTTTTATTATCCATTTACGGAAGTGACAATAGCAGGGTTATTTTTATTAATCTATTTGGATAAAGGACTAAATTTTCAAAGTGGTTTATTGATGTTTCTTATTGCATGGTTTTGGGTTTTAGCTTTGATTGATTTTCGCCATTTTTTACTGCCTGATTTCTTTACTCAACCATTAATGTGGGGGGGAGTGATGCTGGCTTATCTTAATCTGAGCTCGTTAACCATTGCCGATACCTTAGTGGGAATTTTTTATGGTTACTGGATGCTTAAATTGCCGGCTATCGGTTATTTCTGCTTGACTAAAAGAGTCGGTTTAGGTGGCGGTGATATCAAACTAGCTGCGGCTTTGGGGGCTTGGTTACCTTACCAATCTATGCCGATATTATTAATTATGGCATCATTATTAGGCATCCTCTATTTTATTTTGACAAAATGCAAAACGCCAAAGCATATCGCTTTTGGTCCTTTTTTATTATTATCTGGTTATTTAATCATCTACCAAATCTAGACTATAGTTTTAACTGATTGAGATTTAGATCTTTATTCCTCTCATTGCTGATGAATTTACCTTATTATTTGGCTTATAACTAAAAAGGATAACGTTAGGATAATTAGTTATTTTTATTTGCTTACAATTAAGATTATAGTGCTAATAAAATCTTTTAGATTTATGGCTAAATGTAAGGAATAATCAATGACTAGTACTACCGTGAAAAACATTGCTGCATTAAAAGATGAGATGATTGCATGGCGTCATCATATTCATGCTTACCCAGAAACCGCTTTTGAAGAAAAACAGACTACCCAATTTATTATTGAAAAGTTAAAATCGTTTGGCATCACCGAACTATATACCAATTTTGCGCCAACAGGGGTGGTGGCAGTGATTCATGGTAAAAGTAAAGGTCGCACGATTGGTCTGCGAGCGGATATTGATGCATTGGATATATTTGAAGAAAATAAAATCGATTACTGTTCAAAAATATCCGGCAAAATGCATGCCTGCGGACATGATGGTCATACTGCTACATTATTAGGTACGGCAAAATATTTAAGTGCCAATCGTGATTTTTCGGGCACAGTGGTAGTGATTTTTCAACCCGCTGAAGAGAACGAAGGCGGTGGTCGAGTGATGGTGGAAAACGGTTTATTTGACAAATTTCCGATCGAAGCCGTTTACGGTATGCATAATCAACCTAATTTAGAATTGAACCATTTTGCGATTAATCATGGTCCAGTGATGGCTTCTTATGATGTGTTTGAAATCAAAATCACCGGTATTGGTTCCCACGCGGCTGCACCGCATTTAGGTAAAGATACCATTTTAACTGCTACCCATATTGTTAATAATTTGCAAACCATTGTCAGCCGCAATTTAAATCCAACAGATTCGTTAGTTATTAGTGTGACACAAATTCATAGTGGGGATACCTGGAATGTGTTACCTCAACACGCGATTATCCGTGGCACAGTTAGGGCGTTAAGTGTCGAAGATCAAAATTTGGCAGAAGAACGAATCAAACATATTTCAACAGCAACGGCTTTAACATTTTGTACCAAAGCGGAAGTTGATTATCAACGTCGTTATCCGGCAACCATCAATCACCCTAAACAAGCCGATATTGCGATAAAAGTTGCACAAAAACTTGTGGGTAACGATAAGATTATTATTGATCCACCGCCAACAATGGGTTCAGAAGATTTTGCCTTTATGCTACAAAAATTACCGGGAGTTTATATTAAAATTGGTGCAGGGGAAGGCGCCAACCTGCATAATCCATCATATAATTTTAATGACGAGATCCTTACGATAGGTGCTCAATATTTTGTTGAAATCGTTGCTCAAGAATTAGGAAGTTAAAAGATTAAGCTATAAAAAAACAGGAATAATTATAAAATTATTCCTGCTTAATAAACAAATATTACTGAATAATTTCTAATTAAAAATTTAATAAGCTGTCCGGTTGACCTTTGACTCTAAAGCTCGTTTCACCATCAATGCCATTCGCTAACACTACTTGAACATAAACTTCATCAGTTTGACTTAATTCTAATGCAGCGGTAACCTGACCACCTTCACGCCAATTGCCTTCTAATTCATATTCAAGCTTATCACCGATAATTGGTAAAACCTTACTGTGACCTTTTAACAGGTACAATCCGCGATTATTGGCACCACGAAATTGCGCTCTGGCAACCATCTCTTGCCCACAATAACAACCTTTATCAAAACTGATCGCTTTGAAATGTTGTAAATTACAAGCTTGTGGAAGCAAGCTATCGATATTAGGTGCATCGATAATAGCGTGACCAGCTTCTAATTCAAGTTTTAACCAATGCTCAGCAGGTAGTAAGTCATTTGGCAATGGCTCAGATGATACTTTTATTATTCTTAGTTTAGGAGCTGTGAGTTTGATATAAGTCACATCATCAATAGTTATACAATTTTGATCCCCGAGAGCCGAAATTACTACTGGATCAATTGCATCTTCTTCTAAACCAATTATATTTAAATCTTGAACGGGTTCTATTGTTACTTTAGAAAACACAGCGGGTTTTTTCAATTCAGTTATTTGTTTTTCGGCAACACTTTTACGTAATATATAAAAAATATCTTCCCCGCGTTGAAATAATATAAAATTACTCCACATACGTCCTTTTGCATCACAATGAGCGGCAAATGATGCTGAGTTTTCATTAATACGATTAAGATCAGCAGTTACTTGTCCCTGTAAAAATTTACGATTATCCTCACCTGAAACTTTGACTAATTGCCAATCAGATAGGGAAGTTGGTTTACAATAAGAATTGGCCATCAAAAACACCTTTTTTTAAAATAAGGTACTCTAATATTACATGAATACCATCGATAAGCTATAAAAGAGCGTAAAATATAAGTGATAAAACTTTTAATAATTCAAAATTAATCAATTAACTCACCAATTAACTTATCATTATTATTTCATTAAAATAGATAAAATGAAGTTTTACAAGTTATTTCTTGTAAAAAAAGAGTATTAGCTAGCAAAACTGCATAAAATAAAAGTTAGATTGTTGACTTTATTGATTTTCTCTATGAGTTCATGCAAAATGGAACTAAAAATGACAAATTAGTTATAAATGGAGGCAACAACCATGGCAAAACTGTCAGGCGCAGAAATGGTCATTCAATCCTTGATTGACCAAGGAGTTAAGCAAATTTTTGGTTACCCAGGAGGCAGTGTTCTTGATATTTATGATGCAATGCATACTTTAGGTGGGATTGAGCATATTTTGGTGCGTCATGAACAAGCTGCCGTGCATATGGCTGATGGTTATGCTCGATCAACAGGTGATGTCGGCGTAGTTTTAGTCACCTCCGGCCCGGGAGCGACTAATACTATTACGGGTATTGCCACCGCCTATATGGATTCAGTACCGCTAGTTATTTTGTCTGGTCAAGTTGCCAGTAATCTAATCGGTAATGATGCTTTCCAAGAATGTGATATGGTTGGTATTTCTCGCCCAATTGTTAAACATAGCTTTCTAATTAAAGATAGTAAAGATATTCCTGAAACAATAAAAAAAGCATTTTATATAGCCTCAACAGGCAGACCAGGACCTGTCGTAATTGATTTGCCAAAAGATATCGTTAATCCGGCCAATAAATATAACTATAATTATCCAAAATCCGTAACAATGCGATCTTACAACCCGACTATTCACGGGCATAAAGGGCAAATCAAAAAAGCATTGACTACATTGTTGTCGGCTAAAAAACCGGTTCTCTATATTGGTGGCGGGGTAATTAGTGCCAATGCCAGTCAGGCAGTTAAATCTTTAGCGGATAAATTAAATTTGCCAGTTACAACAACCTTAATGGGAATCAGCGCCTTTCCTGGAACCAATAAAAAGTATTTAGGTATGATTGGTATGCATGGTGTCTATGAAGCCAATATGACCATGCATAATGCCGACGTGATTTTTGCCGTCGGTGCTCGCTTTGATGATAGAACCACTAATAATGTGGAAAAATATTGCCCTAAGGCCAAAATTATTCATATTGATATCGATCCAACCTCAATTTCGAAAACGGTATCAGCCGCTATTCCGGTAGTGGGCGATGCGAAAAAAGTACTTGAAACTATGTTATCGCAACTTGATGAACTTAATGTTGATCGTGATTTAGATGCGATAATCGATTGGTGGAAACAGATCGACCATTGGCGTGCGCGTAAATGTTTAGCATATAGTCATGAAGGCAAAAGTATTAAACCACAAGAAGCGATTGAAGTTTTATATAAGCTGACCAAAGGTGATGCTTATATTGCTACTGATGTTGGTCAACATCAAATGTTTACTGCGCTCTATTATCCCTTTGACAAACCTCGTCACTTTATTACCTCTGGCGGTCTGGGTACGATGGGCTTTGGCTTACCTGCAGCTTTGGGCGTTAAGCTTGCGTTTCCTAAAAAGCATGTAGTATGTGTGACCGGTGATGGTAGTATTCAAATGAATATTCAAGAGCTTTCAACGGCCTTGCAATATGGCTTACCGGTGATTGTTTTAAATCTTAACAACCGATTTTTAGGTATGGTTAAACAGTGGCAAGATATGATTTATGCCGGCCGTCATTCGTCATCTTATATGGAGTCATTACCTGATTTTGCTAAAATTGCCGAAGCATATGGTCATGTAGGCATGAGGATTGATAAGCGTGAAGATCTTGAACCAAAACTTAAAGAAGCTCTTTCAATAAAAAATCGTTTAGTTTTTATTGATGTCATGACCGATGCTACCGAACATGTATATCCAATGCAAATTCGTGGCGGAGCAATGAATGAAATGTGGTTAAGTAAAACGGAGAGAACCTAATGCGTTATATATTATCAATTTTAACTGAAAACGAACCAGGCGCATTGTCACGAATTATTGGTTTATTTTCACAACGTGGGTTTAATATCGAATCCATTACTACCGCACAAACCGAAGATCCAACCATGAGTCGCATGACGATTCAAACTTCAGGTGATGAACATGTTTTAGAACAGATCCAAAAACAGTTACATAAACTAGTTAATGTTTATCGCGTTAACGATTTAACCGAAGGTCCACATGTTGAGCGTGAGATTATGTTAGTCAGAGTTGCTGCTAAAACAGCTGATGCCCGAGATGAAGTTAAACGTTGTGCCGATATTTTTAGAGGTTCGATTGTTGATGTGACAGCAACTCATTATATTGTTCAAATGTCAGGTACCAGTGAAAAATTAGAGTCATTCTTATCTTCAATTCGTGAAACTTGCAATATAGTAGAAATTGTCCGTTCAGGGATCATCGGTTTATCTCGCAGCGAAAAAACGGTTAAATAAGTAATCTTCTAAATAAAACAAAAGGCGCATTAAGCGCCTTTTTTATAAATCTATAATAACATTAAATAAATTTTGAAAAAATATTGGATAAATATCAAACAAATGATATAGTTGTCCGTTTTTTAACATTCGCGCGCGGTAATATAGGGAAATAAAGAATGTTGGATGCATTATTTTGGAGTGTGATGATATTTAATATCTTCTCCGGTGTAATTGTGTTTGCCTTTATACTCATTTTCATTTTTGGTTACTTTTCTGTTAGACATGATCGCAAAAATCGTAATAAAAATAAGAAAAAAATAAAAGATTTTATTGCAAATCGTGAGTCATATAGAGATTTAACTAATGAAGAATTAAAACTATTAGAACCTTTCACCAGCCATAAAATATCTGTTCGACCTTATAAACTCCAACCATTAATTGATTGCAAAGTATCGGTAATAAAAGGAGCTTGTATTCGAAGAAAAGTAATCACCGAAGACAACAAAAGGTGTTATTACTATGAAATCGATAATATTGATCTTTTCTTTCCGTATGATTTAGATATGTATCTTTCAAATTATAATGTTGTTGAAGTCGTTTTTACGGAGACATATGCATATGTAGTTAATGTCAACAATTATGGTATTCAGTTTGCTTTCGACAATTATGATCCTAATAGAATAAGAACAAGTGATGTTCCAAGATCAGAGTCAGCTCCTAACAATGCCGATTTCGCTTCAGTAAATAATAACGTAGTTGTTTTTGAAACTTTGTCTACACGTGAAGAAACACCATTGGAAATAAAATCTCGCAATCTAAGCAACTATGGCATATTAAATTCATTTTGTTTATTATTTGCAACTATTCTCTTCATTCGTGAATGGTTAGCTGAAAATGACCAAATATTATCTACGCTGATCAAAGTGATAATATGTTTTGTTGTAGCTGCATTTTTTGCTTTGCATAAATCTAAGCTAAAATCAAAACCACAACAAGTGAAAACCATTAAGGTTAATAACTTCAATAAAAATTCTAAATCTCACACCTTAATTGTCGATCCTAAAACGAATATACGTTATCCAAAGTATTGGTCACGGTTTATACCTGAAGTATCAAAAACAACCACCGAAATGGACATAAGAGGTAATCTTAAAACATTATTGCGTTGTGGAAATATTTTATCAATTCATCGAGAAATACAACAATTCGGACCACCAAAATTTATTTTTCGCAATAACGTGTTATTTTTTATAGGGTTAATGCTGACAATCGTCTTCTATATTTTTTCTAATCCAATTAACAATAGTTTTTTAGCTTATCGATATTACAGCCATCAATTACAAAATTGGCAAATCAATGATTTAACCAGCTTGTATAATAGTGATATTAAGCGAGGTGATCTTATTAACATTTCTGTCAACGGTATTTCATGTGATATTAAAGAGAGAAATAAAAATATTGACACTAAATGTCATCACTTGGCTATCAAGGATAAACCACTGGAAAATGAGGATAATCAACTTATACTTTTGTTTAATACTATAAACAAAGTATTTGATGAAAAATTCATTGAAGCAGTGGTAGATCCAAATACGCTCCGAATGTTAGTTTATAAAAATGAATCTTATTTAAATTTGAAAAATATGGGACAGATGGTTATTGATATAGATAAAATTTGTAACATCCTTGAAATTGAATGTGAATCGGTTAAATATAAATTAATTCAATTATATACTAATAAAGGAAGTTATGATGAAACAGAATGGACTAAATTAGTAACTGAAGCTGAACTTAATCCAAATTTTTCAAAATCAATAGAAACATCAAAAATTGAAGAACTTATCCCTTATATTGATAATATTAGAAAAGATATTTTATATGAATTGAAAAATATTGTTTATAATCATCAATTTAATGGGGCAGGGGTTGAAATTGTATTAATAGAAAATAGTTATATTAAATTAGCTAAATCAAATAGTATTAAAAATGCATCTTCTAAGGAAAATTTGCAATTATTATTAGATTATTACTATAAAATTTTAACTGATGAAGCTGATGAGAGTGATGCAATTAATTTGATTGGACTAGTGGGTGATATTAGCTATCGCGAAGATGGTAGCATTTCACAACTTAAGCTTAATGTTAAAGATTATTATAAAGTCGATTCAGAAAAACTATTTTCATTAACGTCGCCAGTCATTATTGATACTCTTATGTTCATTATTATGGCAGCAGTAGCATTAATTAATGGGGTCACACTACTTTATAAAATTATATTTAATCAACGTCGTATTAAACTAATCACCAAATATTATTCGGATAGAGTAGTACATTACTATGGCTAGGTATTAATAACAATAGGATTAAATTGTCATTTTTTATTATAAAAATAACAAACAGTTTAAGATTAAGGAATAACAATGGATTTGTATTTAGTCTTTAAAATAGGTATTTTAATTTTTGGATTAATTAGTTGGTTACTTTATAAAAGTGATCGTAGTATCAATAAGAACGTTTTAAACGATCACATAAGACATCGTGAACGAATAAGAGATTTAACCGATGAAGAGTTAGAACTGTTACAACCTTTTCTAACTAGTAGATTAGCGGTTTATCCTTATAAATTCCAATCTTCCTTGGTTGATAACAAAGTATCGTATTTACTTGGTGCTTGTACTCGTAAAAGTCTTTATAGTAACACAGATGAAATCGCCTATTATTATGATGTCGATAATATTGAAATATTCTTTCCATATAATATGGATATGCATATTGATGAATCAAATATTTTTGAAGTTGTATTTACCAAATATTATGGGATTGTTATTAAAGTCAATGATTATGATATCAAAACAGCGTTCGAAAATTATGATCCAAATGAGGAATATTTATTTAGAGATTTAAATCAAACTAAAGCCAACGAAAATAATTTGGAAAATGAATTCTTAGATGAACACAATAGTTCCAGTCGACAAGATGGCATTAACTCTTCTGATGTTGAATCACTCAGCATTTATGAAAATAGTAAAAATCTAGATAATAATGAAGCTTATTTAGAAGCGTCAAGAAATTATTATAAACTCCTTTATCAACGTGAAGAAACTCAATTTGAAGCGGCTATACGTCGTAAACATAGTCTTGGTTTGTTGACGTCGCTTTGCTTAATTTTAGCAACGGTTTTCTTGATACGCTCATGGTTCGGTGAAAATGATCAGATTTCCATTTTAATCTTAATTTGTCTTGGTGCAGCTGCCTTTTTTGCTTGGTATAAACCTAAGCATTATTTAAACCCACAACAAGTATCTGTCGTTAAAGCAAAAATTTATGATAAAGATCCTAATACTTGTTCCATAGAGGTAGGTAATCTTATGGTTTTACAATACCCTAAGTATTGGTTAAATTTTATCCCAGAGACTTCAGATTACGCGACTGAAATGGTTATCAGTAATGATAATAAAAAATTACTTCGCTATGGTCAGACTTTATCCATTAATAATGAAGTAGAACAATTTGGACCACCTAAACTAGTTTCACGAAATAAAATTTTATTGGTAATTAGCGTAATTTTATCTGCTGTTCTCTATTATTATACTGATCCAGTTAATAATGGTTATTTTGCTTATCAATATTACAGTCAACAATCTGAAAATCTGCAAATTAAAGATTTCACCACTTTAAAAAATAGTGATATCAAGCCGGGTGACATTGTGAATATCACCATCCAAAATACATCGTGTGATATCAATGATTTAAACGAAGAATATCAATGCCATAACTTCTTCATCAATAATCAGCCAATGGCTTTGAAGGAAAATAATGTCATGGCCATCGAAGGTTCATTAAAACATATTTTTGATACAAAATTTGTTAATGAGGTGGTCGATTCGGAAATGTTGCGTTTTCAAAATGTACAAAGCCTATATGTTGATATGCTAAACCGCAGTTCAAATGATGGACGTTATGTTAAAAATTCATTTTCTAAAATAGAAAGTATTGGTCAAATGGTAATTGATATTGACAAGGTTTGTAATATTTTACCGGTTAAAGAATGTGACAATGTCAAAAACAATCTGACTCATTTGTTTGATACCGGTAGGAGCAGGGCAAATATTACCTGGAATGATTTATTGTCTGAGTCTACAAAAAATCCTGATTTTAGTGAAATAGTCGAAACCCGCAGAATGCGTAGTCTCAAACAGGCAGTAAAACCATTTAAATTAGAACTTCAAAGTGAATTGGTTAATGTCATATCTAAATATCAATCTGATAACGGTGTAAAAATTACATTAACCAATCAAAGCTATGTTGACATGGCACCATTTGTTATGAATAAATCGATGAAATTCGATGAAAATGGTTATATTAATTATTATTTTGCTATTTTAAACAACAGTATCCCTGCAAATATTAATATTGTTGGTTCAGTGAGTGATATTCTTTACCAAAAGGGTGAAAACTCTGATAGACATAATCTTGAGACACAGAGTATTTCTGGTCTGAAAGTGAACGCAAATCAACATTATAATTTAGACGAGAATCAACAATTATCATCAAATTTGTTGATTATTATTAATGTTATTATGTTTGTTGTGATGATATTAATCGCTACGATTAATGCTGTAAAACTAGTTCAGAAAATGAGAATTAATCGACATCGTTCTAAAGAAATTTTTAAATATTATCAAGATAGGTTAATTTAAGTATTAATATTTATGAAAAGGTTTTAATAGGAAGATATCAATAATATGGCAAATATTATCTATTTTATTGTTATTCCAGCTTTTGCTCTCTTTGTACTTTACATAGTTATCATGACTAAAGAAGATCTAAATGAGCTAAATAAACTGTCCCAAAATAAGCGAGTCGAAATTGCCCCTTTTATTCGTGAAAATGCTATCCGACAGTTAACTGAAGAAGAAATTCTTTTTCTTCAGCCTTATCTTGATAATAAAGACCCTATGCCTAGTCCTTATCAATGGAAAAGTCCATTAATCAGTTCTGATGTCACGAGAATAAAAGGTTATATTGAAAAAATTTATACGGATAGATATAGTCTGGAATGCTATTACAAGATGGAGGATATACATTTACTTTTTCCTTACAATATGGACGGCGATATTATAGGGTTTCATAAAGACTATGAAGACTATGAAGATTATGAAGACTGTGAAGACAATCTACTCAACATTAAGTCAAAATGTATCAACACCGCTGAAGTTGTGTTTACTAGAAGTTATGCCATTGTCGTTAAAATAAACACTTGTGAGTTATTGGAAGTTTGTCTAAATCTATCTGGTCGTAAAGTGTCGCAAATTATAGATTATTGGCAGACAGGAGATTTGAAACCTATTGATTTGAGTAGCGTTGAAAAGGCTAATGAAACCATTACCCAACTAGTAACAGAAGAATCAGAAAAAGCACTTCCTTTTGAGATTGTTAATAAAAGAGAAAAAAATCAATATGAAACTGCCATGGAAGACCAAAGCAACTCTGGCAAATTAATGGTTTTTTTGTTTGTATTAGGTGTGATGGGGTTATTGGTTTTAGAGCATTTTCAATCGCTCTGGTTGGCAGTTTTCTCAATCCTATGCTTTATATTAGCTATGATAATATCGCATATAAAACGAGAAATACCTACTGAATATGTCAACCATATCAAAGCGCAATGGGATACTGAATTTGACGTTCCCGATCACTGGAGAATGTTCATATCAAATAAAAGTGACACGCCAATTGATATAGAGGTCGAAGTTAATTCTCTAAAATTACTCAGTTATGGCGACTATCTATCAATAAGTGAAGAAGTGGAAAATTATGGCGCACCGAAATTTATCAAGCATAATGTTATATTGGCTATTACAGGATTAATATTGACAGTATTAATTTACTATTTTACCGATGCCGGTGAAAAATTTGATTTTAGCTATCAGCAATTAACCTCACAAGCCACGACTTGGAACATTGATGATAAAACTAACTTCAAGAAAATAGCCTTTCAATTTATGGATCGCGTTAATCTCAATTTATCAAGTGTCTCGTGTGATATTAAAAATAAAGATCATTCTCAATGTAATAAAATATTTGTTAATATCAATCCAATAGACAGTACAAAACTTAATCTTTTTTCTTCATGGCCTCAATCAACACGAGCGATTTATGATAGCAATATTTTTAAAATGATAGAAGATCAAGAAGTTATTGTAAAAACAGCGTTAGCCAACAAACATTTAAATCAGCGTTTAGAGAATGACTTCAAAAAATATGGGAATAATCCAAAAAACAAACAATACACAAAAAACAAAAATATAGTTGAATTGATAAAAATTTATAATATTGAGACTGCTATTTTAACCTTTGATGACAGTTGTAAACATCTTAACCTTGAACCTTGTGACCAAATTAAAAAAAGTCTAGCCAATTTACTGTCAGAGCTTAGTGGTGTTGATTTAAACAATTGGTCTGACGTGGTGGCTTATGCGGAATCGCATTACAATATTAAAAAAATAGTAAATTTAACCTCGGCGCAAAATATTGTCCAACTAGTTGCTGAGTATCGAACAAATATTCTTAAACATTTTATCTTTGATGCTAAAGAAAAAGTAGCAATGCTGCAAAATGATGAAAATAACCTTAGTTTACAATTTACTAAATTAATCCCACTCTATGATAAAAATTATAAACACAACTATAATAATGAAATTTTCAAAAAACAACTTGATTATTATAATGGTATTTTAATGGGAAATAATGCTAACTTAAAAATTACAGGGGTAGTCACCAATGTGAGTTACCATAATGGAGCAGTTTCAAAACTAACGATTTCAACAGATCCTATCTATAATATTGATAAGAATGATTTATTCTCATTTTCATCGCTTATTTTGATCAACAATATTGTGTTTCTATTTGTTATCCTTGTCACCTTAATTAATTGTATCTTGTTTATTTGGAAAAAAGTTACCAATCAATTACGACTTGAAAAAATCATTGCTAATTATAGTGATAAAATTTTAAAAGATCAGTCAGAGGTTGAGGAATAATATTAGATAGATTATTGAAATGATAGATATCAAATTAGTAGGTGTTGTGAGCAACTTATCGATTAAACATAATTATTCAATTGTGAGATAAGCCATATTCTGTTATACTAATTTCCCGTCTGATTCATCATATATTGCATAGTTTTTATCGTTTAAACTGATGTGATATTGTTCAATTAAATTAATAATGGTCTGGTATTAATGGTCACGAATTATATTTTTGTTACAGGCGGTGTCGTTTCTTCTTTAGGTAAAGGCATTGCCGCAGCCTCATTAGCTGCAATTTTAGAAGCCCGCAATTTAAAAGTCACCATGCTAAAACTTGATCCCTACATCAATGTCGATCCGGGAACAATGAGTCCAATTCAACATGGTGAAGTTTTTGTGACTGAAGACGGTGCCGAAACCGATCTTGATTTGGGTCATTATGAGCGTTTTATCCGCACTAAAATGAGCCGAAAAAACAACTTTACAACAGGACGTATTTATTCTGACGTTTTACGCAAAGAACGTCGTGGAGACTATTTAGGCGCGACAGTCCAAGTTATTCCTCATATCACTAACGCCATCAAAGATCGAGTTATTGATGGTGCCAAAGGTTATGACGTAGCTATTGTTGAAGTTGGTGGTACAGTTGGTGATATCGAATCACTACCATTTTTAGAAGCAATTCGTCAATTAGCGGTTGATGTTGGTCGTGAACATACACTATTTATGCACTTAACATTAGTGCCTTATCTTGCCTCATCAGGTGAAGTAAAAACTAAACCAACACAGCACTCAGTTAAAGAGTTATTATCAATTGGTATTCAACCTGACGTATTAATTTGTCGTTCAGATCGGGCAATTCCAGCTAACGAAAGAGCTAAAATTGCGCTATTTTGTAATGTGCCTGAACGTGCGGTAATTTCACTTAAAGATGTTGATTCGATTTACAAAATCCCTGCATTATTAAAATCACAAAATTTAGATACTTTTGTCTGCAATCGCTTCCATCTTGAATGCAAAGAAGCGGATCTATCTGAATGGGAACAAGTCATTTACGAAGAAGCTAATCCAGTTGGTGAAGTAACTATCGGTATGGTTGGTAAATATATTGCTTTACCAGATGCTTATAAATCAGTGAATGAAGCACTAAAACACGGTGGTTTAAAAAATCGTTTAACCGTTCACATCCGTTACATTGATTCAGAAGATCTTGAATCTCGCGGCAGCGAAATATTACAAGGTTTAGACGCAATATTAATCCCAGGTGGTTTTGGTTATCGTGGTGTTGAAGGCAAAATTATGGCGGCGCGTTATGCTCGCGAAAACAAAATTCCTTATTTAGGTATTTGTCTTGGCTTACAAGTAGCATTAATCGAATATGCGCGTAATGTTGCTGGTATTAAAGATGCTAATTCAACAGAATTTGTTAAAGATTGTCCAAACCCAGTTATTGCTCTAATAACTGAATGGAGTGACGAATCGGGGCAAATCGTTCAACGTAATGAAAATAGTGATCTAGGTGGCACCATGCGTTTAGGTTCGCAAATCTGCCATTTAGAACCAAATTCACTAGTTGCTGGAATGTATAACAAAGAGTCGATAACTGAACGTCATCGTCACCGTTATGAAGTCAATAACAACTTATTACCAGAAGTTGTCAAGGCTGGTTTAAAAGTGACAGGGTTATCAACTGATAAAAAATTAGTCGAAATTATTGAAATTCCAGATCATCCTTGGTTTGTTGCTTGTCAATTTCATCCAGAATTCACATCAACGCCACGTGATGGACATCCATTATTTAGTAGTTTTATTAAAGCTGCCAAAGATTATCAAGATCAGCAGCAAAAATAGTTTATATTTACATTAGGTATATATCTGTCATATAGAGGAAAATAACATGGCAAAAATCGTTAAAGTACATGGTCGTGAAGTCATTGACTCACGTGGTAACCCAACTGTTGAAGCTGAAGTTCATTTAGAAGGTGGTTTCGTAGGTCTTGCAATCGTTCCATCAGGTGCGTCAACAGGTTCACGTGAAGCGTTAGAACTTCGCGATGGTGACAAATCTCGCTTTTTAGGTAAGGGCGTACTTAAAGCTGTTGAAAATGTTAATGGACCAATCGCCAAAGCAGTTGTTGGTAAAGATGCGTTAGATCAAGCAGCAATCGACCAAATCATGCTTGATTTAGATGGTACTGATTTCAAATCAAACTTAGGTGCTAACTCAATTCTTGCCGTATCTTTAGCGACAGCTAAAGCAGCTGCAGCAGCTAAAGGTGTACCTCTTTATCAACATATTGCTGATCTTAATGGTACTCCAGGTCAATACTCTATGCCATTACCAATGATGAACATCATCAATGGTGGTGAACATGCTGATAATAACATTGACCTTCAAGAATTTATGATTCAACCAGTTGGTGCTAAAACAGTACGTGAAGCAATCCGTATGGGTTCTGAAGTATTCCACAACTTAGCAAAAGTACTTCACGCTAAAGGCATGAATACTGCTGTTGGCGACGAAGGTGGTTTTGCGCCTAACCTAGATTCAAATGCTGAAGCATTAGCTTGTATCAAAGAAGCAGTTGAAAAAGCTGGTTACGTTTTAGGTAAAGACATTACTTTAGCGATGGACTGTGCCGCTTCTGAATTCTACAACAAAGAAACTGGTAAATATGTATTAAAAGGTGAAGGCAATAAAGAGTTTACTGCTCAAGAATTCACTCATTACTTAGAAGGCTTAACTGAGCAATATCCAATCGTATCAATTGAAGACGGTTTAGACGAAAGCGATTGGGAAGGTTGGGCATACCAAACTAAAGCATTAGGTCACAAAATCCAATTAGTTGGTGACGATCTATTTGTAACTAACACTAAAATCTTCAAACAAGGTATTGAAAAAGGCATCGCTAACTCAATCCTAGTTAAAGTTAACCAAATCGGTACATTAACTGAATCTATCGCAGCTGTTAAAATGGCGAAAGATGCTGGTTACACTGCAGTAATTTCACATCGTTCTGGTGAAACAGAAGATTCAACAATCGCTGATTTAGCTGTTGGTTTAGCTGCAGGTCAAATCAAAACTGGTTCTATGAGCCGTTCTGACCGTGTTGCTAAATACAACCAATTAATCCGTATTGAAGAAGCTTTAGGTTCAAAAGCACCATTTAACGGTTTAAAAGAAGTTAAAGGTCAATAATTCGTTTTTATAAACGATACCTTTTAATAAAACGGTGACTTAGTTCACCGTTTTTTATTGCTTAAGCGATGATATAACACCATAAGGGTTGCGTTGCTTTGGGTTGTGTTGTACTCTTAGGCACTTACGTTGAAATGGTACCTTAAATTTGAAAATAATCATAAATATCTAATTGATAATTTATAATTTAACCACATATAACTCTTTAATATATTAACTAATACGAATACTTTTTTCTGCTTATGAATAATATTACGAATATGTCCCAGCCTAAAAGTAAATGGCAACTTTTTAACTGGCTTTGTTCAGGGAAATTACCACTTAACGAATTATGGCTTAAACCGACTTATCGTTATAAATTTTTTTTTCGAACCCTATTTTTAAGTCCTATTACGCTTAAATTATTAGACAAATTAAGACAATACAAATTACTTGGTTACTATTTATCATGCCAAACTAATTTACCTTGTAAACTACAACGACCTTATTTAGCTTCTTGTTTGAGCCAACAAGAACGGTACGAGGCATTAGCTTATCATTATGATTTTTTTGCTAATCGCCCTGATAGCATGACAAAAGCCTTCTATAACTTAGATGTACCGTTTGAATTGGCCAGTATTACGGCAAAAAATGAAACCAATATAAAAATTGCGATTCAAGCACGTAATAAATATGCTCGGGAGGGTGAACTCAGCCTCTATTTTTATGATAATGATGGCATTGATTTAGCGACGTTAACTTTTACCATTGCGCAATATCAACAAAAGTCGACACTTTTTATTTCCGGCTTACAAGGAACAGGGCATCATGAAGCTCGAACTCGAGTACAACAGGCAACAAAACAGTGCTATGGACTTTTTCCTAAACGTGTGGCTGTTGAGGCAGCTTTAATTATTGCGAGTTATTTTCAACTTGAACAGATTATAGCAGTAGGTAATAAAACGCATGTCTATAACAACTGGCGTTATAACAGTCGACAAGAGAGAATCTTATCTGACTATGATGATTTTTGGTTAACCATTGACGGTAAACAAGACGAAAGATCGTTATTTATCTTACCGACACAAATCAACCGAAAATCAATCGAAGAGATTGCCAGTAAGAAACGTTCTGAGTATCGCAACCGTTATGCATTATTGGATGAACTTCAGAATAAAATTGAAACACAATTAGCGTCATTAATCTAATCGTATCAATTACTGTATTATACAAAAAATTGCTTGCCCAAAATGGCAAGCGATCTACAAAAGACCTAATTTTTACATTTTTAAATAAAAAAATTATAAGGAATAGAACATGTATTTTGGTATTCTTATTGCTTTAGTACCGCTATGTCTAGGTTATTTGATTAGATTCAAAGAGCAAAAATGGATCGCCAAAATAAACCAAGTCCTAAGCTGGATGGTCTATTTTATCCTATTTATAATGGGAACTGAACTAGCTCATCTCGATAATCTAGCAGCCAACTTAAAAGTTATCCTTTTTTATACTAGCATTATCTTTATTTGTACCTTTGGCGGTAATTTCATTTTCTTAGCCCTAGTCGATATATTACTGCCATGGCGCACCACCCACAGCAGCCAAACTTATGAGTCACGATTTAAAATGATCTTAGAATCACTGCGAGTATGTATTGCGCTCGTTGCGGGTTTTATTGCTGGGCTCTTTCCACTATTTATCTGGCAATATAGTGAAGATATAACTAAAGTCGTCTTAGTCTTTTTACTACTCCTTATCGGCATACAACTTCGTAGTAACAACATCTCACTAAAACAGATCCTACTCAACAAGGTTGGAATAGCCACCACTGTAATTGTATTACTAAGTACGTTTTTGGGTGGCATTGTAGCAGCACTAATAATGTCCCTGCCAGTACGAGTGGGGTTGGCTATGTCATCAGGATTTGGTTGGTATTCACTGTCAGGAATTCTCATGACCGAAGCTCATGGGCCAATTATAGGTAGTGCAACCTTCTTAAATGATATCTTGCGCGAGTTATGTGCTATCATTCTAATTCCTACATTAATTAAACGTTACAAACTCACAGCATTAGGCTTATGCGGTGCTACCTCAATGGATTTTACTTTACCCATGCTACAAAAAGGTGCTGGTGTCAGCATCGTGCCTCCCGCAATCGTTCAAGGTTTCTTATTAACCTTAATCATGCCGATTTTTATGACACTGTTTAATTATGGTGGGATTTAACCAAATTTGAAATGTATTGAAATAAAAATTTTTCATCATAATTTTAGAGATTAAATCAAAATTTAATTTTTATGAAGAATTATCAAATTTATGATATTAAGTTGTTTTTTTTCAATATATTTTGCTGGTGTTCTCAATATAAAAGTTCATTACACCACATTTTCATTTACAAATCTTTACATTAAAAACGATACAAATACATTATTTTAATTTAACATACTGATTCGCTTAAGTTAATGGAGCTTAGGAAAGTTACGGGTAATATATCACATAAAAAATATATCTTATTGTATATATTTGTGATTTACCGTTAAAGTGTTATATGGAGCAGTAAAGACATGTTAAAATGTAATCGTAATCGATATCCTATGATTCTGGATAGGACAATTAAAATAAAATATTATCATTCAATTTATAAATCTATATTTTATACCTTTTCTTTAATCTCTTGTAGTTAGTTTACTTATCCCCTTATGTGCAAAACAATATTCAAAATAATAAAGATTTTATTTTTTACTATAAATAAAATCTTTTACGTACTTATAATCCCTATCTTTCTGTCGCTATTTTCTACAGCGTATGCTATTACCGTTCATACGACGAATATAATTCACGCCAGTAAACCAGAATTTATTCTGGAAACATCATGGCAAAAATTAGGCTTTACGGTTGATGGAGTACATTATAGTCAAGATGAAGGTACTATAATAAGTGATGAGATAAAATTTTTTAGTGGTGATTATCGATTTAGCGATTTTGTTATCGATCCTTCTTATTCAATGAGTAATTTAGACAGATCTTTGAATTATTTTGATGAGAATGGCGATATTGCTGATGATGTGGAGCCGTTTACGCTTAATTCTAATGTTTCTTCTGAATGGTATGATGCGGAGGGTGAAGAAATATCTAGGAGTCAATATGGCAGTATTATTGGCTGTGGTAGTGGATTTAAAATGCCTTTGCAATTAAAAATTCATATTGGTGTAAAACCTAACTCAAAATATGGAGTTCCTCGTCAAGGAGATTTGAGCGATATTTTGGTAAAGTATAAAATAGCTTCGAATCCAGAATTATGCTATGTAGCACCAAATTCATTAAAAGTATATCCAAATAATCAATGGTTGAGTTTCAATAATTCAAATAAATATAAAGGTTGGAATGTTGCCAACTTAACTTCAAGAAAGAGTGATGTCGGTGGTGGTTATTCTTCAGACTATGTGCCTAATTATGGTTTTAAAGTTAATCCATCTGGTGAACATTTTCCGACAACAGGTTTTCCTGGTGCTTTCTTTCACTTAGTGGTTAGTGGTGCACAAACGGATTATGAATATTCATTTGTTGGTGATTCCACAGGTGTATCAGTTGATAAAAATGGCAAAGTTCTTCTTGAAAAAAAACCAAATGGTTCAATAACTGTTCAAATAAAATCGAAGCTAGAACCATCGTTCAATGTTAATTATACCTTTGATCCTACAAGAATCTGGGTTTATCCATATAATCCAAGATATCCAAATGGTAATTATAAGACACATTGGGATAAAGCTATAACTATATGTAGCGAAGACAATTTACCGACATTCCAAGATTTAACCAATGCTCCAATGAATCCAGCTATTCTTAACATGGATTTTGACATGAATAATGGCTATACAAGAGCTATTGGTCAAGGCGTATTACCTGAGTGGGGTTATACAGTTCGAGATGCTTATCCTGAATCACGTTGGTCTTCGGTTACAAATGATAGGTATTGGACTAAAGATATCGACCCTAATAATATAGCAAGACGGGTTGATGTAGATGCTAGTTCTGGGCATTTAGGTGTTGATTCAAGATGTGATCATTGTCCTGATTTTATAGTATGTATGGTTGATGTTAACTAAAATTAATCGGCTTTATGAGGACGTTAAGTATAATAATCTACAAAATTATTTATCTAATGTCCTCAATATCTGTAATGATTTGACATTAAAATCTCTAAAAATTAATGCAATACTCTCGATATAGTGAGATATTGGTATTTTATGAAACTACCTTTGTGAGTTTAAGATCTAGGTTGTTATTCAGTTAATTTGATTTAAATTTTATTTCTGGTTTTAAATAATATGTTATAAATTAAATAATTAATTATAATAAATGAAAATTATCAAGAATTTTTAACGATAGTTACATCGCTTTTTTAACCGAAAAAAGCTAAAGGAAAGTTTTTAAATTCCTAATGGCATTAAATTTAAATTACCATTAAGCATAGTGATGCTACAATTAAATTGAAATATGTAGCATGTCAACTTTTTCGTGTTTAAGTAACCAAATTTTTTTATCAATCCCACCTGCATAACCGATTAAATTACCATTTGCTCCTATTACACGGTGACAAGGAATAATTATTGATAGTGGATTATGTCCGACAGCGCCACCTACTGCTTGACTGGACATACGGGGTTTATTGATTTTTGAGCCTATCTGTTTAGCAATATCACCATAGGTGGTTACCTCGCCGTAAGGAATTTTTGTCAATATGTCCCACACCATATGTCTAAACTCACTACCTTGTGGCGCCAAAGCTAATTGGCTAATTGCGGGTCTTTTACCGGAAAAGTAATCATCTAACCAATGTTTGGTTTGGTTAAAAATCGCTAAATTGGCCATTTCTTTTTTGTTCGCGCTTAGCATTTGACCAAAATATTTTTGTCCTTCAATCCAGACACCAACTAATTTACTTTGCTGACTAGCGAGAGTGATTTCCCCCATTGGCGACGAATAATGACTGATGTAGAACATAAAAAATCCTTACTTTGGTGATTATCAACTGTTTTATTATAACGAATTTTTATGCAGTAAATATGCCATGTTAAGAAGAAAAGACTCACCTTGGTGAGTCTTTTTTAGAAGTTATTTGCTAGCTTTGCCTTTTTCGACATAACTCATGTCGCCTAATGATTCAACAATAAATTTGCCATCATCAGTATAACGAATTTTTGTTACGCTAGCGTTACCAAGTCCGCCAGTGATTGGTTTGTCCATCATCTCTTCAACCATCGCCATGATTGCCATGCCGTGTGAAACAACTAATACATTACCACCACCTTTTTCTTGTGCTGACTTAGCAATCGCTTTTAGTGATGCTTGCATACGAGTTTTAACAGCATTGTAATCCTCAGCTTCCCCCGATTTTTCAACCGCTTTTATAGCATCCATCATTTTTTTAAGGGTGACTTTACCTTTAGCTAAATCAGCCATTAAGGCTTTGTCAGATTCATAACCTAAGTGTTGTGCTGCAGGATTCCACATGTTTGGATCTAGATCACCTTCATAATCACCAAAACATGTTTCACGTAATCCTTCCATTTCGTTGATGCTCAATTTGGTTTCACCTTTAGATTCAAGAACGATGCGTGCAGTTTGTCTTGCACGACCTAAATCACTTGAGTATACCGAAATAAAGTCGATACCTTTTAAGCCACGACCCAGTTGTTCTGCCACTTCAATACCCGGTTTGGTTAGTGGGGTGTCTGACCATCCTTGAGCACGATGTACGTTATTGAACATGGTTTTACCGTGACGAGTAAAATAGATATTTACATCGGCAGCAAATGATTGTGCAATTGACGCTGTAAGAATAGCGGTTAAGCCAATAAGTTTAATAAGTTTTTTCATAGTTTCGTCCTTTTATAACAAGTTGAATCGATAATCAATAACGGTTTCTGCTGATAATGTTGGTGAACGTTGAGCTTTACCGTCTCTTAATTTAGGGGTAACGTCTTTACTGCTCATGGTTTTATAAGACCAACCGTAACCAAATTTTGACAAAATCGAAAGGTTTTTAAATGTGCCACTGGTTGGTTTAAAGATGTTAAACACATTGATTTCGCCATTTTTTAAGGTTTCGTGTTTATAGTTAAATTCTCCATAGTTTAGATACAAACCTGTGGTGTTATCTTTAAAAAAGTCGTAACCTAATACGCTGGATAATACGATTTCACCATCGCGCATATAGTCAGCTCCGGCTGCAGCCATACCGTTGTAGCGACCACGATTATTTTTACCTAAATGACGCCCATAAAAACCGATAGCCCCTTTACGGTTAGCGTCGGTATAAGCAATACCGAATTTGGCACTCCAGTCAGCTTCTTTCCATTCAACATCGGCTGCATAATGCCACGCTGAATCATCAAAATCACGCACATTGGCTTTCATTTTGTCATGATTTTTAAGAGCAGTACTGCCATAGATTTGTGAGCCAAAGGTTAGTTTTTCCACCGGTTTATAAGAAAACTCAATCGCATGACGTTTAATATAATCTTTTGCTACACCATAAGAGTAGTCAAGTTTAATTACTTTATCGTTATAAGCAATTTCAGCAGTTTTGATATTATCAATAACATGCTTTCTATCTAAGCTATAAAAATGCACTTTTTTAGCCGATTCACGAGGTAAAGTACTATCTATATAAGCTAGCGATAACGCCAAATTAGAGTATTTAAATGTTCCACTATAACCGAGATAACTGTTACGGGTTAAATGTTGCGATGAACTAATTACCCCCATGTCTTTTAAACTATGCCAACCAGCTTTACCATTAAAATTGATATCTTTATTACCAAGTTTGACTTTAGCATAACGTTGCGTAAATTTGTTAAAACCGTGAGCATTGTGTTTATCTGCTTTTTTGCCATCGTTATAAAGTAAGTTACGAGTAGCAAAGTAATCACTGGCACCAAGTTTGATGACATTGTCATATGTAAAGTCGAATCCGAGCATATCAAACAAATAACCAGATTTATAATTAAATGTGAGTGCTTGACCCCATGCACTGTGAACTTCTTTAGGTTGGGATGCGTTTTCCTTTAAATACTTCCAATGGTTACGTGTTGAGAATTCAAATTTGCTATCTTTAAAAAAGTTTTGATCTAAAAAACTTTTATCTGAAAAACCTTTTTCTGCATTCGCCGAATTTGAATCTGCAGCTATCGCCACAAAGCATATAAAGTTAAGTACTGCTAATGAAAGATATTTTATTTTCATTGTTATTTCCTATCCTTTAAAAAAATTCTCCAAAAAAAAACCTAAATACCACCCAAACAATATTGCTTGAGTTGATATTTAGGTTTTGCCTGCAAAACAGTAACAATCCTATTCGACTAATTCAATTATTTAACTGATTTTATTGTGGTATTAGTTTATTTTTTATATTAAATGATTTAATCAATTAATGATGATTTTCCTTGATTGAGGTAGTCCATATTACCAATTTCAACGACATTATATTTACCATTTTGATAAACAATTTTAATTACAGTAGCATTGGAAAGTGGTTTATTTTTTTCAGGGTTATCAGTCAAATCTGAAATCATGGCTTGCATTGACATCCCAGATGAAATCACCAATATATTTTTTTGATGTCGATACTGAGCATTTTTTACAATCATATTCAATGCGTATTGCGTCCGTTGTTTAACACGAGCGAAGTTCTCAGCGTCATGTTTATGGTCACTTTTAGCAATAGCGTTGGTAAGTTCTGCTACTGGAATTTGCCCCTGTGCATAGCTTTTATAGAAGGTATCAACCGATTTATAGCCTAGTGTTTTCATCGCTGCCGATACCATATTGGCATTGCTACCACCTTCAAATCCGCCATAAAAGACTTCTCTTAACCCCTTTAATTCATTGATTTTGTAATCTTCGACGCCTTTTTGTTTTAACAACACTTGCATGGTTTCACGTTGGCGACCGGCATCACTGGTATAATAGGCATCAAATTCGATTTGTTTCTCTTTAAATCCTTCGGCTAAATAGCGAGCGGTTTTAATTCCTTGGTCGGTTAATGGTGAATCCGCCCAGCCTTGAACTCGATCATAGGTATTAAATAGTGTTTTACCATGTCTAGCAAAATAGATGGTAATTGTATCGTCACTATTAGCATTAGCAGCCTTACTTGGTTGATGGCTACTACATCCAGTTGAGATTGCTGTTAATACTAGTAAACTGGTGGTGAGTACTGCTTTAATGGTTTTATTTTTCATCATTAGCCCCGTGTGGCATTAAGTTATAGTTATACTGAATAAAGTCACAGGTAAAGGCTCGTAAACCCTACCTGCATCATTATTATTTTAATGTCGCTCCTTTGGATGAAATAACAGATTGGTACCAATAGAAGCTTTTCTTTTTATAGCGCTTTAGTGTACCAGAACCATCTTGGTTTAAATCCACATAAATAAAACCATAACGTTTAGTAACTTCAGCTTTTGATGCACTAATGAGGTCAATTGGCCCCCAACTGGTATATCCCATAACTTCAACACCGTCATTTATGGCTTCACGGATTTGTACAAGGTGATCGTTCATATAATTAATACGATAATCATCATTTACGGTACCATCGGCTTCAAGTTTATCTTTAGCACCTAAACCGTTTTCCACAATAAACAGTGGTTTTTGAAAACGTTCATAGAGTAGATTTAATAGGTAACGAATGCCTATCGGGTCGATCTGCCAACCCCATTCAGATGCTTTTAAATGAGGATTTGGTACCATATCAAGAATATTACCTTTTTGGCGAAGCGAATCGTCTGCCGTTCCACAACAACTCATATAGTAACTAAATGAGATAAAGTCGATGGTTTCTTTTAGATCTTCTCGGTCTTGATCGGTTATTGTTAACTCAATGTTGTTCTCTTTAAAGTAACGATTCATGTAGGTTGGATAATAGCCACGAGCTTGTACATCACCAAAGAATAACCAACCATGATTTTCTGTGTGTGTAGCCCAAACATCTTCAGGTTTTGGAGTAAGAGGGTAGGCGATAGCACCAAGCAACATGTTACCAATTTTGGCATCAGGGATGATTTGATGACACAATTTTACTGCTCGACTACTGGCGACTAATTGATGATGAATCGCTTGGTAAATATCAGCCTTACTGCTGTTACGAGCTAGACCAACTCCGGTAAAAGGTTCGTGTAATGACATATTAATTTCATTGAAAGTTAACCAATATTTCACTTTATCTTTATAACGTTCAAACACGGTTTTGGCATAGCGGGTAAAAAATTCGATAACTTTACGATTTCCCCAACCACCATATTGAGTTACCAGATAGTAGGGCATTTCGTAATGCGATAAAGTGACAAGTGGTGTAATGTTGTGCTTTAGCATTTCGTCAAACAATTTGTCATAAAAGGCGAGTCCTTTTTCGTTTGGTTGCTCTTCGTCACCATTTGGGAAGATTCGAGTCCATGCGATAGATGTTCTTAAGCAGGTGAATCCCATTTCGGCAAACAGCGCGACATCTTCGGGATAACGATGATAAAAGTCGATAGCCCGATCTTTAATGCCAGTAATATCGACTTTATTGCGATCGACGATGTCGCCAAATAGACCGTTAGGTGTGCAGTCAGATGTCGATAGCCCTTTGCCATCTTCACAATATGCACCTTCAACTTGGTTGGCGGCAATAGCGCCACCCCATAAAAAATCAGTTGGAAAAGTATTTGCCATGTTTTACTCCTTGTTTGCACTTAACGCTAATAATGCGTCACCTTGTTGAACATCATTTTGTTTAAATATGCACGCTACATCAAGATAGTTATCACTGTTAGTAATAATAATTGGGGTAGTGACTTCAAAACCTGCTTGTTTGATTGCTTCAATATCAAAGCTTACAAGTCGTTCACCTTTTTTCACTTTTTGACCAGCTTCTACATGTGCTTCAAAATGTTGACCATCTAATTTAACAGTATCGATACCGATATGGATAAGCATTTCAGCTCCAGAATCTGTCTGGAATCCGATCGCATGTTTGGTCCTAAATAATGAGACGACTTCACCATCTTCTGGCGCTACTGCTTCGCCCACGGAAGGAATAATTGCGACACCTTTCCCCATTAAACCACTAGCAAAGGTGGCGTCATTCACTTCTTTTAACTCTACGAGTTTGCCGGTCATTGGGCTTGAAATAGTAATAGTATTGCGCTGTTTAATTTCTTCCGCTTTCTTTTCTGTACTACTTGATACTTGATTGCCGTCGGCAACATCTTTATTTTTAGGGATACCAAATAGATAAGTTACGATGGTTGCAACAACAAATGAGATTATTGAACCAAACACCACCGCATAGAATTTTTCGTCAATTCCTGTTGCGGGAATTAATTGCAAGAATGAAAAAACACTAATAAAACTAAACGAATAAATAACCGAATGGTAATAACCAATAATACCGCCACCAATCATGGATGAAACACAACCGATGATAAATGGACGTTTTAATGGTAAATTAATCCCATAAATTGCCGGTTCAGTTACCCCAAAAATCCCTGATAACACTGAAGAACTGGCTAACGTTTTAACTTGTGGATCCTTACTGCGTAACATAACAGCTAATACAGCACCGACTTGCGCAAATACTGCTGGGAATAAGATTGGGATCATAAAATCTTCATGATAAACCGAAATATTGTTCATCGCAAAAGGCACCAACCCCCAATGGATACCAAAAACAACCATCACTTGCCAAAGAGCAGCTAAAATCATGGAAGCAATAACGGAGTTGAGTTCGTAAACAAAGATGATCCCGCTAGCAACACTATCACTTAAAAATGAGACAACAGGACCGATGACGGCGAAAGTTAATGGTACGGTAATTATTAAACCAAAGAGTGGCGCAATAAATTTTTTGAACGAGTCATGCATTATCTTGTTAAAGTTACGTTCTAACAAGGAATAGAACCACGCGGCCAAAATAATCGGAAAAACTGATGATGGATAGGGAATTAACTTGATGGGAATGCTAAAAAATTCTGTCTGTAATTCAAACGCTTGACCTAACATACCAACCACACTGGGATGAACTAACGCACCACCTAATGCCATTCCAACATAAGGGTTACCACCGAATTTTTTAACCGCAGAAAAACCTAGAATTATCGGTAAATAGTAGAATGGTGCATCTGCAATGGCATTTAAAAAGTTATAAGTTGGGTCGCCAGCTTTAACTACTTCCATTACTTGTAATATGGCAACCACACCTTTAAAAATACCGCCAGCAACTAGCACGACTAGTGCTGGTATAAAAATGCTCGATACCAGATCAATAAGTTTTGATACAATCCCTTTTTTGGCGCCAGCCGCCTCATCAGTGGTAGGCTTTTCATTAAGGTTTGTTAATTCCATAATCGCATTAAATACATCAGCAACATTGTTGCCAATGACCACTTGAAATTGTCCACCGCTTTGCACGACAGTGATTACGCCAACTTGTTTTTTGACTATTTCCGGGTCTGCTTTTGATTCATCTTTTAATACAAATCGAAGCCTGGTTGCACAGTGTACTAAACTAATGATGTTGTCTTTACCACCTACATGCTCAATAATTGATTCGGCAAGTTGTTTATTTTTCATAGCTTATCCTTATTTAAGCGCAAAAAAAAACCTAAGCCTAGTAATCCTAGGCTTAGGTTTTGCTTGCATCGTTAACATTAACGAATGCAATAACAATCCAAAATTTGATATTAAATTAGCATAAAATGAGCCAGCTTGTTGATAAGATGTTAGCTATTTTGTGACTTATATCACATAATTATTTTTTTAGTTCAGCTCTTAATCGTTCGATGTGAATTGTTAAGTATAAACTTTCATCGTCAGATAGCGGATGTTGATATTGTTGAATTAAATGTAAATCTATCTGTTTGGTGCAAAAATAGGCTTGTTCATATTTTTCACGGATAATCTCGTATAATGTGGAATCTTGTTGAACAGGTTTACCTTGGCTTAGAATGCGATGCGCAAAAAACTTTAAATGTGTCACAAATCGCTGATAGGAAAGGCTATTTTCGTCATATTCAAACCGAAAATGATACTTAACGATATTTAAAATTTCGCGCATGATTTTGGTCATATTGACGATATTTGGCATGGTATCATTAAGCTCAGCATTTACAATATGAAACGTAATAAATCCAGCTTCATCTTCATGTAGTTCTACACCGAGACGCTTTTTAATCACATCTAAAGCATATAGACCAATTTCATACTCTTTAGGATAGAATTTTTTTATCTCCCAAATAAAGTTATTGGGAATATCAAATCCTTGTTTATGCCGTTCTATAGCAAAATAAATATGATCGGTTAATGAAATATAGATACTATCTTGTAATTTATTGCCTAAAAATTGTTTGGCATGATTGATAATAATATCGGATGTGGTATGAACCTCGATCGGGATCTCAGAAAGCAGTTCAGCAAATTTTGGCAGTATTTCCTGATTATGCAAAGAAAACTGTTTTTCGATAAGTTTAGGATCGATTAGGTCACCTTCCCGTTTTTTAAAGCCTACTCCTCGGCCAGTAACAATCAATTCATTTCCTTTGGGATCTAAAGTCACTACAACATTATTATTTAATATTTTATGAACTTTCATTAGATTCAGTCTAAATTTTAAGATTGGGTTATTATCTATCGCTGATTGAAAATGGAAAGCAGTAATATAAAAAAATGTGACTGACTTCATAATTTTGAAAAAAATAAATTGATTATTCTCAAAAAAAGTCATCAAAAATAGACAAAAAACCCGATAGGCAGGGCATATCGGGTTTAAGATTAGATGAATAACTTAATCTATTATTGGGCAAGCAATTTATTCATTGTTTGTATAAATTTGCTTGGATCACTTAACGAACCTTTTTCAGCCAGTAAAGCTTGATCTAATAGTAACTCGACCCAATCGCCAAATGCGACGTCGTCTTGAGTATCAGCTACACGTTTCACCAGTTGATGATCTGGATTAATTTCAAACGTATATTTGATTTCTGGCGCTTTTTGTCCTGCAGCAGCAAATAGTTTTGCCATTTGGGTTGACATTTCATCAGCAGCAGTAGTCACTATCGCAGGCGTATCAGTTAACCGATGGGTTAATTTAACTTCTTTAACTTTGTCGCCTAATACTTTTTTAACACGTTCAATAAATGGTTCAAGCTCTTTTTCAACTTGTTTTTGTTCATCACTATTTTGATCGGCTAACTTTTCGATTGATTCGTCAGATTTACTGATAGATTGGAACTGTTTGCCATCAAATTCAGTTAAATTGCTCATCATCCACTCGTCAATACGATCAGAAAGCAATAACACCTCAATACCTTTTTTACGGAATAACTCAAGGTGAGGGCTATTTTTCGCTGCACCGTAGCTATCAGCAGTAATATAATAGATCTTCTCTTGACCTTCTTGCATACGGCTGAGGTAATCTTCTAGCGATACGGTTTGTGCATCACTATCACTCTGCGTGGTTGTAAAGCGTAATAATTTCATAATCGCTTCACGATTTGCATAGTCTTCGCCAGTACCTTCTTTTAAGACTAAGCCAAATTCACTCCAAAATTGTTGATATTGTTCTTTATCATCTTTGGCAAGTTTGTCTAGCATTTGTAAAACACGCTTAGTACATGCATTACGTAGGTTTTGCGTGACTTTGTTATCTTGTAAGATTTCGCGCGATACATTCAATGGTAAATCATTTGAATCAATTAGGCCTTTTACAAAACGTAAATAATTCGGCATAAATTGTTCAGCATCGTCCATAATAAATACACGTTGCACATATAGTTTTAAACCGTGTTTATTATCACGATTCCACATATCCCAAGGTGCTTTAGATGGAATATAAAGCAAACTAGTGTATTCTTGTTTACCTTCAACACGATTGTGACTCCAGCTTAATGGATCAGCGAAATCATGTGAAATATGTTTATACAACTCTTTATACTCATCATCACTCACTTCTGACTTACTGCGAGTCCAAAGTGCTTGTGCTTTGTTGACTTTTTCCCACTTAACTTCTTTGCTCTCTTCGTCAGTGGTTTGCACTTCAACGGGTAATGAGATGTGATCAGAATATTTGCTGATAATTGAACGTAGGCGCCAATCATCTAGAAACTCTTTTTCATCCTCTTTTAAATGTAAAGTGATTTCAGTACCACGGGTTTCTTTTTCTGAATCAGAAATAGTGTATTCACCTTCACCGGCTGATTCCCACATTACCGCTTGATCAGCATTTGCTGTAGCAGCACGGGTTTTTACTGTTACCTTATCGGCTACAATAAATGCAGAATAGAAGCCAACCCCAAATTGACCAATCAATTGACTGTCTTTAGCCTGATCACTACCGATTGATTCTAAGAAGGCTTTAGTACCTGATTTGGCGATCGTCCCTAAATTTTCGATGACTTCATCACGTGTCATACCAATACCATTATCAGCAATGGTTAAGGTGCCGGCCTCTTTATTGGTTGAAATACGAACACCAAGCTCAGCATCACCCGCATATAAATTTGCATTTTCCAGTGCTTTAAAACGCAGTTTGTCGGCTGCATCAGAAGCGTTTGAAATAAGTTCTCTTAAAAAAATCTCTTTATTTGAATATAAAGAATGAATCATTAAATGCAGAATTTGTTTAACTTCGGATTGAAATCCACGCGTTTCAGTTCCTTGCTTACTCATTGACTAATACCTCAACTATATTTAGTAAACTCAATTAAAAATCATCGGTAACGATGAGTTAGATTTTAATTGATTAACTTTGACATAATGTTTTGATTAATTGTTGTAATGCAATATGGGAATGAAAAAAGTAATTTCAAGAGACAATATGGTTATAAATAATTGATTGCTGATTTTTTAATTCATCATACAAAAAAAAGCCCTGATAGTTATCAGGGCTACTGTTGATAATTAAATTATCGAGTTTCTGGTAAAAATCCACAAATTAAAATTAGAACCACGGCAACCGGAATAACGACGCGAGTTAACACAGTCCACACTCCAAACCAGAAGTTGCTTAAGTTAAGTTCTTTACGAATAACTTTTTGATTCATCATCCAAGCACCAAAGATAACGGTACCTAATCCTGTCACAGGTAACATAATTTTACTGGTTAGATAATCAAGTAGGTCAAAAATACCTTTATCAAATAGTTTAACATCTGCCCATTCATTGAATGATAAAATACAAGCGATACCTAAAGCCCAAATTAAAACACTACTGACAACTGTTGCTGTTTTACGGCCCATTGGAGTTTTTTCTTCTAAAAGCTCTACTGTTGGTTCAAGTAGTGAAATTGACGAGGTTAATGCAGCAAAAGTTAGGAAGATAAAGAATAAGCAACCTAAAATCGATCCGGCGGCCATATTACCAAAAGCAATTGGTAAGGTTACAAAGATAAGACCAGGACCTGAACCCGCTTCTAATCCATTAGCAAATACTAATGGGAAGATAGCCATACCTGATAACATCGCAACGATTACGTCTAAAATGACCACAGTGCGAGCTGTAGACAATAAGTTCACATCTTTTCCAAGATAAGAACCATAAGCCATCATAATCCCCATACCTAAAGACAAGCTAAAGAATGCATGACCTAAAGCCGCTAAAATTGCTGTGCCATTTAATGCAGACAAGTTTGGTGTGAATAAGAAATCAAATGCTTTGCCAAATGATGATCCACTTACGATTGCCGCATAAGCAACTAAGATTAACAATAGAAGCCCTAAACCTGGCATCATTACTTTACAAGCACGCTCTAAACCAGCGCCAACACCCATTGCAACAATAATGGTATTAGCTGCCATAAATACGGTATGCCAGATTAATAAGCTATTGGTATTACCAAGGAAGCTACTAAAGATTTGACCAGTGGCTTCACCATCTATGCCATTAAACGTGCCATTAATAGCTAAAAAGATATAATCGGTTGCCCAGCCACCAATTACACTATAAAACGAGAGAATCAAAAATGAGCCAAGTACACCAATGATGCCAACCCAACGCCATAATTTTGAGCGGCCTTCTGATACTGCAACATCTTCCATGGTATGAATTGGATTTTTTTGTCCGCGACGACCAATTAACCATTCTAAAACTAAAATAGGCAAGCCAATTACAAACATAAATAGTAAGTAGGTGAGCACAAATGCTGATCCACCCATTTCACCTGCCATATATGGAAATTTCCAAATATTACCTAAACCCACAGCAGAACCAGCAGCTGCAAGCATAAATCCCATGCGAGAGCTCCACTGTGAATGACTTTTCTTCATAGTACCTGTACTCATGAATATATTTTCCCTTGAGTTTTTTTGATTAAATATTTAATTTCTAGTATCAGCCGTAGCCTAACTATTTTTAGATAAATTAAGCGCTAAATCATGCCATGAATTAAGTCTATAAACAAGAAGACATTATCATTTATAACGATAGCCAATAAAAAATTAAATCGTTAAAGTGGAGTTGAATGCTGTTTTGAAATGGTTTAGTGTAAAAAACAAGCAATAAAAATAGAAGAAATCTCTTCTGGGACGATTAAATTTATTCTTTTGCCAACCCTTTTTCGCGGGGGAAAATAAAGATTATAAAAATCATATTGTTGAAATTATACTTAAAAAAAGGGGTGGCAAAAGAATAAATGCACTATGTCTTTTGGCAAACAACATTTATAGTATATTGTGTTCAAGTTCACTGCCGTGTAGGTAGTTTAGAAATGCACAATCTGCTAGCGCTGGCGTGACAAATTGTTCACTGCCGTGTAGGTAGTTTAGAAAATTAATAAAAGGGATAGATATGTTTAATAACGGTTCACTGCCGTGTAGGTAGTTTAGAAAAAATAGAATCGGGAGGACGGATCCAACCATAAGTTCACTGTCGTAGGCTGAATTATAAAATTTTTAATAAAAATTATTTATTTCGCGAAAATTGTAAATAATCTATTACCATCAGTAATAGGAATTTAAGGGAGGATGGTATAAAAAACTTATTTTATGGATGATTTTTGCTCTTTTTTTGTTTTCAGCGATCATGAACTAGCACGTCTTGTTGTATGGACTATAAAAACTCAAACAGATCCTATTACTAAAAAGAAAGATGTAGAAATTATGGTTGTGGATTACAGCAAAAAAATAGAAGACGAAAGTGCAGGAATTTTATTTGATTGTAAATCTGTTACTCTTGTATCTTTGTCATTTGAAGAGCTTCCAAAAGAGAATCAAATAGGTACTTCAACAATAGTTATTCTGACGGTGGATAAAAATAAAAATGTAGAAAGATAATTATATGAATTTTGAATAATTATGATTTTAGTTTCAAAAAAGTTGAGGAACACATTGTTTTAAATCGTCTAATGTTGCTAATCATCAGCTCATCGCATATATTACATAAAATATTTACGTCTCTAAAAAGAATAGTCATGACACAAAATATCGATTTAAACGAGATAGATAAGTTTGCAAAACTTTCTACCCAATGGTGGGATCCCAATGGCCAATGCAAACCATTACATATTATTAATCCATTACGCGTGGATTATATAAAACAACAATCCGGTGATCTAAATGGAAAAAAAGTATTAGATGTTGGTTGTGGCGGGGGTATTTTGTCAGAGAGTCTAGCTAAACTAGCGGCTAATGTCACTGCAATTGATCTTGCTGAAGAGTCACTGGCAGTAGCAAAATTACATGCTGAGCAAAATGGCTTAGATATAAACTACCAGAATCAAACGGTAGAGCAGCATGCTGAACAATTCCCAGCAAACTATGATGTCATTACTTGTATGGAAATGCTAGAACATGTGCCTGATCCGTTTTCGGTTATAAATGCTTGTGCCAAACTACTTAAACCGAACGGGCAACTCTATTTATCCACCATCAATCGCAACAATAAAGCCAAACTTATGCTGATTTATGGCGCGGAATATATTGCGCGTTTAGTGCCAAAAGGCACGCATGATTTTGATCGCTTTATTCGTCCTTCTGAATTAATGGATTGGGTTGAACATGCTCATTTAGCCGTTAAAGATATTATTGGGATGGAGTACCATTTACTTAGTAACCAATTTCGTTTAGGCCGTAATGTTGATGTGAACTATATTTTAATGGCTGAAAAAAACGAGAGTGATTAAAAAGAGCGCAACAGTTAACTCCTGAAAAATAAATATTAAATTCTACTGGTCTTTTATATCAAAAGTAAGTAGAATACATCGGCAATATTTTATCAACAATCCAACTCAATGGTGAATATTGTCATGTCTCGTATAGTTAAAGAAGCCCTCACGTTCGATGATGTTTTATTAGTTCCAGCCCATTCAACTGTTTTACCTAACACTGCTGATATTACAACTCAACTGACGCAAACCATCAAATTAAATATTCCAATGTTATCTGCGGCAATGGATACCGTTACCGAAGCCGAACTTGCTATTGCTCTTGCTCAAGAAGGTGGCATTGGTTTTATCCATAAAAATATGTCAATTGAAGCTCAAGCTGAGCATGTAAAGCGCGTTAAAAAACATGAAAGTGGCATAGTACAAGACCCAGTATCAGTACTACCAACGGCGACTATTAAACAAGTGATCGACTTAGCTAAGGAGTATGGCTTTGCAGGGTTTCCAGTTGTGACTGAATCACAAGAATTAGTTGGTATCATCACGGCTCGTGATGTTCGTTTTGCAACCGACTTATCACTTTCTGTGACGGCTGTGATGACACCGAAAGAGCGCTTAGTCACCGTTAAAGAAGGTGAATCACGAGAAAGCGTATTGAAAAAAATGCATGAACATCGTGTTGAAAAAGTTTTAGTGGTTGATGATAGATTCCACTTAAAAGGCATGATAACTGTTAAAGATTATAATAAAGCTGAACAGAAACCGAATGCTTGTAAAGACGAAAAAGGCCGTTTACGCGTTGGTGCCGCAGTTGGTGCAGGTGCTGGTAACGAAGAACGTATAGCTGCTTTGGTTGAAGCAGGGGTTGATGTTTTACTTATCGATTCATCACATGGCCATTCAGAAGGCGTACTTGAACGTATCCGCCAAGCAAGACAAGCTTATCCAAATCTACAAATTATTGGCGGTAATGTTGCCACTGGAGAAGGTGCTAAAGCACTAATTGACGCAGGCGTTAGTGCAGTAAAAGTGGGTATTGGCCCCGGTTCAATTTGTACTACTCGTATTGTAACCGGGGTAGGGGTGCCGCAAATTAGCGCCATAATGGATGCTGTCGAAGTAGCAAAACAACACAATATTCCGGTTATTGCTGATGGTGGAATCCGTTTTTCAGGTGATATTGCTAAAGCTATTGCAGCTGGTGCAGCTTGCGTTATGGTTGGCTCAATGTTTGCCGGAACAGAAGAAGCACCGGGCGAAATCGAATTATTCCAAGGTCGTGCTTATAAATCTTATCGTGGTATGGGATCTCTTGGTGCAATGGCAAAAGGATCATCTGATCGCTACTTTCAATCTGATAATGCTGCCGACAAACTAGTACCAGAAGGTATTGAGGGCCGAATCGCTTATAAAGGGCTATTAAAAGAGATTATTCATCAACAAATGGGTGGCTTACGCTCATGCATGGGATTAACAGGTTGTGGCACTATCGATGAATTACGCACAAAATCGAAATTCTACCGCATTACTGGCGCAGGTATGAAAGAGAGTCATGTTCATGATGTTCTAATCACCAAAGAACCACCTAACTATCGAGCAGGCTAATAACGACAAATAAAAAGGGATTGAAGACAATCCCTTTTTTATTTGTGAAAAATATTCAGTAAAAGTTTAGAAGCGGTTTTTTAAAAACTAACATTCCCCCATTACTAACCCTTTTTTTTAACAAAAAATAAAATTATTAAAAATCAGATAAATATAAAGTCGCCAAAAAAAGGGTTTTTGCAAATAAAAATCCACTTTTACTTTATGCCAACAATGTTTATAGTATGCTGTGTTCTAGTTCACTGCCGTGTAGGTAGTTTAGAAAGCTGCTAAAAAATGGCAGGGTAGCGTTGAAGAGTTCACTGCCGTGTAGGTAGTTTAGAAAAATCTAATGACATTTGAACAAGCGAAGCTCTTGTTCACTGCCGTGTAGGTAGTTTAGAAAGCTGAGTTTTTCTAACGTCATTAATATCAATGGTTCACTGCCGTGTAGGTAGTTTAGAAAAGTAATCGAAACAATAAAGCAAATATCAAAATGTTCACTGCCGTGTAGGTAGTTTAGAAATAAAGGTCATGAGAATTGGGATGAAATACCTTGTTCACTGCCGTGTAGGTAGTTTAGAAACTGTGTGTTTCAGCTATATCAATTATCAATTTGTTCACTGCCGTGTAGGTAGTTTAGAAAGTAACTCGTCGAGTGAAGAAACGCCGCCAATGGTTCACTGCCGTGTAGGTAGTTTAGAAATGTCGGCATCATGATGCATAACGCATTACAACGTTCACTGCCGTGTAGGTAGTTTAGAAAGATCGTTTTACCGCGCTATTTGCAATGTTGAGGTTCACTGCCGTGTAGGCAGTCATTTTCCTCAAAAACTGAGGAAATTTTCTATAAGATTCAAATTAGTATTTACAACGTGCTAATTAATAATAACATTTACAAAAGTTAACAATTTAAATTTCAAAAGCGTTTGCATAGATTTTTTCTATTACTATACTTAGTAACTATTATTAATTCAAAATTAGGTTGGCATTTAATGATTTATATCATAACATATATGATATAAATCATTAAGTTAATTGACATGAATGTCTTTATTTATTATAACATGGAACAACTAACCACTAGCCAAATCAACCCTTTAAATTCAGCTAATTTGACTAATAAACCAATCATTTTACTTTTATTTACATTATTTTTTTTAGCTATTAGTCAAAAAAGCCAAGCAATCACAGCACATACTGTAAATACCATTATTGGTAGTAAACCGAAAGTTATCGATATGGAAGTGGCTGCAAAAAAACATGGCTTTAACTTAAATGGTGTTTTTTATAGCTCAAACACGCATAATTTAAGCGATACAGGTGTTAATGAATTTGATGGTTTAACAAAATTTAGTGATTTTCTTATTAAGGACTATTCTGCAAGTGATTTAGATAATTCCTCTAATTATATTGATTCTGATGGCGATAGTATTCGCAATAATATGCCCTTTGTCGTCGAACAAACAATTTACAATTGGTTTGACAATAATGGTGGAAAAATTCCCGATAGCGATAAACAGCATATGATTGGCTGCGGAAGTAGTTATGCGATGCCATTAACGTTGACAATAACAACCTCAGTAAAAACTTATTCTGAATATGGTAACCCGAATGAAAGCGAGGCAGTAGAGATAACTAAAATATATAAAATCGCACCTACAGGTGATGTATGTTATCTTAAACCAAATTCAACTAAAGTTTTTCCTACAGCGCAATGGCGTGGTAGTGATGCACAAGGGAATATGTACCCATGGAATTCAGGTCCAATAAAACGAGATCCCAATCATGGTGGTGGCTATACTGAAGATTTTATTGTTAATAAAGGTTTTAGAGCTAGGCCAATTATTTCAGATAAACCCTTTCCTACTACAGGTTTCCCTGGTGCAGAATTTCAATTAATAATGAATTATTCTCAAGACAATTATATTTATAGTGTAGCGGTTAATCCTGGTAATGTAGCAACAGTTGATCAAACCGGTAATGTTCTGTTAAGAGCTAAACCACCAGCAGGTAATGGTGATATCGTTGTCCGAGCCACATTAAAATCATCTCCTGACAAATATTTTGATTATAAATTTAATCCAACTTCCGTTTGGATAGAACCTCAGAGTGTGGGGCGTTATAATTGGCAGACTGCATTTAACCGATTTTGCGGAGGAATTGATGGATTCCCGACTCGTAAAGATTATTCTAACTCACCTGTAGTTAATGTTGGTCCTAATTGGAATCGTGATGGTAAATGGAATTTTTCTACTCGGGCAATTGATCAAGGACTTTATCCTGAGTGGGGATATATAAATCGTCGTAGTTATCCAAATTCCAACTGGGAGTGGGATGCAACGACTTATTTTACTAAAGATCCTAATTCTGCTACACAATACTTCATTGTTTATCTACATGATGGTGGGCTATTGCCTGCTCCTCGCCCTGCGGGAGATACCGCTGGAGATAATGTTGCGTATATTGCTTGTAGAAAATAACATTTTTTAAACTAGGTTATGCTTTATTGTCATCGATGCTTGACCTAATAAGTTATCGCAAAACAGATATCATTGATCTTTATTGATATTGTAGCGAAATGGCGCACGGATATCATGGAATCAAATAGTATTAGTTAAACAATGAACTACGCCAGACATTAAAAAACTGAATTAGTTTTTCAGCGACTTTTGAAAAGTATTTTTCGACTACATTCCATTACATTTTTCAAAGCGTAAATAGCTTATAATTTCAATGAAAGCAGCAAACTTTATTACCATGCCTCTAAATATTGTGTTTTTTTACTTTAGTGCTGCTTCTATTTACTTATGCGGTACTGAAACGATAGCAAAACTAATCTAATCTAATATATTATTACTATGGCTGAGAGCTTTTTTATCTATAAGGTCTGGAAGATTTAATCCGATAGTCATAAAAAAAGACCGCGTCGTTATCTGACGCCGTCTTTTAATTCAATTAGTTTATCACACCCTTGACAAACAAGCACTATATTCTAAAAAGCTATTTGATTTTAATTATTTTTCAATTTTCTTTTCAAATCTGACAGAATAGCCCATTCCTCTTTTACTGTAGGCCATTTTAGCTTGATAACAAGGAAAGGTATCGGTAATTTGACGTTCTAAATTATTTTTTTGACTCCATTCTAATTTTTGCGCGTCTAAGGCAGCTATTTTATCAGCACATGAATTAAAGGTATTAATGAATTCCTCATCATTTTCAGTGAAGAATTTTACATGTTTATCACTTTCTCTATCCCAAGCGTCTTCCCAACTTTTTCTACAGGCGTTGGAAGAGTAGATATCTTCAGCACAATAAATTGATTTTTTGGCTTCGACTGTTTGGATATCAGCGTTAGCTAAATCTTCTTTGGCTTTTTCTTCTAAAACTAACTCAGCAACGCTACAGTTTGAATTTGGTCGTTTATCTAATTTACATAAAGAACCCATTTGCTCTTTAATACCCTCAAATGGTAATTTTATTAACTCTTTTTTACCTTCATCAACTTTTTCGTTATAGATTATTTTCCAAGCTTTACATTTAGGAGAACGTGTTGAGAATAAGGCATTGCACTCATCAACTTTTAAATATTCATTGATCGACTCTTGCCATGATTTGCCCGCTACTTGGTTTTTTATCGCTGTTAGTTCGGTTTCTAAAGCTTGTTTTTGCTCTGCTTCTTTACGTTCTTGTTCTAATTTTTCTTGTTGTTTTCGATCTTCCGTAATAGCACTATCCGCCGCTAGACATTCTGGGTCTTGTGTTGTTTTTGTAAACAATTTTTCATCATTTTCCTTCATAGCTTTGTATAAAGTTTTATCGCACTCATTTAATTTTTCTTTAGCGGAATCAATATGTTTTAAATAGTACTCTTGATTTTTTTCTTCACATCCAGCCAAAGCTAAACTGGCTACTAATACAAGTGCTAGCACTTTTAGGTCTTTCATCATCTCTCCTATTTAACTTAATCAAAAAGTTAAGTAATAATTATTATATATATAGTTGGGTATAATTCTAATTGTTAGAAAAAAGATAAAGCACAATTTTTTTATAGCCTTTAATGTAAAGGGTATTTATTATAGCATTTACCTTTAGTATGCAAGATACACAATAACGATAGATTTGAAAAGTGATTTTATTTTAGCAAATGCTATGGCAAAAGAAGTAACTTGAATCGAGCTATTAAAAGAATTTTAGGAAAAGGTTTTTTGAAGTTTAAAATCAAATAAATTTAAGCTAAATGAACTTCAAAATGATGACCTTGCGCATAAAATTTGGTTATTATTAAAGAAGCGCTTTTTAAATCTAATTCAGAATTGTTTATTTACAAAATTTAACAATTTAAATTTTAGAAATGAGTTGCTTAGTTGACTCAAATAACTATAATTGCCCGAATATGATTGAAAAGCGATCAACCAACCAATCAGATAGTGCAATTAAACCTAACATAAACTTGCTAGACAAGGTTGTCTATATGTATTATAAAATGCGATGTAGTTCAGAGCGAGAGATAAATACAGTCGGTTTTAGTATTCTAAGTTTAGTAACTCGATATAACTTATTTTGGGTTATTTTTATTGTTTTAGTGTTTACATCTTATTCTAGTAAAGCGTTAACATCGATAACATCGAATCCTATTTATGGTCGTGCGCCTTATTTAACCTTCGACAGTGGTCGCACTCGAGTGACTGATATTAATGATTTGCTTTGGATCTCCTTATCAGATGGGACTAATTTTACTCCGACAACAAATAATTCATCGGTTACACCAATAGTGTTACCAAATGCTGCCCAAAGTTTCGCTGATATTGATATGTTGGTACCAACCAATACCAATTCAATACCCTTAAATTTGATTATCGGAGAACCTAATAATTATTGGGGGGACGATGATGGAGATGGTCAAGGTAGAGATGGTATTAGAGTTAGTGGCACATTAAGTTTATCCATAGTTGATAAAAATAACAATATTGTTGCACGTAATGATGTACCGGTAATCTGTAATGCGCCTTATAAAGTAACATTAACAAGTACAAATGTAACGTTAAGCACTCTATATGGTATTCCTAATAATAGTAATTTCAGCGGTGGTAGTGTAAGTTATTATGTTAACCCTAAGGATTCACCAAAGGTGTGTTTTGCTAAACCTGTTTTATTGTTTGGTAATAAAGTTGATGACCATAACTTTGGTGGTTCTCTTGATATTTGGAATGAAAATAAGGGATTTATTACTCAGTCTACAAATCCATCATCTTATAATCTAAATTTTCCGACTACAGGGGCTAATAATTTATATTTTGATTTAGATATAGGTGGAGCACGTTCTTTAACATGGGAAAACGTAGAGCAAGGTAAAATTACTACCATTGTAACCCCCACACCAGGTGATTCTACAGGTACAAGCTTTCGTGTCATACTAAAAGGACCTTTCGCCACAGAAGAACAGTGGGAATCAAACGAACCGAATAATATAAAAGTAATACCTAATGTTGAATTACCTAAAACATTCGAGTTAATTGGTAGGAATAGTAGTGGTGATGCGGTTGTTAAGTATGGTTTTCAGTTAAAACAATGGATAGTTAATCGTGGCACCAATGTACATAACTTTAATAGTGTTTCTTCATGGTGTAACAATATTGGTTATCGCTTACCTATGGTAAAAGACTTAACTAACGCGTCTTGTAGTGGAAGCAGCCAATATCCTTTATCTTATTGTCAAGGTGCGGTCGGTGCTATGCCCGCATCTCCCGACAACTATTATCAACGTCAAATTGGTGCCGGTTTTTTTTCAGAGTGGGGTTATATATACTTATATCCAGGAGCTAATTTCCATGATCGCTTCTATTATTGGACTAGTGATTCCAATGGTAAAGGGTCCCAGTTTATTGTTGACTCGCATAGAGGGGACATACATAGCGACCAGAATCATTCCACTTTCGGTCTCTGTATATCGTTATAGTTCTAACAAGAGATTTTTTAGTTCATAATCACGATAAGGGATAAAACTAATCAACCAAATAATAGGTTGCTATACTGGGACAAACAAAGGAATAAAAATAATTGTTGATTAAGGAATTTAAAAAGTTAATAAATGGGTGAGCAAAACTTAAATTGCATCACCCAGTTATATTTTTAACAGGAAAGTTAATTACATTAACCTACCTATTTTGATTTTATTTTATCGCTTTAGTGACAATTTGTTGTGCTTCTTGCTGTAAGGTTGCTAAGTGTTCATTATTGATAAAACTCTCGGCATAAATTTTATAGGCATCTTCGGTACCAGACGGACGAGCGGCAAACCAACCGTTTTGCGTGACAACTTTTAAACCGCCTATTGGTGCGTTATTCGCTGGTGCAGTAGTTAAGCATTGGGTAATTTCCTCACCGGCTAGTTTATCGGTAGTTAATTGGCTTGCATCAAGTTTGGCTAGTTTCTGTTTTTCAGTAAATGAGGCTGGTGCTTGAATTCGACCATAGTAAGAAACACCAAATTTTGCCTCCAACTCTTGATATTGTTCTTGTGGGTTTTTGCCAGTTTTTGCTGTCATTTCAGCCGCTAATAGGCATAAAATGATACCATCTTTGTCAGTAGCCCAGACTTTACCATTAGTTCTTAAGAATGATCCGCCAGCGCTTTCTTCACCAGCAAAACCAAGTTTACCGTGATAGAGTCCATCAGCGTACCATTTAAAACCGACAGGATATTCAAGATATCTTTTATTCAAGTTGTTAGCGACTCGGTCGATCATTGAGCTGGTTACTAATGTTTTTCCTATTGCCACATCTTTTTGCCATTGTGGTCGATTCTGGAATAAGTAGTTAACACAAGTTGAAAGGTAGGCATTGGGGTTCATTAATCCTGTTGGGGTAACAACACCATGGCGGTCAGCATCGGTATCGTTACCAAAGGCCAGATCGAATTTATCTTTTAGATTTAATAATCCAGCCATCGCCCAGCGACTAGAGCAGTCCATACGGATCACTTCGTCATGGTCTAAATGCATAAAGCTGAAGGTTGGGTCAATTTTGTTGTTGACGATTTCAAGGTTTAAGCCATATTTTTCCGCAAGGCGAGGCCAATAGGTGATACAAGCACCACCAAGAGGATCAACGCCAATTTTTAATGATGAGGATTGGATAAGCGATAGATTAATGATGTTTTGTAAATCATTGACATAATCAGTTTCATATTCTTTGGTATGAAGGTAGTCAGATTTAATTGCTTTTTCTATTGTGACACGTTTAACTCCATTTAGGTTGGCTTTAAGGAGTTCGTTGGCACGATTTTCGATCTGTTTGGTAATATCAGTATCCGCCGGACCACCATTAATTGGATTGTATTTGATTCCACCATCCTCAGGCGGATTATGTGAAGGCGTAATCACAATACCGTCCGCCAATTGTGATTGTTTTCCTTCGTTATAAGTCAAGATGGCGTGCGATATTACTGGTGTTGGTGTGTACCCCCAATCTTTAGCGATAACTACCGTTTGTTCGTTGGCAACAAAGACTTCAAGGACAGTTTTTAAAGCGAGTTCAGACAAGGCATGGGTATCTTGACCGATAAAACAAGGTCCAGTGATGTTATTCGCCTTTCGATATTCGGCCACCGCTTGAGCAATAGCCAGAATATGAGCTTCGTTGAAAGTACCTTTATTGGAGCTACCACGATGGCCTGATGTACCAAAAATAACCAACTGGCTAACATTGTCAGTATCTGGTTTAATTTGGTAGTAATTATTTTTTAATGTTCCAAGATCAATAAGGTCTGATGGTTGCGCTAATAATCCTGCACGACTTGGTTTGGCCATTTTTTACTCCTCTTTCACAATTTTTTTTATTTATTGGGTTAATTGTGTTTATTGTGGTTGCTGAATTTGTCATTTAGTTTACGGTAAAAAAGCAAGAGTAACTTGATTAATCATGTTTTCTGATATACCCATGTCACTCATAATCGATTCGATAATTAATAATTTACGAGCGGTATTGGTATTACTGATAACCCAATATGGAGTGCCAATAATTTCTCTTGGTTTAGTGTTTTTACCGGAAGTTTCTAACGATTGTTTATCTTTAGCCAAATATTGACGTTTGCTGCCATGTAATGATGTTGCAGCAATTGAAAATAACGCTGGATTATAATTATATAATGCACCTAGTAATAATATAAAGCGACTTATGATAGATTTTTCATTAGTAAAAGTATCGCTTTGGAGTAAATCATCAAAAAGAGAATAGTGATGTTCTTTATGTGTTGCTTGGTTAGTTTTATTTGATACCGCTTGTTTGAAGTTTAATAAACGTCGCAAAATACTTGAGGCATCTTCACCAATATGTTTAGTTTGACCTGCAATAAATTGATAAAGTTCTTCGTCGATTTCGATAGTTTTCATTTTGTTACTTTGCCTATTGAATTATTTTACTTAACAATTATCATTAAGGATAACGTTAAGATTTAAATTTTTGTCTGCTTTGTCATTCAAGCAATTTTGTTTTGATTGATGAATGACGGTTTCTTTTTAAGTCATCAGTTTTTGATTTTCATCATTAGTGCCAGTTATCATAACTGATAAAACTGAAGGAAAAAATAACCGTTTCATGTACTTATTGTATGGTAGATTAAGTATTGAACTGAGTATAACCTAAGTTAACAATAAATTGTATTATCTATCGCTAAAATAATGAAAATGATATTGTCGTTTTTACAAAAGAATATTATGCTAAACATGGTATAAAAATTTATGCCCAATTATATGAGGAATTTATTATGAAAAAAATCGTCACATTAGCTATTCTTGCTGGAATTTTGTCTGGATGTAGTAATAGTGATATATATTCTGGCGATGTTTATACCGCTGATCAAGCAAAACAAGTTCAGCAAGTGAGTTATGGTACAGTTGTGAGTGTAAGAGCTGTTAAGATTCAAGCAAACTCAAATGGTAGAGATGGTGGTAATGTTGCTGGTCCTTTAGGTGGCGCGGTACTTGGCGGAGTTTTAGGTAATACGATTGGTAATGGTACTGGTCAAATATTAGCCGCGGCAACAGGCGCTATTGGCGGTGCTATTTTAGGTGATGCTATTGAAAACCAATCTAATCAAGCCGCAGCGGTTGAATTAGAAATAAAACAAGAAAATGGCTCTAACATTGTTATTGTGCAAAAAGGCGATGTTAAACAGTTTTATCCTGGTCAAAAAGTGAAATTAATCACTAACGGGCAACGCATAAACGCAGCTCCCCGAAACTAATACTGTTAATACAATTTATTTCATAAATTCTCCTGTCGATTTGCTTTCACTTATTATGATAATGAGTGAAAGCTCCTTTCTAAGTTAATTTTACCCCATCAATATAATTGCTAATTTATAGTTTTATGGTTTTTAATTGGCTAATTTGTCAGCATAAAAATTTGCTTGGTTAGTCACAAATAGATAAACTCAACTAAGATGATTAATTATAATAAGGAACAATAAAGCAATGCGTATTTTACATACAATGATCCGGGTTGGTGATCTAAAACGTTCAATTGATTTTTATACTCGCGTGATGGGGATGAAGTTGATTAGAACAAGTGAAAATCCTGAATACCAATATTCTCTTGCCTTTGTTGGTTATAGCGATGAGTCAGAAGGTTCGGTAATTGAATTGACATATAATTGGGGTACAGATAAATATGATCTTGGTACTGCCTTTGGTCATATTGCTATTGGTGTTGATGATGTTGCTAAAATGTGTGAGAACGTTCGTCAAGCTGGCGGTCGAGTGACGCGTGATGCTGGCCCAGTTAAAGGTGGTAAGACTATTATCGCTTTTGTTGAAGATCCAGACGGTTATAAACTTGAGTTAATTCAAAATAACCAATCAGATAAAGCGTTAGGTAACTAATTATGTTTGTTGATATCGCCATTTTTGGCGATATTTTTTTCAATTTGGCTTTATTCGTATTTAGGAGTAAGCAGATCTGCAAGCAGTTGCTGATGCGACGTCGTTTGTTTTGACTGTTCTAAGCTCGAGGTTATCATGATAGCATTTAATGCAGTTAATGATTCATCAAAATCATCATTAACAATGATGTAATCATATTCATTGTAATGCGATATTTCAGATTGAGCTTTATGCATTCTTTTACTAATCACTTGAGCATCGTCTTGGCCACGTTTGATTAATCTATTTTCCAACTCTTTTAGTGATGGCGGTAAGATAAAGATACTTTTTGACTCAGGCATCTGTTGTCTTACTTGTTGTGCGCCTTGCCAATCTATATCAAGAAAGACATTAATTCCTTGTTGCAAAGATCGTTCAATTTCTTTTTTGGATGTGCCGTAGTAGTGGTCGAAAACGTGAGCATATTCGACAAAAGCATTTTGTTTTATAAGTGATTCAAATTCCTGATTGTCAACAAAATAGTAATGTTCACCTTGTTTTTCACCAGGTCTTGGTTTTCTTGTGGTATGTGAGATTGAAACTTTGGCCGGATGGTGACCGGTTTGTGCTAAATAGGCGCGAATCAGGCTCGATTTTCCTGCACCACTTGGGGCCGAGATAATAAATAAAGTGCCAGTATACATAAATAATTTTACCGTATTAGTAAGATAATTAGTGATTTTAATTGTCACATAAACTTGTTCAGCGCTATTATAGCAAAATTTGTTTATTGAATGTGGCTTATTGTTTTAAGTTGATTTTATTATTAGCATTCTAATCTTTTTTAAACAGAGAAATAACCAAGATAGTTGATTTTTATTATTAAAATTATTCAAAATAGCAAATAGTGTTTGTTTTGTTAAGGAAGGGAAAATGTCATTAACATTTAAAGATGGTGCACGTGCATGTGTTCCTACTTTATTGGGATATATCGGAATTGGTATTGCAGCAGGTGTAGTGGGTAAAGCTTCAAATTTATCAGTTTTAGAAGTTACATTAATGTCGATTATCATTTATGCCGGTGCATCGCAATTTATTATTACGGGTTTAATGATGGTGGCGACACCAATTACTGCTGTGATATTTACGGTATTTTTGGTTAATTCTCGTCATTTTCTGATGAGCATGGCAACAGCACCCGCGTTTCGGCGATTTTCGCTTCTGAATAATATCGGTATTGGCAGTTTATTAACCGATGAGAGTTTTGCTGTTGCGATGAATGCTATTGCTAATAAAGAGCCTATTAACCCGCCTTGGATGCATGGCTTAAATGTCACCGCTTATGTTGCGTGGATATTATCTTGTTTAGTAGGAGCATTAATTGGTGAATGGTTACCAAATCCTGCACAATTTGGTCTGGATTATGCATTAGTGGCGATGTTTATTGGCTTATTATATTTGCAGTTAATTGGTGATAAAACAAAAAGTATAAGAAATCGAATTATCGCCATGTTGACAGTCACTGTTATGTTAATTTTTTTATTGCGTTTTGTATCATCAGAAATGGCAATCTTATTTAGTACTTTTGCTGGTTGTTTTATGGGAATTATTGTGGAGCGTAAGGCATGAGTACTTATAGTTTGCTGATTATTTTAGGTAGTGGCATAGTGACGTGGTTACCACGCATCATTCCGTTTTTGTTAGTACGAAAATTGCAATTACCAGATGTGGTAATTCGCTTTTTATCCTATGTGCCTATTTGTATTTTAACGGCGCTATTTGTACAAAATCTTTTTACAGTTAAGCAAGGTGAATTTCCTAGTTTTAATTTGGAATATTGTATAGCGGCAGTACCAACCATTATCGTGGCAATTTTGACAAGGAATTTGATGTGGATAGTTATTGCAGGCATGAGCAGTATGGCTTTGATTCGATATTTTATTATCTAATTAATAATATAATAACTAATGTATTGCAAACAAAAACAGGGCAGTAGCCCTGTTTTTTATGTTCGTTCTTTTTGAGTTAAACGCATTATGTTTTTATTTAACTCTTCAGCTTCCGCTGTTTGTCCTAATTGTGTTAGGTAATTAACCATAGCTTTTTGATTAGCTAGATTATTGACGATAGCTTTGGGTTGTTGTTTCCACCATTTTATTAGTGCAAGTGGATCGATATCAGTAGATAACTGTTTGATACGACCAATGTAAGCTGCTTGTTTAAACTGATCGAGTTGTGAATCAGAATAAGCCTTGGTTTTGTATAAGATAGGTAATAAATCTATAACAGCTTGATAATCTTGAATTTCATAATATAGTTGATCAGCTAATTTTAATACCTCAATATTGCGTGGTTTTTCATTTAAGAGTTTTTCAATTGAGATTTTAGCTTTATCATACTCGTGGTTTTTTAGTTGCAACCGAATTTGTACAAGTTGAAAAGCAAATAATTCATTAGGTTGACAATATTTTGCTGCATGTTCTAAAGATTCATTTGCCGCAATTAATTGATCATCATCAATTTGTGTTTGAGCCGCAAGCAAGTAGGAAAGCGTGGTATTTTGAGCTCCTTTAGCACTCTTCATAAATAATTTTGCCGCTTGGTGATAATTACCTTCTAACAAATAAAATTGTGCTTGCTCAATGCGTTTAAATGATTTTTTGGGTGAACTTAATCCTAACAAGCTACCGAAAAATGTTTTTGAATTGAAAATTTTACTTAAGATTTTATAGAGCATATAAAGGCAAAGCAAGCCAATTAGCTGTAATATGAAAAATGCGCTAAAAGACATGCTAATGCGATAGTTAGCAATTTCAAATACCGCTGAACCTTGATTACCCTCAAGTAATGGACCAAGAATAAATCCACCAACTAATACTAAGAATATAATGAGTATTCTGAACATTATTATTCTCCTTATTTACCTGATAGCGATTTAACGCGAGTCTGCATTAATTTTTCTAGTTCGCTAATGCTATCGAGTTTATCAGGGATATTTTGGTTAGTGATTGGTTGGCTTTGTAAATTTTCAAGTTCATTTTGAAATGCGATTACCGCTGGTGCGTTGCCATCAAAATATGCATTAACCCAAACGGAAGCATCATTTAATGCTCGTTGATAGATAAGTTCCTGATGTCTTGGTACAGCTTGCGCTGCAATTAATAAACGAAAACGAATATTTTCGCGGAGGTAGAATGATTGCTCAGCACTAAGTGGTGTTTTTAGGATTTGGCATTTGACAATTTGTTTTTCATCATCTCCAGCCTTATCTAAACATTCGGAAAAATAGTTATCTTTAGCTTCTAACTTCTCAATTTTTATGAATTTATCCATAAATATCTTAGCATTTGCTAACAGATTATCAGACCAATTGTCTGTCGAATTGCTAATATCACTATTATTTGCAGCGAGAGAAGATTGATTACTTTGCTCATTATTCGCAATAGTATCATCATATTGATTCATACCAAGATCGATATCTTTATAATTTCCAACTAACGGTAATTCGGTTAATGATTCCGTTAAACCAAGTAGTTTTAAAATAATACCATCAGCATCAACTGATGTGACATTGGATAGTGAATTAATATCTTTGTTAATAGCTTGTCGAGCTTTTAGTAGGCTAGGATCATTGACTTCAACGAGACTTTCATCAGCACTTTTAAGTAACAAACTCGCAGTGGTGTAATCTTGATCATTCCAAATCTTTCTGCCAGCTAAATTAACCAGATAATTAGCTTGTGCGATTAACCAATCATTGTTATCGGGAGAGTCTAAAGCGGATAAACGTGCATTGATTGTGTTTAGATTCTCTTCGTTTCGTGTAGTGATATCTTCTATCTGATGGCTAAGTTGCTGTTGAGTTTTTTGGTTGTCGCTTAACTGACGATCAATGCTTTGCGTTAATAATGAGAAATCTTGTTTTTGTTTATTGACTGCCTCATTAATTTTATTTTCAAGGTCACTAACTACGCTGGCTTGATTATTCTGTTTTAAATTGGCAATATCAGTTTGCAGAGTTGAAATCGTCTGTTTTTGATTTTCAATTTGCCTATGTCCTTCATAACACATCAATCCAGTTAATCCAATTGTTAATGCTATAGCAAGTAGCGATAGTTTTGATACTGGCGCCTTTACTTTATTAGTCATTGCAGATTGTTTAACTTGGGGCTCATTTTCAGGACTAGAAGTTTTTTTGATTGATTCTTTTTCATTTATGTTCATCGTCTTATTCGCTTCGTTGTTGCTGTTTTTTATTGGCGTTTGACTAAATGAAGTGGTGCTGACGTTGGAAAGTGTTGCATTGGCACCATAATATCTTGATGGCATAAACTAACCTCATTTAGATTCTTGAGAAATATTGTTTGCATTATGACATAGAGTTAATATTGTTTTAAATAAAAATTGATTATTTGCACTAACAATTTGTAAAATTTTATGCCATTTAAGTTGTTTAGCTTTTTCAAATATCCGAGGGCTGGTTACGATTAATTGGGCTTCACTCTTATGTTTATTTTGGCAGTAAGCGTCAAGTTGTAATAGATGATCAACACTTGTTACCAGTATGCGCTGTTGATCAATGTTATTGGCTAATATTGTGGTTGGGTAAGTAATCGGTTGGCGAACATAACATTCAACTGATGTTACACTTGCTTTTTCGGCTAATGTTCGAGATAGCAGTTGTCGACCATTATTTCCACCGAGAATTAATACCGAACGCCCTTGTAGATCAGTTATTAGTTGCAATAATCCTTCACTATGTTCTTCATTTGGATAATTAACATCAACGCCATTTTGCTGACTAAATAATTCGGCCGACTTTTTGCCTATGGCAAAATAACGTAGATGTTTAGGAAAACTTAGTTTTGATTGATACTGGCTTAGCATGTGGCTGACTTGTGGTGAAACCACAATAACGATATCGGATGCAGTAAGTTGATTGAGTTTTTGTTGAAGATTATTTAGTCCTTGTCCAACTGAGATTTTAAAAAAGGGGAGATGAGTTGCCGGAATATCAGCTTGATTTAATTGCTGAGTTAAAACATCCCCTTCGGGAGAAGGGCGAGTAATATAAATCATCGATTATTTAGTTCCGCTAATATTTTATCAGCCCCTTTGGCTAATAATGCTGATGCCAGTTGTTGCCCTAATGCTTCAGGTTGAGTTGCGGTTCCTGATACGCTAACTTTGATAATTTTACTACCATCAATACTGCCCACTAAGCCATTTAAGCTTAATGAATCATTAGTTAATTGGCTGTAACAGGCAATCGGTACTTGGCAACCACCTTGTAAGGCTTGATTCATTGCTCTTTCGGCTTGAATACATATTCGACTGTTTTTATCGTCGAGTGGTGCAAGTAATTTTAGAATCGTCTCATCATTTGATCGTGTTTCAATACCAATCGCACCTTGGCCAACTGCGGGTAAAATTAAGTCAGTGGTAATATATTGTTTAATTCGTTCTTGTAATCCTAAACGCTTTAAACCAACAGCAGCGAGGATGATGGCGTGGTATTCTTGATTATCTAATTTCGCTAATCGCGTACCTACATTCCCGCGTAGATCGGCAATTTTTAAGTGTGGATATTTGGCGCGTAATTGACATTGGCGTCTTAAACTTGAAGTGCCAACAATGGCACCTTGCGGTAAATCGTCCAAGCTTTGATATTGGTTTGCTATTAATGCATCACGAACGTCGTCACGTTGACAGATAGTGGCTAACATTAATCCTTCTGGAAATTGGGCAGGAATGTCCTTGATTGAGTGAACCGCGATATCAGCCGTATTGTCTAATAGCGCTTGTTCTAACTGTTTAACAAAAAGTCCTTTACCACCAATTTTCGCTAGTGGGCTATCTAAAATCATATCACCTTTGGTTACCATCGGGATCAGTTCAACTGTAAGATCTTTATGAATGTCTGTCAGTTGTTTTTTTATAAAGTTAGCCTGCCAAAGTGCTAAAGGGCTTTTTCTTGTTGCGATACGGATTTTCAATGGTGTTTCCTATCTTGCAAATCTTGGGTCATATTATTTTTATATTAGGTCTTAATCGATTTACCTAAAGCCGATACTTGTAAGGCTTTAGGTATCGAGACGTTTTATTAATCTTTGAAAACTTTTTTCGAGCTCATTGTTTAAAAAACATTGTTTTAAAAACTTAGGTCAAAAACTTTCTTTAAAAACCTGGTTTAAAAACATGGTTTAAAGAGCTCAGTTTAAAGTTCGTCGACAAAATTAATGGCATATCCAATATAGTTTGCTGGAGTTAATTGTTTTAATCGTTCTTTCTCATCTTCTGGTAACGCTAAGGAATCAATAAATTGTTGCATCCCTTGTGCATCTACACGTTTACCGCGAGTGAGCTCTTTTAATTTCTCGTATGGTTTCTCAATACCATAACGACGCATCACCGTTTGGATTGGTTCGGCTAGCACTTCCCAATTGCGATTAAGTTCTTCAAGTAAATATTCATAATTTACTTCAAGTTTGTTTAAACCTTTGAGTGTTGATTGATACGCAATGATCGCATAACCAATTCCGACACCTAGATTTCGTAAGACTGTGGAGTCGGTTAAATCACGTTGCCAACGAGAAATAGGTAATTTACTACCTAGGTGTCCCATAATGGCGTTCGCAATACCTAAATTACCTTCCGAGTTTTCAAAATCAATTGGATTAACTTTGTGTGGCATAGTTGAGGAGCCAATTTCACCGGCGACGGTTTTTTGTTTGAAGTGATTTAATGCGATATACCCCCAAACATCACGGTCAAAATCGATCATGATGGTATTAAATCTGGCAATACAATCAAAATATTCAGCAATATAGTCATGAGGTTCAATTTGTGTGGTGTATGGATTCCATTTTAAGCCTAATGAAGTGACAAATTCTTCACTAAACTTATGCCAATTTATTTTCGGGTAAGCAACCATATGAGCATTATAGTTACCCGTAGCGCCATTAATTTTACCTAGAATTTCGATTGACTCTAATTGTTGCAGTTGTCTATTTAGGCGATAGGCAACATTGGCAAATTCTTTACCAATAGTAGATGGCGTAGCCGGTTGTCCATGTGTTCTCGATAGCAATGGCAGATCACGATAAGCTTTTGCTTGAGCGGTAATAGTGGTAATTAATTTTTTCCAATAAGGAATGATTACCGTATCTTTAGCTGTTTTTAACATTAATGCATAAGATAAATTGTTGATATCTTCTGATGTACAAGCAAAATGGATGAACTCGTTAATAGCTTGTAGCTCTTGGTTGCTATTGACTTTTTCTTTTAGAAAATACTCAACGGCTTTGACATCATGATTTGTCGTTTTTTCGATGGTTTTAATGCGTTGTGCATCTTGTTCGTTGAAGTTCTCAATAATTTGGTTAAGGTGATTGATAGCCAGATTGCTTAAAGCTGGAACTTCTAGAATATCTGCTTGGCTAGCTAATTTTTTTAACCAACAAACCTCAACTTGAACGCGGTATTTTAATAAACCATATTCACTAAAAATGGGACGTAATTCTGTTGTTTTGTCACCATAACGACCATCAATTGGTGATAGGGCGGTTAGAGCAGATAATTCCATCGGTTTTACTCCATTGTTATTTTTTAAATCTAATAACGTTGTTAATTAATCTCTTTTAGTAATTCTTGTGCAGCATTATTTATTCGTTTGCGACTGAATAGAATCTGGAGGCGATTACCACCAACTTGATACCATAATATGGCAGAACGAACACAACCTAATAGTGAAGCCCTAACTTTGGCTTGAACTAATGTATTTTGTAGATACTCAGCTTTACCCACCACTTTGATTTTCGTTGATAATGGGCTGATGATATCTGAATAGATCCCCGCCAATGAATAAGATAGGTCATCAACATGATCGCCGATTATCTCGTCATTCATTGCGGAATAGAGGCCTGAAATTCTTTGTAAACGTTGATCTATTTTGTCTAGTGCTTGGTTATTTTTTATTAGTTTACCTGTGATACTTAACGTGCCAAAAAGATAACGAAGAAGTTCAACTTGCTGTTTTTGAGAAGATGATAGTAGGGTAATGAGTGTTTCTAAACCCGTTTTAATATTGTTGATCCCATCATAAACATCGTCAGTGGTTTTTGGTGATGTATTAAAAATGCTTTTTAATGATATTTGATAAAGGGTTCTGTTACAAACCCCAGTATTGGCAAGCTGGGGTATAAGTGTTGCACTCTGCGTAACGCCGGCAAGCGCTATCGCAATATGGTGGTATTTATTATTCACTTTAATGCTCCTTACAGCTTTTTATTCGTTCCTCGATAATACCGCCACCTAGGCAGACTTCACCTTGATAAAATACCGCTGATTGTCCTGGTGTGACTGCCGCAACGGGTTGGTCAAACTTCACCTCAATTTTATCTTCACTTATTGGTGTGACACGACAAGGGATATCTTGCTGACGATAACGGGTTTTGACAGTGCAATCGAACGGCTGCGTCACCACTTTACGATCAACCCAATGCAGTTGCTGAGCAATTAAACCATCTGAATATAGTGCAGGATGGTCATGTCCTTGAGCAACGATTAATTCGTTATTATTAACATCTTTATCAACCACGTACCAAGGCGTGTCATCGGCTTGTTTTAAACCACCAATTCCTAATCCTTTTCGCTGTCCTAAAGTGTGATACATAAGTCCTTGGTGTTCGCCAATAACTTTTCCTTCTACGGTACGAATGACTCCTGGCTGTGCAGGTAAATAACGAGCTAAAAAGTCACTAAATTTTCGTTCACCAATAAAGCAGATACCGGTTGAGTCTTTTTTAGCTGCGGTTATTAGGCCCAATTCTTCGGCAATTTTTCTTACTTGTGGTTTTTCAAGTTCTCCAACAGGAAACAAGCTTTGACGAATTTGGTCTTCACTAAGTGTATATAAAAAATAGCTTTGATCTTTATTATTATCGATTCCGCGTAGTAATTCGACTTTGTTGCCATTTTCACGTTTACGAACATAATGACCGGTTGCAATATAATCGGCATTCAAGTCCTCGGCTGCGAATTCTAGGAAAGCTTTAAATTTGATCTCTTTATTACATAAGATATCCGGATTTGGCGTACGACCGGCTTTATATTCACTTAAGAAATGTTCAAATACATTATCCCAATATTCAGCAGCAAAATTGATGGTGTATAATTTGATATTTAATTTATCACAAACGGCTTGTGCGTCGGCGAGATCGACTGCTGCCGAGCAATACTCTTCGGTATCATCTTCTTCCCAATTTTTCATAAATAGACCAACAACATCGTAACCTTGTTGTTGTAATAAATAAGCAGAAACGGAAGAGTCTACGCCGCCGGACATGCCGACAACGACTTTTTTTCGACTGTTTACATTTGGCATAATAACTAAATTAATGGACTAAATATTGAGGCGATTTTAGCACAACTGAGGTAAAAAGTATAAGGTTATGCCGTTTTTGATACGGATAGATGTGGTAATTTTCTTGATGATGAGTTAATTGATAAATAATTCGCAGAAAAAGTTGAATTATTTATCAATAAAATACTGCATTGATTACCAACAATGCAGTAAGAAATGAAAAAAAACTAATAATATTGCTCATTCTAATCCAGATTTTTTAGTAAATAAATTACATGACCGATAATTTTAAAATTTTGTAGGTCGTTTTTGTCTCCAATAATATTGGGGTATTTCGGGTTATCTGAAATTAAGACTAAATTTGAACCTTGATGTTGAATACGCTTGACGGATATTTGGTCATCATATTGTACGGCATAAAGAAAACCATCTATAGGTTTACAATTTGCTTTATTAACAATAATAATATCCTGATTAGATATGGTCGGTTCCATGCTATCGCCTTTAGCCCAAACAGCCGCTAAATCCTTAGAATCATAATTATGATGTTTAATTAGGGTAAGATCAAAAGGGATTGATTCTAAAACTGAAAACGCTTTATTGGTTTCATTTAAATTATGAAACGGTATGTGAACAGAAACTTGACCCGAGCTTTCATCAGCTAATCGACATCCTCCTTTACCCGTCGCTAACCATTCAATTGGCACATCACATTTTTGCGCAATAATTGCCAGCCGATTGAGTGATGGATAGGTTTTGCCACATAAGTAATCACGGATGACGGCTTCTGACATCCCCACTTTTTTGGCAAAGGCATTACCGGAAAGACCTTCTAATACGAGATTTAATCGGTTTTTAAAATTTATTACACCTGTCTCAGTTAAGTTTCGTGTTTTTTCTTGTTCTGATAGTTTTTTTACTTTGCTTTTCATTCTATTAATTCCATTTATTGTTGATTTTTTGTTTTTATTATTTTAATTCGTTTTTTTATGTGTTATCCTTTCTGATAGTTTCATATCGGATTCATCTTATGATACCGATAATCTGTACAATAGCAAAAAAATTTAACTAATAGAGGATCTCATAATGAGAGAACAAGATCAAGACTGGACACCATCAAGAGTTGTAGGTGAAATTAAAATACGAGGCGGAAATTTAAGGGCGCTATCCCGTTCAAGTGGTTTGCAGGCTGATACTTTACGCAATGCTTTATATCGTCATTGCCCTAAATACGAACGTATTATCTCAGAATATTTGAATGTACCTGTTGAGCAAATTTGGCCATCAAGATATGAAGACAAAGGTGGAAAATAAATTTTTTATTATTTTCCCAAATTAATTAAAAAGACGCCTTTTGTAGGCGTCTTGCATTTTATTTGTTTATTTAATCTTTTATATTTTATTTTTTAGCTTGTTCTGCTGCTCTAACAATCGCGGCAAAGGCATCTGCTTTTAATGAAGCACCACCTACTAAAGCACCATCAATATCCGGTTGAGTAAATAGTTCTGCGGCATTTTTGTCGTTTACAGAACCACCGTATTGGATAATAACTTGTTTAGCGACAGCTGCATCTTGTTTAGCAATGTGGTCACGAATAAATTTATGAACGGCTTGTGCTTGAGCTGGAGTTGCAGATTTACCTGTTCCAATTGCCCAAACTGGTTCATAAGCAATTACCGCACCATTAAATGCTTGAACACCTAAGGCATTAATTACCGCATCAATTTGGCGAGCGCATACTGCTTGAGTTTGACCAGCTTCGTTTTCCGCTTCTGTTTCGCCAATACAGAGAACTGGTACCAGTCCAGCTTCTTTTAATACGCCAAATTTTTGTGCAATAAACTCATCTGATTCTTTATGATAAGTACGGCGTTCAGAGTGACCAATAATGACATGGGTCACACCGATCTCTTTTAACATAGTCGCTGAGACTTCACCAGTGTAGGCACCAGAAAGATGAACACCAACATCTTGTGCGCCTAATAGAATATTTGAGCCACCTAATTGATGTTTAACGAAATCTAAATAAACCGTTGGTGGTGCAATTGCAATACCACAGTTTGCTTCCGTTGATAGCTCAGATCTTAGCCCTGCAACTAAGTCTTTTGCCATTCCGATACTACCATTGAGTTTCCAGTTACCCATAACGAGAGGTTTTCGCATAATTTTCTCCAACTTAAGATTTAAAAAGGTGTTGATTTCATAATGAATTGGTTATAATGGATGTTATTATACACCAAATAAATTGAGCTTGAGGAAAAATATGTCATTAGAAATATTGAATCAGTTAGAAACTAAAATTCAAAACACAGTAAACACTATTAATACTCTGAAACAAGAGATTGCAATTTTAAAACAAGGTAATCAAGAACTTGAACAATTAATTAATGAGAGTTCTGATGAGATGAAAGCATTACGTGACGAGAATGAGAAGTTAAAACAAGATCAACAAGTTTGGCAACAACGTATTCAAACTCTGTTAAGCAAAATTGGTGAAATAACACAGTAAACGGTTCAATCTTCTTTAACGCGACTTAGGTCGCGTTTCTTTTATTAAGCTCAACTAACGTGAAGACGATATTTAAATGCGTGAACAGTTAAAAACTCTATGGCTTACTGAAACTATTCATTTAATTGAGTCAGAATCCGGGCGATTTGCTGATCAAGATATTAATCGGCAAGTTAATGCTATGCCAACATCTTTGGTTAATCGAATTGTGATGCGTGCCACTCTATTGTCAAAACAAAATGGTTTGTATTCGGCTCAGAAAATTATTTTGCGTTCTATAAAGCTCTCTTTTTTATTGTTACTGTTATTATCAATTTTTTTAGGTAGCTCATTAACATTTAGTGCGTTGAGTCAAAATCCAATCAATTTGTATTGGGCGCTATTTAGTTTATTGGGTGTTCATTTTATTACACTCATAATTTGGCTAGGTTCATTTTTCTTTTTTTCACGTTTTGGCGGAAGTCTATTAATTCATTGTTGGTTATGGATAGCCGAAAAACTGTATCAAAAGAAGACAGTGCAACAGCTGATCCCGGCTTTTATCTCATTATTTGGCTCTCGCATTCGTTGGGTGATTGGTTTTGTTCTGAATCTGTTTTGGACAATTATTTTAAGTAGTGCATTAATCATTTTAATTGTGTTGTTCTCAACGCAGCATTATAGCTTTGAGTGGAAAAGCACATTATTAAGTGCAGATGCCATTATTCGCTTAACCCATTATTTAGGTTATTTGCCCTCTTTGTTGGGCTTTTCGTTGCCGAAAGATGAGGTGATTAAACTTAGTGAACATGCATTAAACCCTGGCGATATTCGTTCTTCTTGGGCAATTTGGTTATTGGGTGTTTTTATCTGTTATGGATTGGCTGTACGGTTCGTGTTGATGATTATCTGTGGGATTACTTGGCTAGTCAGTAGTCGAAAAATCAAATTAAATTTGAATGATCCCGATTATCAAATTCTAGCTCAGCAATTACAACCACTTTTTAGCAATGTGGTTGATGAAGATAAGTTAGGTGAACATAAATGGCAATTACCAATATCACAGATTGAAGATGGGCAGGGCGTTTATTTAGTGGCTGTAGATATTGGGGAAACTTGGAATCCTCCCGATTCAAGTCCTTTTTATGGTTTTCTAAATACTCATGAAGCGCGTAGGGCTATATTAGATTCTTTACAATTAAAACCTGCTCATAAGTTGTTAATTGCAATTGATACTGACCGCGCCCCCGACCGCGGAATATTAAACTTTATTCAACAATTGATAAATAAATCACAACAAAGTCGTATTTGGTTTATTAATCAAGGTAAACAATTGCATAATTGGCAATCTCTTTCTTTACCGTTAGCTAATCCTAATTGGTTAGAACAAGGTGATTAATATGATAACTTCATTAAAATTAGCGATAGTCGGGCATGCAAATTTCGGTAAAACGTCATTGTTACGTGCATTGATTCGTAATAGTCATTTTGGTGAGGTTTCTGATAGGCCTGGCACAACCAGACACGTAGAATCGATCAAACTGCCTTTAGCCGATAATACCGACATAACCTTTTATGATACCCCGGGATTTGAAGACAGTTTGGCGCTTTATGATTATATTAATCGGTTGGTTCCACAAAATACTAAACTTGACGGTATTGATAAATTAACACTATTTTTACAAAGCCCTGAATCTGAAAACCTATTTAACCAAGAAGCTAAAGTAATTCGTCAGGTGTTAAATTGTGATGCAGCTATTTATGTGATCGACGTGCGAGAGCCCGTTCTACCTAAATATCACGATGAATTAGCTATCTTAGCTAATAGTGATAAACCGATTCTTGCCGTACTTAATTTTGTTTCAGCTGAAGAACAAAATGAAAAAGAATGGAAAAGGCTACTTTCAAGAATGGGAATTCATGCTAACATAGGGTTCAACGCGGTATTTCCACCACTAGATGGTGAAGAAAAATTATACAAAAGCCTAGCTTTACTGATTGAACCAGCTAAAAAAATATTGGATAATTGGTTGGTTAACATTGCTGAAATTCGTGAATCACGTAATCATACAGCTAATTTGATTATTGCCGAAACATTAGTCGACGTGACTGCTTTTTATGAAATGGCTAAATCTGATGATAAGCAAGCTGTAGCTGATATGCAAAATAAAGTCAGAAAACGTGAACAGAAAGCAATTAATGATTTATTGAAACTCTATCAATTCGATTCAACTCAAGAAAGTGAAGAGAATCTGCCTTTAATTAAAGGCAGATATAATGCAGATTTATTTAATCTTGATGCGTTAAAAATGATGGGGATTCATTTAACTAAAGGTTTTGTGTCAGGAGCGACAATTGGTGCAAGCATCGATTTAGCTACCGGTGGATTATCATTTGGTTCCGCCGCATTAATAGGTGCTGCTGTTGGCAGTTTGATGCAAACCGCAAAGCATTATGGTTCTAGAATGCGTTATCAGCTTTCTGGATATAGTAAACTAAGTGTTGATGATGCGATTATTTGTTTTCTTTCTATACGATTAGTTCGGCTTAAAGAAAGTTTAAATTATCGTAGTCATGCTAATCTTAGCCCAGTTAGGTTGTCCAAATTAGACAAGAACGAGTGGCAAAAAGGTGTTCTGCCGAAAAGTTTAAAGGTAGCAAGACGTTATTCGCATTGGTCGACTTTAAGTAAAGGAACAAAAAGAAATGACAAAAAAAGACAATCGATTATTAACGATGTTGCACAACAATTGCAATAGAGTTAAAAAGCGATTTTCAATAATTACTTTGATTTTATCGATATTCTTATTATTTGGTTGTGGTACTAGTCAAGGTAAGATGTCTGTGAAGTCTGATCCTGTAATGTTGACAAAAATTGAACAACATTACAATAAATGGAAGAAAACTCCCTATCGTTATGGTGGAACCACGCTAGCCGGTAGTGACTGTTCGGCTTTAGTAATGAATTTTTTTAAAAATAAGTTATCAAAAAATCTACCGAGAACTGCTGCAGAACAAGCTAAATTAGGTTATCAAGTGACTAAACCTAAGGCGGGTGATTTAGTTTTCTTTAAAACTGGACGTAGTAATAGTGGTTTACATGTAGGTATCTATTATGCTGATGGTCGATTTTTACACGCTTCCACCTCAAAAGGTGTTATCTACTCTAATTTGAATGATACCTATTGGAAAAAACACTATTGGATGACTCGCCGTGTAACAGGTAGCTAAAAAGATTTATATTGCTAAAAAATAAAAAAACTCTCTATAGGTTAACTTTAGAGAGTTTTTTTATTCCTCAAAAAATTTCACTTTTACTAAATCTCTTTTTAATGAAGTTAAACGGATTAATTTAGTAAACCAATCCGTTTTTAAATTTAACTATCTGCTGGCGTTTCTATATCAGAATAGGTAGCTAGCATCTGTAAGAATTTAAATTTAGAGTTCACCATTTTAGCCGATTGCGTATGCAAGGTATTGGCAATCACAGGTTCGAGCGTTTCTAAACGGCGGAAACGTTGTTCTCTGAGTAATACATCGGTTAATGATTCGCTATTTGGTGCTTTTGAGTCTAATGCTAAACCTGGTTTACCTTCTAGTGCACGACGAGGATCGTAACGATATAGTGGCCAAAAACCAGATTTAACCAAATCTTTCATTTGTTCATGAGATTTAGATAAATCATAGCCATGCTCTTCACAAGGACTATAAGCAATAACAAGAGAAGGACCGTCATAGGCTTCAGCTTCTTGTAAGGCTTTAAGTGTCTGGTTCAATTGTGAACCTAATGCAACTTGAGCGACGTAAACATGACCGTACATCATTATACTTACCCCCAGATCTTTTCGGGCTTTATTTTTACCTAAATCAGCAAATTTAGATACCGCCCCCATTGGGGTTGCTTTTGATTGTTGGCCACCGGTATTTGAGTAGCATTGGGTATCAAGTACTAAGATGTTAACATTTTCGGTTAAACTCATTACATGGTCGAGCCCACCAAAACCGATATCATAAGCCCAACCATCACCGCCAATTGCCCAGACTGACTTGTCGATCAGGTAGTCGGCATTCTGCATTAGATCTTTAGCTTCGGACGAGCTTAAATGCGCTAATTGTTGACGCAATAAATTGACTTGCTTACGTTTTTCATCAATGGAAAGATCCGATGATTGTAAACTCATTACAATCTCTGGTGAAATTTCACCAGCGACATGTTCCAGTAAACGTAACGCCCGTTTTTTATGTTGGTTATAGGTAATTCGATAACCAAGGGCAAACTCAGCATTATCTTCAAATAATGAGTTAGCCCAAGCTGGACCACGACCACTACGATCGGTAGTATATGGTGATGATGGTAAATTACCGCCATAAATTGATGAACAACCTGTTGCATTGGCAATAGCCAGATGATCACCATATAGCTGTGTTAGTAATTTAATATAAGGTGTTTCACCACAACCAGCACATGCTCCAGAATATTCAAATAATGGGGTTAATAGTTGTGATGTTCTTATATCTATTCGTTCGAGTGTTGTAATCTCACGATCAGGTAGGGCAGTAAAGTAGTTGTAATTATCTCGTTGTGTTTCAAGATTATCGATGCGTGATTGCATGTTGATTGCTTTGATATCAAAGTTATTACGATCACGTGATGGGCAAACTTCAACACACAACTTACATCCGGTACAATCTTCTGGGGCAACTTGTAATACATAACGTTGACCTTTCATGTCTCGTGCTTTTACTTCAAGTGAGCTTAGTGATTCTGGTGCATTGACCATATCATCAGGTGTTACTACTTTGGCTCGAATAGCGGCGTGCGGACAAGCTACCACACAATGGTTACATTGGGTACAAAGTTCAGGTTTCCAAATTGGAATTTCTTCAGCAATATTACGTTTTTCCCATTTGGTCGTACCAACAGGCCATGTTCCATCCGGCGGGAAGGCTGAAACTGGTAAGGTATCACCTAAACCAGCTAACATGGTAGCCGTTACCATCTTAACAAAATCAGGTGCATTACTTGGTACGATAGGTGGTCGCGAAGGGCTACTTTGATCAACACAACTTAACGGAATTTGTTCAAGAGAGGCGATAGCCAAATCAAGCGCTTTCCAGTTATTTTCAACAATATCTTGCCCTTTACTGCTGTAACTTTTGGCAATAACTTCTTTTAGCTGATTAATACTGAAATCATTTTTGAATATTTCCGATAAATGGAAGAATGCGGCTTGCATTACGGTATTAATTCTTGCCCCTAAATTACATTCTCGAGCAATTTTAGCCGCATTAATTATATAAAAATGTGCTCTTTTCTTAATTAGTTGGACTTGTACTTCCTTAGGTAATCGATGCCAAATCTCATCCTTGCTATAAGGTGTGTTTAACAAGAAGATACCATCGTCTTTTAATCTTTCGACGATTTGGTATTTATCGATAAACTGATCTTGATGACAACCGATAAAATGTGCGCTAGTGATTAAATAGGGAGAATCAATTGGTTCAAGGTTTACTCTCAGGTGAGAAGTGGTTAAACCACCGGCCTTTTTCGAGTCATAAACAAAATAACCTTGAACATAAAATGGTGAACTATCACCAATGATTTTGATATTATTTTTAGTCGCAGATACCGTTCCATCACTTCCCAAGCCATAAAATAGGGCTTCGAGGGCTGATTTTTGCGGTATAGATTGTTCGGGTAACGGTAATGACAAACCGGTAATATCATCGTAAATGCCAACAGTAAAGCGAGGTTTTGGCATGTCAGTTGTTAATTCGTTAAATATCGCTAATACACAGCGAGGATCGAACTCTTTTGATGATAAACCATAACGACCACCAATAATTTTTGGCAAATAATCGCGTTCACCACGAGAAAAGCTTTCTGCAAATGCGGTCATTACATCTAAATAAAGTGGTTCAGCTTGAGCTCCTGGCTCTTTGGTGCGATCCATCACCGCGATTTTTTTCACGCTTTGCGGAATAATATCAAGAAGATGTTTTGCTGAAAAAGGGCGGAATAATCTAACGATAACTAGACCAACTTTTTCATCGTTTTTGATAAGATGATCGACCACTTCTTTGGTTGTACTGACACCAGAGCCCATGATGACAATAATACGCTCAGCATCTTTTGCACCATAATATTCGAAAGGTTGATATTTTCTTCCGGTCTCTTTTGCAAATGCTTGCATTGCATCAACAACATGATGGTAAGCATTTTCATAATACGGATTAACCGCTTCACGACATTGGAAGTAAGTATCCGGATTGGCTGAAGTTCCGCGTATTACCGGTTTATCTGGAGTTAATGCTCTAGCTCGAAACGCATCTATCGCTTCGGTGGGTAATAACTGCCGAATTTGGTCATCACTAATTGGATGAATTTTATTTACTTCATGTGATGTTCTAAAGCCGTCAAAAAAGTGGACAAATGGTACTCGGCTGTTAAGGGTTGCTATTTGCGAAATCAACGCCAAATCTTGGGCCTCTTGTACCGAGCTAGAACAAAGCATAGCGAACCCCGTTTGCCTGATTGACATGACATCTGAGTGATCACCAAAAATAGATAACGCATGAGTTGCAACAGTACGAGCGGCAACATGTAAAACAAAGGGGGTTAACTCTCCGGCTATTTTATATAGCGAAGGAATCATTAATAGTAAACCTTGGGAAGAGGTAAACGATGTTGCTAATGCGCCCGTCATTAAAGCACCGTGCACGGTTGATATTGCACCGGCTTCGGATTGCATCTCTACCACTTTTGGCGTATCACCAAATACATTGGGTTTATTAAAGTCTGCCCATGTACTTGCTTGCTCAGCCATGGATGAACTTGGTGTAATTGGATAAATAGCAATGACTTCGTTTGCACGATATGCGACAGATGACACCGCACTATTAGCATCTGATATGATCATTAAAAAACCTTGTATTTTATAGTGTTATGACATTACTTCATTATTATATTTTTGGCTATTGTACCAGAAAGTATGATAGCTTTTAGTTATTTTTATGTTAAATTTTTCGTTGTAGCTGGTCGTTTTTAATCACAACTAAGGAAATTATTAGCTGTAAACTGTAGAGAAAAGATTAATTACTGAGCTAATTAAAAGCGTTAATAGCTATGAAGATTTTTAACGTCTGAATTATGCTTAGTCATGATAGGCAGTACTTATGTGAAAATTTATATTATCCAACTAGTTGTAGTTGAATAATATAAAAAAAGAGGCGTTATTTTATAATTACTCGCTCAGCGGATGATGACGTTTTTATTTCACCTAATAGCCATGCTTTTTCACCATGTTGATTAAGTAACTGGATAGCTTGGTCTACTGACTGTTTTGGTAAAGCGATAATTAAACCGACACCGCAGTTAAATGTGCGATACATTTCATGACGGCTTACGTTACCAGCCTGTTGTAGCCAGTTGAAGATGGCCGGCCATTGCCAACTAGATTCATCAATAATCGCTTGAGTGTTATCCGGTAAAACTCGAGGAATATTTTCCCAAAAACCACCACCGGTAATATGGGCAATCGCATGAACGTCGATTTTTGTAATCAAATCTAACACTGATTTGACGTAAATTTTAGTTGGAGCAAGTAAATGATCGGCTAATGGTTTGCCATCCAATTGCTCTGTAGCAGGGTTTACACCACTGACTTCAATTATTTTACGCACCAAAGAATAACCATTGGAATGAGCACCACTTGATGCAAGGGCAATTAATGCATCACCATCTTGTACTTTACTGCTATCAATTATTGCCGATTTTTCAACAACACCGACACAAAATCCAGCTAAATCATAATCGTCACCTTGATACATACCAGGCATTTCCGCCGTTTCACCACCAACTAATGCACAACCAGATTGTTTACAACCTTCAGCGATACCTGTAACGACAGTTGCTGCTACATCAACATTGAGTTTACCGGTTGCATAATAATCTAGGAAGAATAATGGTTCTGCCCCTTGAACAATCAAATCATTAACGCACATCGCAACTAAATCAATACCAATTGATTCATGACGATTTAAATCCATCGCAAGACGTAATTTTGTACCAACACCATCAGTACCTGACACTAAAATAGGTTGCTTATATTTTTGTGGAATTGCACATAATGCACCAAAACCACCTAGTCCACCCATAACTTCAGGACGTTTGGTCTCTTTTACGACAGATTTAATGCGATTGACCAATTCATTACCAGCATCAATATCGACACCGGCATCTTTATAGCTAAGAGATTTGTTATTTGACACGGGGAGCAGTCCTTACAGTAGAAAAATTGCTGGTTATTTTAGCAAGGATGAAATTTATTGGCGACTAATTATTGCTAAAATAACTCATTGATTAAATGGAATCGTTATTTTCAAACCAACTTTCTAAAATAATAATGGCGGAAGTTGCATCAACATGGCCTTTTTCAAGAGCTCGGTAACCGCGCGAAGCAAAAATATGTGATTTTGCCTCAACAGTTGATAATCGTTCATCTTGTAGATGTACTTGATAACCAAACATACCATGCAAGCGATTAGCAAATTTACGTGCTCTAGCTGTTAAAGGTTGTTCTGTACCATCCATATTTAGTGGCAAGCCTACCACTAAATAATCTGGTTGCCAGTCGTTGAGTACTTTTTCAATAGATTGCCAATTGGGTATGCCATCACGCGCTTTGAATGAACAAAGCGGATTTGCTGTTTTAGTAATATCTTGGCCAATAGCCGCCCCTATACTGGCCGTACCGAAATCAAAAGCTATAATGGTTGCCATGGTTTATGCATTACCCATTTGATGAGAAATCGTACTGATATTAATACCCAATGCTTCAGCGGCTTTTTTCCAACGATCCTCAATAGCAACTTCAAAAATAATTTGTGGATCAGCTTTAGTAACTAACCAATCATTTTTGGCGACTTCATCTTCAAGTTGCAAAGAGTACCAACTGGAGTAACCTAGCGCTAAAAAGATATCTTTCGGTTGTTCAGGTGAGCCGATTGATTTCAATGCATCAAGTGATGTGGTTATCATAACATCGTCAGAAATTTGTATACTAGAGGCAAATCCCTGATGCGGTGTATGTAGGATAAATCCTTGCTCATCAGCAAGAGGTCCACCACAAAATACTGGATGCTCAAGCTCAGCACAACTTTTTGAGGCGGTGATTTCGAGCCGAGATAACACAGTTTCAACATTGAGTTCTAAAATAGGCTTATTAACAATAATGCCCATTGCACCATCTCGATTATGTTCACAAATATACACCACAGAACGACTAAATATAGAATCATGAACTGTTGGCATAGCAATAATAAAATGATTTTTTAAATTCATACGCTCACATTGTAGTTAAATTATAATGCACATTTACCAATTTTGACTTTATGTTCAACATTACAACGCATTAATACTTCAGGATAATTGGTTTCCTCATTGATGGATTCCCCAACAATTGCAAAATCTTGTGATAAATAAAAGTTTATCGCATCACTATTTTGCTTATATACATGAACTGATAGTTCTTTGTGGTGCTGTTTGGCTTTTTCTAATAGCGCCGAACCAGTACCTTGATGTTGAGAATTTTTTTCAACAAACAATCCAGAAATATAATTTTCAGTCAAACCGATAAAACCGACAACACCATTAATATCTTGTACATAAATCGTCGACATCGGAATCAACATCTTAACTATATCGTAATTCTGTTTAAAAAATTCAGGATCTATAAAATTGTGGGCCTGCTCGTTACCTTGTAGCCATAAATTCATTATGGCATCTAAATCTTTTGCTTGGTATTCTCTAATCATGTTTAACTCTTTTTATTTAATCTTAATTCAATCGCATCCATTAAAAGCCCTGTGATTGATAAATCAGGATGAGCAGCTTCAATTTCTCGTACACAAGTTGGGCTAGTGACGTTTATCTCAGTTAACTTATCACCAATGATATCAAGCCCTACAAATAACAGTCCTTTCTGTTTTAATGTTGGTCCAATACTGTTGGCAATTTTCCAATCACTATCGCTTAAAGCTCTTACTTCACCATGACCACCAGCAGCTAAGTTTCCTCGTGTTTCACCTTTTTGCGGTATCCGTGCTAAACAATAAGGAACAGGAACACCATCAACAACTAATACCCGTTTATCACCATCTTTGATGGCGGGTATAAAGTTTTGAGCCATACAATAACGGCGGTTATGTTCAGTAAGCGTTTCAATAATAACGGAGATATTTGGATCATCTTGTTTGATCCTGAAAATTGAAGAACCGCCCATACCATCAAGTGGTTTTAAAATAATATCTTGATACTGCTGATGAAAAGCCTTAATTTGTGATGTTTGGCGAGTAACTAAGGTTTCTGGTGTAAATTCAGCAAACCAGGCCGTAAATAATTTTTCATTACAATCACGTAGGCTTTGCGGTTTGTTTACCACTAAAACGCCTTTTCCCTCGGCGCGCTCTAAAATATAGGTCGCATAGATAAATTCGGTATCAAAAGGTGGATCTTTACGCATTAATATTACGTCAAGTTCACTTAAAGCTATTGTTTGATCATCACCTAAATCAAACCAATGTTCACTGTTATTATGTACCGTTAATGTTCGAGTGGTAGCACTTGCTTCACCATTACGTAAAAACAGATCATTCATCTCCATATAATAAAGTTGATAACCTCGCTTTTGTGCCTCGAGTAGCATAGCAAAGCTGGTATCTTTCTTTAATTTGATATGACTAATGGGATCCATAACAATACCAAGTTTGATCATGGTGACTCCTTACTGATTTTATTTGATGGTACTAATTTTTGATTGTAGTAAATTTGGTGTTGATGACCTGCATGCTTTTCTACCTATTCAATAAATCTTATACGAAATTAGGGTAGGGGTGGTGTTAGCAAGAGTAATCAAATTTGCAACTATCATACTCGTTACCGATTAATAAGCAAAGCAATCATTTGTTAACTTATTCATTTTAAGTAATTAACCTAAATCACCTAGACGAACCTGAAGGGCGGTTATTGCTGTGAGCGCAGCGGTTTCAGTACGTAAAACCCGCGGTCCGAGTAAAATATCAGTAAACTGATATTGATGTGTCATTTGAATTTCTTCATCAGACAGTCCACCTTCTGGTCCAATTAATAAACTCAGATTTTTATTATCAGTGGGTAATTGATTAATCCCTTTTTCGGCTTTGGGATGTAAGTTTATTTTTAAACTGTCCGTTAAACTAGCGCACCAATTTTCCAATTTTATTACTGGATTTATGGTTGGGACAATGTTACGCCCACATTGTTCACATGCTGAGATGACAATTTTTTGCCATTGTTGCACTTTTTTTTCTAGCCTTTCTTGATCAAGTTTGACACCACAACGTTCAGAAAATAACGGTGTTATGGTTGTGACCCCTAATTCAACTGATTTTTGAATGGTAAATTCCATTTTATCACCACGAGAAATAACTTGTCCTAAATGGATATTTAGTGGTGATTCACGATCATCTAGGACAGTATTGGCAGTTTTTACCACAACCGACTTTTTGTTCACTTCTTGAATCACAGCGGGAGTAATATGGTTAGAACCATCAAATAAAGTTATGGATTCGCCGGGCTTCATTCTTAAAACACGGATCAGATGATTAAATGCATTATCATCTAAAGTTATTAAACTATTTTGATTAATCGAGTAGGGCTGAAAAATTCGCGTCATATAAACTATTATTTACTATAATTTGCAATAAATTATAGCGTAATTTATTAAGTTTCGGTAATCTCTATTTTAAATATTAGTAATATATGGAATTAAATATGACCTTGATGATTACAGATAGAGTACTAATTGAATCACTAACGGTTTATACCACAATTGGAGTCTATGATTGGGAGAAAACCATAAAACAAAAGTTAGTTCTTGATTTAGAAATTGCTTGGGATAATAAGCCAGCAGGAAAAAGCGATAAAGTTGAGTTTTGTTTAGACTATTTTGTGGTTTGCCAATCGATAACTTCATTTATTGAAGCTAATAAATTTGAACTTATCGAAACGGTAGCCGAACGTGTTGCAGAATTAGTCATTGCACAATTTTCAGTACAATGGTTAAAAATAAAAGTTTCAAAACCAGATGCTATTGCCAATGCTGGTAATGTTGCTGTGCTAATTGAACGTAGTGCTAATTAACCTCAACAAGATTAAATTAATGAGTAAACAAAACAAAGTGCTAAATGAGTCACTTAATGAACTAACTGATATGTCACATCATAAAGCTAGAGGATTTGAAAATATCGAACCTTTTTCGATTAGATTAATTGATGCTTTGCGTTGGCGGATTAAACGTAAAGTCTTACCACCAAAAGCGGGATATCACGCATTTAATCAAACTTGGTGTAGCTCAATTGATATTAATCTAGAAGGAAATAGAGTTTGGTGGATAGGTCATTCAACTACGTTGATAAGACTTAAAAACAAATGGATATTAACCGATCCAGTTTTTTCTAACCGAGTATCGCCGTTTCAATTTATCGGCCCAAAACGACGAACCCAACCGGCCATTACTATTGATCAATTACCTATGGTTGATGTGGTTGTGATATCGCACAATCATTATGACCATCTTGATTTTAATAGTATCCGGCAACTTATAACACGTTTTCCACAAATGACTATTTTGGTTCCTTTAGGGCTCAAAGCAAAATTGAAAAAGTGGGGAGCGAAGCAAATTATTGAGTTAGACTGGTGGCAATCTATAAATACTCATGAAATAACTTTTACCGCTACCCCAGCAAAACATTGGAGTAATCGTGGTGTTTTTGATGTAAATAAAGCCTTATGGTGTGGCTGGGTAATACAAAACGATATTGATAATCCATTGTTAACTAAAACCATCTACTTTATGGGAGATACCGGTTATTCAGCGAGTTTAAAAAAAATTGCTGACCGATTTAAACAGATCGATCTAGCGCTGATACCAATTGGTGCATATGCTCCGCGATGGTTTATGCAATCACAGCACATCGATCCACAACAAGCATTGCAACTTTATGATGAGTTAAATTGCCAATCGGCTATAGCGATTCATTGGGGCGCTTTTGAATTAGCTGATGAGCCATTAGACGAGCCACCAGCTTTATTAAATTCCTTAAAGGAAGATCGAGTTTTTCATTTATTAAAAATAGGTGATAGCTTAGCTATCAATCCGTTTAATAATGCATTAAAATAATTCACAATAATAATTTTAAATAACATTTTGACATTTGAGAGGGAAATAAGATGAAATCAGTAATTCTTGCTCTAACTTGCATTACGCTAAGCTTAAGTTTAATGGCTTGTGGTGGTAAAAATGATGAGGGCAAACAATATCATTGGTCAAAAGCGCATGGCGTACTTGAAGATTGTCGTGGCGTGATGAGTAAATCAGCACAATGTCAAAAAAATTCAAACAACCAACAATACTTAATCCAAATCGATAGGTATTAATATGAGTCCTTGGCTTATTTATGCCTTGTTATCGGCGATTACCGCGGCGGCTGTTGCGATTCTCGGTAAGATTGGTTTACAACATCTTGACGCTAATACCGCCACTGCAATTCGGGCAATTGTCATGGCGATATTCTTGGTTGGTGTGGTAGTTGTACAAGGAAAGCTAAATTTAATCAATACGTTTTTTAACGACAAAAAGGCACTTCTTATTATTGCATTGAGTGGGGTAGCAGGGGCATTATCATGGTTATTTTACTTTATGGCAATAAAAGAAGGAAAAGTATCACAAGTTGCGCCTATTGATAAATTAAGCGTTGTTTTTGCAGTAATTTTTGCCGCTATCATCTTTGGTGAAAAAATTTCATTAATTTCAGCCATTGGTGTTGCCATGATTGCGGCGGGTGCCGTTTTAGTTGCGCTATTTTAATAAACTATTGAATAGCTCTACTGTCACCAATTCCCCTTGAGCAACATTGCCTCTATCTTGTTCAAGTACAATAAAGCAATTGGCGTGGTTAAATGATTGGGTTAGATGTGATCCTTGTTGACCTGTTGAAACCACTTCTAGCTCACCGTCAGAATTGATTTGCAACCTGCCACGTTGAAAATCTAAGCGACCAACACTTTTTTTAAGACTAGTTGCTGTTTTTACTTTAAACGACAGTGTATCGTTGCTTAAATTCTGTCCGGAAAGTGCAACAATCAAAGGCTGAACTAATTGATAAAATGTCACTAAAGTCGAAACTGGATTGCCAGGTAACCCACAAAATAATGCATCCCCTATCTTGCCAAAAGCAAACGGTTTGCCTGGTTTTATGGCAATTTTCCAGAAATTGATCTCACCAAGTTCCGCTAAAGCGGTTTTAGTATAATCCGCATCACCGACAGAAACCCCACCGCTAGTAATCACTAAATCAGCGAGTTTAGATGCGGTATCTAACGATTGTTTAATTAGGTTTGGATCATCGGCAATAATACCTAAATCGATGATTTGGCAATTTAATTGCGTCAATAATAATTTGAGCGTAAATCGATTACTATCATAAATAGTACTATTATTTGTTAGCGGATTACCTATATCGGATAACTCATCGCCAGTTGAGAAAATAGCGACTTTTAATTTACTAAATACGGTTAATTCTGCTATGCCAAGTGTAGCTAAATGCGATAGTGTCGCAATGGTTAAACGAGTCCCTTTATCTATTACCACTGAACCTTGTTTACTATCTTCACCGATATAACGAATATTGCTACCTGATTTGATTTCATATGGAAATTTAATACCAGCAGCGGTTGATTCGGTCTGTTCTTGCATAACAACCGCCTCAGCTTCATCAGGAACAGGGGCTCCAGTCATAATACGTAAGCAAGTCCCTATCGGCCAATTTAAATTTGAGATATCATCGCCGGCAAAAATAGTGGTTGCTAATGGTAATAACTTCGACTGATTGATATCTGATAAACGCACCGCATAGCCATCCATAGCTGAATTATTAAAGCTAGGCACATTAATTGGCGAAATCACCGGTTCAGCAGTAACACGATCTAAAGCTGCTAATAACGTCACTTTTTCAGTTAAAGGTTGATGATTTAATGATGCCGCTTCAAGTAAAGCTTTTTTAGCTTGTTCAAAGGTTAATAACATAAATGAAATTCCTTATAATCGTTTGTCCGTTATCGTGATAGATGATAAGTCGTTGAGTTGTGAGGGGAACAAATAATATATTTTAGTTAATTGTTAAACAAGAAACTAGGTGCCGAACTCTACGGCACCAATTAAAACATAATTAAACGTTAAATAAGAAATTCATAATATCGCCATCTTGCACAATATAATCTTTTCCTTCTGAACGCATTTTCCCAGCTTCTTTTGCCCCTTGTTCGCCACCATATTTAATAAAGTCATCAAAGGCAATGGTTTGTGCGCGAATAAAACCTTTTTCAAAATCGGTGTGAATTTTACCGGCAGCTTGCGGCGCAGTATCACCAACAGAAATAGTCCAAGCACGAACTTCCTTAACACCAGCAGTAAAATAAGTTTGTAAATTAAGCAGGCTATAACCAGCGCGAATGACTCTATTTAAACCTGGTTCGGTTAAACCAAGATCTTGCATAAACTCATCACGGTCAGCATCATCTAGCTCCGCAAGTTCGGCTTCAATAGCTGCACAAACTGGTACGACTACGGCTTTTTCTTGTTCGGCAATGGCTTTTACTTTGTCTAAAAAAGGGTTGTTTTCAAAACCATCCTCATTGACATTCGCAATGTACATAGTTGGTTTTAAGGTTAAGAAGCTGAGATATTTAATCGCAGCCAACTCTTCTTTGCTTAAATCTAAAAGTAATAGTTTTTTACCCTGTTCAAGATGCGGAAGACACTTTTCAAGAATCTCAAGTTCATATTTTGCCTCTTTATCTCCACCTTTAGCGCGTTTTTGTAAACGGGTAATTGCTCTTTCGCAGGCTTCAAGATCTGCTAATGCCAATTCAGTATTGATGATTTCGATATCTTCAGCAGGATCGATTTTCCCTGCAACATGAACAATGTTTTCGTTTTCAAAACAACGAACAACATGGCCAATTGCTTCGGTTTCACGAATATTGGCTAAGAATTGATTGCCCAAACCTTCACCTTTCGACGCCCCTTTAACTAAACCTGCGATATCAACAAATTCCATCGTAGTTGGTAATGTTCGTTGTGGCTTAACGATTTCCGCTAGTTGATCTAAACGCGGATCGGGCATTGGCACTACACCTGTGTTTGGTTCGATAGTACAAAACGGAAAGTTAGCCGCTTCAATACCAGCTTTAGTTAATGCATTAAAAAGCGTTGACTTGCCCACATTAGGTAGACCGACAATTCCACATTTAAATCCCATATTATTTATTACCTTGTGTTATGAAAATCTTAATAATAGGCACTAATTATATACTAAATCGAGCTCATTGTGCCAATGCTGACGTGGTTTAAAAAAAGTTTAATCAAATCAATAGAGAATATTGCTAAAAATTGATTATCAAAATCAGATAATTAACTGTCAGATATTTTTTTAATTTTCAAAGGTTAAACCGAGTTGATATAACTGATTCTTTTTCAGTCCATATATTTCAGCCGTTATTGCCGCCGCTTTTTTCAATGGTAACTCTTTGAGCAGTAGTTTTAGCGTATTAATTGCTTTTGGATCAATTGCATCAGCAGTTTTATTATTACCCTCGACAATCAGTACAAATTCCCCTTTTTGACGATTACTATCTTCCTGTAACCAATTAATCAGATCTAATATGGAAAAATTGACGATAGTTTCCCAAGTTTTAGTTAGCTCTTTGGCTAGCACGATCTGTTTATCACTTCCCCAAATGGTTTGCATATCCTGCAAGGTATCTAAAAGTCGATGTGTCGATTCATAAAAAATCATCGTTCTTGGTTCATCTAGTAATGTAGTTAGATAATCTTGTCGGGCTTTTGTTTTGGCGGGTAAAAATCCTTCATAACTGAATTTATCAGAAGGCAAACCAGAAGCAGATAGCGCTGCGATAGCAGCACAAGCACCGGGAATAGGTACCACATTAATATTATTTTCACGGCAAGCTTTCACTAGATGATAACCAGGATCATTAATTAATGGTGTTCCTGCATCCGATATTAAAGCAATTGATAAACCTGATTTTAGTTTTTCAATCAATAGTTGTGACTTTTCTTGCTCATTATGATCATGTAAGGCGAAGAGTTTGGCTTTAATTGCCAAATGTTGTAAAAGTAGTCCACTATGACGGGTATCTTCAGCGGCAATTAGATCAACTTGTTTAAGCGTATTAATGGCACGCAGTGTAATATCTTCTAAATTACCAATAGGGGTTGCAACAATATATAGAGTCATTATTTCAGATTTTTGTCGATTTTAAGCGAGAAATATACTATACCAAACATTGATTGTATATACTGTTAATAGCGAAAATCGCCTTAGCGGCTATCAATTAATTAAGAGGATCTTTTAGATGATTGTTAACTTGATTATTAATTGGCAGATTTAATGCTGGTTAATAATTATACTTTTGCGTTTAATTATACTATATTATGTGATAATAAATTGCGAATTTTGATGAATTTCTAGCTTTTAACTAATAAATCAGCATTTTTAGAAGTGATTTTATTGATTTAGCTTATCAGTAATTAATATAATAGCAATTTGTTATAAAAACGATAAAATATGTTTATTAAAACTATACGAATTAATGAAAGGTGTAATTGTGAAAAAAGTTATCACATTAAGTTGTTTAAGTCTGATGATTGCTGCGTGTACGCAAACTAATCCAGCAGAAATAGAAGATATCTCTGTTAGTCAGGGCTCTTCAACCTCATCGGTTTATTCTAAGCCGCCTAAAGATATTTCTACTGGTAGTCGAGGGGCGTCCTCTTCGACTTATCCTACAGCAACAACTGCTTCTCGTTCTTCAACGGCGACTAGCTCTAACCCTGATCAAGAACAAGTTGTTACATCTACTGAGCGTATTGTTTATAATCGAGATTATAATAATATCCCTAAAGGGGGATATAAAGGCGATACCTATACTGTTAAACGAGGTGATACATTATTTTATATTGCTTGGGTAACTGGTAATGATTATCGTGCACTAGCTGCTAAAAATAACATTAAAGAACCTTATGCAGTTAATGTAGGTCAAGTACTTGATGTAAGTGGTAGTACCACGATTGTTAAAACTAAAAAAACTACATCAACTCCGGTTAAAACGACAACTGTTCAAACGACAACAGTTAAAACTCCAAGCGTAGAAACTACTACGGTTGAAACAATTAGCGAACCAGTTTCTCAACCGACGACACCAGCTAAGCAGCCAACTCAGACCAGTACAACAACTAATGTGGCTAATATTAGATGGCAATGGCCGGCACAAGGGAAGATTATTGAAAAATTTTCAAACTCGACTAAAGGTATTGATATTTCAGGTGTTTTAGGTGATAAGGTGGTTTCTGCAGCTGATGGGCGCGTGGTTTACTCTGGTAATGCATTGCCTGGTTATGGTAACTTAATTATAGTGAAACACAACGATGACTATTTAACAGCCTATGCGCATAACCAAACTATTTTAGTTAAAGAGCAACAAAATGTTCGAGCAGGTGAACAAATTGCCACAATGGGCGCAACCGGGACCTCATCAGTAAGATTGCATTTTGAAATTCGTTATAAAGCGCAATCAGTCGATCCATTAAAATACTTATCAAATTAGTAAGTATTTTAAATAAATAAAAATGATTAAAACATTAAAAATGTACTAATTAAAACGTACATTTTTAATGAAAACCAAATTCATTTATCCATTTTATTTTATGTAACAAAGGAGTTATATTCATGGCAGTAAAAAAATTAGTTCTCATTCGTCACGGAGAAAGTGTTTGGAATCAGGAAAACCGTTTTTGTGGTTGGACTGATGTTGATTTATCTGACAAAGGTAACAAGGAAGCTGCTGAAGCAGGTAAATTATTAAAACAAGAAGGTTTTACATTTGACTATGCATATACTTCAGTATTAAAACGCGCAATTCATACATTATGGCACATTCTTGATGAAGTTGACCAAGCATGGTTGCCTGTTGAAAAGAATTGGAAATTAAATGAACGCCATTACGGTGCGTTACAAGGTCTAAATAAAGCTGAAACTGCTGCTAAATATGGTGATGATCAAGTTAAATTATGGCGTCGCGGTTTTGCAATTACCCCTCCTGCGTTAGAAAAATCAGACGAACGTTTCCCTGGTCATGATTCACGTTATAGCAGCTTACCTGAATCAGAGTTACCTTTAACTGAAAGCTTAGCATTAACTATTAAACGTGTACTTCCTTACTGGGAATCAACTATAGCCCCGCGTGTTGCAAAAGGTGAACGTGTTATTATTGCTGCTCACGGTAACTCTCTTCGTGCTTTAGTTAAACATTTAGACAATATCAGTGATGATGACATTATCGATGTTAACATCCCAACTGGTGTACCTTTAGTTTATGAATTTGACGACAACATGAAAGTGGTTAAGCATTATTACTTAGGTAATGCCGATGAAATCGCAGCTAAACAAGCAGCGGTAGCCAACCAGGGTAAAGCAAAATAGTTTTTTTACCCACAAAAGGTAAGTTGTAAAACTTACCTTTTATTTTTCTGATAACGATTATTACTATTTATTTTTTGAGACGCTAATTTTGTCAAAAATTTATTATATTTATGGCGTGATGAACGCTGGAAAATCTACTGAATTATTACAAATCGATCATAATTATTTAAGCAATAATATGCAGACACTATTACTTAAATCATCGGTCGATACAAGAGACTCGGCTGTTGAAATTGTCTCTCGACTGGGTTTACGTAAAAAAGCATTACAACTTGATGATAATACTGTTGATGATATCATCGAACAGATAAAACGAAATAACTATGCTTGTATTTTGATTGATGAAAGTCAGTTTTTATCCTCTAAAACCATCTGGAAATTATCTGACGTATGTGATGAATTTAGCGTTCCAATGATGTTCTTTGGTCTAAAAACAGATTATATGGGACACTTATTCGAAGGTTCCAAAACACTATTAGAAATAGCTGACAATTATAGAGAACTGAAAACGGTTTGTTGGTGTGGTAAAAAAGCCACAATGATTCTTTTAGAAGGTGAAAATGGACAAATAGTTAAATATGGGAATTCGATACATTTAGGGGATAGCGAATACCATTCAGTTTGTCGGAAACACTGGAAAGCAGGGCAAGTCAGACCAAATTAACAAATATACTTGTTCTTGATGGATTAATATTAAAAATAAGGAATTAACTCATGAAACTTAGAAAGCTCTCGTTAGTTACTGCTGTGGGATTAATCTCATGTTCTGTTAGTGCACAACATTATGTTATTACAGATACCGATTTACAAATTAGAAAAGGTGCTTGGGTTGTTAAAAATACTGACATTAACCAAGATGCGCCGACATTTTTAATAAGAAATACTGTTCTTAGTGGTGGATTGCAACATGACTCTGAAGTGTTAACTATTCAAAGTGATGGATTGACCATTAGATTAAGTCCAACTCGCGGTTTGGGTATCTTGTCTGTGGAAGGTGATGGTATTCGTTTAGGTTGGAATTCTCCAGTTAAAGAAGTTGTTAATCCACAGTATATCAATTTAGAAAGCCGTGGTGGTAATGGTTGGCTAGAAGGCTTTAATGAAATGCTGGTTCGTTGTGGTTTTGAATGGACAGGTCATGCCGTACAAGCTGATGGTATGTTGTATACCCTTCATGGCCGAGCGCAAAATACTCCAGTTGCAAAATTGTTTGTTGATATTGAAGATAAAGCTCCATATACCATCACCGTGAGTGGTCTAATCCAAGAAAAAGCTTTCAAAAAAAGTAATTTAGAAACTTGGGTTAGACTTAGCTATGTTCCTGGTAGTAAAGAATTTACCGTTCATGATACAGTGACAAATAAAGGCGATTATCCTAAAGATTATCAAATTATTTATCACAGCAATTTTGGGACGCCAATTCTTGAAAGGGGGGCAAAATTTGTTGCACCAGTTAAAGAAATTTCACCATTTAATGATTATGCAATAAAAGGTCTAAAAAATTGGCAAACTTACTTAGGACCAACTAGAAACTTTGATGAAATGGTCTTCAATATTTATCCTTATGCCGATTCAAGAGGGCAAACTCAAGTTATGTTAGCTAATAAGGTGGGTAATAAAGGGGTGGGTATTTCATTTAATACTCGGGAATTACCTGTGCTTACTTTATGGAAGAATACTGATACATTTAATCAAGGCTATGTAACAGGTATTGAACCAGGTACAAGTTTCGCTTATCCAGTCACTATAGAACGTGAACAAAAGCGTGTTCGTCAATTACCACCAGGAAAAAGTGCTAACTTTACCTTAAAATATAGCTTATTATCGAGTAAAGAAGCAGTAAGAGCTTACAATAACGCTATCAAAACGATTCAAGGGGATCAAAAAACCACAGTTGTTGACGAACCAATGGCTCTAGAATAAATCATACTCAATATCACCACTGACCATGTAGTTGGTGGTGTATTCAACTCTTTTAACATTTTAAATTCCTATCCCCACGAAAGATAATGTTATCTATTACAGCTTAATCTAAGTTAAAATAGTTAGCAAATTCTAACATTAGATTTAACAGTAGGAATTGAAATGACTGTGAGAAGGATAATAATTGGCATAAGTGGTGCAACAGGCTTTGCTTATGGTATAAAGGCTTTAGAGCTTCTCAAACCCATGGAGCTTCAAACCCACCTCGTTATCTCTAAAGCAGCAAAAATCACAGGAAATTACGAGCATTCTAAATCCCAATTGGCCCAATTAGAATCCTTAGCCGATGTCGTCTATGCTGTTGATAATATTGGTGCCGCAATCGCTAGTGGGTCATACAAAACGATAGGCATGTTAGTCGCACCTTGCTCGATGCGAACGCTGGCAGCAATAGCTCATGGTTTATCCGATAATTTATTAACCCGTGCTGCGGATGTTGTCTTGAAAGAACGCCGTCGTTTAGTTTTAATGACGCGTGAAACACCATTACATTTAGGGCATATTAAAAATATGGAAATGGTGACATTAATGGGCGGTATTATTTTTCCACCTGTCCCTGCGCTATATCAACACATCGAAAGTATCGATGATATGATTACCCACAGTGTTGCCAGAGCACTTGATCTGTTCGATATTGATGTACCTAGTTTACCACGCTGGGGTGAAGATCTGCATTTAAATCAAAAGCCTGAATAGTAGAATGAAACTCCCCGATGCTAAAATCATAAAATTTATTCAACAGCAACATGTCTTAAGTTTAAGTGTGATATTAGCAGAACATCAACCTTGGACATGTAATGCATTCTATGTATTTGATGAAGAAAATTGCTGCTTATATCTCTTATCAGAATTAAAAACCAAACATGCACAAGCGATGTTAAAAAATCCAAATGTCGCCGGTACAATTAGTATTAGTCCAAAATCGGTCGCTAAGATTCAGGGCATTCAATTTTCAGCTAAAGCTGAACTACTTACTGAAAATCAGGCAAGCCATGCCTATAAGCTCTATTATCACGCTTTTCCCTTTGCCAGAGTGATGAAAGCTCCGATTTGGTCAATATGTTTACAAGAAATTAAGATGACCAGTAACCTAATGGGTTTTGCGCATAAAACTTATTGGCAACGTAGTGAAGTGCTTTAAGACGATGATATTTCGGTTTCGCCATGATCATCGTCTGGTTAATTACGATTTATACTATTACTGGTCTAATTTTACTTAGCCGGAATACCTTCTTCATATTCAGGGTAACCATCACAAATAGTATCCCAATTTGCTTTTGAACCGGTATATACATGAATACGTTTTTCAGCATTAATCGGTTCGTTAATCAGACCTATGCGCAAACGATAAGTACTAGTATCATTATCGCGACTAGAAAAAATATGCGAACCACATTTACCACAAAAATGGCGATTAACGCCAGCGTCGGAATAGACTTTGATATTCTCTTCGCCTTTAATAAAGGTTAAATCTTCTTTATTAACCACTGTAGCCGAATTAAAAGCCGAACTAGTTTGTTTGCGACAACGTGAACAGTGACAAAAAACTATCGCTTTAATATCACTATTAAGTTGATAGACAATGTCACCACACAAGCAATTACCGGTCATCATAATTAATTTCCTTATTTATCAGATTTGTCATTTCCTACTGCATTGTATAGGTAATTAAAAATATGATAAAGATGATTTAATGATTAACCTCATTAGGAGAAATAGCAAAATAGTTGGGAAACGGTTTTGGTGGAAATAAAGAGATTAATAATTAGAACCAAATTAATTTCGTGATTTAGTTATTAGACTAACCACTTGTTAAAGCATTGTATGGGTAAATAAAAAATATGATGCAGATGATTTAATGATTATCCTCTTGAGAAAAAATAGCAAAAAAGTGAGAAACAGTTTTGGGGTAATAAAGCCGCGAATAATCAGCGCCTATTTTCTTTATTGTGTTGTCAGATTTATCATATGTAGATAAATAAAAAAATAATGCCGATGACTTAATAATTAATTTCGTTGAGGAAAAATAGCAAAAAGATCAAGGAACATTTTTGTGGTAATAAAGATGCTAATAATTAGAACCAAATTAATTTCTTAATTTATTTATCTGACTTACCACTTGTTAAGGAATTGTAGAGTTAAATAAAAAAGATATAAATGGTTTAATAATTAATCTTATTTAGAAAAAAATAACAAAAAACTTGAGTAAACAGTTTTGGGTAGTAATAAGTAGGCTAATAATTAATGGTAATATCCAAATTTTCACAAAACACCCCATGTTTATCCATTAAATATGGGGTGTATCTTCAATTAACATTTTTCAACAAAATAGCGCATTATGCGATTATCAGCCGTTAATTCGGGATGGAATGAACAGACTAAAATATTATTTTGTTCTGCCATCACACAATGATTATCAACAAACGCGAGTTGTGTTACTTGCTTAGCCGTTTTGGCAATATAAGGTGCTCGAATAAAGACGGCAGGAATTTGTTTACCGATAGGAGCAATATCTAACATGGTTTCAAAGCTGGCGATTTGCCGACCAAAACCATTACGTTCGACAGTAATATCCATTAAACCCAGTTGTTCAACCTCATTATGCTGAGTTGCACTACCACAAAGCACCAATCCAGCGCAGGTGCCAAAGATACCTTTACCTTGTTTAGCAAAAGTTTGGATTGGTTCAAATAATCCATTTTGTCTAATTAAACGGCTAATAGCGGTCGATTCACCGCCGGGAATAATCAAACCATCAAGCTGGCTTAATTGCTCGGGTTGCTTAACTGTTATTGGGGTCACCCCATCAAGGCTGGCGAGCATATTTAAATGCTCACTTACAGCACCTTGTAAGTTAAGCACACCAATGGTTTTACTCACCTTTGAAGTCATTACCAACCCCGATCTTGCATTCTTTCTGATTCACTTAATTTGCTGATCTCAATTCCTTTCATCGCTTCACCTAATCCTTTTGATAGTTCAGCCAATCTTGGATAATCATCAAAATAAGTGGTGGCTTGAACGATTGCTTTGGCAAATTTTTCTGGATTTTGCGATTTAAAAATACCCGAACCGACAAATACACCATCTGCACCAAGTTGCATCATTAGTGCTGCATCAGCAGGTGTCGCCACACCGCCAGCGGCAAAATTAACCACAGGTAATTTTCCAAGTTGTTTGATTTGTAATACTAACTCATAAGGTGCACCAATTTCTTTAGCAAATGTCATCAGTTCATCTTTTGATTTGCCAACCACTAGACGAATTTGCTCATTGACACGACGCATATGTCTTACTGCTTCAACAATATTGCCAGTTCCTGGTTCACCTTTGGTGCGTAGCATCGAAGCTCCTTCCCCAATTCGGCGTAATGCCTCACCTAAATCACGGCAACCACAAACGAAAGGTACGGTAAATTCATCTTTTAATAAATGATATTGTTCATCAGCAGGGGTGAGCACTTCGCTTTCATCAATATAATCCACGCCCATTGACTCTAAAATACGTGCTTCAACAATGTGACCAATTCGTGCTTTGGCCATCACCGGTATAGTTACCGCCTTCATTACCTCTTCAACGATAGTTGGATCCGCCATTCTTGCTACGCCCCCAGCTGCACGAATATCGGAAGGAACACGCTCTAAAGCCATTACTGCCACAGCACCAGCTTGTTCAGCAATTTTTGCTTGTTCGGCATTAACGACGTCCATAATCACGCCGCCTTTTTGCATCTGCGCCATTCCACGTTTTACAGTTTGTGTACCTGTTTTCATTGTTACTCCTGAATTGTTAGCTGTCTAGTCTGGGGAATATTATTCAGAATTAAATCACTGCAATAAACAGCCAATTGGACTATAATTAACCCATCCAATTTTGCCTTTAAGGTAATAAGTTCTATAAAACTTAATTAATAAAAGATGTGGAATAAACAAAAATTAAGCCCTTTTAGTGGTGCATTATTTAAAAAAGTCACACAATTGATTGAAAGCTATATTGAACAAGGGGTGTTAATAGCTGGCGAACGATTACCATCTGAGCGTAATTTAGCCAAGGAACTACAAGTTAACCGTTCAACTATTGTACATGCGCTAGATATCTTGACTGAACGAGGAATTTTAGTGCGTAAGGTTGGTAGTGGGACTTTTGTTAATGAACAAAAATGGGGGCTACAAGTTTATTCGACCATTAATTGGCGATTGCCCGCCAATTTTTATCAGCATCGTAACAACGTCTACCAACAAAAAGTGGTACAGGTTCGGCAACAAATGGCGCATATTTGTGATTTAGCTAATGGTGATTTGCCAACCAATATGATCCCTAAATTGATATTACCTCATATCACCTCTCATGAAATGGTTGCTTATGAAAAGCAGAGTGACAGGTTGCAATTGGGATTACCTTCACTCAAACAGCAAATAGCCAACTATATGTCAACGCAATTTGCTATGACAATTGATATTGATCAAATCTTAATAACCTCAGGTACCCAACAATCACTATTTTTAATTACCCAAGGATTATTAAAGCCCGGTGATGCAATAGGTATTGAATCACCTTCTTATTTTTATTCGTTGCCCCTGTTCCAAGCAGCCGGTGTTCGGCTTTATGGCATTGAATGTGATGACGAGGGGATAACCTTAGAGAGTTTACAAAAAGTAGCGTTAGAGCGGCAAATTAGATGGTTATTTCTAAATCCAATATTTCAAAACCCTACTGGCTGCGTGATGAGTAATCCACGAAAAAAACAGATATTGGCCTTTTGTCGGCAACAGTGTATTGGTATTGTTGAGGATGATGCTTATAGTGGATTAGCCTTTGATGCAAAGGTTAACATTGCACCAATAAAAAAATTCGATACCAGTAATCAAGTGGTCTATTTAGGTTCATTATCCAAATATATTGGTCGTAATATACGTATTGGGTGGATGATTGCTCCCAAGGAAATCATCGAAAAATTAGCCAATATACGGCACTATATAGATTCTGGATTGAGTATATTACCGCAACTTTTAGCCGAAGAGTATTTAACTCATCACTATCAAACCCATCAAAAATGGTTACGTCAACAACTAAAACATAAAGCCAATCAACTAATGGATTGGTTCAATGACTATTTCAAAGGAGAGATTACTTACCAAATACCTACCGGTGGTTTTCATTTATATGCTCATTTACCCGTTAACAGTGCCGCACAAGAGTTGGTGATTTTAAACCAACTGTTATCCAAACATATAATTGTGTCCCAAGGCATTGAGTTCGGGGATAATTTTGGTTCAATACGATTAAGCTATGGACATTTTAAAGAAAATCTGATTTGATTACGCCTACCAAGCTTTTCGTTGGTCAAATTATTATGGAAAATTCAAAAACCGCTTTATTATCTACAAACAAATTATTGCTCATTGCTGGCACTGGTTGGCTTTTTGATGCAATGGACGTGGGATTACTCTCCTTTATTTTAGCTGCTTTAAAACAAGATTGGGGGCTAACACCTTCACAACTGGGTTGGATAGGTAGTGTAAACTCAATTGGTATGGCTGTTGGTGCCTTTTTATTTGGTATTTATGCCGATAAAAAAGGGCGCAAATCCGCTTTTTTATTTACTTTACTAATGTTCAGTATCGCCAGTGGCTTAAGTGCTTTTGCTTGGGGACTGGGTAGTTTACTGATTTTACGATTCTTCATTGGTATGGGCTTAGGTGGCGAATTGCCAGTAGCATCAACGCTAGTGAGTGAAAGTGTGGAACCTGAAGTACGTGGTCGCGTCGTGGTGTTACTCGAAAGCTTTTGGGCTGTAGGTTGGATTTTGGCCGCGTTGATCGCTTACTTTTTAATTCCTCTACCGGCTGTCGGTTGGCGTGGCGCAATGATCTTATGTGCAATACCGGCTTTTTATGCGCTTTATCTACGCTTTAACTTACCTGACTCACATTCATATCAATATCAAGATAATAATGCTCAAAAAGAGCCAATCATCAAGAAATTACAATCGCTCCTATCAAGCTCATTTCGTCGTCAAACGATAATGTTATGGATAGTTTGGTTTTGTGTTGTATTTTCATATTATGGCATGTTCTTATGGTTGCCAAGCGTGATGATGCATAAGGGTTTTGATATGGTAAAAAGTTTTGGTTACATTTTTATGATGACTTTAGCGCAATTACCGGGTTATTTTACTGTTGCTTGGCTGATCGAACGAGTAGGGCGAAAATGGGTATTGATGGCGTATCTATTAGGAACCTTGATCAGTGCCTATCTATTTGGTATTGCTGATTCAATTAACCAACTGCTTATCTGTGGTGCATTATTATCATTCTTTAATCTAGGCGCATGGGGAGCAATGTATGCTTATACCCCAGAACAATACACTACGAATATTCGCGCAACAGGTGCCGGTATGGCTGCTTCAATTGGCCGAATTGGCGGTATATTAGGTCCACTGATGGTGGGATTCTTAATGGCTAACCAAGTTAGTGTTAGCATGATATTTGGGCTATTTAGCTTATCAATTCTTGTGGCTATTTTAGCCATATTATTCCTTGGTAAAGAGACCAAACAAACTCATCTTTGCTAACGCATTAAAACCTTTTTCACTTTTTCAATTAAATTGAATGTTGAAAAAGGTTTATCTTTTAACTAGCCGATTATTTTCTTAGTTAACATGCTAGCAGCGGTCAGCAAATACGCTGTAAATTCAGCAATTCGTTCTTGCGGCATTTGAAACCTTATTCCTGAGGTACTTATGGCGGCGATAACATTACCATGTTTATCAAAAATCGGTGCTGCTAAGCAAGTTACTTCATCAAAGTCTTCGCCGTCGTCAAACGCCCAACCTTGTTTTCTTACGACTTGTAATGCCTTTTTATAATCAGTTTTAGTTGCTATGGTATTTTTGGTTTTACTCGGTAATTGTTCATTAGGAAACAGCTCATCAATATGTTGCTCCGGTAACCAAGCTAACAAAACCTTACCCAATGCTGAACTATGTAAAGATAATCGGCGACCTAACCAACTTTTAATCTGTATTGCGTTATCGCTCTCAATTTTAGCTAAGTAGATTGCCGCATCGCCATCTAAAATACCTAAATGACAAGCTAGCTGAGTTTTATCTCGTAAAAACGAGAGTGGTTCGAGAGCTAAATCCTTAATATTAAATTGCTCAATCGCTTTGTTACCAAACTCATACAGATTAAGCCCTAAAAAGTATTTATTTCCTTTTTGCCGTAACAAACCATTAGTCACCATACTTTTTAAGATTAATGATGAAGAGCTTTGCGGTAACGAAAGCCCTTGATAGATTTGCGTATAAGTCATCCCGCCATTTTGAGCAATAAAATTCAAAATTAGAGCGGCTTTATCGATGGCTGGCGCTTGAGATATTTTACCCATACATTTACACCAATATATTGAAACCAATTTAGTCTAAATACATCTATAATTTTTTACAATGATTTATTAGACATATTTATGCTTTAATTTGGTGATCTCGATCACAATAACTAAAAAATATTATTGAGTAATTGGCAAATTGATTAAATAGTTAGTTGGTAATAACTGTTTATATATTATTTCAATATATTGGTGTAAAACATAAGGATCTTATTATGAAAAAATCCCCTAAATTCTCAGGAACCATTTGTCCTGCTATCACGCCATTTAACGCTAAAAATAGTGTTGATTTTGCCGCTATGGAAAAACATTACCAAATGTTAACCGAAGCAAAAATTAACGGTATTTTGGTGATGGGTACCATTGGTGAGTTTGCGACATTAAGCATTAAGGAACGATTAGCTATTATCAAACAAGCACAGCAATTCACTGACTTACCGCTAATTGTCAATGTATCTACCACCGTTGTTGATGACATGATCCGTTTAGCGGATGCGGCGTATGATGCAGGATATCCAGCGGTAATGGCTTTACCTCACTATTACCTATCACAAACAGCCAATCAATTGTATGAATATTACAAATATCTCGATTCGCGGTTTTTAGGTGATTGGTTTGTTTATAACTTCCCTGCGCGCACTGGCTGTGATGTTGATGCAAAACTTGTCGCAAAACTTATGCTAGATTGTCCTAGGTTTATTGGTATTAAAGATACGATTGATTGTGCTTCACATACCCGTTCCATTGTGCTTGCTTCTCAATCTATCCGTAAGGATTTCTCAGTATTTGCTGGTTTTGATGAATATTTTATTCCAAATTTACTTAATGGTGGTGCTGGGGTACTTTCTGGTCTAAATAATGTGGTGCCGGAGCTCTTTGCAAGTGTAATGAAAGCATTTAATGAGAATGATTTTCATCAGATCCAACTTCTACAAAAAGAGATTAGTCGTTTATCAAATATTTACAATATTGGTGATGATTTTGTTACCACAATAAAAACCGCAGTTGCTGAAAAACATGGTTACTTAAAAGCCAATTCAAGGAACTATGGTGGAGCATTGCATGATAAGCAGATAAATGAGGTAAAGCAATTATTTAAACTATAATGACTAAATAGAAGGTAACCGCTTTAGTAGTAAAAACCTTAATAATCTTACCAATAATTACATCAATTCATTATCAATGCTTTGTTGGTAAAATTAACGTTAAACATTAACTAAACAACAACAGCCGCTCAATGCTGTTGTTTTAATGGTTAAAAAATAAAGCCAAGAATTTATCATTTTATTTACAAAAAATTATCTTACGCCCTGATATAACAAGGTTTAACTCCCTTGCTATCTATGTTAGATTACTTGCTCCATTCATTATTGAGCAGGTAGGTTGATTTTGAATCTTTCTCCAAAAGCTTTCCATTATTTGGGTGTCGTCGCAACGATTGCATCGTTAGGCATGTACGTATCCTATATCCCGCAAATTATTGACAATCTTCATGGATTTAAAACCAATCCGACACAACCTTTGGCGGCAGCAATTAACTGCTCTTTATGGGTCTGTTATGGTTTATTACAACAGAAAAAGGATTGGCCAATTGCGATAGCTAATTTTCCTGGTGTATTATTTGGTTTAATCGCATTTTTTACTGCTTTATAACATCTTTATATTATCTTTATAACTTCTTGTTTAAATTTCTTGTTTTTTTTACAGCATAATTTAAAGGTTATGCTGTATTTTTTTAGCCATTATTACTTAATGTTACTCAAATGAATTGTAATTTTTGTAAATTAAATTTAAATATTTTTGCCCAAAAATATAGAATACTGGTGAAGAACAAAATTTAATCAAGAAATTAAATTTATAATAATCATTATATTACATAGTTATCAACAGGTTTGTTAAATACTTATTAAGTAATGAAGTGGATAATTTCATCTTGGCATTTTTTAGAAAAAGCTAACTTATCTGTTTTTTTATTCAATTCGATCATTGTCATGCATTATTGATTAGATTATAGTTAAAGTCAGTCTGTTTTTTAGGCTGGATTCATCTTTGATATCAATAGAACGTAATGATGTCATTAATCTGAATTTAATTAAATTTGCATGGTTAGTATGACAAGTGTTACAGACATAAAATAAGGAAATCACCATGGCTGACATTAATCTTTCTGATGATTTAATAAAAGATTTTATTTATTCTATGTACCGCAAAGAAGTGTTATTAAATCTAAAAGGTGTGGTTTTGACGGAAGAAGATCGAAAACAACTTCATGAAAAAAGAGATTTTGTAAATAGACTATCTGAAGCCGAACTATCTGATATTCGAGCTTGGGTTTTAAATAAATTAAAATTACTTGAAAACCAACATCAAGAACGTGATTAAAAAAATTTAATCCTATTTATATTAGGCTAGCTTTTTCAACGATCTTGATAAGATATATTTATTGCATCTAAGCAAACGATATGGAATGATCATATAATCGTTTTATAATATTTATTTAGATAATTTAAAGGAAAGGTTATGAAAAAATTAGCGATAATGTTATTGTTAAGTTTTCCAGTGGTGGTATCTGCTTCTAATTGTGACGATATTAGAGCAAATATCGCCGAAAAAATCAAAAATAACGGTGTGCCTGAAGATAACTTTCAACTAACACTGGTTCCCGCTGATCAAGAAATACAAGGTCAAGGTAAAGTAGTTGGTTCATGTAATGGTGGTAAGCAACGCATTATCTATATTCGTGGTAAAGTCAGTTCATCATCAAACATACAATCAGTTAAAGACGAAACTAAAGCCCCAGTTGAGCCATCAATATCACCAAACTCAACAACGCCGCAGGTTGATGGCACTCCTAATAAAGATGTTGCACCTGTTACCAATTCATCTGAAAATGAGAAAATTCAATCAGAAGTCGAATCAACAGTAACCTCAACATCGGCAACAACTACTCAAGATACTACATCTCAATCTACTACATCTCAATCGTCTTCATCAGTTGAAAAAGCATCAGAGGTAAATGATTCAGTAGTACCTGAAGTTGCCCCTACAGATAATCAATCAATATCTGAAGATCAAGCAACCGATAATAAATCAGCAAATTAATTTTTAACATTAACAGTGCGGATAACCTTATATCATTAAAAATGAGTAAGTTATCCGCATTAGCGATTTAATAAACTAAGCATAGGCTGTGCGTTAAACACCAAAAATCTTCGTATTGGTTAGCTTTTGTCTTTTCTTACTAAAAACCAGTGAAGGGGAAAAAGGAATAGGACAATAATAAGCTTGCTTTTCCAACCAATAAGTGGAAAAGCAGATAGGATTTAATTTACAAAAGTTGTTGATAATTTTGCTTAGTCATATCATCCCAAACGCTTGCTTGGACTTGACCAATATGTTGTTGTTGTAGAAGTAGCATTGTTAATCGAGATTGCCCAATTCCGCCGCCAATTGTCTGCAAAAAATCACCATCGGCTAACGCCTTATGCCAAGCATATTGTAAGCGATCTTCATTATTGGTTAATTTTAATTGACGTTTTAACGTTTCAGGATCGACACGAATACCCATTGATGAGATTTCAAAACCACTATTTAACACCGGATTCCAAACTAAAATATCACCATTTAAGCCTTTCGAACCCATCTCATTGTCACTGCTCCAATCATCATAATCCGGAGCGCGAACATCGTGTTTTTCATTGTTTGATAATTCACCACCAATACCAATTAAAAATACCGCACCCAACTCTTTAGTAATTGCATTTTCGCGCTCTTTCGGTGATAAATTCGGATAACGTTTTAACAATTGCTCACTATCCATAAAAGTGATCGTTTCTGGTAAAAAACAAGAAAGGTGATATTTTTCGGAAACCGCTTTTTCGGTTGCTTTAATCGCACTATAAATCTTCTCAACAGTATGCTTCAAATAAGCTAAATTACGATCTTCAGGACGAATTACTTTTTCCCAATCCCATTGATCGACATAAACCGAATGGATAGGAGAGAGTTTTTCTTCATCAGGGCGTAGGGCCTTCATATTGGTATAAATACCTTCTCCAACTGGAAAATGGTGTTGGCTCAAAATTTTACGTTTCCATTTCGCTAATGAATGCACCACTTCAAATTGTGCATTTGGAATACTCTTAACATTAACTTGAACTGCTTTCTCAGTACCAGATAAATTATCTTGAACTCCATCACCAATCTGACTCAATATTGGTGCTTGAACTTCGATTAGTGAAAGGTTATTGGCTAATTGCTCGGCAAAAAAGTGTTTAACAAAATTGATCCGTTGTTGCTGCTCTTTAAATGATATCGTCATGTTTCATCTCAAAAAGTGAATTGGTTAGTGACGATAAATTAAACTAGAAAACAGAAATATGCAAGTCTAGTTAATCGAAGTGAATCACAGATGAAAAATTATTCTTATCATTCTCAAAATACGATAAGTATTCAAAATATTTTTAATTTTACCAGTTAGTTAAAAGAAAACGATTAGAAATGAATTAAATAGTTTGTATTATTCATAATAAAATATAATTTGTTTTTAAACCACCTTGCTTAATCTTATTGCATCAATCTTCTCAATTGGTAATCACATGGATTAATCACTTAAATTACTCATGCTTGTTAAATTGATGGTAGTTATCCCATTTTAATGAATGTAAACATTGAAATATTTCAATTTTAATGCTAAAGACCATCAAATAATCAACAATTATCTAATTCTCCTTCTATCAATACATATAGATATTGACGAAAGATCGAATATAGATAATCCAGTATGGTTAAAATATCAATCAATCCTTTCTAATTTCATTCCATCATACCATACATAATATAAATCGCTTATAAGCTTAAAAACGTGCAAAATACAAATAGCTATTGGCTAAAAATAACTCATTAAAACTCAAGAAAAAATTTTAAGAAATGTAGTTTTGCTGCGCAAAATCTGTTCTAAAACTTAATAAATTCCTTGTTCGAATTTTTTAAAACAACCAATTATCTCCGAATAAATTTTTTTATCATCAATATGCTTAAGTTTGTAAGAAAAGGTAGAGTGCTTATGCTTTATTTGGAATAGGGGGTATAAGATGCAATTTTGGTGTCTTTAGTAATCTTCTTTACGAACGTTAACAATTAAATAGAAAAAAATGTTGCATCGTTTTTTTTCAGTCACTATACTTTTTCAACCGTTAAATGTAAACGGTTAGAATCTAGTTGATGAGTATAAAATCGCAAATAAATCAAAAGATTACTTGACAGGGTTGTCGAAATGGATTATAATTTTAAACACGAAACACGAAACACGAAACATGGCCAACCTATAATTTAGTTTCATCAAAGCTAAGTTCACAATCTTCACTCTTAACAATGGTTTGTTTTTTATCGAGATTGCAAGGAATTGCACGAATTTTATTGCAATCGTTGCCTCGATCACCTTTATCCCAGCAGATCTTTTTAGGGTTATGGTTTGGATTGTCGGTAATAACTTCCTATTCTAGCCACGCTTTAACCTCTAAAACATCAAATATTATTAATGGTAATGCACCATATTTAACCTTCGATGGTGGTCGCTCACGAGCAACCAACACCGATGCTCTGTTCTGGATATCTCTTTCTAATGGTCGAAAATTTACTCCTGCAACTAATGATTCAAGTATAACCAATCCAATCGAATTACCTACAATTGGTGAGAGTGTTGCAGATATAGATATGTTAGTCCCAACTAATAGTGATTCTATTGCATTAAGTTTACTTATCGGTCCACCCTATAATTATTGGGGCGATGATGATGGCGATGGTCAGGGGGATGACGGTATAACGGTTACAGGTAATTTAATGTTAGCTATCTCTGATAAATATAATCAAACAGTTGCCCGTAATGAAGAGCTTACTGTTTGTAGGTCGCCTTATAAATTGACCTTATCTAATACTGAAGGTACATTAAAAACACGTTATGGTGTACCTAATGAAAGTCTTTTAAGTCAAAGAAATGTGACCTATTATGTTCAGCCTAAAGCATCACCTTCGGTCTGTTTTGCTAAACCAAATTTAAATGCTGGTACAGGTCCTCACGCTGGTTTTGCTTGGATTTGGAACTCTGATAAGGGGTTTCTCACACAATCCGTTTCGTCGTATGGTTTAAATTTTCCTACCACAGGTGCTAATAATTTATATTTTGATTTAGATATAGTTGGTAGTGAACCTTTAACTTGGGCGCAAGTTTCCCGTGGCGGTATTACTGCTACTATGACCAATTCAACAAGTACTAGCGTTCGCGTTACCTTAACTGGCCCAGTTGCTACCGACTCGCAATGGGAGTCAGATAATCCGGGTAATATCGATCAGCCATCTTTGCCTCAGGTATTTGAGTTAATAGGTCGAGACAGTCATGGTAATGCCATCGTCAAATATGGTTTTGAGTTAAAGCAATGGTTTGTTAACCGCGGTGCTAAAAAAGGTTACAACTATTCTAGCATATCATCTTGGTGCCCTAATATTGGATACCGTATGCCTAAAGTTAAGGATTTAACTAATTCTAATGAGCGTGGATTAGGTGCCACGCCTTTATCAAAGGGTAATTATTATCAGCGCCATATTGCTGCAGGTTTATTCACGGAGTGGGGCTATATGAAAGGCTACCAAAATGCCAACTTCGCCACTTACGGCGGTTATTGGACGACCGATAACCAGTTTGCCGTTTGGTCGGGTTCTGGTTGGTTGTATGCCGTTATTAGTCCAAGAAATAGCAATGGGCTTTGCGTCTATCCTTAGCGCTTTATTTCTTGCTTATTAATTCTTAAACTGGAGTGGCATAAACAGTAAAAACTGAGTTAGTTCTCTTGGAAATATTTGATTGCTAGAGACAATTGAATTAATGAAATGGTTAATAAAAAACGATTTTAAGACTTAGCGTGTACTCATCGCTTCGAGTAGAGGCTATTTGGGGCGTAATGGTATTATTACCGCAAAAATAAAGGAATACATGTTTTGAAACTTTAAATTAACCCATTGCTAACCCTTTTTTTTAGTTAAAAATAAAATCATTAAAAATCATTGCATTATAATACAACTTAAAAAAAGGGTTTTTTAAACCCAAATTGCCCTTTGCCTTTTAGCAAACAATGTTTATAGTATGTCTTGTTCTAGTTCACTGCCGTGTAGGCAGTTTAGAAAAATTTTACATGAAGGTTATTTAAACATCTTAGGTTCACTGCCGTGTAGGCAGTTTAGAAAATACTTCCCTAAAGGATCAATGCTAATTACATGTTCACTGCCGTGTAGGCAGTTTAGAAATGCCGGTAGTAATGGCTCTTTTTCACCTGCGAGTTCACTGCCGTGTAGGCAGTTTAGAAATTGCGCATCTTTCTGCATTCTCTTTGCTATTTGTTCACTGCCGTGTAGGTAGTTTAGAAATTTAACAATGTTTTTTTCTCGTCTTCGGTGGCGTTCACTGCCGTGTAGACAGTTCTCCGTCTCTCAAAAAAATTGAGAAAGGGGGTTTTTGTTATTCTAAGTTTATTCAGCAAACTTATTTTTATGATCATAACGATTGTAATGAATATCATCACTAATTAAGTAATTATAGATATCATCAACAATCTCTATGCCATTTTTTAAGTAATCGGCTTCACGTTTTTTGCTTCTTTCGCCGGGAAAGAAAACTTCACTAACGCCTTTGGCTGGTTTAGCTTGTTTTAGTTGGTCTAGCATAGCGGACATAGTTTGTTTAAAAATATCTAGGCCGATAAAATATTCAGGATTGATCACAATATGCAGATGACCAAGGTTTCGACCTTTAGAGAGGTCGGCATACATTGATGAGACGTTTTTGCCAAATGGCAAGCCCAGTAGAATGCCAGAAAGCACATCTACCATCATCATTAAACCATAACCTTTAGCATCAGAGATTGGTAATAGGGCATTTACTTTGTAGGGATCAGTTGTGGGTTCACCATGTTCATCAACCGCCCAAGTTGGTGGAATTGCAGCGCCTTTAGATCTTGCGTATAAGACTTTTCCCCATGCTTGAACTGTGGTTGCCATGTCGAACGAAACAACACGCTCATCGTTAGTCGGTGCAGCAAAAGCGATAGGATTAGTGCCAAAAAATTCTTCGGCGCCACCATAGGGAACAGCCATTGGGTCGGACTGGCACATGGATATGGCGACTAAGTTTTGTTTAGCAGCCATTTCAGTAAAGTAGCAAAGCGAGCCGCTATGCGACATTCGACGAATTCCTACTACGGCAACGCCATTTTTTTTTGCCATTTCTATCGCTTTGTCCATACCAACTTTAGCGGCAACTAAACCGCAACCATTATCAAAATCTAATATTGCTGACGATGGACCAGTCTGTTTATAGCTGACATTAGGATAGGCAGTCATGCCTCCTTTGGCAATGCGTTCAGCGTAGTATTCAACTCGTACGGCGCCATGTGAGTGAATGCCTCGTGCATCGGCAAATGCTAGCGTATCTGCGGCGATATCGGCATGCTCTTGAGTCAATCCCGCTTTATGTAATTTTTTGGCAATTAAGTTGTGTAGTGTTGGTCTATCTAGTCTCATTTTAAAACTCCTCGCCACGCTATCGGTTATGGCTATTTAGATTTTTCGCTATTGTGTGATGATGGTGCCTTTGGTTTGTGCTAATAGCGATTCAATATCGGTTAAGTTGCCGATATAAGCGGTGTTACCGGTTTGCTGAACAAATTCAATGACTGATTTTATTTTTGGCCCCATAGCACCGTCATCAATTGCCATTGGTTGTATTCGTTTAGTATCGACTTTGCCTAAAGCTGTTTGTTGTGGTGTTCCCCAGTTTTCATATACGGCATCAGTATCTGTTAAGATCATTAAATGGTCGGCTTTCAGTTCAATGGCGAGTTGTGCAGCGCTATGATCCTTGTCGATCACCGCCTCAATACCTTTGTAGCCCGATTTATCTTTAATTACCGGAATACCTCCACCACCATTGCAGATAACGATAGTATCTTGGTTGACAAGGTCTTTAATAGTATCAAGTTCGATAATTTTTTGTGGTTTTGGTGATGCGACTACTCGACGTAGGTATTTGCCATCTTGTTTAAATTGCCAGCCATATTGAGCTTGGAGTTTTTGTTGTTCTTCTGGTTGATATACAGGCCCTATATATTTGGTAGGCTCTTTAAATGAAGGGTCGTTGCTATCTACCTCGACTTGCGTTAATACACAAGCGACTTGGTTGACATTGTCATATTGCTGTAAGCTTTGCTTTATCATATAACCTAACATGCCTTGTGTTTGTGCAACTAGCACATCCAGAGGGTAAGCAGGTACATTGGGGTAACTAGCATTTTGTAGGGCAAGAAGTCCCACTTGCGGCCCGTTGCCGTGCACAATAACAAGTCGATATTTATTGGCTAATTTTGCAATAAATTTAGTGGTGCTGTTGATATTTTGATATTGGTTATCAATAGAGAGTAATTCGTTTCGTTTTGAAATCGCATTACCACCTAATGCTATAACTATGAGTTCCATACGGTGTCCTATATTATGTTTATTGTTTAGAGTTCCACATCACGATGGCAATCTTTAGAGTAGATATAACTTAATGGCTGCTGGCCAACGGCGTAACAAGCTTGCAAAGCATAGGCACCCATAAAAATGTAGTCATCCTTTTTGACCGGTATCCATTGATTATCAAGCAGATACATACCTTCACCGCTAAGTAAATAGGCGCCATGTTCTTGTACATGGGTTTCGATATAGCCATGACTTGCGCCTGGTAGGAAAGTGAGAATATGGAAATTCATATCAAATCCGAGCTCTTTAGGCAGTAAGTCTTGGATGAATACGTTATCCATATTTTCATAATTTACCCGCTCAAGATGTTGAATATGATTGGCAATCACACGTGTTTGATATCCTGAAATAGGGTTATAGCGGCGTTTGTATAAAAATAAACGCGAGGAAGGCATCAAATTTTGTAAATAGAGTTTGACGCCTGCGGGGCAATAGATATAGCCACCAGTTTGTAGATGATATGTTTGCTCATTAGCTTTAGCACTAACTTCGCCTTCAATCACATAAGCAAATACTTCAATGCCATCATCACCAAATCCTTGTAAGTTTTGTCCACCTTGATACATGGTGAGAAGATAATCGACAAAAGAAGCTCCAAGTTTAGGCGTAGCTAAAATAGTAATGTCACAATTTTCAAAACCAGGAATTATATTTTTAACTAGACCATCTGGAGGGATTAAGGCAAAATTTTGCCGTTTGATCACTGCGCGTGAAGCTAATAGGTCTTTTGGGTAACCGATGTTATTGTTGATATATCCCATAATGATCTCCTTGGAACATATGCTTGAGATTTTAGGCAAAATATGCCGTTAACATACTAATTTCAGTCAACTATTTATCGTATTTCTTGTCGATAAATAGTTGCTAGTTTGCGTAATTAATTGGTTATGTGTTTACGCAAATTAATTACAAAGAATAAGGCTGTTGCAATAAATAAGATTGCAATAGCAACATAAAACCCTGTAATTTTGGTTCCTGTTATATCCGCTAATAAACCAGTTAATGGTGGGGCGATCACTGATGAACTCATACCAAAAAAGTTAAATACCCCAAATGCTGTACCATAACTGTTTTTAGGTGCAATATCCGCCACATGCGAAATGAGAATCGGTTCAACCACAAACTTACCAAATAATCCATAAAGGATTAATCCCATTAATAATAAGGTGATGGTTGAGGATTGAACTGCCATTAATAAAGTCATCGCAGAGAGCAGTTCCAAGACAATGATAAAGAAAAGTCGTTTAGACCGAAATTTATCCGAAATTTTGCTGATAACCAACGCACCAGGAATGGCGGCGAAAGCCACTAATGATGATGCCGAACCGATACTACCGCCGGTAAAGCCACGTTCAGTTTCGAGAAAATTAGGTAACCAGCTTACCACCATGTAGTAACCATAACATGTCGCAAAGTACATGATGTAACACGCTATCATCGGGCTAGTAAAAAAGTTGTTTTTTTCTTTTGGCGCAATATTTGTATCGGGTTTCTGCTGTTTTTTCTGAGCAATAACGGTTTTGACTGATGGTTCTTTGATAATGATCGCAAATCCAGCAATTAGGCAGAGTGTTAGCACAGCAATAATATAGAGCATATATTGCCATGGCATATTTAAAGCTTTAACTAAAAAGCTAGTCGATAGTAAACACACCCCCATACCTAATGCGGCTCCAGTATTGATAATGGCTGAAGCAAAACTACGGTTTTCAGCAGGAATATTTTCAGCAGACAGGGACCAAGCCGAACCATAATAAGACCCACAACCAAGACCAGCGAGCAAACTACCAATGTAGATCATCGTCATGGTTTGTGCATTACCAATCATAATTGCCGCAATGGTAAAGAGGATAAAACCGGGAATGACGACTGCTTTTTTGCCATATTTATCGACTAAGATCCCAGCAGGGATTTGCATTAAGGTATAGGAAAAAAAGTAACAGCTAGCAATTAAACCAAGTTCAGTATTGGATTGCGGTCCTACAGTTTGCTGAATTTCCGGAAAAATTGCAGCTAAAACCGGACGATAAATCCACATGACTAACCAACCAAGGAATAGTAAAGCGACGATTTTATGCCAGTACTGAATGCCACCTTTTTTTTCTGTCATTTTATTTCCTTATTATTCTTGATAAGCCAATTGATAAAGGGCGTAAGTTAATGCTTTTATTCCTTCGACTAAATCTTCAGTTTTAGTGTCTTCTGCTGGATTGTGACTAATGCCTTTGATACTAGGTACAAATAACATCGCGGTTGGCACTCGTGGTGCGAATATTTGCGAATCGTGACCAGCTCCGCTATGCATCACGCGATAGCTTAGATTTTCTTGTTTGCAGATGTTTTCCAGCATTTTGATTAGTTTGTTGTCCATGGGAATTGGTGGTTCATCCATCCAACGATTTATTTCAATTTCAAGACCAAGTTCTTTGGCAATACGTAACATGTCAGCTTCAAGTTCTTCAGTAAATTGCTTCAGGTCTGCTTGATCTGTATGACGGCAATCAATTGTGAACATCACTTCACCAGGAACCACATTAACCACATTCGGTTTTGGCTCGACATGACCGAAGGTTAATACTAGCGGATCGCCTACTTTGATTGCTTTATTAATTGATTCTTGGCAAATTCGGCTAAAGGCGTAGATGGCATCTTTGCGATAGCTCATTGGCGTGGTGCCGGCGTGATTAGCTTCACCAATTAAACGAATATTATAACGACGTTGGCCGACTATGCTGGTAACCACCCCGATGCTTTTTTGTTCTCTTTCCAGTACACCACCTTGTTCGATGTGGATTTCTAAAAAGGCTTTGATGTCGGTACGCGCTTTTTGGCTGTTAAATTTGAATCCGCAGTTGCGCATAGCGTCGACAAATTTAATACCATTATTGTCTTCAATTGAAGCAACATCCTCATTATTAGCAATGGCAAATACGTTTTTGCTTCCCCAAAAGACATAAGGAAAGCGACTGCCTTCTTCTTCGGCCATGGAGATAAGTTCTAAGGTGCGTAACGGTTGACCGTAATTTTCTTTAAGGTATTTCATGGCAAGCATAGCGGCAATGATGCCAAGTTGACCATCGAGTTTGCCACCATTGACCACGGTATCAACATGCGATCCCGACATGATGACTTGATCTCTGTATTTGCTACCTTCAAATCGACCATATAAGTTGCCGACATCATCGAAATAGGTGTTCATGCCAATATGTGAGAGTTTTTCTTGGATGGCTTTTTGGGCAGCTAGCCACTCTGCTGTATAAAGTAATCGGGTAGTACCACCTTGTTCTAAACCTCCAAAGCTAGATATCCATTTAACGGCATTAGCAACATCATCGTATAAAATATTCATAAATATTTACCTGCTATTTAAAACTCCATCATTGTTAACATCGACTATTTTTGATATTAACCGCGCATATCATTTCGATATTACCGATCATTTTAAATGTTTTTTTTGTTTACCATACTATTAATAGCAAATAATAATGTGATCAAACTAGCTTTTTTATGTTTGTGAAATTTAATTAAATTAAGGAGTTATTATTATAAAAAATTTTTTAATAATTATTTATCATACTGATTTTAAATAATATTATACTTTTGATATCGTTAATGTTTTGTGATGTATTACCTGCTTATTCGGCATTTTTTCCGTAATATATAAATACTATCTAACAAGTAGATTTTTATAATGAGCTTAAAGAGGTTCAAAGTTAATCGCATTTTTCATAATTGAGAGGCCTGTTCTCATGATTCAATCTTTTATAAAAAAAGGAAGCTTTCAAGATTCTGTCAGTTTGATGTTGATATCGAAAAAACTCAGTAATCTTGATGAGGTTGAAGAAGTATCTGTCATGATGGGTACTCCTGCCAATAAATCGTTATTAACCGCAACAGGGTTTTGGAGTGATAGTTTCAATGATGCAACACCAAATGATATTTGCGTCGCTATTAAAACCAAAGATGATGCTAAAGATGTTGTTGAGTTAATCAGTCAACAACTTGAGGATGCTTTAAAAAATATTGCTCAAGCTCAACAAGGTGGTGCCAAGTTACTTAAAGCTAGACGCTTGGCCAGTGCAACAAAAAAATTACCTGATGCAAATTTAGTCTTAATTTCGATTGCAGGCGAGTACGCCGCTGAGTTAGCCGATCAGGCATTAGATGATAATAAAAACGTGATGATCTTTTCTGATAATGTATCTATCGAAGACGAAATCCGTTTAAAAACTAAAGCAGCTAAAAAAGATTTAATTGTGATGGGACCAGATTGTGGAACCGCATTTATTGCCGGTGCACCATTAGCGTTTTCCAATGTTATTCCTAAAGGAAATATTGGCGTAATTGGGGCATCTGGTACTGGTATTCAAGAGGTGGTTTCGCAAATCGCTTTATTAAATCAAGGTATCACGCAAGCCATCGGCTTAGGTGGCCGTGATTTGTCGCTCGAAGTAGGTGGTATTAGTGCGCTTACAGCGTTAAATATGTTAGCGGCCGATGCCGATTCCCAAGTGATTACCTTTATCTCTAAACCACCGGCAGAAAGTGTACGGGAAAACGTGATTTCAGCGATGAAATTAATTCCTAAACCAGTAGTAGCGCTATTTTTGGGCTCAAAAATCGATAAACCTCAAGACGATAATATCTATTTTGCCAGAACACTCGATGAAGCCGCACGATTAGCCTGTTTGCTCAGTCCTGTTGAGGCGACAGCCAATAAGTTACCTAATTTAGCCAATAAAACTATTACTGGCTTATATACTGGGGGAACCTTAGCTTCCGAAGCGGCGATGTTGCTTGCTCAGGAACTCGGTTTAACCACCAGTCATCATCACGATAAAGGAATTATGTTAGATCAACAAGGGCATAAAATTATCGATTTAGGTGATGATTTTTATACGGTGGGTAAACCTCATCCAATGATTGATCCTTCTATTCGTGAAGAGGAGATCGCTCGGTTAGGTGATAAACCTGATGTTGGCGTATTACTTGTGGATTTGGTGATTGGCTATGGTGCAAATGGTGATCCAGCCGAATCAGTGATTGCTGGTTATCAAAAAGCCTGTGCTAAGCGAGATGAAAATCATCCACTGATTGTTATCGCGACCGTGACCGGTTCAGAACAAGATCCACAATGCCGTAGCAAGCAAATCGAAGCATTAAAAGCAGCCAATATTGTTGTGATGAATAATTTACCTGAAGCTATTTTGCTTGCCAAAAAACTGATCACACCAACTAAATCAACCAACTTAATTAAAACCTATCCTTTATTAAGTCATATTAGTGTTATCAATGCTGGTTTGAGAAGTTTTGCTGAAGATCTTCAATCATCGAATATTCCTGTTGTGCATTATCAATGGGCGCCAATAGCCGGCGGCAATAAAAAATTAGCGGCTATTTTGCAAAAATTAAATTAAGAGGTTTTGATATGTTAAGTACCGCAATAAATGAAGCAAACCAAAAAATTATTGAAAGAATTAAAGCGGCTAGACCACATTGGGTAGGCGTTGTTGCTGCGAAAGAAGCCGTACCAACCTTAGCGCAAGGTAAAAAACTTTTACATGCTGGTCCGCCGATTGTTTGGCATGATATGACAGGACCAATGCAGGGAGCTTGTATTGGTGCCTGTTTGTTTGAAGGTTGGGCGCAAGATGAAAAACAAGCTTTACAGTTATTAGAATCAGGCCAAGTCGAATTTATTCCTTGTCACTCTGTTAATGCGGTTGGTCCGATGGGGGGCATAACCTCAGCCAATATGCCAATGATTGTGGTTGAAAACGTTACCCATGGTAATCGCGCTTACTGCAATTTAAACGAAGGTATTGGTAAAGTGATGCGTTTTGGTGCTTATGGTCAAGAGGTGTTAGATCGTCATCGTTGGATGAAAGAGTCATTAGGACCAGCCTTAAACGATGCGTTAAAGCTGTTTGATAATGGTATCGATTTAACCGCTTTGATGGCACAAGCGATTACCATGGGCGATGAATTCCATCAACGAAATATTGCCGCTTCAGCGTTATTATTAAGAACACTTTCTCCGAAATTAATTTTACTTGACCGCAGTAAAGCAGAAATGGAAAAAATCTTTAGCTTTTTAAGCGTGACAGATCAGTTCTTCCTAAACGTGGCGATGGCATTTTGTAAATCCATTATGGATAGCGCGGCGCAGATTAAAGAAGGGACTATTGTTACCGCAATGACGCGTAATGGTAAAGAATTTGGTATTAAAGTCAGTGGACTTGGCGATCAATGGTTCACTGCTCCAGTGAATACACCGCAAGGTCTGTTCTTTACCGGCTATTCGCAACAAGATGCTAACCCAGATATCGGTGATAGTGCCATCACTGAAACCTTTGGAATTGGCGGTGCGGCGATGGTCGCTGCGCCGGGAGTAACTCGCTTTGTTGGCGCGGGTGGTACAGATGCAGCATTTGAAGTATCTGAAGAGATGAGTGAAATTTATTTAGAACATAATATGTTGTTGCAAATTCCGACATGGAACTTTCAAGGATGCTGTTTAGGCTTAGATCTTCGTCTGGTTGTTGAAACGGGGATCACACCATTGATTAATACTGGTATTGCCCATAAACAAGCCGGTATAGGTCAAATTGGCGCAGGAACAGTTAGAGCACCGTTAGCCTGTTTTGAAAAAGCACTCGAGGCATTAGCCAAAAAACTAGAAGTGTAGATTATGAGTTTGCTATATGCCGATGATGAATGCTTAAATAAGCCGATTAATCAGGCGCGACCAAATATGCACGCTGTTGAGCTTTTTCAACCGCGTGCTATAGCGCAAGCAACGCATATTATCAAACCTCTTTTAGTTAGTGCAGATATTCCGATAGAAGCGGGTGAGTTGTCACTTTTTAGTACTCATCCGCAAACTATTAATTTAATTACTCCAAATCAGCGATTAATCACCATTCATCGTTATAATAGTGGTTTATCGCCTATGGGCATGGTGCTTAAATCATCTGATTTTGATGACCTTTTAACGTTTTTATTGGATGGTGAGATACCTCTTTATCAATTACCAACTGGCGAACTGCAAATTGGGCTATATCTCATTTCACTTGCAACACATGTTTGTCAGTTAACTCTTAAAAGTCATTCATTAATTAATAAATCCGATATTGCCAGTCTGTTAAAGCAAATTAACCAACCAACCGGTTTATTTGGTGAATTGAGCAATAATTTAAGTGGCGAGTATCCACCGCAACTTGAAATGTTATGTAGCACTATGAATAATTTGATGAATGGCATCGTTGATGATATTACACCGTTTATTGGTTTAGGACCGGGTTTAACCCCAAGTTTTGATGATATTATTGTCGGCATGTTGGCAGTTATTTCTGGCGATCATCGTTTTACCACTCAAATGCGACAACTAAAATTAGCCTTTGAGCCATTGCCATTAGACTTATTAACTACTAAGGTGAGTGTTAGTTTTTTGACTTATGCACTGCAAGGAAAATTTTCTTTATTGGTGTTACAAGTGATTAAATCATTTGAAAAACAAAATTATCGCCATTCATCAATAAAAAATTTATTGAATTATGGTCACACCTCTGGATCCGATTTGTTACTTGGTATATGGTTAGGTATAGATCGTTTTGTTTTAAGGGATTAAATCATGCTAGATACTGAAACCATGCGAACCTTTATAAAAGTAGTTGAGAGCAATAGCTTTTCAAAAGCGGCTAAGCTACTTTACAAAACACCGGCGGCAATTAGTTATCGTATCAAATCATTAGAAGCGGATCTCAATACTCAGCTTTTTGAGCGCACCACGCGAACCGTGACACTTACGCTAGCAGGACAACATCTTTATGAACAATGTAGTCAATGGTTACTTTGGTTATCAACCATGCCGGAGGAGTTGCAACAAATTCGTGATGGTGTTGAGCGTAAAATTAATATTACCATCAATAATCTGTTATACGATGTTGAAGCGGTAACTGATTTGTTAACGTTTTTAACAGAGAAATTCCCATTCACAACTTTCAATATCAATCGACAAGTTTATATGGGAGTGTGGGATTCTTTATTGCATGGTGAATGCCATTTAGCTATCGGTGCAACGGGTACCGAATCGCTCGATACCATGATTAATATCTTACCACTTGGTGAAGTAAGTTGGGTGTTTGTGGCGGCAAAACATCATCCTATTACACAAATTGATGGCGCATTATCCAATGATATCTTACGTAAGTATCCAGCAATTAATGTTGAAGATACTTCTGTTCATATGAATAAGCGAGTAGCCTGGTTATTACCAAGTCAATCCGAAATTATTGTGCCAAATATAAGCACCAAATTAGCTTGTCATTTAAAAGGGTTAGGTATTGGCTTTTTACCAAAATCAATTTGCCAATCATATTTAGAGTCAGGTGAATTGGTAGCATGTAAAGTGGTGAATGAACGTAAACCATCACCACTGTCATTAGCTTGGAAAAAATCCCATATGGGTAAAGTGATGAATGAAATTGTGAATCTATTTAAATTTCATCATCCCATTGCCAACAATTTTTTAAAAAATATAGATAAAAGAAGATGAATCAGTGTAATCTTCAACTAATTAACTCGATATAATAAAGGAAAAAAATAATGTTAGACCTAGATAAATATGACCAAATTAATCCGCCTACGCGACTATTAATGGGACCAGGTCCAATCAATGCTGATCCACGCGTGACTAGAGCGATGGCGGCACCTTTAATTGGTCAGTTTGACCCAGTTATGACTGATTATATGAATCAGACTATGTCACTTTATCGGGATATTTTCAAAACCCAAAATGAACAAACATTTGTTATTGATGGCACCGCAAGAGCCGGTATTGAAGCAGTTCTGGTGTCAACAATTAAACCAGGTGATAAAGTATTAGTGCCAGTATTTGGTCGTTTTGGTCTATTACTTTGTGAAATTGCCCATCGTTGTCGTGCTGATGTGCATACTATTGAAGTGCCATGGGGCGAAGTGTTCGATCCTAATGTGATCGAAGATGCCATTAAAAAAGTTAAACCAAAACTCTTACTTTGTGTACAAGGTGATACCTCAACCACATTATTACAACCGCTAGATAAAATTGGTGAAATTTGTCGCCGTCATGGGGTGTTGTCTTATGTGGATGCAACTGCATCGATTGTAGGTAATCCACTAGAAGTTGATAAATGGCAACTTGATGGGGTATCAGTTAGCTTACAAAAATGTTTGAGTGGTCCTCCGGGAGTTGCACCTCTTACTCTAAGTCCAAAAATGGTCGAAATTATCCAAGCTCGTAAATGTGTTGAACTTGGTATTCGAGCGGATAATGATGAAGGTGGCCGAGATGAGATGATCTACTCTAACTACTTTGATATCGATATGATTATCCGTTACTGGAGTTCAGAACGTATTAACCACCATACCGAAGCGACATCAATGCTTTATGCTGCACGTGAATGTGCGCGAATAGTGTTGCAAGAAGGTCTTGATAATGTCATTGAACGTCACCGTATTAATGGGGCGGCGATGGTTGCGGGTTTACAAGCCATGGGACTTAAATTGTTTGGTGATCTGGATCACAAAATGAATAACGTTGTTGGTGTTGTTCGCCCGGAACATATCAACGATCTCGAAGTTCGTAATTTAATGCTAAATGATTTTGGTATTGAAATTGGTGCTTCATTTGGTCCGCTCAAAGGCAATGTATGGCGCATCGGAACTATGGGCTACAATGCTAGAAAATCTTGTGTTATGCAAACATTAACCGCTTTCGAGGCAGTGTTAAATCGGGTTGGCTTTAAAACCACCCAAGGTGCTGGTTTACAAGCGGCTTGGAACGTTTATAACAAATAGTAAATATAATAATAAAAGTTCACTAAAGTGAACGGAATTATACCCATTGGATTTTTGAGCTTTTGATTTACCACAATTAATAGTAATTTGTTGACCTAATTAGCGACAAATTACTATAAAAATACTGCAATTAACAATATGGTAGTTATCAATACGATAGTTATCAAAACGATAGTTATCAATACGGTAATTTTCAATATCATAGTTAAAGATAGAGCAGTAAAAAATAGAGCAGTTAAAAAATGTAGTTGAGAAACTGTAACAAAAATAAGTTAACTGTTATTCCAAGTTAATTAGGATGACACTATTTAAGGAAATCGTATGAATGAGTTAAATACTAAAATTCCTACCTCTGGGTATAAGCAAAAAAAATGGAAAGGGCGGTATACCATCTTATTACTTTTATGGTCAGGTTGGTTACTTTCATTTCTTGATCGCATGGTCATGAGTGTATCACTGCCTTTTATTGGTCACGACCTTGGTATTGATAAGACTGTGCAAGGTTCTATTATCAGTGCCTTCTTTATTGGTTATGCACTGTTTCAAATTCCCGGTGGTTACTTAGCGGATAAATTTGGCCCGCGTAAAGTGATGGCTTTTGCTATTATTTGGTGGTCAATGTTTACTCTGTTTACTGGGCTTATCTATGTATTGCCTTTAATGTTATTAACCCGATTTATGTTTGGTGCCGGTGAAGGCTGTTTTCCTGCCTCATCTTGGAAAACTATTGCTACTTATTTTCCCGCCAAAGAGCGCGGGCGAGCAACGGCAATTCAATCATCAGTTAATACCTTAGGGCCAGCAATATCGGTAATTGTGGCGGTTGCCATTATTGAATGGTTAGGTTGGCGTGATGTCTTCATCATTCTAAGTATTCCCGGTTTTATATTAGGCTTTTTTATCTACAAATTTATTCGCAACAATCCAACGGAAAATAGGCTGATTGATGCAAATGAACTACAAGAATTAGCAATTAACAACGATAATACCGTTGAAACTGTCACAAATAGTTCGGTTTCATTAATAAATGTATTAAAAATGCCAATACTGTGGAAATTATCGCTAATCTGGTTTCTATTCGACATCACATTTTGGGGCTTCACTACTTGGTTACCAAGTTACTTACTTGAAGCTAGAGGATTGTCACTATCCAAAACCGGCATCTTAGCGGCAATACCTTTTCTATTTGGCGCATTAGGCACCTTAGTTGGCGGTTATTTTGCTGATAAGTTTGCACAAAAATTAAAATATGTCTATGGCTTAACTGCTTTCATCTCGGGAATATTTCTATTTTTGATGTTCCAAGTTGAAAACCTTCAAGCGGCAATGGTCTTCCAATGTGTATCGGCACTATTTATGTTTATTGCATTCGCTATCTTCTGGGGAATGTTAATGCATATGATTCCCCCAGCAATTATGGGTAAAGCCTCAAGCATTGTTAATTTTGGCGGCCAAGTCGCTGGCGTATTATCACCATTCATCATCGGCTTCCTAATCGATAACGCCAATGGTGGTTATAACCATGCCTTCTTATTTATGGTTATAGCGTTAATAAGCTCAGCCATATTGACCTTTTTCATCAAAAAGATGAATATTTAAAGCATTGAAAATGATGAGTTGAAATAGAAAAATACTCAAACTTAGTTTGAGTATTTTTTTGTGTCTTTAAGTAATATTAATTTATTATAATTAATTGATAAATAAGTAATAATCCACCAAAACTATCCACTTTATAATTGACAAAATGATATAGACTGCTCAATTTTGCACAAAAAACTCAATGAACTTACGTCATGATGCTACCAAAAAGTATTGGAGCAATTCGGTTATTTGTGGGTAAGAGGGATATGGTATTTTCTTGGCAATAAGCATGATTTAGCGAAGGAAGATATCTTATTTTATTCATGTTCTTTAATATTAAAACAGTGAATAGTCACTTTAATATTAGTGATAAGGTATGGACTGCTCAATTATTTTTTACAAAAAACTCAGTAAGATTAGATAACGATGATTCCCAAAAGTATCTGAGCAGTGCGGTTATTTATGGGTAAAGCTAGATATAATATTTTATTGAGAGCCTTATAAGCTTGCCATATTGACCTTTTTATCAAAAAAATGGTCATGTAAGCTGTCGATGATAAGAAATGATAGAAAAATACTCAAACCTAGTTTGAGTATTTTTTTATGATGAATAATAGAGATGAAAGTGAAAAACTCGCTAAGCCACCACACCAACAGTTAGTAATATATTGGCGAATCGCCGATTTTCACCGGTTGCAATAACTAACAATGTATCGTTTGATTTAGCTAATGAATAAAATTCATTACGTGCAACATGTGCTATTTCTACTGCTTCAGGGAGTAGTTTTTTGTATTCTGCTTCAATTTCATTAACAAAATCAGCAGGGCTTTCCATTAAAACGGCTTTTTCAACATTAATATATTTTAAGATTTTTTCGAGAATCAATGTACTTTTAATCTCACCCACACAGAAATTAAGATAGACAATTGTGGCATGAGGTGAAGAGTTTGTCACAAAAGAATAATTACTATCGGCAATTAATATATTGGTTTTATGTCCGCATTTTGCTAATGTTTCTAATAGCTGCGGATGAAGAATTTCAGTTTTTATCATACAAATTTCCTTGTTTCTTGACATAACTTTACATTATGTCAAGTCAACTAATTACATTCTATAAACTCCACCATTAATATCGATTGTCGCGCCAGAAACAAAACCGTCGTATTCTGATGCTAAAAATTTAATAACCCGCGCGACATCTTCGGAACTACCAGCTCGACCTAATGGAATGGATCTGATGGTTTCATCTGCTGATTCTTTAGTGGTATGCTGATTGTGAAAACGAGTACCAAGAATAAGACCAGGCGCAACAGCATTAACTCGGATACCATGCTCACCAAGTTCTGCTGCTAATGACCGCGTCCAAGTTAAAACCGCACCTTTGGTCATTGAGTAAACTAATGAACCAGCATGACCACCAGATCGACCAGCTAGCGACGCTAGATTGATAATACTGGCACCATCTTTAGCTTGTTTTAAATATGGTAGTGCATTTTGGGTAACATTTAACATGGTAGTCATATTGACATCAATTACGGTTTGCCAAAATTGTTTATCGATTTCACCTAACCATTTTCTGGCAATAATTCCGCCTACATTATTGATAAGAATATCAATGCCACCTAAAAATTCTGCTGCCGCATTAACACATTGTTGCGTTTCTTCTTCTTTGGTTAAATCTGCATAGCCATATTCAGCTCTTTGACCTAATTTATTGGCTAACTCAACTAACTCTTTAGGGCCTTCTTCGCCACTAAAATAGTGCAGGTAAACATCACAACCGGCTTCAATCAGCTCTTTGGCTGTTGCTTTGCCGATACCTTGTTCTGCACCTGTAATAAATACTTTTTTACCAGATAACTTACCCATTTTTATCTCCTTTTAGATAATTTATGTGAAATAAAATTTGACTGTTACTGGTAACGGGATGAGTTTTAAATTATATAGCCAAATTTTTTAGAAAATGTGACATAAATCACAGAATAAAATAATTGTATTTTTATCAAAATAGTAGCTTTGGTCGATCAAGCCAGGTTGTAACAAGTAATTAACTAAAACGTTACAGTTATATTATTTCTCTTAAATATGATCTAAATCACACATTTAACATTTTCTTAAAAAACTTGTTTACTAATTTATCTAATTGAAATTATAGTTAACTATAACGTTACAGTAAAACGTTATAGCTGGTACGGGATGAAAAAATTTTTTGCAATTAATCTAAGTTAAGGTTTTTAATATGAATAATTTAAAACAGCTATCAACAAAAATTATAACTGGCGCAGTATTGTGCTTGTCATCTTTTGCATTGGTTCCGCAAATATCTTATGCGGCACCTCAAGTTAATGTCAGAGTTTATTCTTCCCTACCTGAAAACGATAATTCTGCTCATTATATATGGTATGCCAGTTTCAAAGAAAATTTAGCCAAACGAGTAAATGATAAAGTTAAATTTAGCTATTTTCCTAATGCCATGTTAGGTAAAGAAGCCGATGCTGCACAACAGGTAAAAATTGGTGCAATTGATATCATGATTTCGGGTACGTCTATTTGGTCTACGATTGTACCAGAGATAGGTATTCTTGATTCAGGTTATTTATTTAATGATATGGATCATGTCGGTCGTTCATTAGATGGTGATGCGGGTACTAAACTTGCTTCAATTATGCAAACAAAAGCCAATATTAAAGTATTAGGATTTGGTTATAGCTTGGGTGCAAGAAATATCTATACCAAAAAACCAGTCAATCAACCGGAAGATTTGAATAGCCTTAAAATTAGAGCACTTCCGGTACCTAACTTCCTTGAAACCATAAAAAGTATGGGTGCCGTGCCAATTCCTATGCCTGGTGGTGAAGTTTATTCTGGCTTACAGATGGGGGTAATCGATGGTGTTGAACACGATGCACCGACTGTTTTGACCAGTAAATATTATGAACAAACTAAAAACGCTATTTTAAGTCAACACATTTATAACCCAATCGTAGCGGTAATGAATAAAAATGCTTTTGAACGTCTTCCAGCTGAACTTAAAGAGGATTTTATTGCGGCAGCTAAAGAGGCAACCGATCATGAAAGAAGTTTATCGGCAAGTTCTGAACAAAAAGCTATTGATGAACTTAAATCACTAGGTGTCAATTTTGTTACTGTGGATAGAGCTTATTACAAAGAAAAAACAAAACATGTGCATGAAGATTTTGTTAAAAAATATCCACAAACAAAAGAAATTGTAGAATTTATTCAATCAATTGAATAATTTAGAGTGTTGTCAGGAGAAAGTTATGTCAGATATTACTGGTACAAACACATTACTTGTTCCAGTGATATCCCCATTAAGTCGATTTTTAACAAAAATAACTGCGATTTTAGGGGGATTATCACTCTTTATTAATGTTCTTGTGGTATTTTCATCGGTTATATTTCGCTATGCTTTCCATTCACCTTTAGAGTGGGCGGAAGAGGTAGCTAGAGCATTAATGATAGCGTTAGTCTTTTTCGGTGTTGCCACTTCTTCAGGCAGAGGTGGGCATATAGGGATAGATTTATTTTTAGGATTATTACCTAGCTCGCTAAGAGCCTATGTTGTGCATAGTACTCGCTGGATTTTAGTCTTTGTCTCAATTGGTCTGGTCATCTCAAGTTATGATTTGGTTTATATATCGTTAGAACAAACAACTGAAACCGGCATGCCGTTAGCATTATTTTATATACCGGTATTTATTGGCGCTATAGTCATGTTTGTTGCAACGTTAGAACATGTATTTCAACAAGAAAAGAAAATAGTATTGAGAAGTGGTATTGGCGTTTTAGGGTTAATTGTTATTGGTTTTACTACTTATTCATTATTTCCTGAATTAGAGTCATTACCAGCCTTTTTTATGTTTGCTTGTTTTTTCTTAGGAATTATAGCTGGGATTCCGATAGCCTTTACTTTGGGTCTATCTTCGATGGTATTTTTCTTAAGTAATCCAACTTTACCATTTGTATTTTTTGCCCAACAAGTTTCGGCAGGTGTAGACCATTTCGTATTATTAGCGATACCATTTTTCTTACTTGCTGGTTCGGCAATGGAAATCAATGGTATGTCTTCTCGTTTAGTCGAATTTATTGTTAGAGGAATGGGTAGATTCAAAGGCGGTTTGAATATGACTACCGTGTTATCCATGGCCTTTTTTTCCGGTATTTCTGGTTCGAAATTAGCTGATGTAGCCGCAGTCGGTGGCGTATTAATGCCAGCGGTAAAAAGAACAAAGCAAAGTCGCGAAGATGCTGCCGGTGTATTTGCCGCGTCAGCGGTAATGGCTGAATCAATCCCTCCTTGTGTTAATCTGATCGTTATGGGCTTTGTTGCCAATATTTCAATTGGTGCTTTATTTATTGCCGGTATAGTACCAGCCGTATGTTTGTTAATTATTTTATTAATCACGGCTAATATTTTTGGAAAGAAAATCAATGTATCGGATGCTTATCCTGTTCTTATGCCTAAAAAACAGTTAATCCTTGGTGCAGCTGTTGGGTTATTAATGATTCTTATGATTGGTCGTGGTGTGGTGGCCGGAATTGCAACATCAACAGAAATCTCGGCTTTTGCTGTGGTGTACGCTATAGTCGTTGGTCGCATTGCATTTAGAGAATTAACCTTAAAAGCAACCATCAAATTGTTTATTGATATGTCAGCCATGTCAGGGATGTTGTTATTTATTGTTGCCTCAGCAACAAGTTTATCTTACGCATTAACCATTGAGATGATCCCGCAAAAATGTGCTGATATCTTGGTATCTATCGGTACTAATCATGGCGCATGGTTATTTTTAATCTTATCGATTTTAATACTCATTGTATTTGGTTCAGTATTAGAAGGTGCACCAGCATTAATTATATTTGCTCCAATTCTGGTACCAATTGCAATTCAATTAGGATTCCATCCATTACATTATGGTATAGTAATGGTTTTTGCTATGGGTTTTGGATTGTTCTCGCCGCCTATTGGATTAGGGCTCTATGCTACCTGTACCATTTGTGGAGTAACAATGAAAGATGTTATGAAACCTATGTTTAAATATCAGATGGTAATATTTGTTGGAATAATCTTAGTCGCTTTATTCCCATTTATTACAACATGGTTACCTAACATAATGGGATATTAATATCATCAATTTGCTAGTTAAGTTTTACTTAATTAGCAAATTAATTTTTAATCAACCAGTGTAATTGTAAACAACTTGATTAACATAATTACCATCTTTATTTATACTCATCTTTTAAAATAAGTTCAGTTGTTAGTAAACTTTTTGTATAGTGTATTTTATCTAAAAGCGTATAAAAATCTTTAAGGAATTTAGTATGGTTGACATTCGCGATGTTGCTAAACATGCCGGCGTCTCTGTAAGTACTGTCTCTAATGTATTAAATGGCCGAATAGACCAAATGCGAAAAGAAACATTAAAGCGCATAGAAGAGAGTATCAAAGTATTAAAATATCATCCGAATAAACTTGCGCAACAATTGAAAACTGGACATGTAAAGATGTTAGGGATATTAGTTCCTTCCATCATGAATCCAAATTTTGCTGCCTTAGTTAACAACATTGAATCAATAGCTAAAGAAAAATATGGTTATCAAGTCCTATTGGCCAACACTTCTCGTCAAGATAAACAAGAAAAATTGTTTCTCAATGATCTGCTGTCTTTTGGGGTTAAAGGTGTCATAGTGGTTTCATCGTCAATTGAAAAGAAACATTTTATTAACGCCATTAATAAAGGGATGGTGATGGTAAATTATGACGGATTAACTTCAGAGGAAGCCCATAACAACAAAAAAATTCTGATTGATAGTATTTCAATGGATAATTTTCAAGCAGGAAAGCTTGCAGCAGATTTTTTATTACAGCAAGGGTGCAAAAATATTGTCTTTGCTACGATAAAAGGAAATATTACCAGTCGGAATAACAAAATATTAGGTTTTTTAGATAGTTTAAAAAGTGCCGGTTTAAGTACCAAAAATCGTATTATTGAAGGCACGGCGCAGTTTGCCTATGGTGATAGTGAATTAGCGGAAATAGGTAAATTATTGGCAAATGAAATTATCAAAAACAACAAAGCGTTGCCTGATGGAATAGTCGCTATTAACGATATGTTAGCGATAGGTATTATTTCTGAATTAACTCGCTTAGGCGTGAAAATCCCGCAAGATATCTCCGTTATTGGTATCGATAATATGTTTTTAGATACCGTGTTTAGTCCGTCATTAACATCGATAGCTTCACCATTATCGGATATGGCAACATTAATGGTTGATCGCCTAATTGCAATGCTTAATGGCGATAAAATCGAACCTCGCGAGTTTCTATTTAAACCTTATTTAGTTAAACGAGAATCGGTTCGTTATTAATATCAATCAATAAGAATATGAATAGTTCGTGGTATTAGTTCATATTCTTAATTTTAGACTGACTGAAGATTTAAAATGACCATCAACGGTAAAAATAGATCACAATTGACCTAAAAAGTTGAGGGGCAGGGTATCTAGCCTCTCGAAATGCATCAATCTTTTAATCAAGAATAATAATCAAGTTAAATAATAAGTTGCAATATTTTGCTTAAAAGTTATTATATTTCGAACACTTATTTATGGATAGGACTGTGTATGCACAACTCTTTTTTTTCTGTTATTTTATCTTCATTGTTATTATTAATCTCTTCATTTAGTTTTGCTAGCGAGCAAACTTATGTGGTTGGTGCTGGTGGAACATATCGACCCTTTGAATACGAAAATAGTGATAAACAATTAGAAGGTTTTGATATTGATCTTATTAAAGCGATTGCTGAAGTACAAAACTTCAACATCAAATTAATCAACACGCCGTGGGAAGGTATTTTTGCTACCTTAGATAACGGTGAGCGCGATATCATCATTTCAGGTATTACGATTACGGATAAACGTAAAAATTCTGTTGATTTTTCATTGCCTTATTTTCCTGCTGAACAAGTTATCGTTTCGCAAAAATCAACTGAGATTAAATCAATTAATGATTTAAGTAGTCATACTGTTGGTGTAGTTAACGGTAGTACCGCTGATGTAGTTGTTTCTAAAGTATTAGGTAAAAATAGTACGGCAATCAAACGTTTTGATAATACTCCGTTGTTACTTCAAGAACTTTATGAAGAAGGCATTAGTGCCGCGGTTGGTGATGTTGGTGTAGTTAAGTTTTATATCAAAATGCATCCCGGCAAAGATTTTAATTTAGTTTATGATGATACGTTTGAATCGCAATACTTTGGTATAGCCGTCGCTAAAGGTAATAGTGAGCTACGTAATAGCATCAATGAAGGACTTAAAAAGATTGTTGCAAACGGGACTTACGCTTCAATTTATAAAAAATGGTTCGATAGCAATGTTCCATCTTTACCATTAGATTCTAAAGAGTAAAGTGGAATTGTCATGGCATTTAATTGGCAAATTGTTGAAGAATATACCCCCCTTTTTATAGAAGGGGCAAAAACTACCGTTCAATGTACTATTATTTGTGTGATTTTAGGGACATTATGGGGATTGACTTTAGGTATTGGACGAACAGCATCCACCAAATATGGTTTGTGGAAATGGGTGCTTTATTATGGCGTGCAATGGCCTGTCAAAATTTACGTTAGTGCTTTTCGCGGTACACCATTATTTGTACAAATCATGGTAGTGCATTATGTTTTAATGCCGTTTTTTCTAAATCCTCGTGATGGATTATTGGTCTCTGATAATCTTATCTCAGTGGCTACCGCGCGCTATTGGCGTTCGGAGTATGGTGCTTTTATTTCTTGTGTTACGGCAATTACGTTAAATGCCGGAGCCTATATTTCCGAAATTTTTAGAGCGGGTATCGAATCAATTGATAAAGGTCAAATGGAAGCGGCTAGGTCACTTGGAATGAGTTATGGCAGTACCATGCGTAAGGTGATTTTACCGCAGGCTTTTAAACGCATGCTTCCTCCGTTAGGTAATAATGCCATTGCTATTTTGAAAGACTCGTCACTCGGTGCCGCCATCGGTCTTGCTGATTTAGCTTTTGCCGCAAGAACATCTGGTGCTGCATATGGTTCTTACTCTGAACCTTATATTGTTATTTCCATTGTGTATTGGGTAATGACGTTCTCGCTTTCATTATTGGTTAAATATTTAGAAAAAAGGTTAGGCAAAAGTGATTCACATTAAAAATCTACAAAAACAATTTGGTGATATCCATGTGTTACGTGGTATTTCTTGTGATATTCAGGAAAAAGAGGTGATTTCAATTATTGGTCCTTCCGGATCAGGAAAAAGCACCTTTTTACGTTGCATAAATGGACTAGAAGACATTACTTCAGGAGAAATTGAAGTCAATGGATTTAAACTACCTAACGCTAAAACCAATATTAATCAACTGCGTGAATCGGTAGGTATGGTTTTTCAACGCTTTAATCTTTTTCCGCATATGACAGTGTTGCAAAATCTCATTTTAGCACCAATGGATGTAAAGAAAATGCCCAAAAATGAGGCCATAACTAAGGCGGAAGGTCTGTTAGTTAAGGTTGGATTGATTGATAAGATTGATGCTTATCCCAATCAATTATCAGGTGGACAACAACAACGTGTTGCGATTGCTCGCGCATTAATGATGGATCCGAAAGTGATGCTTTTTGACGAACCAACTTCGGCGCTTGATCCTGAATTAGTTGGTGAGGTATTGGCGGTAATGAAGTCACTCGCGCAAGAGGGGATGACCATGGTGGTTGTCACCCATGAAATGGGGTTTGCCAGAGAGATGTCAACTCGAGTTATTTTTATCGATCAAGGTATTATTCAAGAACAAGGCTCGCCTGAGCAAATCTTCACTCGACCACAAAATGAAAGAACCCAGTTGTTTTTAAGTAAAGTATTGTAAACCAGCCTTATTTACCATTTGATTGATTAAATAGTCTGCAACAAAAACCGCACTAACCAATGGTTAGTGCGGTTTTCAACTTGGAGTTACATACAAACAGATATTATGCTTTATATTTTTTCATTACAATTGAAGCATTAGTACCACCAAAACCGAAGCTATTTGACATGACTGTGGTTAATTCACGCTCGGTTGGTTCGGTAATAATGTTCATGCCTACTGCTTCATCAGCAAGTTCATCAATATTGATGCTTGGTGTAATAAAACCATGTTCTAGCATAAGTAGTGAGTAGATCAATTCTTGGGCTCCCGTTGCACTTAATGAGTGACCTGTCATTGATTTAGTTGAAGAGATAGCTGGGATGTTATCACCAAATACTTGTTTAATTGCCCATAATTCTTTAACGTCACCAACAGGAGTTGAAGTACCGTGAGTATTGATATAATCAACTGGTCCATCAAGATCTTGAATAGCTAGTTGCATACAACGCATTGCACCTTCACCAGATGGTGCAACCATGTCGTAACCATCAGATGTTGCGCCATAACCAACTAATTCACCATAGATGTGCGCGCCGCGAGCAAGAGCATGTTCAAGTTCTTCAACTACCACCATTCCTGCACCGCCAGCGATAACGAAACCATCACGGTTTTTATCATAAGCACGTGATGCTTTTTCTGGTGTGTCATTGTATTTGGTGGATAATGCACCCATAGCGTCAAATTCACATGACATTTCCCAACATAATTCTTCACCACCACCAGCAAAAACCACGTCTTGTTTACCAAGTTGGATAAGCTCGGCCGCATGACCAATACAGTGAACAGAGGTTGCACAAGCAGATGTCATTGAGTAGCTAATACCTTTAATTTTAAATGGGGTGGCTAAACATGCAGAAATTGCTGATGACATTGATTTCGTTACTGCATAAGGACCAACACCGCGTAAACCTTTTTCTTTCATGCCAGCAACCACATTATATTGAGTTTTGGTTGAACCACCATAACCAGCGATAAGACCTGTGCGCGGATTAGATACTTGTTCTGGGGTTAATTTTGCGTCTTCAATTGCTTGTTGTAGTGCAAGATATCCATAAATAGAAGCATCATTCATAAAACGGACAACTTTACGATCTATTAATCCAGTGGTGTCTAATTTAACATTACCACATACATGACTTCGCATTCCGCTATCTTTCATTTCTTGCGAGAAAGTAATACCGCTTCGGCCCACTCTCAACGACTCTAAAACTTCTTTGGTATTATTTCCGATGCTTGAAAGAATACCTAATCCGGTAATTACTACACGTTTCATCTAATGCTCTACTCCTAAGTTAACTGGCTTCATATGAAAAATTGGACTGATTATAGCGTACACTTGTAAGCTGAACAATACCCTACGATTGATTTTATTTATAAATTTTTAAATAAGATGAGGTTTGTAAAATAAGTTATCAATAGCATTAACCCTCTTTACATTTTCTTAATGTTTTCTTAATGAAATTGGCTATAAAAGTGGTTTAATGGCACACATTTTTTGTTATTTGCGATCTGATTATTTACTTGCGAAGGCATCTAAAATAGTTATAATACTGTTAATATATACAGTTATTGGTAATAATTATGATTCAAGACAAAATGATATCAAAGCTTGAGATATTGGCGGAATCTGCGAAATACGATATTTCGTGTGCCTCCAGCGGTACTTCTCGCAGTAATAAAAACAAAGGTATTGGTAGTGCTTCACGTTGTGGTATCTGTCATTCCTTTACCGCCGATGGTCGATGTGTTTCGTTACTAAAAATCATGTTGACCAATTACTGTATGTTTGATTGTGCTTACTGTATCAATCGCCAAAGCAATGATATTCCTCGCGCTGGATTTACACCGAAAGAGTTAGCTGATTTAACGATTGAGTTTTACCGTCGTAATTATATTGAAGGGCTTTTTTTAAGCTCTGGTATTGTGCGTAGTGCTGATCATACCATGGAAAAAATGATTCGCGTGGTCAAAATTTTACGCCAAGAATATCACTTCAATGGTTATATCCATATGAAGGCGATCCCGGGTGCGAGCAATGAGTTAATTCGTGAAGCAGGGTTATTGGTAGATCGAATGAGTGTCAATCTTGAAATCCCAACGGAACGCAATTTGAAACTGCTTGCGCCAGATAAAGATCATCAAACTATTTATCAACCCATGCGCCATATTCAACAAAATTTACTGGAAAATATTGAAGACCGTAAAAAGCTCAAATCAACACCAAAATTTGTGCCAGCAGGACAAAGCACACAGGTAATTATTGGCGCGACGGATGAAACCGATAATCAAATATTACAACTTACCGCTAAGTTATATAAGCGCCCAAGTATGAAGCGAGTTTACTATTCGGGGTTTATTCCGGTAAATAGTTATGATAAACGTTTACCCGTACTGCAAGAAGTACCAAGAGTGCGTGAAAACCGTCTTTATCAAGCGGATTGGTTGCTACGTTTTTATGATTTTAGCGTCGATGAGATTGTTAATGATGAACATCCTGATCTTGATTTAACCGTTGACCCTAAATTATCTTGGGCGATTCGTAATCCTCAATTTTTTCCGGTCGATATTAATCGCGCTAGTTATCAAAAGATTCTGCGAGTACCCGGTATTGGTGTTAAATCAGCAAAATTAATTGTGATGGCAAGACGACATCGAAAGCTCAATATCGAAGCATTAAAACGGATCGGCGTGGTGCTTAAACGTGCGCAATTCTTTATTGTTTGTCATGAAATGAGAACCTATAAATTACTTGATTCATCCGCTGAATATATTCGACTTAGCTTGCAAGATCAGCCTCTGATTGAAGTTAACAAAGATCCTATTCCACAACAACTAGTGATGGGATGGTAAGCTATGCTTGGGTTTTATTATGACAAAACTTTTGAAGGGCTGTTATGTGCGGTTTTTGATGCGTTTAAACTCAAAAAAATGCCTGAATGTTTGTTGACAACTGATGACATAGTGCCGCTTTTACTGTCAGAATCTCACCAAGTGGAATATCGGAACAGTAAATATGAAAGAGTATACACGGCGCTACAAAAAAAGTTATCGCCGATAGCCCTTAATCAAATCTTGTTTACTTGGTTATCTGAACTGCCTGAAAGTGACTTAATCATCTTTCGTTATATTTGCAAAGTTTTTAAATCAAACCGTTCAATTGAAACCGATTTTGGTGATCCAGATGTACTTGCAGTTCACGATATAGCCAAAAAAGTGAATAAAGAGAAGCATCATATCCAGCAATTTGTACGATTTAATAGTATCCAAAACCCAGCAAGCGATATTGATGAAAAAATCTATTTTGCGGTTATCGAGCCTATTTATAATGCTTTACCATTAACCACACGATTTTTCAAAGATCGCTATGCTGACCAAAAATGGGCAATTTATGATGAAAAGCGCCAGTATGGTTATTTTTATAATTTAGAAAAGCTTGAGCAAATTTCGTTAAATGAGGATGATCATCTCATTGTTGATAACAAAATCAATCAAGATTATTTGACAGATGATGAAAAGCGTTTTCAAACCATGTGGTATCGCTATTGTAATGCGCTAACGATCAAAGAAAGAATTAACCCTAAATTACAACGACAAAATATGCCAAAACGGTTTTGGCATCATTTGCCGGAAATGCAAGGAAAATAAAAAACGCCGAACAAATCGGCGTTTTTTATCAAATTTATCAAGTATTAAAGCGAAGCGATAATTATTGGGCGTCGATATCGCTAATAATGCTGTTAATACTTTCTTGACGTTGTTTCTCTTTTTGCTCATCAACTTTACCGCCAGACGCATTAAAATCATTACGTTGGAAGTAAGCATTGCGCATAAAGTTATAAGGATCATCACTATTTTTAAGTAAATCTTCATACTCAATTGCTACGGCGCGAAGTTCTATACCATCAACAGCGCCACGCACTAATGCCCATTCCCAGTCTAACCAAACAAGTGGTGGATACAAAGAATCAACAAGATCACCACCTTCTTGACGAAGGGTTGCTGAACCATAGAAAGGCAACACAACATAAGGACCATAAGGCACATCGTAATGACCTAATGTCTGACCAAAACTATGTTTAGCACCTTTTTGTAACTGAGGATCAGCCATTCCTGCAACATCAAAAATACCAACTACACCAAAAACGCTATTGATGAAGAATCTGGCTAAATGTTTACCCGATTCTCGTCCTTCACCTTGTAACGCACTATTGACCACCGATGCAGGTTCAGAGAGGTTAGATGAAAAATTCACGACACCTTTACGTACTGGTGTAGGTACGTAATCCTTCCAAACTACAGCAGCAGGACGTAAAATATACGGGTCGAGTGCATAGTAGTTAACATTAAACATGGTTTTATTAAAACCCGATAATGGGTCACTATAACTATTTGTTTCAGGTTGATAGGTTGCGCAACTAGTTAGTGCCATAACCGAGAACATCATACCTATTATTCTTTTTTTCATAATGTTACCGAATAAAAATAATAAATTGCCGAATAGATGAATTGTATCATGTTTGCTCAAAATAGAAAATTTTTCATTAATTAAATGGCATTATCTTGATAAATTTATTAGAATAATCGTCGTTGCTGACCTCATAGTTAAATGGATATAACGAGCCCCTCCTAAGGGCTAGTTGCAGGTTCGATTCCTGCTGGGGTCAAATTTAATATGTTAATCTATTCTATAAATTTATCAACTATCAAGCACTCATTGGATTTTTTTAAAATCTAGGCCATCTTTAAATTGTTTTCTGACCTTTTTCCATTCAGCTTCTCAATATTTAAAAGGATTTGGTAAATTTTTTTGCGAATAATATAATCTGCGCTTCCAATTAGAGTGTCCTATATCACTAATCCTAGTTTATAGAAGAATTTCTTCTTTAACAAAATAAACGAGTTTAAGCATTTTTTGCTGAGTAGTTATGGCAATTTGGTAACGCTATTCCTTTGGTTACCAACAACAAATTGTATAATATTTGAGAAGTGAAATTTTGCAAGACTGATAGCGAATAAGCTTTATCAATGCAGTACCGCTTTCTGATGATGCTAATAAGCAATTAGATCGAATTATTAAGAGGTTAACAATAAACAGGAAAAGTTATATTATCAAATTAGGTGAATATTCTATTTCTTGAAAAACATGAAAGACGATAATCTTAGAAAGGTTCACGAATTGATTCAAAATAAACCGTGGTGCGACGACATTCTAGATCAAATTCAAAAGTTGATTGACAATGAAAAATGCCTACCCATCAAACGCATGATGTCAATGAGTATGAGCTCAGTTATAAATCAAATTGCAAATCAGAGGTAGATCCTCGCTTAATTGGTGGGTAATATTCTTGCAATCAAAAAAATTGATTAATTAAACGATAATAAATAATTAATTTGTTTATATAGTTTTTATATTTGATCACTATAAAATAAGAAATTGGGAGTTTATTTATATGTAATTTATTTGATTCAAATTTTAAATTTCCCTACATTTTTAGAATATTTTTAATCTTTAAGCATTCAATAGTGCATATAATTGTTCATTTTAATATTGTGACTTCTGATAAAATACGATTGGTATTTTCTATTTTGATATACGATTTTTAGCTTTCTAAGATTAATGTAAAGATTTAAAAGATGAATTAATAAGTTTGTAAAATTTATAAACTAACTTGATTTAAGAAAATGATCAATTCGTTTAAGATGGTTATTAATGGTTAGAATTTATAAATCAGAAAGTTAGAAAACTTTGAAATAAAATTTTAAAATAAACGCTTAATGATGATGCAAAAAAATAGATAAGCTCATAATCAAGTTGATTAGAATTATGTTTGTTGTTATAAAATAGATTATAGTTCCATTATAATCTATTGAAATTTTATATAATCACTAATTCTGCAAATATGCCAGTCAATATTTTTCTTTATGATTTTTGCAGGATTACCACCAAGAATTACATTTTTTTCTAAAAAATTCTTGGTTACAACGCTACCCATTGCAACAATTGAATTATCAGATATTTGCGTATTTTTAGTTAATAATACTCTTTCACCAATCCAACAATGATCACCGATTGTTATATAATGATTAGGTTTATTTAAGATTTCTCTAGAACCATGGTCTAAAATTGTATGACCGTCGCCACTCATAGCTTTTATTCCTTGGGAGTACAAACATTCATTTCCTGAAATAAATCCTGAATTATGTTCACAACATATAATAGATAATCCACCTTGAATTTTATTATTTCTACCAAAACTAATAAAAAAATTATCAGCTAAATCAGCAATTATTTCTAAATTATTCAGTTCACTATCTCCTTCAATTTTTAAGGTACCATTATTTGAATAGTCTATTTTAATAGATGAATTTTTGAATATAGTGTTACTATCAATAATAATAGTATTATTATTACCAGTAATATGGAGATTAATCCCAATTAAATAATTTTGATAATTGAAGTTATTTATTTGTATTTCGTTATTATTATCTTTATAAATAATTTTGTTATTTTCACCAAAAATAATAGGAGGGAGAATTTCTGCTACAGTTTCTTGTTCGTTTCTTTCTGAGTCTGACTTTTTGCCAAATAACTTGAATATGTTTAACATTTAAATAACTCTCTTAATTACTTTTTACCACCTTACTGATTACTGAAATTTTATATATTAAATATAAAACATATGTTGCAAAAAATACTTTCTTAATTTAAATTATAGAGTGTTAATAATACATCTTTTTTAATATTTTGTAAAAATAAAATGATAGTCAAAAAATTAAAAAAACTGTATTCAGCTATTAACTTTATTTACTTAATTAATTATTATTTTTTTAAGAGCGGTAATTAAGTTTAATTTAATAAATACCCGTTTTTTCAGACGAGTTATTTTTGGAACTAAAATTTAGAGTTTAGACATAGAGTTTGGAATTTGTACTCTAGAATGGATTCGAACCATTGGCTTACAATATATCAAGTTGATATTTATATTATACCATTATCGACAATTTTGAATAATTTCGTAATCTTAACTAAAAATTATTGCTTCATTAAAAGTTTTGAAGATAAAGGTTAATAAAAACATACCATATGGACCAATTTTTCAATTGGCCTAACCTTTTTCATCTGCATATATAACATCAAGATTGATAATAACATTGATGACAACAATTAAGACAAAAATCTCAAAGTCATGATTACAATTATTGATGTAATTGAGGTAGCAATTGATCGTTCATTTATGGAGAATAGTTATGATCGTTGTATATTTATGATAAAACATTCGACAGTTAGTTCAATATCGTAGCTATCTGATGCAATTCTAATATAAATCAGTTTTTTTAATATTAAAAACAAATTTATGGGTGGAGGTGTTACTCCAACTGTATTTTTTATTGATGTTTAACCCATCCAAAGTCAAAACTATCTCAATTCGATGATACAGAAGACGTAAAATGAATTGCAAATATCGCAACTAAAAATGATTATATACAATCTACTGACGAGTTTTTTTAAAACAGTTAAAACTTGAAGATATTAATGGGATCAAGGTATAGCAAGAAGCAATTGATAATAATGAAGAGATAAAAAATAATGGTGAGTTACTGAAATTTTGATAAGCATAAAAAAATTGAGCCGGCTAGATATTTCGTTAAACATAATAGCCTAGCTCAAAACTTAATAAATTTTTTTTTCAGTTATTTTATTCTTTTTTTCAGTATAGACAATAGAGTTATCGGGAATATTTTGAGTAATAAATGACATCGCTCCTATCTCTGTATTGTTACCTATTTTTATCTCACCACCCAAAATTACGCTTGATGCTCCAATCTTTACATTATCTCCAATTATTACCTTGAGAGGGTGGCTTTTCCATCCTATAGTGACATTTTGGCGGCAAATAAAGTTATTCCCGATTTCTGCATTACCGTTAATGACAATGCCGCAGAAGTGGCTTATAAAAGGATTAAATCCAATATCTACATTTAAAGTTATTTCAATATTATAGTTTTTGATTAAGCCTAGGTTTATTAAATTAGAGACTGATTTTTGTTTTTTGCTTCCATGTAAATGCATTTCTCTAGCAAGTCTCCACCAAAACCAATAACGGGGGTTAAGGTCTGTTGAGCGTTTGATAGTTTTCAGTAGTCTTGACCATTTAAATTTTCTTCTTTTTATTATATCTCTTCGCCAATGTTCTTTTAGTTGACTTAAATTATGAGTCATTAAAAAATGAATTATATGAAAATACTTAAACATTTTTGCTCCTTTTAGACTAATTAAATAATATCATAAATGAAAAGCGACATATAGCTCTTAACATAAAGTTAAGTGTTTTATAGGCTGATAAATCTGATATGATAATTACAATTAATACTCCACAGCCTCAAAATATATAACAAAATCTATTATATTCTTACATAGGGAAATCAGTTTAATAGCAAACGTAATTATGATCGTCGTGACTATAGATCACATAACATTCGTCCGACAGTTCTATTTTGTAATAGTCGGACGTCATACTTGGATAGATAGGTATAGTGTATTTTATTGTTATCATGAGATCAAAAATAATTAGTTTTATATATCATAAACTAATATATTTTTATGTGAATTATTGATGAATAAGATTGGGAATTATATTGAATAAATTCAAAAAATTTGAGTATTTTTATTTTATTCTTTAATGCTATTAATCAAATAGTTGTAACTTAATTATTAATCATTTTGTGAGAATCCCAGTGTAGTACTTTAGACGAATTGCATATAATCTACCTACAACGAGCAGTAATGGTTTCACTTTTTATATATACTTGAAGTGTAAATATTCCAAAGTTGGTTTAAAAAAGTTCTAAAAAAAGATTTTAACCATGATTATAATCGTTTTATATTTTTGCTTGGAATGGCGAGAAACGGATTTTACAATAAGACGGACAATAAGCTTTGAAAATCGATTAAAAAAATTTGATACTAAAAGAGGCAAATCAAAAATATATCAACACATCAAAACGCCATCTATAAAAATATGCAAGGAGATAAAGAAGAAAAGCTAAAAATATAGAATTTTGCTAAATCGTTGAGATATCGAACATGAAAGGCTTAATCAACCTAAATAATGTTAACTGTTCCAAAAAACTTCACTATTTTACAAATGGTTTTATTTCTCTTATTAATTATCTCTAATTGACTACACTTGTATCATTTTTTATTACAAATCCATTCATTAACTTAATTTTTTAGATTGTGGCATTATCTTTTGCGAGTCATTTTATGAAATGCAGATCCAATGCACTTTATAAATAACTCATAAACAGAACATTACCTGAAACACAATTAACTATTTCAATTATCTTATTGGTACTTTGAATTTTTGTTTAAAGGATGGAAATATGAGTGAAAAATTAACTAGTTATCAATGTGGAACTACTTGTGAATCATTGGGCATTGAAACACGCTCAATTATTAATAACAATCGACCCCGGATTTATTATAGGTGCTCAGACATGACAGGAAATGAACCTTGGTATGAGGCCCTTACAACCGCTAATGCATCTGCTGATCTTGTTGGTGCTTTACCTGCGACAAAAAGTGTTGAAAATGGAACAACTACCCACTCAATATGTTCTAATGTTGAGTTCAAAAAAATGCCGACTGTGGATGGTAAATCATTAATTACAGATTTAACTGATGTTGATAATAAAATTAACTCAATTAGAGATAGTTTAAATACTGTTAGTAGTCGCGGATATATTGTTGAGTCATATCATAATGGTAACGCTTGGTGTCGAGTTTATTCAGATGGGTTCATTGAACAATCTGATGCTCAATATATAGAAACGAAGAGCATTAATGCGGTAAATGGAACATTTATTAATTTATTAAAACCTATGAAATCATATAATTATGGAATAAGCATTGATAAAGTTGATAGTGGCCCTTGGGCTCAAAATGAGTTTGCGTATTCTACCGTTTACCCAACTGGGTTTTGGCTTGCTTCATACACATCATGTCTTCCGGGTGCAGTGTTAGTCCGTTGGACAGTAAGAGGATATTAATATGACAATTACAAATCAAGAATATGCAGAAGCAGCGATAAAAGCTAACGAAGCAGGTAAGGCGTTAAAAATTGAAAACGGCAAATTAACTTTCGTTGATCCGCAACCAATGAAGTTAACAGATGAGCAAATTATTCATCAAAATCATCAGGTTAAACAATCTTTGTTGAAAGAAGCAAACGCCGAAATAGATATACTAAATGATAAAATAGAGTTTGATGAGGCTGCTGATGAAGATATAGCAATCCTAAAAGAATGGAAATTATATCGAATTAATCTAAAAAAATTAGACGTCAACGATATCAATCTCACTTTCCCAGAAAAGCCTCATTAATTTTTTTAACACAATTACAATAATAAAAACCACCTTCGGGTGGTTTTTAATATCTAAAATTGGAGAAAACAATACTATTTATTAATAGGAAACTAATGGCTTCCATAAATGATATATTGCTCCTATATGAGTTATCTAATCAGAAGGGTAGTACACACATTGACTATCACGGCAGCAATCTACAAACTCAATTCGATAATCATGGACAATTCGCCTATTGGCTTTCGCAAATGGCTCCGGACAAATTTTCAGAGATAAACGTCGTAATAGGTAAACTTGAAGTCTGATATATAGGTAAATAGCCAACAAAACGCTACAGTTTAGTAAGGAACTAAAATCACTAGCTGAATTAGTGGTGTGATCAACAAAAATTTAGAAATTGAATTGCAAAATTAGCTATTTTGATATTAACAATACAAACTTCTTGTCGAAGGTTTTACCCCAACGTTTTTTTAAAGCTAATAAGAATCTATTGTAAGGTTTGTAGAATAACGCGTTGAATTGGTACGCCCGGGTGGACTCGAACCACTGACCCCCACCATGTCAAGGTGATGCTCTAACCAACTGAGCTACGGGCGTATATTTTGGAAACACGCAAATATTAGCGGGCAAATAGTTTTGTTTCAAGTAAAATAATTAAAAATAGCTGTTTTTTTAATCTGTCGAACAAATTTGATGATAAAATAAGCAAATTTTATATTGAAAAGTCGAATAATAGTCACATTTTTATTATTCTATTTATACTTTAATCTAAACGATTATTCGAAATTGATTCGATTTTTTATTATTGTTTATAAGTAAATGTGCGTTGCTAGTGGTTTGCTAGTTTTAAATTGGCTATACTCCACAACTTTATTAAGTATTACTGGTTCAGGTTATTATGTCGCTAAAAGATCAGATTGAAGATGTTCTACATAATGTTTTTGGCTATAAGTCATTTAGGAATCAACAAAAAGATATTATTGAATCAGTGATTGGCGGACGTGATGTTTTAACTGTTATTCCGACTGGTGGGGGTAAGTCCCTTTGTTACCAAATTCCGGCGGTTGTTTTGTCAGGTACTGCTTTGGTGATTTCTCCGCTTATTTCCTTAATGAAAGATCAGGTCGATCAGCTATTGGTAAATGGTATCCCTGCTGCTTTTTTAAATGCGACTCAATCTGGAACAGAACAACAATATATTATTCAGCAATATTTAAATCATTCAATAAAGCTATTATATATTTCTCCTGAACGATTGGCTGTTTCTTCGTTTTTGTCAATGATCGAGCAACATCCACCATCCTTAATCGCTATTGATGAAGCGCATTGTATTTCACAATGGGGACATGATTTTAGACCTGAATATCGTCAATTAAATCATTTATCAATGCGCTTTCCCAAAGTGCCAATCATCGCCCTTACTGCCACTGCTGATAAAATGACGCAGAAAGATATTCTACACCAGCTTAATTTAGTCGATCCGTTGGTTGTCGTACGCAGTTTTGACCGGCCGAATATTCGTTATACGGTGGTGGAAAAATTTAATCTCACTGAGCAAGTAGTATCATTTATTGAAACCCAAAAAGGCAATAGTGGCATTGTTTACTGTTCTAGCCGTTCTAAAGTTGAGGATATGACAACCAGACTTGTGGCACGAGGGTTTTCTGCTATGGCTTATCATGCCGGTCTATCACCAAATGAGCGCCAAATGGCTCAAGAGAGTTTTTTAAAAGATAATACCCAAATTATTGTTGCAACGGTTGCTTTTGGAATGGGGATTAATAAGCCTAATGTAAGGTTTGTTGTCCATGCTGATTGTCCTCGTTCAATTGAGGCCTATTATCAAGAAACCGGTCGTGCAGGGCGTGATGGTGTGCCCGCAGAGGCGATACTATTATTTAATAATAAAGATTTAAATTGGTATCAGCAACAAATTGCTGAAAAATATGATAATGAGCAGAAACAAGTGGAACAGCATAAAATTGAGGCGATGGAGTCGTTTGCACAATGTATGACTTGTCGGCGGATTGTGTTGTTAAATTATTTTGGTGAACACCGTACCGAACCTTGTAATAACTGTGATATTTGTCTTTATCCGCCTGAGCAATATGATGGGTTGATTGATGCGCAAAAGGTTTTGTCTTGTGTTTATCGAGTCGAGCAACGTTATGGTGCGCAATATATTATCGATATTCTACGCGGGTCAGGACGTTCGCAAATTAAAGAAAATGGTCATGATAAGTTGTCGGTTTATGGGATTGGTAAAGAGCACTCGTCTGATTATTGGCATAGTGTGATTAGACAGTTAATTTTTTTAGGGTATTTACATCAAAATATTTCAACGTTTGTCACTTTGCAATTGACTGAAAATGCCAGGCCAATATTGAAAGGTGAAGTATCGTTAAAGTTAGCCAAACCACGATTAGAAATAGTTAAGAAAAGTCGTCTTAATCGTTATGCAAGGGCGATTAATTTAACCACTATTTTATCCTACGAAGAACGAATCTTATTTAATAATCTTAAGCGATTACGTAAACAAATTGCCGATATGGATGACATCCCTCCTTATATTGTATTTAGTGATGCAACCTTGCTTGAAATGGTGCAAACTATGCCAGACAGTAAGAAACAACTTATCAACGTGTCGGGTGTGGGTAAAATTAAATTAGAGAAATACGGCGATCTGTTTTTAGATGAGATTACTGATTTTACACTAAAGAACAGATAACCTGAGATTTAAGTTATTCAAATTACTCCATCGGTAAAAAAATTAAGAAAAGAGGATTTTTAAATGAAAGATACCTTATTTAAGATGGTGTCTATGATAAATTTATTTCGAAAATAATGTCGGTTCAATAGCCTAATTGAACAGAAATCTTCCTTATTAATAATATGTTGTCAATGATTAAGTCAGCGATCGGCATCTTAAAGACTAATTTGACTGATTGTGGTATGATTAGCAAAATTTAATAGTAATAAGTAATGGTGATTATGAGTTATCAAGTTTTAGCACGTAAATGGCGACCCAAATCATTTTCTGAGGTAGTAGGGCAACAACATGTTTTGAAGATTTTATCTAATGCCCTTTCTCTTGGTCGGGTGCATCATGCTTATCTGTTTTCAGGTACCCGAGGGGTGGGAAAAACTTCGATCGCTCGTTTGTTAGCTAAAGGTTTAAATTGTGAAAGTGGTATTACCGCAACTCCTTGTGGTGTTTGTGATAATTGCCGTGAAATTGAACAAGGCCGTTTTGTTGATTTGTTGGAAATCGATGCCGCCTCACGAACTAAAGTCGAAGATACTCGTGAAATCTTAGATAATATTCAATATTTACCAACTAAAGGGCGTTTTAAAGTTTATTTAATCGATGAAGTGCATATGTTGTCACGCAGCAGCTTTAATGCACTGTTGAAAACCTTAGAAGAGCCGCCGGAACACGTTAAATTCTTGTTAGCAACAACTGATCCTCAAAAATTACCTATTACTATTTTGTCGCGCTGTTTGCATTTGCACTTGAATGTGCTTGATACGTCGATAATTGGCGAACAGCTGAATCATATTTTACAATTAGAGCATATTGAGAGTGAACCAAAAGCGATTCAATTGTTAGCAAAAGCCGCGAATGGTAGCATGCGTGATGCGTTAAGTTTGACCGATCAAGCTATTGCACTTGGCAATGGTAAGGTCGATGCCGTTTCGGTTGCATCTATGTTAGGCACCTTAGACAAGGCCATCCCTTTTGCATTAGTTAATGCGCTTTATCAAGACGATGGAAATGCGTTGATGCAACAAATTGCCGCGGCGGCAATGCAAGGTGCTGATTGGGATAATTTATTGGCGGAAAGTATTGCATTGTTGCACCAAATTGCATTATTGCAAGTGGTACCTACTGCCTTAGGTGATTATGCAGATCATGAGGAGCAGTTGCGCTTTTTAGCGCAATATATGGCGCCAAATGATGTGCAGTTGTTCTATCAAATTTTATTAATGGGGCGAAAAGAGCTCGCCTTTGTACCAGATAAGAAAATGGGCATTGAGATGAGCTTTTTACGAGCTTTAGCTTTTATGCCTAAAAATGTTGATTCGATTACTCCACCAGCTATAACCGTTAGCGAAACGGCTATTGGACATTCACCCATCGCAAAGTCTAATCCGCCAAAAATGGATCCGGCAACAGTAGCAACAACCTCGGTGACTTCTTCTTCGATCTCTACAATCAAAGAAACCGATAAGTCATCAGTTGAATCACAAGTTGAGGAACAACCACAAAAGCAAACCGACACACAATTATCTGCTTTTGCTGCCAATAATGCAGCATTACCACAACAGGCTAATCAAGCTAACAATGCTATTTCATCTGGATCTGATTCGCCGATATCGCTTCCTGAGGAAGCGTCATCCATCACTAAAAATATTTTAGAGATGCGAATGCAGTTAATCAAAGAGGAACAGAAGCCAAAAAAGTCTGAATCGGTTGATGTCAATCAACCAGCAAGCAACCTAGTTAAATCTAAATTGAATTGCGTTAGTCCTGTGGCAAACTCAAAGAGTAAGGTTGAGGTAGCGGTGGTTGATGAGTTGGATGATGAAGAAGAAATTACCGCAGAAAATTATCAATGGCAATCTAGCGGACTAAATGACGCTAAAAATGACTCGTTGATTGATGCGAAATCGGTTCGTGAATCGCTTAAAGTTGATAAAACACCAGAGATGACGAAAAAATTGGTTGAAGAGATGGTCAGCAAAGATGCTTGGAGTGCGGAAATTGAACAGTTGGAGATTGCGCCGTTAATTAAGCAAATTGCGATTAATTCCTACCCTGAATTAATTGATGATAATCATATTATTTTGC